>CAWEAB010000016.1:0-95453 GCA_963806745.1 uncultured Acidobacteriaceae bacterium
AAAGAATGGCTCCTCAGGTAGGACTCGAACCTACAACCCTCCGGTTAACAGCCGGATGCTCTGCCATTGAGCTACTGAGGAGTGAATACACGCTGTTTACTCGACAGTGTGTTCAGGAAAATCATATCAGAGCGCACACCCGATTGGAAACGATTCGCGGCCTGGAGCTAAGCTTCAGTGCGAGCAGACATGTGTCCTTCCGTGTGGGGATTTTGGGTGATTCGAACCCGGCGGTCTAACTTTTTTCTAACCTCGACATTTGCGTTGCTGATTCCAGCAAAAAACTGTGAGGCCGCGCGTCTGCGATTGGCTCGATACCGTAGGAACTCCACGGCCTCATGATCATCGACTTTCGACTCACTCATCAAATCCAGTTCTGCCCAAAGCACAATAGATTGCAAAGGCGAATCCGCCCGCCGGAAAGGCATCTCTCCCAGGCCACTCTGCTAACCTATTTGTGAATGTCACGTCCACAACAAAGGTCTACACCGAAAGTGAGGCGCCTATGCTCGGGGGGTTGCGTTTGTTGACTGTTTTCTTTCTCTCTTTTTTTGGAATGGCTGCCATCGCAGTCGCTGGAGACGCACCATCACCCTTTGGGCCGCCGAAGGCCAAGGTTGTCCCTGTGGAGGACACGGTTCAGGGTCACAAGATCGTCGATCCCTATCGTTATCTGGAGAACTCCAACGATCCGGATACACAGCGCTTTGTTGACGAACAACTTGCCTACACCCGGTCCATGCTCGATCCCCTTCCTGGCCGCGACAAGATCAACGCCCGCCTCTCGCAGCTCTTGGCCATTGGCGTGGTGAGCGCGCCGCAGATGGGTGGTAAATACTACTTCCTCACGCGCCGCGTTGCCGGCCAGAATCAGCCTCTTCTTTATGTGCGCGAAGGATTGAAGGGTGAGGACCGCGTACTGCTTGATGTCAACAAGCTCTCCGCCGACGCCACCGTCGCGCTGGACTGGTGGTTCCCTTCCGATGATGGCAAGTATGTCGCGTACGGTACTTCGCACAGTGGTTCGGAAGAGAGCACCCTTCACATTATTGAGACTGCGACCGGACGAACACTCCCGGATGCGATCGACCGTACCCGCTTTACCAGCCTCGCATGGCTAAAAGATGATTCTGGCTTCTACTACACACGCCATCCCCGTAAAGGCGACGTTCCGCCAGGGGAAGAGGTCTATCACGTCAAGCTCTTCTTCCACCAACTGGGCGCCGATCCTGCCACCGATCCGCTCGTTTTCGAGGACAAGCGTAATCCGCAGAACGTCCCGACGGTTACCCTCTCCGACGACGACCGATGGCTTCTGATCAACCTGGAAGAAGGCTGGTCCAAAACCGAGATGTACCTGCTGGATCGCCATTCCGATCCCCACGCCAAAAACCCGCCGGTCGAAATGACTACGGGCAAGGAGTTCCTCTACGGGGGCGATTTCTTTCAGGGCAAGATCTACATCACCACCAATGAAGACGCTCCGCACTATCGCGTATTCGTTGCCGATGCTTCAAACCCCAAGCGCGCCAACTGGAAGGAACTTATCCCCGAGACCGACGCCGTTTTGCAAAACGCCAGCGTCACCGGCGGCAAGCTTTTTTTGCAATATGAGCACAACGTCGCGGCCGAGCTGAAACTCTACTCCCTTGACGGTAAATACCTCTCCGACATACCGCAGCCTTCTCTCGGCAGCGTTCCAGCCGCTACCGGCCGCTATGACATCAACGAGATTTTTTATTCGTTCCAGTCCTTCACCGTTCCCCCCTCCGTTTACCGCTACGATCTCCTTTCCAACAAGGCGGAGCTATGGGCCAAGGTCGACGCGCCCTCTATCGATCCCTCCGACTACGACGTTCGTCAGGAGTGGTACCACTCCAAGGATGGCACCCGGATTCCGATGTTCATCGTCAGCAAGAAAGGTCTCCTCAAGAACGGGCAGAATCCCACTTTGCTTACCGGCTACGGAGGCTTCAACATTTCGATGAGTCCCGGTTTCAACCGCAGCATGTACCTCTGGATGGAGCACGGTGGCGTTTATGCGGTTGCCAACCTTCGCGGCGGCAACGAGTTTGGCGAAGATTGGCACCGAGCTGGCATGCTGGAGAAGAAGCAGAATGTATTCGACGACTTCATCGCCGCTTCCGAATATTTGATCTCCGAAAAGTACACCGACAAAGATCATCTCGCCATCTTCGGCGGATCAAACGGCGGCCTGCTGATGGGCGCGATGATCACCCAACGTCCCGATCTTTTCCGCGCGGTCGTATGCCAGGTGCCGCTGCTCGATATGCTGCGCTACCAGAATTTCCAGATCGCCAAACTTTGGATCCCCGAATACGGGTCCGCCGACGATCCCAAGCAATTCGACTTCATCTACGCCTATTCGCCCTACCATCACGTGAAGGCTGGACAGGAATATCCCTCCATCCTATTTATGACCGCCGACACCGACACGCGCGTGGACCCAATGCACGCCAAAAAAATGACTGCGCTCATGCAAGCCGAGGCCAAGAATGGCGCCAGCAAGGACCGTCCCATCCTGCTCCGCATCGACAGTAAGGCGGGCCACGGTCAGGGCAAGCCTGTAGCCAAGCAAGTCGAAGACAGCACGGATATGTACTCATTCTTATTCTGGCAGTTGGGAGTGAAACCTTAGGTTGAGTCGCACAATGGTTTTGCGGTAGCGCAGGCATCCCTTGGCCGTCATGGCGTCGTCCTCACCTATCTTTTCTTGGCGTCCCACCCCGGTCACCCGACTGCCGGCATGCACATAGCGCAGTTGCGGCTCCTGTGATTAAATGACTGAGGAGTACCGTCGTCTCGAGGGATCATGGGCAAACCGAATCCCGACCAAAAAATACGCGTCCTAGTAGCCAAACCCGGCCTCGACGGCCACGATCGCGGCGCAAAAGTCATTGCCCGCGCCCTGCGCGACGCTGGCATGGAAGTCATCTATACCGGTCTCCGCCAAACCCCCGAAATGGTCGTCAACGCTGCCCTCCAGGAGGACGTCCAGGTCATCGGCCTCTCCATTCTCTCCGGCGCGCACAACGCCATCGTCCCCCGCGTCACGGATCTGCTCAAGCAAAATAAAATGGACGATGTTCTCCTGTTGGTCGGCGGCATCATTCCCGACCAGGACATCGAAGGTCTAAAAAAAGCGGGCGTCTCCGGCATCTTTCAGCCGGGCACGCCCATGGACGACATCGTAAAATTCATCCGCGAGAATGTGAAAACGCAAAGCATCCCGACCGCGGGTTAGTTGGACGATGCTCCAGACCGAATGCCCCGGCATAAGCGTGCTCCCTCCCTACCAAAACTTACTCATTCCAGACAGTGAACATGTCGTCATCACGCGCCATCGCGACGCATGCATCATTACGCTTGTTTCGCGAGATGGAATGAATCGACTGACTCGGGACAAAGTCACGGAGTTGACCCACGAAATAGAAAAATTAGGGTCTTATCCGCGCTCATCGCCCGAGTTGGCCCCCAAAGCACTCATCATCCGTGGTGAACGCAACTTCTCCGTCGGCGCCGATCTCAACGAAATCGCGAAGCTCATCGGTCCCGAAGCCTACGAATTCTCTGCCATGGGACAAGCATTGATGCGCTCTATCGCCGATTATCCAGCGCCGGTAATCGCCGCCATCGACGGCCATTGCATGGGCGGAGGGCTCGATCTGGTGCTCGCGTGCCATTGCCGAATTTCCGCTCCCAGCGCCGTCTTTGGCCATCGCGGTGCTGCACTCGGCTTGCTTACAGGTTGGGGAGGAACGCAACGCCTGCCACGTTTGATCGGGAAGGGAAGAGCTCTGGAATTGCTTGTTGCGGCCGAGAAAGTCAGCGCACAACGCGCCCTAGAGATCGGCCTGGTGAATGCAGTTAACGATGATCCCATGGGCGCAGCGTTGCGCCAGATCCAGAGCGGCGCGAACCGTCGATCCGCTCCTCCGCTGGTATATTAAAAGGTTATCGTCCGCTCCCATGCCCGAACGTACTGACTCCACGGCCATCGCCATCAACGACGTCCTTGCCACCAAGATCGATCCCTCATCTTTGCGCTTCGAGTCCAACATGCGCGCCCTCGCCGAACTGGTCGCCCAGATTCGGAACGAAGAAGAGAAGATTCGCGAAGGCGGCGGCTCGAAGGCCATCGAAAACCAGCACGCCAAGTCGCGCCTCACTGCTCGCGAGCGCATCAATCTCCTTGCCGACGCTGGCACCTTCTTCGAACTGGGCCTCTACGCCGCCCACAATATGTACGAAGAATGGGGAGGTGCTCCCGCCGCTGGCGTCATCACCGGCCTGGCTCGCGTGCACAGCCGTCTCGTCATGCTTATCGTGAACGACGCGACCGTGAAGGCCGGCGCGTTCTTCCCCATGACCGCCAAGAAGGTCATTCGCGCTCAGAACATCGCGATGGAAAATCGCATCCCCACCCTCTACCTGGTCGATTCCGCTGGCGTCTTTTTACCTCTCCAGGAAGACGTCTTCCCCGATACCGACGATTTCGGTCGCGTCTTCCGCAACAACGCCGTCATGTCGGCCATGGGCATTCCGCAGATCGCCGCCATCATGGGCATGTGCGTCGCGGGCGGAGGCTATCTGCCCGTCATGTGCGACCACGTCCTGATGACCGATGGCAGCGGGTTATTCCTTGCGGGTCCCGCCTTGGTGCAAGCCGCCATCGGACAGAAAGTTTCCGCCGACGAACTCGGCGGCGCCGCGATGCATTCTGCCATCAGCGGCACCGTCGACTTCCGCGAACCGAACGACGAAGCCTGCATCGCGCGCATCCGCTCGCTGATCGAAAAGTGGGGATACCGGCGCCAATCGCTCTGGGACCGTAAGAAGCCTGCCGATCCCGCGCTCGCGGCCGAAGAAATCTACGGTATTTACGACGCTTCGTCTGCGCGCCCCTATGACATGAAGGAGATTCTCGCGCGCATCGTCGACGAAAGCCGCTTCGACGAATACAAGCCCGAGTACGGCAAAACTCTGCTCTGCGGCTACGCCCGCATTGGAGGCTTCGCGGTCGGCATTGTGGCCAATCAAAAACTCCACGCCCAACAGACCGATCACGAAGGCCACAAGCGCGTAGAATTCGGCGGCGTAATCTACACCGAGTCCGCCGAAAAGGCCGCCCGCTTTATCATGGACTGCAACCAGAACCTGATCCCGCTCGTATTCTTCCACGACGTCAACGGTTTCATGGTTGGCCGCGACGCCGAATGGAGCGGCATCATCAAAGCCGGCGCGAAGATGGTGAATGCCGTATCGAATTCGGTAGTGCCAAAAATCACGGTAATAGTGGGCGGCTCCTTCGGCGCAGGACATTACGCCATGTGCGGCAAAGCGTACGACCCGCGACTCGTCTTTGCCTGGCCCACCGCAAAATACGCGGTCATGAGCGGCGACTCAGCCGCGGGCACGCTGGTAGAAATCAAGATCAAGCAACTGGAGCGCAGCGGGAAGAAGTTGAGCGAAGAAGAAAGAAAGGAACTCTTCGACGCAACTAAGAAAACGTACGAAGAACAAACGGACCCGCGCTACGGCGCCGCGAGATTGTGGATCGACAAGATCATCGATCCCATGGAAACCAGGCAAGCAATAACGCAAGCCCTCGAGGCCGCGTCGTTGAATCCCGAAGTGCCGGAGTTCAAAGTAGGAGTGTTGCAAACTTAACTTCTTCTCCGCGGATTTGCACGGACGAAAACGGATTTTCTAATTCTATTGTCAAGATCTTTATCCGCGAGAATCCGTGTGATCCGCGGAAGAGAATTTTAATGACGGAGCAAATCAAACTAATCGAGTGCCCCCGCGATGCGTGGCAAGGCCTAAAAGGCCAGATTCCGACCGATCTGAAGGTCAGCTATCTTCAAGCCCTGATCAGCGCGGGCTTCAAGCACATCGACGCCGTCAGCTTTGTCTCGCCTAACGCCGTCCCGCAAATGGCCGACTCGGCGGACGTTCTAAAGGAACTCGATCCGCCCGACGACGTAGAAATTATCGGCATCGTAGTGAACGAAAAAGGCGCGCAACGCGCCGTCAAGACCGACGCCGTCCGCACCTTGGGCTTTCCGTACTCCATCTCGCCAACTTTCCTGCAAAACAACCAGCGTCAGTCGCTGGAAGACGCAATCGAAGAACTGGAAAAAATAGAGAAGATCGCCGACGAAGCCGGCCTGGATACAGTCGTCTATATCTCGATGGCCTTCGGCAATCCCTACGGAGACCCGTGGAACATCAATGAAATAGTCGACGCCATCGATCTGCTCGAAGTCCAGAACATCCACACAATTTCGTTGGCTGACACGGTCGGCGTTGCATCACCCGCGCAAATTCGAGAAGTAGTTTCCGCCGTAATGTCGAAGTTCGACTACCTCGACATCGGCGTCCACCTTCACAGCCGCCCCGAGGAAGCCCCGGCAAAAATCCTAGCCGCCTACGAAGCCGGATGCCGCCGCTTCGACTCAGCGATAGGCGGGCTAGGCGGTTGCCCCTTCGCGCAAGACGCGCTTGTAGGCAATATCGCCACCGAAAAAGTAATCGAGGTCCTGTCCGCCAACGACGCCCAACTGCCGCAGCTCAAACCGCTGGACGCGCTGCGAAAAGCCAGCGCAGAACTCGGCGCAAGGTACGCCTCGGCCATGGAAACCATCCATGACTAATCGTCCAAGAAAGTGTTCCCAGAGTCTCCGTGAATCGGTGTTGAAAAAATCCTGATGCCCTATAGCACACTTCAATTAGCGCAAGACTCAGGCGTCGCCACAATCACGTTCAACCGGCCCGACAAGCGCAACGCCATCAGCTACGAACTCATCGCTGACCTTCTGCGAGCCCTCGACGAAGTAAAATCTTCCCCGGCGCGTGTACTGATCGTGACCGGAGCCGGCAAGGCCTTTTCCTCCGGCATGGATCTGGAAAATCTAAAGCAGCTCATCGGCCGCTCGCCCGAGCAGAACCTCGCCGACTCCCGCACCATGGTCAGCCTATTCCGCTCGCTCTATGAGTTTCCCAAGCCGACCATTGCGGCCGTAAATGGAGCGGCTATCGCGGGTGGCACCGGGCTCGCGCTGCTCTGCGACTTCACACTCGCCGTGCCAGAAGCCAAGTTCGGCTACACAGAAGTACGCATCGGATTCGTCCCCGCCATCGTCTCCACTTTTCTTCTTCGCCAGGTCGGCGAAAAAATTGCCCGCGATCTTCTCCTCACCGGCCGCATTTTCGACGCCGAGGAAGCGATGCGTATCGGCCTCCTCACGCAAATTGTCCCGCCTGAAAGACTAATGGATCGTGCCCGCGAACTCGCCGCCCAGTTGATGGAAAACAGTCCGCTCTCGCTCGCCTACACCAAGCGCCTGCTCACCGAACATGCGCGCGCCGAACTCGACCAGCAAATCGAAGCCGCTATCCGCGAAAATGCCGGCATCCGCGCCACCCACGATTTTCGCGAAGGCATCTCTTCGTTTCTCGAAAAGCGCAAACCAAATTGGACAGGCGAATGATGACCCCGCTAACAGAATGACCGCGTAGCGACCCCGCAAGCAGCCGTGAACGAAACCCGCATTCGAGTCCGCTACGCCGAGACCGATCAGATGGGCGTCGTCTATCACGCCAATCACTTCATCTGGTTCGAGGTGGGTCGTGTCGAACTCCTTCGCCAACTCGGCTTCAGCTATAAACAAATGGAAGCCGAAGATGACTGCTTCATTGCAGTCGTCGATGCCCGCTGCCGCTACAAGGCGCCGGTGCACTATGATGACGAGGTTATAGTCCAAACTCATTTAAAGCAGGTTCGCGAAAAAGTGGTTCACTTCGGATACGAGTTGCGAAACGGGAAAACCGGCCAGATTCTCGCCGAAGGCGAAACCACCCACATTGTGGCCAGTGGGCAAATGAAGCCACGCAAACTGCCGGAGAAATACCTGCACGTGTTTCGTGCTGCTGTGGGACGATAGGGACAACGAGAAGACAGAGAGAAGTCTGGATGCAGGAATTCCTTTACAAATTGCAACTGGTTCGCGGAGACATGCTGCGTACTGGTCCGACGCCCTCTGAGCAGAGTGCTGTTGCCGAACATTTCGCCTACCTTCAGGACCTCAATGCCAAAGGCGTCATCATTCTTGTCGGACGCACGCTAACCACAGACGAAAACACGATGGGACTCGCAGTCTTTCGAGCCGAGTCCGAAGATGCTGCACGCCAGATTATGAATAGCGATCCGGCCGTAATGCGTGGTGTAATGTCGGCCACCTTGTATCCGTTCAAAGTTGTTGTGCAAGGGAAATAAAAAATAAAGCGAGGCACCCAGAAACTATCGTGCAAGCTCTACACATCAATGGAAACGATCTGACTCTCGAAACGGTGCGCGAAGTCGCCGCCGAAAATCGTCCCGTACTCCTCCTCGCCGATGCGCGACAAGCCGTCGACCGCGCCCGCGCCGTCGTCGACGCGCTGGTAGCTAACAATGAGGTCTCCTATGCCATCACCACTGGCGTCGGCAAACTCAGCGACGTTCGCATCGCCGGCGACCAAATCCGCGAACTGCAAGTCAATCTCATTCGCTCACACGCCGTCGGAGTCGGCGAACCGCTGTCCATCCCCGACACCCGCGCCATGATGTTGCTGCGCGCAAACTCGCTCGCCAAAGGCAATTCGGGCGTGCGAGCTTCGACTATTGACAGCATCTGCGAAATGCTGAATCGCCGCATCACGCCGTTTGTGCCCTCGCAGGGAAGCGTCGGCGCCAGCGGTGACCTTGCTCCTCTGGCGCATCTCGCGCTCGCGCTCATCGGGGAAGGCGAATGTTTCGACGAGAAAGGCGCTCGCATTCCTAGCGCCGACGCTCTCAAGCAGGCGCAAATCAAACCCGTCGTCCTCGAGGCCAAGGAAGCTGTGTCGCTCATCAACGGCACGCAGGCCATGCTCGCCATCGGCACGCTGATGCAACTTGCCGCCGAGACGCTGGTCGATTCCGCCGACGTCATCGGCGCTATGTCGTGCGACGCGCTCAAAGGAACAGATGTCGCCTACGATGAGCGCATTCAGAAGGCGCGTCCCCATCCCGGCCAAATCAAAACTGCTTCCAACCTCCGCCGCCTGCTGAATGACAGCGAAATTCGCGAGTCCCATCGTGACTGCGGCCGCGTGCAGGACGCTTACTCTCTGCGCTGCATACCGCAAGTGCACGGCGCCGTGCGTGACACGCTCTCCCATTGCCGCGCGGTGTTCGAGAGGGAAATCAATTCTGCTGTCGACAATCCGCTCGTTTTCGTCAAGAACTCGAAAGCCATCGATGGTGAAGGCGAAGTCCTGTCAGGCGGGAATTTTCACGGCGAGCCGATTGCGTTTGCTCTCGACTTTCTCGCTATCGCTCTCAGTGCTCTCGCCGGCATCAGCGAGCGCCGGCTCGAACGGCTCGTGAATCCCGCGCTCAGCGAGGGATTGCCTCCCTTTCTGGCGCCGGGCGCCGGACTCAATTCGGGATTCATGATGCCGCAGGTTACGGCCGCCGCTCTTGTCAGCGAAAACAAAGTACTCGCTCATCCTGCGTCGGTCGATTCCATCACCACATCCGGAAACAAAGAAGATTACGTCTCCATGGGCATGACAGCGGCCAATAAGCTGAAAAGAATTGTCGAAAACACGCGCAACACATTGGCCATCGAAGCCATGGCGGCTGCGCAAGCCATCGACTTTCTCGCGCCTCTGAAGCCATCCAAGCCATTGCAGCGCGCTCACTCCGCCATTCGCTCCGTGTGCGCCATCATGCAAAAAGACCGCGTCATGTATCAGGATTTTGCCCGCATTGCTGCACTTATTGCTGAAGGCCGCCTCGCTGCCGTGCTCTACTAGCGCTGGCTCGCAGCAAGTAAATCCCGGCAGCAGGCAAATACCTGATCCTCCGATGCGCCGCGCTCTGCGTGCTCCCCATGTCGGCATGCAATTTTTCGGCAATTTTGCGAAACGGAATGCACTGTTTACAGCGGCTCTAGCAATGAATTAAACTCATCGCGCTTTGATGTCTCCTCCCCGCGAGGCACGAAGCATCGCTAGGTTCTGCCGCTGTTCCCCAATGATTTTGAAGTGCTCGCACGGAACCAGGATTCCGCAGTGTGCAACTGTCGAATCTTTTCTCAACGAAAAAGAGGATCTTAAAATGTCCGGATTTACCAGAGAGAGTTTTATCAGGAAGTCTTCCACCGCGAACTTCGGCCCGGCCCTCGCCGCCATAATCGTCCTCACGGCCTGTTTCGCCGCCGGCCAGACCGCCGTTACCACCTATCACTTCGATAACTACCGCACCGGATGGAATCCCAACGAGACCACCCTAACCCCGGCCAACGTGACCAGGGCCAGCTTCGGTCTTCAGCACTCCGTCGCTCTCGACGACCAGGTCGATGCGCAACCTCTGGTAGTTCCGGGCGTCATGATCACTGCCGGCCAATATCAGGGAACGACCCATGACGTTGCCTACGTCGCCACCGAGGGCAACACCGTCTATGCCGTCGACGTGCACTCCGGCGCCATTCTCTTGAATCCCAATTTCGGCACGCCCGTGCACTATCCGCTGGGCTGCACCAACAACGGCCCCAACGTCGGCATCAACTCCACCCCCGTGATCGATCCGGCGAGCAACACGCTGTACGTGATGATCTACACCCAGGATAAGAGCGGCCCGACCTATCGCATTCATGCGCTCGATCTTGGCAGTCTCACCGATAAGGTCTCCGCCCAAGTCGTGACCGCTTCGCATACCCTCAGCGACGGGTCGACCTTCACCTTCAACGGCAAGTACCAGCGCCAGCGTCCCGGCCTTTTGCTTGCCAACGGCAGTGTTTATGCGGGCTTTGGCAGCTTCTGCGACTACTCGGGCAACCTCTCGCGCGGCTGGCTTCTTGGTTGGACTGCTGGCACGCTCGCGCCCTTCCCATCTAATCAGCTCCTCGATATTCAGGCTACCAACAGCGACAGCTTTTTTCTTTCTTCCATCTGGATGTCCGGATACGGTCTCGCGGCCGACGATTCCGGCAACATTTTATTCGTGACCGGCAACTCCGACGCGAACACCTACGATGGCGTCACCAACATTCAGGAGAGTGTTGTAAAAATCTCGCCCACCCTTACCACCGTGCTCGATGTCTTCACGCCCTCCAACCAGGTCTCGCTCGATCAGGGCGATGTCGACTTCGGATCGGGCGGCGCTCTGATTCTTCCCGATCAGCAGGGCTCGATTCCGCATCTGGCCGTCGCTGCCGGCAAAGACGGCAACATGTATCTTCATGAATGAGGACAATCTCGGAGGCTATTCCCCGAACCAGAACAATGTTCTGGGCACCTACGGCATAGGCGGCTGCTGGTGCGGCCAGTCCTATTATCAGGACGCGAGCGGTCCGCGCGTCGTATCGAGTGGTGGCAATCTGGTCCGCATCTGGCAGCTCCAGACCTCACCCAAACCATCCCTCACTCAACTGAAGACCTCGTCTTATATCGCCACCCTGCAGGATCCAGGTTTCTTCACTGCCATCTCATCCAACGGCAACAGCAACGCGGTCATTTGGGCGGTCTCTCGCCCGCAAACCGCGGGCAAGTATCCTGTCTTCCTCTATGCCTTTAACCCCGCCTCCGGTAAGGCTACGATGAAAAAAACGTTCCGCATGAAGGCCGGCTACTGGCCTAACACCGGCGGAAATTCCAACCTTGCTCCTGTGGTTGCCAACGGACAGGTCTTCGTCGCCAGCAACAAGAGCCTTGATATCTTCGGATTGCTCGGCGGAAATTCAAAAACCAAATCGCAAACGAAAAACCAGCAAGCTCGCGCGGCACATTAATAGCGGAACGAACGCGCCACGCTAAACTTCAGCGCGCGAAGTGGCGACCCATAAGCGAGAAACCTCCATCCATCAGATGGAGGTTTTTCTTTTGCCCGGCTAAACCGCGCACCGCGCGGCCATTTCCATGCGCCGCTCCCTACGCCGCCCCACCGGACGCGGGCCGAAGCGCGCTTCCATCAAGCCCCAGTTCCACCGCGATTCCCCTCATCGCCTCAATGCAGAAGGCAATATGCTCTTCGAGTTCCACGCCCAGGTCCGCCGCGCCAACCGTTATGTCATCACGACTGACGCTCCTCGCGAAGGCTTTATCCTTCATTCTCTTTCGCACCGATTTCGCCTCGACTTCAGCCAATGATTTCCCCGGTTTTACCAGCGCGCATGCCGTTATGAATCCTGCCAGCTCGTCGCACGCAAACAGTGTTTTTTCCATCGGCGTCACGCGAGCAACGCCCGTGTATTCGGCGTGCGACATGATGGCGCGCCGCACTTCTTCCGAATAGCCACGCTCCTTCAATATCTCATTCCCACGGTATGGATGATCCTCCGCGCTCGGATACCTCTCATAGTCGAAGTCATGGATCAATCCCACCATGCCCCACAATTCCTCGTCCGCGCCCATCTTGCGGGCATAGGCGCGCATGCACGCCTCGACCGCAAGGGCATGCTTACGCAGACTTTCTGACTGGGTGAACTCAGTTAGTAAACACCATGCCGCCGCGCGCTCATTTGTCGCTTTGTCCACGATTTCCCCCACTTTTGGCAACCTCATACGGATTTTACCGGACAAATACCTTGCTTCTCTGCGGTTTTCGCTTGACTTCCACAGCCCCACTCCCGCAAATTAGCTGTCAGTTCGGCATTGAGAGTAGCCCCCGCTCTGGCACTCCCAAAACGCTGATGGCCACTACACTTGCTCCCGTCGACTCACGGGAGGTTGTTCGTTGCGATCACTGTCTGCTGGTTCAATTCCGTACAACTAATAGCCTCTGTCGCCGTTGCCACTTGTCATTGGACGAGGACGAAGCAGAGCTTGCTGCCCTTTCGCCGGAGCCACAAGCGCCCCCGGTCAACATCAACGCTCACGGTCGCGGACACCTGCACCTGGCGCAATCCATTCGCGCGTTGCGTTTACGCAATGGGATGAGCCAGCGCCAACTTGCGTTGCGTATGTCCGTCCCGCGCACATATGTTTCGAAGATCGAGAATGAGAAGGCGACTCCGACTCTTTCTTCGCTCGAACGCCTGGCGCGCGCACTCGAGGTGAGTGTTCCCAGCCTTCTTTCCGGTGGCGAACGTAGCCGTCAAGAAGAGGTACGGGAACTGATGGAAGATCAATTTGTCGCCGACGTATTACCGTTCATTTCTCAACTGAACGGCATGCAGATGTCGAGCATTCTGGCGCAGGTGCGGGACCTGACCGTGCGGCCACGCCGCAGCGCTTGAGTTTTGGCGGCACGGGCGGTTCGTCCGTGCCTGCAGACGGTCGACAAGAAAGTTTATCCGGGCGCACACCAACTGGACAGCCGGAGCTGAAATAGCTCCGGCTTTTTTCCGCAGAACCGATCGATTCCGCAATACCCACCATGTGTTGAAATCGCATCGTTGTGCAGAAACCTGCACACGCGCGACGCTGCCTACGCAACACTTTGCATCTCTGCACTAAATCTTCTGAGAATAGGGCTCTTTCCGCTTGACCCTCCTGGTTGAAACGGCTAACCTCTGGCGACTGACCGAAGTTTGGGGAAAGCGCGCCCGACAAGGCTTTCCGAAAAATCAGAGGTATTCGAATGAAGACTTCCAGAATCTGTGCGTTAGCTTTGCTTGTGATGGTGGCGTCCACCTTGGCCTTTGCGGACGGAATTCAAGACCCTAAAATCATCGTCAAAGGCGCCGGCGGTGACAATATTGCTCAGGGAAAGTGCCCGCAATGCGTGGGCGTGGGCTTCAACTTTAGTTTCACCATTCCTGAAAGCGGTTCCGGCGCTTTGTTCTTCACTAACGACAGCGGAAAGAGTTGGAACTCGCTCAAGCTAGTCGAGACTGGCGTACCTGCAGCGGACGTTAGCTGCCACTCCTCGATATTCGCCAGTTGCACCGTCACGACCCTCAAGGATGGTGCTGTTCAGATATCTGTTGAGCAATGGTGGAGGCGGCCACAACAACTGGGGAGACAGCGGTATTGTGGCAGGCGGGAATTTCCAGATCGACTTTGCCTGCGTCAGGGGAAGCTGCTGGCCAGGTGGCATTCAGGTAACGGGGCATGGATCTTCTGGAACGATTCCGGAACCAGCGACGCTCGGCTTGATGGTAACGGGGTTGGGAGCGATCATCTCGCGCCGCAAGGTGTGGAAGAATCGCTTTAACGCTTAGTGGCTTTTCTTCGAGTGTTCGTTGATCAGTTGTGAAAATTGCGGGAGGGCCTGGAGCTTCTGAAGCTCAGGATCGTTCCAGGCCTCTTGCGCTGAATATCCCCTGTCCAGCGCTTGCTTCAATAACTTCAACGCTTCATCCTGTTTTCCGATCAGCGTCTTCACCTGAACCTCCGAATAAAGGAACTGCAAATCATCGGGCTTAATGGCGCGCGCCTGGTTCGTGTATTGCGCGGCATTGGTCGCATCTCCCTTTTTCGCATACAGAAGGCCAAGGTCGCTCATGCTGGTGGCTGACCGTGGATTCACCTGGAGCTCCTGGAAAGCCAGCGAGATCGCCTTTCCGTAGGCTGCGCCGGCTTGCTCTGAATGTCCGGACCAGCGATAAGAGTCGCCAAGGTTGCCGAGGAGCACCTCGTCGTTTGGCCTCATCTCGACGGCTTTTTCATACATCTTCGTGGCCTGATCATAGTTCTTCAGGAAGAAGTCCGCCGTGCCGAGATTTGAATAGGTATCCGCATCGGGAGCAATCGCAAGCGCTTTTTGAAATTGCGGAATCGACTCGCTCCATTTGCCTTCGCGCAAATACAGCGAACCGATGTCCATATACCCAGTGGGATTATCGGAAGCGATTTCCGTCACCTTCTGAAATTCCGGAAGCGCTTTAGCTGAGTCGCCTAGATCGAAGTAGGCCTTGCCGAGCGCAACGTGGTTCATCCAGTTATATGCATTTGCCGAGACCGCTTTCTGGTACGCCGCGATGCTCTCTTCCGTCTGCCCGTTCCGGCCATACGCGTCTCCTAGATTGCGATACGCCTCATCCGAATTCGGCGCCAACTCCAGAGCTTTCCTCAGTTCCGCAATCGCCTGCGAGTTCTTCCCGGTGTTGGAATAAACCATGCCCAGCGACATATGAACTTCCGGTAGATTGCTCGAGAGACGTTCTGCCTGCTGGGCCGCTAGCCCCGCTTTCTGCGCCCAGATGCTCTCCTTCGTCTCGTTCCACATGCGCACGCTTGAGTCCGCGAGTCCCGTATAAGCCAGCGCAAAATTCGGGTCTTTTTCGATCGCCTGCTCGAATAGTCCCACCGCCTGTTTGAATGCATCCTGATTGTGGCCGTTGCGCAGCGTATTGCGCCCTTGCAGATATAGATCGTATGCCTTCACATTTTCCGTCGGATGCGAGCCTACCCGCGCCTGTTCTTCATCCGTCGGCTTCAACGCCAATGCCGTGCTCACAGTGCCATAGATCTGATCTTCCAGTGTGAGCACATCGCCCGGCGCACCCTCAAAATCCTGGCTCCACTTCCGCTGCCCGGTCGCCGGATCGTCTAGGCTCAGCGTCACGCGAAATCGATCGCCGTTGCCCTGTACCATTCCCTGCAAAACCAGATTCACGCCCACCGCCCGCGCCAGTTTTGCGAGCGGTTCGTCTTTCGCCGCCTCTCGCTCCACCGCGTCAGCCGATGCCACGTGAACTTCCTTCAACTGAAAGAGCTTTGCCGACAGCGCTTCCTCAATTCCATCGGCCACATACCCCAGCGCCTTCTGATCTCCCACCAGCTTCATCGGCAGGATCGCCACATATTTTCCCTGCTTCAGTGAAGGAATTCCTTGCACGCTCGTGCCGCCCGGGCCTCCCCGGTTCACCAGTTCGCGGCCGCTGAAGATCGCCAATCCGATCACCACCACGGCACCCGCGATCCACATCCACCGCTTTCCAGGGAGATCCAGCAGCACTCGCGCCGGGCGGATGATCGGGTGCGCAATCATCTTCGAGAGCGCCTCCGGCGTGATCGTCGGATTCGACTCCCAAGTCGTCAATTGCTGGAGCAATTCGACTACTGAGTGGTACCGGTTCGCTGGTTCTCGCTCCAGGCAACGCGCCACGATCGCGCTCAGCGAACGCGGCACCGATGCATCTACATCGGTTGCCGAGCGCGCTTCCTCGCGCGTCCGCTTCATCAGGCTGGCGATTGCGGTGTCTGCTTCATACGGAGCCTTGCCCGTGAGCAGTTCGTAGAAGATCAGTCCTACGCTGAAAATGTCAGATCGCTGATCCAGTTGCGACCCTAGTGCCTGCTCCGGCGACATGTACTCAATCGTGCCGACGATGGCGCCCGTCTGCGTCATGCCCGATTCGCCGAGCGACCGCGCCAGCCCAAAGTCCATGACCACGATGCGCCCGTTCTTGTCGCGCATGATGTTCTGTGGTTTCAGGTCGCGATGAATCACGCCCTCGGCATGCGCCGCATCCAGCGCCCGGCAAACCTGTTCGATGACCGAGATCGTGTCCTTGGGCGGGAACTTTCCCGCGCGCCGCAGCAACGTCCGCAGGTCCTCGCCATCCACATACTCCATGGTGATAAACCGAATGCCTTCGGATTCACCCAGGTCGAAAATGCGGACGACGTTTTTATGTGTGATATTGCGCGCCAGAATCAGCTCTTGCTTGAAGCGTTGCAGGATCGCAGGATCCGTCGCCAGCTCTGGCCGGATCACCTTCAGCGCAATCAGTCGATCGAGCTCCCGGTCGCGTGCCTTGTAGACCGCCCCCATGCCGCCCTGTCCAAGCACGCCCAGAATTTCATAGCGTCCCGCAAACAGCGAGCCTACTTGAAGCGATTGGAAAGCGGCGAGCCCCGATATGCTTGGACTCGGCGGCGGCGAGGATGGCCCTCCACGCACATAAGGCATCGCCTGCGTCGCGCCCGGAATCGGTGAACCATGCGGCAGGGTCGGACTATCGGAATCGGAGGACGGTTCTCCCGGCAAAGGTGGGTCAAACTTGGGCCATTTCGAGGGGGGTGGAGGCGTCTGCGCGGCCGTTGCGGTCCAGTCTTTATCCCTGGGCAGACTGGTGTTATGCAACGTAGGGCTGTCGGAGTCGTTGCCCTTGTAATCCCGCTCATCCATTCGAGTTGCCTGCGACCGGAGAGCCCACACAGGAGTGCGCCTTGCTCCCATGCCAATATGTTCTCAGGTCATCGATGGGGAGTTCGAGAACCCAGCACTCCAGGTAGCTGTGAGTATACCCCGGATTGTACACGCGGAGGCATAGATTTGCGGGGGCCGTCCCCAGCGAAAAACGCTGACTAAAGCCCCGTAAACAACATGACATATGTGTCATGTCTGTGGAGTACCCCCGGTAGGCGAAAGAGACCGCAACTCACGTAAGAACCCGCCCGTGCCCCGATCGACAAGCCCGCCCATAAGTTGGCGAACTCTGATGAGTTGGCAATTATGTGATAGTGATCGCGATCGAACTTTCGTTTCAGCCTCTTGGATGGCCAACGGAATTCGCATGAAGCGCTATAATGCTTGGCAATTCAGGCATGGGACGTGGGGAGGCGAAAATGGGACTTTACTCGCATTATGACGGAGCTCATAACCATCCGGTCAATCGCGCATTGCACATGATCGCCATTCCGGTCGGCTTCTCATCCGTCATCGTCGTCTGGTGGCATTGGATCATCGCGCTGCTTCTGATTCCCTCCGCCTTCGCCCTCGCGTGGCTGGGTCACCTCATCGAAGGCAACAAGCCGGCCTTTCTGACCAATCCCGTGCATGTTTTTGTCGCGCCAGTATGGCTCGCCCGTAAAATTTTTGGCGACGGCCAGAAGAAGGCATCCACCCCACGCATTCAAGCGTGAAATCTCAATTTGGAGTTAGCCTGCGAATAGAGGCTACGTAAGACGCGGGACCTAAGAACTCTTCGCCTTCGGGTGGATGTATCGGTCCATCTCGCCTGTCCATTTAAGGAAGCGCCAGAGGTTGGCGCGCTCCGTCCACAGGAATTCCCAGAATTCGAGAAATCCAATCTGCGTCATCTTGACGCCCGTATAAGTCTCGATCCGCCAGAGAAGATACGGACTGCGCCACGGCGCAATGCGATGCCCGCGAGTCGAATTCCACAAAAAGCGCATCATCCGGATCATGAAAGGTCTTAGGTCAGCTCGCAGCCATCAGTTTCAGCAACGCTCGGTTTTCGCAAGCGAATCGGTCTTGCTGAAAGCTGATAGCTGCGAGCCGAGAGCTGCTTTTCTATTTCTCCATAACTTCCACTGTCGCCCGCGTATTCTCCCACTCCATATGCAGTGAGCATTTCTTGCCGCCTTGCTCAAAGTGGATCGTGAAATTCTCGACCGGACCCGAAGTCTTCGAAACGCTCATCGGCGCTCGCGCCAGGTCTTCCTTTTCTCCCGGGTAATCCGTGCCCCATTCTCCCGTTTTCTTGCTGATGACGAGCGTCCACGCATCCTCTTTTGGAACCGTGAAAATCGTATAGCTGCCCGCCGGAACTTCTTTGCCGCCCACGTTCACGTTCGTGCCGGCAACAAAAGTGGTCGCTTCATTCGCGCCGGTGCGCCACACTTCGCCAAACGGTACCAATCCGCCAAAAATCTTGCGCCCTTTGGCTCGCGGACTGGAGTAGTCGATCTTCACGGTCTTACCGTCCGAGAACTTGCATTCCGCACTCGCCGGCGGGCTCGGACGCTTCGCCTTGTCCTGCCCCATATTCATCTGCGCGGCGGCGATGGTCGCGATGGCAAAAAGTACTGCGGGAATCAAAACCAGGTTCTTCATGATTTTTTCCTCCTGAACGTTCATTCGTAGGTGCCTAAGAATTATACGCACTTCTCAATTGCAATCTATCGCCACAATCGGTCCCTCCACATCTGTTCTCGATACAATCTGTACATGGCTGTCTTCAACGAAAAGCAGGAAGATCTCGAGCACTTCGAAACTCGGCTGGGTGTACCGCGCGGCAGGCTCGCCGTCACCATGGACCTCGTCACCGACGCCATGGCGCTCGTCGGCCAGCACGGTGTCTATTGCCAGAGCCAGCGCTGGCCCGGCAAGCCCGCCATGGACATCCAGCTAATCATGAAAAATCTGACCGACGCAAAGGAGTTGATTCAGAGTGTAATGGAACAGCTTCGTCATAAAGCAGATAACGGCCCGAAGTAGCTCTTTAACGGAGAACGTAAAACCCAGGACTGAGAACTCACAAATGGAGCGCAAGATTTTCTGGCTTGTATTCCTCGTACTCGGCGTGATCGCTGATTTTGTTCTACCCATATGGTGGGCGTTACTATCGAGCATCCCGATAGTGTTTATCTCCTGGTGGGTCGCCTATCGCAGTGGATGGTTCGAATGACTAGAGCGCGCCAATGCTTGTTAGCCTTGCTGCTCCTATGCCTATCCGCACATTCTTTTGGAGCCGAGCCGATGAGTTGGAAAATCCTTTACCTTCCGGCTCAAATCGTGAACGGATCCCCAGTGATTTTTCGCGTCGCGGCGCCAGGCAGCGCGACCAGCCTCTCTGGCAAATGGCTCGGCCATGAAGTAGCGTTCACCTTCGACCCGCCGACAAAGTCGTGGATCGCCATCGCCGGCGCCAGCCTCGAAACCAGACCCGGTTCCTATCGGCTCGAACTCCGCGCCGAAACCGCTGCCGGTCACGGCACTTCCTTCGAAAAGCAGATCCCGGTTCAACATCGCCGCTATCCTCGCGTGGTACTCAAGGTCCCCGAACGCTACACCGCGCCGAACCCCGAAGAGCAGCGCGAGATTGAACAAGACAAAAAGGAAAAGGAAGAAGCCTTCAAAACTCTCAGCCCTGATCGCGAGTGGCAGGGCTCATTCGACGCCTCCAGTCAAAGCTGAAATCTCCGAAATCTTCGGGGTCCAACGTGTATTTAACGGTTCGGTCAAAGCTACTCATCAAGGCCTTGATTTTCGAGCGCACGCGGGAACCCCAGTCGCGGCCGTCAATCGCGGCAAGGTGATCCTCGCGCGGCCTCTGTTCTTCGAAGGCAACTGCGTTGTCATCGACCACGGCCAGGGCCTTCTGACGCTCTATCTGCATCTCTCGAAATTTCTGGTGAAGGAAGGCGACGAAGTAAAGAAGGGCCAGCAGATCGCGCTCAGCGGAGGCACCGGCCGTGCCACCGGCCCGCATCTCCATCTGGCTGTTCGCTGGCAAGGAGAATATTTGAATCCGCAGACGCTGCTAGCGATGAGATTGCCGGAGTGAGTGTGCTCACTTTTAGCAGACCTTATCGCCAGAGATGGGAACTCGGAGCTGAGAGGCCAGGAACTGAGAGTTCAGAGCTTTCTCTAGCGATTCGCCGCCGCCAGCAGCGCGTCCCCCTCAGGCTCCCAGACACCATCGCGGAAGATAACGCTACGTCCCGAAATCGCCGGAATGCGTTCTCCCGGAACAACGATGCCGACAAGATTCAGTGGATCCGCGGCCGCAATCACCACCCGCTCGCCATTGAGAGGCAGCTTGCGATTGGCCCGCAGCGACTCAACAGCCACCGGCAGCGCGAACTGCTCGCCCTGGAAATCCATCCACGAACCGCCCGCCCCGCACTTCACCGCGATCTTCCAGTCGCCTGAAAGCGATCTGCAACTCGCGCCAGCGCGGCAAATTTGTCTCTCTCGCCAGCAAGTCGCGAAACACTACGCCATAGCGTCGCAACAGCATCCAGCAGCACGATTCAATACTACGGTCCCGTTCCGCTGCGCCTTTGGCTCGTGCGGAATGCTCTCCGCTATCCAGATGCAATAAGGACCAGCGCCCGGCGGCATGTCGCGGCCGCCGCGTCTTTCCCGCTGCCCCCATCTTGAAGCCCGCCGACCCGGGTATGCTGCTTGAAGAAATCTTCGGAGCAACCAACGTCCGCAGATTTTCGAATCCATCGGCGGTCACGAGTCCAACCGCGACCAGCTCCCACAGTCCCGTTTCAACTTCCGCCTTAAGTCTGCCTGTTGCCCGCACCATGTCAGGAAAAAACAGCGCGCCCCGTTGCCTCAGCAATTCGTAAAGTTCTCGCGCCACCGAGCTCAAGAATGACATTTGCGCATCGTCATTGTGCGAAGGATGCGCCGTCATCCAGTCCGACTCTTCGCGAACAAAAAACGCAATCGGAGCAACTCGCGTAGGAATCACACGCCGCACTCGCGCCGCGACAGGCGCATCCTGTGGATCGTCTGCGTCCGCGCTTGACCGAGAACGAATTGCGCTGCCCTCGCTCGCGCCCGACTCCAACATTACCGGATGCGGCGATAACCGTCCCCATCCCACCACACCTGCCAGGCAAAGCTGATCGAGATACGCAGGTTCGTAATCCGAGATCCTTCGCCCAAGCACAAACCGCTCCCACGTATTCGCCGGCACTTCGAACCCCTGCAACTGTCGCAACACTTCGAGCGTGCCATGCTCGCCGCGCGTCTGCGATCCTGGAGCAATATGCTGCCAGCGCAACAACCAGTTCATGAATTGCGAAGCCGTGACCGGCTCAATCTGTTTCCGCAGAGTTGCGACGGTCAGGCGGTGAATCCGCGCCAGCAATCGCCGTTCGCACCATTCTGTTTCTGATTCGTGTAGCGCCGACAATCCTGTCCGCGGGCCTTCAGCGACAGCAAGCTCGTTCGAAGAAACTGCAGAAGCAGAAGAGAAAGGGAAGGGCACGGCTTCAGCCGTGCCGTCTATCCGCTCGAACGATTGGGGCTTCAGTCCGCGAGGCCGGAACTGTCCGCGCAGAATCGCGCCGCTAGCCTCAACCCGCAACAACGCCTTCTCAACTTCCGCAGCGGAAACCCCAATCAAATCCCCGATCTCAGAAGCAGTCGTTGGCCCCAGGTGAGTCATCCATCCCTGCACCGCAGTTAACACAGCATCGGGTAGCGTCGGCGTCTCGGCGCGCTTCCTTGGCAGCGAACCCCGCGCCCGGATGCAAAGCCGCAAACATTCCCGCCCGCTCTGCCGCAACCCAATAAGTCTTCCCGACGTCTTCCGCAACGAACGCTCGACGCTCCACAACCAAGCGTTCAAAGAAGGGCTGCCAGGCTTGCGGCAACCGGTGGCCGGTGACCGGTGACCCACTTTCCTTAGAGCTGAGAGCTGACGGCCGAAAGCTTTCTTCCGGCACCGCTACCAACGTATGCAGCACATCATGCAATTCATCAGCATCGCGCACATCCGGCCAAGCCTCGGCCTGCACCTGCGCAATTGCCGCCGGATCAAGCGCCCCGACTTCCTCTAGCACCGACGCGGGCAACACGCGCCGCATCTCGACCGCCCGTGCTCTCCGTTCTTCCAGTGGTGCGTCATCCAGATACGCGTACGGATTCGCGTTCAGAATCTCGTGCGAGAACTGCGATGGCACCGGTGTGTCCACCGCCACGCAGCGAATGCGTCCTTCCTCAATGCCGCGCAACACATCGCGCAGGCCATCGATATCGAGCGCCTCTGTCAGCACATCCTTCATCACTTCCGCGACCAGCGGGTGATCGGGAATCTTGATGTCACCCTCAATGTTCTCGAAGCACGCCGCCACGTCTGGAAATACCGATGCCAGCAAATCGTCCGATCGAATGCGCTGAATCTGTGGCGGAACTTTCTTCCCGCCCTGAAAGCGCAGCAACGCCAGAGCCCGCGTAGCGTCCCACCGCCAGCGCGTGCCAAAAATCGGCGAAGCTAAGGCCGCTTGCTCCAAAATCGGCGCCATCGTCTCCGAATGTAGAAACTGAAAAACATCCGCCAGCGGAAAACTGTGCTGCTCCGCGAGAGCAATATTCAGCCCGTTATCCGTCGCCGCCGCCTGCAATTCAAAATTGAATCCGCGGCAGAATCGCTTGCGCAGCGCCAGTCCCCACGCCTTGTTAATGCGACCACCAAAGGGCGCATGAATGACGAGTTGCATCCCTCCGCCCTCGTCAAAAAATCGTTCCGCAATAATCGTCGTCTGCGTCGGCACCTCACCCAGCACGGCGCGTCCCTCGATCACATACTGAATCAACTGCTCCGCGCCCGATTGATCGAGCCCGCATTCAGTTCCCGAGCCATGTCACCGTCTCGGTCACGGCCGGCAGATGCCGCCAGCCCTCGACCGGCACAACACCTTTCAGTCGATCGCTGATGTCCTGCCGCAACTGGCCGAGTTGCTTGGAAAGTTCTTCGGTTCGTGCCGGAGCCTCACCCCGCCAGAAGGGAATTCCCGGCGGCTGCCCGTGCGCATCTTCTACTAAAATGCGCGAGGACTTGCCTTCAATCCGACGAATTCGCCACGAAGTATTTCCCAGCAGCATGACTTCGCCGGCCATGCTCTCAACGGCAAAATCTTCGTCGACGGTTCCTACCGTCGCGCCGTCAGGCTCAGCGACAACAGTAAATAGAGCATTGTCAGGAATAGCTCCGCCGCTGGTAATCGCCGCCAGTCGCGCACCCCGCCGCGCCCGCAGCTTGCGATTGATACTGTCATGATGCAGGTAAGCGCCATAGCGCCCGCGCTGCGCGGCAATGCCCTCCGACAACATGTTGACGACAGAGTCAAATGCAGCGCGCGAAAGCTCGCGATACGGATAAGCGCGCTTGACCAGCGCGAAGAGCTCGTCCTCATCCCACCCGTTGTCAGGAGTCCCGTCCGCAGCCGTCGGACCACCGCTCGCAACCGCGCAGCACGCCACAATCTGCTGCGCCAGCACGTCGAGCGATCCCTCCGGAAAAATTAGCCGGTCCAAATCACCCGAGCCGATCGCCCTTACCAGCACTGCGCATTCAGCCAAGTCGTCGCGCGTGGTAACAAAAAATCGTCCCTTGGGAATCGCCCCGCGCCAGTGCCCGCTGCGTCCCACCCGCTGTAACGCCACCGCAATCGACCGCGGCGAACTGATGTGGCACACCAAATCCACCGTGCCGACATCGATGCCAAGCTCCAGCGAGGCCGTCGCCACCAGCACCTTGATCTGGCCCTCTTTCAGCTTGCGTTCTGCCTCCAGCCGCAACTTGCGCGACAAACTCCCATGATGCGCAGCGACATTCTCTTCTCCGAGCCGTTCGCCAAGGTGATGCGCCATACGCTCCGCCAGCCGCCGCGTATTGACGAACACCAACGTCGACCGATGCGTGTTCACTAGCTCAACAATGCGGGTGTAAATCTCATCCCACATCTCATTCGAAGCCACGGGCCCCAGTTCAGACGCGGGAACCTCGACGCCCAAATCCATCTTCCGTTTGTGCCCAACATCGACAATCACGGGCTCGCGCCGCGGGTGCCGCTCGTCGGAATTCCCAGCCAGAAAGCGCGCTACTTCCTCAATCGGCTTCTGCGTGGCCGAAAGTCCAATGCGCACCGGAGCGCGCTCGGTCAGAGCCTCCAGACGCTCCAGCGATAACGACAGATGCACGCCGCGCTTGTCATCGGCCACGGCATGAATCTCGTCGACGATCACCGTCTCAACGTCCCGCAAAACCACGCGGCTCTTCTCTGCAGTCAGCAGAATGTAGAGCGACTCCGGCGTGGTCACCAGAATGTGCGGCGGTCTTTTCAACATCAGACGCCGGTCTTTCGCCAGAGTGTCGCCGGTGCGCACCGCCGTGCGAATCTCCGGCATCAGCAAGTCCGCGCTCTGCTGCCATCTGCAAAATCTCGCCCAGCGGAATCTCAAGGTTCTTCTGAATGTCGTTGCCGAGTGCCTTCAGCGGAGAGACGTAGAGAACTTCAGTCCGGTCGCTCAACTGTCCGGCCAGTGCCTTGCGCACCAGTCGGTCAATGCAAGCAAGAAAGGCCGCCAGCGTTTTGCCCGACCCGGTAGGAGCAGCGATGAGCGTCGTGTGTCCCGCCAGAATGTGCGGCCAGCCCTGCTCCTGGGGTTCAGTAGGCGTCCCAAATCGTGAGACGAACCATTCCCGTACAAGAGGATGGGCCCAGGCAAGAGAGGAGGGAAGGGACGACATTGGGGCTATTGTAAACGGATTCCGCAGTTTCGTAAATTGTTCGCCTTTGACGGATCGGAGAATCAAGGCATTTGCGACTCGGACGCAATTTCCCCGTGCTCTGGCTCCCGCGGCGCTAAGAGCGTCGACTTCCAATCCGTCGTCGCGGGATCACCTCGGTCCCTTGCCAATCACGGTGCTAGAATCGCCCTTCATGTCCAAACTACGCGCCCGCAAAATCAAGCTCATACTTTTCGACGTCGACGGCGTTTTCACCGACGGCAAAATCTGGATCTTCCCCGCGCCCGGCGGAGTCAGCCAGTCCGGCACCACAGGCAATACGCTCTTGGAGCGTTCGGCGCGGCAAGGCGGCCAGAGTGGATCCGGCTTCCAGAGCACCGCCTTCATCGAAGCCAAGGGATTTCACGCACATGACGGAGCCGGCATTTCGCTTGCCCGTTTAGCCGGAATCAAGACCGGTCTTATCACCAAGCGCATTTCAGAGACCGTCGCACTGCGTGCCCGCGATCTCCAGATGGATCACGTGCACCAGGGCATTCAGAAAAAGGCCGCCGTTCTCGGCCAGATTCTCGAAAAGGAAAACATCACCGCCACCGAAGTCGCCTTCGTCGGCGACGACGTCATCGATCTCCCGATCATGCGCAAATGCGGCCTGGCAATCGCGGTCAAGAATGCGCGTCCCGAGGTGAAGGCGGAAGCCCACTACATCACCGCGCACGCTGGAGGCGACGGCGCCGCCCGCGATGCTATCGAGTACATTCTGAAGGCGCAGGGAAAATGGAAAAAAGCGGTCGCTGATTACACGGAAGAGCGCGGCGGATAACGAGAGCACGCCTCAAAAGAGAAACCATTCTGGAGGCGCAAAACATGAACGAACCCACCGGTAGCTTGCTTGGGGCGTGCTCGGGTTCGCAACCGGTGGGTTCTTCTCCCTACTTACTTGTGCTTTCGGGAGTAGTAAACGTAACAAACACACTCGGCACCTTAAAGTTTCGCAGTCGAAGAAATTTTCCGCGTTTGCCAAACGTAACCCGCTGAATTGACGCAAGATTCCATCTCGCGCTTCTAAGGGCGATGGTCGCCTTCCCTACGACTGTAAATCTGCCACAGAGCTCAGGAGTTTTGGTTCACTTCGCCGGCACATAGAAAACGTACTCCGCGGTGTAAGCGCTCTTCGCCTCGGCGCCGTGATTGGGGGCACTGCACTCACCGGCCGGTGGCGGCTGCCCGCCATGGGTACGGATGCGCTGGATGCTAGTCACATGGCTGAACACTCCGTCTCCCGAGTGCCCGCTAGCCGTTACCAGCAGCCACGGTATCGAATCCTTCTCCGGGGCGTCAACCCGTGCAACTGCCTTGCCAGTGACTTCGCTTCCATCCTGATGCTTCCATGTTGGCCCAGCATAATGCCGGCCAATCGGCTTCCCCTGTTCATCCTTCAGTTGTGCCTCGGGGGCTTTCAGCGACCACGCGTATTTGCCGTCCGTTGCTTGCCCACATGTATAGATCTGCGATCCCGTCGCAAGCGCGCGCAGCATTACCGTCTCACCGGCGGGCGCTTTGATTTCCTCGGGAACATTAGCCGGGGAAACGTCCTGCGCAATTGCCAGGGCAGCCAGTCCTATCAGGAGTCCGCAGGAGAGCGATCGTCGACTCATGGGCAGGAGTCTATCACCACGAGAGCGCCGCATCCCAACTTGGATGCTTACTCTTGTATCGCCACCGTTTTCGCCGCCATCAGCTCGGCAAAGCGCGGATCTTTGCGCAGCGAACTGAACTCGGCATCCCTGTAAACATCCTTGATCCTCGGGTATCCCTCTTCCATCGCCTTCTTCAGGTAGTGGAGCGAACGATCCGCGGAGCCATTCTGCGCAAACAGCTTGGCCAGCACATAGTCATAGTGAGCAATGTCGCCGGGAGATGGCAGCTTGGCTTGAATACCGGCGCCTCGCGAGGCGCGATCGAAAATTTCCGGGTCGAGCTGAAGGGCCTTGTTGTAATCGGCCATCGCCTTCTCAAACTGTTTCTTCACAAACTCGGAGGCCGCGCGGTTGTTGTAGAAAACGGCCTGTGTCCCGTCCAACTGGATTGCCTTGTCGTAGTATTTGATCGACTTCGTGTAGCTCGCCTGCTCGTAATAGACAACCGCCATGTTGGCGTAAGCGTTGGCGTAGGTCTTATCCGTCTTGATCGCGCGATCGAACGTTTTAAGGGCGTCTTTATAGCGCCTTAGCATTAGTTGCGACATGCCAACCTTGTTCATCAGTACCGCGCTTGTCGGGCTCTTCCTGAGCGCGGCTGCGTAATAGTCGATGGCATCGAGGTAGTTCTTGTCCGCCTCCAGTTGATCCCCAACCGCCTCCAGTTCCCGGGCGCTGGCCCCAGCCGCGGGAGGCGCAACCCGGTGCAGCGGCGGCGGCCCAACTTCAACTTGTTCGGCATTCTGCGCCTGAAGCGGCGCGGCTAAAACGAATAAAACGGTGAGAGATGCGAAGATCGACAGACTGGAGCGAGTAACGCTCCACAGCGTTGCCTGATGCGAGGACGGCATAGCGACCTCCAAAAATCGATGTTTTCAGACCCAGTTACGGAGGAGTGGCTCCGTTCGCCGCTGGTTTAGACGGTGGCGGCGTGTTTTTGTCATCTTCTTTCTTTTCGTGCCCGTCCCCCCGGAATGCGTCTGCAATCTTACCGAAGAAGCCCTTCTTTTTCTTAACCTCTTGCTGGGCTTGGACACCGGCGGACTGCTCCTGGTTCCCGTTCGCGGCGGCGCCCTGTTGGCCCATTGGTCGTCGGTGGCGGCAGTTGCTTATCCGATGTACCCCCGAATATACGTGAGAAAAATCCCTGTACGCCGCTCGCCTGATCACAGGTATCGTGTGGTTCGGTCCCGGCCACGAAGGCGATCGTGTAGTCGTCCGGGCAAGTTGGCGTGGCCAGTCGATTCGTTGCCTTGTCGAGTTGGACATCTACGACGCCATCCGGTTGCCGGAAAGGCTTCACGTCAGAGTACTGTGGTAGCGTCACCGCCTTCTTCATGAACTCTGCCCAGATAGGTGCGGCGGTTTGTGCTCCACTCAGCCGGATGTCGCTGTAGTCGTCGTAGCCAACCCAAACTACACACAGCAGATTGCTCGTGTATCCGGCGAACCACCCATCATGCGATGTGCCCGTCTTGCCCGCCGCCGGAGCCGTAAAACCGCGCTGCCGCACTCCATATGCCGTGCCGAAGTTCACCACGCCCTCGAGCATGTTCGTCATTACGAACGCTACGCGAGGATCGAGCACCTGCTTCTTCTCGCTGTCAAAGTTCACGATCACATCGCCCTTGGCGTTGCGCACCGAATTCACGATCAAGGGCGAGAGCCGCACGCCCCCGTTGGCGAAGGTCGTGTACGCCGCCGTCATATCCACCGGCGTCGCATCATAAGCTCCCAGCGCCATCGCCGGAGTAGCCTTCACCGACCCGATGCCTGCCGACTTCGCCAGGTCCGCCACTTTGTCATAGCCAACTTCTTCCGCTAGCTTCACGGTCGCGTTGTTCAGCGAAAGCGCTAGCGCATAACGCAGGGTCACGTCGCCGTGGTATTCCTCTTTGTAATTGCGCGGCTCGTAAATCTGGTCGCCATAAGCGAACGTCGAAGGCTGATCCGCCACAATCGACGCGGGGGTGATCACCGGCGTTGTTCCGTCAATCGCTGTATTCAGCGCCGCCGCATAAACAAATGGTTTGAAAATCGATCCCGTCGGACGCTTCGCCAAGGCATGATTCAACTGGCTCATTCCATAATTCCGTCCACCCACTAGCGCCTTGATCTCGCCCGTGTGTGGATCCATTGCCACCAGCGCGACCTGCGCCTGCGGCCCCGGAGCGACGGTCGTCTCATACTTGCCCTTGGCGATCTTCGTCTTCTTCGTCCGCATCTTCGTTACCTGGTCGTCGACCAGCTTGATTCCAGTCTCGACCGCCTGCGCCGCCTCGCGCTGCAAATCAGGATCGAGCGTCGTATAGATGCGGAACTGCTGATCATTCACCTCGCGCTCGTTGAGCTTGGTGAGCACCGTATCGCGCACCATGTCGACAAAGTACGGCGCATCGCTAGCCTCCACGTTCGGAGGCGCAAGCTTCAATGGTGTGGACTTGGCCTTGTCAGCCTGTGCCCGAGTAATGGCGCCCGTTTCTACCATTGCTTCAAGCACGGTATTGCGCCGCTCCAGCGCCCGCTCTGGATGCCGGTACGGCGACAGATAGCTCGGAGCCTGGATCAATCCCGCAAGTAGCGCTGCTTCCGGAAGCGTGATGTCTTTCAGATCTTTATTGAAGTAAGAATGCGCGCCCTCGGCCAAGCCCGAAATCGTGAATGACCCGCGCTGCCCCAGATCAACGCGGTTCGCATAGAACTCAAAAATCTGCTGCTTGGTAAATTTCTGCTCAAGCTCAACCGCGATCAGCATCTCGATCGCCTTGCGCTTCATTGTTTTTTCCGGGGTCAGAAAAAACGCGCGCGAAAGCTGCATCGTGATGGTCGAACCACCCTGCTGGTGCCGCTGGTGCGTAAAGTCGATCCATGCCGCTTCCAGCAGCCGGATAAAATTCACGCCATTGTGCTGAAAGAATCGCCGGTCCTCGATTGACGTCACCGCCTCGACCAGGATCTTTGGGATCTCGTCGTATTTCACCAGTTCGCGCTTGGATCGCTGCTCCGCGTCGAACAGGGAAGTCACCGGCTCAGGCTCGAGTTCATAGGCTTCCAGATCGCCCGACGATTTGCTGTTGATCTCGCTGACCTTCCCGTCCGCCACTGTGATCGTCGCCGGCTCAGGGCTGTGGTATGACTCCGAGCCCGGCATTACCTCGATCTTGCCCCCATGCGCGCGATACGTTCCAAGCGGCGACTCATTGTCTTTATCGCTATAGCCCGCGCGCCTCAACTCCGCCGCAATCTCAGAGACCGTGTAATTCGATCCGACGCGCACCACCACAGGGCTGGCATAAATCCTCGCCGATGTGGCGAATACTGGTCCGCGGAAGCGCTGCTCGATGATCCGGTCGTACTTTACATACCAGTAAGCAAAAACTCCGCTGATCAGCAGAGCGACAGAAATAAACGCGATAAAGGCATAGCGAACAACTGGGTCTTTTGTCCGCCTTCTGCCAGCGCCGCCAGCGCCTGCCTTCGGAATTTTAAGTCGGATGGCCAAAGATTAAAGGCAATTCCCGATTTCCAGAGCAATCAACGGTCCCAAATCGGCAAATAGACCAGCCCAATCCGAAACCGATATGCGCCCATGATTTGTGAGACTGAAGTAAATTCTAAATCACAAAGCACTACTCCATTCCTTTTAGATGCGTGTCAGGAGGGATACAGCGTGTGGCAGGAGTCCACCAAGAATCAGGACAGTGTTCAAAGATGAACCAGAGTAATAGCGGTCGGAAAAGGGTTCAAGCCAAATAGCCAGAAGCTAATGGCGAATAGCTGTTCTCAAAATACGCCCTTGTTGGATGTCGAAGGATGGAAGTCCAGCGAAGTCTTGTAGCCCGGGAATTCCAGCGGAACCGAGTATTGTGCATCGATCTCGAGAACGCCAGTGCCGAAGCCGCCCGTTCGGGTAATGTGGACCTGTTGCGGCGTCAGCGCGATGTCATATTCCTGGGCGTGCTTAATCACGGTGGACCGAATGTCATCGGCGGAGCGGGCGGTGTAGGTTGCCTGCAATGCGTCCTGCTTGATCGAGTCCTCAAATTGGTAATTGGAGTAGCAAGGCGGAATGACCTTGATTGCGACCAATACCAAAGCCGCTAGCACGCCGAAGGTCAAGACCAGTTTGAGTGTGTCCATAAGTGCAATACTCGCCCAACCGGTCAGCTTTCATGAAGACCGGCCTACCCGCGCATTAACCCGCGCAGATGTTCGCTTATGGCTGAAATCTTAACGTCCTCCCGAGCCAGAGTCGAGCGGCGAACGACCTCCACCAAATCTTCGGTAACCTTCTTTCCTACATTGATTCTAAAGGGGATACCGACCAAGTCGGCATCCTTGAACTTCACTCCCGGACGCTCATCCCGGTCATCGAGCAAAACGTCCAATCCAGCCTGCTCCAGCGCCTTCGCGATATCCTCCGCGGCTGTCCGAATCTTCTCGTCCCCGGTGTTAGTGGCGACGACGACCACATCGAAGGGTGCGATTGACGGTGACAGCCAGAATCCGTTGGCGTCGTTCGATTGCTCAACCGCCGCCGTCAGGATCCGCTCGATTCCAATGCCGTAGCTTCCCATAATCGGCGCGACTTCCTTGCCGTTGCGATCGAGTACCGTCGCTCCCATGGAGTGCGAATATTTATAGCCGAGCTTGAAGATATGCCCAATCTCTACCGCCGTGTCGATACGCAAAGCCGACCCGCATGTCGGGCAGCCCTCGCCCGCCACTACGTTGCGAACATCGGCCGCAACCGTGTACTGGAAATCTTTCCCGGGCGTCACGTTCTTCAAGTGATAGTCGATCTTATTGGCGCCGCAGATCATGTTGACTCGTCCCACGAGCCCATTGTCGAGGACCACCGTCGCCGTCCGCGCATCTGCCGGCTGCTTCTTCACGTCCCATTCGCCCAGTAACTCCTTTGCCCGCACCACCAGCCCAATCGGCCCAATGAATCCCGCGGGACCTTGAAAGTACTTCTCGAGCTCCTCCGCTTGCATCGGCCGCAGGTTGGCTGCCTTCACCAGCGTCAGCAGCTTCGTCTCATTCACGCTGTGGTCGCCGCGCAAGAACACGATCACAGGCTGCTCGATGGTTTCTCCCTTCGTCCCAGGATTCTGCGCCATATAAGCGACAGTCTTGATATCCTGCTCGGCCGCGATCCCCAGGAACTCGGCCACATCCGCAATCGCGCCCTTGCCCGGTGTATGCACTGGCAAAGGCTTTCCGTCGCCTTCCGCCTCCAGGTCCACAATCGGCGCCAGCTTCGAAGTGGCCTTCTCCAGATTGGCCGCGTATCCGCAAGCCTCGCAGCTCACCACCAGGTCTTCGCCCGCCGGCGTGCGCACCATGAACTCCTGCGACTGTGACCCGCCCATCGCGCCCGAATGTGCGTCAATCACCACATACTTCAGCCCGCAGCGCTCAAAAATCCGGCAGTAGGTGTCATGGTGTTTCTGATACGAAACATCCAGCCCCGCCGCGTCAATATCAAACGAATACGCGTCCTTCATAATGAACTGCCGCACCCGTAACAACCCCGATTTCGGCCGTGGCTCATCCCGAAACTTCGTCTGAATCTGGTACCAGATCTGCGGCAGTTGCTTGTAGCTCCGCAGTTCCTTACGCGCGATGTCGGTCATGATCTCTTCATGCGTCATGCCCAGGCACAAGTCCGCGCCCTTGCGGTCCTTCAGGCGAAACATGTTCTCGCCCATCACCGTCCATCGTCCGCTCTCTTCCCAGATGTCGCGCGGATTTAGAGCCGGTAGATAAAATTCCTGCCCGATCTTGTTCATCTCTTCGCGCACGATCCCCATGATCTTCTGGGTCGAGCGGTTGCCCAGGAATAAAAACGAATAAATGCCTGCGCCCAATTGCCGGATATACCCGGCCCGGACGAGCAGTTTATGGCTCGCGACCTCGGCATCAGCCGGAGCCTCGCGTAAAGTAGGAATAAAAACTTCAGACCACCGGTGCATAGTTGAGCTTCCCTGTGAGTAATGGAATCCTCGATTGTAAATGATGCGGCACAGACACCATGAATGGGCCCGCTCTGCGACTTCGCCCCTCCGGTAAAAACCCAGCCCCATAGCGACCTTCAATGCTCTTCCGGGATTCGACATCGGGAGACTTGGTCGCTCATCGGCCGCGACTTCCTGTATAGACGAGTTGCCGAAAACGGGCTACTATCTTTTGAAATGCGTCTTTGACGCATGTGTCGAACCGCTCCGGTTTGACTGTGTGGGTTCAACGTTGGTAGGTGCAAGATGAGCCCGAATTCGCGCGTTCCGCGCCTGTTGTTCGGTCTTCTTTGTTCCACGTTTATCGTCGCCTTGTTTTCAAGTGCCTCGTTTCTCCTCGCCCAGAGCAAACATGCCCCGCCGATGCCCACCCCAACAAACTCTCAACAGCAAATCACTCCCCCCTCGTCTCTGGACCTGGCTCAAGCCCACGTTGTGGTCGACGGCAATGGCAAGACCGTCGCTACGAATGAATACGCGTGTTTCCTGCCGCCTCTCAATTCGATTTCGGCCGTGACCGTGGGTGTCGTCGATCTCCAGGTTCCTTGGAAGCCCCGTGCCGAATATCAGAGCGGCTGCGATGCTTTGCACAAAAAGAAGATCGCCGATGCCGAGAAGCACCTGCGCAAGGCGGTCGAACAAGACGACAAGTACGCGGCCGCATGGGTCTTGCTCGGCCAGTTGCTTGAGCTTCAGCAGAAACCGGAAGAGGCGAGGAATGCCTGTTCGAAATCCCTGAATGCCAGCCGTACCTACGTACCCGCTTACCTTTGCCTCACCGACATTTCCGCCCGCCAAGAAAAGTGGACCGATGTTTTAACGTTCAGCGCGCAGTTGCTGGACCTCGATCCCACCACCAATCCAGTTGCCTACGTCTACAACGCGACTGCTAATCTGAACCTCCACCAACTGGCTAAGGCGGAGAAGAGTGCGCTCAAGGCTCTGGAAATCGATGTCAGGAACAGCGAACCCCGCGTCCATTTTTTGCTCGCGCAAATCTACGTAGCCAAGGGCGAGCGCACCAATGCCGCCGCACAACTGCGTGAGTACCTTAAATTTGCCAGGGATCCCGATGACGTCGCCGTCGTGAAAAACAATCTCGCCAGGCTCGACGCCACAACTGAGGCGAACCAGGAAAAGTAACCACGTCTCTGGCAGTCAATCTACTTTGCCAGCCGCTGCAAAAGTTCCTTGCCCAGCTTCTGCGTCTCCCCGAAGAATTTCTGGTACTCGAGAAATATCCGGTTCAACTCCAGTGCCTCATCGGTGCTCGGCTTGTGCCGCAACATCATGTCGCGCACATGTACCGGATTTGGCAGAGTAGCCTCTTCATTCAGTTCTTCCAGCGCGGTAGAGGGATTGTAGTGATACATGCTGAATTGGATGTCCTGGCGAGCACTTCGGCGCGAGTATTGACTCGAAAAAAGACCGTGAAAAAAGGGGACGGGCGAAACCCGGCCCCCTTTGGGTTGGAAAACAAGGTTCTATTCCAGCACGAAAATATTCTTCTTTGCGCAGATCTGTTTCAGGATCTTCGGCCAAACCGTCACGCTGACCTCTCCCAGGTGCGCCTTGCGCAGCAGCAGCATCAGCGTACGCGATTGCCCAATCCCGCCGCCAATCGAGAGTGGCAGTTCATTGTTGATAATCGCCTGGTGATATGGGAACTGTAGATTGCCCAGCAGGTTCGACATTTCAAGCTGGCGCCGCAGCGTCTCCGCATTCACTCGAATGCCCATCGAAGACAGTTCATGCCTCCGCTTGGTCACCGAATTCCATACCAGGATGTCACCGTTCAATCCGTGCGTTTCCTTGTGCGTTTCTTTCTTCGTGTCGGTAACCCAGTCGTCATAGTCCGCCGCGCGATTCTCATGCGGATACCCATCCTTCAGCGGCCACCCGATTCCGATAATGAAAATCGCCGGATACTTCTGAAGAATCGCGGTCTCCCGCTGCTTGCGCGGCAGGTTCGGGAACATATCCAGAATCTCTTCCGCGTGCAGGAACGTCAGCTCCTCCGGCAGATTCGGAAACCGCGGATCGCGCAGGGCAGGGAACAGGTCTTGCGCAAATTTCTCCGCGCCCACAATCACCTTCCAAATCTTCCGCACAACATCCTTCAGAAACGCCACATTGCGATCTTCCGCATGAATCGACCGCTCCCAATCCCATTGGTCCACATACGCTGAGTGATCATGATCCAGGAAATAGTCTTTGCGCACAGCCCGCATATCCGTGCAGATGCCCTCGCCGGGCTTGCAATCAAACTGTTTCAGGGCGACTCGTTTCCACTTCGTAGCCGCCTGCACCACCTGCGCGTCGATCGGATGCACACCACGGTCGTTTGAGATATGGAACGATACTGGCGTCCGCGATCCGTCGCGATCCAGCATGTCGTTCACTCCGCTCTCGACGTCGACAATCAGAGGAACTTCCACCATCGTCAGGTTGAGCGCCTGGCAGAGATTGTCCGCTATGTACCGCTTTACCTGATAAATCGCCTTCTGCGTATCCCGCCGGTCGATCAGCGAGCGGTAATCGTTGGGCAGCACCCGCTCCAATTCCGTGTAGTTGCCGATTCCGGGGCCCGCCAGATCGGCCTGTTTGGCTTGTGATTGTTTGTCTAATTTCTCTTCAGTAACGGTAGCCATGAATCCTCCGCGCGTGGAATAAAGAACCGCGTCCATACCTATGGACTACGCCCGCAGTGATGACATGGTCTGTGATACTGGGCACAAGAGGATGTGCGGCAAAACCGGCTCATCTCTCAGTTCTCAGCATCAGTTCGCCGTTGCGCCTTCCATCTCCGTATTCGTCCCACCACGATTAGGGGCCACAGCGCATACCAGTATCTTTTCTGTAGGAAGTTGGCCAGCAACTTGGTGCCCCACCGGTCCGCCACCTCTTCTTTTTCGTTGTACTCCGGTCGAATAAAGTCGTGAATGTGGTGACCAAGTTCGTGATACAAGACGCGCGCAAAGCAGACCGCGCGGACGGGAGGAATCCAGATAAGTATTGTGGGGTGGACATCACAAATTATCCTGTCGACAAAGAGCTCAATCCACGGTGGTTTTCCACGCCAAGCGTGGTGATAACGACCCAAGACCCACGATTTGCCGAACGCGTCTTTGCGAGATCGAACCCTGCTTCCTCTTTTCCGGTGCGGAAGAAATGCCTCGTTGAGAAGAACCACGCAGTCGAGTCCTCTGACGTATTTTTCAGGGACAGTACGCAGGAGCGTACGAACCATTCGGGTGGCGTCAAACGGCGGTCTGTAGTCGCGATAAGCCTCGACAATTTGGGGCTCAGAAAACTCCACGATGGGAGTTTAGGTTAGTTATGCGGAAACTGCGACCTGCCTAGCGGCAGAACCGCTGCAAACTCGGAGGAGGCGGCGTCGGAAGATCCGCAAACTCGCCATCCCATCCCGAACACCCACGCGCTGTGACAGCGCGAATCACGACCTGCTCCAGGTCCTTCGCCTTCGCCTGTGCCTGGTTGATCTCTTCGACATTCAGCGCACCCATGGCGCGCAGTTGAGCCAGACCGTCGCCTGCCACTTCGTACCCGCCGTCGGCTGAGATTGCAAACCACACGTAAGCGTTGAACTTATCCGGCGCCCCGCCCGCACCATCTTTCAATGCCTTGGCATAAAAGTATTGTGCCTGCGGCAACCCCTGCTCAGCCGCAATCTTGAAGAACGCAATCGCTTTGGCCGGTTCCTTATCTGCCATCAGCCGCCCCAGGTAATAGGCGCCATAGGCGCTGTTCTGGTCGGCCGCCATCTTGAACCATTTCCGGGCGGCGTCAAGGTCCTGGGTCACTCCATTCCCCAGGTAGTAGCGGCGCCCCAGCATCCAGGCCGCCAACGAATCCCCGCGCTGCGCTGCCTTCTTATAGAGATCTACCGACGCTTGCCCCTGGTTTCCCGGCACCGCGCCCGTCTCGTAGTAATAGCCTAATGCGACCTGCGCCGGCCCGTATCCGAGGTCGGCCGAACGGCGAAAATAATCGATCCCCGCCGCGTCGTTTCGCGATTCCCCAACGCCCGTAATGGCATTGATCCCGCGCTCGTACAGCGCGTCAGGAGACCCGCTTTGCGCCGTTGCCAGCGCGCCGAGCAGCATGAAAATTCCGACAAGCAATCCGAGAACGCATCGTACGCATCCGGCTCCAGTATAGGAAATGCGCCCGGTGGTGTAGAGTTACGAAAGTTCAAGACGCCAACCGAACAGGCGGGAGCTAAACATTGCCCGGCGCAACCACAGCCGCGAACTTCGCCTTCTACGGGGTCATTCTCTGCTGGTGGCTCTTTGGCCTGACCTTCTGGCTTCGCAAACAGCCATACAGTCGGCCGCACGCCACCAGGAGAGACCTCACCTCATATCTGGGAATGGCGCTTCAGGCAGCGGGCTATTTCGTGGTTTGGGCTTTCCCTTTCCTGCTCCATCGCGGCTCGCCCATTGCGTCGCAGTTCCCATGGCTGGCATGGACCATCGCCTTTCTCGCGGTGGCTATCGCCGCTTTCTCCGCCTGGCTGGTCAACGCCGCCGCCCGCCGCCTTGGAAAGCAGTGGTCTCTGGCCGCCCGCATCGTCGAAGACCATGACCTCATACAAGATGGCCCCTACCGTTTCGTCCGCAATCCTATCTACACAGGCATGTTCGGAATGCTGATCGCCACCGGCCTCACCGTGTCCCCTCTCGTGCCGCTCCTCGCTGCCTCCGCCATCTTCCTGATCGGAACCTATGTCCGCGTCCGCATAGAAGAGCGTCTGCTCAAAGAAACTTTCGGCCCGAAATTCGACGAGTACAAACGTAAAGTCCCGGCCGTAATTCCAGGCATTTGGTAGAGAGCCATCACCCGAAAGCGAAAGTATTTCGGCTCAAAACAGTTGATGGCTGCTACCCAAATAACCTCATTTGCTCATCCAATGGCGGATGCGATCCGCGGCTCGTCCGCGCATGTTTCGAACTGAATCCATACTTGTCCCGCAAGCCCCGCATCAGATGCGACAGCCGTTCCGCATATCCCTTGGGCAAGAACGCCCGCTCCCGATACCGCGCGCGATAAACCTCCACCAGGGCAGGGAACTCGGCTTCCAGAAATGGCAGAAACACCGCGGCCGAACAAGGCTTCAAAAACAGCGGATTCGCGTAGATATATTTCGCCCCTGCCTCGCGCGCCGCCTTCACCAGCGCATCCAGATCGCGCGGCTTATCCGTAATCTCGGGCAGCACAGGCGCGCAAATTACGCCCGCATTCAGGCCAGCCATGTTCAGTTGTCGCACCGCCTCCAGCCGCAGATCCGGACGCGGGGCGCGCGGCTCCAGCTTCCGCGCTAACTCCACATCCACAGTGGTCACCGTCACATTGATGAAGACATCGTTCTTCTCGGCCACCCTCCGCAAGATTTCCGCATCGCGCGTCACCAGATTTGACTTCGTCACAATCCCGATCTCGAGCCCCGAGTGCCGCGCCAGCTCTTCCAGAATCGCCCGCGTCACTTCAAATCGCCGCTCCGCCGGCTGATAGGGATCGGTCGCCGTCCCAATTGCAATCTGCTCCCCGCGCTTCACTCTCTTTAATTCGTGCCGCAACAATTCCGCTGCCTGCTGCTTGACGAAAATCTTCCGCTCGAAATCCACTCCATCGCGCAATTCCATGAACTCATGGGTATAGCGCGCATAGCAGTATTTGCAGGCAAACTCGCATCCGCGATAAGGATTGATCGCCCAGGTAAATGGAAGGTTCCGATTACTTACAACCCGGCTCAGCAGCGAGCGCGACTCGAGCGAGAAATATTCAACGTTGTGCCCCTCCCGCAGCGACTCGCCTTCTGCCGCCAGCCGGGCGATGCCAATCAGAGTCGGGGGAGAGTTTTCGCCCGCAGTAAAACCATCCGGCCCCCAGAGCGTGTCGAAAAGCTCAGAATTTCCCGGAGCCAACGGCTCCCCGTCAACACGCGAATGGTCCGTACATGCACGGTTTGCCGAATCCGGCGATCCTTCCTGTAACGGGTGGAGAACCACTGGCGTTTTGGCGATGTTCGCCATATGTTCGCCATAGCATATCTGTCACAACTGGAGGTGTCAAATTTGATGAGGAAGTACACTCGTGAAATTCGGCCACTCACGCTCGGTTGAAGAAGAGTTGACGCGCATGGCCGCGCATTGCGGAGGTTTCAGTCCTGGGTCAGCGACCCGAGCATTTCTCTTCATGCGCTGACCGCAAGTCCGTAGTCGTCCCTTTAGGTGCATCTATCGCCGGCCGAGGGAATCTTTCCGGGACACTTGGCGAAACAGCGGAGCCTCAGGCAACGTGCGCTAAATGCCCTTCTTCCGAGTGCTTTGCATGCCAGTAGCTTTCGTATCCCAGCGTGGCAAAGTAGATGGCCTGATCGAAGAAGGAATCCATCAGGCGCAAGAGCTCGAAGCCGCCCAGGATTTCCAGAGGTTTTTCCCGCATGCCCTCCATCTCCAGGAAATCCCAGAGATTTTCTTCAGTCATCATCAGCGCCCAACACACCGCGCTCAGATGCACGCCTTGCTCAGCGCGGTGGCGGCCGAGGGGCGTGTAGACGCGTTCGATATCGGCCTCGGTTTTGGTTAACAGCCAGTCGCTGAGATTACGGTAGACCTCGCGCGAGCGTTCGCGAATCTCCTCCTTCGGCGCTTTTCGCAAATCAGCAGCCCGGCTGGAGCGTTCTAGTTTGTGGATAAGGCTTTCAGTGAGTTGTTCTGAATGGGTCTCAATGAGATGAACCAGGCGAAGAGCGATCATGATGAGCCTCCTCGACGATCTGCCTCTATTGTAGTCCGATGAAAAGTGGGCGGCGATGAAATTGCACTGGTAAAGCTAGTTCCAGCAGGCACGCCCCAGACAGGGCAAGCCCGTCTCTACTCTGGCTTCTTGTCGTCAGACGCCTTCGTGGCCGCTTGGGCTGCCTCGCTTAGGTCGGCGGTCTCGGCGCAGTCGCCTTTTTCATCGTAATCGCAGACGCGGCCGGGATGGGATTGCTTGCATTTCTGGCAGAATTCGGTGGACATACGGTCACCTCATCATTGCACGGTATTGTATCCAAGCGCCTTTTGCACGCCCAAAGTAGGCTCAGCCCTTCGCTCAGGCGCCGTGGCACTTCTTGTATTTCTTGCCGCTACCGCAGGGGCAAGGATCATTGCGGCCAACTTTATCCCCGGAGCGCACCACCTGCTGCACCTGTCTGTCCCCAGCGCCAGCCATCCGCGCCTGTTCGAGTTCACGCTTCTTCTTGCGCTGAAATGCTTCTTCGATCTCGTCGACGGACGTGCGTCACATGCCGCGGCCGGCCGTTGCCGCCCTGGCCACCCGTAATAAGCGAGGGCGATGTCGCATTCGGGATTTCGGGAACATTCTGGATTCCCTGTGGTGGCAGCTGCGCCGCTTGAGTCGGCCGCTCCAGCACCTGCATCAGGTAGAGATAGCGAACCGTCTCTTCCTGGAAGCGCCGCATCATGTCCTCGAACATCTCGAAAGACTCGCGCTTGTATTCGACCAGCGGATCATGCTGGCCGTAGCCCCGCAAGCCGATGCCCTCTTTGAGGTGATCCATCGAGAGCAGGTGATCTTTCCACTGCGCGTCGATCACGCTCAGCATGATCATCCGCTCGTGGTAGCGCATGGCCTCGGCGCCGATCAGCTTCTCTTTCGCATCGTAGCGATCTTTGAGCTGCTGGAAAACGGCGTCGCCAAGTTCGGCGCGGTTCAGCGTGTCAGCCTTCAGGCCTTCGGCGAAGATATCGACGCCGAAACGCGTGAAGATGGCATCCTTCAGGCCCTTCAGATCCCAATCGTTAGCGTGCGCCTTAGCGGGGCAGAATTGTTCGAGGATGTCACCGAGAATTCCGGTGACATAGTCTTCGATGATCAGATCTTTTTGGTCGAGTCCTTCGAGCAGGCGGCGGCGCAAACCATAGACGGCCTCGCGCTGCTTGTTCATCACGTCGTCGTATTCGAGTAGGTGTTTGCGGGCCTCGAAGTTCTGGCCTTCAACCGCCTTCTGCGCGGCCTCAATGCGGCGCGTGATCATGCGCGATTCGATCGGCACGCCTTCTTCCATGCCCAGGCGCTGAAGCAGATTCGACACCCACTCCTTCGCGAAGATGCGCATCAGATCGTCTTCGAGCGAAAGATAAAAGCGCGAAGAACCCGGATCGCCCTGCCGTCCGGCTCGTCCGCGAAGCTGGTTGTCGATGCGCCGAGCCTCGTGACGCTCTGTGCCGAAGATGTGCAGGCCGCCGGCGGCGATGACGTCTTTATGCTCCTGGTCGGTTTCGGCCTTATAGCGCGCGAATACCTCATTCCACTGATCGGTCGGAACCTCGAACTCGTTTCCGGCGTAATACCAAGTGGTGCGGTTGGGATCGTCAGCCGCGGTCTCGATCTTGCCTTGCGCAGACGCGCACCGGCTGCGCAACTCCCTTCTTTACGCACTCCTGCTTGGCCATGAATTCGGGATTGCCGCCGAGCAGAATGTCGGTGCCGCGGCCCGCCATGTTCGTGGCGATCGTGACCATGCCCTTGCGGCCAGCTTGCGCCACGATTTCGGCTTCGCGCTCGTGATACTTGGCGTTCAGCACTACGTGCCGGATCCCTTTCTTCTTCAGCAGGTCCGAGAGTCGCTCGGATTTTTCGATCGATGTCGTCCCCACCAGCACGGGCTGCTCGCTCTCGTGCAGGCGTTGAATCTCGTCGGCGGCAGCGAAGTATTTCTCTTTTTCCGTGCGATAGACGATGTCGGGATTTTCAATGCGCAGCAGCTGCCGGTTGGTCGGAATGACCAGCACTTCAAGACGATAGATTTTTTCGAATTCCGGCGCTTCCGTTTCCGCGGTTCCGGTCATGCCCGCTAGCTTCTTATACATGCGGAAATAATTCTGGAAGGTGATGGTCGCGAGCGTCTGATTTTCACGCTCGATCTTGACGTTCTCTTTGGCTTCGATAGCCTGGTGCAATCCGTCAGACCACCGCCGTCCGGGCATCAGACGTCCGGTGAATTCGTCGACGATGATGACTTCGCCGTCCTTGACGACGTATTCGACATCCTTTTTGTAGAGAGCGTGCGCCTTGACCGCCGTTTCCACGTGATGCTTCAGCGCCCAATTTTCCGGGTCAGCGACGTTGCCGATGCCGAGCAACTTCTCGACCTTTTCCCACCCCTCATCGGTGACCGTGATGCTGCGATGCTTTTCGTCGACGACAAAGTCCTTGGTGTAAATCTTGGGCTCGCCCGGGGCGGTATCGATCTCTTCGCCCTGTTCGAGCTTCGGGATGATGCGATTTACCTTGTAATACTTGTCGGTGGATTCTTCGCTGGCGCCTGAAATGATCAGCGGTGTACGGGCTTCATCAATCAGGATGGAATCGACCTCGTCGACGATGGCGAAGTTGTGCACGCGCTGCACGCAATCGCGCAGATCGAACTTCATGTTGTCGCGCAGGTAGTCGAATCCGAATTCGTTGTTGGTGCCGTAGGTGACGTCGGCGGCATAGGCCGCGCGACGCTCCTCGTCATCGAGGTCGTGGACGATGACCCCGACCGTAAGACCGAGGAAGCTGTAGAGCTTACCCATCCACTCCGAGTCGCGCTTGGCCAGATAGTCGTTGACGGTAACGACGTGAACGCCCCGCCCGCTGAGCGCGTTGAGGTAAACGGGCAGGGTTGCAACGAGCGTCTTGCCTTCGCCGGTCTTCATCTCGGCGATCGTGCCTTCGTGCAAAACCATGCCGCCGATCAACTGCACGTCGAAGTGGCGCATGTTGAGCACACGGCGGCTGGCTTCGCGTGCGACAGCAAAAGCTTCTACGAGTATCTCGTCGAGAACTTGCGCCAGCACGCGACCACTTTCGGCGTCAATTTCTTTCTGGCGATCGTAGTCAACCTCGGGTGCTTCGGCACCGGGGGCAGCGGTTGCAGGAGCATCGGCCATCGTGGCCATGCGCTCCTGAATGCGAGCACGGAATTCATCGGTTTTGGCGCGGAGCTGGTCATCGGAGAGCTTCTGCATCTCCGGTTCGAGCGCATTGATAGCGGCGACGCGCGGCTGCAAGCGCTTGATTTCGCGCTCGTTCCTGGTGCCGAAAACCTTGCCTAGTAAAGTGTTGATCAAATGCGGAATCCTTGGGCGGACACACGTCCAGAGGTACTAAGAGCCTAGCATATTAGATGCCGGAGAGCCGCAGGTTGGCTCGACACTACGCGCGTCCTAGTTTTCGCCAGCTCTCTTTAGTATATTCACTCCGACCCATGGCCACGTTCTATCAGCGCTTCCTGGAATCCGCACGTAAGTTTCCCAACAACATCGCGCTTGAAATTCAGCGGGCTGAGACCGTCGAGAGCGTGACTTTCGCCGAGCTTTCGCACATGGCGGAAAGTGTTGGGAAATGGCTCTCCGGACGGGTCGCGCCGGGTGCACGAGTGGCGATTCTGGCGGCCAATCATCCGCGATGGGTCGCGGCGTACTTGGGGATCATCGCCTCAGGCCGGGTGGCTGTGCCTCTCGACACCGCCTTCCACGGGGATCAAGTTCGAAAGCTGTTGCTGGATAGCGGTGCTTCGCTGCTGTTTTGCGATGCCAGGCATTTGCCGGTGGCTTTGGAAGCGGTGGAAAGAACCGATGTCGGTCTGGCAATGACATCGGCAGCCGAAGAAGTGATGGCGGCGCTTGGACAGGGTGAGATCGCTGGTCGCGAATCCGGCAGGATTCAATCAACTCATCCCGAACGCGAGGAGCGAGCCGCCCCACCCCCGTTTCAAGTTCAACTGGCTGGCGATCTCGATTCGATCTTCGCGGCGGGCAGCGACGGCTTTGAACCTGTGGTTCCTCGCGAGGATGACCTCGCGGCGCTGCTGTACACGTCCGGGACAACCGCCGATCCGAAGGGCGTGATGCTGACCCACGCCAACCTCGTGGGTGAAGCGAACTCGGTTTTCGGCGTGGTCACGATTGGTCCGACCGACGCGCTGCTCGGAATACTGCCTATGTTCCATGTGCTGGCGCAGATGGCAAATCTGTTTTTGCCGCTGTTCAATGGAGCGCGCGTCGTCTACCTCGAGACCCTGAACACCACCGAACTGCTCCGCGCTTTACAGGAGCGCGACATCACGGCCTTCGCAGTCGTGCCGCAGTTCTTCTATCTGATTCACGAAAAAATCTTCAAGGAGATCAACAAGGCGGGCAAGTTCACGGCCCGAGTGGTGCGAACGCTGATGGCGGTCAATCGCGGACTGCGGCGGGTTGGCATCAACGCCGGTCGAGTTTTCTTCGGCAAGATCCACGCGACCTTCGGCACCCGTATGCGCTATCTCGTGACGGGGGGTTCACGCTTTGATCCCAAAATTCAGCGTGATTTTTATTCTTTTGGAATCGATGTCCTGAACGCCTACGGACTCACGGAGACGACCGGTGGGGCATTTCTGAATCGTCCGGGCAAGGTCGTCTTTGGATCGGTCGGGCCGCCATTCCCCGGTGTAGAAGCTCGCATCGTGAATGAAGAACTGGTCGAAGAAGGCAAGCCCCGGGCGGGCGAGATCGCCATCCGCGGCGCGATCGTGATGAAGGGATATTGGAATCGCCCGGATGCGACGGCCGAGGTATTACGCGACGGCTGGTTTTACACCGGCGACCTCGGCTATTTCGATTCGGGCGGAAATCTTTTTATCACCGGTCGCCGCAAGGAAGTAATCGTGCTTGCCAACGGCAAGAATATTTATCCCGAGGAAATCGAAACCCACTATTTGCAATCGCCGCTGGTCAAAGAGATCTGCGTCATGGCCATGGAGGAGCGGCCGGGCGATCCTACTTCCGAGCGCCTGTACGGTGTAATCGTTCCCAATTTTGACCTGCTGCGAGAAAAGAAAATCGTAAATACAAAAGAGGCGATTCGCTTCGATATCGAAGCGCTATCGCACAAGATCGCGTCGACCAAGCGGCTCGGAAGTTACGACGTCTGGCAGGAGGAACTGCCGCGGACTACCACCCGTAAGCTGAAGCGATTCGAGATCGAGAAGCGCGTGCGGGAGCGCCAGAAAAGGGGCGGCGTCGGAGGCAGAGATTGGCGTCGAAAAGCCGCTAACCGACGAAGAGCGCGCATGGCTGGAGCGCGAAGATGTTACGCGCGCGCTGGCGGTAGTAAAAGAAGCTGCGCGTAATCGGCTGGAATCGATTCGCCCGGGACACAATCTGGAACTCGACCTCGGCCTCGATTCGATGCAGCGGGTGGAGCTTTTGACCGCGCTGGAGCAAGCCATGGGTGGGGCTGTGCCGGAGGCGCAACTGGCTGAGATTTACACCGTGCGCGATCTGGTGGATGCGGTGCTGGAGAGCGAGAGGCGCGGCGAAGGTGGTGCGAGGGCAATGGCTCCAGCGTGGTCGACAATTTTCGCCGAGCCCATGACCGACCCGGAAGTTCTGGTGCTGGCGAAACCTTCGCTGCCGGCGGAGATTTTCTTTTTCACGCTCGGGCGGTTCATTCAAATGTTCGCGCTGGATCGCTTTGAGTTCAAAGTCCGCGGACTGGAGAACCTTCCGCAGCAGGGTCCATACCTGCTCTGCTCCAATCATCAGAGTTATATCGATCCGCTGCTGCTCGCGTCGGCGTTACCGTGGCATATTTTTCGAAACACCTTCGCGGTCGGCACCAGCGAGATCTTCGGCACAGGCTTCATGCGCTGGCTGGCTCGCCAGTTGCGGGTGGTCGTCCTCGACCCGGATGCGAATCTCGTTCCGGCCATGCGTGCCGGAGCCTTTGGACTGAATCATGGACGCGTTCTGGTCTTGTATCCCGAGGGCGAGCGAACGAACGACGGCAATCTAAGAGTATTTCGGAAGGGCGCCGCGATTCTCTCCATTCATACCCGCGCGCCGATTGTTCCCATAGCAATCGAGGGCTTCTACGATGTCTGGCCGCGGCACAGGAAGTTTCCGAAATTTGGGCCGCTTGAAATGACGATAGGGAAGCCCATGCTGCCACCTCCGGAGAGCGAGGCCAGTGAAGCAACCTATGATCGTTTTACCGCGGATGTGAAAGCGAGGGTTTCGGAGATGTGGGAAGAATTACGAAAGAAACGCCGCAAGAACACTTCGGCGACTGACCCGCGCCCCGCGAGTCACTAAGCATTTGCGCTGCGAGCACGGTCCCCAAAAGCTTTTGCGAATGCTTCGATGACGCCCGCATCGTACTTTGTTCCGGCTCCGCTTATGATCTCCTCTTCGGCCTCCCGCGGCGAATGCGCCTTGCCGTAAGCGCTGTTCGTGAGCTTCTGATACGCATCGGCGACCGCGAGGATGTGGGCCTCAATTGGGATATTGCTCGCTCGAGCGCCCTGGTCATGAAGAATCTGCTCGGCCACAATGATCGGAACAACCCGGCGCACGGCATTTCCCACCGCTTCCGCCCGCGGGTCCGCCCGGTGGCCTTTTCGAAAGCTCGCCACTACTTCGTCATGCGTCACGTCGGCTGCCTTGTAGAGCGTGTCGTTGCTGATGCCGAGTTCACTCAAATCGCGCAGCAGGACGGCTGACCGCAGCAGGTCCATCCGGTCGGCGCTAAGGCCGAGAGTTTCGGCAATCTTGATGGCAACATCGATGACCCGTTGGCTCTCGTTCTGTGTCCGTTTTTCGCTCACGATGACATGCTGTAAGACAAGCAGCAGGCTGCTGAAGCTGTTGCGTAGGTCGTTCGTCATGCCCTGCGCGCGTTCGTAAAGCGTGCCCATCGCATATCCGGTAACCGCCAGAATCCCGGCCCAGATGGCGAAATTGAAAAGACGTTCTTGCGGCAGAGTGACCACGTGGTGCTTCGGCAGCAGATTATTGAGATAGTCGAGCGCCATCACCAGCAGGACGCAGGTAAAGGCCGTCAGCGTGGCATGGCGGCGTCCAAAGAAATAAGCCGAATACATGGTCGGTAGAAAATAGAAGCACAGCGCCATGGGCAGCGACTGGGCAAAGGACTGCAACGCCGCCGCGATCAGGAAAAGCGACAGTAGCAGTACAAGCTCCTTCGTAAGTTTGCTCATCTTCATCACTTCACCTTGTCGGCTCTGCCCGGTTAGGAGTGCGCGGCGGCTGCCTGCATCAACCTAATAAAGGCTCAACAGAGATGCATATCACATGAGGCCCTACTCTCATGGTGTGACAACGGGGGTTTGCCGGGAAAGTTACCGGCGTAACGGCTCTCATCCAACAAGGCGGAGCTACTTCGCGCGCGGGTGGGTCTGGTCGTACACGTCCATCATGTGTTTGACCGAAAGCTGCGTGTAACGCTGCGTGGTGGCGAGGCGCTCATGCCCGAGAAGTTCCTGAATGGCCCGCAGGTCGGCTCCCTCTTCCAGCATATGCGTGCCGAAGGCGTGGCGCAGCGTGTGCGGGTGTACGTCCGGGGATAGACCCTTCGCGACCGCAATGCGCTTCACGATGCGCCCCACGCTGCGCGTGGTCAGCCGTCCTCCGCGCTGATTGATAAGAAGCGCGGGAGTGTATTTCTTCACAGTGGCAACAAGTTGCAGCCGCCAAGGCAGGTAATGGGCGAGAGCGTCCCGCGCGGATTCACCGAAAGGAACATACCGTTCCTTCTTGCCCTTACCGCGAATCAGGATAGCTTCATTGCTCATGCGAATGTCGTCGAGATTGATGCCCACGAGTTCGGAGTTGCGGATACCGCATCCATAGAGGAGTTCGAGCAGCAACCGATCGCGCTCCGGGAACGATGCAACCTCCGGCATCTTGCCGTCGAGCACCGAGTTCACCTCTTCAATCGTCGGAACTCGCGGCAATTTCTTGGCGAGTCGGGGAGTGGACACCAGCTTTGCCGGATTCTGTTCCACGACCCCTTCCTGCGCCAGCCAGCGATAAAGTGACCGCACGGCGGCAAGCGCACGCGCGACGGATGTTTTGCTCAGGCCTTTGTCATAAAGATGCGAGAGGAAGCCCCGGATCACGATGTGGTCAATCGCCTTCCACTCCCGCGACCCAATGTAGAGGGCAAAGGCGTCAAGATCGCAGGTATAGGCCTTGATGGTATGCGGAGACGCATTCCGCTCGCGCAGATGACGGAGGAAGTCGTCGGTCGCGAGTTCAACAATGGTTCGGCGAGTTTGGGCTGCGGTGCTCATTTGCAGTTACGTCAAGCTACAGGATCACCTGATCACAATTTACGTAATCACTCAACTGCTGGAATTACCCAATCTTCTTAGCCTTCGCTCTCGGATGGTGCTTTGCATAAACGCTCTTCAGCCGGTCCAGCGCCACATGCGTGTAAATCTGCGTGGTTGAAATATCCGAGTGGCCGAGGATGGTTTGCACCGTTCGCAGGTCCGCTCCATTTTCCACCATGTGGGTAGCGCATGAGTGCCGCAACATGTGCGGGCTGGAGTGGCGTCCACTTGCCGCCGACGCTTGGCCGACTAACTGCCAGAGGCGCTGGCGGCTCAGACGTTTTGCGCCTGTGCCGAGAAAGAGGAGCGCGCTGGTCCGTTTGTTCGCCAGCACGCTTCTGCCGCTTTTCAAATAATGCTGCGAGTGCCTTCTGCGCGGGCGCTCCCAGAGGAACCATGCGCTCTTTATCGCCTTTGCCTTGACGAGAATATAGCCGAGTTCGAGCTTGAGATCTTCGAGGCGGGCGTTGGCGACTTCCGGAGACTCGCAGACCTCCTGCGTAAAGAATCTCGATCATGGCAGAATCGCGCAGCGCCATGGCTTTAGCGCGGGAGGCTCGCGCGTTAGGCGGCGGAAGAGCTTCCTCTCCCGCGATCGCTGTTGGGAGTGACTCGCTTGGCGCTGTCGACTTCAGCATTGATTCCACTTCGTCCCGACTTAAAGACTTCGGCAGCACTTTCCATTGCTTTGGCGAGTCGATATTGAGCGTGGGATCTTTGTCGATCTTCCCATCCAGCAGTAAGTAGCGATAGAGATGGCGGATAGCCGACAGCTTTCTTCCCACCGAACGCCCGTCAAGCTGATTGGAAAAAAGCTCCTGGATGAAGTCGCGGACATCTTCGCGGCGCGCGCTGGTCAGTACCGTCTTCCGGGCTTCGAGGAATTCTCCGAATTGCACCAGATCGCTGGTATAGGCTGCGATCGTCAGCCGGGCCAATCCCCGCTCGACCCGAAGATAGTCGAGAAAGCCGGAAAGAACGCGGGCATTGGCATCGGAAGCCATTAGATAAGTATCGGATGGCCGGCTGGAATTCCAAAAGTGGCGATGCGGGTGCGAGGCAAATGGTCGCGCCGGGGGATGTCGGCGCTACGGTCCATCAACCGCTCGATTGCGTGCAGCTTTCGAGTACTTCCACCGCATACAGCGCCCCCTCCGGCGTTTCTTCGTGCTTGAAATAGGCAAACACGTCGCGCCCTTCAGCAAGGTGCTGCCGAATGCGCCCGACCATAGCTTTGCGCTCTTCTGTCGAGTAGTTGGGCTTGCGGTAGCGGTAGTAGACGAAATTGGCGGTAACGATATCGGGAGTGTCGCGCTCCTCTGATTCGGCGACGCAGAGCGCTGCATTGCGCTCGCGGAGGATCTGCCAAGTAGGCTCATCAGAACCGCCTTCTCCGAACCACGAAGCATTGCGGAACTCGAACGAGGCCCGAACTCCACGAGGCAGGATTTTCAGAAACTCCGCGAGCACCTCCTGATCGGCTTTGAAGTTTGGCGGCAGTTGGAACAGGATCGCGCCGAGGCGCTTGGCCCGCTCCAGCGGTTCGATCGTTGCAAGAAAGCGTTGCAGGAACTCTTCCGCACCTTTCAGTCGCTTGATGTGGGTCAGCACCTGGTGCGCTTTGATCGTAAAGCGGAAGTGCTCGGGCGTGTCGGCGAGCCAGTTTTGGATGGTCGGCTCTTTCACCAGTTGTCGGAAGGTGAAGTTGACTTCGACTGTATTCAACCTGGTCGCATAGAAATTCAGAAACTTCTTCTGCGCCAGTTTTACGGGGTAGAAAGCGGGCTTCCAAGTTGGATACGCCCATCCGGAGGTGCCGACGTAGAGAGGCATGGCAGAAGTTACAAATCACATTGCAGAAGTAAAGACAAATTCTGCCCCGCGGATTTGCGCGGATCAACGGCTCATTGGAATTGTAATCGTTAAAAGGCGAACATGCGGGGGGCGGGCCAGACCCCCTTGTTTAGGGCCTGCGAATCGCCTGACGTTGGATTTTAGGCGGAATTGAAACGTTACGCCAAACTGACTGCCTACCTCTTCGAGGCAACTTTTCGCCAACTTGTAAATAGAGCAGATGTCAGATGAAACTTGTTTCACATCCTAGCTTGCGCTGTAAGGTTGAATTAACTTGACTTGCGGCATGCGGTAGGCGAGAGTACATCTCCCGATGACATGGGCCTGTCCCACGAACTCCCGCAGTTCGCGAAAGGAGGAAGCGTATGAACTGGTTGAAACTCGAAATCTGCCGCATCAGCGGCGTGCACCTTTGGACGATGGTCGCGGCCTTAGCTCTCGCGGCGTTGATGATGGTCGCTGCCACCCGAGCGCAGGCCCAGAGCTTCCAGGTGCTATATCACTTCACTGGCGGGCGCGACGGCGCGAATCCGTGGGATGGTCTGACAATCGATCGAAATGGCAACCTCTACGGCACGGCGTCAGCGGGCGGCAATCAAGGCTCCGGCTGCCAAAATGATCTTGAAACTAAGGGTTGCGGCGCGGCTTTCGAACTCGCGCATTCCAAATCGGGCTGGAGCCTGGTTCAGCTGTATGACTTCAAGGGTGGTAGCGATGCCAATCCCATGCTCGGTATGACAATTGGACCCGACGGCGCCCTCTACGGCTCGACCTTCGGCGCCGCACAAAGTTGCGGTAATGGGTACGAGTGCGGAGAAGTCTTCCGGCTCGCGCCGCCAGCCCCGATGACGGCCTGCGGTAACGGCATCTGCAAGTGGCACGAGACGGTGTTGCACACATTCACCGACCAGCCCGATGCATCGTCGCCTACCAGCCGCGTACTCTTCGACAGCGCAGGAAACATCTATGGCACAACCTTCTTTGGCGGTACCTATGGCGACGGAGCCGCGTATGAGCTTTCTCCTCGCAACGGCAGTTGGTCAGAAAGCGTCATCTATTCCTTTTACGAAAACGGTCAGTTCTTTGGCGTGGCCTTTCCCTCAGGATACCTGGCCATTGATCAGGCGGACAATCTTTACGGCGCCGCTTACTGCAACGACACCCAAGGCCAGGGTTGTTTTTACGGCTCTGTATTCCAATTGCAGCCTTCCCAGTCTGGCTGGAGCCTTCTCCCACCGCTCTATCAGTTCAACGGATTCAACGGCTACGCGCCCATCAGCGTGATGCGCGACCTTTCGGGAAATCTCTTCGGTGTCACCACCGGCGCGGTCGGCAATGACAGCGGCACCATTTATGAGATCAGCCCGTCGAACGGCGACTGGACCTACAGCCTGGTTTATGACTTCGGCTTTGAAACTTACGCGTCAGGGCTGGTGATGGATTCCGCAGGCAACCTGTATGGCGTGAATTATTCGTTATTTGACGATGGCTATGTTTTCAAGCTGACCCCCTCAGGCAGCGGCTGGAGCTTTACCACCTTGCACACCTTCGACGGCTCCGATGGCGCGAGGCCTAACGGCCAATTGGTTCTCGACAGCACCGGCAACTTGTACGGCACTACCGAGAGCGGCGGACGTCACGGTTACGGGGTGATTTGGGAGATCACGCCGTAGGTGCGTCGATTTGTGGTTGGCAATAACATGACCGTGCGCTCTCAAAATAACTGCGCTGTTAGAAATTAATCCGATTCTTTGTGGCGGCGCTTTGGCTTTCGCTCGGCCTTTTGTGCTTTTCTAGGTTTTGCCGTTTCTTTCTTTATTGGCTTCTCTGCGCTTGGGCCTGCCTCTAATCCCGACAGTTGTGGCAACTTCTGTTTCAGTTCCTGCACCGGCGCAAACAAGTCTCCCATCTTCTCAACGCGCGCCAGAACATCCTTCGACTCGAACACCAGCAAATTGGCGTCCTTCTTCTTGAGCGCCAGCTCAACCTCGTCCCAGTGCACCGGCGTCGAAACAGTCGGCCTCTCTCTCGCCCGCAGTGAATAGACCGAGATGGTGGTTTTGTGCTGATCGTTCTGGCTCCAGTCGACGAAGACCTTATTGGTGCGCACTGCCTTTTTCATGTCGGAGACGACGAGGTGGGGATGGTCGTGCTCCAGCAGTCGAGCGATAGCGTTCGCGAAGGTCTTGGTCTCGTCATAGCTGATCTTTGTATTCAGCGGGACATAAATTTGCATGCCCTTGGATCCTGACGTCTTCGCGAAGCTTTGCAACCCGAAGTGATCGAAGATCTCGCGCACCCAGAGGCCGACCTGGCAGCATTGCACAATGTTGGCTGGCGGGCCTGGATCGAGGTCGAACACGATCATGGTCGGCGTTTCAATGTCCTTTCCCAACGAGAGCGAAGGATGCAGCTCAATGGAGGCGAGGTTCGCGATCCACACCAGTGTCGGCAGATCGTTCCCCATCAGATAATGCATGGTGCGGTTGTTCCCCTCACTCCAGACCGGGGTGGTTTGGACCCAGTCGGGGCGATGCTTGGGCGCGTTCTTCTCAAAGAAATATTCCTCATTCACGCCGTTCGGGTAGCGCTTCATCGTGAGCGGACGCCCGGCGAGATGCGGGATCAGGACGGGCGCGATCCGAACAACGTAGTCGACGACCTGGCGTTTGGTGAATCCAGTCGCCGGGTAGAGAACCTTGTCCAGGTTGGTGAGCGTGAGCTGGCGGCCTGCGACTTCGATAATCGTGGGAGCGGGCATATGCGCTTCGACCTTAGAGTTACGGCCTGCCAGTATAGTTGCTCCAAAGCATTTGCCGCACGCCTCGCTCAGCCACAGGCACGGTTTGACAACTTTCATACTCAGCACGTAATTTCGATTTTTGAGCTATGTTGTGGTGGAGGCCGGATGAAGTCCCGCTTAACTAGACAGTCTCTTATACAAACTCTCGTTGTCTGCTTGGTTCTCTGCACCTTCTCCTTCAGCCAGGATCTGGCCTCTTTCGAAAAGCATACGACCGTCAAGAAGCTCCCCAACGGCCTGACCGTCATCATTTGCGATCGGCCTGAGGCGCCCGTGTTCTCGTTCTTTACCCATGTTGATGCCGGCTCCGTGCAGGATCCCATGGGCAAGACCGGCCTCGCCCACATGTTCGAACACATGGCCTTCAAGGGGACCGACACGATCGGCACGCGCGATTACGAGGATGAAAAACTCGCGCTGGCCAAGGTCGAAGAGGACTACGCCGCCTACATCGCCGAGCGCGAAAAGCCTGTCGGTCGCGACGACGTCAAGCTCAAGCAACTCGAGCAGGCATGGAAAGACGCCATCGCCGCCGCCGACAAGTTCTCCGCTCCTTATAACAACGAGTTCGGCCAGATTGTCGAATCGCAGGGTGGCGAAGGCATGAACGCCTTCACCGATCTCGACGAGACCGGCTACAACTACTCGTTTCCAGTCAACCGCCTGGCACTGTGGGCCTATCTCGAATCGGAGCGATTTCTGCATCCGGTAATGCGGCAGTTCTACAAAGAGCGTAATGTGGTGATCGAAGAGCGGCGCATGCGCACCGACAGCAGTCCGCAGGGACGGTTATTTGAGCAATTTCTCGAAGCCGCCTTTGCCGCCCATCCTTATCATCGGCCCACCATCGGCTGGATGTCGGATTTGAACACGTTTTCGGCAACCGACGCGCAGCACTTCTTCGATACCTACTACATCCCGTCGAACATGGTCGTCGTGCTGGTCGGAGATTTGAAGGCCGCTGAGGCGATGCCGGTAATCGAGAAATATTTCTCTCGTATTTCGTCGAAGCCAATGCCCGACGAGCGGACGACGACCGAGCCGCCGCAGAATTCCGAGCGGCGCGTGGTGCTCCGCGAACAATCGCAACCGCTCTATATCGAGGGTTATCATCGGCCCGATTTCCGCAGCGCGGACGATCAGGTGTATGACGCGCTGGCGGACTTGATGTCCAGCGGCCGCACTTCGCGGCTTTATCGCGCTCTTGTTCGTGACAAGCAGATCGCGTCGGACGCCGAAGGATTCACCGGACTTCCGGGAAATAAATATCCCCAGCTGTTTGCGTTTGTTGCTGTTCCCCTGCCCGGCCATAGCACGCAGCAGATGGGTGACGCGATCCATGCCGAGATCGACCGCGTGAAAAAAGAAGACATTTCCGATGACGAACTTAAGATGATCAAGACGCGCGCCCGGGCAAATTTGATTCGATCGCTCGGCTCGAATGAAGGTCTGGCCATGGCCCTCGCGCTCTATCAGGCGCGCTATGGCGACTGGCGCGAGTTATTTAGGTCGGTGGACCGGATCGAGAAGGTCACCAAAGCCGATATCCGCCGCGTCGCGAATGACACATTTGCCCCTGAGAATCGCACCGTCGGGATCATCGAGTTCGCCGGGCCTCCAGCGAACGGTGCGGCCGCTCCGCAAGGAGGTGGACAGTGAAGCGCGCTCGGCTCGCCTCATTTGCTCTCGCTCTTCTCGTGAGCTGCGTCGCCAGCTCTCCACTTTCGGCTCAGGCATGGAAGCAGATTCCAATTCCGAAGCTGCCTGAGTTCAATCCGCCGAAGCCCAAACGCGTTCAGTTGGCGAACGGCATGGTCATTTTTCTTCAGGAGGATCACGAACTTCCTCTGATTGATGGAACGGCCCGTATTCGCGGAGGAGAACGAAGAGTTCCTGCGAACAAGGCTGGAATGATGGACATTTACGGTGAGGTGTGGCGCACCGGCGGAACAAAAACACAAACCGGAGATCAACTCGACGATTATCTCGAGCAACGCGCGGCGAAAGTCGAAACCGGCGGACTTGGGGATTCGACCACCATCAGCTTTTCCTGCCTGAAAGAAGATTTTCCGGACGTCTTCCGCGTGTTCGACGATTTGCTGCGCAATCCCGAGTTCCGTCAGGACAAGATCGAGATCGCGAAGAAGGGCGCTTACGACGCTATCTCGCGTCGCAATGACGAGCCGTCGCAGATCGCGGGCCGCGAGTCGGCAAAGCTCGTCTATGGCTCAAACAGTCCTTACGCTCGCGTGCCCGAGTACGCAACAGTTGCGGCAATTTCGCGGCAGGATCTACTCGACTGGCATTCGACTTACGTTCATCCGAGCAACATCATCCTCGGAATCGTCGGCGATTTCGACAGCGTAAAAATGGAGGCCAAGCTGCGCGAGGCCTTCGATTCATGGCCTGCCGGAACCACCGTCAAAGACGCCGAGGTCGAACCTCATCCCGCGGCTCCCGGCTATTATCTGGTGGAAAAGACCGACGTGAATCAGAGTGACATTCAGATGGTTTCGGTCGGGACGACGCGTAAGAATCCAGACTATTACGCGATCTCTGTGTTCAATGAGGCGTTTGGTGGAGGCTTCTCGTCGCGGCTGTTCGGCGACATTCGCACTACCAAGGGCCTGGCTTACGCGGTGGGTGGAGGAATCGGAACTGCGTGGGATCACCAGGGGATGACTCGAATGATGGTCATGACGAAGAGTGCGACCACTTTCGAATCCATTTCCGCAATCGACGACGAAATCGCGGCGCTCCAGAAGAATCCGATCAGCGAGGCGGAGATTGATCGCGCCAAGGACTCGATTCTGAATTCCTTCGTCTTCCGGCTCGATTCGCCGGGAAAAGTCTTGCAGGAACAGATGGCCTACGAGTTCTACGGATATCCCGCGACGTTTCTGGAAGACTTTCAAAAAGGCATCAGAAAAGTCACGAAGGCGGATGTAGCCCGAGCAGCCGAGAAGTATCTGCATCGCGATCGGATGGCCATCCTGGCAGTCGGCAACCCAGCCGAATTTGACAAGGAACCACCGGCGCTTGGGCCAGTGCACAAAATCGACATCGCCATCCCGCCGCCTCCGCCGGGCGTGGTTCCGGAGCAGGGAGGCCCCGGACAGTAGTGCCAATTGCCGATCGTGAGGTTAACTTCCCGGGAGAGCGGTGGGGCCATCCAAAACGTCGCGGACGCGGCATATTTCGGGAATAAGTTCGCGGGAAGCGGTGTCCTTGGTGACAAATCCGTGGGCGCCTGCAGCCAGCGCTTCTTTCATGAAGCTCCGCGAGCGGTGTTGAGTCAGAAAGATGATCTTCGTATCCGGACGCGCGTGTTTAATCAGGCGTGCGGCTTCAAAGCCGCTGACGATCGGCATCGAAATATCCATCAGGACGAGATCCGGTTCGTGTTCCTTCGCCAACCGTATCGCGTCCCGGCCGTTCGTGGCCTCACAAACAACCTGGATGTCGGAACAGGTATGTAGAATCTTGCAGATTGCCCTGCGAACGATGTCGCTGTCGTCGACTACGAGAACGCGCAAGGGCGGGGTGGCCTCATTTTCGGGGAAACGGGTTTCCAAAGACATGCCGGAGTTGCAAGAGTCAAAAATCGCCGCAGGTTATTAGGGACTAAACGTCCTGCATCGAACAATCGGGGATTCGCTGTATTTCGCAAAGTACAGTGCATTTTTTGGCAATTTGCGAAAGGCACGAATCGCGGCACCGGAATGCAGGCCCGCCTGTTCCGCAAGGTATCCCAACCGTCAAATGCCGCGCTCAGCGTCTTCTACCCACTGCCTTAAACGTCATCTCCGTCGCCGCGCTGTTCTTCGTGCGCTTCCACGTAAAGAAAAGATCGGCATATGTCTGAGTAATGTAGTCCCCCGACGAAGATTCCGAGCGCTCTTGGCCGTCCGGTCAATCCAGCGCGCCGGCCCTTCTAGTTCGCCAAAAGTCCCAATCGGAGTTTCATCGATCACAGCATGCCCGACTCCGTCGCTCCATTCCGCGCGATACTTTTCATAGCGGAAAGTAGTCGCATACCCAAGCGCCCGCAATATCGCATCCATTTCTCTCCCGTTCTCCACCCGGGTTTCCAGTTCCGTACGAACCTTGTGCCGCCCCGCCTTGCCCTTTGCCTTATGGGTCAGGACAAACTCATCGCCATACTTTCGCAGTCGCAGTAACTCGCCCCGGCCTGCGGAGTTCGTGCCCCGGCAAATCGTAAAGCGAATTCATCTCATGAGTGGAGCGCGTGATCTGTTTGAAGCCTGCGTGCCGCAAAGCCCGGGCAATCGCCCTCTGATCGCCAATCCGAAACTTGATTTCAACTTCTTGAGCCATGGAGAAATTTTAACCGCTGAGATCGTGCAAGTGAGGTCCAGCAGGAGAGATCACGCAAGCTGAGTTGCTGAAGACCCAGACGAGCGAACCGCAAACAACCAAATGCAAATGACGGAACGACGAAAAAAACGAACGGCGAAACCAAGTGTTCTCAGCTGCCGTCGGCGTCCTCTGCGGTTAAGGCTTTCTTCTCAACCCCGAGTTCACTCCCGCCCCGCTGCGGCCATTTCATGTGCGGCAATTCGCGCTCTACGTTCCGGCGCTTCGCAATCAACTCCGCCATAATCGAAATGGCAATCTCCTCCGGCGTGAGCGCTCCAATATCGAGCCCGACTGGCGCGTGCACACGCTCAAACAACGCCACTGCCAACCCCTCCGCTTGCAGTTCCTTGAATATCGTTGCCGTCTTCCGCTTCGACCCGATCATCCCTACGTAGCGCGCCGGAGTCTGCACCGCCCAGCGCAGCACCCGCATGTCATCGCGATGCCCGCGCGTCACAATCACAATGTAGGACGACTCGCTCGGTGCCAGTTGTGCCGTCGCCGCGTCGAAGTCCTCCGCCAGAACCTGCTGCGCCTCGGGAAATCTCTCGCGATTGGCATAGGATTCGCGATCATCCACAATCGTCACGTCGAATCCAACGATGCGCGCCACCCGATACAGGCTCGTCGCCACATGTCCAGCGCCAAAAATATAAAGCTCCGCCGGCGGAAGAACCGGCTCAATAAATATCTCCAAAGTCCCGCCGCATACGAGCCCCGTATCGTTTTTCGGGTCCTTATTCAAATCGAAATTCAAACTCCGCGGCCGCTCCGACTCCATCACCTCGCGCGCCGCCTGCCAAACCTCGGCCTCCACACAGCCGCCGCCAATTGTCCCCACAATTGACCCATCGTCGCGCACCAGCATCTTTGCGGTCTTGAACGAAGGAATCGATCCGCGAACATTCACGATCGTCGCCACCGCCCCGCGCCGCCCATCCTTGCGCAGCCGCACGATCTCCTCATAGATATCCATGGATATGATTGTCTTTTAGCCGACGGCCAAGGTCAATGCTGCGCCAGTAGTGTGCATAACGTGACTACTCTTGCTGCTTTCTCAACTGCCACGCCACCGCACTTCCCAAGCGAATATAGAAAAATGGCACGAAGAAGATCAGCGCGAAGCAGGAGGGCACGACAATCCAGGCATACTCGGGAAAGAATTTGCCTTTGCCGCACCAATAGAGAAACAAGCGGAGCGAAACTGACGGAAACGCCAGTCAATGCATTCACGATCAGATAAAGCGGCGAGCGAACCATCTTTGTCCAAGTAGGACCGATCTCCACGGTGACTTTCATGCGTGCTCCTTTGCCATTTGGCCTCTTCAACTACCTTGACGTGATTCGCAAGGATCTTCCTGTGCTAGTTTAAGGGGTTCTACTTGAATATGAAATCATTGGAGCGCCCATGAAAGCCGTCCGCATTCATCAGTTCGGTGGCCCGGAAGTCCTCACCTACGAATCCGTCCCTGACCCCAGGCCACGGAAGGATCAAGTCCTGATTCGGGTTCGCGCTTGCGCCCTCAATCATCTCGACCTCTGGGTGCGCCAGGGTCTCCCCGGCGTCAACCTCCCGCACATTTTAGGCACCGACACCGCGGGAGAGATCGTCGAAGTCGGCGAATACGTTACCGACCTCAAAGTCGGCCAGCGAGTCCTCATAGCGCCCATGAGCTTCTGCAATCACTGCGCAAAGTGCGTCGCGGGACTCCAAAATCAATGCCGCCAGTTCACCGTCTTCGGCAACGCCGTCGACGGCGGCAACTGCGAACTCTTCGCCATACCCGCCGTAAATGCCATCCCGATCCCCGACTTGCTCGACTTCAACGAAGCCGCCAGCGTCCCGCTTGTCTTCGTTACCGCCTGGCACATGCTCACCGGACGCGCCGCCATCCGTCCCGGCCAGACCGTTCTCATCCTCGGCGCGAACTCCGGCGTTGGCATCGCCGCCATCCAGGTCGCCAAGCTTTTCCACGCCCGGGTCATAACCACTGCCGGCGACGAGCGCAAAATGGAGCGCGCCCTCGAACTCGGCGCCGACCACGTCATTAACCACTATCAGCAGAAAATCTCGCAGGAGGTTCGCGCCATCACCAAGGGCGAAGGCGTCGACATCGTCATCGAACACGTCGGCCCGGCTACCTGGACAGAAAGCGTCCGCTCGCTCAAACCCGCGGGCACCCTCGTTACCTGCGGCGCCACCACCGGTCCCAAGGTTGATATCGATCTCCGCTTCCTCTTCTCTCGCCAACTCTCGCTGCTCGGCTCCTACATGGGCACCATGAGCGAGCTCAACGAAGTTCTAGGCCACGTCTTCGCTGGGCGCCTCAAGCCCGTCATAGACCATATCTTTCCGCTACAGGAGATCCGCAGCGCCCACGAGTACCTGGAAAAGAGCCAGATGTTCGGCAAGGTCGTCCTGAACACGTAGTGTCGAGAGATTTGTGCGGTTCGAAAAGAACCGCGTGGCGACAGCCGCCCTCGGCAGTCCGGCCGAGCGAAGCTCGGCAGCTTCTTCACTCACCCCGAACTTGGCGGCACCGCCCTTCCTCTGGCTATACTGGCCTCTTGCCATGGCCACACAAGCCACCACCGAAACTCACTCCGCCGAGGAGACCATCGACTACGGCCGCGCCCTCGCCGCCGAACTTTTTCCCCCACTCATGGTCCTGCTCCGCGGCGACCTCGGTGCCGGCAAAACCACTCTGGTAAAGGGCATCGCCGAAGGCTTCCAGGCGGCGCGTGCCGATGACGTTACCAGTCCCACTTTTACCCTCATTCATGAATACCGCTCGCCCCGCGTCAACCTCTATCACATTGATCTCTACCGCATCGACACCGAGCGCGAACTCGAAACCCTCGCCCTCGACGACCTGCTCGCCCCTAATAGCATCTTGCTGATAGAGTGGGGAGAGAAGTTTCCGCGCCTGGTGCGCGAACGGGACCTCGAAATTTCACTGGAAAGAATAGGGGAAACCAGTCGTCTTATCCATCGGACGACCCGTTGAATCTGTGCCCAGGGAAGTGTTGAATCCACGTTGGAGCCGGCAAAAAATTGAACCGTACTCATTCTGAAATCAACTGGCGAGCGCCTCGACCCTATCGCCTTCTTGCGGCTGCATGTCTATTGCTGACTGCCGTCTTCTGCCCGGCTCAAAGCGCTCCTGACCCTCAATCCACCACGCCATCTCAATCGAACCCGGGCCAGCAGACACCGCCTCAAAACCCGCCAGTCGCCGCGCCCGCCCAGGGTGACAAAGAGCAATCGAAAGACGCGAAGTCGAAGTCGGGCGATCGACTCTTCTTCGCCCTTCCCAATTTCCTCACAGTTGAGAATGCCGCGAACGTCCCTCCATTAACCGCCGGGTGGAAAATTCAAAATCGTCGGCCGCAGCGCCTTCGATCCCGCGCAATTTGTTTGGTATGCTGCCCTCGCCGGCATCAGCCAGGCATCCGACAGCGAGAAAGGATTCGGCCAGGGCGCGGAAGGCTATGGCAAACGCTACGGCGCCTACTTCGCCGACGGCACCATCGAAAACTTTTTTGTGGGCGCGATCTTTCCATCCATGCTCCACACCGACCCGCGCTTCTTCCAATCCGGCCAGGGAAGCTTCATGCACCGCACCGGCTACGCCATCAGCCGCGCCGTCGTCACCCGCTCCGACTCCGGCCACAGCGTATTCAACGCTTCCGAAATCTTCGGCAGCGCCGTCGCCTCCGCCGTCTCCACCTACAGCTATCATCCTCATCCCGGTTATCACCCAGTGGAGGGAATGAACGTTCCCTACATCGCCAGCGACCGCACGCTGAAAAACACCGCCAGCGTCTGGGGATCGCAGGTTGGCTACGACACCATCACTTTCGTGATCAAGGAATTCTGGCCAGACGTGCGCCGCAAAATGCACAAGCAAAAGTGATCTGGAGCCCTGCGGCAGGGGGTGCGTGATTGCAGATGGGAGTCCTGCGCTCATCCTTCAGCGCTGGATGGCTGTCGCTCGCGTATGTAAAGGCAGGCGCGGACACCCAACCGGCGCGCTCCATTCCCGAGTTATCGAGAAGAGCATTGCTGCCGCGAAAATCACGAAAACGATAGTGCGATTGCGCATGGCATCCACCTCACTATTATGAGCCAAAACCGCGTCTGTCGGGCAATCTATCCCAGCCTTCGAATCAGCAGCATCGTCTGGTCGTCGCTCTGTTTCCCGAACTTCAAACTGCGCTCCCGCAACTCCTCGTAAATCTCGCGCAGCGGTTTTTCCGCGCAACTGGCCAGTGCCGCCTTGAACTCCTCCATTCCGATCTCGCGTTCCTCGGCGTCGAACACCTCCGTGAATCCGTCGGTGATCAGCGCCAGCAGATCGCCTGCCGGCAAATTGACTTTTGAGATCGCAAACGACGCGTCCTTGAACATCCCAATCGGCAGGTTGGAGTCGGAGTGTTCCACCACGCTCTTGCTCTTCCGCTGGTAGTGGAGGATCGGCAAATGTCCGGCCAGCGCAAAACTCAATTCCTCTCCCACTGACCCGCTCACGTACGCAAACGTAAGATAGTTCGCCGGCGACGTCACCGGCTGCAGTACATCATTCAAATCGCGCAGCAGTTCCTCGGGCTTCCGCAACTTGGTCAACTGCATGGTGGCCGCGCTCTTGATCATCGACATCAGAATGCCCGCGGCCACGCCATGTCCGGAAACGTCCGCCACATACGCGTGCCACACCCCGTCGCTTTCCACGATATCGAATAGATCTCCTCCAACCTCGCTGCTCGGGACCGAACTCCCAAAGATCTCGAATCGGCCGATGGTCCTGTGTTGCTGAGGAACCAGCGTGCGGTGAATCTCTCCCGCCAGCCGCACTTCCGTTTGTGTCCTGAAAAAGCGGTTGCCTTCGCGCCCGAAAAAAATGAGAAACAAAGTGTAGGCGCCGATAATCAGGCCGATCTCCACCCCCGCGTCAAGCAGCAGCCTGTGTTTCAGTGCCGGAAGGTTACTCTCCAGCGAAGCGTGTGGTGGACTGTACTTCCCGAGCAAATAGTTGGCGAGAAATTGCAGCGGAAACAGGATTGCAAAAATCCAGTACTTGCCCCGCGTCGCGACGTAAGCCCACACGATCGCGAAAAGTCCAGCCAGAAGTACCGTCCAGAAAACATCCCCGATCGACTGCGCTTTGAAGTTCGGGCTGGAGGCGACCAGAATCAGAGCCCCAAAGAGGCAGAACACGCCTGCGAAGAAATATGCCGAAGACGAAACTGGCATCGTCTTCCAGGTCTGTATCCCGGTTTGTTGCGAGTCCATGATCTCCCCGGACGGAGCATAACAACTTTCGGTTAGAAATTCCGCTTCATAGTCACAAAGTCCGCAAACTCTTCTGCGCCGACAAATGTGCCCCCGTCAAGAGCAGCATTCCTGTAAGGAAGGCCCAGAACATCAGGCTCACCGAAATCGCAAACGGCCCGTATACCTCTCCAAAATTCAGGAACGGCAGCGCAAAAATATAAATGTACTTCAGCGCCTCTGACAGCAGCCCCATGATCACCGCCGCCGGCAGCACTGCCTGTGCTCGCACCTTGCCATTGGGCAGCAGCCAGTAAATCAGAAAGAAGATTGCGATGCTCGACCCGATCGAAAACATTTTCATGGTCAGGAATCCGACCCACTGTACATACCAGTTGGCATAGCCGTGCAGCACGATCTGCAATATCTTCACGTTCCCCGCCGTCAATCCGATCGACAGCAGCGACAGCGACCCGCAAGCAAATGCCAGCCCGAGCGCGATCAGTTGGTTCCCCAAATACGAGCGGTTGCCCCGGAACCCCCACACGCGGTTGAGCGCCACTTCCAGCGGCATGAAAATTCCCGTCGAACTTACCAGCAGCATGACCAGCGAAAAAATCTGCGCCCGATGATGCGATGCGACCAGCGCATTCAAATTTCGGATCACGAACTCCTGTCCCGTCGGCAGCGAATCGCGTATCAGGCTCTCTATAACCTCGCCCATCACCTGCGAATGAATCACCCGCCGGGTCAGCGTCATCAGGAGCAGCAGAAAAGGGAAGAGCGACAAAATCGCATTCGCTGCCACCGAAAAAGCGAATGTATGTACATCGGTCCTCAGCAGGTAGAGAATGGTCGACCGCACCAGCCCGTGCCGGGCCGCTGCGCGAGGCTCTGCCGCGCCTTCCTTGTCGGACAGCTGGATAGGAGTGATCGATGTCACGGTTTCTCAAATCTTATCAAATACTTACGGCATTCTCGCTCTCTTCGCGGTCCCGACCTTTCCGTACGTACAATTCATTTCGCGTCCTCTGGTCACAACACTCTCCCCTGCAGTTCCGGAAACCGCATCCCGCCTCGCTCTCCGCAAATTTCCTGCTTGCCAATTGCCATCTTCCTGCTATTATCTGGTGCTTCGTTGGCGCTACTGCGCTGGCGATTAAGCAACACGGTTCACGTTCTGTGTGGGTAGTCGATATCGCGCCTTCGTCTTCGCGGCTCCACGGTATTTCGTCGCGGGCTCTTGCCCAGCGAAATGCAGGGAGCCGTTTCCGTTTGCGCGTTGCGTTTCCCTCCGTGGTGCCGACAAATTCTAGCGCCCTTTGAGGGGGTGTTCCGTTTCCGGGTTCGCAGTCTTGCTCCCGAGACCGATGGAACAAACGCAGCAGAGGCGCAAGAATAATTCTTACGATCGAGGCGAAAGGAGTTTTTTGTGAGAGAGAAGGGTACTGTGAAGTGGTTCAACGGGGCGAAGGGTTACGGGTTCATCCAGCGCTCCACGGGTGAGGATGTGTTTGTGCACTTCTCCGCCATCCAGGAGAACGGCTACCGCACTCTGAACGAAGGCGAGACGGTCGAATTCGACCTGCTCAAAGGGCCGAAGGGTTTCCAGGCCGGCAACGTCGTGCGTGCGGCATAGTATTTCTCCTAAACCAGTTCGCAACCCTCTCGTTCACCGGGAGGGTTTTTTGTTGCGCCGCGAATCCAGGCCATTTCCGCGAAACCAGCAACTCGCCATTTTCCATAACCTCGGGCACTGCTTACTTTCCTCCTTGACATAGTGTGTACGTGACACTATATTAGTGTCAGTAAGACACTAATGGAGGCTCGATATGTTCCGTTTCATGAAAGTACCGCCGACCACCTATGTGATCCAGTACAAACACGGCAAAATTAAACGCGAGGGCGCGGGGTTGTCTTTCTTCTATTGGGCCCCCACGTCGACGATTGTTGCCGTCCCTTTGGCCAGCTCTGATGTTCCGTTCGTTTTTCCCGAAACCACCGCCGATTTCCAGGCGGTCACCATTCAAGGGCAGATTACATATCGCGTCGTCGATCCAAAGCGCCTGGCGTCGCTCTTGGATTTCACCATTGAAGGACGGAAGGGTTCCTACTTTCAGGATCACGCCCGCGATCCACAAAAACTGCCTGAGCGAATCGTAAACACACTTCAGGCACTCACTCGGACCGTTGCTCAACGTCTGCCCTTGAAAGAAATCCTGGCCAGTTCCGACCTGATCGTAATTGAGGTTCTGGCCAAGCTGAAAGCGTCGGAACTTGTCTCTGCTCTTGGCCTCGAGGTCCTTTCGCTGGCGATTCTCGACATCAAAGCAACTCCTGAAATGTCCTGTGCACTCGAGGCGGAGGCGCGAGAAGCGTTACAGGGACGCGCCGATGAGGCAATCTATTCACGCCGGAATTCCGCCGTCGAACAGGAGCGCCTCATCAAGGAGAGCGAACTGAATACCGAGATCGCCGTTGAACGAAAAAAGCGCGAGATCCGCGAGACTCAGCTGGCGGCCGAAATCGCGGCGGAGCAAAAGAAACGCGAGATTCGCGAGATTCAAATCGCCGCCGAAATTGCGATTGAAGAGAAGCGGCTCGATCTGATGAATCGCCGCGTTGAGAACGAACGCAAGGATGCTGACAGCCGGGCCTACGCTTTAACAGAGATGCTCAAGCCTCTGCGTGAACTCGACTGGAAGGCGCTTATGATGCTCGGTGGTCGAAACGCCGACCCAAAGAGCATGATGGCGATGGCATTTCAAGAGATGGCCGAAAACGCACAGAAGATTGGTGAACTGAACATTTCGCCGGACCTGCTCAAGTCATTGATCACCACGACGGGTAAGTAGTCATGTTCAAGAAATTGGTGATTGTCACGCGCAAAACCCGCCTCCAGGAACTGGTGGAGCGTTTCAATACGCGGTCGCAGGCCAAGTTCTACATCGAACGGGCCGGCGGCGACTTTGCGGATTATGAGCGCGAAGAAGACGCGTATTCTCTCGCGCTAGACACGCTCCGCAGCTCCCTGGATTTCGAAATGCCCCAACAGTTGCTGGATCGCGCGCTCGTTCCGACTTTTCATTTCCAGCACGAAGATGTCGTCATCACATTAGGCCAGGACGGACTCGTCGCCAATACCGCCAAGTATGTGGGTGCGCAGCCCATTGTTGCGGTCAATCCTGAACCCTCGCGCTTCGACGGCATCCTTCTTCCTTTTCTACCGACTCAGGCGCGGGTTGCAGTCGCGCACGTGCTCGAAAATCGCGCCAGCGTTCGCAACATCACCCTCGCCGAGGTGCGGCTTAACGACGGGCAGCGGTTGTTTGCCTTCAACGATTGTTTTCTTGGAGCCCGCAGCCACGTTTCTGCGCTTTATCGCATTTCCACCGCGCAAAAGTCCGAGATCCAGTCCTCTAGTGGCGTGCTGGTTTCAACCGGCGCTGGGTCCACGGGATGGCTCTCTTCCGTTTTCAACATGGCTTCCGGCATCTCCGATTTCTGTGGCGGCCCGTCCCTCACGCCGAGGCGGCTGCCATGGGAGGACCGTCGCCTCCTTTACGTGGTGCGAGAGCCTTTCGTAAGCCGCCACTCACAGGCCGGTATCGTCGCCGGTGTCCTGGATGCCGGCGATGAGCTCATTCTCGAATCGAGAATGCCTTCAGGGGGAGTAGTCTTCAGCGACGGAGTGGAAGCCGATTTTCTCCAATTCAACTCGGGCGCCACCGCTCACGTGCGCGCCGCCGAGCAAAGTGCCCGGCTTGTCGTATCCTGAAAAGTCGTAATCGCGAAACCGTATGCGCATCACCGTCGATATTGTCATTTTCACCATCCAGTCGGGTGAACTCCGCGTTCTCCTCGTCAAGCGCGCCGTCACGCCATTTCAAGGGCAGTTTGCCATCCCGGGAGGTTTCGTCCGTGACGACGAGAGTCTCGAAGCAGCCGCGTTACGCGAACTGCGCGAGGAAACAGGTGTCGCCGACGTCTACCTCGAACAGCTCTATTCGTTCGGCGATCCTGGTCGCGATCCGCGTGGCCGCGTGATCACCATTGCCTATTTCGCTTTGATCTCCGCTGATCGTTCGTTGAAGGCTGGGACCGATGCCGCCGAGGCCAATTGGTGGCCTTTTGACCGCCTGCCCCAGCTTGCGTTCGACCACAAGAAGATTCTCGATTATGCACTCGATCGGCTTCGCAACAAGCTCGAGTACACCACGGTCGGTTTTCAGTTGCTGCCGGACAAATTCACTATGACCGAACTCCAGGAAGTTTACGAGGCCATCCTCGGTAAGAAATTGGACAAGCGAAATTTCCGGCGAAAGCTCGCCCTGCTCAAAATCTTGAAGGCGCTCTCCGAGTATCGCCGCGGCGGTCAGCGTCCCGCTCAACTTTTCAAATTCCAGGCGGCTAGGTTTGAAAAATTAAAGGACAAAGGGATCTTATTTCCCTTTTAATCGAACGCCCCAAATAGCCAATCCACTATTTCGAGAACGCCATTTAGACTCTTCCGATGCCCACCAAACTCCAACAGCCAATCCTCGAAGGTAGTCACATCCGCCTCGAGCCGCTTGCCCATCGCCACGTCGACGGACTGGTTGCCGCCTCCGCCGCCGATCCGTCTCTTTACCAGTGGAGCCCGGTGCCGCAAGGCAAAAGCGAAGCTGAAAGATATGTCGACACTGCTCTCGCCTGGCATGAAGCCGGCACGGCCGCATCATTCGCTGTCATGCGCCTGAGCGACAATGCCGTCATCGGCTCAACGCGTTTCTTCAATCTCGAGTATTGGCCGTGGCCGCCAGGTCATCCTTCTCATGGCCGCCAGGAGCCTGACGCCTGCGAGATCGGCTATACGTGGTACGCCGCGAGCGCCATCCGAACGTCCGCCAATACCGAAGCCAAGCTGCTGATGTTGACCTATGCCTTCGAGACTTGGAATGTGCTGCGCGTCTGCCTGCATACCGACGTGCGCAATGCCCGCTCACGCGCTGCCATCGAGCGCATCGGCGGCCAGTTTGAAGGCATTTTGCGCGCTCACCGCATGGCTGCGGATTTCATTCCTCGCGACTCAGCCCGTTACTCGATCGTCGCCGCGGAGTGGCCAGCCGCAAAAGAAAGATTGATTCAGCTGCGTGATCGGACGCGCAACTAGGCATACTCCTCCGTGCCCCGGCTGCGATCTATCACTAAGCCTCGGCGGACAACCTCAGTTCGATCCGCCAGTCGAACTGGCCGGTTGCAGCGCGGCTTCCGGCACCTCGAATTGAATGGGCTGGTTGTAATCAGAGTAGAAATAGTGGCCGCCGTCCATCGTCATCTCGTAGGGGAGATGATCATCCACTCCGATGCAGATCGCACCTATCCGGGAGGAGACCGGGGTCCTGACGTCGAACTTCCATTCCCGGCAGCGAACGCCGTTGACCGTTTTCTTGTCGCCCTTTTCCGTTATGCCGTGGCTGATCAAAGTAAACATATCCGGCAGCAAACCGCTGGGAGACCCTTCCGCAATTCTCCCGCAATACCACTTGGCCGTTGAGCGATCTCCCGCGTATCCGGTGTTCTCCCAGGATCCGTTGTTTTCATGAACGTACCTCTGCTCACCCACCAGCAACTCATCTTCTTTCATCTCGAAAGGAGAATCGGTGTTGGTTTGCGAATCATTAGAGTGCTCGTGGACTATGACCCGGTTGCAATCCACCTCCCATAGCCTCTCCGAACGCCCGGCATTCGACGCGCTCTCGGCATATGTGCCACGAAAGCTTTTGACCTGTTTCAGCGATTCCTGGGTCTTCCGAAACTCCGCGTCGCCACCATTAGGGCCCACAGCCTGGCCTATCCCCCAAAAGACTGCGCCCGCTAGTAGCAGGATCGCGCTTATCCAAATCCAACGACGGTCACCCATAATAGAGCCCTCGCCCATGCTCTCGCCCCTAGGTTAGAAGACAGAATCGTCGCGTCAAAGTTACTGATGTACTATGGTCGTTGACAGGCGGGTCGAAGGAAAGGTCGCTGAGGTCATGAACCGTCCTGCTGTTGATTCCCTGAAACGCTACGCCCTCTTTAAACACTATTGCCAAGAAGAACGGAGCGGGTCGCATCGGTCGAAAACAATCGGTCTGGTCGCGAAACGATCCACTTCTTCGAAACCTTCCCATCGGGCAGCAAGCTCCGCAAGTAAGAAGCACCACGTCCTCGCGACTTCCCACGTTGAGGGTAGGGAAATACAGCTCACGACCATAGGGCCGCAACCCACTTCCCGGGCCAAAACATAACTGCAACCCAGAAACCCTTTTGAGGGGAAGGAGATTACTACCTATGAAACATTCGACAGGCATTGCGCTCATCGCGTTCGCACTCGCGGCGGTTCTTAGCTTCGCGGCCCTTCCAGCCAGCGCGAGCACTACCACCTACGACTTCCACTTTCTTAACACCAGCGGAGGTGAGTACTGCGACGGCATTCTCTTCTACAACTATGGGTCTCCCAAGACCCTGGTGGATGGATACCACTGGAACACCTTCTGCGCCGGAACTAATGCCAGCGTGAATGGCTTCAAGGCCAGTGTGGCGGCCAAGTACCAGTATGCGGCGACCGGCTCAACGTTTCTCATTAGCGATCCCGATAGCGGCAACGGCGCCGGCGGCGGCACAGGAGTGATGTGGCTGATCAATCCGACTTATGGCACCTGGAGCTTCTATTACTCCGGCGGCGGCGCGGGAGAGTTCGTCGGCAATGAAGGCCTTTTCGTCAACGGCGAAGTGCCTGTGAAACACGAGGGTAAGTCAACCAAGTCCAGCCAGTCGCGGTAGGGTTTGGTCCTTCTGGAAACGGCCACGCTGGGACCCACTCCGGCGTGGCTTCTTTAATCGGGATAAAAGATCGAGGGAAAATCATCATGATTGCTTATTCTTTTCGCTTGTCAGTGCTTTCCACCATTCTTGTCCTATCGGCTTGTCTCCAGGCCCAAACGCCGGGAAAGGAGGCATCGAAACGCATCATCGAAGACACGCAAAATCCGCTTGTCTCCCAGTTCACAACGTTCTCGGCGAATGTGACGGGCGGAATCGCCCGGGATCACAACCGGAAGATCTATCGTTCCGGTAAATGGATGCGCCTCGATTTTGACGACTCCTATCGCGTCAACGATCTCGATACGTTGCAAATGTGGAGCGTGGGTACCAATCGGTGTGTCACATTCAGTCGGCCCGACGCCGGCAGTTATCCGTTTTCCGCATATCACGATTTCAAAGTCGAGCGGAACTCAATTCAGCAAGAAGAGACCATCGACGGCCACGTCTGTAAGATAGAGATACTAACTCTGACTCCACGAGATGACCGCCCTATCGTAGCCAGGATGAAATTGTGGGAAGCAAAAGATCTGAACGGATTCCCAATCAAGATAGAAGTGGAGGACAGTGGACAGACATACACTTCCACCTACACCAACGTCAGCCTGAGCGCGCCCGACCCAAATCTTTTCCAGCATCCCGCTAAGTGCGCCCCGGGTCCGCAGCCTGGCCAGCCGGGAGTCGTAAAAGTCGACAAGGCGACCGCGAAGTGAAAACGTTTGGAGCCTCTGAAAAGCGCTATAACGTTTTCAAATCAAGGCTTCTCCATAAGTACCAGCACGCGATCGAACGGTACGGCGTCCACGACTTCGCAATCTTCTGCATTACATCCGGCTTGGGCCATTTGCGCTTCTTGTAGTGCTTCTTCATCGCGGCCTGAACGCCATAGTCGCCGGTCGGCAAAATGTCGGGACGCCGCAGCGTGAACATCAGAAACATGTGCGCCGTCCACACCCCCACGCCTTTCACCTGCGTGAGATGGGCGATTACATCTTCTTCCGTCATTTCCGGCATCCGTTCGAATTCCAGCAGGCCGGCTTTGGTTTTTTCCGAGAGATCGCGAAGATAAGAAGTCTTCTGCCGCGACAGTCCGACCTGCGCGCATCTGCCCGTCCGTCAGCTTCAGAATTCCTTCTGGCGTCAGCGGATCCCCTGCTAACGCGGTGAACCGGTCGAAGATAGTGGCCGCTGCCTTGCCATTTAGTTGCTGGTACAGAATCGATTCGGCGAGACTGTGAAAGGTGGGTTCGGAAAACTGCATCTTGCATGGACCGATGCGCTCAATGATTGCCGCCAACACAGGGTCGGCGCTTTTCAGGTGGAGAATCGCTTTATCGTGACGGTTCGCTTTGCTCTTGTGTTTGACTTCGCTTTTCTAGGCGCTTCGGTCAAGCATGCCTCCTCGCTCAATGGCCAGAAAGTTTAGCATAGCAGGCGAAAATAAAGCGAATATTGCCGACAGGCAGTCAGATAGCAGCGAGAGGCTAGAAGCTTCTCTACGAGGGAAAATGGAAATGCACATCGTGGTGCGACGCCACTGGCGTTCCGTCAAGCGTGGCCGGCTGGTAGTGCCACCGCCGCAGCGTGGCCTCGATTTTTTCGTCGATGCCGTGGCCGATCGCCTGCACGATTTTCGTGCTGACGACATTGCCCTCGGAGTCGATCGTAACTTCGATGACGACATCCCCAATCAGATCGCGAGGAAGCTCCGCCCGATTCACCGGCGGATCAGGATAGACGACGGGAAACGCCACATGCACTTCGTGCCCTATAATTGGCCCGTCCACCACTCGGCCGAGCGCAACGCCCGCCTTGCTATTTTCGGTCCCTTCGTCTGCCTTGGCGTCGAGTTGATGATGTTCTGGCGCGGCCTTCGGCTTTTTTGCTTGTGCGGCCCGCAAGCTCGGCTGTTTGGACTTAGGCGTCGGCAGTTGCAGCTTCGCCTCTTCCGCCGGGCTATCGCTGGGTGGCAGATAGGTGATCTTGTAGGAGTGCTGAGAGTTCCCCCAAGCCAGCCAGGTCGGAGTCAGGTCGACCGGTTGCGGATGCCGAAACACAATTATGCCCAGGATCGCTACATGCGCCGCGACCGATGCCGCGACCGTACGATAGCGTCCTAACCACGATCCCGCCGGCTGTACCCCACAAAACACGCGTCTTTAAGCTTACTACTCTTAATGGACGCGCCAGAAACAAAAAGGTGACATACCTTTCGTGAGTATGGAGGCACGGGCGAGCTTCGCCCGTGCGGGCGCCAGCAGACGCGGTTACGCGCCCGCCTGCTTTTCCGCCATATCCCCAATCACCGGCAGCTTGAACATCTGGCCCTGGTAGGCCTTGAGCACCAGAATCAGCCAGATCACGAATCCGACGAGACTAACCAGAGGCCAGATCAGAATCGTCATCCATCCAAGGAACGGAATGTGCGCGACGATCGACAGGCCGATCCACAGAACCGTCCATGCGACGGCAAAGAACAGGCATTGAAATGCGTGAAAGCGAACGAAGCGTTTCCGGTTGAATGGCTCCAGCACCAGGAACACGATCGCCGGAATAATCGTCACATACGCCAAAGCTCCCGCCACGTTGTCTTCGAGTCCACTGCCGGTGGTTGCCTGCACCACGGGCACGCTTCCGCCAGCGCACTTCGGACAGGCCGCTCCCTCAGCAATCTGCGTCCCACACTTCGGACAAAAGGCCACAATGCCTCCTTGTTCAGCATCACGACAAGATCAACAGCTAGGCACGGTAGCAGAAAGGTCAGGCCCCGCGCAATGACTAAGCGCGGAGCCTGACACATTGGCGGTACAACCTCGCGAGAGGTCGAAGTGTCCGACCGCTTGGAGTGGTCTCCCCTCAGTGCATGGCCACTCGGTAAGCAATCGGACACGTCGCCACGCCCGGCGCTGCCATGCAGACAGCCTCCGAACGAACTTTGGGAGACGGCGGCGCTTCCGCCTCCACGAACCTTAACTTCAGCTACTCAACTTCCGTGTGCTCATAGCACGTAAACCCGGGGCGATTTCCGGCGCGCCAATCGCCTCCAGGACGCTTGCCACCACCCAACGCACTTCCGTCGGCTCGGAAAATCCGCAACCCCGGATGGCGCTGGAAACCAGCCCGTGAAGCTCGCTCTCCGGCATACCTCCCACGCGTGCCACCGCCTCATCGATCTCGCTCAGTACGATAAGAAGCCGAGCTACCCGGCTATCAGTGAATGGCGGCGCTTCCGTCGTGCGATGAGCCGTCGGTCCCCCGGTTGAGTCGCTGCGGGACGCTCGCGCCACCGCAGAATTCGTGCTGTACTTCTCTCATGACTGACTTTCCTCTTTCGTGCCATTCGACTGCATCAGGCGTGCATTGCGAAGATCGCCAAAGCACGGCCGATAGGCCTGCCTTGTTTTGCACGGAAATCTAACTAGACGGAGTCGCTAAGATCGGACCAAGGATCAGAGGATCAAATCAGAAGGGTGCAGAGGAGGTTCTGGACGGAATGCGCATCGTTTTGCGCTGGCAGAGCGGGGAAAAGCGATCTCTTCAACCGGAAACTGAACATCCCAGCGTGCCGCGATGACGCTATTTGATACCATCTTCGCGATCTGCGCCGGGCGTACAAAACGAATCCCAACCTCCACCGGCGTAGTTTGGTTCACCGGGGTGTCGGCTTCGTTGTAACTGGTTTCCGGAACGTCAGTTGGGGGGACGGCCGCCGCGCACACCACGCCCATCAGCATGAGCAGAATAAACATCCAAAGACTGCGGCGCACTTAGCCCCCTTTCGAAGTAAAAATAGCGGACTAGCCAGGCATTGTCAATGCAAACATAAGGGTGGTCGTGGCTTCCAGCGCCCGATCCGATGTAGCCGGGAGCGGTCCGGTGCCAGAATGCTGGAGCCCGCTTTCCGGCACCCAGTGCCGCCCTGAGCATGTGCCTGGGCGACAAACGAGCCCAATGCCCGGCACTTGGCTCTGCACCGACTTTGCCACTATCATCTTTGGGCGGGATGATTTCTTCCGCCCACGCATTCATTGCCGTCCACTTATTGTTGGAAAGGTCCTGATGATCACAATCGTTTCCGGGCTACCCCGCTCCGGCACCTCGCTCATGATGCAGATGCTGGCTGCGGGCGGAATGCCCGCCGTCTCCGATGGCGAACGTAAAGCCGATACCGATAATCCCAAGGGCTATCTCGAGTGGGAGCGCATCAAGCAGCTCCCCAAGGATCCTAGCCTGATCGCCGAAGCCGAAGGCAAGGTGGTCAAGGTGATTTCGCAACTGATTCTCTCGTTGCCCGACGGCCACGACTACAAAATTATCTTCATGCAGCGCCCCATGCCCGAGGTGCTCAAGTCGCAGGACGAGATGCTCAAGCGTCGTGGAACCTGGGAGCCCGGCGGCAACTCAACCGCCATGGGAGAGCTCTTTCAGCGCCACCTGATCGAAGTGAACCGCTTTCTGTCGGCCAAGCCGAACACCAGCGTCTACCGCATTCACTATCACCGCATATTGCGCGAACCGCAGCTCGTGGCGGAAGAAGTGGTCGCATTCCTCGGCTTGCCTCTGGATGTAAATGCAATGGCCGCGCAGGTCGATGGCAGCTTGTATCGGAATCGGATGAAGTAACAATGCAAAGACGGGAGGGCCCGAGTTCCCTCGAGCCGCAAACCTACGTGACGCTCACTTCCGTATACGTCCCATACACCTGCCGCAGCGCTTCGCAGATCTCGCCCACCGTGGCGTAGGCGCGTACCGCATCAACGATGAACGGCATAGTGTTTGCCTCGGAAATATTTCCGTTAGTTCCAGCGGTCGGAGTCTTTGCCGCCGCGCGCTTCAGGGCCTCCAGACGACGAGTAACTTCTTCGTTTGACCGCCGCGCCCGCAGCGCCTTCAGCTTTGCCGTCTGCGCCTGCGCCACCGCTTCCCCAATGTAGAGAATCTTCGGCGATCCTTCTTCGATCACGAACTCGTTCACGCCCACCGTAATCTTTTCGTTCGCCTCGACCGCGCGTTGATATTGGTAGCTGGCTTCGGCAATTTCTTTTTGCGGATACCCGCGCTCGATCGCCTTGACCATGCCGCCCATCTGGTCGAGTTTTTCAAAATAATCGAACGCGCCCTGCTCCATGTCGAGCGTTTGCCGCTCGACAAAGTACGAGCCACCCAGCGGATCGACCGTCTGCGCCACGCCCGATTCGTAGGCAATAATCTGCTGCGTGCGCAGCGCAATGCGCGCCGCCTCTTCGGTCGGCAAGGCCAGCGCCTCGTCATAAGCATCGGTGTGCAGCGACTGCGTTCCTCCGAGCACCGCCGCCAGCGCCTGCAACGCCACGCGCGCAATGTTGTTCATCGGTTGCTGCGCGGGCAGCGATACGCCCGCTGTCTGCGTGTGGAAGCGCATCAGCCGCGTGCGATCGTTCTTTGCGCCGAAGCGATCCTTCATCAGCCGGTACCAGATCTTTCGCGCCGCACGATACTTCGCAATCTCCTCGAAGAAATCATTGTGCGCATTGAAGAAGAAACTCAGCCGCGGACCGAACTCGTCGACCTCGAGCCCGCGCCGCCGCGCCCACTCCACATACTCGACGCCGTCATAAATCGTGAAAGCCAGCTCCTGGAGCGCGGTCGAGCCTGCCTCGCGAATGTGATATCCGCTAATCGAAATCGTGTTGAAACGTGGCGTGAATTTCGACCCAAACTCAAACGTGTCCACCACCAGCCGCATGCTCGGCGCTGGCGGATAGATGTATTCCTTCTGTGCAATGTATTCCTTCAGAATGTCGTTCTGAATCGTGCCGGAAATCTTCTTCCAATCGGCGCCCTGCTTCTCCGCCACTACCAGATACATCGCCCACAGCACGCTGGCGGGAGAGTTAATAGTCATCGACGTGGTGATTTTTTCCAGATCAATACCGTCGAACAAAATCTCCATGTCTTCCAGAGAATCGATGGCCACGCCGCACTTCCCGACCTCACCCTCGCTCGCCGCATGATCCGAGTCATAGCCCATCAGCGTTGGCAGATCGAATGCCACGGACAACCCGCCGCCGCCGTGTTCAAGCAAATATTTGTAGCGCTGGTTGGTTTCCTCCGGTGAGGCGAAGCCCGAAAACATGCGCATCGTCCAGAGCTTGCCCCGGTAGCCGGTGGCGTGAATGCCGCGCGTGTACGGCGGTTGGCCGGGATAGCCGAGATACTCTTCATAGTTCCAGTCAGGCGGCAGATCGGCCTGCGTGTAGAGACGGCGGATGGGAATATTGGAAATCGTGCTGAAACGGGCATGGCCATGCTCATCAACGTTTGTGCCGGTGGGCCTGCCAATCGCCTTCTCAGGAGACTTCTCGATCGTAGACGCCAGCGTCTTCTCGGCCCAGTCTTTTTCGGACGCGGCCGGATTGCGGCCCTCAAATACATCCGAGATTGGACTCTCAGCTACGATTGGCTTGCCTGCATCAGTACGCGTTTTATTATTAGGCATTCGGCTCCCCACGCTCCTTCGATCATAGAGGAGAGGTAATCGGGCGACAAGATTACAGTCCGACCAGGCGGTTGGGAGAAACAGCGTCGAGCTTTCAGCCGAGCTTGAAGCTTACATCCAGTAGCTCGAAGCCGTCTCACCCTTGACCGCTCGCGCGCGCCCCCCTATGCTTTTCATTCCTGATCGGAGGCACCCTGAAAGCATTTCGCCGCATGCTGGCCCGCACGCCCTTCTACGGCGCGTACAAGGCCATCGGCCACTATCCCGATTACTGGTACTGGATACTGCGTGGACGTCCCGAGCGCTCTCCGCACCTGCTCAAGCAAAAAGTCGTCCGCGAGTACGGCGAAAAATTCGGTCTGAAAACTCTAGTCGAAACCGGCACCTACTACGGCGAAATGGTCGCCGCCATGAAGCGCCGCTTCGACCGCATCTATTCCATCGAATTCGTACCCGAGCTAGCCCAGCGCGCCCAGCGCAAATTCGCGGCCGAGCCGCACATCAAAATCTTCTGCGGAGACAGCCGCGTCGTCATGCCACAAGTCCTAGCGTTGCTCACCACCCCTGCGCTCTTCTGGCTAGACGCGGGCTACTACGGCTGGATCGGCAAAGTCGGACGACCAGCAACGCCTTTCAGCCGAACTCGAAATGATCCTGAGCCATCCCTATCCCCACATCATTCTTCTCGACGACGCCCGCGGCCTTACCGGGCGCGACGGTGTGCCCTCGGTCGCCGATGTGAAAAATTATGTGGAAGGAAAGTTTCCCGGACGCCAGGTGCGAGTCGAATACGACATCATGCGCGTGACGTAAGGCAGTTGCCAGTTCTCAGTTCTCAGTTCTCGGTGGTTGAGATACTGACGTTCCCCGCCGGGACAATTCCCAGGCCTTCGCGTATTTCCACGACACATACACCGCGTGGTAAAGATGCAGCAGCAAGCCTTCCCGCCCATCCAGAAATCCCAGCCGGAAAAAATAGTTGTAGACGAAAGTCGCCGCCGGCCGCACAACAATGTTGAAGATGCTGAAGCGCACCGCGCCCTTTAGCCGCGACCATCTCCGCGCCCAGCGACGAGTAGCGGTTCATATGGTCGATATAGTCGGCGAGGGTGGGGTACGAGTGGTGGATCAGAGCGCCGTAGTACGGTGCTCCCAGCCGTCCGGTGACTCGAAGTGTCTCGTGTACCGCTCGGTTTTCAACTTGCCCCTTCCCCGGCGGAACATCCGCAGCTTAGGATCTGGCCAGAACGCCGCCATGGTAAAGCGGCCGAGGAAATTTCCAAGAATTAAAGCCGTTCTGGATCGTTTGCGATCCAATCCGGAGCCTCGATCTTCTGATCCGAGATCCGTCGGTTGCCGGAGCCGTTTCCACAAGATCCTTCATCAATCTCAGATCTCTAACAATCCAGCGCCGAGTCCACTTCCTCATCCGCATCCAAACTAAGAATCCACTCTCCCGCCGCCTTCTCAATCGCCGAATTCTTCTGCGCTGCATAACCCTTCCAAGCCTCCACAAAAACCTTCGCCCCATGCGCCTCGGCGATCTCCACCGTGCGATCCGTCGATCCCGAGTCGACGACGATAATCTCCCCCCGCCCGTCCGCCACCAGTGACCCCACGCTGGCCAGCGTCCGTCCAATATTCGCTTCTTCGTTGTGGGTAATGATGACGACCGAAAGGATCACGGGGAAAGGATACTCATCGCAGCCCGCCGGAAGCTAGTCGCGAGGCAGATTACTGGAGGACCGAGCGGTCCAGCACTCGCTACACATCCTCAGAACTTCAGAACCAGCTTGGCGACGACCATTACCACCACCAGCACGATCCCAATGCTCCAGCCGACGATCATCGCGTTCTGCGTCTTCTTCTGCTCGTACATACAGCCTCCGCTAACAGCATCTTAGCGGTGCCCGGGCGTTTAGGCAAAAAATAACGGCAAAAGGAAAGGCCCAAAAGCCCGGGGCCGAATTCTGCCCATCGAATGCAAAAATTGCTATTGCTGCGGTGGATTCGCTGGCATCGACTGATCCGCCGGACGTGCCGCAACGTGCGGGATATTCGGCATCTGCGAGACCGATCCCCGCTCCGCATCGCCCATGAGAATTCCGGCGTGATCGAGCAGAAGTCCCGTGGCCCGGTCCAATTCGAGCTGTGCCTTCTCATACGCCGCCTGCGCGGAAACGAGCGTGACTTCGGCGGTTGTCATGCCCGACTGATATTGCAGCACCAAAGTCGAAGTCGACGCCCCGAGCGCATATTTCTTTTGTTCGGCATCGAGCGACTGCCTCGCCAAATCGACCGCCGCCTTCGCGGAAGCGACGCTAGCGCGGTTCTGCTGCACTCCGAACTGCGCATTGCGCACTTCGATCCGTACCTGGTTTTCGTTCTGCTGAATGCGCAATTGCGCCTGCCGGTATTCGAATTCGGAGCGCACTTGCGTCGCCTGCGCGGCGCGGTTGCGGAGCGGAATGGTGAGTTTATATCCGACTCCTTTGTCGGCCGCCGCAGAATTCACAAGCTGATCCAACGTCCCCGAATAGGAAATGTTGGGAGGAGGAGTGAAGGTGCCACCGCCGCTAAAGCACTGTTCCGGATGCTGAGCGCAGAGGTAATTGGTATTGGGAACGCCACCGAGTCCCGATCCGCTGTAGTATGCAAACAGATCAACAGTTGGTCACAATGCGCTGCGAATCGCCTTATTGCTGATACCGGTATTGGTCAAATTGATGCGCGATTCCGCCAGTTCTGGTCGATGGCTGAGAGCGTCGTTCACCAAATCCTGGGTAGGGACAACTGGTTCCTCCGCGGGCAATTCCATGATTGAAGTTGGAATCACTTCGGCGTCGGCAAGCGCTGGGGTCGACCAGCGTACGGCTCAGCGCATTCTTCATCAACAATTGTTGCAACTGAAGATTGGTCAGTGCGACCGTCAGGGTTCTGTTGATCGGTGGCAACCGTGCTTTGCGCTCGAACCACCTCGATCGGCGCCAGCGTGCCGATTTCCACCTGCTTCTGAGTGTCGGAGAACGTCTTTTGCGCGAAGGTCAATTGCTCTTTCTGTACTCGGACGTTCTCGTAGGCGTAGACCAGATCCCAGTACATATTCTCGATCTGGTCGACCGTGGTGGTGATTTGCAGGCGAAACGCTACGTCTGAAATCTCGCGATTGTTCTTAGCAATTCGAATGAAGCGCGTGTTGGGAGCAAATCCAAAGCCTTGCAGCAGGTGCTGTGTGAACTGCGCGCGGAAACTAGAGTTCAGCTGGGGGGTCACCGCAGATTGAGATCGCTTCCGCTGGTTATTCTGTTGTTGTTAAAGCCCACTGTGAGGTTGGTGCCCCATTGGAAGCCTTGCGTATAGCTAAAATTCCCCGTGGTTGTGTTCTGCTCAGCCGGAGGCGCAAAACGGGTTGTTGCAAAGGTCGTTGTTGAAGCGATCGAATTGCAATGTCCCCGTCAGAACCGGATCGAAACTTGTGATCTGCGGGCCGCTCCCGTAGAGTCGATACGACCAAGCCGCCCGACCCGCGCCGGCTCCGCCCGCCCCCACCGACGTTCCGCCTTGCCCCGAGCCCACCTGCGTGCCGAGCCCGCCAACTCCGCCACCCGGCGTATTCTGCACGACGCCGGTATTCACGCCAAGCGTGCTCGCGCCCGCTTTGGCGCGCCACACATCCGTATCCGCAATGTTCAGGTTGTAGCGCGCAATCGCGATATCGAGATTGTTTTCCAGCGCCAGCGCGACCGCGTCGTTCATCGAAATGTAGAGTCTTGCCATCATGCATGAGTTCATCAATGCGCGCCGTGTTCGCCAGATTTGGCTGTTCCACATGACGCGGCGTATAGGGCCCAACCGGATTCGGAAAGTGCGACTGCGGTTTCGCATACTCCTGCACATCGAAGGTGGCGCTGTCGCATCGCCGCCGACGGCGCTGCCGGCACCGAACTCGCTTCCTGCCCCCATCCCACCGGCACCATGAGCGCCGCCATTAAAACCGCGGCTGCCGCTCGAAACGCCCCAATCGTTGCACCGCTTTCTCTCCCAGCAGAACTAGCACGTTGCATTCGCATCCTCTCCATCAATCAAGCCTGTGATACAGGGAAATTGCGTTTACTTTTTCTTTGGCGTCAAACCTGTCTCTACACCCGGATATTACGTAGAACGCCCCGCCAGAGTTCCTTGCTTTCTTCGGCGGAGGCAGGCTCTCGCCCCAGGGTTAGGACTTTGCTCCTAAGAAAAGGGATCGTAAGTGCAATAGTATATCTGACGCGTCCCAGCGCATTCCGTGACGCGGGCGGTACCAGCCCCTTAGCGAACCGGTATTGTTGAAACCAACAAAGGTGAATGACGAAGCTCAACCCGTGCCTGATCCGCAACCACCCGTGCGCAATCTCAAACTGATCCTCGCCTACGACGGCACCGACTTCGCCGGCTGGCAGGTGCAGCCCGGCCGCGCCACCATCCAGGGCACACTCGCCTCGGCTATTGGACGGTTGACCGGCGAAAATGTACTGCCCCAGGGCTCCGGCCGCACCGATGCCGGTGTGCATGCGCTGGCCCAGGTAGCGACCTTCCAGACCGCCTCGACGATCCCGACCGAAAACTGGGCACTGGCTCTGAACCACATTCTCCCGCCGTCCATCCGCGTGCTCAATGTTGCTGAGGCCGCGCCAGACTTTCATCCCCGCAAATCCGCGCGCGCCAAAACCTATCGCTATCGCATTCTTCGCGCTGATGTCTGTCCCCCATTTGTCGCGCGCTACTCATGGCACTATCCTTACCCGCTCGACGAAGAGGCGATGATCGCGGCTGCTGAAGTAATTGTCGGCAAGCACGACTTCACCTCCTTCGCCGCCGTCGATCCCGAGCGCGTCGAGCGCATGAGCGCGGAATCGAAGACCCGCGAAAATGAGGTTCAGCCAGCAGGGGTTCCGCAAGAGAACGGAATCTCCAGTGGAAGCTCGAGCAGTTCCCACCAACATCCGCACGATCTTTTCGTCCTCATGGACGCGCGAGGGCGACGAACTCATCTACACCGTGCGCGGCAATGGATTCCTTCACCACATGGTTCGCAACCTGGTCGGCACATTCATTCTGATCGGGAAGGGAACCTTGACCTCCCAGGATTTCGCCCGCATCCTCGCTGCCCGCAACCGCTCCGCGGCCGGCCCCACCGCCCCCGCCACCGGCCTGTTCCTCGTAAGCGTCGAGTATTAGACCCTAATTGCCGAGCTCCCGCAGAGGGCGGTAGCGCCGGCGTCCTCGCCGGCTGCTGTGGCGGCGTCTCGCCGCCATCCTGGCCACCTTATTTCCATTGGGGCGCATCCATCAGCGAACACTCCTCCCTTCGCAACCGCTCCATCTCGGCGTAAACTTCTTCCGTGCCCGCGACCCCCGTCCAACCCGACGTCCAAGCCGCGGTCTCGCGGATAGCCTCCGTCAATCCCGCGACCGGCGAAGTTCTAGGCGAACTCGATAGCGCCGGACCCGCCGAAGTTCGCGCCGCCGTTGCCCGCGCCCGCGCCGCGCAACCCGACTGGCACGCCTGGGGAGTTCGTGAACGCATTCGTGTCCCTCAGTCGATTCCAGCAACTGCTCCTGATGCGTAAGTCAGAAATCGCCCGCCGCATCTCGCAGGAGGCCGGAAAGCCCCAGGCCGAAGCTCTCACCACAGAGGTTCTCGTCGTCCTCGATGCTGCCCGCTTCCTTATCGAAAATGGATTCGCTCTCCTCCGCGACGAAGTCCTCCCGCATGGCAATCTCGTACTAAAAACGAAATCCGGCCGCATCCTCCATGAACCCTACGGCGTCATCGGAATCATTTCGCCCTGGAATTATCCGTTCTCGATTCCCGCCACCGAGACCATGGCCGCCCTCCTCGCGGGAAACGCGGTCGTCCTCAAGCCGTCCGAACTCACTCCGCTGATCGCGCTCGAACTGGAAAAACTTCTGCGCGAAGCCGGTGTCCCACGCGACATTTTCCAGGTAGTTCCCGGCGAAGGCCCCACCGGCGCGGCGTTAATACAAAGCGAGATTGACAAATTGGTATTTACCGGCAGCGTCGCTACCGGACGCCGCATCGCCGAAGCCGCCGCCCAGCGCCTGCTTCCGGTCGTCCTCGAACTCGGCGGCAAGGACCCCATGCTCGTCCTCGAAGATGCCGATATCGACGTTGCCTCCAGCGGCGCCGTCTGGGGAGCCTTCGTCAATGCTGGCCAGACCTGCCTCTCCGTCGAGCATTGCTACGTGCACCGCAGCCTGTATCCAACTTTCCTCGAGGCCTGCGCCGAGAAAACCCGCAAACTTCGCGTCGGAAACGGGCTCGATCCTTCCACTGACATCGGTCCGATGATCCACGAGCGCCAGGTTCGCATCGTTGAGGCGCACGTCGATGACGCCAGGGAGCGCGGCGCGCGCGTCCTGGTCGGAGGCACGCGTCTCCGCGATCTCGGCCCTACCTTTTACGCGCCCACCGTTCTCGCCGATGTCGATCGCAGCATGCGTCTCATGCACGAGGAAACCTTCGGCCCGATCCTTCCCATCGCCCCTTTCGACGACGACGCCGAGGCCGTGCGGCTAGCCAACGATTCCGACTACGGCCTCGCCGCCAGCATCTGGACGCGGGATCGCGCCCGCGGCGAGCGCCTCGCCCGCCACATCAATGCCGGCACCGTGATGGTCAACGATGTCGTTTCCTGCTTCAGCATCAGCGAAGCTCCGCACGGCGGCGTCAAGTCCAGCGGCCTCGGCCGCACCCACGGGCGCTGGGGCCTCGAAGAAATGGTCCGCGTCAAGTACGTCGACTCCGATCGCGTCACCTCGCAGAAAAAAGCCCTGGTGGTTCGGCTACGGGCGCGACTTTCACCGCCGAAATGGAATCGTTCCTTGACATGCTGTACAGTCAACCATTGCGCCATCGAGCGAAAGCCGCATTGCGTTCGATGGGAGCTCTGTGGCGCAAGAAATTATGAGAGTTATGAGACTTGCTGGCATTAGCTGCTAGTAGCGTAATGGCATTGCGCCAGCAACGCCGGCTACTGCCGCTAACTAGCAACTAGCAACTAGCAACTGAGAACTGATTCATGTCCGACGACCGCACTCTTCTCCGCCACACGCTAGCCACGCTCGCCTACCGCGGCGGCAAGACCGTTCGCGGCGCCTCCCCCGAGTTCGCCAATTTTGGCGCCCCCGCTACCACCCAAACCCCCGCCAGGATTCTCGCCCACATCGGCGACCTCATGGACTGGGCTCTTTCCATGGCCGACGGGCGCCGGCAGTGGCACGACTCCGCGCCGCTCCCGTGGGACAAAGAGGGCGAACGCTTCCATGCATCCATCAAGAAGTTCGACGACTATCTCGCCTCTGGACAGCCGCTGCAAGCTCCGCCCGACAAGCTATTTCAGGGCCCCATAGCCGATGCGCTCACCCATGTCGGCCAACTCGCCATGCTGCGTCGCATGGCAGGCTGTCCGATTCAAGGCGAAAACTATTTTGTCGCTGAGATCACAACAGGCCGCGTAGGCGCCGACCAGGCCCCTCCGCGCAAACCATTTGCCTAGCGCTTCACAGCGCAATGTGATCTATGTCACACCCAGTTGAGCCGCCTGCACTTTACAATAGGTCGTCATTTCTGCTTTGGTTCTAAGCCTACCGTTTCGGGGGAAAATAGTTGATGCTGGATGACCGCTCGGGGCGCCGATGGGAGCGCCACGCCGTAACCATACCTGTTAGTGTGTCCCTCCTGGTGGATGGCCAGCGCGCCAAATTCCATTCTCAAGCCACGGACGTGAGCCGCGGCGGCCTTTCCGTCTTCATGACCCGCGAAATTGCAGTCGGCGTCGGCCTGCAACTCGATTTCGTCCTCCCCTACTCCTCCACCCCTCTGACTATGCGCGGCGTCGTCCGCACACGCACCGGATTCAATCACGGTATCGAATTCGTTGGCTCCACCCCGGAACAACAAGAGGCCATTGAACGAGCCTGCAAGGTTCTGGCGCTTCTGAGTTGACCCCCATAACCGCGGGGTCATCAAGCCTTCATACCGGAACCACTATCCGCACCCGACCGTGCCTAGGTAGAATAACGGCAAGGCAGACTACTTCGTCCGACGGAGAAAATCGTGGCCACCACTGAACCCGCAACCGTGCAGACCAGCAACGTTCCGCAGCTTCCCAATCACAAGGTCAAGGTAAAGAAGCCGGGCCAGCGCGCCTGCAACGAAAAAGACGAAAAAGGAAAAATCTGCGGCGGCCACCTGAAGCGCTGGTTCTATACCGAGGATGTCATCGAGCGCGAGTGCGGCTGCATCGAAAAAGCCTGGGGCGGCGACGCCGAGGTCTATCGCTGCGAAAATTGCAAGGCGCTCTACCTGCCGAATCCGGCAGATGCCAGCGGCGTCAACGTCGGTGGCGTAGGCCAGTTCTCGATCTTCGGACTGACCATCGTACCGAAGGAAGAAAAGAAACCGTAGCAAGTTACATCGAATCGCAAGCATCTCCGTTCGCAGGGGCCAGCAGGGGTGCTGGCGCAAGTGGGAATCAGAATCGCTGTCGAATCTTCCGGGGCCGCGTGACCTCCGCGGAATCGTAACCTGACGGCTGATAGCTGAAGTCAATGGAAATCTCCGAGCTCATCTACGACTGGAACCAGCTCTACCCGCGATCTCTCCGTCCTCCGGGGCCCGTTCTTCTTACCGATGAAACCCTGCGCGACGGCCTCCAATCGCCCTCCGTCCGCGACCCCAGCATCGAGCAGAAAATCGAAATCCTCCACCTCATGGAGGCGCTCGGCATCAATTCTCTCGACCTCGGCCTTCCCGGCGCCGGCCCGCGCGCCGTCGAGCACGTCACCGCTCTCGCCCGTGAAATCGTCGCCCACAAAATGAAGATCCGCCCCTACTGCGCGGCGCGTACGCACGAAAATGACATCCGCCCGATAGCCGAGATCACCCAGAAAACCGGCCTCCCCATCGAGGTCGCAGCCTTTCTCGGATCGAGTCCGCTGCGCCGCTTCACCGAAGGCTGGACCATCGACTTCCTCCTCGAAACCACGGAAAAGGCCGTCAAGTTCGCAGTCGCGCAGGGCCTCGAGGTCATGTATACGACCGAGGACACCACCCGCTGCGATCCCGAAACCGTCAAGCGGCTCAATCTCACCGCCATTCGCAACGGCGCTCGCGCCATCGTGCTCTGCGATACCGCGGGACACGCCACGCCGATGGGCACGGTCGCGCTCGTTAAATTCGTCGTGGAAGAAGTCATCCAGCCCTCGGGCGAAAAAATTCGTCTCGACTGGCACGGCCACTGTGACCGTGGCCTCGCGACCGCCAACGCCATGGCCGCGCTCGTCGCCGGAGCCAACTGCGTTCACGCCACCGCCCTCGGTATCGGCGAGCGTGTCGGCAACACGCAGATGGATCAGATGCTCGTCAATCTCAAGCTCATGGGCATCGCGCCATGGGACCAGCAGGATCTGACCAGACTCAAGCACTACTGCGAACTCGTTTCCAAGGCGACCGGCGTTCCCGATCCCGGCCAACTATCCGGTAGTCGGCGACGACGCCTTCCGCACCGCCACCGGCGTGCATGCCGCCGCCGTCATCAAGGCTTACAAGAAGAACAATATCGAACTCGCCAACACAGTCTATTCGGGCGTTCCATCTCACGTCTTCGGCCTCGAGCAGGTCATCGACATCGGCCCCATGAGCGGAAAATCAAATGTCCACTTCTGGCTCGAGCGCCGCGGCCTGGCCGCGAACGAAGATCTGGTCGAACGCATCTATAAGCGCGCCAAAGCTAGCGACCATACACTGACAGAAACTGAGATCATGCAGTGCCTGAAGCAAGCGCAGTAATGGTTATCCGTACATTCTGATTTTTGCGGTTAGGAGCCTGGCTCATGCTGGAGATTCAGACCAAGACAATCGATCCCGATATCGTCGTTCTCGAACTCACCGGCCGCATCACCATGGGCCGCGACTCCAAACAACTCGAATGGGCGATCGACAACCTCATTCATGAGCAAAAAAAGAAAGTGGTTTTCGACCTCACCGGCGTCACCCACATCGACAGCACCGGCGTCGGCATCATCGTCATGTCCGCCGGCCAGCTCAAACAAGTCGGGCGGTACGCTGCAAGTCTGCGCCCAGGGACGAATCGAAGAAGTTCTCAAAATGACCAACGTCGACAAGGTGGTTGGCCTGCACCCAACTCTGGCCGCAGCTTCCGCGGGCTTCTAAGAGATTTTGGAGTTCGTCAGAGGTAGGACGCAAAGGTGTCGGTCGCGGTCCAGGCGCTGCCAGGTTTTACTGAGAACTGACAACTGACAACTGAGAACTAGTTTCAGTCCGCCGCCCGCGCCCCATCTTTCTTTCCGAGCACCGCCAGCCCGCCTTCCAGATCCGCGATCAGATCCTCCACATTCTCAATTCCCACCGACAGCCGGATCATCTGCTCCGTCACGCCCATCTTCCGCCGCAACTCCGGATCGATCATCGCGTGTGACGTCAGCACCGGAATCGATACCAGCGACTCGACTCCTCCCAGACTCGGCGCCAGCGTGAACAGATTCAATGCCTCCGTCACGCGGCAAGCGTCCGCCCCGCTGCCCGCAACCTCAAAGGTCAAAACTCCTCCTGCGCCCGCAAGATATTTCTTCGCCAGCGCGTAGTCCGGATCTCCCGCGAGCATCGGATAGTGCACTCGCGACACCTTGGGATGCTTGCTCAAGAATTCCGCAATCCGCAGCGCGCTCGCGTTCTGCCGCTCCACCCGTACCGCCAGTGTCTTGATGCCGCGCAATAGCAAAAATGCCGCATGCGGATCCATGCAGCAGCCAAGCGTGGTCCGCAGATGATGAATCTGGTCGATCACTTCGCGCCGCCCGGCCGCGATTCCGCAAATAATATCGGCGTGCCCGCCAAAATATTTCGTCCCCGAATGCAGCACCAGGTCGATGCCCCACTCCGCCGGCCGGCAGTTAATCGGCGTACCAAAGGTCGCGTCGATCGTGGAAATCAATTTGTGCTTCCGCGCCAGTGCCGCAATCTTCTCCAGATCCACCACCCTCACCGAGGGATTCGTAGGCGACTCCACATGAATAATTTTCGTATTCGCCCTGATCGCCCGCTCGTGCTGCTCCATGTCATTGGTATCGACGAAGGTGGTTTCAATTCCCATCTTCGGCAGCCACTGCGAAAGAAACTTGGTCACCCCGCCATAGATATCGCGCTGCGCCACGATGTGGTCGCCTGCCTTCACCAGCGCCAGCATCGATGTAGTAATCGCCGCCATCCCCGACGAAAACAGCAGCGCCCCGTCCGTTCCCTCAAGCTCGGCAATCGCGTTCTCCGCCACCGTACTCGTGGGATTCCCATACCGCGTATAGAAATGGTCCGTAGGAGTGACGTTCAGTTGCTCGGCATTATCCGTAACCTCAAACGTCGAGGTCTGATAAATCGGCGTAGCCAGCGGCCCGTTCTTCTTGCGCAAATCGGTCCCGCTCCGAACCGCCTCAGTTTCCTGCCGAAATTGATGTTTTTTCATAGATCAGAGTGCAACTCAAAGTCCCAGGTGATCCCAGCCGCAAAGCGGCGAGAACGAGTCCAGCCCACGGCGTTAGCCGTGGGTCAGCAGCAAGATAGGTCAAGCCCCGGCGGGGCGATAGAAGAGTCTTGTGCACGGCAACGGATCCATAATTATCAAGACTACCCGCCCGCCCACATCGCGGCAAGATGAAGATGCCTGCAAAAAGCCGCCGCGTGTAAACTATGAGCGCTTTCAATTCCCCGACCACGATCGAATTCCATGAAGAAAAAATCCACCCAATCCCGCACATCCGCGAACCAATCAAATCGTCCCGCAAACCAAGTAGCCCTGAAAGGCACCATCTCGAAATCCAGGCGCAGAGCCGAACTCCAGCACATACCGTGGAATTCAATCACGCTCGAAACGCTCAACCCGCAACTCGGCCGCAAACTGATCGTCGGCAAAGACATCATGCTGGCCCGCGTCTTCCTGAAAAAAGGCTGCATCGTCCCCGAGCACAGCCATCCCAACGAACAAGTCACCTACATCCTCGAAGGCGCGCTCAAATTCTGGATCGACAACAAAGAAATCACAGTCCACGCCGGAGAGGTCCTGACCATCCCACCGAACATGCCGCACAAAGCCGAAGCCGTAGAAGATACCGACGACCTCGACGTCTTCACCCCGCCAAGAGCCGACTGGATGAGCGGAAAAGATTCCTATCTCCGCTGATGCCATGAAGGCTAAGACTGGCATAGCGCCGTGATGGCGCAGCGGTTTGTGCACCTCAAGAATTGCGCGCGCCGTTTTGAGTAGCGCAGGCGTCCCCGCCAGCTGTCCCGAGAGCCTGCCCTGAGCTTGTCGAAAGGGGCGTCTAACGCCCTCGGTGCGTAGAGTGCGAGGCAATTCGATCATAAAACGAAAGTTCAATCCCAGCATCCTCGCGACCCCCCACGCCCTCCCGCTTAAGCCGTATCATGGGTAGCGTCAAGCAAAGCTCAACTAAAAGTGAAACCTGGTCCATCCGCCGCCCCGCGTCTCCGTTGCATTAGCTGCAACGCCACGCCCATCTCCGCCGGACAAGACTTCCGCTGCGGCGCCTGTGGCGATCTGCTGGAATTTTTCTTTCCCAATCCCCACTTCAACCCGCAAGCCCTCAAGTCCCTGTGGCAAACGCGCCGCACCTCTCTCGATCCCCAGGACCAGAGCGGAGTCTGGCGCTACCGCGAACTCCTGCCGTCCATCCCCGCATCTGAACTCGACGAGCACATCATCACACTGCGAGAGGGCAACACCCCGCATCTATCATCTCCAGCGTTCTGCCCGAGGCCTCGGCCTCGACAACCTCTACGCCAAGCACCAGGGCATGAACCCCACTGCCTCCTTCAAAGATACCGGTATGACTGTCGCCGCCAGCGCCGCCCACGCCGCCGGATTCCCCTGGGTCGCCTGCGCCTCCACCGGCAACACCTCGGCATCGATGGCCGCCTATGCCGCCCGCGGCAACATGCGCAGCCTCGTCCTCATCCCTGAAGGGAAAATTTCCTGGGGCAAGCTCTCGCAATCGCTCGACTACGGAGCCCTCACCTGCCAGCTCCGCACCGACTTCGACGGCTGCGTCCGCATCCTCAATGAACTCGTGCGCCAGAAGCCCGTCTACCTGCTCAACTCCGTCAACCCGTATCGCATCGAAGGCCAAAAAACCGCCGCCATCGAACTGCTCGAGCAACTAGCCTGGCAGCCGCCCGACCACATCATCGTCCCCGGCGGAAATCTGGGAAACAGCTCCGCCATCGGCAAAGCGCTGCTGGAGATGCACGAACTCAAGCTGATCCCGCGCCTGCCCAGGCTCTCCATCATCCAGGCCGAAGGCGCGAATCCGTTCTACCGCTGCGTTCATGAATTTGGCGGCGAGAAGCTGGAAGCAATGACTGCCGACACCATGGCCACGGCCATTCATGGCCGGATGGTGGCGGCAACACGCCTGGCGCGGGCGTCAATACAACGGCTTCGGGGCTTGGTGTCGGGGCTGGATCTTGGGTGCGTGGTTTACTCATGAATAGCTCGCAATCTCGCAGGACGCTGCAAACCGTTGGCTCTTCGGTTTCGATCGTCACTGAAGGCGGCGGTGATTCATGGTTTGCTACCGCCACATCCAACGCCGCGCAGCGCCAGGGCAACCATTAGCGTAACATAAACCTCCGGCAGAACCATGATACGACTGCCAATATTTCGGGTCGCTGCTGGCAACGCATTTCTCGATATCGACAAATGTCATGTCGAGAACCAATCCAGTGGGCAAAACGCATCCACCAGCTAGAGGCATGTAGTTGGGTATGCTGGGAGTTGACGTATACGACGAAATAGATGTGCGGTTTCTGGATAAGTACCTGGACATAACGCTCAGTGCAAGTAAATTAAAGGATACTTTAGAAGCGGGGAATTCGCCAGCGGCGGGATTGTGCCGTGTAATAAGGACTCGATTGGCCAGTAACGATCCTGAAGAACGCAGGCGGTGGTTACTGCGAGCGGCGAACCAAGGATGGGAAGAGTCCATTGAAGTACCGGAATGGCCTCGGATAAGGGGAATTTGCGTGGCTGTGTCCCGAGACTTGACGATTGAAGCGGTAACGCCGCAAAAAAGCTTGCTTCCCGTGGAATTGACCATCCGCGACCATTGTGGGCGAGAAACACGGTACGACCTTCATAAATTGCCGGCCACTATCGGGCGCGATGCGAATGCTGATGTCCAGTTAACGGACCCGTGGACCAGCCACAGGCATTGTGAGATTGACCAGATTGGAAATGTTCTCGTCGTGCGCGATCTGTATTCCAAGAATGGCGTATTCATCCATCATGATCGAGTGAGTGAATCGCACGTTCGATCGGGAGAGCGACTGACCATCGGGCAAACAGAAGTCACGGTGCACTACCCGGGAACGGCACAAACGGCGGTTGATTCCACGGTCGGCAAACCGCCGGAACAAAGTGCCAAGGCAGACGCGCCCCCCGAAACCGTGGAACTCCATTAACTGAATTTAGTATGGTGGTGCCCAGAAATCCCCCCGCTAACCCACCTTGTCAGGAACGTGCAACCTCGTTGCGCACTCCCAGGATTCAAGACCGAAACGTAGAGAGCTTTCCGGTGAACCGAGACACTGTCGCGTTACCCGCACAATGGCTCGGCAAAAAATCTTGCCGGGTGGCGATCTGTCTCGCGATCGCGTTTGTCTGCGTTCTCACGCGCGGCGGAACTGCGATCTCAGCCGAACCGCGCCAGCAGCCGAAACGCGTTTTGATCTTCTATGCGGTGAACACGATTCAACCCGTTCACCTCGATTGGGAGCAGGGCATCCGCTCCGCCCTGCAAGCAGGAACCGATGGTCCACTAGATATCGACGTGGAGTTTGCCGATCTTCTCCGCTTCGAGGATCCGGTCTACGTGGAAAAACTCAGTCAGCCTGCTTCGACACAAGTATTCAAGTCGTAGAATCGACGTGGTGATCCCCGTCTATGACAACGCTCTTGAATTCGTCCGGCGGTATGGCGAGTCAGTTTTTCCCGGGGCGGCCGTCGTCTTCTGTTCCGTCCACGAGGACGCTTTCAAGGGCATGAAACTCGCTCCGAACGTCACCGGAGTGACGTATAGCTTCGATTTTGATGGAACGCTGGAGCTAGCAAGGAAACTCTGGCCGCCGACACGGCACGTGGCCATCATAGCCGGGGTCGATGCGTCCGGACGGGGTACCGAGGCGCAGGCGCGGAGGGCGCTGGCCAAGTACTCGTCAGAGCTGGAATTCACGTATTTCTCGGGACTCCCATCGATATCTTGCAGGACGAGGTGCAGCGACTTCCTCGCGACACCGTGATCTTCATACTGCCCTACGTTCTGGACTCGCGCGGGACCAGTATCACGACACGCGAAGTCGTGTCCAGCGTGTCACGCGTGGCGAATGCCCCCGTGTTTGGTTTCTACGAGACCTTGTTCGGGCACGGTCTGCTCGGCGGTCATCTTGTTCCCATTGAGAAGCAGGGGCGGTTGGCCGGCGAAATGGCGGTCCGAGTGCTCCATGGGGAAGATCCGGCGAGCATCCCAGTTGCGAGGGTCGCAGATGCACGAGTACATGTTCGATTGGAGGGAACTCCGCCGCTGGCAGATTCCGGAAAGCAGGCTCCCGGTTGGAGAGCATCGTGCGCTACCGCGAGCCGAACCTGTGGGACTTGTACAAGTACTATCTCCTCGGGGGAATCGCGCTGGTGATCGTGCAGTCGTTGTTGATCGTCATGTTGCTGGTCGATCGGCGTCGGCGTCGGCGTGCAGAAGCCGGCCTCACGGAGAATCTGCGGATTCGAGCAAGTACTTTCCACGTTATCGTCACGCTTTGTTGCCCCTCCGCACGACGGAAGTTGATCAAATCGTTGCCCAGTCGCTGCGGGAGATTGCCGAGGTTCTCCGTTTCCAGCGTGCCGCTCTGTTCGAGTTCTCCCGCGGAAGGGAAGAACTGCTGCGCGATACACCAATGGGCGGTCGAAGGAATAGAGCCGCCGCCGATGCGGCTTGCGATCGGTGAGCTTCCCTGGATTTTCGCCCAGCTAGGCAGGGTGAAGCGGTTCGATTTGCCGATCGCGACGAGTTGCCAGCCGAGGCCACTGCGGAAAGAGAGTACTTTCGTCAGGCTGGTGTCCGATCGGGGATTGCCATCCCGCTGGCTGTCGGGGGATCAGTGCTTGGGGCCGTCATGTTCGGACGTACTGTTCGTGAACAACCCTGGAACGAGACGATCGTGCAAAGGTTACGCCTATTCGGTGAAATCCTTGCCAACACGATCTCACGCTGGCGGGGTGCCGAGGCACTTGACGCCAGCCAAGTGGAAACTCTGCGCACTAAAAGGGCGGCTGCTGATGGCGCAGGAAGACGAACGCAAACGGCTGGCCCGCGAGCTGCACGACGACGTTTCCCAGCGATTGGCCGGCACGGCAATCGGGGCAGGAAAGTTGAAACAACTTCTGGCTGACATCGGATCCCGTGAGCAAATTGGTCGGCAACTTAACCGACGAACTCGCCGGGATTGCCGAGGACGTGCATCGGATTTCCCGCCAACTCCATCCGTCCATTCTTGACGATCTCGGTCTGAAGGCTGCACTCCAGTCGGAATGCGATCGATTCTCGGAGCGCGACGATATCCGCGTCCGATACAGGTGCCGGAACGTGCCCACGACTCTGCCCTCGGATGCGGCGCTGTGCATCTACCGCATCGCCCAGGAAGCATTGCGGAACGCCGTCAAGCATTCAGGGGCCCATGAGGTTGACGTGGCCTTGACGGCAGACGCGGAATATCTTTACCTTTCCGTGAAGGACACCGGTCGTGGCTTCGATATTCGCGAGGCTCGCGGTAGACCGGGACTAGGGCTCGCCAGCATGGATGAACGGGCACGGCTGGTTGGAGGAGTGTTGACCGTCCAGTCCCAGCCGGGCCAAGGCACACTGATCGAAGCCCGTGTTCCTTTGCCGGAGGATGAGCCATGACGCGTGCAAGAGTGCTTTTGGCCGACGACCACCGCATGGTTGCCGAGGGCCTGCGAAGTCTGCTGGAGCCGGAGTTCGAACTGGTCGAGATCGTGGAGGACGGCCGGCAACTGATCGAGGCGGCCGAGAGGCTCGCTCCGGATGTGATCGTGGTTGACATCACGATGCCGCTTATGAATGGGCTCGACGCGGTTGAACACTTGCGCAAGGCCAAGTGCAGGGCAAAAATCGTGTTCTTGACCATGCACCGGGACGTAACGTATGTAGCCACGGCACTTCAGGCCGGCGCCTCGGGCTTCGTGCTGAAAAACTCGGCGAGTTCTGAGCTGCTGACGGCCATGCGAGAAGTCATGGCGGGGCGGACCTACATCACCCCGCCTCTGGCGGAACGTTTGGCGCAGATGTCTGCCGAAAGTGGTTCGGAGAACCAAACGGATCTTCCGACTTTGACTCTTCGTCAGCGAGAAGTGCTTCAACTCTTTGCCGAAGGCCGCTCGGCCAAGCAGGTGGCTGCGGCACTCCATATCTCGCCGCGAACCGCGGAAAAGCACAAGGAGAATATCATGGCAATGCTCCAAGTCACCACGACTGCGGAACTCGTGCAATATGCAGCCCGGCATGGAATCATCCCCGACTGAGCCTGCGTCATCCTTTTGTGCGGGGCCGGTCAAGGGGTTGCAGAACTCGTACCGATCTTTGTGCGGCTTCTCGTCAAGCTCGTTCCGCCAAGCGAACTCGGATCGTGGCCGATTCCCCGACTGGCTAACCTTCCCATGCAACGGACTCTGTCTGCGCAGTACGTAAATCTACGTATTTTCGATGGTCTACGTAGTTTTACGTATTGACAACGACTGACCGGAGGTGAAAATCAGGGGGTCACCGAGGACTCGTTGACCTGAAAGGTCGTGTTCGATGAGCGAGATCTCCCCGCCGAGGCAAGGACGTGCGCTGGTCGCCGACGCCAATCTCCACATGTTGAGAGGCGTCCACACCTTGCTGGAAAGCCTATTCGACACGACCGTAATGGTCTCCGACGAGCGATCGCTTCTGGAAACCGCGGAGAATTGCCGGCAGGATATCTGCATCGTGGATCTCATGTTTCCCGTGGCGGCGGAGGTCAATGTCATCCTCTTGATACGAAAGCGTTTTCCCGCGCTGCCGGTGGTTGTGCTGAGTTTGTACGACGAGCCGTCGGTGGCCCAAGACGCACTTGCGCAGGGAGCCGTGGCGTTCGTTCTGAAACGCACGGCCTTGGCGGACCTCGTTCCGGCCGTAGAGGCGGTCCGGCGGGGCGAAACCTATGTTTCCCCGTTCGTGCGCTCGCCGCTGCGCGGGCCGCACGGACGTGGCGACGAGGCCGGAGCAGACGATTCGTTCGATGAACTCAGACCAGGCAGTGCGACAACGTGACCTCAAGTTCCTCTTTAACCAATTCAGCTTAACCAAGGAGTCAATCATGTCTGAGCAAAGCAGTGTCGTCGGCGTCTATGCCACCCTGGCAGCGGCGGAGAGCGCCGTCAAGAAACTGGATGAGGGCAAGTTCCCGATCCAACAGATTTCGGTCGTTGCCAAGGACATCCACGACGAAAAGAAAGTCCACGGATACGTGACCGCGTGCGACGTATCGAAGGCTGGGGCCAAGACCGGGGCCTGGATGGGCGGCCTCTTCGGGGCGCTGGTCGGCGCGGCCTTTATTTGGGTGCCCGGCGTCGGCCCGGCCATCGTCGCCGGATCGTTGGCTTCCGCCTTGTTGGGCGGTGTCGAGGGGCCTTGGCCGGTTCGGCCATGGGCGGCATCCTCAGCGGTCTGTCCGCCTGGGGGATCTCCAAGCAGCAGATCCTCAAGTACGAGGAATCGGTCAAGGCCGGCAGCTACCTCCTCGTGGCCCACGGATCGCCGGAGGAGGTTGCCCAGGCCCAAAACCTCTTGCAGGGCACCGGGGCCACGGAAGTGAATGTACATAGTGCAGCCGCGTAAAAAGCGGCATGTGCCAAGATGCTATAGTTGTGCGAGTCCCGCAAGTTTCCACAAACCCTGGACGAATCCGCGCGGAGGGCGGATCCCAGGAAGCAGTCTCCGTTCCGTACAACCAAATTCCTGAACCAAAGGAAGAACATCATGTTCAAACTGAAGAGTACTTTGGCCGCCTGTCTCGCTTTGGCGATGATCGGCGGCATCATTGCTTGCTCGTCGCAGACTGGCCAAATCGGGCAACGGCGATGCCAAGACCAGTTCCAACCCCAGTCTGGCCCAAACGACCGCCAGCCCGGCGACGACTGCGGCGACCACGCCGCTTCCGTCCGTCAACGAGATTGCCCAAGTCCGACGAAGCGGCCCCGGCGGCTGAACCGGCTGCTGGCGGCAAGAGGCCCAACATTCTCTTCATCATGGGCGATGACATCGGCTGGATGCAGCCGAGTTGTTATCATCGCGGCCTGATGGTCGGGGAAACGCCCCACATCGATCGGCTCGCGAAAGAAGGCGCGATGTTTATGCACTACTACGCGGAGTCGAGCTGCACCGCCGGGCGCTGCGCCTTCTTCACCGGCATGCACCCCTTCCGCGCGGGCATGGTCCTGCCGCAGTTGCCGGGCGCGATTTCCTATCTGCGACCCGGGACGCCCGGCACTAGCCAGGTTCCTGCTGGACCTCGGCTACACCACCGGCGAGTTCGGCAAGAACCATCTGGGCGATCATCCGGATTCATTGCCGACGGCGCACGGGTTCCAGGAGTTCTGGGGCTACCTCTACCACCTGGACGCGATGCAGCAGGTCAGCTTTCCGGACATCAACAGCAGCCCGACCACGCAGGCCGTCGTGCCGCGCATGAAGATGATCCCGATTCCCGGCATTCCGGAACCCGCGGGCGAGATTGACCCGAAAGACGGCG
>CAWEAB010000017.1:0-65166 GCA_963806745.1 uncultured Acidobacteriaceae bacterium
GTCCTGGCTGGCGAGCGCCGGGGCAACGAGTTACAACGTCAAGCGCGCGAATTTCAGCGGCGGGCCTTACACTGCTATCGGCACCAACATCACTACCACCGGCTACACCAACACCGGCTTGTATAGCGGTGCGACCTATTACTACGTCGTCACCGCGGCGAACGCGAATGGCACGAGCACCAACTCGGTGGAGGCCGGTGCGACCACGCAGCCAGTGCCGGACGCGCCAACCGGTGTGGCGAGCAGCCACGGCGGGCAACGCCTCCGCGCCATTACGGTGGAATGCCTCGACCTATGCGACGAGCTACAACGTCAAACGCTCCCTGACCAGCGGCAGCGGATATGTCACGATTACGAACCTGGCCACGACCAGTTTTCTGGACAACGGCCTCACGAATGGCACGCCGTATTATTATGTGGTGTGCGCAACCAATGCCGTGGGCGAAAGCGCCAACTCGGCGGAAGTCAGCGCCACGCCATCCGATCTGTTTGATTGGTGGAAATTTGACGAGGGCAGCGGCAGCACGGCGGCCGACGCGGGCATCCATGGCAACAACGGCACGTTGATGAGCGGCGCGACGTGGGTTACGGGCATCATCACCAATGCCGTGCATCTGGACGGCACGGCCAACGGTTATGTGGAGCTTCCCCGCGGGATTGGTCAGCACGCTCACTGACTTCAGCATTTGCTGCTGGGTGAAAGTGGATACCAGCGCCATGTGGGCGCGGGTGTTCGACTTCGGTTCGGGCACGGGCACTTATATGTTCATGGCACCGTTCAGCGGCAGCGGCACGGTGCGTTATGCGATCACGACCGGCAGTTATGGCAGTGAACAAGCGATCACCAATTCGTCGGCGCTTTCGACCGGCGTCTGAGCGAGTCATTGGCGGTCGTACTGTCTGGGACGACAGGCATTCTCTACATTGATGGCAACGCCGTCGGCACCAACAGCAACATGACGTTGAACCCGTCGAGCCTGGGCAGCACGACGCAAAACTACCTAGGCAAATCGCAATACTCGGATCCCAATTTGACCGGCAGCGTGGATGATTTCCCGCATCTATGCCCGGGCGTTGAGCGGCGGGGAAGTCGCGGCTTTGTCCACCTTTATTCCGCGGGGGCCCACCGGGCTTACCACAGTTGCCGGCAATGCGAAAGCCACCTTGGTCTGGGGCGCTTCCGGCGGGGCAACCAGCTACTACGTGAAACGCTCCATCACGAGCGGGAACGCCTATGTGACAGTGACAAATGTCGCGACGCCGCACTACATGGACAGCGGGCTGGTGAACGGCACGACGTATTACTATGTCGTGTCCGCGACCAACGCCGCCGGTGAAAGCGCAAATTCCTCCGAAGCGAGTGTGACGCAAACGCGGAGCGGCGACGGCTCTCTTCTGGAGCGGCGCGATCAGCGGCACTTGGGACACTGCGACGGCGAACTGGTTGAACTCCGCCGCCTCCGCGACGTTTGCGGACGGCAACGTGGCCATCTTCGACGACTCGGGCGTTAACACGACGGTCAACTTGTCCGCGAGCCGCTCGCCGGGAACGACCATCGTCAATAACGCGGCGGCGACGTATGCAATCGGCGGCAGCCCGATTGCGGGCACCGGCAGTTTGGTCAAGTCCGGCTCCGCTGCGCTGACGTTGAACGGCACAAATACGTTCACTGGCGGCGCAACCCTGAACGCCGGCCTGATCACCTTGGGCGTGAGTTCCGTGGGTTCAGGCAGCTCTGTCACCAGCGGACCGTTGGGCCGGGGCGCGTTGATCCTGGGCGGCGGCAAGCTACAGATGACGCAAAAGCGGTGGGCAACAACCTTTCCGTGGCGACCGGCACCACGACCATCATTGACAACGCTGGCGGCGATGGCTATTTGGACGGCAATTTGAGCGGCAGCGGAACCGTAACGCTGCAAAACTCCAGCGCCAGTGGTCTGTCCTTGAAGATCGCCTTTAATGCCACGGTGGACTGGAGCGGTTTCTCGGGCACGTTGAATTATTTTGCGGTGAACGGCCAGGTCTTTAATGTCTTCATGCCGGCTTCCTGCAATCTTTCCCAAGCGACCCTGAATTGCGGCGGCGGCGGCACTCCCCCCGGGAACTGGTCGAGTTTGCGCGCTACAGGCACAACCCAGAGGCATACACTAAGTGGCTCGACCTGCTATCTGGACATTTTCGGCACTCTACAGATTGGCAATTTGAACGACAACACGACTTTCAGTGGTTATATCATTGATACGGGCGGCATCAACAAAGTCGGCACGGGCACGCTGACGTTGAGCGGCGCCAACACTTACACCGGCCCGACGACGGTGAGCAACGGCACGCTGCTCATCAGCACCACGTCGCCGACGAAAGGCAATTACACCGTCGCGAACGGTGCGACGCTCGGCGTCACCAATGTTTCCAGCAGTTCGGCGCTGGTTTCCAACCTCACCGTCGCGGCCGGTTCAGCCTTGGATTTCCAGAATGTCACCAGCGCCACCATGCCGTTGATCGCTTCCAGCAACGTGATCATGAACAGGCCATTGCCTGGTGCACATCACCGGCACGAACGGTCTCGTCGCGGGCAGCAGCTATCCGCTTGTCAGCTACGCTGGCACGTTCAGCGGCAGCTTCACGAATTTGCAATTGCAGATGCCCTATGGCTGGCGCGGCGTCCTCGCCAATGTCGGCAAACAAATTGTGCTGAACAACGCGGCAGTGGTTGCCACGACCCCGCCGCAAGTGAGCGTGATGCCGGGCAGTTCGCAATTACAACTCGCCTGGCCCGGAACGCACATCGGCTGGCGGTTGCAGATCAGCACCGATTTGACCGGCGCCAACTGGCTCGACGTGTCCGGTGCAAACACCACCAACCTGCTGTTGATTGCGCCAACCAACAACAGCGCATTCTACGGCTGGTTTATCCCTGAGAAGCCCAGCGCCATTGAATTGACGGAAACCATGATGACACAGGAATCAAAACACACCGGGCAAACCTCCCTGACACGCGAACAACCGGTCAGGGCGTTCGATCTATGCGTGCGCAAGACGCGGGGGAATATCAAGCGGCTGGCCGATGAACCCAAATCCGCCGCGTGGGCGGCGGACGGAAATTATTTTGATTTCAAGGAAGGTTTCTACGAGATCGGGAACTGGACCTCTTCCTTTTTCACCGGCATGGCGTTGCTCGCCTGGCGGGAAACGGAAGACGAATATTTCCTCAAACAAGCCCTGCGTCTCGCGCCACATTACCGGGAAAAGGTGTTCACGCACTTCATGGACACCCATCACGATCTCGGCTTCCTTTATTCGCTGTATTCCGTGGCGATTTACAAACTGACCGGTGACAAAGAGCATCGCAAAGTTGGCTTGCGCGCCGCCGAAGTGCTGGCGCAGCGGTTCAATCCGCAAGGCAACTTCATCCGCGCTTGGGGGCGCATGGATGAAATTGAATCGCCCATCGGCGATGGCCGGATGCGGACGGACGACATGGCGATTATTGACTGCCTGATGAACCTGCCGTTGCTGTATTGGGCGGACAATGAAACCGGCATCGCAAAGTTTCGCGAAATCGCGGTGCGCCATGCGGACATGTGCTTGAAATGTTTCATCCGTCCGGATTACTCGACCAACAACATTTACCGGTTTGATCCGGAGACCGGAGCAACCGTTGGGCGACCCCAACAATACCTATTGGGCGCGCGGCGCGACTTGGGCGATTTATGGCTTCGCGTTGAGCTACGGTTATACGCGCAACGAGAAATATCTGGAAGCCTCCGTGCGGCTGGCGAAGAAGTTCATTGCCAACCTCGATGAAGAAATAATGCCGTGGAATGACTTTCATGAAACGCCGCATCCAGAGCGCGTCCGGGATGCGTCGGCGGGAGCGATTGCCGTCTGCGGTTTTCAGGAGCTGGTCAAGCATGGTGCGGCGGACTCCGAGATTTTGAACGCCAAGCAAGCCTTGCTGGGCCGGCTTTGCAGTGACGACTATCTGGATTTTAACGACGCCTGCTGCGGTGTGCAGAAACGCGGTCAAGGCGGTAAAAACGGTTACACGTCCTGGGGCGATTATTACTTGATGGAAGCCGTCGGCCGGGAACTTGAGCAAGGCGAAACATTTTGGTGAAGGGCGTGGAATTGAAGCAATATTTAGGTCACGATTCAACCTCCGATGCCCCAATCGGCGGGGACTGGTATCGCCTCCGACGTGCGTGAGGCCACGATTTCAGCCTGTTTCTCCGACAGGTTTGAATGCGTGACAAAACAACTCAACCAACCATGGAACACCATGAAATCAAAATACAAAAGCGGTGTTTGTGGTGTCTGTTGGTCGCCATGGTGGTTTTAATGACCTTGTTCGCGGACGGGCGCTCGATGAACCGGCCGGCGTTGGAAAATTACGAGCATGCAACAGCTCCGCAGTCTTCGTCCCAATGAAATTATGAGACGTTATCTCACATTGAGATTTCAAAGGATGGAGCAAATCCATTAAAGTAGTGCCAGATATGCGATTGTTTTGCCAAAACTGTCTGTTGCTGGCCGTATTGCTGTTCGTTCTCCCCGGGGTAGCTGCCGAGTGGCAATGGTCCGTGGCGTTTGGCAAAGGCCGCGCCTTCCTCTGGATTCCGCCGAATTGCAAACAACTACGCGCCGTGGTCGTTGGACAGAACAACATGATCGAACTGGGAATTCTCGAACATCCGGCGTTCCGCAAAACGCTGGCGGATGAAAGCATCGCCGAAGTTTTCATCGCGCCGCCGTTTGATTTTATTTTCCGGTTTGACAAGGACGCGGGTGAACGCTTCAACGATTTGATGAGTCGGCTCGCGACGGCGTCGGGTTATTCAGAATTGAACTTTGCGCCGGTGGTGCCGCTCGGCCATTCCGCCTGCGCGAGTTTCCCGTGGAATTTTGCCGCGTGGAATCCCGGTCGCACGCTGGCCGTGCTGTCCGTTCACGGCGACGCGCCGCTGACCAAATACACCGGCTGCGGCCAACCGAATCCCGATTGGGGAAACCGGACCATTGACGGCGTTCCCGGTTTGATGGTGATGGCCGAATACGAATGGGGCGACAACGAACATGGCGTTGACCGTTTGACGCCGGCGCTGAATTATCGGAATCAACATCCCCAAACTCCGCTTGCCATGCTGGCCGAGCCGGGCAACGGCCACTTCAATTTTTCCGATGACCTCGTGAAATTTCTGGCAATGTTTGTCCGCAAGGCTGCGGAAAATCGTTTGCCGGAGGAATGTTGAACCAACGAAGCACCGGTTTTGAAGCCAATTGATCCAACGCAAGGCTGGCTGGTGCAACGCTGGCATCTAAACCAGCCGCGTTCGCTGAAACCCGCGCCGTTTGCCAAATACAAAGGCGATCCCAAGGAAGCCTTCTCGTGTTCGACAAGGAGCAATGCGTAATGTTAATTTTATGTTGCTGGAGCCGTTTACGTATTGCTGCATCTCGCGAAGGCATTGTAAGTACGTTTGAGCATGCGATAAGAAGCGCATCAGGGGATATTCTGTTTTTGTGCGATCAAGACGATGTATGGCCTCCAGACAAAGTCTCAAGAGTCACCAGAGTGTTCTGCGAGCGCCCTGATGTGTCGCTTGTTGTTACTAACCTAAGAACGATCGACGAGAACGGGAGGATGGCGGATAGCTCGAGCGTTACTGATGGGCGGCGGCACTTTGATGCTCGATTGCTGCCAAATTTGTTCTCTAACCGGTTTCAGGGGTCGACTATGGCGTTCCGATCCTCGGTCATTCGGGGAGTTTTGCCATTTCCGCGAGGGTGCCACCTCTTACATGACGCATGGATCGGAGTCAGAAGCACGATCGCCGGAGGAAAGTGTTATTACCTCGATGAGGAGCTGTTGTTGTACCGGCGCCATTCGAATAATGCAAGTCAACCGCTCAATATGGTTGACAAACTTCTAAAACGGCTACGCTTGATTACCGCGTTGGCGGTCTACGAGTTTCGGGATAGAGGGAGCTGGTACCGATAAGGCCATCTTATTCGACGCCGGCAATCGCCGCTTCGACGGCACTAACATCGGCGCCCAAGTCACGACCATCGGAAGCTGCACCCGCGCCTGGGGACCTCTTGTTGCAACCAGGTTCCTTCTCATGGCAGAGACGCGGGTCTTTGGCGATACCGTTCTTGAGGTCGCGCACCTCGAGATCTTTAGCACTCGATACGGCCATGTTTCCCTTGGGGAACCCCGCCGACCGTCCGATGGCTAAAAGATTGTGGTCGATCTTGTAGTTAGAAAAGCATGCATCGAACACGGCCTGGGGACCTGCCTTCACTGCCCCGGCGGCACAACTCCTGGCAGCCGCGGGGACGACGGGACGGCGATCGTCTCCGACGGCGAACACACTGTTCGTGAGCACAAAATTCGGCATCTTCTCGCCGCTTTTATCGGAGACCGCCATCAGCACTCCCGTGCCGAACGAAGTAACGTGGTCGATCTGCACATCATGGATAGTGACCAGGGCAGACATGTATTTCAGGAAACCGCCCGCGCCTTTGTAGTCTCGATCGTGAATATCGTCCGCGATAAGGTCATGAACGCTGATTCGGCCGCCGTCAGCCGGGCTTCCGCCACCCTTCTTCTCGGGAGCGTGCTTAGTGGCAATGGTCAGTACTCCGGCTACATTGCGAACGCGGTTGTAGCGTAGCGTGATATCGGTGACTTGGCATTTCGGACAATGACTTGATTGGCTGGAAGGCGTAAACAGAATAGAAAATCCCGATTGCGTGAAGCCACCCCAGGAATTTTCAAGCAGATTTGCTTCGATCAGAACGCGAATCCCGCTTTTGAGTTCCAGATTATTCTTGACGATGTAGGGCTCGCCCTTCGGGCTGGGTGTATATCCGGGAGCGCCTTCCATCCAGAGCATCGGCCGAAAGAAATGATTGCGCCGGATCTCGATATCGGTGGGGCTGTACTCCGAGCCTCCACCTCCAAACAGAATGTCCTCTCCGGAAGCTTCCAGAAAGTTGTTGTAGATCTTGAAGGTTCCGAAAGGCTCCTCGCTGTGCGCCCCGCCAACAGCGGTTGCATCGGTGCATGATCCTTTGCGCGCGATGCAATTGAACCCGCTCAGATAGGAATTTATGGCCGCGACTTTGTGGCTCCCAAGGATCATTCCTATGCCATGGCCGACCTCGGATCCCTCGCCGGCATGAATGTAATTGCGGTCGAAAATAACGTTGTCGTTGTGATCCGTGTAGATCATCCGACTGAGGTGCTCATCGGGAGCGGTGGTCCATTCGATACCGATAAAACGCACATGATCCCCGACGATCACGCCATTGTTTGTTTTCACGACGATCGTGGCCAGGAGTTTGGCGGGGCCTCCGGGGGGTTGCGCGAATGCCGGGCGGCCGGGAAGGCTCGCTACGCCTGCCCATGCGGGCGAGATGCGCGTTCCTTCTGGCGGCAGTTTGGAGTCGGGAGAGTCGGTACGGATCGTGATGTAGTGCTGGTCGTCGCACTTTTTCGCCGGCAGTTCGCGAACTTCATAGCTTGCCCCTGCCGGAAGAAGCAAGGTATCTCCGCAATTTCGCGTCTTTCACTGCGTTCGCGAGATCATCCTTCGCGCCAACGTGAATCTGCTTACCGCGGCGACGGCGTTCCATCGAGGCCCGTGTAAAAACAGGCCTGCGGCAGAGCTGCGGGACCATCCTTGTCGCCGAAGCGCGCTACGTTGCCCTTTTCACAGTAGGCATTCTCTCCGGTAGGCGGCGCGGCCGCTACTGCCACACCTGCGGACAAGAGGGCGGCGATAAGAACAATGCGGAGAGAGATTGCCGCGGCGTGGATAGAAAGCGAATCGATGCCGACGAAGGCGAGCCATTTTTATTTCCTCCAGTCGCACGCCCCACGCGTTGACATTGGAAAACAGAGCACTGGACAGCGTCCTGCCACTTCCAAAACCGAAGCCCTTGGCGGGTTACGGCTTGCTTGAGGATAACACGGGCAACGTGCGTGACGGGATTAGCGGTTGCCTGTAAGTGGCGCGCGTTCCTGGCCGACTTTAAGCGGATCTCGCCGAGTAGCGGCGCGTGTGCACACAGCGTTTATTGCCGAATTGGAATTGCACGATCGTGCGAGCACGACGAGCTATGCCCTTCTTACAACTCGAGGACACTCGACCGCCGAACATGCTTCGGCTTTATCACATCTAGAGGTGCGGTAAGTCACAGACACAGCCATCCTCTTCATTTTCTACTTAGGCGAAATTGGACAAGAGCAGTCCGATTAGGGCATGCAGATTACACGGGCGACCGACTATGCGGTGCGAATCATGATTTTCATGAGCACACTTCCCCCAGCGACTCGGATTGCAGTTTCCGATGTCGCGCGTGGCATCGCAGCTCCCGAGAGTTTTGTATCCAAGATTCTGCAGCAACTTGTGCAACGGGGCATGGTGGCCTCGCATCGCGGCACCGGCGGCGGATTTGAGCTGGCGGTCGATCCCAACAACATATCGCTCCTCGATGTGGTCGAAATGGTCGAGGGCCCTCTGCAAATCAATCTTTGTCTCGGGGGTGAGCCGAGTTGCGACCGGAAATCGTGGTGCGGCGCACATCCGATCTGGGGCGAGGCCCAAAGTCGCTTTGAAGCGTGTGCTGGCGAGCGTTTCGATCGCCCGTCTGGCTCGCGAATCAGTGGCCAATCTCGCGAAGCTCGGTGGCGACACAACGAGTAGCGCACCCGAGGCTACGACGCCCCAGCGGATTCCGCGCAAGCGGCGCTCTGGCTAGAGGCAAGGCATGGAAGTCACGTGGATTGCGATTCTCGCCAGCTTGTGTATGGGAATCGGCGCGGTGCTGGTTTTTGTATTTGCGGTGAAGAAGAACTACTTCAAGGACGTGGAAGACGCGAAGTATCACGTTTTCTGGTCAGACGTTGAGGAACTGGTCGATTCTCCCTCGAGGGGAGAAAAGTACGAGGAGAAGAAGGATGACGAAGAATCCGGCGAAACCCACGACGGACGGCGCGCCTGAGGACGTCAACCGGCGACGATTGTTGTCATGGTTGAGCGGTGTTGGACTGTTCGGATCCGGCATCGTCGCGGTGCTCTCAAATCTCATTTTCATTAAGCCGCGCGCTACCTATGGTCAGCCGAACCGGTTCGCGATTGGCAAGCCCGACGATTTTCCCGCCGGGGCGCGGATATCGCTCGACACGAGGCGAGTGTGCATTGTGCGTGAGGGCGACAAACTGGCGGCCATCTCGACGACCTGTACGCACCTCGGATGCATCGTGTCGGTTGCGGAGACCGGGTTCGCATGCCCATGTCATGGCTCGCGCTATGACCAGGACGGGACGGTGACGAGCGGTCCGGCGCCGAAGGCGCTTGCCTGGTACCAGGTAACTCTCGCTCCCAATGGTGACTTAGTAGTGGACAAAGACAACGAGATCGAAGCGGGGACTTATTTGAAGGTATGACCACTCAAACGTTAGTTCGCTCGCAAAAAGGCTGGCTGGCTCTGCCGCAGAACATCTGGCGTTCGATTTTCCGGAACCCACTGCCGAGCTCCGATTATGGAAGATCGTCGACCAGCTTCACCAATTTCTTTCTGCATATCCATCCCGTCAAGGTGCATCGCCACAGTCTGAAGGCCACGTACACCTGGGGACTGGGGCTGATGGCGTCGTTCCTGTTTCTCATTCTGGTGGTGACCGGCATCCTGCTGATGTTTTATTACGTGCCGTCCACGACGCAGGCCTATGACCGGATGCTGGATCTGCGGGGCACGGTGGCGTTCGGAATTTTCCTGCGCAACATGCATCGCTGGTCGGCGCACGGCATGGTGGCAGTCGTATTTCTGCACATGTGCCGCGTGTTCCTGACGGGAGCCTACAAACCACCTCGCGAATTCAACTGGGTCATTGGCGTCCTCTTATTTCTTGTGACGCTCTTCCTCAGCTTTACCGGTTACCTGCTGCCTTGGGACCAGTTGGCATTCTGGGCGATCACGGTAGGGTCGTCGATTGCCGGCTATGCACCGATTGTCGGAAAGGACGTGAAGTTCCTGCTCTTGGGAGACTCCACGGTTGGGCAGGAAGCACTGCTGCGGTTTTATGTTCTGCACGTGGCTGTGCTGCCGGTGGTGCTGACGGGGCTGGTGACAATTCACTTCTGGCGAATTCGGAAAGACGGTGGATTGGCGAAGCCGGCAGAAGAGGAAGGTTCGACGAGCCCCGCAGGAGCACAAGAGATTCCGGTTGCGGTCCGGTAACGATGGCGGTGGCGGCGGGCGCTGGGGCTGGAACGGCGGCGCTGCATAAGCGAAGCTTCGGCATCCAGGGCTTAGTCCGGGGGCCGCTGGTGAAGACGGGCAGCATTGAAGATCGAACCTTGTTTAGCTGGCCGAATCTTTTCCAGGCGGAGCTGCTGGTGTTCGTAATCTCAGTAGCTGCAATTCTGGTTGTTTCCCTCTTCTTTAATGCGCCGCTGGAAGAGCCGGTAAATGTGATGCACCCGCCGAATCCGGCCAAAGCACCCTGGTACTTCCTGGGACTGCAGGAGCAGGTGAGTTACTCGGCGTTTTGGGGAGGCGTGGGAATCCCGACGATCGAAGTGTTGCTGTTGTTGCTGGTTCCGTACCTCGATCGCAAACAAGCTGGGGTTGGAAGGTGGTTCGCGAAGGAACGGCTGCTCGCCAACACCCTGTTTATGACATTCGCGGTCGTCAACGTAGTGCTGGTGGTGATTGGCACGTTCTTCCGCGGCGCCAATTGGGAGTTCGTTTCTCCGTGGTGACAAACCAAATGAATGAGTTCGGCAAAGAGCCCGTGGTGAAGGAAATGACGAGGAGAATCTTGTGAGTACGCGAGTCGCGCTAGCCATTGCAAGCTTTGTCGTCCTGATTGTGCATGGAATCGTTTTCTACGATCAGTTCTTCAACCGCTGGGAGAGGCACCAGACTGCCTACTGGGAGCAGGCGCGCAGCCTGGCCAAGACCGAAGCGGAAAAGGCGACGGTGGATTCGCACAAGTTGCAGATCGAGCAGATTATCGTTACGCAGTTTGGCGAATCGCGCGTGGACCGCTGCACGACCTGCCACATTGCCAGCGACGATCCGCGATTCCAGGGCCATGCCCAGCCACTGCGCACGCATAGCTACTCGGCCGCGCTCGGTGACGTTGAGAAAGACGGCAAGTGGGAACGCCGCCACAAATTCTCAGACTTCGGTTGCACCATCTGCCACGACGGACAAGGCAGGGGCTTAGAAACAGTTTATGCACACGGCGAGGATGAGAACTGGCCGCAACCGATGCTCGGTTTTACGACGCAAGCCAATTGGAAATCGCAATACAAAGCGAAGTTAACCGGCGCGGAATACATGCAGGCCAACTGCGCCCAATGCCACACGGAAGAGAACTTTGCCGGCACACCGCTGGTCGCGCGCGGGCGGCAACTTTTCTTCGAGAAAGCCTGCTATGGATGCCATCGGATCCAGGGACTGTCGCATGGAACGCTCGGGCCGGATCTGACCGAGGTCGGCAAGCGCTGGAGGATCGACTACCTGTGGGGCCACACGGTGAACCCGCGAGACTACAGCGCGGTCTCATTCATGCCGAAGTTCGATCTGACGGACGATGAAATCAAAGCGTTGGTGGTGTTCCTGAAAAGCCGTCGCGGGATGAATTACTCCGAGACGACGATGGAGCAATATAAGGCGCGTTTGTCGCAGATCAGCCTGCCGATTAGTGGAACGAACGCGGCGGAGAATACTCCGTCGGCCGCCCACGGAGAGCAATTGCTGGCCCAGCGTTCGTGCACGGCATGCCACAAATTGGGCGACAAAGATGGCCACATCTCCCCGGATCTTTCGTTTGAGGGATTGATCCGCGACGACAACTGGCTGATGGATCATTTTAAGGAGCCGCGCTCGCGAATTCCGGACTCCATCATGCCGGTGTTCGGATTCAGCGATAGCGATTATCGCTCGATCACGGAATACCTCCTGAGCCGCAAAACGGCGCCCACCTTCAAGAATGGCGAGGAAATCTACAAAGGCTTGTGTGCGCGCTGTCACGGAGAAAAAGGCGACGGCAAGGGCGTGACCTATTTGTATCTCGATCCGGCGCCGCGGGATCTGACCAAGGCCGCATTCATGACCTCGAAATCGGACGAGCGGTTCCTGACCTCGCTCCGGCAAGGGGTACCGGGCACTTCGATGCCGCCGTGGGAGCGTGTTTTAAGCGAGCAGCAACGCAAGGACGTGCTCGCTTATGTTTTCCAGAACTTTGTCAAAGAGCCGCGCCGTGAATTGAAAGAGCGCAAGGTCCCGGAGACGAACCCGGTTGCCTTTACGCCCCAATCGGTCGCGGACGGCGAGCAGATTTTCCTGCAACGCTGCACCGGATGCCACGGGCGCAAAGCGGACGGCAAGGGTCCGAACTCGCTCGATATCAGCCCGCGGCCGCGCAATCTGCGCAACAGCGCATTCATCAACAATGCCAGCGACAAGCGGCTTTTCACCTCCATTACCTATGGGGTGGAGGGAACGGCGATGCCGTCGTGGATTGACTACGGACTTTCCCAGAACGATATCGGCAACCTTATTAATTTCATTCGAAGTTTGAACCGGAAACCGGCGGCAGTGCCGGCAGAAGACAAGTCGCCGAAGCTGACGTCCCAACTGAACCAGAGTAGATGAGGCTTTAAGAACCAGGAGGCATCATGCCAGTACAAATGCCAGTAAGTGCCGCGCGGCCCTATGGCGGCACAGGCTCTGTCTCACCGGCAGAATCCATGCACGAGGACACCACGGCAAAGTGGTTCCTGCTGAGCGCAATCAGCTATTTCTTCGTAGTCGGAATTATTGCTCTTACTATCGCTGCAAAGTTTGTGTGGCCACAATTGCTGGGCAGTGTGCCGCTGTTGACCTACGGCCGGCTGCGGCCGCTGCATGTGAATGGCATGCTGTTCGGGTGGCTGCTCGCGGCCGACATGGGGCTCGCCTATTACATCGTGCCGCGTCTGTGCGGCGTCAAGCTGTGGAGCGAGAAGCTGGGAGTCGCAACCGCAATTATCTGGAACATCATTGTTCTAGGTGCGGTCGTAATGCTGCCGCTCGGCATGAATAAAGGTTGGGAGTACGCCGAGTTGCCGACGCCGCTCTCCGCGCTGGTCGTCGTGGCATGGGTATGCTTCGGAATCAATATCTTTGCAACGGTCGCCAACCGCAAGTATGAACAGATGTATGTGAGCCTCTGGTACACGATGGGGACCATCCTCTGGACCACCTTCGTCTATGCCACCGGGAATATTGCGGTGTTCTTCACCACCGGCGTCAATCAGGCAAATCTCAACTGGATGTATGTACACAATGCCGTGGGCCTGATCTTCACGCCGATTGGCCTCGCGATCGCTTACTACTTCATCCCGAAAGCGTCGAATACGCCGCTGTTCAGCCACAAGTTGTCGATGGTCGGTTTCTGGGCTCTCGCGTTCGTGTACGTCTGGACGGGCGCTCACCACATGCTTCATGGGCCGATCTCGCAGTGGTTGCAGACCATCGCCATCACATTCTCGTTGATGCTGCTCATCCCGGTGTGGACGGTGGTCTATAACTTCTTCGCCACTATGAAGGGGCAGTGGCACCAGTTGAGCGAGAACGTACCGCTCAAATTCCTGATGTCGGGGGTGGTGTTTTACCTGCTGACTTGCTTCCAGGGGCCGATGCACAGTTTGCGTTCAGTCAATGCCATCGTATCGAAGACGGATTGGATTCCGGGACATGCGCACATGGCGCTGCTCGGTTGTTTCTCGTTCTTCGCGATTGCCGGATGCTTCTACGCGATTCCGCGGCTCTTCCACACCGAGTTGCACTCACCCGCGCTGGCGAACTGGAGCTTCTGGTTCTTCATGATCGGCGGGTTGGGTTTCTTCGTCACGCTCTGGCTGGGCGGTTTCTGGCAGGGCTGGCAATGGAACAATCCGTCAATCCCGTTCATTGATACGGTGCGAGCACTGAAACCGGTCTGGACCGTTCGATTCTTCTCCGGGATTCTGATGTTCCTCGGGATTACTACCTTCCTCTACAACATCTGGGCAACCGTGCTGAACAGCGGAAAGGCGCCAACCGCCGTCGCAGTGAAGGCATAAGGCCATAAGGAGAATGCCATGCTAGGAAAAACTGACAAGAGTGCTGTGGGATTCGTGGTGGCCGCGCTCGCCTTCTTCTTCATCGGAGGCGTTCTGACGACGGTAGTGCCGCCATTGGTCGACAAGAGCTGGTCAAAGCCTTTTGAGAACAACGATCCCTCGAAGGGTCCGACCGGAAAACTGATGCCTTACACGGAGCAACAATTAAAAGGACGCGCGATCTATGTGCGGGAAGGCTGCTGGTATTGCCACACGCAGCAGACGCGCACGCTGCTCGCCGATACCAAGCGCTCGGGCTGGAAGGGCGTCGACTCGCCGATCTCCACGCCGGATGAGTTTGTTTACGACAGCCCACACATGTTCGGCACCAAGCGCACGGGGCCGGATCTTTCGCGAGTGGGCGGCAAGTATGACCGGCAGTGGCACCGCACCCACTTCCGCAACCCGCGCGACCTGACTCCAGGATCGGTGATGCCGCCGTTCCCATGGATCGCCGACAACGCGGAAGAATTCGACTCGCTGGTCGCCTACATTCAGACGCTGGGACGAGACAAGAACTGGCGTCCCGACAACGATTACGAGAAGTGAGACCGCCATGCATGACTACGTATATCCGAGCATTTTTCTGGCGTACTTCATGTTCTTCCTTTTCCTGGTGGGAGGGATCTTCTTCCTGGTGAAGTCCCTCCGCCATGGGTACTGGGGAGAACACGGCGAAGATCCCAAGTATCGGATGCTCGCCGACGACGAAGAGACGACCGTACGAAAAGCAGGCTAAGGAGAGATCGAAATGGCACCGACAGCGATAGAAGAAAAGAAGACTTCCGAAGCTTCGACAGAGGTCAAGAGCTACGCGGACGGCTGGATCACAGAAAGAAAGGGAACGGAGATACCTGCGTTCCTGAAGTTCGCCTATATCGTGATTGCGTGCGGCTGCTTCGCATACTTTCTCGATTTTCATGAATGGGGAAGTCAATCACTCCACGCGCGGCGCGCTGGTGCGGCAGTTTAATTCCGTGACCCAGTCGTCACCCGGGTTCATGTATTTTGTCGCGGCGTTGATCGCGATTTTCGCGATCGTTACGGTCACATTCGCATTCCGCAAGTCCCACGAAGAATAAGGCCAATGAGCGATCAGTGGACTCAATTCGAAGCCATTGAAGGCGCAGACTACTGGATCAAGATGGTGAAGTGCCAGCATGCCTGCCCGGTGCACACCAACGCGTGCGGCTATGTCACCTCCATCGCCGAGGGGCGCTACGAAGACGCGTATCGGATCGCGCGCGCCACCAATCCGTTTGCCTCGATTTGCGGGCGCGTCTGTGGCGCTCCTTGCGAGGTGAACTGCCGGCGCGGCGATGTGGACGAGTCGGTTTCGATTCGCGCTTTAAAACGTTTCGTAACCGATAAGTACGGGCCGGAAACGGGCGACCCGGCGACGCACCATGCAGGCTGCGATCAGCGCATGTTGCCGCAGAATCGCGGCGACTATGAGAAGGTCGCGATCGTCGGCGCGGGCGTCTCTGGACTAACCGTGGCGCATGACCTGGTGCAGATCGGCTATAAGGTCACGGTATTCGAGTCGAATCCCGAGCCCGGCGGCATGCTGACCGTGGGCGTGCCTGTTTTTCGTCTGCCGCGCGAACTGGTGAAAGCAGAGATCAATGCCATTCTTGCGCTCGGCGTTGAGCTGAAATGCAATATGCGGCTCGGCCGTGACTTCACGATCGCCGATTTGCGGCAGCAGGGTTACAAAGCCATTTTCCTCGGAATCGGTTTGCCAAAGGGCCGCAAACTGAACTTGCCCGGAGGAGACCGCGAAATGGTCTACGACGGGATGGATTTTTTGCGCGCGTTCAACGAAGGCAAGCCGCTTGTTCTGGGCCGCCGCGTCGTGGTTATCGGCGGAGGAAACGTTGCGTATGACGTAGCCCGGTCGGCGGTGCGTCCGGAGATGTCATCGATGAGCGAAACGATCTCTGAAATGGGCCGCGGGGAGCAAGTGGCCTATGACGTCGCACGCTCGGCGCTGCGCATGAGCAGCGACAAAGAAGTTCATGTAGTTTGCCTGGAAAGCCGGGCCGAGATGCCGGCCGACGAGGTCGAGATCATTGAGGGCGAGGAAGAAGGGCTTAAGCTGCACAGCTCTCGCGGGCCGAAGGAGATTCTCGGTCAGAACGGAACAGTCACCGGTCTGCGCACCATCCGCTGCACGTCAGTGTTCGATGCGGAACGGCGTTTCAACCCGAAATTCGATGAGAATCAGGTCGAGGATATCCCCGCCGACACGGTCATCTTCGCCATCGGTCAATCGTCCGATTTGTCGTTTCTGAAACCCGAGGACGGAGTCGAAAGCGAGCGCGGCCTGATCAAGGTTAACCGCGAGACTTACCAGACAACCGCGCCCGATGTGTTTGCGTGCGGCGACATCGCCCATGGGCCGCGGCTTTTCATTGACGCCATCGCATCCGCGCAAGTGGCGGCACGCTCGATGCATGATTATTTGCGTGGAACGCGCACGGAGATCGCAGTTCGCAGTCACTGGGCGCCCGCGGTCTATACCATGGCCGAGGGCTGGGAGCGCACACCGCGCAGCAATCCTCCGGTGATTGACGCTGTCCAACGCGCATCGTCACTCGAGATTATCGAGGAATCGTATCCCGCCGAAGAAGCGCACCGTCAGGCCTCACGCTGCCTTCGCTGCAACATCAATACCGTTTTCGATACATCCATCTGCATTGCCTGCACCGGCTGCGTGGACGTTTGCCCGCAGGACATTATCAAGCTGGTCGGGCTGAGCGAGTTGTGCAAGGAAGACCGCTGGCTCGACATGGTTTCGACCTCGCTTGAAATCGGCCGCGACGAATTGCGTGGAATGAAGAAGGAAGAACTCGATTCGCTCGGCGGAGTCATGCTGAAAGACGAGACGACGTGCATCCGTTGCGCCATGTGCGCCTCGCGCTGCCCCACCCACGCGATCACCATGAAGAAATTCGAGTTCTATCGCGAATGCGTGACGGTACCGACGCGAAACGAAAAGATCCGTTATCAGGTGGACGCGACAAGCGTGCGCTGACGCGCAAGGAGCATCGGTGACTGGAATCGAAATCTGGGTGGTGTTCACGCTGGGCCTGGTCAGCAGCCTGCACTGCGTGCAGATGTGCGGTCCGATCGTGCTCTCATACAGCGTGGCCCTCGACCGGGTAAAGTCTCCCGCCGCGCGTCCCTCCAGCGCTCTGCTGTTCGGTCACCTCGCTTACAACGCAGGCCGGATTCTTACTTACGCGGCTCTTGGCGCCGCTGCCGGTCTGGCGGGGAAAACCGTGGGCCTGATTGGCCGCCTTGCCGGTGTAAGCAGCGCTCTCGCCATCGTTGGCGGGGTTCTGATGCTGATCGCCGGCCTGGTGATGATTGGCGCTCTGCCCGCGGCGCGGGCTTTTGGTGGACGCTTCTTCCGAATCACTTCGAGCTTTCTGCGGCCGTTGAGCAAACTGATTTCATCGGCCAGCGTTGGGAATCGTTTTCTTCTCGGCCTGGCGCTCGGCCTTTTGCCCTGCGGCCTGATCTACGCCGCGCTCCTGCGCGCGCTCGCGACCGGCTCCGCGCTTTGGGGAGCCGCCACGATGGCCGCTTTTGGCGCAGGCACCTGCTTCGCATTGCTGGCGGTTGGCGTTTTCTCGTCCGTCATTCGCGGCCAGTTCAACCGTTGGGGAACGCAACTGGCCGCGGTGAGCGTGATGGCGATGGGCGCGCTTCTCATCGTACGCGGAGCGATGCCGGAAATTCTCTCAGGAGCCCATGCCCATGCCTGCCATTGAGCCTGGGCCCGCATCCGGCAACTCGCTTGTCGTAATCGCAGACAAGCCACAGCCCGGGCAGAAACCCAAGAGACCGACCCCGATTGATCCGGGGTTTCACTATCACCGGCTACGCAAGACGGTACACGTCATTTGCGTCGTCATTTTTTTCCTGCTGCCACTGTCGAACCTGATGCGCATCGACATTCCACGGCAGCGTTTCTATTTCTTCGGCTACGAACTCTGGATCAGCGAATTCGCCATCATCTTCTTCTCCATGATGTTCCTGATGTTTGTTGTGGCCACCATGGCCATCCTTTGGGGGCGGGTGTACTGCGGATACCTGTGCCCGCAGATGATTTTCAGCGAAGCCTCGATCGCGCTGGAGAACTGGTTGCAGCGCACGGTGAACAAGTACGTCGACACAAATCCACGGAAGCGCAATCTGCTGAGCAAAGCGCTCTTTTATCTGATTTCCGGTGCGGCAGCGGTCGCTCTATCGTTTGTTTTCATCGCCTATTTCGTTGAGCCGAAAGATCTGCTGCATAGACTTTTGTCGCTCGACATAAGAACTGCGGGTGGTATCGCGGGAGCGACTACCACTCTGTTTGTGCTGATCGATTTTCTTTTTGTGCGGCTGCGGTTCTGTACGACCGTCTGCCCCTACGGATATCTCCAGGGCATGCTCACCGACGGCCACACTCTTCTGGTGCATTACCGCGATGAGAGTCACGAATGCATCGAGTGCATGAAGTGCATGCGCGTTTGCCACATGGGCATCGATATCCGGCACTCACCCTACCAGATCGAATGCGTCGGCTGCGGCGAGTGCATTGAGGCTTGCAACCACATACTGGCGCGGCTGGGAAAGCCGGGACTTATCCATTATGTCTGGGGCGAGAGCGGAGAGCGGCTGGGCACCGGCGACAAGGCGTGGTTTCAGAAGATCGGCCTGCGCGATGCCAAGCGCGTGGTGCTGATGCTTGTCCTGTTGTTCTACGCAACCGGCCTGTTCACCGCACTCTCCATGCGCCACGCCATGCTCGTTCAGGTTGCACCCGTGCGGGCCTCCCTTTACCGGCAGGATAAAGACGGCACCGTCTATAACACTTTCCACCTGAAAGCCGCCAACCGCAGTCACGAGCAGCAAACCATTGTGCTCGCGATTGAGGGCCTTTCCGGAACTCATTTCGTGTCGTTCGAAAACGCGGCGCTGGTGAACCCAGGCCAGACCTTCGAACGCGACTTCGAGATTGCGGCCCCGGCTTCGGCGTCCCTTCCGCCAGGCGTGAATCATTTCCGTTTGGTCAGCCGTGTGGGCGGTGAGCAGGATTCATTTGACGAGACATTTATTACTCCGTTCCAGGATTCGCGGTAGCCCGTAGCTCAAGACTTTTATTCGTGCCAAGTTCATGAACGACCTCGACAGCTCGCAGATCGGGGAAATTAATAAGGAGGAAGTAATGATAAGTAAAAAGGTAAGAGTGTACCTGATCGCGAGCCTGATGGTGCTCGTGGTCGCAACCGTCTCGGCGTTTGCGCAGCAGACGGAACCCATACAACTGGCTGCGAATACCTCTGCTCCCGTCATTATCAAGCCAGCGGCAGACATCACACTGTCGCCCTCTGAGCTGCAGGCTCGCATCGACGCCCAGCAGCAAGAGATCAACAAACTAACTTCACTGGTTGAGAAACTTCAGACGATGCTGGAACCAGTCGCTTCCGCGCACGCGATCCTGCCGAGCAGCAGCATTGGCTTCATGCCTTATCCGGGAGGGGCGCCGTCGCCTTCCCCGGCTCCGGTCGAGGCTTCCCGGCCAAGTTACACAGCCCCACGCGAATTATTGCCTGATATCGGGCACATCGGGGCCGAGCTTGGCTTTTTCGTTGGAGGCGCAACGAATCCGTACAAGGCCGACAAGGGCTTCGCTTCGGGAGGCTATATCGATCTTCCCTGGAAGAATGTGCCGGGCGGCAAGCTTTCGTACGAAATCATGATCGGGTTACAGCGGACGGAGACTAACACGACGTCGACTTCGGGTGTTAATGCGCTGGTCAATACGGCGGTTAACAACTACCTGACTTTCGCGGGCGTCGAGCTTCCCTCGCTTACTAACTACCTTGCGGGTCCTTTGCCGATCACCAGCAATGTGCAGGAACGATCGAAGGTCCTCACGGTCGCGCCCTTCGAACTGAAGTATGCGGTTACGAAGCTCGGGCGCTTCCGTCCGTACGTGGTTGGCGGGCTTGGTGCGTATGTCTGGATTGGTTCCGACAACAACAGCAACTCGTTCGATGCGGTTACCTCGCTGAACAACTATGGAGGCACGATCGGAATCCCGAACCTTGCCGGCCTGGCGGTGGGTAATTCGACATTGGGGGCGACCCTGAATGCTCTCCTGAAAGGATCGCAAATCGGCGGCCTTGCTCCGACGTCACCGGAACTGGCGGCTCGCGGCGTTCCGCACGGGCAGGGCAATCTGCTGTTTGGCGGACAGATTGGGGGCGGCGCGGAATTCCGCATCACTCCCAAACTCTCGCTCGGAGCCGACTTCCGCCACAATGCGGTGGAAGGAAAGAATGCGGGCTTCAACACCTTTGCCTTTAAACAGGGCTTTCACTGGTAGGAAACCGGAGGCGGAAAACATGTCCAAGAATGAAAAGACAAATCCGAAGACGGTTTCGCGGCGGCAGGTTCTGCGCGCAGGTGGCCTTTCAGTGGCAGCGGGAGTGATGGCTTCGGCCATGCCTTCCGCGGCTGTGGAGGCCAAGTTTGCAGGCGATCTCGCGATTCTCAACGTGGCGTTGGGCCTGGAACATCAGGCCATCGCCGCCTACGACGCGGGCGCCAAGAGCAAACTCCTGACCGCCGACCAGCTCAAGCTGGCCGTCAGTTTTCAAAACGATCACAAACGTCACCGGGATGCGTTGACGAAATTCATCAATCGCTTCCATGGCACAGCGGTCGAGCCAAAGCCGAGTTACGACTTTGGCACGATCACCTCGGCAACCGACATCGTCAAACTGGCTCAGAGCCTGGAAGACGGGGCCATGGGTGCCTACCTGGCGAATGCGGGAAAACTCGAGAACCGCGAAATCCTGAATGCCGCGGTTCCCATTCTTGAGGACGAAGTGCGCCACAACACCGTCTTCAAACAACTGCTCGGCATGGACGTAACCGAGCGGCTGAAATATTGAAGGCGGAAGGAGGAGAGTTCATGAGGGACGAAAAACCGGAAGTGAACTTAGTGGAGCCCGTTCTCGCAGAAAAGAACATACGTCGAGAGTGGCTCCGCCTGGCTGGCACAGCGAGCGCGGGAGCGATCCTCTTCTTGCTGACCGGAAACACCGAGCAACTGTATGCGCAGTCGAAGGAAGGCGATCTGGGAATTCTCTCGGCCGCGCTTTTTCTCGAACAGGAAGCGGTTGCCGCATACCAGGCCGGCGCCGAGAGCAAACTCTTGTCAGAGGGCGTGCTCAAGGCAGCGGTCGCGTTTCAGAGCGATCATAAGTATCACCGCGATGGAATCAGCGGCGTGCTCAAGTCGCTCGGGGTTCAACCGCCAGAGCCGGAAAAGAAGTATGACTTCGGAAGCCTGCACAGCGAAAAAGATATTCTTCGCCTGGCTCGCGACCGGGAACACGGCGCCGTGCTTGCCTATGGCACGCTGGCGTCGAACATTCTAACCAAGGCAGTGCTGAATTTCGGCGCGAATGTGCTGGTGGATGAAGTCCGCCACCGCACTATATTGAACAGCGCGCTGGGCATTCCGAATTACTGAAGCAACAAGGGGATGGGGCCGGCGCCATGCGTCCGGTCCCTTTCCGAATTCTGATCTCGCCTGCTGCAAGAAAGCGGGCTCAACAATGGAGTTGAAACATGAGCGCGATTGCCATGGCATCGAATCTTCCAGCCAAAAAGAAGCAGGCGTTTCTCACTTATTTTCTGGGTTTTGTTTTTGCGTTTTTCATCGCATTTCTGATCGTCTGCTACGTCATCACCAAGCGCACCAACCCGGTGTTCCTCGATGAGCACGGCAAACCCGTGGCTTCGGCTCCGGCGCACGACCATGCCGGACATTGACATCAAACTCGCTGCGGGGCGGACTTGCGACCTCTGCGGCCTCGCCTGCGGCCGGCGTCCGCACACTCAGCATATTGATAACGAGGAGCGCTCGTTTTGCTGCCTCGGTTGCATGAACGTCTTCCTGATCCTCTATGAAAGCGGCGAGGCAGGCCAGGATTTCCGCGAGACCGAACTCTTCAAACGCAGCCTGGAACTCGGACTGATCTCGAAGCAGGAAGCTGAGCCATCGGTTCCAGTGCCCACCGCGCAAGAGGATTCGTCATGTCAGGAATTACTACTTCACATTCGCGGCATGTGGTGCACATCGTGCGCGTGGCTTATCGAATATGCGGCCAGGAAATTGCACGGGGTGGTGAGCGTGGAAGCCTCTTTCGCCACCGACCTGGTCAAAATCAAGTACCAGCCCCAGCTGATTCCGCCTTCTCATATCATCGACCGCATCGAGAATCTTGGCTACGAAGCAAGTGAATTCCGCCCCGATGCCGACTCCATCGATTCGGAAAAGCGCGCCCTGCTGCTGCGGCTCGGGGTAGCCGGATTTCTATGGATGAACGTCATGTACTTGAGCATGACGTTCTACATCAGTTTCTTTGAGCACATCGCCGACAGCATCCGGCGGTACATTCCTTTCGTGGTCTGGGGACTGGCGACGCCGGTCGTCTTTTACAGTGGATATCCGATTCTCCGATTGGCCTGGCGCGGACTGCGTAACCGCACGATTCGTGCCGAAGCGCTGCTCGGCCTCGGAATTCTGGCAGCCTACTTCTTCAGCATCGTGCAGGCCTTCCGCGGCGATCCCCACATCTACTTTGATACCGCCTGTGTGATCGTGACGCTGGTACTGGCCGGGAAAATGATCGAGCGCAACGCGAAGGAACGAGCATCGCGATGGATCACACAGTTACATCGCTGGATGCCAAACAAGGTACGCATTCTAGCCAATGGCGAAGAGCGCTTTGCCAACATCGATGCGCTCGAGCCAGGTCAGATGTTTGTAACGAAAGCCGGCGAGCATATTTCCGCGGACGGCGTGGTAGCGTCGGGGGAATCGCATGCCGATGAGTCGCTGCTGACCGGCGAGGCGACTCCAGTTGCCAAGCGACCCGGCGACCGGGTCGTGGCCGGCAGCATCAACGTCGACGGAGTTCTCCAGATCCGAGCGACTCACACGGCCAGCACATCGACATTAGCTCGCGTCGTGGCCATGATTGAGGAAGCGCTCAGCCGGCGTTCTGCGCTGGAAAGAATTGTCGACCGCGTGTCCAAAGTTTTTGTTCCATCGGTCGTTGGGGTAGCTGCACTCACTTTTCTCTTGCTCTGGTTGACGAAGTCGGCGAGTCTCGCAACCTCGCTGATGCGCGCCATCACCGTGCTGGTGATCGCGTGCCCTTGCGCTCTCGGGTTGGCGACGCCGCTTGCGATTACGGCAGCGATGGGTTCAGCGTCGCGGCGCGGCATCCTCTTCCGCGATAGCGAAGTGCTCGAAACACTCTGCAAGGTTGACGCGGTTGTGCTGGATAAAACGGGCACCGCGACGGAAGGAACTTTTGCCGTACTCGATTTCATCCTGAGTCGTCAGGAACATCCAGCGCTTGTCGCAGTCAGTGCGGAAGGAGAAGGATCTGAGAGAAATGTCTTAGACCTGGAATCCGAAGCCTTTGCATTTGCCGAAACGCACCTCAAAGCTCTTTCCCTGATCGGCTCGCTGGAACAGTACTCCGAGCATCCTCTGGGCAGTGCTTTTGTCGCATTCGCCAAACAGCAAGGCGCGAAACTCACCTTGGCGTCGAACATTGATGTCCTTAAGGGTTGCGGCATCTCAGGAACCGTTGATGGCCGGCATGCCTTCATCGGGAACCGGCGTCTGATGGCGGAAAGAGGAATCGCTCTCACACATGAGACCGAAAAAGAAGTGCGAGAATGGGAATCACAGAGCAAGACCGTGGCCTTCTTTGGATGGGATGGCGAACTGCGGGGCTTGGCTGCATTGGGCGACCGGGTTCGAGCCAATGCACGCGAACTCGTCACTCAGTTGAAGAGCGAAGGCATCTCGGTATATTTGGTCTCGGGAGACTCGAGAGCCACGACGCAGTCGGTCGCCGCATCGATTGGGGCTGACCACTACCGCTCAGAAGTGCTTCCGGAGGGAAAAGCGGAACTGGTGAAGGATTTGCAGAAAGATGGCGCGGTCGTAGCCATGGTCGGCGATGGAATCAATGACGCCCCCGCCTTGGCTCAAGCTGACCTTGGCGTAGCGATGGGTTCAGGCGCCGATATCGCGGTGAAGGCCGCGGCAGTTGTCCTCATGAACAGTTCTCTCGAGAAGATCCCGGAAATCTTTGCGCTGGCGACAAAGACAATTCGCGTAGTCCGGCAGAACCTTTTCTGGGCCTTTTTTTACAACGCGATCGGTATTTCACTGGCGATAGCCGGCATCCTCAACCCGATTCTTGCCGCCGGGGCGATGTTACTCTCCAGTGCTTCCGTTGTAATCAATTCCCTGCGGCTCAATAGGTCCTCTCTAAGTCACTAACGAGGTCTCCGTAGAAGGGGCGCTTCCAAAGTTCGGGTCCAAGACAAACCAGGATTGAAATGGGGGCTAGCATCAAAAGTGAAATCCGCCGCTGCAAATCAGCACTTCACCGGTGACATAGTCGGATAGCGGCGAGCAGAAAAACAGCACTGCGCCTGCTGCCTCCTCTGCGGTTCCGATGCGTCCAAGCGGACAGGCGGCTGTGATGGAGTCTAGCATCGCAGGCTGGACACCGATCGGAATGTCCTTGCCTTTCACATTAATTGTTCCTCCGGGCTTAAGCGGCTGCGTCATGCGAGTCTGAATCAGGCCAAAGCCAACGGCATTCACGTTGATGTTGTATCGGCCCCACTCTTTTGCCAGGGTCTTCGTGAGTCCAATAACTCCAGCCTTGCCGGCCGAATAGCCTGCCTGGCCGGGATTGCCATTCGTTCCAGAGATGGAGGTGATATTCACGACTTTGCGCATCACGCGCTGGCCGTTCGCTATCTCCCGCTTGGCAGTTTCACGAAGATAATCGGAAGCGGCGCGGAGTAAACGGAAGGGCGCCATGACGTGGATGTTCAGCATCGCCAGGAATTGTTCGTCCGTCGTCTTCTGAATAACGCCGTCCCAGCTAAAGCCGGCGCAGTTGACGACAATGTCAATCGAATGGAAGGATTCGAGCGCGGCATCGACGATTCGCTGGGGGCACGCCGGTTCCATCAAATCGCCATGGATCGCTGCGACTCGCTCGGGTGCGCAGGCTGATGCCTGCGTCTCCTGCAACGCTTTCGGATCGAGATCGCACGCGAGCACATTTGCGCCCATGGATACGAGCCGTTCCACGACGGCTCTTCCGATTCCTCGTCCACCTCCAGTTACGATGGCGGTCTTGTCAAGAAGGGTGAACGGAGATTGTGTTGATACAGAATCTTTCTCTGTCATACCTGCGCATGATTTATGTGAAGTCGCGATTTGCGCGGACCTCGATTGCGAGACCCATGCCCCGACGAGATACAGCCACAATGTTAAGAAAACGCAAAATCCCTCTTCCCAAATGGAATGCTACTGATGCACAATGCCGTGCACAGGTTCAATTCGGACATAACAGTGTTCGATTCGGACAGGGGTGTTCACCATGGAACTGCCGCTTTGGAATGAAAAACGGTACGCGCCCTACAAATTAATAGCGCTGGTTGAAGTTCTCAACGAGCAGGGCATCCCTCCGCAAGCCAGCCTATTGGGTACAGGGCTATCGCCGGAGAGTCTCGCAAAACCTGAAACCCTCACCTCTGTTCGCCAGTACATCACGGTATGCCACAATGCTCTCCAGCTATCGAAAACGCGCGAGACCCCGTTTCGCACGGGCAGCCGAATTCCATTGTCCGCCTATGGAATGTACGGATTCGCGTTGGTATGCAGTCCTACGATTCGCGAGTACTTTCAAGTGGCCGTTAAGTACCACCGCCTGGCAACGCCGCTCCTTTCCATGTCGTGGCGCGAGGAAGGCGACTATGTGTCATGGGTTCTCCCGATGAATTCGGCGGTCACACATCCTGACTCGCTGATGCGTTTTCTAATTGAGCAACAGTTGACTCAACTCAGCACTCACCTGCGAGCTGTGGTCGACCAGGGCTGTTGCTTGCCGGTTCGCGCGTCGCTTCCATATTCGGCTCCGGCCCACACTCATCTTTATCCGCAGTATCTGGGTTGCCCCGTCCGGTTCGGTCAACCGATTGCTGAACTAACCTATCCCAGGTCCATTCTTTCGGCAAAGCCCCGCATGGCGCATCGACTTACTTCCAGGATCATGCAGGAGACTTGCGATCGCATACTTGGCGAGGTAAAGACATCGACCGGCGTTGCCGGTGAGGTTTACCAGATCATTGCATCGACCCCTGGACATTCACCAAGCATGGAATGCGTGGCTAAGCAACTCGCCACAACGGAGCGGACGCTCAATCGAAAGCTCAACGCCGAGGGTACCTCTTTCACCCAAATTCTCGATGATGTCCGCTGCAACCTGGCCAAGGAGTATCTGCGTTCCACGAAACTGAGCATCGAAGATATCTCGGAGCTGGTCGGATTCAGTGAAGCAGCGAACTTTCGCCACGCGTTCCGCAGATGGACAGGCAGTACACCGGCGCACTATCGGGAGTAAGATGCGCGAGTCTTCAACTTCGTGACAGTGGGGGACTGCCTGTTAGTCGTGACGCTCTTCAAGTTCAATCAGGCGGGGCTTTATGTTAGTTTGATTCGCGATAAGTTGATTCGCGACCTTCGATTCTTGCCGACTCATATGCCAAAGTTCAAAACCCTGATCAATGGCCTGTCGTTTACCGAGTGTCCGCGCTGGCATGATGGGAGGTTGTACTTCTCAGACTTTTATACGCGACGCGTCTTAGCTGTCGCCTTGGATGGCACGAAAGAAATTATCGCTGAAGTGCCGGGTCAACCCTCGGGACTTGGATTCCTGCCCGACGGGCGAATGCTGATTGTGTCGATGCGCGATCGTAGGATTATGCTTCGTGAACTCGATGGCTCTCTCGTTGAGTATGCCGATCTGTCGGACCTTGCTCCCTGGTACTTGAACGATATGCTCGTCGATTCCCATGGGCAGGCATGGGTGGGTAATTTCGGATTCGATTTGATGGGGGGCGCCAGGGTTACTACGACGAACCTGATCTCGGTCGATCCGGATGGTTGCGCAAAGGTTGCAGCCGGTGAACTTGGGTTCCCCAACGGCATGGTTCTGACTCCGAATGGCAAGACTTTGATTGTTGCGGAGACGACAATGAACCGACTTACTGCCTTCGAACTCACCTCTGGTGAAGTCGGCAGGCGGTGGACCTGGGCAGCCTTTGGCGATCCGCCAACATCGACCGACTTTGCTGAGCTCTTCAGTCAGGTGGACGTTGCGCCCGATGGGATCTGTCTCGATGCCGAAGGAGCCATTTGGGTGGCCGATGCAAAGAACGGGCGGTTGCTACGGGTGGCGGAAGGCGGTGACATTCTTGAAGAACTCAAAACAGATGGACTCGGCGCATTCGCCTGCATGCTTGGCGGAGCCCACGGGCGAACACTTTTCGTGAGTGTTGCACCGACCTTCCACGAGGCGGAGGCGTCCGCTAACCATCGCGCCGCGATTTGGATGACTACTGTCGATGTTCCCCGGGCTGGACTGCCCTAGGTTTGCGAAGCCCAAAATCAGCCTGTTGAGACCGCGGTGTCGAAAACTGACATCAAATTGTCCGCTCGGAACCTGTCGTCTCTGGCATTTACTCTCCATTATCTCTCGGGCACTAGCTGCGTGAGGGACGATGGCAAACAAGAACCGCAAGATCATTGTTAGCTGCGCGATTACCGGTTCGGTTCACACTCCGACGATGTCGGAGTATCTGCCGATGACTCCCGCGCAGATAGTGAACAGCGCTATTGAGGCCGCCGAGGCTGGAGCAGCAATTCTCCATCTCCACGCGCGGGACCCGGAAAACGGCAGGCCTTCAGCGAATCCAGCGCACTTCCAGCAGATTTGCCCGGTCTTGGCGGAGCGCACAGATGCCATCATCAACATCACGACGGGCGGCAGCAGCCGGATGAAGATCGAGGAACGACTCGGCTATCCTCTGATGGTCCAGCCCGAAATGTGTTCGCTGAACCTGGGATCGATGAATTTTTCGTTTCACCCGGTTGCAGAGCGAATCACTCAGTGGCGCTATGACTGGGAGAAAGAGTACGTCGAAGGCAGCAAAGACGTCGTCTTCAGGAATACATTCGCCGATATTGAATACTTACTGCGCCATCTTGGAGAAGGGGGCACTCGCTTTGAACTGGAGTGTTACGACGTGGGGCACCTCTATAACCTCGCCTACTTCGTGGACAGGAAACTGATCGAGCCGCCGATCTTCATTCAGACGATTTTTGGAATCCTCGGCGGACTGGGACCTGATCCAGAGAACCTCTTCGTGATGCGATCAACAGCGGATCGATTGTTCGGCCGCGACAATTATCAATTTTCAGTTTTGGGCGCGGGTCGTCACCAGATGTCGCTTCTCACCATAGGAGCCATCATGGGCGCAAACGTGCGCGTAGGTCTGGAGGACAGTCTTTATCTTGGTCCAGGCCACAAGGCGAAGAGTAACGCCGAACAGGTTAGTAAGATACGCCGAATCCTGGAAGAGCTTTCGTTCGAGATCGCTACCCCGACAGAAGTCAGAGAGATGTTGCGGTTGAAGGGTAAGAAGAATGTCCGCTTCTCTTCTGCACCGGCACTATCCGCGCCGTCCTTCAGCGGGGCGAGATCCAGCGGGAACTAGGATGAGCATGACTTTCAAAGACCGACTTTACCCTCCCCCGGGACTTCGTGTATTGGTGACGGCCGGAGCTTCCGGTATAGGAGCCGCCATTGCGTCGGCATTCGCGGAAACTGGCGCCAAGGTTCACATCTGCGATATCGATGACGCTGCGCTGGCCGCATTCCAGAAGTCCCTTCCTTGCTGTCAGGCGAGCAAAGCCGATGTGGCCGATGAAGGGCAGGTCAGAGCGATTTTTGAAACTCAGGGCAAGAAATTTGGCGGTCTCGACGTCCTGATCAATTGTGCGGGCATTGCCGGCCCGACCGCTGGGGTAGATCAGATTACCGAAGATGACTGGAAGCGCGCGATTGACGTAAATCTGAACGGCCAGTACCGGTGTTTGCATTATGCCGTGCCCATGCTGCGAGAGTCCAAACTTGCCAACATTATCTGCATTTCGTCGATTGCCGGCCGTATGGGCGTGCAGTGGCGCACTCCCTACGTGGCGACGAAGTGGGCGATCGTGGGGATCGTTAAATCGCTTGCCATTGAACTGGGGCCCAGCGACATCCGGGTGAATGCCGTGCTGCCGGGAATTGTCGAGGGATCAAGGATGGATGGCGTAATACGCGCCCGCGCCAAACAAGAAGGTGTGGAAGAGTCGACGATGCGCGCGGAATACCTCAAGAAAATATCGTTACGGCGGATGGTGACTGCGGACGACGTCGCACTCATGTGTCTCTTCCTGTGTTCGCCGGCTGGTCGGAATGTAACGGGGCAGGCCATCAGCGTTGACGGAAATGTTGAGGCTTCGTAGATCGTAACGGAATAGGGTGAGGATTACTTAGATTTAGAACCTGTCGCCTCTGGCATCTGTTTGCCTGGGATCTGAATTGTATTCCGGAGCGCGTTGCGGAGGCTAAATTCTAAGACGAGGAAACCGATGCGTTACTTACAACAAGTGCAACCCGCTCGCAAACACACCGTCTCGACTTACCGCTGCGCATTTGTGGCGTTCGTCTTATGGGCGCTAGTTACAGCCTGCGGTGTGCTGTCCGCGCAGACAGGTGGAACAGGCGCTATCAGCGGCGCGATCACGGACGCCACCGCTGCAATGTTGGTGGGCGCTGAAGTCAAGGTTACAGATGTGGCCACGGGCTTTACGCGGACGTCCCAATCCAACGACCGCGGACTGTATGTTATCTCCCTGCTTCCCCCGGGGCACTATACGCTCGAAGTTACGAAACAAGGATTTAAGGTCGCCTCGTCGCCGGATGTGCAGGTGATTGTCGCGGAGACAACAGTACTCAACATACGCATGGAAACGGGCGCGGTGACCGAAACGGTCACCGTGGCTGCTTCCAGCGTCGATTTGCAGACCGAATCAACTGAACTGGGCCGTGTGACAGATTCCGAGATGCTTGAGAATCTGCCCCTGGTCACACGTAACTTCACCCAAGTTATCGGCTTGAATCCAGGTGTCTCGCAGGAGGTCAACAACGCGAACCAGATCGGAAGAGGCGGCGGCAGCCAGGACGCAAATCCCGCAGGCGGAAGCATCATGAGCCAGGGAGCCACTTCCACAGACAATAACTTTCAAATGAACGGCCTCACAATCAACGACATCCAGGGCTCATGGATTTACTCGTCAGGAATTCCGGCTCCCAATCCCGACACCATCCAGGAATTCAAAGTGCAGACGGCAATGTTCGATGCCACAACGGGGCGCAATGCCGGGGCCAACGTCGATGTCATCACCAAAGCGGGCACCAACAATTTCCATGGCACGCTGTTCGAGTATTTCCGGAACGAAGATTTGAACGCCAATGACTGGTTTGCCAATCGTAACGGCCAACCACGCGGCATTCTGCGGCAGAATCAATACGGCTTTACCGCCGGCGGTCCCGTGGTCAAGAACAAACTCTTGCTCTTTGGTTCCTGGCAGGGCACAAAGCAGTTCAATTCCACCGACCCGTCGAACCATAAGTTCGTCTATCTCCCTCCTCTTACTGACGACCGCTCGGCGGCGGGATTGGGAGCGGTGTTCGCCGGCGACTACGGATACCTTGGACCATATTTCGGCACGATCGCGGCCGACGGCTCAAACATCTCTCCCCAGGCATTGGCACTCTTCCAGGCTAAGCTGCCCAACGGTCAATACGTAATACCAACGCCGCAAAGCATCGATCCTACCCGCGGCCTTGAGGTGCAAGGCAGTTCGTACCTGAACTCGCCAGGCTTCTTCAATGAAAACCAATGGATGGTGAACGGGGACTATCTCGTGTCCGATCGTAACAAGATCGCGGCCCGCTATTTCGGTGCCAGCAGCAACGTGGAGTGGACCACCCTGTATCAGACGGAAGGATTCCCACTCTTCCAGCCGGAGCGCTTCGATGTGGCCTCCATCACAGACACCTATACGATTAGCCCAAGTCTAGTGAATCAACTTGTGGTCGGTTTTCATAGATCGACTTCAGACCAGCACTATGGCAACGCGTTTACTTTCTCAAGCCTGGGCATGAACGTCCCGTCGCAGGTGGACGCCTATCCCAATCTCTGGATCGTATATGACGGCTTCCAGTCGGGCACAACTTCGGCGCTGAGGTTTTTGCAGAACGAGTACCAGTTGGCTGACACATTGTCGTGGATCAAGGGGAAGCATCAGTTCACCTTCGGTGGCGGCTTCACCGCCGGCCGGGACAATATGTCGAAATTCAATTTCGAGGCCTACGTTCTCTGGCTCACCTGGGCGGATTTCCTGCTCGGCCAAAGTTATTTGCCCTATGGAGTTCCCTACAGCAACGTGTATGAGACCTACGCTGGTTTCGGGGACTTCCAACGCGACTGGCGTTACAAGGATGGCAACGCCTTCGTTCAAGACAGCTACAAAATAACCAAGCGACTTACGCTCAACCTCGGCCTGCGCTATGAGCGCATCGGTGACCTTGGTTCCGCCAATGGCGGGGGAAACGTTGATGTATCCAAGATCGACCCCAATCCGCCTGCAGGCGGCAGTTTCAACGGCTACATTGTTAACTCCAACTACAACGGCCCCGCCCTACCGACCGGTGTGATCCAGGGGAAAAACAAATTCGGATTCAATGGCGACGGGCAGAATACATGGAATCCGCGTTTCGGTTTTGCCTGGCTCCTGCCCGGTTCAGAGCGAGTCCTCCTTCGGGGAGGTATTGGGGTGTACCACACCACGACCGAAGGCCAGATGAATCTGCTGTTGTGCGCGGAAGCTCCCACGGGTTTATGGAGTGTCCTTTCCGGAACGTATAACGCAGCTTCAACCAATGCGAGTCCCTTCCCCGCTCTTCCGGACTTTCCCACATTTACGCCTTATTCTCCCTACACTGATTTCACGCTGGCTGCGCTGGCAATGAACTGGCGGCCGCCGACTATCTATCACTACAGTCTTGGCGTGCAGACCAGACTCCCGGGCGGCGCCGTCTTAGACGTCACTTATGCAGGCGCGCGTGACCTGCATTCAATTCTGGGCAGGACGATCAATCAGGCACCACTGGCCTCTCCCGAAAACCCGATCCGCGGCCAGACCACAAACACTGTGGCAAACATTCCGCTGCGCGCCCCCTATCTCGGGTGGACAGCGAATACGATGTATTACTTCGGGACGGATGGCCAAGCCTGGTACAACTCTTTGCAGTTATCGGTAACGCAGAAATTCAGACACGGTTTTCAATACCAGGCCGCCTACACCTGGATGCGGTTGCTGAGCCCCGTACCGGGCTTCACAACCGGATCGAACGAATTCGGACCAACCGGCGATCAAACCCAGCTCCGCACTCACGGGACCGGATACGGGCCGGATTACAATGTGCGCCCGCAGCGCTTTGTGCTATCGGCGTACTATGCTGTCCCGACTCCGTGGAAAGCTAATCATCTCCTGGCAAGCGCGCTCGGTGGATGGAGTCTGGCAACCGCTACTGTTGTTCAGGACGGCCAGCAGAGCAGCATTCTCTACAACAATATCTACAACGCGTACGGCATTTCGTCCGACCGGGCGAGCTACGCCCCCGGGTGCAACGCGAGTCACGTTTCGACCAAGGGATCGGTCAGTCAAAGAGTGAACAACTACATCAACACTGCCTGCTTCACGGCTCCGCCGGTGATCGGTGACGACGGCGTCGCGACCGGGTTTGGGGACACGCCCAACGGCATTCTGCGGGAACCTTACCAGGCCGTTGTTGACCTGTCGCTTGCCAAGAGCCAAAAAGTGCCTTGGCCGAGGGAAGGCGCCAGCCTGCAGTTCCGGGCTGACTTCTTCAATGCTCTCAATCATCCGAATTTTGCCGGTCCGGACAATACCTACACGACGACGCCCTCGGCCTTTGGGACCATCACTTCGATGAGCACGAATCCGAGAGTGATCCAACTGGCATTGAGGTTCGCATTCTGAGGCTTGCGTTCTGATGATGGACTGTGTGCGGAGGGGGACACTCGCCGCCTTGATGGTTGGCGTGATGGGCGTGATGCCAGTTACCGGTCAGGGCGTGGCACAAACCGCCCAAGCCCAAACCGCACACAATGACGAATTCGTGCAGCGCCATGGAGCCAGGCTGACACTGGGCGGTGCAGACTTCCGCTATAGCGGCCCGAATATCGAGTGGCTGGGAATTGAAGCTTATGGTCCCGACGATTCTCTCGGACCTCGATACCCTTCACACCTTGAGGTGGACGATGCGCTCGATACCGCCAAGATGATGGGAGCGCGTGTCGTACGTTCGCAAACCATGGGCGATAGCGTGGGATGTGATCTCTGTCTCGAGCCCAAGTCTGGAGTCTTCAATCCCGAAGCTTTCAAGGTTGTTGACTATGCCGTCAAAGCCGCACACGAGCGGGGGCTTCGTCTCATCATCACCTTAGTAGGCGACTGCTCGAATTGCGAAATGGCTGGCGAGGGAGAGTATCTATCCTGGAAGAATGAAAAAGAGTTCAAGCTATTCTTCACCGACCCGGATGTCATCTCAGAATTTGAAGAGCACATACGGGCGCTGCTTGAGCACAAGAATGTTTTCACCGGTATCGCCTACAAGGATGATCCCACCATACTGGCGTGGGAGAATTGCAACGTGTGCGGCTTTCTCGTGGCAGCCGGGGCGGCCGGCCATGTGGAGCCCTATCTTGCCTGGATCGATACCATCGGGAACTTTATCAAGTCGATCGACAAGAACCATTTGTACGAAGACAACAGCGGATTCTTTCTTTTTGATCAGAGAGCGCTCGACGCCAAATCTCTTGACATACAGACAGCGGAATACTATCCGCACTGGGATGCGCTTTTTGGATTCGGTCAGAAGACAACTTCAGAAACATTCTCGAAGCACGCAGCTGTAGTGACCGCAAAAGGTAAGGTATATGTGGCCAACGAGTACGGCTGGGACATAACCGATTGGCCTACGCGGGATGATTTGCAAAAAGTGCTGAGCACTTTGGAATCCGACCGCAACATCTCCGGTGATGGCTTCTGGGCGCTCCAGGCGCATGCAGACAAATTCGGCTGGCAGCTTCTTCCCGCACCAGCCAACAGCGCTGCTTACGCAAAATGGGGCGAGACGGGTCAGTGGTGGTCTTTATTCTATGGCGGAGTTAAAACGCTTGTGGACTCCGCGGAAGACATGCAAGCTCGCGCCGAACTTCTGCGCACGCACGCCTTTGTCATGGGAGGCTTAACAGTACCTCCGCATCCTGTGCCGGCGCCTCCAGTTATCACCTTTAAGGGAATCGGATTACTGGGATGGCACGGTTCGGCCGGGGCGGTCGTCTATAGCGTGGAGCGCCGGATCGGTGACTCAGCCCAATGGGAGACGGTTTGCGACCGATGCGCCACGGATGCCGACACTCCGTGGGTGGATGCGGATGCCGCGAGGAGTTCGATCGCGAATTTGTTCGCGACCAAGTATCGCGTGATCGCCTATAACGCAGATGGCAAAGCCAGCGACCCCTCGGTGGAACGCTAGTGGGCGACCGTCGGCACCCGGCGCAGATTGCGCAGCACGATCTTCCGTCGAAGCCTCCGGTTGCAACTCCAGGACGACATGCCTGGGTGGCGTTGGGCATGCTGTGGTTCGTGTACGTCCTAAATTTTCTGTCGCGGCAGCTTCCGGCAATCCTTGCCAAGCCGATCCAGGACAGTCTGCACGTCTCCGACGGAAAGCTAGGCTTGGTCAGCGGACTTTACTTCGCGCTCTTTTATTGCTTTATCTCGATTCCGGTGGGCTGGATCGCCGACAACACGAACAGGTCTAAGGTGCTAGCGGCCGCGTGCGCAATTTGGAGCGCGGCGACAATGACCTGTGGCCTCGCCGCAACCTACCCTCAGCTTGTTATCGCGTATATGGCGGTCGGCTTCGGTGAAGCCGGCGGCGTTCCGCCCTCCTACTCGATTATTTCCGACTATTTCCCGCCCGGCCGGCGGGGAACAGCGCTTGGTCTTTATAATCTCGGTCCGGCTTTCGGCGCGACGCTAGGGATCGCTTTCGGGGCTTCCATTGCAGCTGCTTTCAGTTGGCGTTATGCATTTCTCTTTCTTGGCAGCATCGGCCTGTTCGCGGCAATCGCAGTCCTGCTGTTCGTGCGCGAACCCCGGCGCGGCGGTTTGGATCGCATCTCAGATCAAGCGGCAATGAGCAAGACAGGTTTCTGGCGGACTCTCGCGATGTTCTTCGCGCGGCCGTCTCTCAGACTCGCGGGTCTCGCAGCGGGCGCCACGCAGTTCATCACTTATGGGCTGGGCAATTTCGTAGTTCTCTTTCTTATGCGTGAGAAAGGGATGGTGCTGAAAGAAATCGCCGTTTACTATGCGTTGGTCTTTCTGATCGGAGGAGGCGGGGCTATGTTCGTCTCAGGCCGGTTGATTGATCGGTTCACGCAAACATCGAAACAGGGTTATGCCCTGATTCCCGCAAGCTCGCTTGCGATGGCCGTTCCCTTCTACCTGGCTTTTGTCTGGGCGCACTCGTGGCACCTTGCCCTGTTCTTCCTCGTTGCCACGCTGTTTCTGAACTATTTCTATCTCTCATCAATGGTCACGCTTGTGCAGGAAGAGGTACGGCCGGACCAGCGCGTTATGTCGGGCGCGTTGCTCTTGCTGGTGATGAATTTCATCGGTCTCGGCCTCGGCCCTACTTATGTAGGCGCAGCCAGCGACTTTTTCCACGCAGCCCACCCCCATAGCTCGTTGCAGATTGCGCTTTATACACTCGTGCCGTTTTATCTAGTGGCAATTTTTCTGTTCCTACGACTCGCGCGCGTACTTTCACGCGAGAACAATGCGCCGGGAGTTACCGTATGAGGATACGACGTTACTTGATCATGTGGAGCGCCATGGCCGGCTGCCTTGCCGGCTGTCTTGCCATCTTTCTTGTTACGACACCTTTATATTGCGCCGAAGGAAAGACAACCATGACATCCCCATCCGATGCCAAACGCAGCTTAGTTGTCGACTCTCCTGCGGGCAAGTTAGAGGGTCTAGTCGAAGGCAAGCTGCATGTCTTCAAGGGCATCCCATACGTGTTGCCTCCCGTCGGCGCGGCACGATGGAGACCGCCGAGTCCCATGCCTCGCTGGGAAGGTGTTCGAAAAGCCACTGAATTCGGGCCCGCCTGCCTGCAACCCAAACCGCAACTTTCGAACATCTACACTCGCGATCCGATGCCGATGAGCGAGGATTGCCTGACGCTGAATATCTGGACTCCGATCGACGCGCACAACGCGCCAGTCTTCTTCTGGATATACGGCGGTGCGCTGGTTGGAGGGGCAAGTAGAGAGCCCTTCTATGACGGCACGTGGCTTGCGAATCAAGGCATCATCGTCGTTTCCATCAATTATCGAGTGGGTGTCCTCGGCTGGCTTGCGCATCCCGAACTTAGCGCCGAGTCGCCGGAGGGAGTATCCGGCAATTATGGCCTGCTGGATCAGATCGAGGCGCTGCGATGGGTTAAGCGCAACATCGGCTCGTTCGGCGGTGATCCTTCGAACGTGACCATTGCCGGCGAATCGGCCGGAGCACTGAGCGTGATGTACCTGATGGCCGCGCCCTCCGCACGAGGTTTGTTCTCGAAGGGAATTGCGGAAAGTGCCTATATGATCTCCATGCCGGAGCTGAAACAGCGTAGTTTCGGCATACCGTCTGCGGAGGAGAGCGGGACGAAGCTTGCAGCCGCCCTTCACGCGCCGAACATTGCGGCATTGAGGGCGATGGATGCAGCCAAGCTGGCTGAAGCCGCGCCGGCAACCGGGTACGCCCCATGGCCCACGATTGACGGGCACGTACTCCTGAGCCAGTTGGTCGATGTTTTCGACAAGGGCGAACAAGCGCCTGTGCCGCTCCTCGCTGGTTTCAACAGCGGAGAGATCCGGTCATTACGAATCCTGGCCCCGCCTCCACCGGCGACCGCCTCCGCATACGAAACTACGATTCGTGAACGGTACCTTGATCTGGCCGATGCATTCCTGCGGCTCTACCCGAGTACTAACCTCCAGGAGAGTGTCTGGGCCACGACCCGAGATGCGCTCTACGGCTGGACCGCGGAGCGACTGGTAAGGAAGCAGACCGCACTGGGCCAGCCGGCTTTCCTCTATCTTTTTGATCATGGCTACCCAGCCGAAGATGCTGCCGGCCTTCATGCCTTCCACGCCAGCGAATTGCCTTACGTGTTTGGCACGTTCGACAGCACCCCGCCGCTTTGGCCGAAAATCCCAGCAACACCCGAGGAAAGGAAACTCTCCGATGCGATGATTGGCTATTGGAGTTCGTTTGTACATACGGGAAGGCCACGCGCCGCGAATGAACCTGACTGGCCAGCGTTCGGATCGAAGGGCGCTTACATGGCATTCACAGATGCTCCGCACCCGTTGGAACATCTTATGCCCGGGATGTACGAACTAAACGAGGAGGTCGTTTGCAGGCGCCGAGCAAGCGGAGACATCCCCTGGGGGTGGAACGTAGGAATAATCTCGCCGAAAATGCCTACTTCGACGGAGCGGTGTAAACAGTAAGGGAGCCCATAGGAGTGTTCCCAGGCAAAACTATATTTGTCTGGAGTTTGTCGCATTTCATTGTCGTGCCGGCGGCTTCACGACGGCCAATTCAGTTGGCCGGCCAATCGCGCACGATCAGCAGGCTTCCGCTGTTCAAAATTGACCATCTTCTCTTCCCGCGCAGACGCATGATGTGGGAGTGAAAGTCACCGAGAAGCAGGCTTTGGAAGTGCGGTGCCCCACTTGCGGGGCCAGGCCGGGAGAAAAATGTGAGCTGGCGACGGGCCAGCCACGCACCGAACCCCATCGGGATCGCAGGCTAGTAGCCTCGGAGAAGTAAGTTATTTAGCACGATACTGGCCGCCCCTCCGGCAGATTCCCGAGCATATCTGCGATTGTTCCGATTATCGTTGCGTCCCGCGGGTATTCGAAGGAGCCCGCTTAAGACTACAATCGAGATTGATGAGAGTTGCCGCGACCTATAAGAAGAACCATGCGTTCAATCCTGCCACCTTTCTCGCGACTATTGGCGAGGGCCGGAGAAGCCTAGCCGTTTCGCGCAAACAGGCAATCTTCACGCAAGGCGACGCGGCGGACTCCATTTTCTACATCCAAAAAGGCAAGGTTCGGCTCTCGGTCGTCTCCAAAATTGGCAAGGAAGCCACGATCGGAATATTGAGCGAGGGAAATTTCTTCGGCGAGGGCTCTCTTGCAGGCCAGGCTCTCCGCATGGGGTCGGCCGTGGCCATGACGGATTGCCACCTTCTCCGGATTGAGAAGAAGGCGATGATGGAAGTGCTTCATCGGGAACGATCATTGTCTGACATGTTCGTCGCCTACCTGCTTGCCCGCAACATTCGCTACGAAGAGGATCTCGTAGATCAGCTCTTCAATTCCAGCGAAAAGAGACTGGCACGGGTCCTTCTAATGCTTGCTCATTTTGGCAAGGAAGGCGTGCCCGAAACTGTGGTGCCCAAGATCAGCCAGGAGACTCTGGCAGAGATGGTCGGAACTACGCGCTCCCGGGTGAGCTTTTTCATGAATCGCTTTCGGAAATTGGGCTTCATTCAGTACGCCGGGGGCATCGAGGGTGGCTTGCAAGTACACAGTTCTCTGCTGAACGTTGTACTGCATGACTGAACTTTTCCGGAATCGATTCCATCCTCGTATTTTCCACGATTAGTCTTACGATACCCAGCTGACGACCTTCTTCTATAACTTGAATCTCGTCTCGAAGACTGTTCAATTCTGACCAGATTCGGCGAAGCTGCGGCGCTTAGTATGAAAACCACTGTGCAAGGATCACAATAATTGTGGGAAAAAGACTCTGTCTAGGATGCGGTGGCGAACTAGCGATGGCTTTTAATCCGAGCGAAAATGCGCGGGTCGGGCCGAGAATTGGCATGCCGGGAAGATCAACCTCAAAGTGGCGGTGCAGCACCTGCGGCCAGGTGTTCACGGCCGAACAGCTTCGCGCAGGGAAGCATGCGATCGCGAGAGCCGTCGAACAGGCATAGTACGTACCAGCACTTTTCTTAGTGCCTAAGATGCGAGACTAGTCGAGCCAAGGAGAATTGTGGAAAACCCAGTGGAAGAGAAGCCCGTAACCGAAACAAAACCCGAGACGACGCATTCCGCGGCGCCAATGAATAAGTTTGAGGCCAAGAGAATCGCCAACAAAGACAAAAAGAAGCGCGCGCATCGCCGCAAGCTTAGGCGATCCAACACGAAGGGCTAGCTTTGCCCTTGTACTAAGCGACGAGTGGACTCAGAGACAAAGCGTCTTGACCGGTTGCCAGTCTAACGGTGCGCAGCGACGCGTGATGCCTGCTTCGCTGGCTTCTGCCTGTTTGTGCCCGCACGCCAGACACATCGCTCCTATCTGCTTTACGTCTGTCTCCCGGGATATCTCGTTCTCGCGTATGGCGACCGATCCGCTAATCACTGGCCCTTCACATTGATCGCAATGATAGGCAGTGAGGTGTAGATATTGTCGTTTCATTCGTATCTCCTTCAGACTGCCGTTAGACGACGCTTCGACGGCCGCTTACCAAATTGAAGACCAGCACTACCAGAGCGACGACTAGCAGTAAATGGATCAGGCCGCCGGCTATATGCAGGCTGAAACCCAGAAGCCACAGAATCAGAAGCACCACAAAAATTGTCCAAAGCATACTTGATCTCCTCGTTTATCTTTCTTTTGACATTCACCTAAGTGTGCACTTCTATGAGGGTCTTGCCGCACTCCAAACACGTTTTGGAACGGGGTGTGACCAGACCGCAGAACGGGCACATCCTTTGCGTCCGGACTTCCCGCATTCGCGGTGTCAGGATCGCGAGTACTTTCAGCAGCACTTCACGAACTGGCGCCAGGCGTCGCCGCAGGCGGTTGCGAAGTTCACGAAAAGTGGGTTCCATCGATTGAGCTTTCTCGCTTCTACGGTTTTTCGAAGGTCTTGCTGTGCTTAACCCGCCGGGGCCGATACCTTGGTCCCGGCGAGCGGGAACTCTGGCGTTTAGAGTGGGCTCTCTTTGCTTATTACTTTTTGTCTTCCTTGGCTTCGGCAATCTTGGCCTGCTGGCCCGCCTCTGACACTGCCTTCATGAAAGCGTCCGCACTCCTCGGCGTTGAGACCTTACCTGAGAGGATATTGCGGAACATCATGTGCTTGCCGTAAATGGCGCGGGTCGAATCATTGTCCTGCTCAACCACGGCGCCTTCCAACGTCAGGCCGGCGAACACGCCTCTGGAGCGCGAGTAGGTCAGCATTTCGGTGTTCATCTTCCAGTCCGTCCCAGCAGAGGCATGCCGGCCGACTGGTCCGGCGGCAACCGATCCCTCGCCCGTAAGTTCGAACTTGCTGGAGAGTAGATGCTGAAAGCCCTGATCGTTCATTACCAACATGACGAGGTCGATATCTTCAACGCCGATCTGCAATCCCCAACTTCCACCGCCGATCGAAACGAATGCGGGAGCGCTCCAGCCTTCGGGCGTGCGGCATGTAGCCACGCCACGACCGTGCTTGGCGCCGAAGACGAATCCGCCTTTAATGAGGTTGGGAACAACCAGAATGCACTTCGCGCCGCTCAACACTTCCTCAGGGATGCCTTTGTCCGGAGTTGACATGATGGCGTGCAGAACGTCGACGGACGATTGCAGGCGATCGACTGAGTCTTCGCGGTTCGACCCGGCCCAGGCATACGTTCCAAGCAAACCAACCATACTCATCAACAGCAGCGACATTAATTTCTTCATTAGGTGTTCCTTTCGGTTGTACGACTGATTAAGAGGGGAAATCTTCAGAAAGCTGACTTAGCCTAGAGGATTCGCGGAATGACTTTGTTGCTCACATGCGACCAAGGACCATCAAAATGACGACAATGATCAAAGCCAAGCCCACACCGCTGCTCGGGCCATAACCCCAACTCCGGCTGTGCCGCCATCTTGGAAGCGCACCCATGAGGGCTAAGACGAGGATTACAACCAGAAGAATTCCGATCATAGTTCACTCCCATTCAAATGAATCAGCGCCGGGACATTCGAGCGCCCACGGGTGGAAGGCGCGAATCCGGCAAACGGATTCGCCCTGAGCACGCCCTTAGAGGACAAAGCTAAGCGTAAGGTTCACGCCCGGATACATCGGGTTGCAGAGGTAGTACACGCCGTTGATGTCGACCACATAAACATCTTGCGTGTAGAGCCAGTTGCTTGGCCAGGGATCTACGAATCCGAACGAGTAGCCGCCGTATGCGAAGCGACGACCGTTACTGTAGTCGCCTTGGCTGACGTGAAAGGTGTGCTCGCGTCCAAAATTGGCCTTGAAGCGCTCTTCCGGAATGCGATTTCCGGCGCGCTGCTGGGCTGGGTTCGCCTTCGACTCATGCTGCTGTTGTGCGGACTTTTCTTCCTTACTATTGCTCTTCTCCTGTTGCGCGCTCTTCTCTTCCTGTTTTGCCGGCTTTTCCTGTTGCGCCTTCTTCTCTTCTGGCTGTGCCCGCTTTTCTTCCGGCTTGGCTTTCTGTTCTTCCTTCTGTTCGTGCTGCTCCTGCGCGTACGCCGGGACTGCAATTCCGAGGGTCAGACATAATGCTGTGGCGCTGAGAACTCTAACTAACTTCATAACGTATTGCCTCCATAAATTCGATTTTGTTTAATTGCGACTGCTGTTGCACTTTTTCGGTCGCGCGCCTCACCCTTTGCCAACGTGGATGGCTGCGAGGGAGTTGAATAGCCCAAAAACATTCAGTACCCACAGAACCACGGCAATCACGACGACGCCGTTCAAGATTGACTTGATCGTTCCCTGCATCGGAATGAAGCGGTTCACGAGCCACAGGAGAACACCCACCACGATCAGAACTTCCAACAGTTGAATTAGAGGCATATTGTTTGACCTTTCTTATTCGATGGGCCATTCGCTTCACCTCCATCCCCAGAAGGAGGGCCCGATTTCGGATGTCGAGGAACTTGCTCGAGGTTTTCAGGGCCGATTCGCGTCGCGCCGCAAGGTTTGGCGGCTCAATACGGATGAATACACCGATTGGCTGGATGTGACCGCTTCGAGGTTAGATCCAGGCCCCACTCAAGGGAGCCTGGAATCAGAGCCGCGAATACGCTGCCCGTACCGCAATCTCCACACTCAGGTAAGTACACACTACTAGCCGGGAACTTTTGCGTCTGAGCAAGATAGCTCACATTGTGGAATATAAGAACGGCTGAACTTTCTTAATCAGCAGCCCGCCGGCCGCCCTCGCAACTTCCGTTTACGTTCAGCCAGGCCAGCAACGCGCGCACGCTAGCCCGAGCCAGAGCGATGGAGGAGTCGGCGGCTCCGTAGTAAACGTTAAGCGTATCGCCATCCGGGTCCATGGTATAGCCGCATGGAAACACGACATCCTTCACATCGCCGTGACGCTCATAGTCAGCCTCCGGCCCAAAAATCCACGAGTCACCCCGCAGCAGGCATTTCTCCGGATTCTCGAGGTCAAACAGAGCGAGACCCAAGCGATAGAGGCAGCCCGAGGGCGTGTGTCGTACACCGTGGTAGAACGTCAACCATCCTCTAGGCGTTTCGATCGGAGGCGGAGACAGTCCAATCTTGTTTGCATCCCACCATGCCCCGCGGCGTGCCTCCAGAATAAGTCGATGCCGTCCCCAGTGGCGGAGGTCCGGTGAATACGAGATCCACATGTGGGAACCGAGTGGTGTCATCGGCCGGTGGATCAGAGCCCAGTAGCCGTTGATTCTTCGCGGTAAGAGCGCCGAATCCTTGTCATCGGGCGGCATGATGACCCCGTAGCGTTCGAAGCTGCGGAAGTCCTTCGTCAAAGCGAGCGAGACTCCGGGACCACCGCGCGAATACGAAGTGTAGGTCACGACGTACTGCTGTAGTTCAGGGGCGAAGGTGATGCGCGGATCCTCGATGCCCCAGATCTCCTCTGGATAATCCTTCGGGCTCGACATCAGCGTCGGCTCACGATCAATTTGCCAATCATCAACGCCGTTTCGTGAGCGGGCAGCACAAAGATGTGAAAGGCCGCGCCGATCTTCCACCCGACAAAGGAGCAGCGTTGAGCCGTCTTCGAGCAGTGTTGCTCCGGCATTGAAGACACTATTGATGGAGTACGGCCAATCCTTGCTGGTCAGAATCGGGTTGCCAGAATGACGATGGAGAAGAGGCTCGTGGCCAGTGATCGCGGCAACGGTCATAGGGACTTCACGAGAGATTTCAGGAAATGGGGAACTGCAACTTCAGAGTGCATGTTGGGCGACCTCTTTCTTCTTGGTGCTCGCTAGTTCGTCAGGGCCATGGACTTCTCCGAGCAAGCGCATTTCAACCTGTGCCATCAGGAAGGCGAGGGTGGATTCCGCTCCCTGGTTTTCATTCACCCGCTCCGGATGTAAACCGTCTCGGCACCCTCCAGTGAGGGGATCGTACAGGGGAAGCCCTAAGTCATTACTTCCCAGAAACCAGTTGAACGCCGACCAGGCTTCTTTGCGCCAAAGATCATCGCCCGTGAGGCGATAGGCTTCGAGACAGGCAGAAATCGCGCCGCCCGCTTCAACCGGTTGCTGATCGAATCGAGCTCGCTCGCAGCCTTTGCGATAAAAGCCTTGCGAGCCGATGGGCACGAAGTGATCCTGCCCTTCGCAGCGCTGCACTTCGTTCAGCCAGTTCAAAGCTGCCAGGCCGATCGCGATCATCTCGCGATTCATATTGCGAGAACCGGCGGTTAGCACAGCTTGCGGCAATCTGGCATTGGAGTAAGCCAAGACATCTTCAAACCAATACCAATCCAATGACTGGTTTCCGTTGTAGTTGTCGATGAGACGAGTAGCGAGGACCGAGCTCACTCTTTGCGCGTCCCGGTCGCCCGGAAATGAATTCAAGTACTCTTGAATTCCCAAAACTGCAAACGCCCAGGCACGCGGACTTGTGAAGGCAAGCACGGCGGGGAGAGCAATCTCAAACAGGCGGCCAGCCGCGCCGCGGAGCGCCAGGTCTTTTGATCGCCCAAGCACAGTCCCCAGCGCCCACAGCGCGCGCCCGTGGCAATCCTCCGACCCTTCCGGCTCGTTCCATACGCGCGTATATGCCAGGAAGTTTCTGAACCTCCCATTCACTGCATTGAGGGCATAGCCAAGAAACGCCAGATATCGCGAACCCAGATCGTGAACTTCCCGCAGCTCTGTTTGTCCAAGTTGTTCAAGCATGACAGTCAGAACTAATGCGCGGGCATTATCGTCGGTGGTATATCCCTCAGCATAGTTTGGAACGGCAAAAGTCGCGTGCTGGAGCAGGCCGGTGTCATCGGTCATGCGACGCAGGTGGTCAAGGTTAAGCGTGGGTAGTTTATTGAAACACCTTTCTGGTCGAGTATCTGTCGCCGTCACGCGTGGGGTCTGCATGCGGTCACTGCGAGCGCGAGCAAAACTCGCCATGTATCCCTGCGCGACTTTCTTCCAAACCATTTCGCGGGAATATAAGTAAGCGCGTTTTCGCATCGCATGCCGGATCGCGGGGGTATCCAGAAGTTCGACAGTCTTGCGAGCGATGGCCTCCGGATCCTGGAACGGAACCAGCGCTCCGCGGCGGTCATCCAGCAGCTCGATGGCATGCCAATAAGGAGTCGAAATGATGGCTTTACCCGCCCCGAGCGCATAAGCAAGCGTCCCGGAGACGACCTGCTCTTCGTAACGGTAGGGAGTGATGTATATGTCCGCTGCGCCGATGAACTCGGCCATTTCCGCAGGAGTTGCGAAACGGTTGTGGAACCGCACATGGGATTCCACGCCGATTTCCTTCGCTAATGCCTGAAGGCCTTCGCGGTAGTAATCGCCTTCCCGCCGCAGAATGTGGGGGTGGGTCGCGCCAGCCACGATGTAGACCACATTCTTGTGCTTCGCCAGAATGTGGGGCAGCGCTTGAATCACGTTTTCAATTCCCTTGTTTGGCGAGAGCAGACCGAAGGTGAGGAGCACAGCTTTTCCTTCCACCTCGAACCGGTCTTTGTAGAAGTTCGGATCCAGAAAAGGCAGGTCGGGAACGCCGTGAGGAACCATATCGATCTTGCGGCCCGGTACTTTGAATATTTCCTGCAAGAACTGGGAAGACAGCTCGCTCATCACAATCAGACGATCTGAAAGGTCCGCAATTTCCTCCATCACACGCCGTTGATCGGGGTTCGGTTCGCGAAGGACCGTATGCAGCGTGGTGATGACCGGCATTTTGAGGCGGCGAAGCAGAGCCAGAATGTGGCCGCCCGCGGGGCCGCCGAAGATTCCATACTCGTGTTGCAGGCAGACTAAATCGAAATTTGTGAAATTGAGGAAGTTCGCCGCTTGCTCATAGGAGGACAGATCATCCTGGGCAAGCGCCAGTCTCACCCTTGGTGCGTAGTCGTAGCCCAATTCCGTGTCGTTCACGGGAACCGCGAACAACCTGGCGGCACCACACTCAGCGGCGAGCGCATCACACAGATCAGTAGTAAAAGTGGCGATCCCACACTGCCTTGGCAGATAGTTGCCCACTACGGCAATCCTACTGGGGAGCCCGGCATTCGAGTGCAAATGAACAGGGGCTTCTGGCCCATGGATGGCCGTCCTCGGGAACGCGGTCGCGAGTTCGATGGTCTGCACGGGAGGTACTGTTTCTATGCCTGACATCAAGATTCCTGAATCGCTTGGCTCCTGCCCCGCCCAACGGCAGTTCTCCTTTCGAATCAATACGCTCATTGCCTCAAAACAACTGGTCAAAATTGCTCAGAATTGACGATCGCCGATCCTCTAAAGTCGTAGTTATAGCAAGGCTGCCCTCGGATTCCTTTCAACAAGCTCAGTACGGAGGGACATAATCCATGACGCCAATCGTTCAAGTCGGAACAGTCCTTATCGGCGAAGAGTCGCCACGCATGACCGAGGTTCTGGCGCTGCAAAGCGAACCATACTTCGGAAGTTGGAACGTGGTAAAGATGCTTGATGGATTCACTCTCGATCACAAGATTCACGCGGCACGGTGGAACTTTCTTTTCATGGCAGACGAAATCAAGGCGACGTTTTTCGGCGCAATTGGAGCAGTCAAGATCCAGGGAGCACTGGAACGAATCGCGCGCAAGGTGAAGTACAAGAACTTTAATTGCCTCGAAGTTACCGCAATTGTGGCCAAGCACTTTTTGGGGGTGCCCTACGCAACCGTTTCCGCGCATTCGCGCCACATCCAGGAGGGTTACAGGCTCGAGAGCGTCGAGAGCAGGCAGAACGACAGGCGAGATGGTGAGTGGGCCAAGGGCTGAAGGCTGCGACTTGAACGACCAGAAACCAAGACCAGAAAAAGGGTGAGAACTCATTGCTTACTAAAATTATCAAGTGGAGTGCGATTGCAGCTCTGATGGAAGGCGGATTCTGGTATTCAATTTCCTCCTATCGACTCCTGTCGCAGTTCGTGGTGGCGACGGCAGGCGCAATCGTGCTCACGCAGGCGGCCAGAATGCGCAGGTATGTCTGGATGGCTCTGTTTTTGCTAGTGGTCTGCCTGTTTAATCCGGTTGCTCCCGTTCCGTTCTCCAGCTACATGTTTGGAATTGTCAGCGCCTTGACGGTGCTTCTGTTCTTTTTTTCCCTTGAGTTATTGCAGCCAAAACGCAGGCTGTCGATCGCTTCGATCACCGATCGCATGCCGGGAAGCGAGTCCCTATGAGGCCAGATAATACGCAGTGTCTGGACCGACTCCTTGAGTCCGCGGTTGTCCAGAGCTGGCCAGATTTGATGAAGGATGCCACGTCGGGATCGCTTCACCTGGAATACGCTTTCGCACCCGATAACTCTCTGGACTACCTGATGATTTGGTCATCGAAGTCTCCGGGCGAATGGGATCTTGTCTGCGACTACTGGATGTCATCTTTGGCGTCGAATACCAAAGGCATTCACTTCAGAAACGGGTTTCGATCGGAAGATTTGTCTCGCACGTTGGAGTTCATCATGCAACACCAGCGCACTTTCTCGCCTTTGCCTAACCTGGGACGAAAGGGCCTGCTCCAGATCCAGTTGCCGACAGGAGAAGAAACCCGAGCCGCAGCCAAGTTGTTAAGCGACGCTCTCGGTCGCGTCGACTCTTTGTCCGCAGAACCGTGCCTCGCTTGAGGATCTTAAAGCGCACGTCGCGCAATGGGAGCGGCGCGCATGTCCACAGTTCTGTGCAATCCGCGCGGCGCGCAGGAATTAGATTGGCGCGCAAAGGCTCGATACTACTCGGTAGGACTCAGAAGTGAGAGGAAAAACAAATGAAAAATACAAAATTTGTAGTGAAGGTGAATCGTGGCGGTAAGCTCGGCCCAGTTTACGTACAGCGACTGGACCACACTACAATGCAGACAACCGCGAACCGCAAACTGGCACTGAAGATGGGGAAGTTCACGGCAGAAGACGCTGTCAAGGCGATGCAAAACTCACGATGTAGCCCCGAACTGGTTTCCGTTACTGCGTCCGATTAAGGCGTGCGGCGATTCCACTTTACTCATTCAATCTCATCCGAGACATTTCGAAGCAGATGTAGTGTCGCCATTTCACCAACTACGCCATCGAAACACGAAACGGATAGGCGAGTGATTTCATGCAGCCTTGGCGAGGAGCGTGGAGGACGAAGTTGGAGTTGTGCCGCTGTGAATCGTTCGACGACGACCATTGGCCCACCGCCCTTCGGAGAGCGCACAGCGGGTAATTTGCAAAGACCGGAAGCTCGCTAATTCAATGATGGGATTGAGGTAATTGGTCGGGGAGAGAGGATTTGAACCTCCGACCCCCTGGTCCCGAAGCAGAGAAGATCAAAAATCTAAGTGCTTCATTTGGTGTCGCATAGGGGCAAAAAGCCAGTCTTTCTCTCGCCTCTCAGTTGAACCCCAGTTGTACCGAAATTCCGCGTGGAAGAACCTCCGCACAATGGGCGCGTCTTCGAACACTGTGAGTGGCGGTTGCACAACAGGTTTACCAGCTTTTCTCTTCGCCCAATAGCCGCGTCCAGGGTGAGGTATCTTCAGTTCCCGACACACCTTGCCCAGCCTGACATCAGAGATTCCATACTTCCGCGAGAGCTTGATGAGCGGCTGATTCCAGACCTCGTTGTACAAATCGAGGCGGTTCCAAGCGGTGCAAGAATGTACGGCATCGGGTCGCGCCAACTTCACAGTGGTGGGAGTACAGAGCCTTGGGTCTTGTGGATCGCCTTTGTCGCGCTCCTCCCGCCAAGAAAAACTGCCCCAACTTGCGAAGGCGGTCTAAGAGACGCCGAAAATCGGCTTCTCGCAATCCCAAGCAACTCTGCGGCAGCAGCGGGCGTTGACGGTCGCTGCAATCGCTCCCATAACGGGTAAAACGCTTGAATCCTCGCGCCGCACGAACTCTACAAATTCAGCCAACGTATGATCTCGCGTCCCGCTGCCTCTCCTGCCGCTGGCACTCCTCCGCAGGTGCTCCGAGTGCGCGTGGCAGAACTCGTCGTCCACCTGCCCGGAATCGCTCTCATCAAAGTGTCCGCCGATGGAAACGTTCCCTGCGCGGCAGATCGGGTTCTTCATCCGTCTCGAACTGGATCGACCTGAACTTGTTTGCGAGGCAGAGATTGATGTAGTTGAAGAACCGGGCGCTGTTCGCCCCGTAGTGCTTGTGCGGGTCGAACGTTTGCACGATGTCCTCTTTGCCAGCCTCCCGGTGCTTGGACGTTGCGGGCAGGCAGCGCAGGTGGATCAGCAGGTCTTGCGTCCAGTCCTCCACATCTTCTTGCGGTGCCGACCTGTCCAGCGTGCTTGCTGACCCAGTTGCGGACGTATTCGGGAAACCGCTCGTGGAACTCATCGAAGTTCTTCGGCACGACAAACCCGTCGTTCCCGACATACCGCCCGTCAACAATCGTGAACGGGTCGGGCTTGCGGTTTTCCACAGAAATACTTGGCGAAATTGAGCGGGTTGATTTTCGAATTTCGACGGTATTGCTCTGCATGGGGACACTTCCTTTCAGAAAGGATTTGAACTGCATGCGAGCAAGCGTAGGAGGTCGAGACGAGTTGGCTGCGAGGGTTCAGCAGGCGTTGGCTGTTGCCGACGAAGAAAGAAGCCGAGCACGATCGTAGACACGGTGGTCGCGCAGCTTGGAAGCCACGCTGCTGAACAATCTGGAAACGGATGGGTTCACGTTGAAGCTGGGCAGCTTCGGCAAGTTCTCAGTCCGGCACAAGCCGGGGATTCTCAGGAGGATTCCGTTCACGGGGGAGACGATCCTGACGAAGGATCGACGGAAGGTCAGGTTCGTCAGCTTGGGCAGCCTGCGGCAATGTGAGCGGGTGAACTGATCCCTTTTGCACCGAATGTCCGTGGTATTAGAATCCGTTGCATCATGGCGCGTTATTTGTACGGGCAGGATGGTGGCACGATCGGCTACATGGATTCGAACGATAAGTACCTATACTCGACGGCGGGAACGGCGATTGCCTATTGGGACTCCAACCACAAATACATGTACACACCTTCAGGGCAGACGCTTGGATATATTGATTCTCATGGTCGCTACCTCTATTCGCAATCAGGCGAAACGGTCGGCTATTTCCATCCGCCGTACGAGAGCAGAGACTGACGACAGATCGTATCTCCGCGAAGTATGCCGAACGCCGCGCAAATAGCCGCGTACGAGTTCATCCGTTCCGAGATCGCCCGGCTGCGCCAGTCCCACAGTCGCACACTCCACTATCGCTTGATCAGGTCTCGCCACTTGCCGATGACAGTAACAACGCTTCCTTCCGTGTGAATGGCGCACGCGTGCTAATCAATCCGTCCGGTAAGGTGACTGACGCGGGACTCCCAGATTGTCCCACGTACGCCTGCGGATTGCTCCCTCAATACTTTCTGCCTGCCGTTGCAGCCGATTTTCTCAGCCGAGGCAACCCGCACAAGCCATTCCTGCACAGTCAGTCACACACGCCAGAGTCGTTCGTCGCCTACATGCAACATGGAACCGCGCTAACCGTTTCTCAGCAGCGTGGACCTAGAAAAACGAGCACGCCAACCTGCAAAACATCGGTGAAGACTGATCCGTTCAACTTCGTTTTGCAGTTTTTGCCATCGGAAATAGATAGCCTCGTAGCTCGCCGATTGACCAACGTCGAGGAAGAGAAGGCTATGGCAGCAGGACACAAGATTGCCTTTGGAGATTTCAATCGGGAAAATCTCAATGTGATCGTTCGCTGGAAAATGGAGGGAGTGCATCTGACTCGCGTGATGTCCTATGTCGATCAAAACACCGAAGCCGATATTGCCCACGCACTAAGGTCGGCGATCACCGCTGGCACGGAAGCTTCAGGCAATAGAGGTCCTCGATAGGATTCATGGAATTGGCGTTCCTGTGGCATCTGCAATAATGACGACCATCGATTCCCGGAGGTACACGATCATCGACATCTACGCTTTGAGGTCTTTGGGTGTTTCCGACGCACCGACCGACCGCGTGGATTACTATCTCGCATACCTGCGGAAGTGCCGTGAATTGGCACAACAGTTCAAGGTTCCTTTGCGTACCGCAGACCATGCCTTGTGGCAGTGGGGCTACGAACGCAGGCGCTCATCCGTTGATCTCAACGACGCGGAAACCAAAGGTACGGACAAGATGAATCTGAACAGCCAACTCCGGTGGCTCTCTGGACTACTTCTGAGCCGCCTTCACTTTCGCCCATCGCGCCCGTTGTGCTGCGGCAATCTTCCTGCGAGCGGCGGCTGACATCGTCTTCTTCTTGGGCATGCTGACAACGTTCTGCTTCTGCTTGCCTTTCCCGCGTACCTTTGCCCAACGTGCTCTCTGGGCAGCCGCGATCCTCGCCCGTCCTGCTGCTGAAATCTTGCGCCTAGTTCCAGTTCGTCTTCCGTAAGAGCCGCCATTGAGCGCGGCGAGCGCTGCGTCCAGTTGTTCGACCATGCTTGCCGCCTGATCCCGCTCTTTCCGCAACTGCTGGACAACACCAGCCAAGTTCCATGAATTCTCCTCGCCGGGGATTGTATCAAGATGCCATCGGGAGCCGATTCTGGTGCGATTTGGCTGCCGGGCAGGGTTCGGGTCGGCTGGGCGTTTCAGAGGTGCAGGCAGCCTTTGTGACCACCTTGGTTGGTCTCTTTGGCGATCACCGCACGCCGGTGTAACGTGACTCCCATACCCTGACGGAACTCAAAGATCGATCACGATCCGCTTGCGATTTTTCTCCGACTCGCGGCTCTGAACGACTCCGGCGAGCCCTTCACAAGTTCGACCTGATATAACCGACGATCCAGCACTCCTAGAAAGTCCATGACGCTGGAATCCTCAATGATGAGCTTGCCCTTAACCTCCTGTACCTTGACACCTGTGTTCTCGCAGAGTTTCAAGAGCAAGCTTTGTCAACGTTGCGTGCCTCTTTTGCGCACGGATTGAAGCGAGATAGCGGGCAGCGCGAGGATGTTTAGAAGCGTATTCCTAATGGAAGCAAAATCTACGAAGGGTAAATCGTTCTGAATCAGCTTCACATTGGCAGGAGCCGCTGCGAGAATTGCTTCCTTGAGTTGACCAACGAACTCGAAACCGCTGGGTCTCAGGATGGAGACGCCTTCATCGTCGGCGAGCATATCGAAGTCGTTGTCTAGTTTGAACACTTTGTCTGGCACGAGCTTTAGCGCATCGGTCGTGAATTGAACGAGCCTACTTTTCAGAATGCCCTTGAAAGCAGTCGCCCGCCTTATCGCCGTGAGACGGCGCTTCTTGCGAGTCGATCATTCGGGCAAAGTAACAAAACACATCTCGACGGGTCGGACATGACCTTCCCGTTCACTGGCAATTGTTTGCCTGATGAAGTGTTCGAATCTGCGCTGCCATTTCGTCATCGAGCGCCAGGTACAAGTGTTCGAGGCTGGAATATTTCTGAGACGGTTCGTAGGCGAGCGGTGGGTCGTCAATCTCGCTCATCTCGCCCTGCGTGGTTTGCACCATCTCACGCAACGCGTCTTGCACGCTGCCATCGACTGGCACGAGCACGAAGTGCTGCCCTTCGTTTTCTTCCAAACCGACGCCAAATTCTGTTGCGGTAACGTTCTTGAAATCGAAGGCTACACTCATTGCTTCACCTCGAAGTAGACCGTGTCGCTAAGGCGGTACGCAATGATGTGTTGCCCCGCAGCCAGCGCTACTCGTGCAGTGATTAGAACTTGGCTGATCCTTCCGGTTAGTGGGTTTTCGTCCTCCGGTGGCGAGACCGTGAAAACACGATAGCCTCGGATGGCGAAGAGGATATTCATGTAGTGAAGGTTCAGGTGCCAAAACAGAAAGACAACAAACGCGAGCGCGGAGAGTAATGCAGCAAGGTCTCTCCATGAGCCTGTGTCTATCGGATAAAACGGCAGTAACATCGCGAACAAGTACACAAGCAAGTGATCGCGATGGTCTTCCGCCGTTCCGACTACCAACTCTCTCTTCTCTTGCAATTTTTGTGCTGTTCTGATTCGGAGCCACAAGAACAGATTAGGGAAGACCACCATAGCACCACAGAAGGTGAGCAGGTAGAGATCGGGGATGATTTTGCTTCCCCTGATTGCCCAGAGAATGAACAAGGGCGACACGCTGCTTAATACCATCAGCAGCCTCGCTATCTTCAATCCTTCGCCTTCAGTTGTGTTCGCCATTTGCGATTCTGGGAGTGTATCCCAGTACCAATTCCAGTGTAACGCATGTAGCGAACAAAAGGCGAATATGCTACGCTAGTGACGTGGACGAAGGGCGCAAGCGCGTGCTGCTGATCGCCGCCAGCATCCTCGCGGCACGAAAGCTTGCGCAATACGACAGCGGAGCAAGGGTACCTGCTACCGTGGCAGCCGTTGCCGATGCGGTCCGCTGGGCGGAACGGATCATGGAGGAGATTGATCGGCGGCACCCTATGAAGCCTTCGCCGGAGCAGACCAGCCAAACGCAAACGGCTTCAGCGGCAGCTTCTTCCCGATTCGAGAAAGGTTGATCGCCAGCGAGCCGTCCTCTTGCGTGTTGAGCGCAACGTGCCAGTATGATCTGTCGCCTCGGTCGGTCATGTTGAGGTTCTTTTTGTGCTTGTCCAAAACTGAATACGGCACGGCGTAGGCTTCTGCGCGATCCATGCAGGAAAGTACAAAATAGCTGTCCTTCCCTTCGCTGAGAAAACGATCCCAGTTGGGGTGAAAGGCGTACCAGTAGGGCTGGTAGTCGCCCTCATAGCGTTTGGACACGGCGCAGCAAACTCGGAATGCCTTGTCGGAACTCCAAAATAGCGTTCGGCTGTATCGCACTAGCTCTTGCCCCTTAGACCGTGCGAAGGCTTCAACAGCCTCCAGTCGCTTTGCATTAAGCAAATCGGGGTCAGTGCGATCCTGCTTGAACGTTTCGTGTTCTTTGTCACCCTCTTCGACAGGCGGGTGCTCGGCAATTTGCTCTTCGACGTCTACGGCAGTCGTGAAAATGACGTCGATGATCCGGTCGATCTTCGTGTACTCGAACGGGCGAAGCAACTGTCGAATCTGGGTAAGCGTTGTTGGGTCGTCCGACTTTTCTTTTATCTGAACAAGCTTGATCAGCCGTTCTACGCTGATGAGGCGCATGTCCCAAGCGTATCGGGAGCCGCGCACTTGAGCCTCAAGCGCCCCTGTGTCCTCCCGCCCCACAACAACCAGCATGGAGGCGTTGGGTTCGATTCTGTGCTCGGCGTACAGTCGTTCTTTGTATGAAGCAATTCTGTCCAGCGAGACAGCCACGTAATCTGTCGTCTTCACTTCAACCAAAATGTCCGGGTCGCTCTGTGATCGCCAAATGCCGTCGAACCCGACCACCGTTTTCTTACCCTGATATAGTCCGTCCTCGACCTCGAAGTCCAATCTCCGACCCAGTTCATTCACGATGTCTTGGAGAACGACCCCACCCTTGTCAAACGCGTTCTCTAGGCAATACCTCGAATAAGTGAATAGCGATTCGCTTGGACAGACGCGGAGATAACCACGGAACTCCTTCGACGCCTCTGAGCCGTCCCGCAAATGACCGTCGCCAGCACTGGACACAACTTGTTCGACCGTCATCTTCAAGACTTCATCCCGATTGCTCTTCCAGAAGCTCAGTAGTGGCATGCGCAAATGATAAAGCAGAACACCCAAAATTCACTGTGATTTCAGGGGAACGCTGTTGATAAAAACGTCCATAGCGAACAGACTCCTCGCGATAGTGAGCATGCATTCCTCGCCCAGAGCCCGCTGATAACTTGAGCCAACGCATTGCACTCGATGTGATCGCGGCACTTGCGCAGCATGATCTCCGAGGCGCAGAATCTAACTTCTTTCTCAGCGCTTTTATACGCATCGCGCTCTTTGTGTTTAACTGAGGTTTTCATCATTTGACCTGATGACGAGATATGGGTCTTTCCGTCCTTGATGTGATAGATGCCGGCAAGTGGCAAAGGGCGCTGTTCACGACCTATGCACTCAGTCTGAGTTTTTTCGAGTCGATTCTATTGAGGTCGTTACGTCGGGTTGGTTGTCAGGAAACGTGGGTCATCACCGACGTTCAGGGATACAGAGGCTCCCTAATAGAGCGTCGCTCGCAAGGGGTGGGTCAAGAATTCCGGCTCGTACCGGTATCTCTCAAAGAAGGTGTCTTTCATCCCAAGTGCATTTACCTTGCGGGCGAACAGTCGGATGTCCTGCTGGTCGGCAGCGGCAACCTGACCTTCGGCGGCTTCGGGAAAAACCTTGAAGTTATCGAAGTTTTGCTCTCAACCACCGCGCCTTCAGCCTTTGGGGATTTTGCGGGCTTTCTAACCTCTATCGAGAATCGGGCTGGCAAAGACCTACACTGTCCCGACCTCGCATGGATAAAGATTTTTCGAGACTGCGCATCACGCTCAGCGCAGTCACTCCCGCAATCGCCGCAGGAACAGCCGAGACTGATCCATACACTAGACGCACCCGTAATAAGCCAGTTGCCAGCGCGGTTGACCCATCTCACTCCGCGTGAATTGATAATCATGTCGCCGTTTTTTGACAACGATGGGAATGCCGTGCGCAAGCTCGCAGATGCCTTGGGATGTACGAGCGTCAGGATCGCAGTTCGCCCCAAGGAGCACAAGAGCAACTTTCCGTTCAAAGAAGCTCTTAAGTGGAAGCAATCAATTGCGGCGACGTGGCTCGACGCGAGCGCACTCAAACGCCCTCTTCATGCCAAGTGGATTGAAACGCGGGGCGATGCGGGCACCGCCGTTCTCACCGGAAGTATCAACGCAACAACGGCTGCTATGTGTACGACCCGGAACGTCGAAGTTGGAGTGCTACGAACGTCTGCTGTTGACAGAGAGTGGGTTTCTTGGGTTGCGTCAACTATCCCTAAGCATTTTGAGCCTGCCAAATACGAGTCTCTTTCACTCGATGAACTGCTTGTTTACGCGTATCTCGCGGGAGACGGCGATCTTTCAGGGACAATACTGGGCGCACAAATCCCTTCAGGGCTCTGGAAAGGAAACCTGATTAAACCTAGCGGGGAAACAAAGCCTTTCGAAATGCAAGTTCGATCAGACGGGCGGTTCCGGGCAACGTTACCTCAAGCTGCTGAGTTCTCCCTGACTTCCGGCTTGCAGGTGACTTTGCGTCACGGTTCCACCATTGCCAGAGGATGGGTGCACGTTGAAGACATCCTGCGCATGCCTCGCCTTCCCCGCTTGAATATTCCGGCGATGTTGCGCCTAATTTCGAGGGAAGACACTGAGGACGACGAGATCGCGCTGCTTGAATACTTGGCTGTTAATGCTACCAAGCACCTAGCGACTTTCTCCCGCCGAATCACACAAGCTGTTCATCCCTCATCAGGGCACACTTCGGGTGAGCAACCTGGTACCGTTCATGTCGCGCTCGCCGATCTAGCGCCGACTCCGACTCCACTATTTACACCCGGTTCAGGTCACACGATGTCTCAGGTGGAGCTTTTCACCTTGGATCGAGTGTTTGCGCAACTGCGAAAGCGGCTGCTCGGACATGGAGAAGACGACCAAGCGTCAAAGCCTCAAGCCATTAGCAAGCGTCGGGGCGTCGAAGTCGAGAATGGCGAGCCTGATCCTCCCGAAGATGTGAAGCGTTTCGAGGATGCACTTTTCGTTTTTGCGCAAATACCGCACTGGGCGCGGTTTTCCACGCGAGCAGCTAATTTGAGGCTTTTCGTCGCACCGTTATCTAATTTGACGAGTTTCGGGGTTTCGTTGCGCAAGGCAGGAGACACTGCCACGGGAGCTTCAAGAAATCGCTCTTTTGACCCTCCTTCCAGTATTTCCTTGCTAGTGGGCTACGCGGGTCGGCTCATGACGACCGAACCGCGCCCTCGAAGGGGTAAGACGATTGAAGCAGCAGGCTCACATTTCCGGCGCGGTAGCTATTGGCATAGTGCTCTCAGCCGCCGCCCTTTTGGCGATTACCGAAGACACATGCCTCCCCGAAATTCCTTCCGCTGTCCGCAGCTATCAACCCGCCCTGTTGCAATTTTTGGCTGCCGACTCTAGTGTTAACGCCGCGACACCAGTGAAGCGGAGAGGAAAGTCAATGTCCCGCCGAACTGGTCAGGAAGGTCACATTGAAAGGAGCGGAAAGTGGTGGGTTGTTCGTTGGTGGCAGGATGTACCCGGTCAATATCAACGGAGCCACATGCGAGCAAAGATTTGTCCGATTTCTGGAGTCGGAAAACTCTCGGCGTCGGAACGCAAACGGCGTGCGCGTGAGATCGTTGCTGAAAGCGGCGCTGACTCAGTCGAGCACTTCAACAAGGTTGTAGAGCAGCAGAAAAAAGACTGCGTCACGTTCAAGCAGCAAGCATCACGCTGGCTTGAACATCTACGTAAACGCAAACGTAAGCCTGTTGAACCCGGAACGATTGATGAATGGGAGCGCATCCTGAATAAGGAGATCAATCCTCAGATAGGAGAGCATCCCGTATCTGTCGTAGACAATGGAGTGCTGAAAAAGCTGGTGACGCTCATGGCGGACAAGGGCATGTCAGGGAAAACCATCGAAAACTACCTCCAAGTTCCCAAAATGGTTGTTGCATCAGTTGTGGATGGTGACGGCAATCAAGTCTACCCACGCAAGTGGAACCATGAGTTCATGGACGTGCCTCTGGTCGAGAAGTCGAAGCAGAACACGCCGAGTTTCTCGCGGGAGGTAATGACTGGACTGGCGAAATGGAAGAAGCCGAAGGAACGCATGCTCTTTGTTCTTTGCGGTGCGTCTGGCTTAAGGATAAGCGAGGCGCTTGGTATTGAGATCGACAAGCACATCTCGTTCGATTTCAGAACCATCAGCGTTAGGCAGCAGGCGCGTCATTGCAAAGTGAAGACGCGGCTGAAGACGACGAACGCAGTCCGCGACGTGGACCTCCATCCAGCCATCGCTTCTGTTTTGAAAGCCTTTATCGGTGAACGCAAGTCCGGATTCCTGTTCGCTTCTCGGACCGGAAAACCGCTCTCTTCATCGAACATCATCCGTCGCCATCTCCACCCGGCTCTCAAGGAACTCAACTACGTTAATCCCCACACTGGAACGCACAAGGCTGGGAATCATGCGTTTCGGCGTTTTCGGAACACATATCTGAAGAATTACACCGATTGCCCCAAAGGGCTGTACGAATACTGGTTGGGACACGCGGGAAAAGATATGAGCGACCTCTATGACAAGGTCAGGGAGGACGTTGCGTTCCGGAAGATGTGGGCGGAAAAAAGCGGATTCGGCTTCGAATTGCCCTCAGTTGTACCGAATGTACCGAAAAAAGAGGATCAATCGGAAGCTGCTAAAGCCGCGTAACTGACTGAATGGGCGAGAGAAAGATTGGTCGGGGAGAGAGGATTTGAACCTCCGACCCCCTGGTCCCGAACCAGGTGCTCTACCAGGCTGAGCCACTCCCCGACTATCGCTGGATGTCGATCGCACTGATTTGTCGCGACCGCTTCGGACGGTAACAGTATAACATTCTGAGACTGGTAAACTTTTTATTCCAGGGCGAGCCAGTTCGTCGTTCGCACGAATCTTCTCGGTGGCACAGTCGGTGAAACTCTCATTTGGCGGAGGATGGTGCCATGATCCAACTTTTCCAATAGCACAGTCGGAAGAAGGCTTCGCACTTTTGCAGTCTTAATTTGCTGTACTCGATTTTCTTCGGTCCTTAACCTTACCCTCTATGTTGGCTTTTACTACAGCAACTTTGCTTGCGCCCGGTGCCGCTCTTGATCGAGCACTTTTATTGGTCGAGCGGAGGCGCGTCGTGGAACTGGTCACACGTTCCTCGCGCGAGGTTCCTTCTGGCATTTCGGTCGTCGATTTTGGCGAGCACTTCATTGCGCCGGGTTATGTTGATCTTCACATCCACGGCAACGCCGGATACGACGTGATGGATGATTCGCCGGACGCATTGCCTGCCATTGAGCGCCTTCTCGTCCGCCACGGCGTCACTAGTTATCTACCGACCACCGTCACGGCTCCCCTGGACACTACCTTGCGCGCTCTTGAGCGTCTTGCCGATGACATCGAAGCGCACGAAAGCGCGCGGCGGAGAGCATATCGCGACACTGACGAGCCGAAGACGAGCCGGGCATTCCAAAGCGCGTCGTCCCAAATGATGGGGCCACTTGCCGGCCGCGCCCAGCCGCTGGGAATTCATCTCGAAGGACCGTTCATCAGTCACCTCCGCCGCGGCGTTCATCCGCCCGAAGATCTTCTGCCTCCTCGACTCGAAATCTTCGAACGGCTGTGGCAGGCCGCCCGGGGCCGCATTCGTATGCTGACCATCGCTCCCGAACTTGATGGCGCGCTCGAGTTAATCGCCGCCGCTGTCGCTCGGGGGGTGTGCGTCAGCCTTGGACACTCCGACGCGGATTTCGAAACCAGCGAGCGCGCCATTTCCGGCGGTGCGCGGCACGCTACTCATACCTTTAATGCCATGCGTCCGCTTGGCCACCGCGATCCTGGCATTGTCGGCGCCGTCCTCACGGATAAACGCGTCACCGCGGATTTCATCGCCGATGGCATTCACCTCGATCCGGCCATCGTGAAACTGGTCGCGCATGCCAAGGGACCGGATCACACGGTGCTGATCACCGACGCGATTTCGGCCACCGGCATGCCCGACGGACGGTATCGCCTCGGTGCGATAGAGGTCGAAGTCAAACAGGGCCAGTGTCAATCGGGCGGCAGACTCGCGGGCAGCGTTCTCACCATGGATCGTGCGGTTTGCAATCTGGTGCGCTTTGCGGAGTGGAATTTGCCGACGGCGGTCGCCGCTGCGAGCCGTAACCCGGCGCGCGTTTTGGGCGCCCATAATAAAGGAGTGCTTGCTCCCGGCGCGGATGCGGATTTTGTCGTCCTCGACGGTCAGGGAAATGTGGTTCGGACCTTTATCGGCGGAGTGGAGTCGCCAGGGCTTTAGGAGCGGTCTGTCGCCGATTGATTGCAACGTTTTCGCGACGCTCAGCGAACGGCGGATTGCGCTATTCGAATCGCCTTCTCGTGCAATTCCCAGCCGTGGATCGCTTTCCGGCATCCTTCCCGTGCCAGGCTTGTGCTGAGCTGCCGCTCCGCCTCGTCGAAGGTTTTTTCCGCATCCATTCTGGCCCGGTAGGCTTCGTCGTCTGCTTCTCTTACTTTCTTTGCAATGAGTGTCGCGTTCCCGGCATCCGCCAATTTCTTATGCCGGCCGGTCACCTGAGCGTCCACAGATTGCGGGGAGAGCTTTTGATACGCTGCTTTCATTTCACCGGTCCAATCGGCTTTGACGGCCGCGTTCAATTCATCGAGCGCGGCGTTGGCCTTGTCAGCGGTCTTTCGCACTCTCTTTTTTTCGCGCAGCCACTTCATCACCGACCAGGACATGGCTTCGGTCATCAAGGCCTTCGCGATCTCGACTTCGGGTAGCTTATCCATGAGACTTCCAAAGAACAAAAAACCTTAGCTCGCTGGCTGAGAAATGTCCAGCCGATTGGGCTGGTCCGGGCAACCTCAGGAATTGGTGCAGACGCGAAGTGACGGCCGACGAATGACGAGCCCAGCCCGATTGCCGCAATGCAACGTGTTCCAGGAATGTCTTGACGATCGTGCCTGTAAATACTATATTATCGTTATGCTGCGATGCAGCATTTGGAGATCAATATGCGAACTCATTCCAAAGCCCAGGCTAACCACTCACCGCTGGCTCTTTTGACGGAACTTGCGGTCGAGGGAACCTCGAATTTCGTAGAAGTGCAGCGAACTTTTCTTGATCTGGCAAAGCAGGAGAATGAAATCATTCTCAAAGGCGTTAAAGAACGGGTGGGCGCATCCACTCCGGCAGTCGCAGTCACCGATCTTGTGCGGCGCGGAATCGACACCCTGATCGGGATGCAGCAAGAACTTCTCACCACGACCAGCAAGCAGGCACTCCAGTTGCTTGAATCGGAAAAGCCGATGAAGGGCACCCGGGCGGAACAGCTGGCGGGATTTGCCCGTGAGGGCGTGGAGACCTTCGCTCGCGCGCAGAGGAATTTCCTGGAAGCCTTAGCGCAGGAAACTTCCAAGGCGATGCGCGGCCAGCACGAACCTGATGGCAAGGCTGGCAAACAAACCGAAGTTGTGCAACTGGCTCGCGAGGCGGGAAGCGCTTTTATCGAGGCCCAGAAGAGACTGCTGGACGTGGTTGGCCAGCAGATGAACGTCAATCTCGATGTGGCAACGCGCACGCTCGAAAAGATCTCGCCTGCCCAGTTACTGCCAATTGCGAACCGCACCGGTGAAGAAGTAAAGAAGTTCGTGGGCGCTGAGACTTCTCTGATCGGCTCGCTCATCAAGCCGGCAAAGAAAGGCGTCAAAAAGACTAAGGCTCATCGGCCTTCCATTCGCAAGCAAGTCGCGATCGAGGTGTAAGCGGACTGAGGTGTGAGCGGGACCCGAGGCCCGGTGGCGGGCCCGCGTCTCATCTGGCCGCGATGAGGTTGACGTTCCGGTGGCGACGGGCGGTGTTTTCATCCGACGGTTTCAAAAGACGGTCTAGCATCGCCTCTTCCCACCGCACCCAGAGCCGGGTCGTATAAAGCAGAGCACTGCATTGCAGCGTAAGCCAGTCCCTTGTTCGCAGCGGTGACCGGAATGCAGCGCGACGGGCAAGCCAGTGGCGCGCAACGCGGCGTGCGATCGCGAAGCCCATTCCGGTATCCTTCCCCACGATGTCCCCGAGGATGCCTTCCAGCGTAAACATCACCTTCGACAACATGATGAGCGAGGCGGGGAACCTGACTCCCTTTAGCGCGACCCGCTCCAGCAGGCGCATGGCATCGGCGGCACTCGGCAACGTCGAGGCGGGGATCTGGCCAAGGAATTCCGCCGCGGCCTCGCGAACCACCAGCGCTTGCGGTGAAGCCCGTTTCATCTTTTGCTGGCCCAGTGCGATGATTTCATTCGCAGCTCCACCGGATCCCGCAAGCTGACCATCAAAAACAAAAGTGCAAGATGGCGGCGCTGCTCCCGCCCCAGTCTTTCGCGAAGAGCCCAATCAAGAATCGTGAGTTCGCCAGTGCGGCGATTGTAAAGAAGGTTGCCGGCGTGAGGATCGCCATGGAAGACCGCGTCTTCAGTCGCCGCAAAAAGGGGCACGGCGATCAGGCCCTCGATCAACTGCTCGGCCAGTTTTCGTCTACGCGCCACTGGCATTCGCGCCGCCGCACTTGTCACTTTAATACCGCTCTCCTCGGTGAGTGCGGTGATTCCGGGCGTGCTCAAAGGCTGGATCAACCTCGGTATGCGAACACCGACGACCGACTTATACAGTGCCCCCGCCTCAATCAACGTCTTTTGCTCACGAGAAAAGTTGACTTCAAACTTAAGCAGCCGTCGCACCTTGCGAAATGTGTCCGGAATGAGACTGGCGTGAAATCCATAGAGATGTTGGCGGTCCGCGAAGTACTGCGCGAGCCCCTGGAGATAATCCATGTCTTCGGCAAAATACTGCGGGATGTGCGGCTTAAGAACTTTGAAGACGCCCCGCTCCCGGCGTCCGCTTTGCGGATTTCTCCAGGTAAAACGCACGACCGCGCTCACGCTGGCCTCGGAAAGAATCCGCGGCGCGACCTTTATTTGAAAGTTGTTTATCCGCTCGCCCAACTCCCGTTCGACAGTCGCGCGAATGTCTTCGACCCGTACATCGCGAATGCCGTTTTCCAGCTTGGCGAGCGCCCGGCGCAGGGCTGGACCAAGATGCTGGTTACGCGCAATCACCTGGCCCAACTTCTGTAACCCCGGCACCTTGGAAATCAAGCGCAGAAGCCGATCTTCCGCTGAGGTGCCAGGGGGAAGTTCGATCTGTTCCAAAAGTTTGGGGGCGAGCCGCGCCGGAGAAAGCCGTGCCACGACGAACATCATGGCGTCTCGCACCGGAGGACGCCATTTTTCATAAGTTTCAGGAACCAGCGCGCTGACGGGAACGATTTCGTCGACGATCCATCGCGCCATGGTCTCGCGCATGGCTTGGCCGGCCGGACTTATGAGTCCGGCTGCGATAGCGGCGATTTTTTCATGGGCACTGGCGTCCCTGGGCAAGAAATTCTCGAGGGCTGCACGCAATGAGTCCGGCGTCACCTGCCCGACGCCACCGGTAATGGGAAGCGCGCCCAGCATAGACGGTAGATAAGCCGCCCATACTATAGTCCCGGATCATCCTCGCCCGCAGTGACGTGGGTGCGCCCGCTCACATTACAAGATTGAATGGGTTCTAGCCAACCGCTCGGCAATCACTGCATAGGCTACGGGGTTAAACGTCATTCCGATGTGAGTGCCGGGAACCTCGACATCGACTTCCGGGTCCTCGGTCATGCAATAACGCCAGTCGACGATACCGTCGTCGCGGGTGTAAATGGCGGTCTCGAGGACCGAATCTGGAACTTTGCGCCGCAGTGAGTTCAGAAAATTGCACGTGCACTGCCCGGTATAGCAACTGGGCAGCACTCCATCTCCGTGCTCCTCGAGAATCCGCAAGCGAACAGCCTCGGCCGCGCGGAGAACGGCACGATTTGCGACGGTCCCGCGCACGGGTGACGCAAGGGTGATGACTGAGGCCACATCTTTCGGGCGTTGCCCAACGACAGAGCGGGCAATCACTCCGCCGAGGCTATGACCGATCAGATGAATCCTGCCCCCCGTCTCCGCCAACGCCTGATTGATCGTCTGGCTCAGGCGACTCTGGATCAGCAGGTTGGGACACTCGGCATTCACGCCGATCCCGGAAAAATATGGCCGATAACCAATCCGCCGAAGCCAGGCATGCAACTCCATGAGATAGAGATCGGTGCCCAAAAAACCGGGAATAAGAACCACGCCGGAAGCATCGCCACGCGGTACCCCAAAACCATAGTAGACCGGGGCCGCGTGCAGCATCAGAATTTCTGCGCCAATCAGAGCCTCCGTCCAAAGAGAGGTTTTGACTTCGCGCTGGCGGCGCGTAACTGGCGTATGTACACCGTTTGGAAGATGTTTCGGAGTTCTTTTCTGCTTCGACCGCAAGGGTTTGTCCCAGGTATTCTCAACCTTCCGCGCCCATCACGCAGCTTGCGAATGAGAGCCGAAGGATTATACCGCGTCGAATTCGGATTGGAAGAAACTTGGGACTATTAGTGTTTCTTACGGCTGCGGCGTTTTGGCTTGCTCGACGAGGATTGCTCCAGACGCGCCTCTAGCTCCGCCACCCTCCTGCGCAGCGCATCCACTTCCGGCTCGACCGTGCTTTGCGGCGACGCCGTTCCCAGAAAACGCCTCATCATATCCACCGGCGAAAGGATGGCGGATTGGACCTCGCTGAGGCGGTTCTGCACCGTATCCTGTACTTTCTGGTAAGTGTCGAAGGCGGACTTCAGATACCACATGAGGAACTCCTGCCGCACCTCATCCGATGCAATGACGAGTTGCCGCAGCAGTTCGAGCGGTAAACCGGTAGGTTTATCCCGGGCGTCCTCGGTAATGATTTGCGTCAGCGTGACGCGCGTCAGGTCCTGACCGGTTTTCGCGTCCACGACACGAACCTCTTTGCCTTCTCGCACAAACGCGGCCAGGTCGTCGAGGTTCACGTAGCGGCTCCCAGCTGTGTCATAGAGCCGGCGGTTGCCGTATTTCTTAATCAGTACTTCGGAAGTCTTCACGAGCACCCCGGTAATGCTGCCTTGCACAACCAACCAGAATATCTTGACATAAAACGACTGCAATAATATAGTTTTCTTAATGCTGCATTGCAGCATTTGGAGGCCCCTAATTATGATCGCGGCAACGAAACACGATCCCACCCATTCCCAGGCTCCATCGATTGTTTCCGTTCTATCCGGCTGGGCCCAGCAGGGAGTGCGGACTTTCTTCGCCACCCAGAGGATTCTTCTCGATCTGGCAGTACGGCAGAACGCCAATGTAATGCAGGTCCTGCGCGAGCAACTGTCCGATCCACACCATTCTCCCACCGCAATTCTGAGCGACATTGCCTCCGAGGGCATTGAGAATTTTATTGAGGGGCAAAAAGTCCTTCTCGAACTCGGCAAGCAGGAGAACGAAATTCTTCTAGCGGGCGTGAAGGATCGCATTGGCGAATGCCCCCGCCGCCAGGCTGCTGTTGACCTGTTGCGGCGCAGTGTCGACACGTTCATTCACATGCAGGAAGAATTCCTGAAGATTGCAGGCAAGCAGACTCACACGTGGATGGAGTCGACCAAGGCGGGCAAGCCCTATCAGCCCGAGCATTTCGTCGAACTGGCACGGGACAGCATGGAAACCTTTGTCAAGACACAGAAACAATT
>CAWEAB010000018.1:0-43787 GCA_963806745.1 uncultured Acidobacteriaceae bacterium
GACAGGTTATGACGAAGCAGATGGTGAGGGGACGCACGTCACCCTAAGACCCCGTAATCCGAACCCGCAGCTCTTCGGGCAGGCGTTCGCGGATCTCGGCGGGCAAGCGGTCATGGACACGGCGTGCGCCGAGGAGTGCTGCGTCGACCATTACTGTGGGAGCGGGCGTTGCTACTGCGACAATCAGCCAGATCAGCGCAGAAAGAGCGAATCCGGCAAGCGCGCCGACTTCGAGCCAGAAAGCGTGGCGTGGCTCGAAATAGCGAATGGCGGCAAAAGCCAGCAGGAACGCTCCTGCGGAGGCGGATGCCAGCACGATGAGGGAGATGTCGATGACGCGGTGGAGCTTTTGATGGCTGCGGCAGCGTTCGCATTCAGCGAAATGCTGTTCGTAGTCCTCGCGCATTTCGGGAGCGATGCCCGGAGATGTCATAGCGCCATCCCGCAAGGATCTTCCCTACCATGGGTTCCACGCACTCGCTCATAAAAAGTTAACCAGTAAAGTTAATCAGCAAGTTAGAGCCGGATGGGCGCGATCGCTTGCGTCTGGGCCGCGAGCAGGACGCGGTTATTCCAGAGGCCCTGACGTTCGCGCAGGGCTTGCTCCGCCGAGGCCCGCGCGATTTCGGGATGATTGTTTTGTTCAGAGAGATGCGCCAATACTACGTACTCGGCACTTCCATCATAGTCGTTGGTAAAGAATTCCGCGAGGGCCTCGTTCGAAAGATGGCCTACACGGCTCATTACACGCTGCTTCACCGACCACGGATAAGGACCGGAACGCAGTCTTTCTACATCATGATTAGATTCAATGAGTAGGACGGTCGATCCACGCAAATGGTTGCGCACGCTGACCGGCATGTAGCCAAGGTCGGTGGCAAAACCGATCTTGATTCCTTCGGCGCGGAAGGTAAAGCCGACGGGATCGGCCGCGTCGTGAGGGATGGTGAAGGGCTGGATGTCGATATCGCCGATGCGGAAACTGCGGCCGGCGAAGAAATGCTCGGACTTGGGGAGGCGGGGACCTTGCCGTCGTCGTTATGGAGTGCTTTATGAACTGTGTCGCGGCAGGCGCGATTCCAGGCATGATGCGTGCCTTCGGTGAGGTAGACAGGGACATTCAGTTTGGTGGCGAGACGCTCGAGTCCGGCGACGTGGTCGGAGTGCTCATGCGTGATCAGGATGGCGGAGATGTCTTCGGTGCGCTCGCCGAGTTCGCGGAGGCGCTTGAAGGTCTCCCTGCAGGAAAGGCCGGCATCGACCAAGATTCGCGTTGAACTGCTGGCGACAAGCGCGCAGTTGCCACGGCTGCCGCTGGCCAGCACCGAGACCGACACTGCCATATGGCCTGAGCTTATCGTGAGCGGCTGTGGAAGAGGAGGAATTTTTGCGCTCCCAGCACCTTTGGGGGCACGACGGGGAGAACCGCAACGGCCAAAGTCGAGGATACGAAATGAACGATGATCGCAGCGCTTAAAGCGCCGCGCCACCCAAAACCGATGATTGGGCTAAAGGAATACATCGATCTTGTCTCGGGCGAGTGGGATCAGGCGCTCGGAGCGGCTTAAGACTTTGGTGGAGCGGTAGACGACGCGCCCGCGAATTGCCTGTTGTCTGGGGTGTCTCGGCAAAGAGATTGTTGACGACCGTCCGACCGAGCGCTCCACCGACCGAACCGGCGATGCCGGGAAGAAAGGCGAGGAAGGACTCGTATATCTGCGCGCGCGTCGGCTTTTCCAAGAGAAAGAAGTACGCGAGCCACTCGGCGGCGGGGATGCAGACTCCGATGATGAGGAACCAGCGCCAGGGCATGCGCGGGCGGAGAAAGCCAAGCAGCATGCAGGAGGCGACGACAATGGTGGCGGTCAGAAGCAGGTCGCCGACTTTGACGTCCACCCAGGCGGCGGCGATGCCGAACAAAGATGGCGAAGAGATGTATTGCACGACATCGCTGCCCGATTTTTACGACGGGTGTTTCCGGCTGGAGGGAGAACTTCGAGTATGAAGACGTCATAAGAGAATTGTAGTGAACTCTCGCGAACCCCGCGATCAGGCGTAGGTGTAGAAACCGCGGCCGCTCTTTGCGGCCGAGCCAGCCGGCGTCGACCATTTTGATGAGCAGCGGGCAGGGACGATACTTGGGGTCGCCCAGACCGTCGTGCAGCACGCGCATGATGTCGAGGCAGACATCGAGGCCAATGAAGTCGGCGAGCGTGAGCGGGCCCATGGGATGCGCCATGCCGAGTTTGAAGACTTCGTCGACCGCCTGCGGCGTAGCCACGCCCTCCATCACCGCGTACATGGCTTCGTTGAGGAGGGGCATTAAGCACGCGGTTGGAGACGAAGCCGGGAGCATCGTTCACTTCGACCGGCGTTTTTTCGAGCTTGATCGCAAGATCGCGGACCGTTTCATAGGTCACTTGCGAAGTGGCGAGGCCACGAATGACCTCGACTAGCTTCATCACCGGAACGGGATTGAAGAAGTGCATGCCGATGACTTTGTCGGGGCGTTTGGTGAGCGCGGCGATTTTTGTGATTGAGATGGACGAAGTGTTCGAGGCGAGGATGACCTCAGGCTTCGTGATGCGGTCGAGGTCGCGGAAGATTTCGGATTTGATTTCGAATTTTTCGGTGGCGGCTTCGACAACCAGGTCACAGTCGGCGAGCTTGGCGCGATCGAGGACTGAGGAGATCCGGCTTAGCGTGGCGGCCTTGTCGGCAGCGGTGATTTTATTTTTGGTTACTTCGCGGTCGAGATTCTTGCCGATGGTTTCCAGGCCGCGATCGACGAAGCGCTGTTCCACGTCGCAGAGAACTACGTTGAAACCGCTGCGCGCGAAGACATGAGCGATGCCATTGCCCATTGTGCCTGCGCCGATTACGCCGACTCGTTCGATTGCCATGATTGCCTCGCACCTTAAGAAGGAAACTCAAAAGTTTAGCAGAGTGCGCTTGCGGTCTGAAACGTCGGCGCCCAGCAGCCAGAACGCAACACGCTGGCGCTAAGTGCTCGAACTCTATGGCACTGATGCTTTTGATCGATTTTTTGATAACTTGATCCAATGCAAAAGCCGTCGCTGATCGTCATCGATATGCTCAACGATTTTCTGGCAAGTTGGCCGCAGGAGTCGCGCCGCCGGCTCACAGATGCCATCAACGATCTTCTCGGGATCATGCGGGAGTACGGGCGACCCGTCGTCTGGATTCGACAGGAATTTGAGCCCGACCTGAGTGATGCGTTTGCTGAGATGAGGGCCAAGGGAATTCGCACGGTCATCAAGGACACACCGGGTTGCCGGATCGTGCCCGAGTTGGCGGTGGCTGACGGCGAACAGGTCATCATCAAGAAACGGTACAGTGCTTTCTACAACACGGAGCTTGATGAGACGCTGGCTCGTTCGAAACCGGACTCGCTAATACTTGCTGGCATAAACACGCACGCCTGCATTCGGACAACCGCCATCGACGCATATCAGAGGGACTGGCCGGTTGTTCTGGCGACCGACTGCATCAACTCTTACGATCGTGAGCACCATGAAATCTCGCTTCAATATATGCAGGGGAAGATCGCCAGGGTGATGAACAACAATGAAATCCGCAACGAACTGTCAATCGGCGGCCAGGAACGATAAAAATAGCTGATGGGATCGTCAGCCAGAATTATGTGGGAAATTTAACTCCAAAGGCTTAGAGCAGCCAACAGCCTCCGCGAATGTATCCGCTCGACTATTTCCCTCTCTCTTGCGCAACAGCAATGCGTGTTTCGGCGCGCTGCAATGCGTCTTCGGCGCGATCGTAGTCGACATCAGGATTATTGCTCTTCAGGCGCTCTTCGGCTCGGGCCTTCGCTTTTTCGGCGCGAGGCACGTCGATTTCCTGCGGACGCTCGGCGGTTTCGGCGAGGATGGTGACTTTGTCGGGCAGAACTTCCGCAAATCCCCAGGCTACGCAGAGCGTGTATGTCGTGCCGCTAGCGCGGTAAGTGAGCGCGCCGGCTTTCAGCTCGGTGATGAGCGGGGCGTGGCCGGGAAGGATTCCAAGATAGCCGTTCTCACCGGGAATCTGCGCTTCTTCGGCGGCAACGTTTTTTACCACCTGCTTTTCCGGGGTGACGATTTCGAGTTGGAAAGTATCTGCCATTGGATTGTCTTCGCCGTCGGTCGTTCGTCGTCAAATCTTCGACAATTTACGACTATCGACCAGCGACTCTCTTACGCCGCTACCGCCTTCATCTTCTCCGCCGTCTCCAGGACTTCTTCGATCGTACCTTTCATGTAGAAAGCCTGCTCGGGGATATCGTCATACTTCCCTTCCACGATTCCACGGAAACCCTTTACCGTGTCGGCAATCTTCACGTAGCGCCCGGGCGTGCCTGTAAATTGCTCGGCGACAAAGAAGGGCTGCGAGAGAAATTTCTGGATCTTGCGGGCGCGGGCGACGGTGAGTTTCTGGTCCTCGCTCAACTCGTCGATGCCCAGGATGGCGATGATGTCCTGCAAGTCTTTGTAGGTCTGCAAGGTTTTCTTCACCATTTGTGCTACGTCGTAGTGATCCTGTCCGACAATGCGGGGATCGAGAATACGCGAGGTGGAAGCCAGCGGATCGACTGCGGGATAGATGCCGATCTCGGTAAGTGCTCGCGAAAGCACGGTCGTGGCGTCTAAGTGCGCGAAGGTCGTGGCTGGCGCGGGATCTGTAAGATCGTCGGCAGGCACATAAATTGCTTGAACTGAAGTTACCGAACCTTTCTTAGTCGAAGTAATACGTTCTTGTAACTCACCCATTTCCGTGGCCAGGTTGGGCTGATAACCTACCGCACTTGGCATGCGACCGAGCAGCGCCGATACTTCAGAGCCGGCTTGCGTAAAGCGGAAGATGTTGTCGATGAAGAGGAGCGTATCGGCGCCCTGCTCGTCGCGGAAATACTCGGCTACTGTCAGAGCAGTCAACGCGACACGAAGGCGCGCGCCGGGGGGTTCAGTCATCTGACCATAGATAAGCGCGGCCTTCGACTCATCCGGCTTGCCCGGCTTGATGACGCCCGACTCGGACATTTCCAGCCAGAGGTCATTGCCCTCGCGGGTGCGCTCGCCGACTCCCGCAAAGACCGAGAAGCCACCATGCTGCTTGGCGACGTTGTTGATGAGCTCCATGATGACGACCGTCTTGCCAACGCCGGCGCCGCCGAAGAGGCCGATTTTGCCGCCCTTCAAAAAGGGCTGAATGAGATCGACAACTTTCACGCCGGTCTCGAACATTTCGGCGGTCGTGGATTGCTCGTCGAAGGCGGGAGCGAGCCGGTGAATGGGCATGCGCTTGTCGGCAGCGATGGGGCCGAGGCGGTCGACGGGCTCGCCGATGACGTTCATGACCCGGCCGAGAGTACCGCGGCCCACTGGCACCGAGATGGGCCCGCCGAGATCGATGGCGTTCATGCCGCGCACCATGCCGTCGGTCGGCTCCATGGCCACGCAACGCACGCGGCCTTCTCCGAGGTGCTGCTGAACCTCGAGGATGACGTTAATGGGCGTGGGAACCGTAAAGCCATCGCTGACGACGCGCAGAGCCTCGTAGATGGGAGGCATATTGGCCTCAACGAATTGCACGTCGACGGCTGGGCCGGCGACCTGGATAACGTGTCCGATATTTTCTGGCATAAAACCTCAGCTGCTAGCTACTAGCCGCTAGCGAGCAAAATCTAAAATCTCGCACATCCCAAACCCGGTTTAGCCGGAAGCTAGCGGCCAGTAGCCTGTAGCTTCTCTATCCTTGTGCGGCGGCGCCGCTTACGATCTCGATAATCTCTTTCGTGATCTTGGCCTGGCGCGCGCGGTTCATGATGAGCGTCAGGGAGTCGATCATGTCGGATGCATTGTTGGTGGCCGAATCCATGGCGGTCATGCGGGCCGCGTGCTCGGCCGCGACGGATTCCAGCAAAGCGTGGAAAATCTGGATGCTGATGTACTTCGGCAACAACTCGCTGAACAACTGGGCAGGCGGCTGCTCGTAAATGTAATCGACGTCGGCGGTGGCAAACTTGGCGGCAGCTTCGTCGAGGGCGTGTGTGTCGGGCGGCCGGATGCCGACGCCGGCAGTCTTCGCGGCCTCGAGTCTGCGCTTGCGCTCTTCTTCGGTCGCCTCTTCGGCCAGGCTGATATCGACCTCACCGATTTCTTTGATCGGCAAAACGTGCTCGACAACCAGGCGCTGTGCGATGACGGATTTGAATTCGTTGTAGAGGATGTAGACGCCGTCGATCAATTCATCGTCGAAGCGCTGCACAACATCCTGCCCAAGCGACGCCACAAAATTGAAATCAACTTTGCCGAGCACGCCCACATATTCGCCGGTGATTTGCACGCGGCCGGCGCGCGGAGATTCGCTTTGAATGGGGGCCTCGCCTGCCTGAACCTCCTCGGCGCTTCTTTTCGTCGGGGCGGACGGGAAACGGCGACGCATGAAATCGCGGCCCTTGCGGCCGATGCACTCGACGTCGATGTTCTGGTCAGGCTTGGACGCAATGAATTTACTGACAATTTTCAGAATATTTGTGTTGAACGCACCGGCCAGACCCTTGTCGCCCGTGACAACGATCAGCAGAATATTTTTCTCGGGCCGCTCGGCCAGCAACGGATGAAGGGGCTCTCCGGTGACTGGATCGTAAATATTGGCGCGCTTGATCAGCGACTTCAGAACGTTCGTCAACATCTGCGAGTAGGGGCGAGCGGCGAGGGCAGCCTCCTGCGCGCGGCGCAGTTTGGCGGCGGAGACGGTCTTCATCGCCTTGGTGATCTGCCGCGTGTTGACCACGCTGCGGATACGGCGCCGGATATCGAGAATGTTGGGCATAAATCAGCTTTTAGCTCTTCGCTCTTAGCCTTTCGCTTTGAGTATCCACACGGAGCTAAGAGCCAAGGGCTTACTTCGCTACCGCTTGCTTCGAATCCACGAACTGCTGTTTTGCTTCTTTGATTACTCTGGACATCTCGGCTTTGAGATTGTCGTCGAGAATCTTCTTTTCCATGATCGTGTTGAGTAGACCTGGGTTCGTCGTGTCAACATATTTGTAGAGGGCTTGCTCAAATTCACGAACCTGAGTGACCGGCATATCGTCGAGCACACCACTCGTTCCCGCGAAGATGATGAGAATCTGTTTCGAGAATGGCAGCGGCGAGAATTGCGCCTGCTTCAGTAATTCGACGAGTCGCTGGCCGCGGTTGAGCTGGTTCTGCGTCGCTTTGTCGAGATCGCTGCCGAATTGCGCGAAGGCTGCCAGTTCTCGGTATTGCGCCAACTCAAGTTTCAGTGTTCCCGCGACTTGACGCATGGCCTTGATCTGGGCGCTGCCGCCGACGCGGCTTACCGAAAGACCGACGTTTACGGCGGGACGCACGCCCTGATTGAAGAGGTCTGTTTCGAGATAGATCTGGCCGTCGGTGATCGAAATTACGTTGGTCGGAATGTAGGCCGATACGTCGCCGGCCTGGGTTTCAATTACCGGGAGCGCGGTCAGCGATCCGCCGCCATTTTTGTCGCTCAATTTGGCGGCGCGTTCCAAGAGACGCGAGTGGAGATAGAAGACATCTCCGGGATAGGCTTCGCGGCCGGGCGGGCGTCGCAGCAGGAGCGAGATTTCGCGGTAGGACGCGGCGTGCTTGGAAAGATCATCGTAGATGCAGAGCGCGTGGCGTCCGCTGTCCCGGAAATACTCGCCCATGGCGCACGCGGCGTAGGGCGAGATGTACTGCATCGGAGCGGGCTCGGAGGCGGAGGCGGCAACAACGATGGTGTACTCCATGGCGCCGGCATCTTCGAGAATTTTTACAACCTGCGCGATCGAGGAGCGCTTCTGGCCGATGGCGTTGTAGATACAAATAAGGTTGTTGCCCTTGCTGTTGATGATGGTGTCGAGAGCGACGGCGGTCTTGCCGGTCTGGCGGTCGCCGATGATGAGTTCGCGCTGGCCGCGGCCGATGGGGATCATCGAGTCGATGGCCTTGAGTCCGGTGGCCATGGGCTCGCGCACAGGCTGGCGGTCGATAACGCCGGGGGCGATGCGCTCAAGCGCGATGAATTTGTCGGACTGGATCGGACCCTTGTCGTCGATAGGCTCGCCGAGGGAGTTGACGACGCGTCCGATGAGGGCATCGCCGACGGGCACGCTCATGATGCGGCCGGTGCGCTTGACCTCGTCGCCTTCTTTGATTTCCGTGTATTCACCGAGGAGCACGACGCCAACCTGATCTTCTTCCAGGTTCATGGCGATGCCGGCTACGCCGTGCGGGAAGCTGAGGAGTTCGCCGGCCATGACCTTGTCGAGGCCATAGACGCGGGCGATACCGTCGCCGAGGGTGATGACCGTGCCCACTTCGTCGACCGCGATCTTGGTTTCGTAGTTCTCGATCTGCTCGCGGATTAATTGCGTGATTTCGTCTGCTTTAATTTGGGCCATAAAAAAGCTCTCAGCTCTCTGTTCTCAGCTATCAGTTGAATCTCACAGCGCCAGCCCACCTCACCACGCGAAGTCGAAACGACTCCGATTTAACTGATGGCTGACGGCTGACAGCTAGCTTTCCACCAACTGCTCTCGGATCCTGTCCAATTGCCCGTTGACCGAACCGTCGTAAATCGTGCTTCCCACCTGGACCACCGCTCCACCTAAAAGCGACGAGTCCTGCTGGTAGCGCGCGCGAACTCGTTTGCCGGTCAGCTTGGCGATTTCCGCTTCCAGTAACTGCTTTTCATGATCGTTCAACGGACGGGCGCTCGTGACCCGCGCATCGGCGAAGCCCATGCGCTCGTTCAGTTCCTGTTCCACCTGCTTGACGATCTCGCTGAAAAGCGCAAGCCGTCGATGATCGGTGACAACCGCTACAAAGTTTCGTACCGGGCGCGAGCCCCCGGTTCGTTGTATGACTGCATCGATCACCGCATTCTTCTGTGCCTTCGGAATCGAAGGATTATCGAGCACACGGCGTAAATCCACACTCTCAGCCAGCAGCGCTTCCATGGAATGAAGTTCGGCGAGCATGCGCCCGGCGTCGGCCTTGCTGCTCATGACCACATCGGCGAATGCCCGGGCGTAGGTCCCAACGACCGAGGCCATTAGCGGCCATCCTTTCCGCCGTTACGGCCGCCGCCACCGTGCGAGTCGGCATTGCCGGGCTCGGCAAGCCGCGCTGCAAAATTGCGGACAAGAACCTGGTCGGTGTTGGCATCCACATTTATCTGCTTCCGCGCCAGGGCCAGCGCCAGGTCGGCAGTATGCACCGACAATTCGCGGCGAATTTGCTTGGCGGCAGCGGCAATCTCCTGTTCAGCTGTCTGGACGACTTTTCGCAGGTCGTCTTCGGCAGCTTTCTTGATGCGCGCCTCTTCGCCTTCCGCTTCTTTTTCCGCGGAGGCATGCATTCGGCCGATCTCCACGTCCATCTGCTGGAGACGCTTTTCAATGTCGGCAAGCCGCTGCCCCGCTTCCTGGCTGGCCTTGCGCGCTTCCTGAAGCGCCTTTTGAATCGATTCATTGCGCCCGCGCATAATGCCGGGCACGCTCTTGCCAAGAGCCCAGACCAACAGAATGACGATGATCGCAAAGTTCAGGATCAGCGCGAGCAAATGCGCTCCGTGCACACTCATGCCGGTCAGCTTGGCCAGCTTCTGAACCATAGTGGAGTGCTTAAGATCGGAGTGCTCTTCCTCTTCCTCGCCTTCCGCTACCCGGGTTTCTTTGGCGAGTTCGCCGCCAATGCTCGTGGGTTGGTGCTCGCCAGGAGCGGTCTGGCTGGCCGGTTCCGCTGGCTGCCCAGTGGCGGACTTCTCTGCGGTGGTTTGATCTTTTTTCTGTGCGGTCTGGTCTCCCGACTTCTGCTCCGCCTTGCCTGCGGCGGGCGCTTCCTGCGCCGAGACAAGAACTGTTGGCAACATCGCTAAGACGCAGAATCCGATGACAAGAACGGCTAACAAGCGGACAACGGCCTTCCTCATGGCTATTTTTGTCGCTCCGCTCATTCTTCTCATAGTCATCGTGATTGGGTTTCTTCCGTCATCTACCGTCATTCGCCCACTCGGGCTCGGAGCCGCGACTGGCCGGAGCACAGTCCGCACGATTTCGCTCGCCAATCGGCCCGCTTCGGATTGCAGTTTGGTCATCGCCTCCATCTTGTCCTGCTCGAGCACGGCGCGCGCCTGTTTCACTTGCTCCTGGGCGCGAGTGCGAGCTTCGTTCACCGCCTCAGCGCGGGTTTGCGCAGCCTGTTGGCGGCGCGCTTCGAGAGTTTTGAAAACTTTTTGGCGCGCTTCCCGCAAGCGTTGCTCGTAGTCGGCGGTGCGGGCCTCGGCGGCGGCGATGTCGGCGCGCGCTTTCTCCATCGCGCCCTCGGTACGCTTTCTTCTTTCAGCCAGAACCGCCGTCAGCGGCCGGTGTACCAGGAATACATAAAGACCATAGGTGATCAGGAGCAGAATGACGGTCGGCACGCTTCCGAGCAGTAATTCGCCTAGTTGTCGGAGGGTCTGCTCCATAGCTCTTGGTCTTTATGATCTTTTCTCGGCTGATTCGGCTCGAAGAATAGCGGTTTTATAAAACCAATAAAACTAACATCCTGCCGACAAAAGTGTCAAACAGTTCGACACTCCGTTTGCAGAACTACAGAACCGCGATTCAGGCGACTTTGTGCTCACAGTTTCCCCCATTGATTTGTCCGAAGTTCTCCTTGACAAAGGCGGCCGGAGGTTTACGATGGAAGTATCACCTCCGATCCTTTTCCGGATCGAATGGGCCGATAGCCAAGGAAACGTCACCGCTTCTTGGCTGGCGGCCCATTTTATTTTTCAGCATTTTCTATGGCCAACGAGGCTACCAGTCAGCGAACGACTTGCAGGGTGGAATCAGGCTTTCAAGGGTTTGGCGCTTCCCGGGCAGTACCGTTTTCGATGGGTCATCTATTTCTCGGAATTTGCCTGTCGCCGCTCGTCTCGTGGTGGCAGCGAGCAATAAGGGTGCTGGCGTCAGACTTCGGCCTTATATTTTCAAACTGCGGAAATCATTACGACGAGTTGACAGGAGTGTGACAACTGCGAAGTGGGCCAGCGAGAGAATGAAAACGTTCCGGATCCTATTGCAGGATCCCGGAACACCTCTCACAACCCTGGAAGCGGTCTGGCGAAGGTTCGCCAGACCTTTTTTCTGGACGGAAAATGCCTTAGGGATGGACGACCGCCGGCCCTAGCGCGTAACTGGCTGCACCACAGCCGCAATCTTCTCCAGCAGAAAGGCCAGACTCATCCCGGAGTCAACCACCGCATCGACTTCATGGTGGCGCGCTGCGGCATGCATTACCAGCACCTTGGTGCCCTGCGCGGTTTTCTTCACCATGTAAGGCAAGTGATGGCGATCGTCTTTGCTTAGAGTCGAGCCGAGAATCACCAGGTCAAACTTATCGCGTTGCAACTCCACCTGCACACCCTTGCGGTCCAATGCGGTCGTAACCTGGTGGCCCGCCTGCTTCATCTCGGCGGCGTGGGTGGCAAGCGTCTTCTCGTCGGACTCACCATAGAGGATCTTGATCGATGGTTTAGTGCTAGTTGCTGTTTTTGAAGCGGTCGCGGGCACAGGCCCTCCTTGGAACTCCACTTCGGAGCTTAGCAACCGGCAAGCGGCTTTCAGAGATAACGGAAGAACACGACCGGGCGCGCTTGGTTTGGCTGCGCAGGTCCCATTTTCCCGGCGCACCCGGCCAATTTCCCTTGACACAAATTCGTGAATGTATCAATATTCATTCGTTTTAATAAAACATTTTAATAAAGGCTTGCAAAAGGCGAGGCGGCAAAAAATGGTCGGCGCGGTGGACATTGGCGGCACCAAGATTGCGGTTGGCATCGTGGATAAGGCAGGCCGCCTTCTGGCCCGGGATGAATGCCCCACAGATGTGCCGCGCGGATTTGAGGACGCCATGCGGCGCGTAACCCGACTCCTTCGCGAATGTGAGGCGCGGGCAGGAATCAGGGTCCGTGGCATTGGAATCGGCAGCGCGGGCCCGGTCGACAGCACGACTGGGAAGCTCGGCAACGTAAATAACCTGCCGGGCTGGGAAGGTGGCAACCCGGTGGAAGTCCTGGCGCGCGAGTTCGGTGTGCCCGCTGCTTTGGAAAATGATGCCGACGCGGCCGCACTGGGCGAATTGCGCTGGGGTGCGGGAAAATCGAAAGAACGTCTTCTTTATGTGACGGTAGGCACTGGTATCGGGGTCAGCCTGATTCTCCACGGAGAGGTTTATCGAGGGGTGTGCGGCTGCCACCCGGAGATGGGACACCACATCATCGATCCAAACGGCCCGCGGTGTTCGTGTGGGGCTCGCGGGTGCTGGGAGACTTTCGCGGCCGGACCGGCGATGTCGGCATGGTGGAAGCAGAATTCCTCCGGCAACGAGGGCGAGGCGAATCTGACGGCACGAGAAATTTGCGCGCGCGCCGAGCAACAGGATGAACGCGCCCAACGCGCGGTGGAGCGTGAGAGTTATTATCTGGGACTGGGCCTGGCCAATCTCGTCACGATGTTTGCTCCTGACGCCATCGTGCTGGGAGGCAGCGTGATGAAGAGCGCGCATCTGCTGCTGGATCGCGCGCGCGAGGTGATCCGGCTGAATTGCAGGCTGGTTCCGTTCGATTGCGTCGCCATTTCGCTGGCATCCCTTGGCGCGGACGCGGGCGTGATCGGCGCCGCCCAGGTTTGGAACCAGCGGCATGAAGCATCCACACAAAAAGTTCATTGAGACATACCACAATCGGAGAGACGAAATTGGAAACGGGCACGCTTCGCATCGTCGAGGGGCAATATCTTAGAGACATTCTGGATCAGCCGCATGCACTGGCGGCGACGCTGGAGCGCCTTGAGATTCCGGAGTCGATGGAATCCCTCCGCCAGGGATTGCGAACCGGACGCTTCAAGCGCGTTGTTCTGACCGGAATGGGCGCATCGTTTTACGCATTGCATCCGCTGTTTCTGCGGCTGAACGCCTTTGGCTATACGGCGGTTGCGATCGAGACATCGGAACTGATTCACTCGCTCGCCAACTGGCTTGAGCCAGAGTCTCTCGTCATTGCGGTCTCACAATCGGGACAAAGTGCGGAGACTGTTCGGTTGCTGGAACAAAATCGGCGCCGGGCGGAGATTGTTGGAATCACGAACGCCGCTGATAGCGCACTGGCGACCGATGCGAATGCGTGCCTAATCACCCTGGCCGGCAAGGAATTCTCAGTCTCCTGCAAAACCTATGTGACGGCGTTGATGGCGCTGTATCGGTTGGGGGAATTTCTATGTGGCTCGGAGGAAGGCCGGGCGCGGGCGGAGATGGAGCGTATGGCGCCCGCGGTAGAGTCCTATCTCGCAGAGTGGAAAGAGCACGTCTATCGAGATCGCGGCGCTGGCCCGACAAGTGGATAAATTGTTCTTGCTCGGGCGCGGTGCGTCGTTAGCTGCCTGCGGCGCCGGCGCGCTGATCATGAAGGAGTCCGTGCATATGCCCGCGCAAGGCATGAGTGGCGCGGCGTTTCGGCATGGACCGCTGGAGATAGTCGACTCGAAGACCTTCGCGATGGTCTTTGCGGGCGCGGATTCCACTCAGCCGTTGCAGTCGAAGCTCGCGGACGATATTCGTCAGGCCGGCGGCCGGACAGCCTGGATCGCGCAAGACGCAAGCTTGCGAGCATGGACGCTTCCGAAAGTGCCGGCGAGTTTACTTCCAATCCTTGAAATCTTGCCGGTGCAGATGACGACGCTGGCAATCGGCGCCGGAGCAGGCATCGAGGCCGGACGGTTCGCCCGGATCAGTAAGATCACGACAACAGAGTAATTCTCCGCTGGGGGTATCCGTGCAGAAAATTCAGGTGTACGCAGGCGTTGCCAAGAAAATTGAATGCTCTCGTCATTCCCTCTCGGCGACGCAATTTTGTTCTCTAGTCGCTTCCCTCCTGCTTTGCACTATAGTTTCCCTCTCCGCGACTGCTCGCGCTAGTGCCCCTTCTTCGAGGGTGTTTCTGCACGAAAATTGGCGGCTTCAATCGTCTTGCACGGCGACAGCAACGGGCGCGGAAATCTCGACCGCGGGTTTTCAGACTGACGGATGGCACAAGACCAATGTCCCAACTACGGTCGTGGCGGCGCTGGTCGCCGATGGCACGTATCCGGACCCGTATGTCGGAATGAATCTCAAGTCCCTTCCCGGGATGAACTATTCCACGACTTCTTTTTTTTCTAATCAGGAGATGCCGCCGGATAGCCCGTTCCGCTGCTCCTGGTGGTTTCGCACCGAGTTTGCAACTCCGGCGGAAGCGAGCAAAAGCACGGCCGAGCTCCATTTTGACGGCATTAACTACCGCGCCAACGTTTGGCTGAATGGCGAGAAGATCGCGGGCGTGAACGACGTCGTTGGCATGATGCGGCGCTTCGACTTCGAGATTGGCAAACATCTTGCCACAGGGAAGCCGAATACTTTAGCGGTCGAAGTCTTCATCCCGGAGAAAGACGCGCTAGCGATGACCTGGGTCGACTGGAACCCGACTCCTCCCGACCGGGACATGGGACTTTGGAAAGACGTTTATTTAACCACGGCAGGCGAAGTCACACTAAGAAGTCCTTTTGTCGCTTCGAAGCTCGACGCCAACTACAGGTCCGCAGCGCTCACCATCACATCGGAGCTGCGCAATTTAAGCGCGAGTGCAACCACGGGCACTGTGCACGCGGACTTTGAGGGCGTAAATCTCAGCCAGAAAGTTGAACTCGCCGCCCACGAGTCAAAGACGATTGTTTTCGCGCCAGATCGCTATCCGCAGCTTCGGCTCGAGCATCCTCGGCTGTGGTGGCCCTACCAGATGGGCTCGCCCGAACTCTATACGCTCCGCATGCGGGTCGAGATTGAGGGGAAGACTTCAGACTCTGCGACCGTGCAGTTCGGCATTCGCGAAGTGACTTCGCAGCTGACCGAAAAGGGATATCGCTTATTCAAAATCAATGGCCATAAGCTGTTAGTTCGTGGAGCCGCATGGGCTCCCGATATGCTTTTGCGCTGGTCGCCCGAGCGGGCTCAAACCGCGATCGATTACGTACGCGGCATGAACCTCAATGCCATCCGGCTCGAAGGTCGCCTGGAGCGCGATGAATTCTTCGACATGGCTGATCGCGCGGGCGTACTCATCATGCCCGGTTGGACCTGCTGCGACTTCTGGGAGCAATGGAAATCCTGGACGCCCGAGATCGCGAAGATCGCCGCCGCCTCGATGACCGACCAGGCGGTGCGTCTACGCAATCATCCGAGTGTTTTCGTATGGCTGTACGGCAGCGACAATCCGCCGCCCGCCGAATATGAGGCAATGTATTTGCAGCTTCTGAAAGACGCGCGCTGGCCGAATCCGACGGTTTCGTCCGCTTCGGACACTCCCACAGGTATAAGCGGTGTATCAGGCGTGAAAATGACGGGCCCGTATGAATATGTTCCACCCAGCTATTGGCTCGTGGACCGCGATGCCGGCGGCGGCTACGGATTCAACACCGAAACCAGCCCCGGACCAGTGATTCCAACCCTGCCGAGCCTGAAGAAATTTATTCCAGACGGCCACCTTTGGCCGATTGACGACTACTGGAATTATCACGCCGGACTTGAGCGCTTCACCAACATCGATAAGTTTGTGAATGGCATGAACGAGCGCTACGGCAAAGCGACAGGTCTGGAAGACTTTCTGCGCAAGTCGCAGGCCATGAACTACGAAGCCGAGCGTGCGATGTTTGAGGGATATGGCCGCAATAAATATGACTCGACGGGCGTGATTCAATGGATGCTCAATAACGCGTGGCCATCGATCATCTGGAATCTGTACGACTACTATCTTGTTCCCTCGGGCGCGTATTTTGGATCGAAAAAAGCCTGCGAACCGCTGCACGTGCAGTACTCCTATGACGACAATTCGGTCGCAGTGGTGAATGGGCACGATCGCGCGTTCACAGGCATGCACGTCCAAGCGACGATCTACGACATCAACTCCGCGGAGAGGTCACGGCAAAAAGCTACGCTCGACGTTCCTGCCGACAGCAGTGTGCGAGCGCTCCAATTGCGACCCGTCGATGGCATCGCGCCAACGTACTTCTTGAAGCTGGAATTGCGAGACGCCTCCGGCAAATTGGTGAATGACAATTTCTACTGGCTCTCCACCAAGGCTGACGTGCTGGACTGGGCGAAGAAATTAGACACGGTCTACACCCCTGAAAGCGCGTACGCCGACCTAAGCGGACTCAGTTCCCTTCCCCCGGTGAAGCTGACGATGCGCAGCTCGATTGCGCAAGAAGGGAAAGAAAAAGTCGTTCATGCCTTCGTCGAGAATCCCAGTTCCAGCCTGGCCTTCCTGGTGCATGTGCGCGTTGCAAAGGCGAAAGACGACGCGGATGTCGTGCCTATCTTCTGGGACGACAATTATGTCTCGCTGCTGCCGGGAGAGAATCGTGAGTTAATTGCGCACTTCGACGCCGCGAACGCTGGTGACGGCGGCCTTGTGCTAACCGTAGACGGTTGGAACGTGCCAGCCTCGAGCAGTGCGCTCACCGCGAAGGAGAAACACTGATGCCCAAGCGTACCGCGTTATTTGTAGTCCTTTTGTTCTCCACGGTTGGGTGGACGCAAAGCAAGCTCTCTCCGCGCTGGGAAGAATTAACAGCTGACGATTTTCGTACCGCCATTCAGCAGTCGCAGGGCACATGCCTTCTGCCCTTCGGCATCATTGAAAAGCACGGCCCGCACCTGCCGCTCGGAACGGATTTGATGAATGCGCGTTACGCTGCCTTGACCGCTGCGCAAACGGAATTCGCTGTCGTCTTCCCCGAGTATTATTTTGGCCAGATCTTCGAAGCCAAACACGAACCCGGCACAATCGCCTACAGCACCGCACTGCAATTGCAACTGTTGCAGGAGACGACGGACGAGATGGCGCGCAATGGCTGCAAGAAGGTACTTATCGTGAATGGCCACGGCGGCAACGAGCATCTGCTGCCATACTTCGCGCAGACCCAACTGGAAAAGCAGCGCGACTATGTGGTCTACGTAATGGCCTTATTCGATCCCCCGCCCGGCGGTCAGGCGAAGAAGACTACCAATGACATGCACGCTGGCGAACAGGAAACATCTGAGATGCTGATCGTCCGGCCTGACCTCGTGCACCAGGATCGCGCCGGCCAGGAGTCGGGAGCCGACCAGGCCCGCCTGAAGATGCCGGAGAATCTCTACACAGCCATCTGGTGGTATGCCAGCTTCCCGTTCCACTATTCCGGCGACGGCGCAGCCGGCACGCGAGAGCTGGGCGAGTATGATATGAACGCCTGGACGGTAGCGGTTCAAAAAGCGATTCGCACTGTTAAGGCTGACAAGGACAGCCTGCGGCTGCAGAACGAATTTTTTGAAAAGGCAAAGCATCCGCTGGACACTCCCCACTAACAACTATGGTCACAATTCGCGATGTGGCAAAGGAAAGCGGGTTTTCCGCGACCACGGTCTCCATCGTGCTCAACAACGCGCCGCTCGCCCGCTATATTCCCACCGCAACCAAGAAGCGGATCGAGAGCGCCGCCAAAAGGCTGGGCTATCGTCCGAATCTTTTTGCGCGCTCCTTGCGCAGCCGCCGCAGCCACACCGTCGGGGTCATGGTCTTCGACATGACCGACCCGTTCTGCACTCTGGTATTGCGCGGCATCGAGAGTTCGCTTTATCAGGCGTCATATCTGCCCATTCTCACCGACGTTCACAATGAGCGTGCCCGCTTCGAGCGCTATCTGGAGATGCTTCTTGACCGCCGCGTCGAGGCCCTGATCGTCGTCGCCAACTGGCTTTTCGTGAACATCGACGTGCTTGGCGATTTGGAAAAGAGCAACATCCCCACTGTGATGATCGGCCGCGAGTTGAAAAACGATTCGATCAGCTCGGTCATCGTCGACAATGAACTCGGCGCCTACACTGCCATCGAACATCTCTACGCGCTCGGCCACCGCAAAATCGCCTTCATTCGTGGCCCCAAAACTCTGACCGACAGCGCTCCCCGGTGGCGGGGGGTGCGGGCCTTCGCCAAAGCGCGTGGACTCGAACTCGACCCGCGCCTAACCGTCGATCTGCCCGAATCGAGCGACCCGATGTCGAGTTTCGAGATCGGCTACAAACTGACCGAGGAGATGGTGAAGGCAAAGCGGCCATTTACCGCGCTCATGGCATTTGACGACATGACGGCGTTTGGGGCGATCCGCGCTCTCACTCGCGCTGGCTTGCATGTGCCCGAGCAATGCTCGGTCGTCGGCTTCGACGATGTGGCGGCTTCGAGCCTGTGCACGCCTCCTCTGACCACGATTCGCCAGCCAATGGAAGCCATGGGTGCAATGGCGGCCAGCATTGTGCTCGAAGGCATCAACGCCATGCTGGAAAAACGCGACCTGCCGGCCGTGCACCGCAAACTAGCCCCGGAACTGGCCGTCCGGGAGTCCAGCCGAGGCCCCGCCTAAGTCCGTTCCAAGGCCCGCCTCCGTCCATTTTTTCCTTGACTCAAAATGGCAAAAGGCACAATATTCATACGTTTTAATAAAACGATTCCTTACCGTCCACCATCAGGCTCGGAGGCTGCTCATGAACAACTGGCATGCGACTTGCAAAACAGCGCGGAATTTTTTCTCGATGTGCATTCTTCTGCTGTGCGCGAGTTCTCTCGCCCTTGCCCAGGCCGGCCGGGGCAGCATCAGCGGACTGGTTTCCGATTCTTCGGGCGCGATCGTAAAGGGCGCCGAAGTTACCGCGCTCAATCAGGCAACAGGAGTGAAGCTGCACACCATCTCGAGCGACGCTGGTCTCTACGGCTTCGTATCGCTGCCGCCCGGCACCTATGTGGTCACAGCCAGCCAAAAAGGTTTTGAAACGGTTTCTCAGGAGAAGGTGTCAGTCACTGTGGATCAAACCACTACCGTGAATATCGCTCTGCGAGTCGGCAGCGTGACCGAGACAATTACGGTCTCGACAGCATCCGAACTAGTGGATACAAGCAATTCCACCGTAGGCCAGTTGATCGACTCAGCCGCTATCGATCGCGTCCCGTTGCTCACCCGCAACGTCTATGATCTGGTGCAGTTGAGCGCCGGCGTAACCCCGGCCAATGGCTCGCCCAACTCCTCTAGCTCGCAGGCCATCATCAACATCTCCAGCGGGCGGCCCGGAATCGATGTCTCGTCGTACACCATCAACGGCGCCATTCAGGGATCGGTTTACTACATGCTCGATGGCAGCCCGCTGGGCGTGGCCGAGAACAACCTGGGCGCCATCCTTCCCGCCCTGGAGATTCCCGAGGACGGCGTCGACGAGTTCCGCGTCGAAACCCAGAACACTTCCGTTTCCTATCAGAGCGGCGCGGCGGGCGTCATCAGCCTGGCGAGCAAAACCGGCGGCAACCAATTCCATGGCGATGCCTTCGTCGTTCTGCGCCCCAATGTCCTCGCCGCCAACGACTACTTCAACAAGCAGGACCAATTGGCGGCCGGCAACTCCAACCAAGCGCCGAGCTTTCATCGCTACCAGGAAGGCGGCGCCATCGGCGGCCCCATCATTCACGATAAGCTCTTCTTCTTTGGGGATTACGAAGCAACGCAGGAGAAGCTGTTCGACAACTCCAGCATCTTTACTGTTCCCACGACTGCGGAAGCGGCAGGCGATTTCTCGTCCGACCTATATACAATCTATAACCCGCTGGTGGGAGATAACGGCGACGGAACGCGGCAGGAGTTTCCCGTCCACAACGTAATCACAAGCTACGCACCGGTAAGTCCCACTGCGACAGCGTTTCTATCCCATTTCCCGAAGTGCAACTATCCCGATCCCACCACCTGCGATACAGAAGTCGACCCAAACAACCCCTACCACTTGAATAACTTTCGGCTCCCCGGGCTGGATCCCATCACTGCGCAAAGATTCGATGTTCGCCTTGACTACTACAAGAGCGAAGGGCAGCGGATTTTCTCACGCTTCTCTTTTGCCAAGCTGACGACCGAAGGGGTGAGTGCCTTTGGCAACGAGTGGGATCCGTACTACGCGCAGAACATCACTAACGCCCGGAACTTCATTATTGGCGACGACTACACCATCAACGCCAATACTGTCCTGCAACTCCGTTTCTCTTTTACGAGGCACTTTGAAAATCAGGGCGGCGATCCCCGGCAGAATGGCTTTGACATCACCTCGCTAGGATTTCCCCAGTCGCTGGCCGACGCGCAGGCATATAAGACCCTTCCCATCGTTTTCTTCAATGACTTGACCAACGACAGCGGCAATCCCAGCGCCGTCGGCGGGACTGCGAACTACAACACCTTCCAATACGCCAGCGAGAACTTTGACGCCAGCGCCTCCGTGACCAAGGTCATGGGCAGGCACGAACTCAGCTTCGGCTTCGAATATATGAAGAGGTTCCTGAATGTCGGCCAGCCGCCGGCCTCCTCCGGATGGTATTACTTCGACACCACCTCTACGAACCAACAGGCCTTCCCGCCGGAGGGCGCACCCGCCAGTGGCAGTGATTTCGCTTCCTTCCTCTTGGGCATGGGGAGCATTCCAGGCAATGAGTCGGTGAACTTCACGCAGGATCTGTTCTCTGCGGTCGCCAGTCCTTATTACGCCGCCTTCGTCGAGGACACCTTCCATGTCAAACCGAACCTCACCATTACCGCTGGACTGCGCTGGGATGTCTTCGGCGGCAAGACCGAACGCCACAACCGTCTCGAGTATTTCGATCCCACGGCTCAGGGTCATCGGGGCCCGTCGGGACCTTCCCTGGTGGCAATTTCACCGGCGGCGAAGTATTCGCCAACAGTGGCAACCGCTCTCCCTTTGAAACAAACCTGACGAACTTCGCTCCGCGGCTTGGCTTCTCGTGGCAACCCGCGCAGCATCTGGTGTTGCGCGGCGGCGCTGGATTCTACTTTGGCCCGAGCCCCCAGATGGTCAGCGGCTCGCTGGTGGATAGCGACGGATACTCGACCAGCAACAACTGGAACGCTACCTGTATTCCAAGCTCCAACAATACGGTGATCAACGGTGGCAACCCCGGCGACCTGTGTGCCCCGGGCGAGCCGGCGCCGAGCGTTACCGGTCCTTATTCGTTGAGCAACCCATTCCCAGGGAGGTTGCCTTCCACCATCGCAGTTGCAGCCGACTGGATTGACGACGAACCTCGGCGCGAACCTAACCACCATGCTGCACTCGCAGCGTACGCCGCTCACCTATAACTTCAACTTCGGCCTGGAGTATGAGTTTCCACACAAGATCGTCGCCAGCATCGGTTATGTGGGCAGCCGGGGGCTTTTTCTCCCGGTCGGTGTCGTAGATTTAAATCAGCTCAACTTAGAGCCAGATCTACAAACTCGGTACCGGACCCAATAATGGCGACCCCCGCGGGATTCATTGCGGCCGAGCCGTTCCCGCAATTCAACACCGGGGCCATCAGCATCACTGGCCAGACAACGGCGTTATGGTGGCTGGTTATCCCGCCGGAGACTCCGAATACAGTTCCCTCCAGACGAAAGTGCAGAAGCGACTGACCAATCACTTCACGACCCTTGCTTCTTTCACCTGGGCCAAGCTAATGACTGACGATGGCAATCCTCCACTGGGTTTTGTCGGTTTTCACAACGGGTCAATTCAGGACTGGAGGAATATGAGCCTTGAGCATTCCGTTAGCCCGCAGGACGTGAAGTATCAGCTCACCTGGCAAGCCTCTTATGATTTACCGGTCGGAAACGGACGAGCCGTTAACCTAGACGGCATTTCGAATGCGATTCTCGGCAATTGGACAGTCGATGGAATCTTCTACCTCAGTAGCGGAGTTCCGATCCCATCGCCTTGGATCATTGGCGACAACATGTATCTCAATCAGCGGGCTGATATCACCTGCGATCCCAGCAAGGGAGCGCCCCGAACGGCCGACCAGTGGTTCACCCCCAACTGCTTCGCAGTGCCCGCAAACCAGTATGTGGCGGGAACTGCGCCGGCCTATCTCGATCACATTCGGACAATGGGAGCCAATAATCTGGATCTCACATTCTCCAAGAACTTCAAACTGGGCGAAAAGCGGAATCTCCGCTTTGATATCTCTTCCTACAACGTCGCCAACCGGCCGCAGTTTTCGGCGCCGAACGTTAACACCGAAGCTGGAGGCGGATGGGATCCGGGCAATGGTTTTGGCCAGATCACTAATACCTCCAACACCCCCCGTCAGTTCCAGTTTGGGGCGAGATTCACCTTCTGATCCTCTCGCTGGCTCGTGCCAAACAATCTGGCGCCTGTGCTCACGCGCGACGCCAGGTTGTCCGAGAAGAATCTACCCTTATGCCGCCCGACGCGCCGCCAATCTCTTGCTGAACAACGCATTTATCCAACTTAGTGCGTTGGCAGCGAACTGCGCACGAACTGCCACAGCTTGGCGTCCAATGCCAGCAGAGGCGAGAGGTCGCCCTCCGTTCGAAATTCGATTTTGTATGAATTAGGGCGTTGTAAATTAAGGGGAGATGGTTTCTTCCCCCGATCGTTCCTCGTCCGACCCGAAGTTCTCGGCGCGCGCCGTATTTTCCTACCCCGATTTCACCGCTTTTTCCATCGCTCGCTTTTGCATCGTGGCCGCGCTCGAAATGCAGTCGGTAGCGGTGGGTTGGCAGGTTTATGAGATTACCAAGCGGCCTCTTGATCTGGGTCTGATTGGACTCGCGCAGTTTTTTCCCGGCATTGCTCTTTTTCTTCCTGCCGGGCACGCTGTCGACCGCCTCAATCGCCGCCGCCTCGTAGTTTTCTGCTACATGAGCTTCGCCCTTTGCTCGGCGCTGCTCTTTCTCCTTGCCCAGCGCAAACTCTCGTCCGTCTATCCCATCTATGGAGTTGTTGTTCTCCTCGGCATTGTTCGCTCGTTCAATTTCCCCGCAGCGCGAGCCATCCTGCCGCAACTTGTTCCCGAAATCCATTTCTCCAGCGCAGTTGCCTGGAGCTCGAGCATCTTTCAGACCGCAACCATTCTCGGCCCAACCTTCGGCGGCCTGCTCTATGCATTTTTCGGCGGTCCAGAGTTCGTCTACGCCGCGGCCATGCTGACAGGCATCGTCGCCGCCATGGCCATGACGCGCGTGCAAGCGCGCGAAAAAACGCGTCCCCGTGAACCGATGAGCCTTCAGACCGTGCTCGCCGGCCTCCACTATATCTGGGAAGAAAAACTTATCCTCGGCACCATCTCTCTCGATCTCTTCGCGGTGCTGCTGGGCGGAGCCGTTGCTTTGTTGCCCGTCTATGCGCGCACCATTCTCCATACCGGGCCATGGGGCCTCGGCCTTCTCCGCAGCGCACCCGGAGTGGGCGCCGCCGCCATGGCCCTATTACTCGCACATCGTCCGCTCCGGCGCAGTGCCGGGCCCATCATGCTCGCCTGCGTTGCGGGATTCGGCATCTTCACTATCGTCTTTGGCCTCTCGCGCAGCTTGACCCTGTCCCTGATTTCGCTTCTGCTGGTGGGCGCCTGCGACATGGTCAGCGTGGTGATTCGCGCCATCCTGGTACAGATTCGCACGCCCGACGCCATGCGCGGCCGCGTTAATGCTGTCGATATGATTTTTATTGGCGCGTCCAATCAACTGGGCGAATTCGAATCCGGTATCACCGCGCACTGGTTTGGAACCGTCCCCGCTGTCGTTCTCGGAGGCGTAGGAACCCTGGCCGTCATCGGGCTTTGGACATGGCTGTTCCCAGAACTGCGCCAGCCAGGTGAGATGCCTTCCGCGGAGCCCGAGAAATTTCCAGAAGAACAGGCGGGGCAAACCTTCTCCGCTCCCTAGCGTAAGAATCGCCTTTCGTGACCCTGAGTTTCAATATTCAGCGCAGGGCCACTACAGTAAACACCGTATTTGTGCTCAGTGGAGGTGTAAGGCATTCTTTCATCTCACAGGCATGCGCGCGCCTGTTTGTGAACCTTATTGGAACTCTCGGGAGACGTGTGATCTGCCATTTCGCTCATAGATGGCTCGCCTTGGCCAGATGCTCCTGGCGATCTGCGGGAGGCTGGGCATGAGCTCGGTCGAGATCCTGATCGTAGATGATCACGAGTTGTTCCGTCGCACGGTGCGATCCTTCATCGAATCCCAACCCAATTGGCGGGTTTGCGGCGAGGCTGGCGATGGGATCGAGGGGGTTGAGAAGGCCCGGCAATTGCGTCCGCACGTCGTGCTGATGGACATCAATATGCCTCGCATGGACGGATTAGAGGCCACACGAATCATTCGCCGTGAACTCCCCGAATGCAACGTGATTATTGTCACGCAGAACCACGAATCCATCGCCCGCCAGCAGGCTGCGGCTGTGGATGCGCGAATGGCTCTCACCAAGTCGGAACTGACCAAGGGGCTGCACACCGCGATCGAGAAGTTGTACGGGAACGGGCATGCGAAAACAGCAAACGGAATTGATGAGGCAACGTCACCGGAAGGATGGACCCAGGGCGGGGTGCTGGGCAAATTGGTTCGTGAGTTCGACTGGACCAGGACGCCGCTCGGGGCGATGAAGGATTGGCCGCAAAGCTTGAAGACAGTGGTTCGCCTGGTGCTGACTTCACGCTTCGCGATGTGGATGAGTTGGGGACCCGAACTCACCTTTATCTACAACGACGACTATGCTCGCATGACGCTTGGGAACAAGCATCCGTGGGCGCTCGGGAAGCCGTCGCGCGAGGTGTGGAAGGAAATCTGGGACGACATCGGTCCCCGAATTCAAAAAGTTCTCGAGACCGGCCAGGCGACGTGGGACGAGGCGTTGCTTTTGTTTCTGGAGCGCAGCGGATATCGCGAGGAAACCTACCACACATTCTCCTATAGCCCGCTGGCTGGGGACGATGGTACCGTGGCGGGACATCTTTGCGTGGTCACAGAGGAAACTGACCGTGTCATCGGGGAACGGCGGTTGAAAACTCTGCGTTCCCTGGCAGGGGAATTAGGCAGAACGATTTCGGAAGAAGATGTGGTCGACTGCGTCGCACGATGCCTGGACGAGAATCAACGAGACTTGCCATTTACCCTCCTCTATCTCATCAGTCCGGATGGGAAGGAGGCGAACCTTGCGTGCGGAACGGGAATCTCCGGCGATTACGGTGTGGCGCCGGAAACCATCGACTTGGCCGCGAGCAAGCCAGCCTGGCCGATTGCCGACCTGATGGACGGTAAAGACTCCATCATCGTGGAGGACCTGGAGGAGCGATTCGGAACGGTGCCATCCGGCTTCTGGGACAAGCCGCCGTGGCGGGCGCTGCTGCTTCCGATTACGAGTCAAGGACAGGACCGTCCGGCGGGAGTCATCGTGGCGGCGCTCAATCCCTACCGTCCGCTCGACGTCAGCTACGCCGGTTTCATCAATCTGGTGGCGGGCCAGATCGCGGCGAGCATCGCCAATGCGCGAGCCTACGCAGCGGAGAAGAAACGCGCGGAAGCTCTGGCCGAGATTGACCGCGCCAAGACAGCTTTCTTCAGCAACGTGAGCCATGAGTTTCGCACCCCCCTCACCTTGATGCTCGGGCCTCTCGAAGATCTACTGGCAAGGAGCCACACGCACCTTTCTCCAACCGCGAAGACGCAGCTCGAATTGGTGAGCCGTAACGGCACTCGGCTGCTGCGCCTGGTCAATACCCTGCTCGATTTCTCTCGCATCGAAGCGGGACGTGTACAGGCCGTCTATCAGCCCACGGACCTGGCGAAATTTACCTCCGAGTTGGCCAGTGTGTTTCGTTCCGCCACCGATAAGGCCGGATTGCGGCTGGTGGTCGATTGCCCTGACCTCGGGCAGCCCGTGTATGTCGATCGCGACATGTGGGAGAAGATTGTTCTGAACTTGATCTCGAACGCATTCAAGTTCACCTTCGAAGGAGAAATCTCGGTCAGCATTGCGCGGGCGGAGAATACGGCGGAACTCCGCGTTCGTGACACCGGCGTAGGAATTCCCGGGGATGCGATCCCCAGACTGTTCGAGCGATTCCATCGTGTTCCGAACACGCGGAGCCGGACCCATGAGGGGAGCGGGATCGGGCTGGCTTTAGTCTATGAGCTGGTGAAGCTGCACGGAGGATCAGTAAGGGTCGAAAGCAAGGTTGGACGCGGCTCGACCTTTGTAGTCAGCCTGCCCTTCGGACAGAGCCATCTCGCCTCCGGGCAAACGCCGGGCTCGCGCAGCATGTCGTCGACCGCGGTGGGCGCCAAACCGTTCGTGGAGGAGGCGCTGAGATGGCTTCCTGACGAGACGGATGGAAACAGCGACGCGCTTTCGCTGCGCGACGAATTGTTGCCGGTTCCCTGTCCTCCCCCACTGGATGGTGCGCCCCGTCCTCGCGTCCTGATTGCCGATGACAATTCCGACATGCGGCAGTATCTCGCCCGGCTACTGGGCGAACTTTACGAGATCGAATCGGTCGCGGATGGGCGCGCCGCGATCGAGGCCACGCAAAAATGTAAGCCGGACCTCATCGTCAGCGACGTGATGATGCCGGTGCTCGACGGCTTCGAACTGCTCAAGGCCATACGCTCGGATGAGGATACACGCGGCATTCCCGTCGTGCTGCTTTCCGCTCGCGCCGGCGAGGAATCCAGGGTCGAGGGCATGGAAGCTGGGGCGGACGATTACTTGATCAAACCGTTCTCCGCGCGGGAATTGCTGGCACGGGTCAGCGCGAGACTCGAAATTTCCCGCTTACAGCGAGATCGCGAATTGCAGCTCCGCGTAAGCCAGGCGGAACTCGAACAAAGAGTCCGCGAGCGCACCCGGGAACTGCTCGACGCTACTCAGGAACTGCGCGAGCTTTCGACCAGAATATTGCAGGCCCAGGACGAGGAGCGAAGACGAATCGCGAGGGAATTGCACGACGGGGCGGGACAACTGCTGGCCGCTCTCGGCATGGAGGCAGCCAGCCTCGCCAGCGAGAGCGACCGGCTAAGCGCACGCGCGGCCGGGTCCGTCAACAACATCGAAGCGCTGGTTGTCCAAATGACCAAGGATATCCGCACTATGTCTCATCTCCTGTATCCACCGCTACTGGATGAAGTCGGACTGGATTCGGCGCTGCGAGAATATGTTGCCGGCTTCGCGAACCGGAGCGGTATTCAGGTAGAGCTGGATCTTCCGGCGGATATGGACCGCCTGGAGCGGGAGTATGAGCTGGCAATGTTTCGTATTGTCCAAGAATGCCTTACGAATATTCATCGTCATTCCGGCAGCAAGACCGCGAAAATCCGGATACATCGCGACGACGACGCGCTCACCCTGGAGGTGCAGGATTCAGGAAAGGGGATGAGCGGCGAAAAATTGTCGGAGATTCAGTCGAAAGGCACGAGCGTGGGAATACGCGGCATGCGGGAACGGGTTCGACAGTTCTCCGGGACTATGAGCATCGAGTCGGACGCTTCCGGGACACGAATCTCCGTGGCCATTCCGATTCCGAAAGGAGAGTGGCGGGAAAGAAAAGACAGCGACGAGCCCCTGCAAACTGCGGTCTGAAATTTTCCCAGCTGATCCGCGACCACCGTCCGGCAGACTTCAACATAGATTGAATACTTGTCCTCTTAAGGTAGTATTGTTTGGCTCAGGCCAACTTATGCGACGCATCTTTCCTCTCGCTGCTCCTTTCGCTGCTCTTCCAATTCTGATCGTCACTTCAGTTTTTATTGCGATGCCTCCGTCGCTGTTTTCCAGTCCGCGGGCGGAGAACTTTGATGTTGTTTTGCGGAATGGCATGGTCTGCGATGGGAGCGGCGGGGCTTGCTCGGCGGGCGGGATCGCGATCAATGGCGACGCTATCGCAAAAGTCGGCGATGTTTCCGGGGATCGCGGGCGAATTGATATTGATGTGCACGGACAGGTGATTGCTCCGGGATTTATCAATCTCATGTCGGGACCAGATGGACTTTTCGCCGATGGGCGCGGGCTCAGTGATCTCTTGCAGGGCGTGACCGCTTGAAGTGTTTGGCGAAGGCGAGTCGATGGGGCCGCTTAACGATGCGATGCGGGCCGAGGCGCTCGCGCAACAGGGCGACATCAAGTACGACATTTCCTGGCACTCGCTTAACGAAGGGCTGGAAGCGCTGGTGCGGCACGGCGTCTCGCCGAACGTGGCGTCTTTTATTGGGGCTGCCACGCCGCGGGTTTATGTTCTTGGGCGCGCGAATCGCGCTCCTACTCCAGCCGAACTGGACCGGATGCGGGCGGTGACGGATCAGGCAATGCGGGAAGGTGCGCTGGGCGTGGCTTCCGCTCTGATCTATCAGCCCGGCAACTATGCGAAGACGGATGAACTGGTGGCGCTGGCGGAGGTTGCGGCGAAGTACAGGGGCATTTACATTTCGCACATCCGCAATGAGGGCGATCAAGAGATGGAAGCGGTCGATGAGTTGATTGCGATCGCGCATGAGGCGAAGATTCCGGCGGAAATTTATCACCTGAAAGTTGCGGGCGAAAAGAACTGGAGCCATCTGCCGGAGATCATTCAAAAAGTAGAAACGGCGCGGGCGGGCGGGCTCAAGATCACCGCGGACATGTACACCTATACTGCGGGCGCCACCGGACTGGATGCGGCGATGCCGCCCTGGGTGCAGGAGGGTGGACTGGAAGCATGGCGCAAGCGGTTGGAGGATCCGGAGATCCGCAAGCGGGTGAGGGACGAGATGCTGACGAGCGACAAGTACGACAACCTGATGCGCTCAGCGGGGTCGCCCGAAAACGTGCTGCTGGTGGGATTCAAAAGCGAGAAGCTGAAGCCCCTGACCGGCAAGACGCTGGGTGAGGTGGCACGAATGCGGCACGAGTCGCCGGAAGATACCGCAATGGATCTGGTGATCGAAGACGATTCGCGCATCGAGACGGTTTATTTTCTGATGAGCGAGGACAATATCCGGAAGCAGATCGTGCTGCCGTGGGTGAGTTTTGGTGCGGATGCGGATCCGGAGGGAGTTGATGGCGTGTTTTTGAAGTCGAGCACACATCCGCGGGCGTTTGGGAATTTTGCGCGCGTTTATGCGAAGTATGTGCGCGATGACAAGCTGATGAGCGTGGCTGAGGCGGTGCGGAAGATGACTTCATTGCCGGCATCGAATCTTGGAATCGCGCGGCGAGGGATGCTGCGGGAAGGAAACTTTGCCGACGTCGTCGTCTTCGATCCAGCCACCATTCAGGACCACGCGACCTTCGAGAAGCCCCGGCAACTGGCGACCGGAGTGTCGGAGGTATTTGTCAACGGCGTGGAGGCCGTTCACGATGGCCAGCACACCGGGGCGAAGCCCGGGCGAGTGGTGCGGCGGGAGCGGAATTAAAAATTCACTTCGTTAGTTTCGCGACTGGGCGGGAGGCAGCAGCTTGGCGAAATTATTGACCGCGCCTTCCCCGAGGCCCTTTGGAGCGTGCTATTATGCTCGGCGTGCTGGGCGGGCGCACTAACGAGCAGTGGATTTCGCAGTACGGTTCCAGCCATCAGCATCCCGTCAACCGCGTCTGCCACACCATCGGTATTCCCACCATCCTGCTTTCGGGCGTGGTCCTTATCGCCGGAATTTTCTTCCATTATTTGTTGGTGTATGCGCTGGCTCTGTTCGTGATCGGATGGGCCTTTCAATTTATCGGCCACGCGTTTGAGGGCAAGCCACCGGAATTTTTTCATGACTGGCGCTTTTTATTTGTTGGCGTGCGCTGGTGGTGGGCGAAGATCAACGGCAAAGCCTGAAGCCCGACTCGGGGAATTGCCGGTCGATGGTCGGTCCTGAAGAAACCCAACCCTGACTTTGTAATTGCGAGGTACTTATGTCTACTCGGCCGCCGGTCCCGCCGTTTGACGAGATGTCCGCCAGGCAGAAAGTTCGGTTGGCGGAGGATGCCTGGAATTCGCGCGATCCAGAACGTGTATCGCTTGCCTACACTCCCGATTCGCGCTGGCGAAATCGTGCGGAGTTCGTCAACGGGCGCCAGGAGGTCGTGGCGTTTCTCACGCGCAAGTGGGGGCGAGAACTTGATTACAGGCTCATCAAGGAGCTTTGGGCTTTTCGGGAAAATCGCATTGCCGTGCGGTTTGCGTATGAATGGCACGACGATTCCGGCCAATGGTTCCGGTCGTACGGAAACGAGAATTGGGAGTTCGACGAAAACGGCCTGATGCGGGCGCGCCACGCCAGCATCAACGATTTGCCCATCAAGGAAGCGGAACGCAAATACCATTGGCCCCTGGGGCGGCGTCCGGATGAGCATCCGGGATTGAGCGACCTCGGTCTTTGAGCCCGCCTAGTTCGAGTAAACCGTCGCTCCGATGCAAGCAACTTTTTCCCACTCGAATTTCCACCAGTCGCTTTCTTCGGCTCTCGTCGCGCGGTGGCCGCCCCGCTCAATTGCCGCGATCTTGGCGCGACATACGGTGTGACGTTGCAACGTCGACTTCAAGCATGATGATATGGGGCTATGTTTAAGTCAAGGCGGGGTTCACGCAGGGAATTTGTGCGAACCGTTTCCCTGGCGGCTGCGGGGACCGCAATCTCCAGGACGCTGTTTTCGCGGACGCTGGCTGCGGAGTTCGTGGCGTTGCCCCTTGAGCAATTCGAGTATGGCGATGTCTCAGTGGCGAGCGATCTCCATGAGAAGCAGTTGGAGCAGATGCACTCTCTTCTCATGAGCTAGAGCGACTACAGCCCGCTGAAACCACTGCGTCAGATGAGTGGGCGACCGCTCCCCGGTGAAGATCTTGGCGGCTGGTATCACTACGATCCGGACTTCAAGTGGGAAGAAAACAACAACATCGGATTCGCACTCAGTTGCACTTTTGGACAGTGGCTCTCGGCACTGGCGCGCATGTATGCCATTCGCAAGGATCGAGCAACGCGCGACAAAGTTCTGCGTTTGAATCGCCTGTCTGCGCAGACCATTTCGGACAGCTACTACGAAAACAATCGCTTCCCTACTTACTGCTAGCCTGACGACCATTGCCCGGGATTTCAGATTTCCCTGCCGTAGACCGGAATCACCGCGCCATTGACGTCTTTGCCGGCATCGCCCAGGGGGCGTGCCTGCCCAGAGCAGACAGCAAAGGCATGAACCTTGACAAAATCTCATATTAGACATAGTCTAGTTTTTCCGATGGGCGCTGGGGCAATCAAGAGGTCCTTCGAAGGCAGCGGATTGCGCTGCACGCCGCAGCGTTACGCCGTTATGGCGTTCCTGATGGAAGACAACCGGCATCCCACGGCCGCGGAGATTTTCGAAGCGGTGAATCGCGTGGATCCGCGCTCGTCGAGGGCAACTACCTATAACAATCTGCGGGACCTGGTAAAGGCGGGGCTGGTGCGTGAGGTCGCCGTTGAGGGCCGCTCCGCGCGCTTCGACGCAAAGGGCATGCAACACCACCATTTCATTTGCGACCGCTGTGGAAATGTTGAAGACCTGGAGTGGTATAAGGTGCCCCAGCCTGGATCGAGTTCCCTAGGCAAGCGGGTGCTTCGCGAATGCGAAGTGATTTTTCGCGGGCTTTGTACGAAGTGTGCTCCCCGGCGCGTTTCCCGTTGAGTCTGGAGATGCGGATACATGTGAACGGTGGATCATGGGAAAGCGGAAAAAAGTTGAGCGAACCGCATCGGGTTCGTAGATCATCACAGTTTTGAACTCATTCAAAGGAAAAGAATATGGAAAATCCAAAGCATATGGAAAACACACTTGCCTCTTCATCGGGGACGGTCTCGCCCGAAGATCAGAGCAAAGACAAGTCAACCGAATCTAAGTGCCCATTCAAGCACGGAGCCTCGGCTCCCACGAACCGCGACTGGTGGCCCAATCAGGTGGATCTGAATGTTCTGCACCAGCACTCGGACCTGTCCGATCCGATGGGCGAGGAGTTCGACTACGCCAAGGAATTCAAGAGCCTCGACCTGAACGCGGTGATCAAAGACCTGCATGCCTTAATGACCGACTCGCAGGAGTGGTGGCCAGCCGACTTCGGGCACTACGGAGGACTGTTCATCCGGATGGCTTGGCATAGTGCAGGGACGTATCGCATCGGCGATGGACGCGGCGGCGCGGGGGCTGGGCAGCAGCGCTTCGCACCGCTCAATAGCTGGCCGGACAACGTAAACCTCGACAAGGCTCGCCGCCTGCTGTGGCCGATCAAACAGAAATACGGCCGAAAGATCTCGTGGGCGGACTTGATGATTCTGGCTGGCAACGTCGCTCTCGAGGACATGGGCTTCAAGACATTTGGTTTCGGCGGCGGACGCGCGGATGTGTGGGAGCCCGAAGAGCTGAACTGGGGTCCCGAAGGCACGTGGCTGGCGGACGAGCGCTACAGCGGCGATCGTCATCTTTCGAATCCACTGGCTGCCGTGCAGATGGGCCTGATTTATGTAAACCCCGAAGGGCCGAACGGCAAGCCGGACCCGGTCGCGGCAGCTAAGGATATTCGCGAAACGTTCAAGCGCATGGCCATGAACGACGAAGAAACGGTTGCTCTCATTGCCGGAGGGCATACCTTCGGAAAAACCCACGGCGCTGCTGTTCCCGCTGACTACGTGGGCCCCGAACCTGAAGCAGCCGACATCCAGGAACAAGGCTTCGGGTGGAAGAATAAATTTGGCAAAGGTTGTGGCGCGGACACGATCGGCAGCGGACTGGAAGTTATTTGGACGGAGACGCCGACGAAGTGGAGCAACAACTTCTTCGAGAACCTGTTCAAGTACGAATGGGAGCTGACGAAGAGCCCGGCGGGAGCACAGCAATGGGTGGCGAAGAATGGCGCCGGCGCAGGCACGATCCCGGATGCGCATGATCCGTCCAAGCGTCACTCGCCGACCATGCTGACCACGGACTTGTCGCTGCGGTTCGACCCGGCATACGAAAAAATCTCGCGGCGCTTCTATGAACATCCAGATCAGTTTGCTGACGCGTTCGCCAGGGCATGGTTCAAGCTGACGCACCGCGACATGGGCCCGATCGTGCGCTATCTTGGGCCGCTCGTTCCGAAGGAGCAACTGCCGTGGCAGGACCCGATCCCGGCGGTGGATCATCCACTGGTCAACGAACAGGACGTCGCCGCGCTGAAAGCAAAAATTCTTGCGTCGGGCCTGTCCATTTCGCAACTGGTCTCAACGGCATGGGCATCGGCGTCGACGTTCCGCGGCTCCGATAAACGGGGTGGGGCAAACGGTGCGCGCATTCGCCTGGTGCCGCAACGGTTCTGGGAGGTTAACCAGCCAACAGAATTGGAAAAAGTGCTGACAAAGCTGGAAGCAATCCAGAACGAGTTCAACGCTTCTGCATCCGGCGGGAAGAAGGTTTCGCTGGCGGACCTGATCGTTCTCGGCGGCGATGCGGCGATCGAGAAAGCAGCGAAGGACGGCGGGGTCGATGTAATAGTCCCGTTCACTCCGGGGCGCATGGACGCATCGCAGGAACAGACTGACGTGGAATCGTTCGAGCCGCTCGAACCGAGAGCGGACGGATTCCGAAACTATATCCGCGGCAAGCAGCGGCTGTCGCCCGAGGAGATGTTGGTGGACAAAGCGCAATTGCTGCGACTGACGGCGCCGGAGATGACCGTGCTTGTCGGCGGTCTGCGCGTCCTTGGGGCAAACACTGGGAAGTCGAAGCACGGGGTATTCACCAGTCGGCCGGGGACGCTGACGAATGATTTCTTCGTTAACCTGCTCGACATGGGAAACGAGTGGCAGCCGTCCAGCCGAATCCAACGGTTCGGGACCGGTCTATGAAGGCCGCGACCGGAAGACAAGGCAGGTGAAGTGGACCGGAACGCGGGTCGATCTGATCTTCGGTTCGCACTCGCAGCTGCGGGCGCTCGCCGAGGTCTATGCTTCCTCGGACTCGAAGGAGAAATTCGTGAAGGACTTCGTGGCAGCGTGGAACAAGGTAATGAACGCAGACCGCTTCGACGTCGTCGCCTGATCCCGGCAGAAAGAGTTTTTAACCCCGTTCTTGCCGATTGCATCGGTGAGAACGGGGGTTTTTATTGGCTCACGGCGGCGGGAAGGACTGCGGATTATGCCGTGTGCTGCCGCGGCATTCAATTGCACACGTGTTATTGTTCGTCGAGATATTCCTCGGGCACGTCGTCTTCAGGCAGTTCATGGGTACGAACTTCCTGCCCCTCGCGATCTCCTGACTCTTCGACGCCTGAAACGATGCCCGCCTCGAAAGCGTTGCCTTCCTCCAATAACTCATCGACACTTTCGGAATCGACGCTTTCGACGTTGGACAGACCCTGAAGATCTCCCGATTGCAGTCCTGAGACCTCGGAAGAGGCCGCCCTCGAGCGCGGCCGCGGGCGGTCGATTCGGATTTTCGTTTTGATCGTGGTTTTGAGCGGGCTGCCGGTTTTCGCAGCTGGCCTGGCGGTCTTCGCTCCAGCCTTGTTCGCCGGAGCCTTGGTCCGCGCTGCGGTCTTTTTGGCGGCTTTCTTATTTGCCGATTTTCTGGAAGAAGGTCGCTTCTGGGCGGGCCGCTTCGACGACGCCTTCTTGGGGCTTTTCTTCGGTGATTTCGACTTTTTGCTGGTCTTTTTTCTGGTAGCCATTCGCGCAGTCTAGCACTGCTCCGTGCGGGTGGCAAAGCGAGTCGGTGGTGGGTAGAGGCTGAATTTTCAACTACTGGACGGTGGTTTCTAGACGTGCTGGACTTTTTCGTAAACTACCATGCCGTGATCGGGCCGCAAATCGAGCGGGTGGTAGATGGGAATCGGAAATTCGGTCTGCTTGAATTCCACCGGCGCCGTCTTCTTGTCCACCAACCCGAGGGCGACCGCAACCCCATAGATGATTGCCTCCGGCCGCGGCGGGCATCCGGGAATGTAGTAATTCACAGGGACAACTTTTTCGACCGGCCCAAGAACGGAATAACTGTCGAACCAAATCCCGCCTCCGCAGGCACAGGAGCCGATGGCAAAGACAAGTTTGGGAGCGGGCATCGCGTCGTAGGCGCGCTTGAGAGCTTGCCCAGTCGAACGCATGGCGGGTCCCTGGCACAGCATCACGTCGGCGTGCCGGGGTGAGCCGACGAGTTTGATGCCGAAGCGTTCGACATCGTAATAAGGGGTGAGGACATTGAGGACTTCAATGTCGCAACCGTTGCAGCCTCCGCTGTTCGCGTGGTAGACCCACAACGAGCGGCCGAACATTTTCTGGCACAAATTCTTCCACATATTCAGTCCAGTTCGATCTGGATATCGTCTACTGCCGGCTCGCTCTCCAGGAAGGCGTGCGCTCGATATATCCAACGCTCGTGCTCGATGTCGTCGCAGCGGTATCCCTTCATCTTCAGCTCTTCGAGCGCGGCCGCACCCTTGAAGCAGCGCCCACAACGCTGGCAAGTGCTCATGAACAGATCGAGTTTCTGGCCGAGGTCGGAGATCTGGTTAGTGGCCGTTTCGAACTCCCGGCTCATGGTGATGGCTTTTTCGGGACAGACATCGGCGCAGCGCCCGCAGTAGGTGCAGCGGCGGCCCAGGTATTGCAGAATGCGGATCTCCTGGCAAAGGTCGAACACAAGAATTTCGCGCGCCGGACAGTTATTGGCGCATCCCGCGCATCCGATGCACTTGGTCGCATCGAAAATCGGCCGGCCACGGAAGTTCTCCGGCACCGCCGCGGCCTGAGTGGGATAGGGCAGGGTCACGCGCCCGGCTTTCAGACAGATGAGCGTTTCTTCGAGTTTGCTCAGAACCGACATGCGGTTGGACCTTAATGACCTCTCTACTGTCCCTCAATATCCATAACTTGCCAGCACTAACGCGCCAAGCGCGACCGCGAACAACCCGGCAAAAAAGCGGATCGCCTGATCAATCCGATAGCGGGCATGCGTCGCCGCCACCAACGTAACAACGAGCACCACGACTGACACCTTTATCCAAAACAAGATCCAGAACAACAGCCCTGCCAGCGGAAAGGTAAATTGCGAACCCCATGGCACGAACATCCTGACAAAGAGCGCGCTGTAAATGACAAGCTTCGCCATTTGCGCATACTTGAATAAAGCCAACTTCGGGCCGGAATACTCCATCAGCGGCCCTTCCATGAGCTCGGTTTCCGCTTCGGAAATGTCGAAGGGCACACGCTGCACGAATGCCTGGAACGACAGGATTATCACGACTAGCATGATCAGCCCCGACCACGGAACACCTGACGTCTCGTAAACAGAACCATTGAGCACGGTATCCAGCCGGAACGATCCCGTGTGCAGGGCGCCCACGATCAGGGCGATCGCGAAACACTGGCTCAAGCGTGATCATGCTCATCATCTCGCGGCTGGCTCCAACAAGAGAGTACGTGGAACCTGCGGCGAGTCCCGCGAGCAGGGTGCAGATGCCGCAAAGTGTGAGCAGATAGATCAGCAGGATGATGTCGGCGACTCCGTTCATGGGCGCGACAAAGCCCATCGGCACCAGGCATGCCACCGCGAGAACCGTGGCCAGCGAGAGGTAGGCGGCAAATCTCTGCATGGCCGGAGTTTCGCCAGATTCAATGTCTTCCTTGCCGAGGAGCTTCAGCAGGTCGAAATACGGTTGCAGAAGCGGAGGCCCCTGCCTCGACTGCACGCGCGCCGTGATCTTCCGCAGCGCGCCCTGGCAAAGGGGTGCGACGAGCAGTAGGATGCCCACGTTCAGCAGTCCTCCGACGATCCTCCAAATCAGGCTGTTCATAAGCGTCTTACTTCTCTGCCGTCTCCGTCTTCGTGTCCGTTTTTGTCCAACCCAATTCGAGCAGCTCTTTTTGCGACCACACCCTGCGTCTCGCCCGAGCGCAGGTCGATCGTCTCCATGCGATCAGTGCAGGAGAAGCACGGATCGATGCTGCCCAGGGTGATTGTCATGTCGGCAATCTGCTGATCCTTGATCATCGCCGGCACGCCTTGCAGGTTCTGATAAGTGGGTGCGCGTACTCGCCAGCGGCGCGGACGATTGTTTTCACCGGTAATCACGAAGTGGTGGCTCTCGCCGCGCGGAGCCTCGACCGAGGAGAGGCCCATCCGGCCCACCGGCAACTCGTCTTTGATCTCCAGTTGCAATGGACCCTCTTCCATTTTGTCCAGGCACTGGCGGATGATCTTGATCGACTCGAACACTTCGTTCATGCGCACGATCAAGCGCCCCCAAACGTCCGCGCTTTGCGCCGTAATGACGTCAAACTCAACTCTTCCGTAGGCGGCATAGGGATGATCGCGACGGCAGTCAATGTCCAACTCCCGCGGCGCGCGCCACCGGCCCAACCAGTCCCGAGCTCTTGACCGCTATCTTGTCGGCCACACCCACGCCGGACGTGCGTTTCTGAATGTTCCGGTCTTTGCTCACTGCGGCGACTACCGGGCGCCATTCCGATTCGAGTTTGTCGAGCACGGCGCGTAGTTCGGCCTTTGAGTTCGTGCGTGATGTCGCGCCGTACTCCGCCAACGACGCAGATGGCATAGGTCTTGCGGTTGCCGCTGATCTTCTCGGCGATCCACATGATGGGCTCGCGGATGCGGAAGCTCTGCATGAAGAGGGTGTCGAAGCCCGACGATGTGACAGGCCAGGCCGACCCACAGCAAATGACTGTGCAGGCGTTCAAGTTCCAGCATGATGGTGCGAATGTACTCGGCGCGCAGCGGCGGAGTCAGCGCGGCGGCTTCTTCGACCGCCTGGACGTAGGCCACGCTGTGCACGCATCCGCAGATGCCGCAGATGCGCTCGGCCAGCAGCGGGATATCGTTGTAACTCATCACCGATTCTGCGAGTTTCTCAATCCCGCGATGCACCATGAAACCGCGATACTCGCAGCCGCGCACCATCTCGCCTTCGACGAAGAGCCGGAAATGGGCTGGCTCATCGAGCGTAGGATGGAAGGGACCGAAGGGCACGACGGTGCAACCCTCCGGAACATCCCCGAACTTGAACTCGCTGTCCTCGTTATAACTTTCCGGGACCTGGTTCCACGGCACATCCTTGCGCAGTGGATGATGGCCTTCGGGCCAACCATCGGGCAGGACCAGCCGTTTCAGATATTCGTGGCCAACCGGCTCGATGCCCAGCAGGTCGCGCATTTCGCGCTCCGCCCAACTGGCGGCCGGCACCATATTCGTAATGCTGTCAATCTTTAGATCGTCTTCCGGCAACTGCGTCAGCACGCTGCAGAGGACATGGTCTTTGTCGAAGGCGAAATTGTGAGCGACCAGGAACTTGCGGGAGAATGGACGGTCGTCGGTGCCGATGCTGGCGACGTAACGAGCGTCCAGTTCGCGGAAGATGTGCTGGCAGACGAAACGTATGACCGAGCGGTCCACGTACACGAAGAGGCGGCGATCGTTCGGGATGTCGGCACGGTCGATGAGCGGGCCAAACCTGCCCTTGAACTCCTCGAACATCTCGCGAGCGATCATGGCTGCTCCTTCAGCGCCGGAGGTTTGTGTAGCCGCGGCATCCCACCCAGCCAGCGGAAGTAGCGCTTGATTTCGCCGTAGAAGTTGTGCGCTACATAGCGATTGCACTCGGCTTCGCGCGCATATCCGCAGAGCCATGGTACGGCGGCGCGGCGCGTTGCACCTCCAAGTTTCGAAATAGCAAATGCCAGCAGGAACAAGAGTGCCAGAATGAGCGCGAGAGCCAGCGGTGCAAATACTGCCGCTGAATCGCGCTCCGCGAGTCCCGCCACTGGGCGGCTCAACATTGGGGATGCGTTCGCCAGCGTGGTTCCCAGGCCTCCGCGGCTGGCTTCGAGGGCGCGGGCGATCAGCCGAAAGCCGATGGCCGGGACGATTCCGAGCAGAACACAGCAAAACGCAAGCGCCAGTTGCGGCCACTGCATCATCCATGGAACTTCCATGCGGCCCTCGGCAGCGCGCTCCCGGACCAGAGCGCTGGTGCGCGACAGAAAACTTACGCCGAAGAACTTAATAAACGAAGCCAGGGTAAGCGCGCTGGTTAGAATCGCGATCACTGCGCAGACAACAAGGTAGTGTGCCGAACCGCTGCCTTGAATCGCCGCCACGTAAATACTCCATTTGCTGACAAAGCCATTGAACAACGGCACACCTGAGATGGAGAACGATGCAATGAGCGCCGTAATCGCGGTCAGCGGCATGAACCTCATCATGCCGCCCATCCGGTTTAGATCCTGCGTGCCGGTAGCGTGCAGCATGGATCCCGCGTTCAGAAAGAGCAGACCCTTGAAGAGCCCGTGGTTGAGCACGTGAAAGAGCGCGCCAACGAAAGCGATGGTCGCGAGCGCAGCCGTGGCCGGAGTATTCGCGGGCAGCAATGCCATGCACGTGCCAGTGCCCAATAAGATGTAGCCCACCTGTCCTATGCTGTGGAAGGCGAGCAGGCGCTTGGATTGCTCCTGTTTCAAAGCCTGCATGGTGCCGGTGAATAGAGTGATGGTGCCCAGCACGGCAACCAGCATGCCCCAGCGCGCCAGCGGATAACTGGCCTGGGCGCCGGCCGGTACCAGCCACAGGAAGTAGCGCATGACGCCATAGACACCGGTCTTGATCATCACGCCCGAGAGCATCGCGCTCACTGGGGAGGGCGCAGCGGGATGGGCATCGGGAAGCCAGAACTGGCCGAAGGGCCACATGCCCATCTTGATTCCGAATCCGACCAGGAACATTCCGAAGGCCAAAGCGGTGGGGGGGCCGGGTGGCCAGCAACAATGGCAGGTTCGCGCTCACCGTGTCGAAGTCATACTTCAGACTCGCGCTCCCGCTGACGGCCTTGCCGCCGATAGCCAGTAGTTCTGCGCCAATCATGGTGGCCGCACAGGCAATTTGCATCATGATGAGGAACTTGTTCGCCGCCCAGACGTTCTGCGGTTTCCGGTACTCGAAGCGAATCAGTGCATAGCCCGGCAGGGTCATAAGCTGCCAGAAGATGAAGAAGAACCACATCATGTCAGTGGTGCAGAGCAGCCCATACATCGCCGCGAGAAAGAGCAGGAAATACGGGTAGTAGCGCGCGACGCTGTACTCCCCGTAATGGCGCATATACGCGATGGAATAAAGGGCCGCCGGCACGGAGACCACGGCGGCCAGGAGCAGGAAGACCGCGGTCAGTCCATCCACGTGGAGGCGGAGGGCGAATCCCAACCGCGGCAGCTCCCAGAACTCTGCCGGATGCGGCGAGGGCCCGGCGTCAGGACCTGAAAGACGGCTGAAAGAATCAGGAACGCGGTCCCGCCCGTAACCAGGAATGCGAGCCATCCCGCCACGACTTTGTTGCGCGCCGCCAGCAAAGTCAGCGCCGCACCCGCCATGCAGGTAAGAATCGAAACGAGGACCGCTTGTTCCGGCGTCAGCATAAACTCATTTCTTGTCGTTTCGCGTCCACCAACAGTGCCAGGAGCGCGTCCAGAGTTTGGCGAACTGAAGAAGTAAGGTTCTGTCCCTCTTTCAGTGACTCGGGTTGGACTCCGAGCAGCCAGACCTTCGTGACGCCGTTTGACTCGACGAACATGGCTAATGTACCCAGCGAAATCTTGTGGGTTGAGATTTGTGGATAGCGAGCAGCAATCTGTAGGGAATCCAATAACACTAGCGATCCAGGCGCTGCGCCAAATTCCACTGTATCCAGAAAGATCAGTTGGTCGGGCTTCATGTTTGCCGCGCTTCCCAGGTAGCGTTCGGGCGAGTTACCGGCCACGATCACATCGGGCACGCCTGCCTCAAGGAGCGCTTCGGCAAGATGCACGCCAAACGCATCGTCTCCGTAGTCGGGATTCCCCACCCCCATAAGGCAGACGCGTCCCCGCAGCGTGCGATCGAGTTGCTCGCGGAGACTTGGTTTGCTGTCGCCTGCCATCAGATATCCTCGCCAAGTTTCTTGATCTGCTCGTACGTGAAGACCGGGCCGTCCACGCAAACGTAGGCGACACCGATGCAGCAGTGCCCACATTTGCCAACGCCGCACTTCATGTAGCGCTCGAGCGTGGAGACGATGTTGCGCTCATGGAATCCCATCCCCAGCAGATCCTGGATGACGAATCGGAACATGATGGGCGGACCACAGACGAAAGCAACCGTGTTCTCGACTGGAACCGTTACTCCCGGCTTCTTGAAGAGACTGCCAACCACGCCCACGTTTCCAGACCATGGTTCAGCAGCACGATCGGCGTTCAGCGGATCGGCGTTTGTTCTATCATTGTTCGGGCGATCGACGGTGAGATGGCATTCCACTCCGGGCGTTCGCTCCCACTCGTGAAGCTTCGGCACGTACATCAACTCATTTGGCGCTTTCGCGCCGTGGAAGATCTGTATGCGTCCGTATTGTTCGCGGTTTGCGAGCGCGTAGACGATCACGGAGCGCAGCGGGATGAGGCCGATTCCACCGGCAACAAAGACGAGGTTCTTGCCGCGATACTCTTGCATCGGAAAGCCGTTGCCGTAGGGTCCGCGCACCGCGAACTTGTCGCCGGGCTTGAGCGCATGCAGCGCCGAGGTGCAACTGCCCACTTGCCGGACGGTAAAGAATGTTTCCTCCTCGGTGGGACTGGGCGGAAGCGAGGTTGGGAACTCACCCACCCCGAAAAGCGACACCTGGGCGAACTGTCCAGGAAGAAAGCGCCGGAAGGCGCGCTGTTCGGCGGCGTCCTCAAAGTGCCAGAAGAAGGTATTCACTTCCTTAATCTCGTTCACGACGCGATCAAGCACCGCGACCTTAGGCAGATACACGTTCTCAACAGCATCCGGAACGCTGGTCCTTGGCGGCGCGCACTCGATTAGCGGATTCATGCCTCTTTCCCCTGTGCCGTCGAGCGGCGGATCATCTCCACCACGCTCGGCATGCCAATGTCACCATGACAGACGGCCGCGCACCGGCCACAGCCCACGCACGCCATCGATAATTCACGCTCGATGAAGTAGTGGGCGAGCTTGCGAAAGAAACGGCGGTTGCGACGATCGTGCACGGCGCGCCGCGGATTGAATCCGCCGGCCATGCGTGTAAAGCCGCTGAGCGCACACGAGTCCCAGATGCGCAGCCGTTCTGCTCCGCCGGACTCCAACTCGCGATCGGTCACTGTGAAGCAGGTGCAGGCCGGGCAAACATAGGTGCACCCGCCACATTCCAGGCAGCGACTGCCGATCGCGTCCCAGGTCTCTTCGCGAATCTCTCCCCGAGAAACAGACTGGATGGCGGCAGAAAACCAGCTCGTCGTGCTCGGCTTGAAGCGTTTCCGAACATCCTCCAGGATGGCGCGGCGCCGGGCGACGTGCTCCGGAGAAGCTTTGTGAAAGATCGAATTGGCAAACAGTGCTTCGCCGGCAGGCGTGCCGGCCACAACCAGAAATTCATTGCCCGCATCCACAGGTGGCAGTCCCGGAGATCGCAGATCGAACAGTTGCAGATCAAAATGGTCACGCGCCGCAGGTCCGGTATCCGTGCACATGCAGAAACATTCTTCGCCGATATCGAGCTCAGGATCCGTGCAGGCGACATTGACAAGAAACAGATTCTTACGATGGTTCTGGTAATAGATATCGGGGAATTCGCGGCCAAGGTAGAAGCGGTCCAGGTGATAGATGCCGGCTACGTCGCAGGAACGGATGCCGAAGATGGCGCGTTACTGGAGGTCAAAGCGTGGGCTCAATCCGCAAATCGCCGTTGGAACGCTCCACTTTCATCAGGCGCTCAAGAGGTGGGAATACGTAGCGCTTGGGCGGGTAGTACGGATTCGGCAGATGAATCTGAATCTGATCCCGGTTCTCGTCAGTGACGGTATCGAAGAACGTGTCGCGCCCGCGCCCGGCAACGGGAGCGATCACCTCATAACCCTGTTGGCGTAGCAGATCCGTGATCTTCAACACATCGCCGCGGCCTAGGACGCGAGCCTTCATGCTGTTTCCTTCTCGACGCGCACCGGAACCAGGCGGAAGCTGTCGCCCGAGGCCCCAAGAATCTGCTGTTCAACGCCGCGCATGAAGTGCGGCACGAAGATGGTTCCGGTTCTCACTTCGGAGGTAATACGAGCCGTGGCTGACGCCGATGCGGCCGCGGCGCAAAGCCGCATCCGCTTGCCGTCGCGTATCCCGGCCTGCTTCGCGTCTTCCGGGTTGATCTCAACGAAGCCCTCGGGATAGTCGATCATTAACTGGCGATACTCACGCTTAAGCGTCTCGCTGTGGCGCACCAGTACATTCTGGTTCCAGTAGTAGAGCGAGTTTCCGAAAACCAGGGTGAGTGGGAAATCCTTTGGGTTGGCCGGAGGGGCAGGCGGTTTGGGGACGGCTACGAAGCTAAACGGCCTATCCTGATGTTTTTCAGGAACGCCGTCCGCAGCCTGACTATTCTCGGCGAAAAGGAGATTTGTGCCCAGCGGATGGTCTTTGGTGCAGGGCCACTGGCGTCCATAGTCGCGCGCGAGATTGTCGTAGTCCGGCGCCGCTGTAGAAAGGCACAACCTGGCCGATCTCCTCCATCACGTCCGCTCGCCGCCGGGTATCTCCAATCCGCGCCCATGAGACCGCGCGAGCTTTGCAACGATCTGTTCTCCATGCCGGGAGTCAGTCCTTCAGGGGGGGGATCCACCACATGCTCGGCCAGCTGAATGCGCCGGTCCGTGCTGGTGAAGGTGACCTGCTCCTCGCCGAAGGCGGTGGTCGGTAGCACCACATGGGCAAAGTTGGCGCATTCGGTCGCGAAAATATGCTGGACGACCAGCAGGTCGAGTTGCCGAAGCTGACCGGTAACGTCACCGAGCAACGACGTATTCGTGGGATCGTAGC
>CAWEAB010000019.1:0-92670 GCA_963806745.1 uncultured Acidobacteriaceae bacterium
AACAAATCCTCGAACCTTATATTTTAGCTTAATCGTCTTGCTGGACGAGTGTCGAGAGGGGGGCACTTAACGGCCGAGGCTCGCACTCGCTGGCACGGATGGACGGACGTGGGGAGAGTGGTCGCGCTCTTCCATGCCAGCCGATGTTATCAGTTGACCGTCAGGGGAGCCGAGACGCTGCCGATGCGGCCGGAAATCTGGTCGCGCACGACAAATCGAACCACGTAATCGCCGGGACCCAGGCTTAGTTCGTTTTTGAGGCTCACGCCTTGAGTTTTGAAGACAGCGAGTCGATCATCGGGGATATTGCCCTGAACCGATTTCTGGAGTTGAGTCGATTGTTTTCCATCTTTGGTCAGGTAGGGCACAGCCACATAATCAAAACTGAGCAAGTTCTGGGTTCCCAAAATCAGCGCATCGGGAGGTAATTGGAGCCCGAATTGGACTTTCCTCGTTGTTCCACCTGCGGTTGTGCCGAGCCACTTCACGGTTACTGGAAGACCGGTGCTGTCAAACGGCGAATTGATAGCGAAAGCCATGTCGGTCTGGCGGACGAGTTCCGGATTCATGGTGGCGTTCGTGACGAGAAAGCCGGTGCGGGCGCGCAGCTCCACCGATTTTTCCTTATCCTTGTAGCGCAACTTCACCTTCAACTGGCGCCAGCCGGGTTTGGTATTTTTCGTGTCGAGGTGATAGCCAACCAGATAGTAGGAGGCGGAGTCGTCGATCGCGCGCTGGAACGAGAGTGAAATATCGTTTACGTTCACGAAGGCCCTCCCGCCGGTCATCGCCGCGAAGGTGCGAAGAGTATCGATGCCGGAGGTCGTCAGCCATGCGCGGTTCGAGGCTTGCGCCATCGACTCGGTGCGCGACAGGGTGCGACGATACGACTCCGCCTCTGGCGAGGAGTTGATCAAGCCGCGGACGTCTATGGGATAAACGGAGATGTTGGCTGCGTTGAGCGCGTTGACGGCGTGCTCGTAGAGAGACGCCAAGTATGAATTATTGCCCTTGTAGACAGGGGAGGGAACCGTAGAAGGCGAGTCCAGATCAAAGGGCATGCCACCAGTGGCCCAAATTACCGCTTTCTTCCCGGGAATGCCGGAAAGCGCCCACGCAATCCCCAAAAAAGCGTTCATGGTTGTCTCGATGGCTTGCTGTTGCTTGAACGATGCATTCACGGCGTCGTGGCCATTCTCGAAATTTTCCAGAGTACCTAACGTGTCACCGTAGCCCGGTCCAAAAAGGAAGGGGTTTAACTTTCCAGAACCCCCGCTCTCAGCCGCGACTTGGGTATCAACGTTGACACCGGTCATGGCCGGCAGTGAACTCGTGACCTTGTTCAGCGCTTTGACCAACTGGGCTGAATCTTGCGTCAGCCCATGAACCACCTGGAGACCGCGACTGCCGATGATGACCAGTCCAATAGCCTGATTCGAATTCAGATTTCTAGCCAGATATTTCAGCAGTTCGTCCCGGCCATAGGTCTGATCGAGAAAGGGAGTGTTAACCGCGTCTAGCGCAATTACGGTAATTGCGCGCGGGGGTTCGCCCGACGCAGCGGGAAGGTTGCGGAACTCACCGGGTTCGGCTTTGATTGAGGCCAGCGGAGACCTGCTAGCCACCACCTCTTCAAAAGCTGTGATCTTCTGTTCTTTGCCGTTTTCCGTAACCTGGAAGTCATCCTTCTTCAAATTGGGAAGGTGATTTCCGGACTTGTCGGCGACGATGACCGGAAATTGAATCAGCACAACGTCGGATTTGAACTGCACCCTAGGTTCGTCATCCGCCCGTATGGTCACGGAGCCCGGCGTCGGGTCGCTGTGAAGTGCGCCTGGGCCGCCCCGCGCATCAAGGGTAGGTTGAACAGTAGTGTCCGGCTGCGGCGGAGCGGGAGGTGGGTTATGGATTTGAGCGTGCACACAAAATGGGGAAAGACAAACAATAAGGCCTAAGACGGGAGCAAGGATGCGTACTGGCATGCGGAGAGCGGACATAGAGCCTCCAGTGATCAGTGATCGACGGTACCTAGACCGCGAACTCCAGATTCGGGTGATTAAAGTCTGGTCAATCGGCCTAGCGAGAACCTAGTAACTAGTCGCTTCAGTTTACGGTCAGCGGCGCCGAGACGCTGCCGACCTTGCCAGTGACGTCGTCACGCACCACAAAACGAACCATGTACTTGCCAGGTTCCAGTTCGAGCTCATTCCTGAAGCTTACGCCCTGGGTTTGGAACGTGGCGATGCGATCCGGAGGGATGTTGCCGCGAATTGTTTTGGCGAGGCGGCCAGCCTCTTTGCTATCTTTTGTGGCATAGGCCAGCGCCATATAGTCAAAATTCAATAGATTCTCCGGTCCAAGAGTAAGCGCACTGACAGGCATTTGCAGGCCGAACTGCACCTTCTTTTTCGGGCCGTCTCCTGAAGTGGTCAACCATCGCACCGTAATGGGTACTCCAGTGCTGTCGAAGGGAGAAAGGACCGCGAAGTCGAGCTCGTTCTTGCGAGTTATATCGGGATTTATGGTCGCATTGGTCACCAGGAATCCGGATCGTGCCCGCAACTCCGAATTTTTGTCTTTTTCTTTGTCGCGGAGGCTTACTTTGAGCGGCCGCCATCCCGGCTTGGTATTTTTTGTGTTGAGGTAGTAGCCAATCAGGTAATAAGATGAAGAATCATCCACGGCGCGCTTGAATAGACTAGCAATGTCGTTGTTATTGTAGAAGGCCTTTCCGCCCGTCATGGCGGCTACTTCCCGCAGAGTATCGGTCGCAGAAGTATTCAACCAACTCCGATTAGTGGCTTGCCGCATGGCATCATTCGCCCGTGACGATCCGTGAGTTGGCATGTTCTGGCGAGCCGGTTCCGTTTCCAGCGAGTAGTTCAGCAACCCGCGAACATCCACCGGATATATGGATATGTTCGCCTCATTCATAACGGCCATGGTGCGTTCCCAGAGTGAAGATAAGTAGCCCCCAGGAATCGTAGACGGCGAATCAAGATAAAAAGGCATCCCGCCGGTTGCCCAGATGACAGATTTTTTCCCGGGAATCCCCTGCAAGGACCACGCAATGCCAAGAAAGGCGTTCAAGGTGGTCTCAATTGCAGCTTCCTGTTTGAAGGTCGCGACGGGAGCGTCGGCGATAGTGGCAAAATTCTCGAGCGCCTGCGCGGCGGGCAGATTGCCAAGATCGCCCGGGCTAAAGGTTGGCGGATCGCCCGTGACGGATGCGACCTGCGCGTCGGTGCTGATTCCGGTCATCGCCGGTTGTGCACTACTGACCTTGTTCAGCGCCTCGATTAACTCCTTCGAGTTGCCGGACAGGCCGTGGATGACGCTGAGTCCTGCTTAAACGTCGCGACCGGGGCATCGGCGATGGTGGCGAAATTCTCGAGTGCGATCCCGGGGTGGCAAATTACCAAGATCGCCCGGGCTAAAGGTTGGCGGATCACCCGTGACGGATGCGACCTGCGCGTCGGTGCTGATTCCTGTCATCGCCGGTTGTTCACTGCTGACCTTGTTCAACGCCTCGATCAAGTCCTTCGAGTTGCCGGTCAGGCCGTGAATTATGCTGAGCCCCCTGGAAGAGATCACCACCAAGCCAAATATCTGGCTGGAGTCCAGATTCTTGGCGAGAAATTTCAGCAACTCTCTGCGGCCATAGGTTTGGTCCAGCATGGGAGTGTTCAGCGTATCCAAGGCAACGACCATAACGGAGCGTGGCTGCCCGCCGGATGCCGATGCCGCATTATGAAACTCGCCGGGCGCGGATTCGGGAGCTGGCAACGGCGACTTATTGGCGGTTACTTCCTCGAAGGCGGTAATTTTTTGTTCTTTCCCGCTTTCCAGGAGCGTGAAGTCTTCCTTCTTCAGATTGGGAATGTGATTGCCAGCCTTGTCAACGATGACCACCGGAACCTGGACGAGGACGACATCGCTTTTAAATTCGACCTTCCCCTCATCTTCCGCACGCTTCGCAGTCGAGCTGGGAATGAAGGAAGGTTCTGGAGCGACATCGGGGCCAGAGGCGGGGTGAGAACCGATCCCGCCAACTCCGTGCTGTCCACCACCACCGCCGCCATGTTGCGCAAATGCGCCAAGAGAAAAGAGGAAAGAGAAAAGAGGGATTCCAAAGACGAGCAACACTGCATGACGATGTAGCCAGAACATAAAGGCCCCCGCGCGATCAATTCTACGCCCCGAGGCACACGCCGGAATACGACACCCGGCGTGTGCCATCCTGCTGCCCGGGGTTAACCCAACTTCTCAAAGAACAAGCAGATCGTTTCCACTCCGTGGTGGAAGTTCGGTATGTGGAACTTCTCGTTTGGGGCGTGCAGGTTGTCGTCGGGCAGGCCGAAGCCCATCATCACCGATGGAATTTTCAGCACGTCCTGAAAATCGGTGACGATTGGAATGGAGCCGCCGGAGCGGATGAAGACAGTTTCTTTCTTGAAGGTATCGTGCAGCGCTTCGGTAGCAGCCTTAATGAAGTGATTATCCGTGCCGACCACGCAGGCCGGGCATTTGCTGTGCACTTTGATCTTTAAGTCGATCCCTTTCGGCGTGAGCTTTTTCACGAACGCCGTGTAGCGCTTAAGGATGTCGTCGGGATCCTGGCTCGGCACGAGGCGCATGGAAATTTTTGCTGCCGCTTTGGCGGGGATCACGGTCTTGGCGCCGGCGGCGGTGAAGCCTCCCGGCATGCCGTGCACTTCGAGCGTTGGGCGGGCCCATGTGCGATAGAGGACCGAATATCCCGGTTCGCCGGTCAGCACCTTGGATCCGACTTCGGTCTTGCGGTAGTGCTCTTCTTTGAAGGGCAGGCGCTTCCAGGCCTTGAGTTCGTCGTTGGTGGGCTTTTTGACTTTGCTGTAAAAGCCGGGGATCAGCACTTTGCCCTTCGAGTCTTTCAGCTTGCTGATGATTTCGATCAGTGCGAAGAAGGGATTCGGAGCCGCGCCTCCGTATACGCCGGAGTGCAGGTCGGTCTTGGCGCCATAGGCCTCGATCTCGGTGTAGACGAGTCCGCGCAGGCCGACGCATAGGGTGGGAAGATTGGGCGCGAAAAGTTCTGTGTCGCAGACGAGGGCAAAGTCGGCTTTCATCTTCGGTTTCTGTTTGCGGATGTACTCGGCGATGGCCTCGCCGCCGACTTCTTCTTCGCCCTCGAAGATGATCTTTAACGTTGATGGGCAGCTTGCCGTCGTGTGCCTGGAAGAGGGATTCGAGAGCTTTGACTTCCATCCAGAGCTGGCCTTTGTCGTCGACCGCGCCGCGGGCATAGATGTTGTTATTCCGCTCGGTCGGCTCAAAGGGAGGAGTGTGCCACTCGTCGAGGGGTTCGGCCGGCTGGACGTCATAATGCGCATACATGAGGACGGTGGGCTTGCCGGGAGCGTGCAGCCAGTCGGCGTAGAGGAGAGGATGGCCGGCGGTCTGGATGACCTCGACATTATTCATGCCGATGCGGCGCAGTTCGTCGGCGACAAAATTGGCGGCCTTCTGGACGTCGGATTTGTGCTCGTCGAGGGTGCTGATGCTGGGAATGCGGAGGAGATTTTTGAGTTCCTCGATAAAGCGGGGCTGGTTGGAACGCGCGAAATCAACTGCCGGGGAAGCCATGGGTGGCCTTTCTGGCGCTACGTATGGATGATTGACGGAAGAGCGCCGAAAACGTTTCAGTATATACCCGGAACGTGCAGGGAAGGATGTCGGGTGGGGGTAGCGGAGATGGGCGTCGGAATGGCGATATTCCCAACGAACCGCCTGCCGGAAATTTTCTCTGCCTCCCAAGATGCCGATTCCATGCGACTCTGGATCAGTGATCGTGGAGCGACGATTCGCAACCATGCGATGTTCACGACCATGGTCCGCCCGTGATCGAAAGTGCATCCTGTTTACGGTATTCCGGCGCCGTAGGGTAAGATGCTTGTCATCGTGGGGCGCAAGCCATGTTTGCCCCGGCCATTTCCAACAACTATGCCGACTGATGCTCCCTTGCAGTCAGAGAAGTTTGCCCTCGATACCGACCCCCGTTACCGCATGCTTTTCGAAAACAGCATGGACGGGATTTTGCTTACTTCTCCGGATGGCCGTGTTCTCGACGCCAGCCCGAGCGCATGCCGGATTCTGGGCCGCACGCGCGAACAGATTATTGCGGCGGGGCGTGCCGGGATTGCTGATGGGGCGGATCCGAATCTGCCTCGGTTGATCGAAGAGCGGCAGCGAACCGGCAGGGCTCACGGAGAACTCGCCGCGCGACGTCCCGATGGGAGCCTGTTTCCAATTGAAATATCGTCGGTCGTCTTTTCGGACTGGGAAGGGAACAGCCGGACGTGCATCATCTTTCGAGACATCAGCAGCAGGAAGAGCGCCGAGGCTGAACGCGAGCAACTGATCGCCGAGCTGCAAGAGGCGCTTCGCAAGGTCAAGGTGCTCAGCGGGCTGCTTTCGATTTGTTCGGGTTGCAAGAAGATCCGAAACGAGGAGGACCAATGGGAACAGCTGGAAACCTACATCCGCACCCGCACCGAGGCCGACTTTAGCCACGGCCTCTGCGAAGACTGTTTGCGGAGGCTGTATCCCTCATCGTCGTTACTGCTTTGAGCTTACTGTTTTGAGCGAGCCGGGCTGAGTGGCGTATTAGCCTCGTGGCACCGCATGTTTTTAGCGAGGAAATCTTCCAGGCCCAAACGCGGTCAAATCAAATTCGGGATTCTCTCCGGCAATCATCTGTCCCATGACTTTTGCCGTAACCGGTGCCAGAAGAATGCCATCGCGAAAATGTCCGGTGGCTGCAAAATATCCCGGCGTCGACGTCGCGCCCAGAATCGGCAGCGCGTCAGGGGTTCCCGGACGCAGCCCGGCCCAGTCTTCAAGAATCCGCGCCTCGGCGATCTTGGGAACGACATCGATAGCAGCCTGGCGTAACTTCTGAATTGTGGCCGGCACGGTCTGCTTATTAAAGCCTGCCTCTTCCTGCGTCGCTCCGATCACGACCCGGCCATCGCTTCGCGGAATGATGTAGACATCCGGCGTGCGAATTACGTGCTTGACTATCTCCTTTTGTGGCATGACCACACAGAGCATCTGGCCTTTGACGGGCCGCGTAGGAAGGTTATACGGACCGATCTGTCCCGCCCATGCGCCGGCGCAGTTGACCACGATTGCGGCGGCGAACTTGCGTCTTTATTGGTGCGGACGCCCGCGGCTTTGCCATCGGCGATCTTCTACGGCAACAACCTGGTCGCCGGAGGAGAAATCAATTCCGCGATGTTTGGCGGCGGCGACGGCAGCGGCCGTCAGGTGGCGGGGATCGACGCTGCGCTCATTCAGATTCAGGGCGGTCAGTGTAGAGATCTTCGAGCAGGAAAGGTTCGGCTCCAGTTCCGCGAGAGACGCCAACGGCACAGGCGCCGGCAAAGCGTCCGATCCACGGTGAGTTCCATCGATAAAGACGAGCGTACCCTCGGCGCGCAGGTCAATCTTCAGGCGCGACTCGTCTTCTAGTGTGTGAACGAACTCGGGATACATGCGCGCGCTGGCCCGGGCCAACTCCCCGAGCGCCGGCGGCATTTCGAGAGGGAAGTCGGCGAGCATGCCTCCCGCTGCCCAGGAGGCCTCGCGTCCCGGCTTCGCCCTTGTCCACCACCAGTACGCGCAGGGCGCGCCGGTTGAGTTCGATAGCCAGAGACAGGCCAATGATGCCGGCTCCGATGATGATCGCGTCCCAGTGCTTCACCATTCCATTTTAGCCTCCGGTTACCAAGGGCCAAGTACCTCAAACGCAATTGACACGCGTCGCGCATCTCACAAACAATAGTCGTACATACAACACAACTTGGGGAGAAAACGTCATGCCTGAGCAAGGTGAGCAAGCGAACGTGTATCACGCCGAGAGCGGCGGCAATGTCGGCAAGTGGATTCTTCTGGCGCTGGCGATTATTTTCGTCGGGGGTGCGGTCTTTTTCGGCTACGACATGCACAACAAGGTGACCAAGCTCACCGAAGACCAGACCGCCAGCCATGAGCAAATTGCCAACCTGACCAAGCGCATGCAGTCGGCTGAAGCCGATTCCGAAGCGCTTGGTGAAAAAATTGGCTTGACCAAGAAGGAAATGGCAGAGCGCGCCGCAGAATTGCAGCGCATGCAGGCCGCCTCCGCCGCGAAACTGGCTGCCCAGGAAAAGCAGGACGTCAACAGCATCGGCACCGAAGTCGGCAGCGTAAAGAACGATGTCGGCGGCGTCAAGACCGACCTCGGCACGACCAAGGCCTCACTTGAAGAGACCAAAGCGCAGTTGCAACATACTATCGGTGACCTCGGCGTGCAGAGCGGCCTGATCGCCAACACCCGCGGCGACCTGGAAGTCCTGAAGCATAAGGGCGACCGCCAGTACTACGAGTTCACGTTGCTGAAGGGCGCCAAGCCGCAGGCGATTTCAATCGTCACCTTGCAACTCAAGAAGACCGACCCGAAGCGCGGCAAGTACACCCTCAACGTGACGTCCGACGACAAGACCATCGAAAAGAAAGACCGCACGCAGAGCGAACCGGTGCAGTTCTACACGGGACGCGAGCACATGCTGTATGAACTCGTGGTCTGGACGGTCGACAAGAACAAGATCACCGGCTACCTGAGCACGCCCAAGAACGCGCCCGTCCCGATTACGGCGACGCCGCAGTAATGGCGAAGTCAGAAGTGAGAAGTCAGGATGCAGAAGTACAGATGCAGAAGTCGGACCATTGTCCTCAAATCGGACGGGATGGTTTCACTTCTGCATTTTATTTTGACTTCTGACTTGCGTTAAGTGACGCGGTAATATCCAGACCATGCTCCCTCCCAGCGCCCACACACTCCTTGAGATCGTCCTCCGCACCGGAGTCATCTACCTCCTCGTCCTTGTCGGTATCCGCCTCAGCGGCAAAAGGGAAGTCGGACAGATGACGCCGTTTGATCTGGTGCTCCTTCTGCTGCTCTCCAATTCCGTGCAGAACGCGATGACCGGCCCGGACACCTCGCTGGCGGGGGGCGCGGTGGCCGCGGCCACCCTGCTGGTCCTGAATTATCTCGTCGCCGAGGTCTCGGGCGGCAATCGCCGTTTTCGCAAGTTCATCCAGGGGCAGCCTAGTCTGCTTGTCCACGATGGCCAGGTTCATCGAAGCACACATGGCCAAGGAGCACGTCAGCATGGATGAACTCGAACGTTCCCTGCGCGAGCATGGTGTTTCCAGCTACAAAGATGCCGCGCTGGCTGTGCTGGAAGTCGACGGGTCAATCAGCGTGCTGAAGTACGACGATATCGAGCCTGCCGCTACCACTCACCTCAATCGCAGGCGCTTCATCAAGAAACAATAGCGGGAACAGAGAGAAGCCCACACGTCGCTCGCGGCGATGTGTGGGGCTAGAGGTGAGTGATTGAGTGGTTAGTGTGTCGTCGCGGCCTTCTTTTGAACCTTTGCCAGATCGGCGGGCGGTCCAAGATTCGCCGGCAACTTCGCCGTGAGCGAATCCATGAACGCCAGTATGTCCGCACGCTCGTCGAAGGTCAGGAAATCCAGCGCGTGAATCTTCTTGTCCAGGTGCGCGTTGGCGTTGCCGCCTCCGATGTAGTGGCTGAGCGCATCGTTCAAGGTCGGAAAACTTCCGTCGTGCATGTAAGGAGCGCGCAGCGCAATCATCCTCAGCGATGGCGTCTTGAACGCGCCTGTGTCCTCGTCTTTCTTGGTCTGGTCGAAGCGCCCAAGATCGTTGAGGTTGCCATTGATATCCGCGCCAATGCCAAGGTTATGGAACTTGTTGTCGGTGAAGAGCGCGTACTTCTTCCCGATGGTGTGGCAACTGGCGCAGTCACCCTTCTTGGGATCCATAAAGAGCTTCAGTCCGCGTTGCGCCGAGGCTGACAGAGCCTTCTTGTCGTGCCCGTAGTAGAAGCGATCGAAGGGTGAGTCGCCGCATAGAACGGTGCGCTCAAACGACGCAATGGACTTCACCACGAGATCGATGGTGATGTGGTCCGTTCCCCATGCTTCCTTGAATAACGCCACATATTTCGGATCGGCCTGAAGGCGCGCTACGGCCGCTTCGTGGGTGGTTGCCATCTCTACCGGATTCGCGATCGGGCCCTTGGCTTGCTCTTCAAGACTCGGCGCGCGGCCATCCCAGAATTGGACCTCGTTGTAGGCGGAATTGAGCACCGTGGGCGAATGGCGCGTGCCTTTCTTGCCTCCGACTCCAGTCGAAACCGGTCCGCGATCCGTGAAGCCTGTCTCGGGACCATGGCAGGAAGCGCACGAGATGGTGTTGTCGGCGGAAAGAATCGGGTCGTAATAGAGGCGCCGGCCCAGCGCAATCGTCTCCGCAGTCGGAGGATTATCCGCCGGTATCGGGACCGCAGGCAGGCCGAGCGGTGCTTTGATAGTCACCGTCTTCCCAATGGGCTTTACTGCTTCAGAAGCCGGGGCTGCGAATACCGACGTCGGTCCGATCTTCAGGCGGACGGCGACAAGAACGAATAACACCGCGATAAAAAGCAGCAGAAAAATGCCAATGACTCGCAGGATTCTCATGAGGACTCTCCTTCCATCGTGCCGAATTTTATTCGGTTGCGAAGTGAGAGTCTGTGACAAGTGACCGTCGCCATTGTGGCGTTTCCGCTCAAAGCCAGCAGAATTGGTTCCGAACCCGGGCTGCTTTTCATACGACCCTAACCTCTTCCCCTTACAATCAAGCTATGCGAATCCTCATGTTCACGGGCAAAGGAGGCGTCGGTAAAACCAGTCTCGCGGCCGCTACGGGCGTTAAACTTGCTGCGCTCGGCTATCGCACTTTGGTGATGAGCATCGATCCCGCGCACAGTCTGGGCGACTCCTTCGACCTCGAGAACGACCTCTTTCATCTCCACACTTCCGACCCTCTGCTGGTCGCCGAGCGCCTCTGGATCCAGGAACTCAATATCCAAAAAGAGATCAAGCGCCACTGGCAGGAGATTTCTTCGTACGTAACATCGGTTCTGCGCACGACGGGCATCAGTGGCGTGGAAGCCGAGGAACTTGCGATTCTGCCGGGCATGGAAGAGCTGAGCGCGATGATGTATGTGAACCAGTACAGGCGCGAGGAGCGTTATGACGTCATTGTGCTGGACGCCGCGCCCACCGCCGAATCCATGCGCTTCATCAGCATGCCCACCACGCTGGACTGGTACATGAAGCACATCTTTCCGTTTCAGCGAAGCCTGCTGAAGGCGGTGCGCCCGATTGCCAACCGCGTGGCGCCATTCGAGCTGCCGACCGACAATTATTTCGTTAACATCCGCAGCCTGTTCGAAAAGCTCGAAGGCGTCGACGAGATTATGGAAGACCCGAACATCACCAGCGTGCGACTCGTGACCAATCCCGAAAAGATGGTGCTGCGCGAAACCGAGCGCGCCTTCGTGTACTTTTCGCTGCACGGCCTGACGGTCGATATGGTTATCGCGAACCGCCTTCTTCCGGCGGAGGTCAGCGATACATGGTTCGACGAGTGGCACAGTTCGCAGGAGAAAGTGCTGCACGAAATCGAGGAATATTTCGCGCCGGTTCCGGTGAAACGCGTGCCGCTGTTCGCCCGCGAGGTGCTCGGCCGCAAACGACTGGAAGAGCTGGCCAGCGTGCTGTATCCTGCGGGAGAAGATCCCTCGGCGGTGACGCGCACCGAAAAGCCCTTCAGCTTTGGCAAGCAGAACGGGATCTACGAAGTGCAGGTGCAATTGCCGTTCGCGACCAAGGGCGAGATCAACCTGTTTAAAAAAGGCGACGAGCTTGTGATCGAGATCGGGACACTTCGCCGCCATGTTGGGCTGCCGCGATCGATGGCCGCTCTGCAACCGGCAAAGGCGCGCTTGGAAAACCGAGTTCTGACGGTGGAGATGAAGGAGGCAGTATGAACGAGACCGGGCAAACTCAATCGACGTCAACTGGCCATGCTCACGAGCATTGCCCTTGCTGCGAGATCGCCGACGCGGTGAGCCATGTCCTCGGAGTCTCGCCCGCGGTCAAGCAGCACCTGGCCAACTCACGCGTGGAATTTCTGAAGGCGATTCGCGAGATGATTAATACTCGCATTGAGCACCTGTCGAATCAGCCGCAGAAGGGTACTAGAGTGGCGGTCGAGTAGGAGTGTGCCGCGAACATTCCAGCTCCTCTTGCTTGCGGCGGCTCGACTGCATTCGCGGACAGGGTGTCCGCGCTTCAGGTTTAGATGACGCGGTTACGGCCGTGTCATTTTCTCCGGCTTGACCAGCGCATCAAACTCCTCGCCCGTAAGATGTCCCAGCTTCACCGCCGCCTCGCGCAAGCTCGAGTGCTCGACATGTGCCGTATGCGCAATCTTCGCCGCGTTGTCGTATCCAACCTTGGGAGCGAGCGCGGTCACCAGCATCAGCGAATTCTTTACGTACCAGTCAACCTTCGCGCGATCCACTTCAATGCCTTTGATCATGTACTCGACATATCCGTGGCAGGCGTCGGTAATCAAAGTCACCGAGTGCAGGAAGTTATAAATAATGACTGGCTTGTAAACGTTGAGTTCGAAGTTGCCCTGCGATCCGGCCAATCCGACAGCCGCCGTTGCGCCATGAACCTGCACGCAGACCATGGTCATTGCCTCGCACTGCGTGGGATTTACTTTGCCCGGCATGATCGACGATCCGGGCTCGTTTTCGGGAATCACCAGCTCACCTAAGCCGCAACGCGGACCTGAGGCGAGCCAGCGAATGTCGTTTGAAATTTTCATGAACGAGGCGGCTAGAGTCTCCATTGCGCCTTGCGCGAATACGATCTCGTCGTGCGCCGAGAGGGCGGCAAACTTGTTCGGATGCGAGCGGAAGGGAAGGCTCGTCAGTTCGGCGATCTTTTTCGCGGCGCGCTCGGCGAATTCGGGATGCGTGTTGAGACCTGTGCCGACCGCGGTCCCGCCGATTGCCAGGTCGTACAGGCCTTCGAGCGCCTGCTCCAGCCGCTTGATGTCGCGCTCCAGCAGACTGGCCCAGCCGCCGAATTCCTGTCCGATGGTGAGAGGCACTGCGTCCTGCAAATGCGTGCGGCCGATCTTGACTATCGAGTCGAACTCTTTCGCTTTGGCCGCGATCGCGTCGCGCACGGTTTTGATCGCTGGAATCAGATCGTTCTTTACGCGTGATGCGGCGGCGATGTGCATCGCCGCGGGAAACGTATCGTTTGACGACTGCGACATGTTGACGTGATCGTTCGGATGCACCGGCTTCTTCGATCCCATTTCGCCGCCGGCAATTTCGATGGCGCGATTCGAGATGACTTCGTTCACGTTCATGTTGGTCTGCGTGCCGGAGCCGGTCTGCCAGATGCGCAGCGGAAACTGGTCGTTCAGCTTTCCGGCGATCACTTCGTCGGCGGCCTGCACAATGAGCGAAGCCTTGTCCGCGGGTAGTTTCCCCAGATCCTGATTCACCAGCGCGCACGCCTTCTTCAAGATGCCAAACGCGCGAATCAGCTCGGGCGGCATGGTGTCGCGCCCAATGTCAAAATGCAGAAGCGACCGCTGCGTCTGGGCTCCCCAGTAGACATTCATTGGGACTTCGATCTTGCCCATGCTGTCGGATTCGGTGCGGGTCTTTATTTGAGTCGGGACTTCGGTAAGGGTGGCCATGATGGAATCTCCTGCTATGAGAACCGGTTATTATACGGCGCGAGTCTCGCACAGGAGACGAAAATCGCGCTCCGTATTTCGCATTTGGCATATCATCAGATTCTGCCCATGAAGAAACTTCGCAATCGTTCGGGAAAGCGAGATCGGGTTTCAGCCACCGCGAGGACCGGCGCGGCAAAGACCGGCGTCCTCGTTTCTCACGGGAGCTTTCCATTCTTTACGAAGACGAGGCAGTGGTCGTTCTCGACAAGCCGGCGGGACTGCTGGCGGTTCCGATTAAGGGTTCTGCTACTCCATCGGCGTGGTCGCTGCTTGCTGAGAGGCTGGAGGCGAAGAAACAAAAGGCCCTGATTGTCCATCGCATCGATCGTTTTTCGTCGGGCGCACTGCTGTTCGCAAAAACCGCGTCAGACCGGAGCGCGCTGGTGCAACAGTTTCTGGGCCATACTCCCGAAAGGCACTATCTGGTGGCTGTGCGGGGCCGCATCGAGACTAAGTCTGGAACGCTCGTGCATTATTTTCGTCGCGAGGGAATGTATCAACAGTTGCGCACGGCACGCGATCCATCGGCGACGCGGGCCGAACTGCGCTATACGGTGGAACAGGTTTTTGCGGACGCATCGCTGGTTCGAGTCGAACTGGAGACCGGATTACAGAATCAAATCCGGGTGCAATTTGCGGCGCTCGGGCACCCCGTCATCGGCGATCGAAAATACAATCGGGCAGAAGCCTCGGAGCAACTCATTGACCGGGTGGCACTGCATGCTGCGCATCTCAAGTTTGTTCATCCCCGGTCGGGGAAGAGCATTTCCGTTGAGTGCAAATTGCCGCCTGATTTTCTGCATTTGATTCGGGAATTGTCGCGAGCGCGGCGGGCGGGGCGGTGAATCTGGGGCATGACAAAATCGTTTCCTGCTTGACGTTAAACGCAAACAGTATACGATCCAGGTCGTGATCAAGTCGTTCCGTTGCTCTGAAACCGGTCGGCTTCAGCATCGGCAGACCGAGCCGCCGCTTTCGGGCGATCGAGCCCATCGCGCGGCGAAAGCTTCGGCAATTGGACAGCGCCACCGAATTGCTCGACTTGGCGGCTCCGCCCGGCAATCGCCTGGAAGTCATTGCATGGCGACCGAAAGGGGCAGCATAGTATTCGAATTAACGACCAATGGCGTCTTTGCTTCAGGTGGCGAGACGGCAATGCTTACGAAGTTGAGATCGTCGACTGTCACTAGAAATACGCAGGACGAGAGAGGTATCCATGGCTATCAGGAAAAAGCTAAGAGCGAAAAAGCTAAGAGCGAAAATGCCAAGCGTGAGAAACTTCTTCCTCCCATCCATCCCGGCGAAATTCTGCGCGCCGACTTCATGGAACCGCTCGGCCTGAGCATGAATCGGCTCGCGCTCGATCTCCGCGTTCCCGTAACCCGCATTGCCGAGATCGTCCGCGAGCGTCGCGGTGTTACTCCCGATACGGCTTTGCGCCTGGCTCGCTACTTCAATACCACCCCTGGCTTTTGGCTCAATCTTCAGTCCGCTTACGATCTCGAGGTTGCGCAGGACAAACTCTCCCGCATCATTGAACGCGAAGTTCGTCCGGCCAGCTTTGCGGCGGCGAACGCCGCCTCGTGATCCGTCGCCCCGCCGACTGTCAAATCGTGCGCGACCTGCGATACTCTGTCAACTTGACGAAAAGTCAGCCCGCGCCCGCCCTGATAGACCGGGCAGAGATTTACCTTCAAAGAGCAACTCCCAAGATCAAGACAGCCGTGGACTCCCAGGTCTCAATGCACGAGACCTGGGGCACCCGGCGTTTCCCAAGTCGCTGCAAGGTCAGCACTTACGACTCCTCAGGCAATCCTCAGACGAAACTCAGCCAGCATCAATTGACCCTGCACTCGACTGGTGACATAACCGTCGTGGCCGCGATTCCTACGACACGGGGCGCGGTCGAGGGAATGTTGTTCAAGGAACGACAGGGAAGAGGTTTTGGGGAAAATCTCTTCCCCGCACCTCGCGTCGGCGGGCAAGCCTGGGAAATCTCGGGAACGGGTGAGCCAATTATTCCCCGCTTTACGTATGTATAGGTAGGACGGCTTCGAACGTTTCAACCTGAACGTTTGGGCAAATTTGTAAGCAGGCTGCTGCGCGAGCCTTCCCTCTGGCGCGGCTTTTCCCGACTTATCGAAGTGCAATATCGCGCCCTAGCGGCGCAAGCCCAGGAGGAACTATGTCTCGCTCAAGAATGACTTCGCGCTATCGCCCAACGATGTGGCTTGGTACTCGCGTTATCAACTCTCGCGCTTTTGCTGGCGAGCTCTGCGTTCGCGCAAGCGAACCTGACCATCAACCTCGCCGTTTCGCCGACCAGCGGGACTCGATGCCAATGGCAATCTGGACTACGACGCGACCGTTACCAATATCGGCAACTCCGATGCCAACAACGTCGTGGTCACCTTCACCATGAACTTCGAGGATCTGCCAATCTCGCCGCCGCCGAGCGGCAACTGTCTTTTCACGCCGGGCCCTGCGAACCTGACAGTCGTCTGTACCGTCGATCGCATTCAGGAGAGCGGCAATAGCCACGACTTCCTGATCACGGTGCATCCGACGAATACCGCGCCGATGGATGTAACGGCTGTGGCCCAGGCGGACGGTGTCAGTCCAGTGAGCGCCTTCGTCACCAGCACGATCACGGAAGTTGGGCTCAGCGAAATGCAGGTCACGATGACCTCGACCAATCCCGGGAAGGTGGGCGAGCCGCTGGTCTACACCGTGACGGTCTACAACATTCAGGACGACGACGCACAGAATGTGTTCGCGGTCCTTGCGCTGCCGAAGGGCGTCACGTTCGTTTCGGCCACCAAAGGCTGCTCGCGCGCGACGCTGGTGACGTGCAAGCTCAAGGAGATGGCTCCCGGCACCGGCAAGACCATCACGGTGACCGTATTGCCCACGGTGTCGGGATGGACGCAGGCGACCGCGGGAGTGCGCCTGACCACTCCGGATCGCGACCCCACCAACAACAGCGCTGCCACCAGCGTGTGGATCAATCCGTAGATGGGTCGGCCGAAGTGTTGAGGGGTGACCCAGGTCTCGCGATTTAGAGACCTGGGTATTCTTCTGAGCCGGTTACGGCATCCGCGCCGGCGTTAGGCCGAGCACGAAACGGGTGCGCGCCTCCGCAACGCCCGCTGCCGCTGAATCCTCCAGTCAATCCTGCGCCCGCAAACCGTCGATATCCGGCTGGCTGGGCGGGCTTCGGCACCTGAATAAACTCAACGGACAGGGGCACATCTGGAATGCGCGCGCCAAACCAGTGCGGATCTTCACGTTGCGCCCAGGTGACGAGTGCGAGCCCCGCACCTTCCGGATAGGCCGGCGCACCGGCGCTCGCTGCTCGCGCTTGCACGGCTCGCATGGCCGCGTCATCACCATAGAGCGTCGCGGTCGACGAGAGTTTAGGTCGACGTACATTGTGATCGCATTCCAGCCGATTGGCTGATATGGCAGGTTGGCGGGCAACGCTGCGGCATGGTTGTTCACCACCTCTGCGCGTTCGATCTGCTTTAGCGGCCGTCATGGGTAGCGAGTAGACGTAGTCGTCGCCGCGAACAGGCGCGTGGCAGCCGGTGCATTCATTCACGAAGCGCGCGTCGGCGCCATACGGCTTCAGGTCCAGACCGCGCCAGCGGGCCCAGTTCCAGCCGTCGGTGTCTTTATAGCGCTGCGCGTCTTTCAGCATGAACTCAACCTGCCAGAACGCTCCTGGATGAATCAGGCCGTCCGGGCCGAGTTCCTGCTGCCAGGCAATCTTCGCGAAGCGGGTGCCATCCGGCCATGGCGAGATGTTCCCGGACTGCGCCGCCTTCACCGCAATGTCGTTGCCGAGTACGAAGCGGAATGTGTTGTTGTCGCCACGATCAGTGGTGGTGAGCGGCTTCCAGTTCTCGAAATCCGCGGGGAAGGGAAATCCGTTCGGCTCCGGCACTACGCTGGCCAGAGTCGCGGGTGGAGTCTCGCCATCGGCTTGCGTGGTGGTGGACTGCGTGGGCGCCGGTGTCCACGGCGCGAGATAAGCCTTTAGCGTTGCCAGGTCCTCGGGAGTTACCCGCGCCTCCGGATGCACGGCGAGAAATCTCGGCAGCGGCATCGCGCCCAGTTGAATCATGTTCACCGATTCATAGAGCGCCGCTTTTTGCGAGGGCACGGGTTTTGACGCGAGGGTCGAGAAATTCAGGACGTCACGCGCTTTCAGCACGTCATACCGTACCAGCCAATACGCGGGCACGATCTCGTCGAACCATGCCAGCCGTCGCTCATCGGAGTGGCAGGCGTAGCAGTCTTTTTCGAGGATGTGCCGAACCTCAAGTGGCGCTTGCAATTCAGCGGCTGCAGGTTTAACCGGAATGCTCGGACGAACAAATTGCAGAACTACAACAATGACGATTCCCACAACTGCCAGCTTGGCCAATGCTCGCATGGATTGATCCTCTCGTCAGAGATGGAAATCGTTGCCCTGGGTTTTTAGATTGGATGGCCCAATTTGTAAAACGATTTGCGATGGCTGAGAATTTTGGCGCGGGCCGAATCAGGCTCGTCCGCGGAATTGGATGATCCTGCGGCGATCGCGTTTCGAGGGACGGGTCGGCGGGAGTTGCTCGAACTCTCTCATCGCCTTGCGCTCGGCGGCTGCCTTCAGGCGCAGCTCGCGGCTTGTTTCGGTTTCGCGGTAGAGCGTTTGCGCGACCGCGGCCGGACCGCGCACCTCGCTCAACCCGAGCACTTCGATTTCGAAATCACCGCCGTCATTGGTGACGCGCAGCATATCGCCGACGTGAATCTCGCGCGCAGGTTTGGCGGGCTGACCATTCGATTGAATCCGCCCGAGGCCGCAGGCCTTCGCCGCCAAGGCGCGGGTCTTGAAGAAGCGTGCCGCCCATAGCCACTTGTCGATTCGTCACCGAAGGGTCGCGTGGAATTCATAGTCAGCCAATCAGATCGACTTCACCGGAATCGCCATGACGTCATCCACCAGCCCAACTTCCTTCTGCACGAACGGCTCGGCATAAGTGACGCCGCCGAGCATGCCGTAGAAGCGTGCCATCGATTCGATGCGAGCGCGAATTTCGGCCTGCGCGGGGAAGATTCCGCTGCCCGCTTGCTGATCGGTGAACTGCGATTTGTAGGCCATCAGCGAAGCGAAGCGCGCCTCGAACTGGTCGGTGATGTCGACGACAAAGGTCGGGCGGACGTCGCGATAGAGGCTGGCGTAGATGATTTTGAACGGGCGATGAGGAGCGAGGGCATCGCCGGTTTCACTGGCGGCCGACGGCTGATGGCTGATGGCTAGTTTCGCCAGTCCCGACAGGAATGCTGCCTCATATCCCAGCACCGACGCGGTGTAGTGATCGGGATGACGGCCCTCCCAGTAGGGAAGAATCAGCACTCGCGGGCGAAGCTGGCGGAGAACGCGCACTACTTTCAGACGGTTGTCCCAGGTGTTTTCTACGCGGCCATCGGGAATGTCGAGCGCCTCGCGCCAGGAGACTTTGAGAATACGGGCTGCGTCGTTGGCCTCGTGGGCGCGGTCTTCGGCTGAGCCGCGCGTTCCCATCTCGCCTTGCGTCAGATCGAGGATGCCGGTGCGATATCCGCGCTCGGCCATCTTGAGGAGGGTGCCGCCGCAGGTTTGCTCTACGTCGTCACGATGCGCGGCCAGGGCGAGAAGGTCGAGGGTCATTTGGAATGCAATTGAGTCATTGAGACATTTAGTCAAACTTGAAGCGATTGGGTTCATTTCGAAATTGCCCGAATACCAAATTACAAATTCTAGGCTGCCGGCTTGGTTGTGCGCCGATTCGCCAGTACGAAGGCTAGGCCGAACATGAAGAGCGCGAACAGAACGAGGGTCAGAATCGAATTCGTCAGCGAGAATTCAAACGAGAACGAACTGGGCGCTTCCGGATACATCAACGTGCGCAAGGCCTCGACCCCGTACGTCAGAGGATTGGCGTACATCAGCCAGCGAATCCATGCGGAGGCCTTGGAGAGCGGGAAGAGCGCGCCCGACAGCAGCCAGAGCGGAATCAGAAACAAGTTGATGATGGCATGAAACGCCTGCGTGGAATCCATGGGCCAGGCGATGGCGAAACCGAGCGCGGTCAGCGCGAATGCAACCAGGAAGATCGTCAGCGCGATCAGGAGAAACGAGGCCAGCGTGAAATGCACTCCGACCAGCGGCGCGAAAACCAGAAAGACCATCCCCTGAATGGCGGCGAGCGTGGTGCCTCCGAGCACTTTGCCGAGCACGATGGCGGCGCGCGGAACGGGCGCGACCAGCACCGACAGAAGAAAGCCTTCGTTGCGATCTTCGATCACCGACATCATCGTGAAGATGGCGGTGAAGAGAATAATCATGACGAGCGTGCCGGGATAAAAATAGTCGAGGTAATTCTGCTGGCCCGCGGCTTGCCCGGAGCGGAACGAGGTTCCGAAGCCCGATCCCAGGACGACCCAGAACAGGAGTGGCGAGAGAATCACGCCGACTACGCGCGCCTTCTGACGATAGAAGCGCACTACTTCGCGCCACCAAAGCGTGAAGGCGGGGAGCAGGACTCCGGCCGAGGCCGGGGAGGTCGAAGTACGCGGTAATGTTGCTGTCTGTGTGGCCATAAGGAATTTAGTAATTGTGTAATCGGGTAATGTAATTGAAGACCGTTGCCGAGAGAATCGGATTACAAAATTACGCTGATTACGAATTACTTCAATTTCTTCAGTGTTTCTTCTTTTTCCCTTTTTCGGCAACCGGCCGCTTTCTCTACGTCTTCATTCCAGAACCGGTGCCCGGTACGGTGAATGAACACGTCTTCGAGCGTCGGCTTGCTTACACTCAGAGACTGGATCTCTCCGGGGAATGTCTCGACAACGTCGGGCACGAATCGGTGTCCATTTTCAATTTCGATGCGAACGTGCTTGTCCATGACGTTCGCGTTCACGTGAAATTTATTGGTAATCGCCGCAGCCAGCATTTGCGGGTCGCGAGCTTCCAGCAGAATCACGTCGCCGCCGATTTCGCGCGTCAGGGCTTGCGGCGTGCCGAGCGCCATGAGATTGCCTTCATTCAGAATCGCCAGCCGGTCGCAGCGTTCGGCTTCCTCCATCAGGTGGGTGGTGACGATGATCGATACGCGCTCCTGATCGCGGAGGATTGCGAGGTACTGCCAGAGGTCGCGGCGCGCGCCGGGATCGAGGCCGGTGGTCGGCTCGTCGAGCAGCAAGACCTCGGGATGATGGAGAAGGCCCTTGGCCAGTTCGATGCGGCGCTGCATTCCGCCGGAGAATGTTTCGACACGGTCATGGGCCCGGTCGAGCAAGCCGACGCGAGTCAGAATTTCGTCGATGCGCGTTTTGAGTTCGCGGCCACGAAGGCCGTAGAGATGTCCCTGATGCCAGAGATTCTCGCGCGCGGTGAGTTTGGGGTCGACGCTTTGTGCCTGAAAGACTACGCCGATGCGGCGGCGCAGGGCGCCGGGCTGGCGGACGGCATCGAGGCCGGCGATGATGGCTGTGCCAGAGGTCGGCACCATGAGGGTCGAAAGAATGCGGAAAAGCGTGGTCTTGCCGCTGCCATTGGGTCCGAGGAGTCCAAAGAGCTCGGCGGCGCGAACTTCAAACGAGACGCCATTCAGAGCAGTGCGGCTGGCATAGCGGTGAACGAGATCGCGAACCTGAATGATGGCGGGAGCGTGCAGCTCGGCAGGTTTATCCGCCGGGACGAAGTCAATGGCAGTTGTGTTTGGAGCCACAGACCATTTTACGATGGGCGGCTGTGGAAGGCGAGCTTCGCTTGCCTGGACAGCCGAGGGCGGCTGTCCCCACGTGGCTTCGCCTCAGGCGGCTACCGGTTTCCGCTCGTCGACCGGGCACGCGCTCGGCGAACGAGATGGGCACATGCCGCCAGACTTGGATGGCCAGGATAACTGTCGTGGCCAGCAGCAAGGCTCCTACAGCGACGTGAACGACGGTTGCGATCACCATGGGCAGCTCGGGCTGGGCCGCGTCTTTGCCCCACATGACACGGGTGACGAAGGCTGCGAATCCAAGGCATAGCTGGGAAACCATCAATCCCAGCATGAGTACAGCCGGACGCTTCACGGCCTCAATCTGCGAATAAACCGAAATCGCACGGATGGCGGTCCAGGCGAGGACAATCGCGACCACGCCGGCGTGGACGACGTGCGGCCACCAACTCATGCCGTGATGGCGAAACATGGCGCCCAGCACTAATTGCACGTAAAGAACAAAGATGGAGAGCAGAGTGAGCGTGAACAGGGTTGGCCGGCGCGTGTCGAATTCGGTGCGCGGCTGCTCCTGAAGCCAGCGTTTCCCGGTAAAGACCGCGATCGAAACTGCGATGCAGAAGAAAGTTTGCGCCACTGCGGCGTGCGCGCTGGAGATGGGCGCGGGCAAAAAGAAGAGAACCGTGAGGCCGCCGAGAATTCCCTGAAGAATGACTGTACCCAGGGCCGCGAGGGCGAGAATCCGCAGCCAGCGGCGCTTTTCGGCCCGCCATGTCCAGACTGCGAGGATGATGGTCAGCAGGCCGACGAACTCGGCCACCATGCGATGCCCGTGTTCATACTTCACTCCGCCGACCATGTGCGGCATTTTGTAGAACGAGCCGAAGGTGGTCGGCCAGTCGGGAACGGAGAGACCGGCGTCGTTGCTGGTGACGAGCGCGCCCGCGACGATGAGAAAAAGCGTCACGCAGGCAGTAAAGATAGCGAAGCGGTGCAATCCCCGGTGATAAGGAAGTTCGAGTTCCTTCAACATGCATCCCCTGAGAACAGGCGCGCCCAGCAAGTCCGAGCGCGGCTGGAACGCAATAGTTTAGCAGACCTCGGAATAGGGAACGACGAGCAAATGCTTGCCTTGGACAGCCGAGGGCGGCTGTCCCCACGCGGCCCAGTGATGAGCTTAGGCCGGCATTGGAGCTACGGGCTGCCGCGGCGATTCCATGGCCGCGATAATCGCGTCGGCAAATTCTGACGTTCCCGAGCTGCCGCCGACGTCGCGCGTCAGTTTGCTCCGGTCGCGATAGACGTCGTCGATCGCATTGCGAATTTTCCACGCGGCTTCGGCTTCGCCGATATGGCGCAGCATGAGCAGGGCAGAGCGCAGAACGGCCGTAGGATTGGCGATGTTCTTTCCAGCAATGTCGGGCGCCGAGCCGTGGACAGCCTCAAAGATCGCGCACTCATGGCCAAAGTTGGCGCCCGGCACGAGGCCAAGTCCGCCGACCAGACCGGCGCAGAGGTCGGAAACAATGTCGCCGTAGAGATTTTCGAGCAACAGAATGTCGTACTGGTAGGGATTCATCACCAGCTGCATGCAGGTGTTGTCGACGATGTGCTCGCCATAGGTGATCTCAGGAAAATCTTTCGAAACCTTGCGCGAGCATTTCAGGAAAAGGCCGTCCGACATCTTCATGATGTTGGCCTTGTGAATGCAATGAATTTTCTTGCGCTTGGTTTTGCGGGCGTGCTCGAAGGCGAATTTCGAGATGCGCGTCGAAGCCTTTTCGGTAATGATCTTGAGACTCTCGACCACGCCGGGCACGACTTCGTGCTCGATGCCGGAGTAGAGGCCTTCGGTATTTTCGCGCACGATGATGAGATCAACGTCGGGATAGCGCGTCGGAATATGCGGAAGATTGCGGATCGGCCGGAAGTTGGCGAACAGTTCGAAGCGCTTGCGCAGTTCGACGTTGATGCTGGAAAAGCCGCCGCCAATGGGCGTTGTGACCGGGCCTTTCAATCCGACGCGGGTGCGCTCGATCGATTCGGTGAGTTCTTTCGGAATGTACTCTTTGTATTTTTCGAAGGCTTCGCTGCCGGCGGCGAAGCTCTCCCATTCGAATTTGACGCCGGTTGCTTCGAGAATGCGAACGGTGGCCTGGATTACTTCAGGGCCGATGCCGTCGCCGGGAATGAGAGTTACTTTATGAGACATAGATTTATTGAGTCATTGAGACATTAATCACTCAATACCTCAATCAGACTTTCACGCTCTTGCTCTTCGACTCTGCCGCATCTTTGGTCTTGAGCAGATCCTTCAGTTCGGTCATGAATTCCTGCACGTCTTTGAAATCGAGATAGACGGAGGCGAAGCGCACGTAGGCTACTTTGTCGTGGCGGCGCAGGCGGTTCATGATCAGCTCGCCGATTTCGCTTGTTTTGCGCTCGCGCTCGGGAGACTCGATCACGAATGTCTCGGCTTCGTTCACGATCTGCTCGAGTTTGCTGATTGGCACCGGCCGTTTTTCGCAGGCGCGCATGAGGCCATTCAAGACTTTCTGGCGGTCGAAGCGCTCGCGGCGACCGTCTTTTTTCACCACCATGTAGGGAATTTCGTCGATGCGCTCGTAGGTGGTGAAGCGCTTTTCGCATTTAAGGCACTCGCGCCGCCGCCGAATCGAATCGGCTTCCTTGCTTTCGCGCGAGTCGACTACCTTATCATTTTCAAAGCCACAAAAAGGGCATTTCATGCGCTAGGGTCGTAACCAGATATGAAGTTTTGGGATCAAGAATTATTGTAGCTGGTTTTGTCGTGGCGCAGCGGCTAGCGGCTGCATTTAAGCGAGTCGCATCGCTCGGCGGTTCGGAACACTCGGGTGCGAGAAACTGAAATGGACAGCGGCGCAGGAGTCTAGAACAAAATCACACGCAGAATCGCCGACCATCCGTTGGGCACGCGGTGGAAGACGAACATGTCGTGTCCTGTGTCGGTTTTCGTTTGTCCCTTCTGTTCGTAGGTCATCGTCCAGTCGTAGGTTGCGGCAGCAACATTGCCCCAGACATCACCGCATGGTTTGTTTCCGCGTATTCGATAAAGTGGGACTTCTCCATGAACTGCGCATAGCTTTCGATGAACGCGAGACGGCCTCTCGCGTATTCCTTCAGGCCCGGACCCTTCATCACGATGTTTTCGTCGAGATGCGGTTCCATGGCGGAAAAATTCTTTTGCCGCCAAGCCGCATTGATGGCGTCCAGCGTCTGGCGAACCTGTTCCATCAGCTTGTTCTCCCGGCAGTTTCCGCTTCCTCAGCCTTCGCGCTCTCGGCGGAAAGTTTGCGCAGCGACAGACGCTCGCGATGCGCCAGCAGCAGGCCGACAGGGACGACGGCGACAAATGTCACCAGCCAGAGCATGATGCCGCAACTGACGGCTAGTTCCTTGGGCGCGATGTGGAACACGTGATCCATGGCGCTGATGGTCGCGAGTTGCGAGCCGCCGCCGACGCCCGGCAGTTGCACCATGGAGCCGATCATGCTCGATCCCATCAGCAACAGAACCTTGGTCGTGCTCATCGCGGCCATGGGCGCGCCATAGGCGGTCGTGACTTCTTTATAGGAGACGGCAATCACCCACCACATCAGAATTGAAACGGCCGCCAGTTGAAGGAATGCGAAGGGCCCGTGAATGGTGTCGAGGCCGGCGGTGAATTCGCGAATCTTGGTTGCGATGCGATGGCCGAGATTTTCGGCGAGATGCGAAAAGCGCCCCTCAACCCATTTGGCAATGTCATTGCCGCGATAGGACATCATGAATCGCGCCGCGTGAGCAGTCCGAGGACCAGTGCCGATCAGCATGTAGCCCGGTAAGGTGAATCCAGTGGCGAATTCGGGCGGGGCGCTTTCGGCGAAAGCGCGCAGCTTGGAGGGCAGAAAAATTCCGCAGACGAGCAGCACGGTAAATCCGCCCACGTCGAAAATTCGTTCGACTGCCCAAACCGCGACCTGCGAGGCGAAACTCAAATTGGTATGGCGAGCGATCAGATAGGGGCGAATCAGTTCCCCGGACGTCCGAGCAGCGCGAGCCCGGTGAATCCGATCACGGTTGGCGGAGTCAGTGCCCAGATTGACGCGTCTTTCGAAACCGGCCGGAGAAATATCTTCCAGCGCACCGCACGCAGGAAATACGCGAAATAAATCAGCAACACCCCGTGGATGATGTGCCGCCACTTGATATGAAACTGGAGCAGCAGAGCCCAGTCGAAGTTCCGCCAGGTGCGGAACTGGAGGTAGACCAGTCCGACCAGGACGAGAAAAACGGCCGCATACGCAAAGTATTTTCTATTTTTCATTCAGTGCGAATTTCGCGAGAGGCGGAACTTTGCCATGCAAACCCAGGCGAGCAGGCCCCACATGAAGGTAAATGAGAGAGCGGGCAGGGTCAACGTGAAGAAGCCGCGAGAGAGGTGGTGGCGAGCTGGGTTGCCGAGTTCGGCGAGGATTTTGGACGGCTCGACTTTGAGCGGGTGGAGGTTGCGGTGTTTTGTTTAGCGCTGCGAGGTTTGGGGTTGGTAGGGTTCGCGGTCCTGGTCGCCGCGGCCGCCTGTTTCTTCTGCGCCAGAGCTGCTTTTTCCTGCGCGATCTTCTTGCGGTTGTAGTCATGCACGATGCGGGCCACATAGGCGCGCGTCTCGTAGAAGGGCGGAACGCCGTTGTAGCGATCGACGCGCTGCGGCCCGGCATTGTATGCGGCCAGCGCTTTTACCAGATCAAAGTCATAGCGCTCCAGCAACTCGCGCAGATAACGGCTTCCACCCTCGACGTTGTCTTCGGAGTCGAACGCGTTCTTCACGCCCAGTTCGCTGGCGGTGGAGGGCATGAGTTGCATCAGTCCCCGCGCGCCTTTTGGCGAGACGGCGTGCGAATTGAATCCACTCTCGGCGTGGATGACGCTGTTTACGAGGTCGGGATCGAGATGATAGGCGGCGCTGGCGGAGTTGACGACTTCATTCAGATCGACGCTGCGGCCGTGCGGGAGCGGATGAAGCGCCGGGTTGCTGTGGCGGAGTTGCGCTCGGCGCGGGCAATGTCAGATCTTTTTCGAAGCCCGTGATGTCGGCAGTGGCCACATCGGTGAAGCTTGATTCGTCGGCCGCGAGGAAAAGGCGAGTCGTTTCACCCGTGGTCAGATGATGATCGTGCCGAATACTGAAGCCGTTACGCAGCACCGCGAGTTCGGCAGCGGAGCAGGGAAGAGACGCGAGCGCCATGAGCAAGAGCAGACAGGCAGCTGCAACTTGTGACATCCCGCGCACCGTGTTTGATCCCGCCGCCATAATATTTCGCCAGTCACTCTCGCGAGCCGATTGACGCGTTCGAAGGCACAACCAAAGCCGAATTCCTAGAGGCTCACCCCGATCGTCGCCCCATCGGGGCGGCCGGTTCCCGCCTCAATTTCTTTTCCTTCCATCACAAACTCGATCGCCGCCGCCACGCCACTTTGGGCATTCGAGCGCGTCAGCGTCCAACCCCGCGACAGCAGTTCCTGCGACGCATTCCCCATGATAAAGGGTTGTCCGGCGAAAGCGAGCATCTCAATATCGTTGTAGTTATCACCAATGGCCATGACCTGTTCACGCCGAATGCCGCGATAGGCAGCCCATCTCTCCACAGCGTGGCCCTTGGAGCAGCCCGCATTCAGACACATCCACGATCGAGAGATCGCGGCCTGGGTACTCGGTCCGCAATACCGTGATCGGGAGCCCGCATTGGCCGAGCGCGGCGAGCGCCTGTTGCATCAGCCCGACCGGGCCGCAAAACATCGCCTGCACCGGGTCGGTGGTCAAGGAATCTTCGATCGGCACCACGAACCGGATGTACTCCATATTCTTTTCCAGCCAGCGCTTGAATGCTGCCTTCCAGTTCCTGCAAGCGCTCGAGGACAATCGTGCCCGCACCCTCGTTGTCGAAGGTAAGAACGGTCTGGCCCCGGAATTCTTGCATGATCCTGACGAGATCGCGGCAAGTAGTTTGGGGCAGGAGGTCGCGGTGAAAAGTCTCTCCGGCCAGAGACCGGGTGATCGCGCCGTTCGAGGTGATGAGCCAGAGGTCGAATCCAAGTTGCTGCGCGATCGGCAGGGCAAACGTGTGGCGGCGGCCGGTGACGAGGATGACCTCGACACCCTGGGCGTGAGCCCGCCGCAGCGCGGTAAGGTCGGCGTCGGAGATCTGAAACTGGGGATTCAGCAGGGTGCCGTCAATATCGATGGCAATAAGGCGGAGGGAATCGGCGGCCACAATCGATTTTAACATTCACAAAATGGAGGCGCAGGCGGCGCGCCTGTGCGGGCACGCACTCTGGTCATAACGGCTCCGCCAGCCGAAAGGCATGCGAGAATGGTCCCCACAAAACGAATCTCCACGGAGACCAAGAAAATGAAGACGAGACTGACCTTGCTGCTCCTGCCGCTAGCTCTCTTAGTGGGCTCCTCGACGTTGCCAGCCCAGACTCACGATGCCTCCGGCAAGCCGTTCGTGGTCGAGTATTACTACAAGGCCAAATGGGGCTATGCCGACGAATTCCTGCAACTCTTCCGCAAGAACCACTACCCGCTGCTGAAGAAGGAGGTCGAGATGGGGCGGATGCTGAAGGTCTGGGTGGACCAGCCGCGCTATCACACGACGGAAGACGGCCGCTGGGACTATCGCGTGACCATCGTCTTCAAGAACGCAACCGTCGCCAACGAGCCATTCGACGAGGACGCGATCAAGAAGCAACTCTGGCCTGACCAGGCCACGTATGCGAAGGAAGAGCAGCGGCGCTTTGAGATTCTGGCGGGACATTGGGATGTTCCGATCAAGACGGTCGAACTGGAATCCAAGTAAGTAATGATCGCAGCAGATTTATGGGTCCTGGGATCGGCCGGGTCCTTGCTTGCCCGCACGGGCGGGCGCCCGTGCCTTCCTTGGGTGGTGGAAAAGGTAGTGGGAAAAGCAGGCTGATGGTGGGAGAATAGGGGGAGCAAGGCTGCACGTTTCGCGGGCGCTATCCGCGGCGAGGAGGCCTTATGCTGAATTCCTGGCGCAAGCATTCCTTGTTTCACTTTCATCCGCTCCACAATCTGTACTCGCTGATCATGGCCCTGATTCTCTTCGGCCTTGATCCTGCTCTTCATGGCGATGCCGGCACGATGAGCATTGTGGGAGGGCTTGCGCGGCTAGAGGACGTTGGAGCATTTTCGGGCTCCGGTGACGATCAATCGTCATTCGTGAGTCCCGCCCAATGCTCCCTGCCGCCATTGAATCGCGAATCTGCACATTCGCCTGTGTGCGTTTGCTAATCGCATCCCAATGCGAGAACATAAATAGTTTGCATACATCCAAATAATCCAACCGAGGACACAGCCAAGCTATGGCAACAGGAAAGAAGTCTGCAAAAGCGGCTCCGATACAAGACGACCGGTCGAAGTCTTTGATGATTGAGCCCGCAAAGGGCAAGTTAGGCGTAATGATTCCGGGCATGGGCGCGGTTGCGACCACCTTTGTCGCGGGCGTTGAAGCGGTGCGCAAGGGGATTGCGGCGCCCATCGGGCTCGCTTACGCAGATGGGAACAGTCCGTCTAGGGAAACGCACCGATGGCCGCTCGCCGAAGATCAAGGAATTTGTTCCGCTCTCCGGCCTCGATGACCTGGTCTTCACCGGCTGGGACATTTTCGAGGACAACATGTACGCCGCGGCGCGCAACGCCGGCGTTCTCGAGCGCGATCTACTGGACAAAGTCAAAGGCCGGCTGAGCTCGATCAAGCCGATGAAGGCCGTGTTCGATCACAATTACGTGAAGAAGATCGACGGACCGAACGTGAAGAAGGGGAAGAACAAACTCGACCTCGCGGAACAACTGCGGCAGGACATCCGCGATTTCCGCAAGTCGAGCAAAGTGGATCGGCTGGTGACGATCTGGTGCGCGTCGACGGAGACATTCATCGAGCAGAGCGCCGCCCATCAAAGCGTGAAGTCGCTGGAGAAGGCGATGAAGGAGAACGACGAGAACATCGCGCCGTCGATGGTGTATGCGTACGCTTCGCTGATGGAAGGCGTGCCATTCGCCAATGGCGCGCCGAACCTGACGGTGGATATCCCTGCCATGCACGAACTGGCGCACGAGCGCGAACTGCCAATCTGCGGCAAGGACTTCAAGACCGGCCAGACGCTGATGAAGACGGTGCTGGCGCCGGCGTTCAAAGCGCGGCTGCTTGGACTGAGTGGATGGTACTCGACCAACATCCTGGGCAACCGCGACGGGGAGGTGCTCGACGATCCCGGCTCGTTCAAGACCAAGGAGGAGTCGAAGCTGGGTGCGCTGGAGCATATTCTCCAGCCGGCTTTGTATCCCGAGCTTTACGGGAACATTTTCCACAAGGTTCGCATCAACTATTACCCGCCGCGCGGCGACAACAAAGAGGGCTGGGACAACATCGACATCTTCGGCTGGCTGGGCTATCCGATGCAGATCAAGGTCGACTTCCTTTGCCGCGACTCGATCCTGGCCGCGCCGATCGTGCTCGACCTGGTGCTCTTCATGGACCTGGCGCAGCGCACGCCGGAATTGCGGCGGCTGGGCATTCAGGAGTGGCTGAGCTTCTACTTCAAGTCTCCGATGACTGCGCCGGGACTGTATCCCGAGCATGATTTGTTTATTCAGTTGATGAAGCTGAAGAACACGCTGCGGCACTTGAAGGGCGAGGAACTGATTACGCACTTGGGGTTGGAGTATTACGACTGAGGTTAGGATGGGGGACGGGCGACTTGCCCGTCCTGACCGAGATGTCGCTTCGATCACTGCATCAGTCATATTCCCAGGCTTCGGGCGGCACAAGCGGCGCTTCAACGTCTCCGACGATACGAATCTTGCCGTTTAGCCGACCGATCCAAGCGTCTTTCTTCTTAGCCATTCCCTTGGACTTAGAGACCAGTTTGCGCCGCTTCGTCGCGGAAGCTTTTCGGTTTGACGCTTTCTTCTTCATTGCTATTCGTCCATCTCATACGCCTTCTTCAGCCACCTCTTCAGTTCATCGTCGATGTCGGCTTTGGACTTGACTTCGATGCGGTGGGTGATGCGGTCCTTCTTCTCGTAGCCTCCGGTGTTGATCAGACGCTTGGGGGCTTTGGTGTTGCCGAGGGCCAGGCCGAAGTCGATGCGTGTGTTCGTCGACGGCTTGATCTGGGCGAAGACGTGGTTGCGGTAGAACGGGACCATGGTCTTGCATGGACATGCTTTTACGTCCTTGCCGATCGAGAAGCCGAGCTTGAGTAACTGCTCATAGAGCGGACGTAACGCCGCGCGCGGGCCTGCGTATTGCGCTTCCACCCATGCCTCGGCCTGCTTGAGGTAGGCTTCGGGGGAATCTTCCTCGGTGTTCTTGCCTTCGAGACGCCCCGCGATCCAGGCGGCGGAGTTGGTGCCGAGCTTGTGCTCGTTCTTCAGCCATGCGATGCGTTCTTTCTCCGTTGGAGGGCCTGACTTTCTGGTCAGGGCGAGCCATTCGTCGAGCGAACGTCCAGTCTTCTGCGGCATTTCTTGCACCCACTTCTTGATCTGGGCGACTCCGGGATGGACGCTGTAGGGAGAACCGGTTTTGGCGGGGGCCATTCGCACCTCCTTGGTTGGCGGAACGCCATCATATCAATGTTCAGCGGAGGATTGGCGCAGTGATGATCCCAGGTTAGCGCGCAACCTCCGCGCGCGAACCTGGGGCACAAAGGTTGGACCCTGGGGCACTCAGTTCGAGCGGGCACTAGCACGATAGAATCAGTGCGATGGCTGCCAAGAAGGACACTCACACTCGACATCGCAAGGGCGCTGGGCATGGCGTGAACTATGTTCAGCTCCAGAAGAACTACTGCTTTGGCTGCGGCAAGAACAATCCTGAGGGCATGGCGCTGCGCTTCACCTATGACAAGGAGCGCAACTGCTTTGTGTGCCGGTTTCGGCTGGGAAAGCGCTATACGGGTCCTCCCGGACATTGCCATGGCGGGATTATCGCCACCATTCTGGATGAGGCCATGGGCAAGGTGAATAAGCTGCGGCAGGTGGTCGCGCTGACCTCGGAGATTACCGTCAACTATCTGAAGCCTGTGCCGTTGTTCAAGCCGCTGCGCGTGGAGTCGCGCGAGGAGCGGGTCAGAGGACGGCAGCATATCAATGTCGCCGAGATCCTGAATGCGCAAGGTGAGGTGCTGGCGCACGGGCGAGGGCTGTTTATTGCGATCGATCCGCATAAGATGTTCGCCAAGTTTGTGGATCGATAGCGAGGGAGTTGCGACGAAGCGGGCCCTCAGGCGCTAAAGCGCGACGGTACTTGAAGCTCTCCATCGGCACGACCAGAGGTCGTGCCCTTCCCAGTTTCCAGCTGTTTCGTTTGGTGACATTTCCGGATTTGGCGCATCGAACGGGATTGTGGGGGTTCTCATGCGATCCAAGATATGGTTCATGGTCGGGCTATGGGCAGTTTTGTGCGGTTCGGTTCTGGCGGCTGACAATGCACAGAGTTCAACGCCGGTTCTGGTGGAACTGTTTACGTCGGAAGGGTGTTCTAGTTGTCCCCCTGCGGACAAGATGCTGGCTAACCTTGATCGCCTGCAGCCGGTGGCTGGCGCGCGGGTCATCGTGATGGAAGAACATGTCGACTACTGGAACCATGATGGCTGGATGGACAAGTATTCGTCGAGCGCGCTGACCGAGCGTCAGACTGCGTACAAGGATCGCTTCAAGCTGAACGACGATTACACGCCGCAGATGGTGGTTGACGGCGCGAAACAGTTCAATGGCAGCGACGCGAAGGCTGCGGTGCAGGCGATCGTAGAGGCGCGAAGCAGACCGAAGGTTGGTGTGCGTGTTTCGTCTTTTTCGGTGGACGGGAAGACGGTGCATGCGCACGTCGAGGCCGATGGTTTGAGCTCGTCGTTTGGAGCGCGCAAGGCTGATGTTTTTGTGGTGGTCGCGCTCGATCAGGCTGAGTCGCAGGTTTTGCGGGGAGAGAACAAGGGACGCGATCTGAAGCACGTTGCGGTGGCATTGACCGTGACGAAGGTTGGGAGCGTGGACGAGGTTCATGGAGTGGGAGGCGAACGTGGAGGCTTTCGCCGCGATGTGGTGGTGAAGCTGGCGAGCGCGGTTGAGGCGGGGAATCTGCGGGTGATTGCGTTTGTGCAGAAGCCAGATTCGGGCGAGGTGATTGGAGCGTCGTTGCTGCCAGCAGCGGGGGCGAAGACCCCCTCCCAACCGGTCTTGTAGAATCAGAGAGTTGCGAGCATTTTCCGTCCAGGTCTCTGAGGAATAAGGGTTTATTTTGTCGTGAAATCAAAGACTTAGCTGTTTTCGTTGTGGTCCTTGAAAATAAAGGACTTACATGTAAAGTATTTGCGAATCAATGAGTTGGATGGGATAAAAGAAAGGCGCGGACTGAGTCCGCGCCTTTCGGCTTTTCTGCTCTGCCTGGCCTGGTTACTGTACGGTCAGGGTGAACTGGTTGGAGGTCACAGGGACGCCTGCCTCTGTTCCCGTAACGGTTAGTGGATAGCTGCCGGGTACGGTTGTCGGAGTGACCGTGATGCCGGCGGTGGCGGTCTTGCTGGTGTCCGCCTGCGACGTGGCCGTCAGGGTCACCGTCCTGGGCAGGCCGGTGGCGATGGTCGGGGCGGTGTAGTTGACGGTGTCGCCGGAGCCGGCGGCGATCGTGCCGCAAGGGTTCGACGGATCGGTGCAGGTGACACCGCTGGCGCTCAGCACCCAATTGACGCCGGTATTGGTGCTGTTGGTAACGGTGGCGGTGAAGGAGGCGGTCTGCGGTGGCCAGGCATCCGCGCTGTTATTCGGGAAGAGAGTCGACGCCGATGGACTGACGCTGATACTCACCGCCGGAGGGGCATTGCCGCCGCCGCAGGCAATCAGCAATCCAAGCAGCACGACGGAAACGAGGAGCGCGCCGGCCATGGAGTATCTGGAACGCTTGCGACCAGCGATGCCGATCATGACCACGCCCGCGAGGGGCAGAGTCATGGGGAGCCATGGCATGCGGTTGTCAGCGCGGTGACGTAGTTGCTTTAGCACCTTGCTGCCGGTATTTGGACCGGTAGTCGTGATGGTGAGCGTGACAGTGTCGGGGCTAGCCGTGCCAGCTACGATTTGAGAGTTCCCGTGCTGGTCCAGGAACGTGCACGTCACGGTTGCGTCGGCGGGCAGGCCGTTGCAGGCGAAGGTCACGTTGCCGGCGAAAGTCGTCACACCGGTTCCCGTGGCCGTGACGGTGAAGGTAGCGGTTGAGGATTCACCAGAGAGCACGGTCGCGGGAGTAGACGGGGTGGACACGGTGAAGGTCGGAGCATTGACGACCTGGCTCAGAACGCCGGAGGTGCTGGGGGCGTTATTTGCGTCTCCGCCGTAGACGGCCGTGATGGAGTGCGTGCCAGGGGTGAGGGCTGCTGTCGAGTAAGTTGTGCTGGCGGAATTTACGATGCCATCACAGACGCAACCCAGGGTGCCGGTGCCAAGTGTAGTGGTCCCATCCATGAATGTTACGGTGCCGGTCGGGGTGCTGGTGCCGGAGGTCGTGACCGTGGCCGTGAAGGTTACTGAGTCGCCGTAGTTGGACGGGTTCTCACTGGAGCCGAGAGTAGTGGTTGTGGTGGCGCCAACGGCTGCGAGAGCTGCCGCCAAGTGGCTCAGATTGACGGAGCCGAGTCCCACCGCCATGTTGTATTTGGTGGTGGGGTCGTAGTCGTAGGTGTTGTAGCCGATGAGGTTGGTTCCGCTCGCCGGGCAGACCAGCGCCGCGGGCCAGGGGTCGCCGGTGACTCCCGAGGAAGGAAAGCCGGGATCGCAAAACGCGCCATTGGAGTAGGAGCCGCTAGAGGACGTAGTGACTGGATTAAACGCTCCATTGACGGTGTTATTGGCGGCGAGGGTGTAGAGGGTAGGGTTGAAATTGCCGAGGCCCGGAGTTGTCTGAAGGCCCTGCGCTACGACGTATTGGTTGAGCAACGTCACCATGCCGGCGAAGATGGGCGAGGAGACGGAGGTGCCACCAAAGATGGTGCACGGTCCGGTGCCGGCGATGCATCCGTTGAGCATGTCGGGGATCCCGGTGCTGGCGTTGTCGCAACTGCTGCCGCCGCCGGAGGAGCCGTTGATTTCTGTGCAAACCAGATAACCGGGGAAATTTGCGGATGCCAGGAGCGAGACATCCGGGGTGAATCGAGTGGGATTGTTGGTCATGCCAGCTAGCCCTGGGTCGATGGCACTGATATTGAGGCCGGCTTGCCAAGTGGGTTGGCCAAAGCCCTCCTGACAGACGCTATTAGCGTCGATGGTGACGCAGTTGCTTGGGCCGCCGCCGCCGGCAGCAATGCCGATGACGTTCTCCTGCATAGTGTCCCAGTCAGTCAATAGCGGACCGCCTCCGACTCCGTTCCCGCTGCAGAAGCTATCCGTCTTATTGGCTTCGCAGAAGTAGGCGAATTCGAGGGAGTCGTTCCATGCCTGCTCGGGGATGTAGGAGAGAACGGAGCCGCCGCCGGTGCCGTTCGAAGTACCCCAATAGGTCGCGGTGTCTTCGGTGTACGGAATCATTGTGCCGCCGACGCCGGTGACGTACTGACTGCTGGCGGGATAGGCCGCCGCATAGCCATCTTCCGCGAGAGACCCCTGGTAATCACACTCGGCGACACCGGTGTCGCCGGAGGAGTTCATGAAGGTGATGCCCTGGGTGTTGGCTTGGGCCAGTTCCGCTTCGTCTGAGGTGAAGGTTCCCTCACCGGTTCCTGAATGCGCCTCATAGAACAGCTCGCAAGGAGAGGTGTAACTCATGGTGATGACAGGAGCGACATTGTTGTCGACCGCGTAGTACCAGGAGTCCCAGGTGGTACCAGTGTTGGAATTGGCGGTGACATAGATTACCTGGGCATTCTTGGCGGTTGCACCGGACCACTCGATATCGAGATCGGCTTCATCGATGTCGCCGTAGATTAAGGTGGCGGTGCCGTTGACAAGTACGTACTTGAAATTCGAGGTGTTGCAGGCGGTGATGACGTCGCTGCCATTCTTGGTGCAACTGATGGCCGAGAGGCCGAAGTTCTGGCGGAAATTCGTAAGATCGGCCTGGTAGATACCGGTCTCGCCCATGACCGCAAGCTTTTGGCCAGTGCCGTCAATACCGCCTCCATAGAGCGTGGCGATGTCATACATGGTGGTGATGTCGCCGGGAGCTATGAAGAGATAGTTGCCGCCCTGGTAAGAGAAGGTGTAATTGGGCGCGATGTGGCGTGCCTGCGACTTGGGGCGGAAGTTGCTGATGCCGCGCAGGCCGGTGACGACGCCCGAGAGCGCGGCCGGAATGGAAATCGGAGTGACGTTGGCGAAGTGTGTCTCGTCCTTCTGCTTGAAGTTGTGGAGTTGAGTGCGGAAGACGGCTTCGACCTGGCCTGCACTGCCGCTGAAGGCGATCCAGTTGCGGCCGCGGGCAGTGCGAACGATGGTGAATCCCTGTGCCTGGAGCCAGCCGGTCAGCTTATTGATGTCATTTTGACTGAGGCCAAAACGATCGGCGTACTGCTCGGGCGTGAGCCACTTGTGATACGAGGCGGAATGCGGGTTCTGCTGGTCGGCCAGCAGCTTGTTGATGGCCTTCTTCTGCGCGGCGGTTGGTGTGGTAAGTAGCGTGACGTAGTCGAGTTGAAGCGAGGGATCGACCGCGCCGACGTCGGTGGCATGACGCGCCTGCATGGGCGTTCCGCCGCCGACGCGCACAGTCTGGCCCATCATGATGGGTCCGGTGATACGGTCGGGCGCTGCGGCAAAGGAGGAGGTGGTGAGGATGAGGATCGACAGGATAGAGAGCAGAAGCACAACCGCACGGGAGCGAGCCATGGGTACTCCTTGACCTGGAACTGATTTTTTTGGGACTGCTTATTTTAAGGCGGACTTTCCTGTAATGGGAACAAGTTTTTTTGGAAATGGTTGTATGGAGTGAGTCATTCAGTTATTTAGTCATTGAGACATTTAGTCATTGAATCATTGAAAAACCGCTGCTCCCCGGCAATCCCTCAATCTCTCAATGATTCAATGACTCAATGATTACACTTCGGCTAGCTCTTCCTCTAATAGCTGCTTGTTGTAGAGGTCGGTGTAATAGCCGTTCTGGGCTATCAGTTCGTCGTGGGTGCCTAGCTCTACTATCTGGCCCTGGTGGAGGACGGCTATGCGGTCGGCGTTGCGGACGGTGCTCACGCGGTGGGAGATGAAGATTGTCGTGCGTCCGCGCATCAGGTCGCGGAGGTGGTTGAGGATCTTGTCTTCGGTGTGGGTGTCGACGCTGGAGAGGGCGTCGTCGAGGATCAGGATGCGGGGGCTGCGCATCAGGGCTCGGGCGATGGCGGTGCGCTGCTTCTGGCCTCCGGAGAGGGTGATGCCGCGTTCGCCTACCGTTGTGCTGTAGCCGTCGGGGAAGGATTCGATGTCGGCGGCGATGTTGGCGGCTTCGGCGGCTTGCTTGATCTGGTCGTCGGTGGCGCTGGGGACGCCGAAGGCTATGTTCTCGCGGATGGTGTCGGAGAAGAGGAAAGTTTCCTGGGGGACGAAGCCGATGTGGCGGCGGAGGTCGGCGAGGGCATAGTCGCGGATGGGGCGTCCGTCGATTAGGACCTGGCCGGGGGCGGCATCGTAGATGCGGGGGATCAGGCTGACGAGCGTGGTCTTGCCCGAGCCGGTGGGGCCCACAATGGCTAGGCTGGTGCCGGCTGGGATGCGGAGGTTGACGTCTTTTAAGACGGGATGGGAGTCCTGGTAGGCGAAGGTTAGATTGGCGAATTCGATCTCGCCTGTTAGACCCGGTGATTGAGGCATTGAGTCATTGAGGGATTGAGTCATTGCGGATTGAGGCATTGAAGAATTGAGAGATTGAGGCACTTGGGGCTTGCTTGATGCGCTTTCTAATGACTCAATGACCCGATCATTCAATGACTCAATTTCTGATGGCGTTTCGAAATCATCTGCTATCTCTGGCTTGGCTTGCAGGATTTCGTTGATCCGGATTAGCGAGGCGGTGCCTCTTTGGAAGATGTTGATTACCCAGCCCAGGGCGATTACTGGCCAGGTTAGCTGCACCATGTAGGTGTTGAAGGCTACGAAGCCGCCTACGTCCATTTTGTGGAGGAGGACTTGACGGCCTCCTACCCAGAGGACGATTACTACCGCTATGCCTAGCATCAGTTCCAGCGTGGGCCAGAGCATGCCCATCAGGCGGACTAGACCCAGGCTGCGGCGGATGTACTCCTGGTTGGCGGTTTCGAAGGCGGCGATCTCGGCTTGCTCCTGGACGTAGGCCCGGATTACGCGTGCGCCGGAGAAATTCTCCTGAGCGCGGGCGGAGATGTCGGAGAACATGGCCTGAATACGCTCGAAGCGCTCGTGGATGCGGCGTCCGAAGTACTGAATGATGATGCTGGCGATCGGGAGGGGCAGGAAGGCGATCAGCGTGAGTTTGGGGCTGATGGCCAGCATGAAGATCAGGGCTCCGGCGGTAAAGACCAGGGTGTTGGCCGAATACATGATGGCCGGGCCTAGCAGCATGCGGACGGCATTGAGGTCGTTGGTGGCGCGGGCCATGATGTCGCCGGTGCGATTGCGCTGGTAGTAGGAGTAGGGGAGTCGCTCCAGGTGGGCAAAAAGGTCATTGCGGAGGTCGAACTCGATGTCGCGGCTGATGCCGATGACTACGTAGCGCGTGAGGAATTGGAAGATCCCCTTGAAGAGCGCAATGGCGATGATGAGCAGGCAATAGGTGAAAAGCTTTTGGCGGGTGACGCCGGAGTTGAGGGCGTTGACGGCGCGGCGGATAACTTGCGGGAAAAGGATCCAGACACCGTTGTTAAGGAGGACGCAGACGGCTCCCCAGACGAGGCCGGTCCAATGACGCTTGAGATACGGAACCAGGGGGCGGAGACGTTCAGGGAACATGACTGAGTAGATGAGATTGTAGCAGTGGAAGAACCAGCTATCGGGTATCAGCCGTCAGGAAAGTCTCGTGGCTCAGGGCTTGCGGATCGGGGCGTCGCCTGGCCGGGGGTGAAGGTCTGGGGCGAAGAAGATGCAGGTGACGGTGGCGAGTGCGCCGGCCCAGACGGAGAGCATGAGGGCGGTGACCATCAATCCGGAATAGAGCAGATCAGCTTGCTCCATGTTGTAGCTCCAGGCTGGCAGCTGCAATATCCAAAGACCGGGCTGGACGGTCGTTGGCTCGCGGTTCGAAAAATACCGGGCGGGGGATTGAAACTATATCCCCGCCCGGGCTAGGAGAGAGCCTTAAGGAGAGAATTCGTTTAGTCTTCGGGAGGCGGTGGAGGCATGCGATCGCGCATGTGCTCCTGGTGCTCGGCCTCAAGCTGCTGATATTTCGTCTTCTGATCGGTGGTCAGGAGCTGCAACATTTCGGACTTGATGCGAGCATGCTGCACCTGCATTTCGATCATGGTCTGAGCGCCCTGAGTCGCGAGCGCGCGAGTCTTGGCTTCGTCGAAGGGGCCGCTGGCCTCGAGGGCCTTCATGGCCTCGTGGTTTTGTTTCATTTGCTGCATAAGCGGCTGGAGCGCTGGCTTTTCCTTGGCCCAGATCGCTTTCATCTGATCCTGCTGCGCGGTGCTGAGGTCCAGTTTGTCGGCATAGAAGCCGAGCATGTGTTCGAAGTGGCCGTCGGGGCCGCCCATGTCGTGCATGTGCTGGGCGACCAGTGCCGTCGCGCCCACAAGGAACGAGGCGGCAACGGCAACGATGAGAAGACTTCTTGATTTCATGAATTAACTCCCATGAGTCCGGAGGCAGCCGTGACTTGTATGCCAAGATAAGAACATTTTTTTGGCGGGGACAAAGTAAAGAGTCGGTCAAACGGCGTAAAGTTTTGTAAAGAGTTCTCAGTTCGTCAGTTCTCAGTTAAAGCCGAACTGGGGTGACTGAAAACTGAAGACTGACGACTGAGAACTGTTCTTACAAATCTTTACCGCTGCCGCCTGCCCGGAGGTGTTAGATGAGTAGAAGAATGGAACGCATACTGGTGGTTGACGATGACGTTGAACTCTGCGGGCTGGTGGAAGAGTATTTGACGGCGGAGGGCTTCAGCCTCAAGGCTGTGCATGACGGCGAGAAAGGGCTCCAGGCGGCGCAGACGAACGAGTTCGCGCTGGTGGTGCTGGACGTGATGCTGCCGGGGATCAACGGTTTTGAGGTGCTGCGGCGGATCCGGAGCGTCTCGAAAATTCCGGTGCTGTTGCTGACGGCGCGCGGCGAAGATGTGGACCGCATTGTCGGGCTGGAGATCGGTGCGGACGATTATCTGCCGAAGCCGTTTAATCCGCGGGAGCTGGTGGCGCGGATCCGGGCGATTCTGCGGCGGACCAAGCCGGTGAAGGCGGCCGATGCCGCGCCCGAGGTTTTGAATGTGGGAGATGTGGAACTTGATCCGGCGACGCGCACGGTGCTGCGCAATGGCCAGCCTGTCGATCTGACTTCGGTCGAATTCAATTTGCTGGAAGTTTTGCTGCGCGAAGCAGGTCGCGTGGTGACGCGAGAGCGGCTGGTGAATGCCGTGTTGAGCCGGAAGTTTATGCCGTTCGATCGCAGCATCGATATGCACGTCAGCAAGGTTCGGCGGAAGCTCGGCGACTCGGAAGAGAATGGCGACCACATTAAGACAATTCGTGGCGTCGGGTATATGTTTGCGAGGCCGCATGGGAAAGCGCCGGAGACCAAGGCGCAGGAGGCGAAGGCGAGGAAGTGAAAGACATTGAGTCATTGCATCATTTCGTCATTGAATCATTGAGAACCAAAATCGCGGGATGTGGGTTTGACTTCAATGGCTCAATGGCTCAATGACTCAATGGCTCAATGGCTCAATGGCTCAATGACTCAATCTCTCAATGATCCGATGTCCTGATTCGCTGGATTGAAAGTGCGCACGGACTTCTAAAGTAATTCCGAACTATGAAGAGTCTTTTTCTACGAATTTTTCTTTCGTTCTGGGCGGCGCTGGTGCTTTTCATCCTGCTGTCGATTCTGGTGGCGATTGCGGTGAATCCGGCGCGCGGAATCGAAAGCCAGGAGCCGGAAATTCTGGCCGAAGCCGTGAACGCGTACCAGAGCGGAGGGGAGCATGCGGTCCATGAATATCTGGAGGCTTTTTGGCGCAAGGAACATGTGCGGGCCTTCATCTTCGATCCCGCGGGAAAGGAACTGAGCGGGCACCAGCATATTCCGCCCTGGGTTGAAGATTCACGGCGGAATGCGCCCCTGCACCGCGGATGGTGGGACTCGCTTATGCCGGCGCGGATCAAGCGGCTGGCGCTTACACTCGACGGGAAGCGGTTCACGCTGGTCATCGAGATGCCGCCGGGGCCGCTGGTTTTTCTCGGTCCGCATGCGTCGGCTTCTGATTACGATTGCGGTAATTTCGTCGGGATTGGTGTGCTATCTGCTCGCGCGCTCGATGACGAGGCCGATTACGCGGCTGCGGCAGGCGGCGCAGAGTCTGGCGGCCGGAGACTTGACGGCGCGCACGGGTGCGCCAGACGGCCGGAAGAGCGATGAGATCGGCGAATTGATGCGCGATTTCGACCGCATGGCGGAACGGCTTGAGGTGCTGGTCGATTCACAGTCTCGTCTGCTGAAGGACGTGTCGCACGAATTGCGTTCGCCGCTGGCCCGGCTGAGCGTGGCGCTGGGGCTGGCGCGGCAGACGGCAGACTCCTGAGATTGAGGGGCAACTCGACCGCATCGAACTGGAGGCGGATCGGCTGAACCAGCTCATCCAGCGGCTGCTGACGATTGCGCGCCTGGAATCGGGTGCCGACGGCATCCGCAAGAGCAGCCTGTCGCTGCGCGAGTTGGTGGAAGATGTCTTGCACGATGCCGAGTATGAGAGCGCGGGCCATCAGTGCCGTGTCCTGGCCGATGGCGACGACGAGTTTCTGGTGGATGCGGACCCAGACCTGTTGCGCAGCGCGGTCGAAAATGTGGTGAGGAATGCGACCCGATATACCGCGCCGGGTACAACGGTGGAGGCGAAGCTGGAGCGGCAGAGGAACTCGAAAGGCGGCGAAGACCTGGTGGTGCGAGTTTCCGATTCCGGGCCGGGCGTGCCCGCAGACGCTTTGGCAAAGATATTCGAGCCGTTCTACCGGCTTGACGATGCCCGCAACCGGCAGACGGGCGGAGCCGGACTGGGACTTTCAATTGCGGATCGCGCAATTCGTCTTCACGGCGGGCAGATCACCGCATCCAACCGAAAAGAGGGTGGGTTGGAGGTCGAAATCCGAATTCCAGCCTCGGTTGAGGTTGCTCTTCCCGCCCATTCCTGATACACAAATTGAGTCATTAAATCATTGAGTCATTGAGTCATTTAGCCATTGAGGTATTGAGTCACTAAAATCATTGGAATTGAGTCTCCGAGATGGCGCCGGAGTGTGGCCTTTTAGTGACTCAATGATTTAATGAAGCAATGAACAAATAGCTGCTGAGGAGAGTGGATGTTAAAGAAAACAGGAGTTGTGGTGGCGCTGGTGGCGATGGTCGCCATGAGCGCGTTGCTTATGAGTTGCGGCAGCGGAAGTAACCGGCCGAGCGGCCTGCTGTACGTGGTGAGCCAGTCGCTCAGTAACATCAGTTCGTACGCGCTGGACCTGTCGAGTGGCGACCTCTCCCTCATCAGCAACGATCTGACGCCAACGTGCCCTTCGAGCGCCACCTGCGGCTTGCCAACGTCCATCATCGTGGATCCGACGGGCGCGACGGCGTTGGTGCTGAATCAGCAGTTTATCTCCGGCTTTAACGTCAACTCAGACGGCAGTGTCTCGATCGACCAGAACGGGGGCGCGGCCATTCCGACCGGACAATTCGCGGTCGCCATGTCGCCGGCGGGGGCGGGCGACTCTGCTATTTGTGATTTCGTCTCCGCAAAATCCGACGCTGGCCAACGAGCCCATGATTTCCACGTACAGCACGAGTCCGGGTTCAACGAGCGCGACGATGGTCAGCAGCGTTTTGCTGGATCGAGTGCCGACTGGCATCTCGGCAATTACTTTTACGCCCGCGGGCGGCGGTTCCGCGCAGACCATGGTGTTTGTGAGCAGCAATCTCGATCTCTCGCCGACGCATAATGACAGCGAGGTCAGCGAGTTCATAGCCGATTCCTCCGGGAACCTGACCGAGCAGTCCGCCTCGCCTTATTCGGCGCAGGCGCCAAATCCGTTGTCGGTATACGCGGTGAATACGAGTCCCGCGGGAAAGCCGGCTTCGGGCTCGGTATTTGTCTATGTGGGAAGCCAGGCAGCGGTTGCCGGATCGGTAAGCGCTTTTGAGGTTTGCACGCAGGTGGATACGAACTGCACGCAGTCCCGATGTGGAAAACGAGAATCTGGCGATCGCGGTGAAGCCGACGAATGTGGGACAGAATCCGATTGCGATGATCGCCGACCCGACCAATACGTTCTTGTACATTGCGTGCAATGTGGGCAACAACATTTACGCGTTCAAGATGACACCGGGAACGGGAGCGCTGACGGCGCTTGTCGCCTGCGCTCGAGCCGACTGGCGCCGGGCCGGTGGCGCTGGCGATTCATCCGAGCGACAACAACAGCAACGAGTTCCTCTACGTTTCAAATAATGTGGCCAATACAATTGTGGGCTACACGGTGAACTTGACCAGCGGGCGATTTGAGCAATCCGATGGCGCCGGTGATCTTTACGCCCGGCAACCCTTATGGAGTGGCGGGAAGGTAAGAAGGTAGCATTGAGTCATTGTTAGTCATTGAAGCATTGAGACATTGAGTCATTCAGAATCCGGTTCGGTTTTGGCCTTTAGTGACTCGATGATTCAATCGCTCAATGACTCAATGCTCCATTTGACTGAATTTCTTCCTTTCTTTTCAGGTGGGCGTTCTCAGAATGAGATAGCCGCCTATAAATCCGAAGACCAGGTTTGGCGACCAGGCGGCCACGCGTTGGCGGCAGCTGGCTTAGATTGCCCATCGCCTCAAACAAACCCGAGATCGTCCAATAGACCACTCCGATTCCAATGGCGGTCGATACGCCTGCCAGCGCTCCGCGCTTGCCGGCGGTGAGCGCAAAGGGAATGGCCAGCACGGCCATCACCAGCGTGATCAGCGGATAGGCAATCTTCTTTTGCAGTTGCACGCGCAGGCGCACCACGTCGAAGCCACTCTGCTCCAGGTCGTGAATGTAGCGGCGGAGTTCTTCGTAATTCATCTCCGACGATTGCTTGACTTCCTTCTTGAAGTACGCCGGAGGCTCGCTGAACTGCGGGAAGGTGGTTGCTTCGAAGCGCTTGTAATTTTCGATGGCCGCGCCGTTCAAGCGCCGCTCCCAGCCCTGCTCGTAGACCCAGCGGTTGATCTGAGTCGACCATTGCGCGCGCGAGGCGGAGACGCGCTGCGTGATCTGCAGAGTGTGCGGATCGAACTGGAAGACGGAGACGCCGCCGAAGGTGTCGCGGTCGGGATCGAAGAGCTGGTAGTAGTAAATGTCATTGTGCTGGCCGAAGATCCACTTGCGATCGGGACGGAGGTAGGTCTGCGCGGGTTTGCCCTTGATGCGGTTGCGCAGTTCGTCCTGCCGCTTGTTGGTGTAGGGAAGATAAAACTGGTCGGAGAGAAAAAGGGCTCCGGCCACGACCGCGGACGCCAGCAGAACGGGAATCATGACCCGATAAAGGCTGATGCCGGTGGCCTTGATGGCGGTGATCTCGTTGGAGCGCTGAAGCAGTCCGAAGGTGACGAGCACGGCCAGCAGCATGCTCATGGGTGCGATCGGATAGTAGAGGAAATAGGGAGTGACGTTGAGCAGGTACTCGCCGACCGTCAACGGGGAGATGCCGTTGCGCAGGATGTCTCCCAATAATTCGAAGAGCGTGAAGACGAGGAGCAGCATGACGAAGGCGCCGCCGATCATGGCGAGATAGAGAAGAAAATCGCGCATGACGTAGTCGTCAAGGATGGTGGGAAAGCGGAGATTGAAGAGCCGCCAGCTCCTGGGCCCGTGACGCGGGTCGGTTCGACGCTCGGCCCTTACGCCCTTGATAGCGCGCATTGTCCTGGAACTTTCCGAGGCTGGAGCGCCCGCGCCGTTTCCCGGAATTGCTCGCGAGAGAGGGAGAGATGAAACTTCTTCTTCCGACTTGCGCTTCCCAAAGCGCAGCCAAGCCAGGCTGATAGGGCGCCGCTCCGACTGCCACAGCAGGAAGGCTCCGCCTGCGAGAAAAAGGAAATCGGCGAGCCACACTCCGGCCATGGGGGAGAGCCGCGCCTGCCGGGCGAGCGAAACGCCAATCAGCGAGAGCGAGTAGTAGAGAAAAACCAGCAGGATGGTGAGTACGAAGCCGCTGGATTTGCCGCCTTTTTTCGATGACAGTCCCAGCGGAATGCCCACCATGGCGAGGACGAGGCAGGCGGTGGGGAGGGCGAGGCGGCGATGAAATTCAATCAGCGTCCAGCGGCGGGTGCTCGGGTCGGCGGTACGCGCGACGTACAGCAGCGTCGAAACTTTCATGGCGGCGAGCGAAGCAGGCTCGGCCTGCTGATTATTTGCCGATGCCGGCACTTGGATGGGAATGTCGGTCGTATCGAACGTGGAAATCTGATAGCGGTCAGGATTAGTGGGATCGGTCTCGTGGGTCGAGCCGTTGGTGAGGTGCAGGTCGAGCGAATCCGCACCCTGACTGACGAGCAAGCCTTCGCGAGCGAGGGTTACGCGCGGGGCTGCGGGATCGGAGAGGTCGGCGAGGAAAACGCCCTTCCAGATCGCGCCACCGGACATGGCTTTCACGTCTTCGACGTAAAGGACAATTTTTGGGAAACCTTCATAGAAGACGCGCGGCTGCACTTCAAACGAAGCCTGCGAGGAGCGCAGCCGGTTCTGAAGTTCGTCAAGCGAGGCCAGTGAGCGCGGCGCGAGGTAGACGCTGTTAACCAGAGCGAAGAGCCACGCAAGCACCACAAAGATGGAGCAGATGCGTAGAAAAGACCATACGCTGAGGCCGCTGGCGCGCATGGCCGTGACTTCGCTGTCGGCGGAGAGGCGGCTGAGTCCGATCAGGATGCCGACCAGCACGCCCATGGGGATGGTGTATGTCAGCGCCACCGGCACGGTGTAGAAAAAAATCTGCGCAATGCTGGGCAGGGGAGCGCTGTTGCGCACTACGAGTTCGAGGATGCGTCCGAGGTCGCGGGTAAAAAGAATGAACGTGAAGACGGCGACGCCGATCAGCGCGTGAGAGACGACTTCTCGCAGAATGTAGCGGGTGAGGATGCGCATCCGCGGAGGACGAACTGGTTCGAGTCTAGCACGGGAGCGCTGCCGACTTCTTAGATGGGAGCTTCAAGTTGGGAGCCACGAGCCGCTTGCAAAGTTAGAAGCCCAGGTTAGCAGGCACAGAACGCCCGCGGACCTGGGGCACAGAAAAGCAAAAGGGCATCCTGCATGCAGGATGCCCTTCAGTTGCCCCGGGGAGGGCGGAGTTGGTTATTTGCCCGTGCCCGTCAGACTGACGCTCTGCGGACTGCCAGAGGCATTGTCGGTGAAGTTGACGCTGCCGGTGCGTGTTCCTGTTTGAGTCGGAGTAAAGCTGACCTCGATCTCGCAAGTTCCGCCCGCGGCGATGGCGCTGCCGTTGACGCAAGGCGTGACCTTCTTGGTCTGCTTGACCGGGACCAGCGCGAAATCGCCAGTGGTGGCGATCGTGCTGATGTTGAGGTTGGCGTTGCCGGTATTGGTCAGGATTACTTTCTTCTTACCGGCCGTCTGGCCTACCGCAACCTTGCCCCACTTGAGCGAGGTTGGAGCGAGGCTGACCACCGGACCACCACCGCCGCCACCGCAACCGGCGAAGCTGAACGATCCGATCTGGGTGCTCCAGTCGAACTGCGCCGTAGCCGTGTAGTACTCCGTGGTGTACCAGAAGGTGCAGCCGTCCTGATCGATACGCATGGAGCTGTAATCACCCCAGCGGTTCGCGGTTTGAGGCTGCGAGCCCGTTCCGGCTACGAGCAGTAGCTCGGGCTCGAGAGTGCCGGCAGCGTCGCCGGGCACGCGGCCCGCGACATAGATCGACGGATACATCGCCGTTCCACCCGGACAGGTGCTTCCGCAGGACTCGCTGTAGCCGAGCAGGATGTCACCCGACTTGTCGCGAGTGAGTGAACCCATCCAGCGCCAGTTTCCATCGGGAGCCCAGGTGCCTTGCTGGAAAACGCTCAGGCTGCTGGGGGAGGCTACCGACTGAGGCGCGGTGATTTCCATCCAGCGCACGCCGCCCTGACTCGCCGGATGCGGTCACGTCAAAGTTCACCAGCCAGTGCTGGACGCCCGCGCTGTCGTTCGAGTAGGCGAAACGGTACATCAGGCGATCGCCGAGGGAATCAACCTTGTCGGAGATGCCTTTTTGCGGAACGCAAGTCGCCGCCGTAGCTCGCCGTTGCAAGCCGGGGTAAAGCTGGCAATCGGGAATCAACTGCGAGTTGCCGTCGCCGGTCCAGGTTGCGCCCTTCGACCAGTCGGAGGGGTTATTGATGTGGGCCGAATAGAGAGAGAGGTGCGAGGTGTCGACATCGCCCACGCTGCCGATGAAGAACTGGTCCTGGCCCGAGGGAGGATTGGTGGCGGTATCCTGATCGGCCGGCAGCAAGCTGTCTTCGCTGCTGGTGTACTGATGGCAGATTTGCTCGGCGGCTGGAGTCGCCGGCCAACATTTTCGTGCGGTTGTAGACGCAGGCCAGCGGTCCGACGAAGTTGCCGGTGCCGAAGTTGTTCTGCGACTGGCCGTAGTTGGTTGGCCAGATGCCCCACTTGGGATAATCGGGAAATCCGTTGCCCGGAATCGGCGAACTGGTAGAGGTAGTAGGTTCCGTTCGCGTCATTGGTGGTGGAAATGGCGACGCAGACGGCGTAAGGAGAGGAAAAGACGTTCTGGGTCAGGAGCCAGCGATGCGCATTTACATCCCACTGCGCGATGATGTCGCCGTCGTTATCGGTCTTGCACAACGGACTTCCGGAAAGGCCAGACCAAAGAACGTTGCCCTCGACGGCGGGGCCGCAGGTATAGGGAGCCGTCTTCGAGCAGACCGTATAAGAGGTATTGACCCACTGCACAACCTGAGTGTCGCCGACAGCCATATTGGTGTCGGGAGGAGCATCAGGCACGCTGTAGTTGGGGAATCCGGTGCCGACGCCGAGGAAATTGGCGCCGATGCTGTAGTTGCCTTCCGGGCCGTAGGAAAAATTCTGTTCGGCCGGATCTACCATGCCGCCGGTGGCGCGCTTGGCAATGCGCCGGACGGGGTTTGCTTCGTGAAATCCATAAGAGGGAGCATGGGGCATCTTCGCCAACTCGCCGAGAGGCGCCGAAACTCCGAATGCTTGCGGATGGTTGACTGTGTCCTGGGCAGCGAGCGGCAGGCTGAAAAACAAAAGAGCGGCCGTGGCACACAACGTCACACTGATACGCATTCTATTCATAGGGTTTTTGTTGGTCCTTTTGTCGCGGCTTCTGTCGGGCAGAGATGCGAACTTTCCGAAGTTAAACACACTACTGGCGACAATACAACTATTTACTACGTAGTTAACTGCAACTGTTTGCACCTTTTAGGAAGCGGCATTTCAACCGTGGCACTCTGGAGAGTTGTACAGGTCTCGTGATCAATTAGTTATCCCCATGGCGGGGCGGAACAGCTCAACGAGCGGGGATCGTCGTGATACACTCCGGATTCTTCTAACCGGCGGGAGGGTTATAGTCATTCGCGGATTTTTCAGCAGTGGGAAAAATGGGCCTTCGAGGATTCCTCGGGGGCATGGCGCTTTTGATCCTGGGCGCGGCGACGGCGTTGGCCCAGCACACGGTCATCAAAAAGAATGGTGTCGGCGGAAGAATCGAGACCGACTACAACGCGGCCGACAAAGCGATTGAGATGCGGACCATCGGCCCCGATGGCAAGCTTCAGCAGAAGGTAAATTACGAGTACCTGCCCGGGTATTACGATCCGCAGCAGACCGATACCACCTACTGGCCAAACGGCCAACTCCGCAAAGTGTCGCGCCACACTTACGACGAGAACTCGAACTTCATCGGCGAATTCATCCAAACCTTTGACGAAACGGGCAAGCAGATTGCCGGGCACAAACTGAAACACGATCCGTCGAGGGGCACTTATCGCTGTGAAGAGTGGGACGTTGCCAAGCAAAACTATCGCGCAGTTGCGTGTCCCTCGGGCGAGGAAGAGGGTGGAGGCGGAGGGCCGGAAGAGCCAAGAAAGCTCACTTACGACGAGGTGATGAAATACCTTGAGGCGGCGCGGAAGAATGCGGCTGTCGAGGCGGCAGGTGGTGGAAGCAAGGGCCCTGGCGCGTCGGCTTCAGCGTCGAAGGGGGAAGTGGGACTTATTTTGCCGGCAAGAGTTCGAGTAGGCGAACGGATTTCCGGCATCGTGGTGGAGAATCCGGCCCGGTACGCCGAGATGCCTGAGGTGACGGTCACGCGAATACATGTTCCGCTGGAATCGGAAGGAAAAGGAGCGAGATTGGCGGGCTGGTTATTCGATGCGCCTGGCGAACAGCCGCGGCGCGCCGATGGGCCGGTTACCATGGTTGTCCCGCACGGCGGGTCACTGACAATTACGCTCCGGCAAGCGGATAAGCCTGCGCATTCCGTCTCGCAGACGGTGAATTTTCCAGAACATGAGGCAGCCACGGGATCGTCCGTTGCGCATGCTTTTGAAGCGCCTGCGCTTTGCATGAAGGGCGAGCTTTGTGCCGTCAGGGGCTCGTTTGACGGCGACAGCAGCAAGACCCTCGCGGCGTTTGAAGACCGGCCGGCGATGATTGTCGCCGAAACGCGCGATGTCGCCTACATCAGCATTCCCGAACTTGCGGAGCCGGGACCGCGACCGCTGCTTATTTCGAACGAATCGGCGGAAGGATCGAAGGTAGTCGCGTTTCCGGTAGTGGTTGGCCGGCTTCTCATTCGAAATAACGGACGCGAGGTGCAGAAGGATGAGACGACGATCACCGTTCTGACTCTTGAGGGAGTGTCGGGATTGGCGGACGCAGCCTGGCAGGGCGGAAACTTTGCTGCTGCGAACCTGGAGCGGGCTCGCCACCTGATTCCCGGATTCAGCCTGAGAGGCGAAAAATGCGAGCCTCACGGAGACGAAGCGAAGGACGCCAGCGCGAGGGACGAAGGCGAGGTGAAAGAAGAAAGAGCTGAAGCGGACAAAACGATGCGCGCGCGGGGCAAGGACGAAGGAGAAGACAAGGGAGAAGAAGAAAAGAGAGACGAGAAGGAAGAAGGACGAATCCTTCTGGTGCTGAAGAATCTCGCTCCGAACCGGACTGCGTTGCACGGTTCGCGGGATGAGATGGCAGCTTTCTGTTTGACTGACGAGGCGTTCCAGCGCGGGGACTTCAAATATAACCTCAGGGTGGATGCGCGCCAATCGGGAAAAGTTGAAATTGAAGGGTACGTAATTCCTTTTCTGACGCCCGTCGCCGGGCAGGAGTTACGCGCGAAATCTGCCCCTTAAGCGCGATCACGCGCAAAATGCGGGGGCCTCAGCCCGCGAAAACCACCAACCTAATTGTCACGGCGAGTGCTGACGTTCGGCCTCCTGTCGGATTTCTTCGCGGACTCCGATTGTTCCTCCGCCAGCAACAGGCGCAATTCGGCGAGTAAATTAACGAGTTTCCTGGAATTTTTCTCGGCAACAATTTGGGCACACAGTGCCCGAATACTAACAGTTTGCATCACGCGCGAATTGTACGAAATCGAACATTCGGCGTCTCTAGAGGAACGTCCGTAGCACTTCCGTGGGGGATATACGGAGTGGGTCAGGCAGCCTTTTCGAAGTCGCGCGCTGGTCGATTAGCATCGCCGGGCATCGCCGGGCAGAGTTTCGGGGACAGCCAGGGAGAAACGCAAAAAAGAGGTTCTCCGGGACTCTGTGACTCCGTGGTGAACGGTTGCTTAGGCCCGTTTGAGGAACAGCGCCGCTAGCGGTGGCAACGTGAGCCGCAGGGTGAAGGGGCGGCCGTGCGTCGATTCCGCGATGGCTTCGGTACCGCCCATGTTGCCGACGCCTGTGCCGCCATATTCCCTGGCATCGCTGTTGAGCAGTTCTTTCCAATATCCGCCCGCCGGTACGCCGACCATGTAGCCGAGTCGCGGCACCGGCGTGAAATTGCAGACGATGAGAATGCAATCATCATCGGACTTACCTTTTCTTAACAACGAAACCACGCTGGTCGGCGCGTCGTTGCAGTCGACCCACTCGAAGCCGCGGGGATCGTTGTCGAACCAGTGCATCGGCTGCTGGCTTGCGTACAGCTTATTGAGCTGCTCGACCCACGACATCAGGCCGCTGTGCACCGGATATTGCAGAACATTCCAGTCGAGGCTGCGGTCGTGCGACCACTCGGTGACCTGGCCGAATTCGTCGCCCATGAAGAGCAGCTTTTTTCCCGGCTGCGCAAACATATATCCGTAGAGCAGGCGCAGGTTGGCGAACTTCTGCCATTCGTCGCCCGGCATCTTGCCGATCAGCGAACCCTTGCCGTGCACTACTTCGTCGTGGCTGAGCGGAAGCACGAAATTTTCGTGGAAGGAATAGATCATCCGGAAGGTGAGCTTGTTGTGGTGGTACTGGCGATGGATGGGATCCTGCTGGAAGTATTCGAGGGTATCGTGCATCCAGCCCATGTCCCACTTGAAGCCGAAGCCAAGGCCGCCAAGATGGGTGGGACGCGAGACCATGGCATAGGAGGTCGATTCTTCGGCGTAGGTCTGAATGTCGGGATGCTCGCCGTAGGCTTCGAGATTGAAGCGGCGGAGGAAGTCGATGGCTTCAAGATTTTCGCGGCCGCCGTAACGGTTGGGAATCCACTCGCCCTCTTTGCGGGAGTAGTCGAGATAGAGCATGGACGCGACGGCGTCCACGCGGAGGCCGTCGGCATGATATTTGTCGAGCCAGAACATGGCGCTCGACATCAGGAAGCTGCGGACTTCGGTGCGGCCGTAATTGAAGATGAAAGTCTTCCAGTCGGGATGGAATCCCTGGCGCGTGTCGGAGTGCTCGAACAGGTGCGTGCCGTCAAAGAAGGCGAGGCCGTGGCCGTCGGAAGGGAAGTGCGACGGCACCCAGTCGAGGATCACGCCGATGTTCCGCTGGTGCAGGTAGTCAATCAAGAACATGAAGTCCTGCGGCGTGCCGTAGCGCGCGGTGGGCGCGAAATAACCGGTGGTCTGGTATCCCCAGGAGCCGTAGAAGGGATGCTCCATGATGGGCAGCAGTTCGACGTGAGTGAAGCCCATGCGATTGACGTGATCGGCGAGGCGAGGAGCGATCTCACGATAGGTGAGCGAGCGGTTGCCCTCTTCAGGGACGCGCATCCAGGAGCCGAGATGGACTTCGTAGATCGAGATGGGGGCGTGGGTGGAATTTTCTGCGCCGCGCTTTTGCAGATAGTCGCCGTCGTTCCAGGTGTAGTTGAGATCCCACACGACGGAAGCGGTGAGGGGCGGTTTTTCATCGAGAATCGCGACCGGGTCGGCGCGCTCCGATTCGTATCCGAGTTGAGTTGAGGCGATGTGGAACTTGTAGAGCGCGCCTTTCGTGATGCCGGGGATGAAGCCTTCCCAAATTCCCGAAGCCCCGTGCGCCCGTAGCTGATGTGAATCGGGATTCCAGCCGTTAAAGCTGCCGATTACCGAGACATGATGGGCGTTCGGCGCCCAGACACCGAAGATCGCGCCCTGCGTTCCGGCGGCGTCGTGGAGATGAGCGCCCAGCTTTTCGTAGATGCGGTAGTGGCTGCCCTCATTAAAGAGGTAGAAATCCTCGGGCGTGAGCAAAGAAACGTCGTAGCGGACGAGCGCTGAATCCTGGCCGGTTTGGGGGGACGTAGTCTTCGGCGTCATAGATCAAACAAGTGTAGCCGAATTGTCACAGGATGACGTTCGTACCTTGTGCCATACTGAATTTTTACCGATAGAGTAGGTGGAACTCCGTATCCCATGGCCAAAGTTCGCGTAGTCGTTCTATGGCATCAGCATCAGCCCTTCTATAAGGATCTGGTCACAGGCCAGTACCGCTTGCCCTGGACGCGCCTGCACGCGCTCAAGGACTACTACGGCATGGTCAAGCTGCTGGACGAGTTTCCGAACGTCCACCAGACGTTCAATCTTGTACCCTCGCTGGTCAATCAAATCGAAGACTATGTTTCGGGCGAAGCGCAGGATCCGTTTTTGCAGGTGGCGACGCGTCCGGCCAAGGACCTCACGCTCGAGGAGCGGCGCTTTGCCTTGCAGTATTTGTTTCAGGCGCATCCAACGAACGTGATCGGGCGTTATCCGCGCTATGCCGAGCTGTTTGAGAAATTTCGCAGCGCCGGAGCGGTGGCCGAGAAAGCGGAAAAATATTTTCTGCCGCAGGACTACACCGATTTGCAGGTACTTTCGCAGATCGGATGGTTCGACGAGTTCTTTCTCGAAGAAAAAGATATCGCCGAGCTGATCCGCAAGGGCCGCAACTTCTCGCTCGACGATCAGCGCTGCGTGATCGCCCGCGAGCGCGAGCTGCTGGCGCGCGTTCTGCCGGCGCACGCCAATGCGGCGCGCAGAGGCTCGATCGAAATTTCGACTTCGCCGTTCTACCATCCCATTCTGCCGCTGGTGTGCGACACGAACATGGGCGCGGCGTCGACGCCGGGGCTGCCGCTGCCGCGCAATCGCTACCGGCATCCCGAGGATGCGAGCGAGCAATTACAGCGCGGGCTCGACCTTCACGAAAAAGTCTTTGCCATGCGGCCGCAAGGCGTGTGGCCGTCGGAGGGCAGCGTCTCCGAAGAGGTGCTTGGGATCGCGCATAAGCTGGGCGTGAAGTGGATGGCGACCGACGAAGGCGTGCTCGGACGCAGTCTGGGCTTGTTTTTCTCGCGCGACGGTTACGGCTATTTAAACGCCGACCTAGCCCACCGGCTCTACACCATTTATCGCTACGAGAATGCCGGCACGGAAATGAACATGATTTTCCGCGACCACACGCTCTCTGACCTGATCGGCTTTGTGTATTCGGGCATGCCGCCGCAGGATGCGGCGAATAACTTGATTCACAAAATCAAGGAATCGGCCAAGCCTATCGTGGATAGCGGGCAGGACGCGATGGTGCCCATCATTCTGGACGGGGAAAATGCCTGGGAATACTATCCGCGTTCGGGCCGCGAGTTTCTGCGCCGCTTCTACGAAGCATTGCAACATGACCCGCAACTGGAAGCCGTTACGGTCAGCGAAGCGATCGCGCGCCATAAGAACAAAGCGCCGCTCAGGTCGCTGGTGCCGGGGTCGTGGATCAACGCCAATTTCAACGTCTGGATCGGCGCGCCGGAGGACAACAAGGCCTGGGATTATCTCTATGACGCGCGGGAGTTCTATACGCAGAAAGCGCCGGGGGCATCCGAGGCGCAGCGCAAACTGGCGTGGGAAGAGATTCTGATCGCCGAGGGCAGCGATTGGAACTGGTGGTACGGGCCGGAGCATCACTCGGCCAACGATCGCGACTTCGACGAACTTTATCGCAAGCATTTGTCGAACGTCTATCAGGCGCTGGGCGGAATTCCGCCGGATTATCTGGCGCAGCCCATCACCGGGCAGGTGGCGCGGCCGGAGTTCACGCCGCAGAGCGCTTACATTCATCCGCGCGTCACGGGAGACATGGTGCGCTACTTTGAGTGGATGGGCGCGGCCCGCCACACCGCCGACAAGCGCTCGGGCTCGATGCATGGCAAGCAGTTCCTGATGGATGGCGTGTATGCCGGGATCGACGAGAAGTTTGTCTACGGGCGGCTGGATTTTGCCGGACAGGTTCCGGACGATCAGTTCGAACTGGTGGTAAACGTGGAATCGTGGGGAAACCAAGGGACGGCGCCGAGGCGCGAGTTGCGCCTGGATGTAAGCGTCAACGACCGCAAAGTCCAGTTGTGGAAGGTGACGCAGACGTTTGAAGGAGAGATTGCCAGCTCGGCGGATACAAAGCGCGCTGCGAGAAGTGACTGGGCCCGAGTGGCCCTCCTGCGCAACTTTGAATTTCGACTGCCGCTGACCTGGCTGCTGGCGACTCCGATGAATCTGGAGAAAATCCGGGGAGCGAAAAGCAGCGACTCGCTGACCACGCGCCTGCGCTTGCGCTTCAGCCTTTGGAAAAATCGCCTGCCGGTCGATGCGCTTCCGCTCGAAGGCTGGATCGAGCTGGAATTGCTGGCGGAAGAGGATTTGATGGCTGTGGGAGGATGAGACGTTTCTTCGTCCGTCGTCCCTGGTCCTTCGCAAACCCTTTTGAATTCTGCCGCTCAATGGATTTTGCGAAGGACTTAAGGACTGACACAGGCGAACCACTTCTACTGTCTTCTACTGTCCTGCCACCGGGCTCGTCATCACCATCGGACGATTTAGCTCCATCACCAGTTCCGTGCCTGCGGGCAGCGTGGCCGAGCGATGCTTGCCGAGCCAGTGGCTTACAGTTACGGTTGCGCCGACCGCGCCGCCGATGAAAACGCCTTTGGCGCCGCCGATCAGGCCGCCGATCAACATGCCTCCGCCGGTGCCCATGCCAATTTCGGTGAGATCTTTGCCGTCATGCCCCGCGCCTTTGTACTGGCCTTCGGTGTTGACGTCGGTGCCATGGCCGCGGTCGGTGTCGACGAGCGTCGCGTTCAGCATGAAGCGCGTGCCGTCGGGAAGAATCAGGTTTTCCGGAAAGATCGCAATGGTTGGCTTGCCCGAGATGCGGCGCGGCTCGGTCGATTTGGTGACGCGGCCTTCGACGGTGGTGCCGACGGGGATGACTGTTTTGCCGTCCATGACGACCGCTTCAGTCACGCGCGCGGAAAACGGATCGCCTGCCTTCGAGCTAAAGGTGGCGAGGGTGGTGTCGAGTTTCATTTTTACAGCCGTGCCGGTGGGCAGGGAAGTTTGCGCAGCGGCAAGAGAGGCCATAAGCCACAAGCAAGTTAGAACGAAAACTCTTTTCATGGAACCTCCTAAAATCGTTGGGCCGAATTTGTAGAACCTAAAACCGCAGCGGCTGAAGCCGCGAATCAAGGAGACTTCGATCATCGCAGCGGTGAACCGCTGCGCCACCCAAAACCCACACCACTCAAAAGCCACACCACTCAAACCATGGCGCCCAAAAGCCAAACACCCAAAAACTGCGCCACTGAAAGCCGCGTCATGCAAAAGCAACGCCGTCTAAAAGCAGACATCACGCCTCCGGAGCGTTGGCTCGGCGTGCGGCGCTGAGCACCTCGTTCATCGGAGCGCGGTCATGCTGCCCCGCGCCGCGATAGATGTAACGCACCGTGCCCCCGCGGTCGATCACCAGCGTCGCCGGATGCGCAACGTTGAAAGCATCCAGGGCCAGCGGATTGTGCAGTCCGTAAGCCTTCATCACGGTGCGATCCTCGTCGAGCAAAAATGGCCACGACACCGGATGCTTCGCCAAAAAAGTGCCCGGCTTCCAGACTCCGTCGCGCTTTTCCGCGGCGATGAAAGCAAGTTGCGCGCCTGCCGCCTCGATCTCTGACTTGAGCGACTCGAACTGAGCCATGCGCTTGACGCAGTTCGGTCACCAGGTCCCGCGCAGAAACTCCAGGATCAGCTGGCCCTTGCGCAAGCAACCCGTCCAGACTGAACGTGCCGTCGCGGTTGGCCGCCGAGAGTGTAAACTCCGGCGCCTTTGAGCCGATCTCAAGAGTGTCAGTGCGGTCTTTCATACGACAATCAACTTGAGATCGACTTTAAGTCAGGCGAAATTGCGGAACAATAACGGGCGTGGTACACGGAGGACCAGAGGAGTCAACTGAGAGAGCTACTAGAGGCAGTCGTTATGCGTAGTGGAAGGGACGCTCTTCCATACTCTTCCAGAAGTAGGCGAGGATGATTATGCTCGCCACCGCCGCATAGGCACACCACAGCGAGGTGAACGCATAGCGCCGGACTTCCATTACGGTCAGCAGGATCACCAGGTTCGCCACGCCGAACACGACCATCATTTTTATCTTCGAGAAGAAGAGCGGACCGCAGGTGACAATCACGTAGAGCACGGCGACCGCGACATTGTTGGTCGCCTGATTGATGTAGACGATGCTTTTTCCCTGGACGAAGACTTCGGTCGGAAAGGCGGTGAGCGCCCACAAAATATAGAGCGTGGTGGCGCCGCCGAGCACGACAAACGGCAGCATCAGGCGGCGGCTCTTCGCATGAGCTTCGAACAGATACACGCTGAGCGGCAGCAGCAGAGGGAGAAGTCCCTGGGCATAAAGCATGAAGGCCGCACCCATGTCATGAGTGACTGCCGGCGAAAGCATGCCGTCCAGACCGAGCCAGACGAAGCCTTCGATGAACTGATGAATCGCAAACAGCGTGGGCAGAGCCGCAAACAGCAGTTCTCGGCGATGTTTGACCCTGGTCAAGGTGACCACGCCGGCGGTGGCCAGAACTGCGCTGCCCACAAAGTTTGCGGTTGCCGAAAAGCACATGTAGTTGTTTCCCCGTTTGCGAAGATTACACGCATCGCGGCTGAACGCAAAATATTTTGCGGCGCGACAGGTGAGGGAATTCAAAGGTCAAGGGCGCCGGAGGGCATCCTGAGGCCTCGGGCAAATGGCTTAACCAAAACGGATGTTCACAGCTCACACGCCCCCGGTGCCTCCCTCCGATATAATTTGCCTTTTCGGCGCGACGCTCTCGCGCACTCAATAACTTGTTTGAACCGATCTTTTCATCCAAGACCGGGTCTGAGATCACCCGAAGGCCCGATCGATAACGATGACCCGATCACGAAAGAGGACGCACTCATGCCATTAACATCCATCGCTGAAGTTCGCGGACGCCAGGTATTGGACTCTCGCGGCAACCCTACCGTTGAAGCTGAAATTTATCTGGATGGCGGAGCGCACGCGCGCGCCATTGTGCCGAGTGGCGCATCCACCGGCGAACATGAGGCCGTCGAACTGCGTGACGGCGACGAGCACGTTTACAAGGGCAAGGGCGTGCTGAAGGCGGTCGAGAATGTGAACGGCGAGATTGCCGAGACCGTGGCCGGTATGGACGCGGCCGACCAGGGCACACTCGACGCAAAGATGATCGAGCTCGACGGCACGGAAAACAAAGGCCGCCTGGGCGCGAACGCGATCCTGGCCGTATCGATGGCGGCGGCGCGGGCCGCGGCGGATGCTTTCGAATTGCCGCTCTATCGATACCTGGGGGGCGTAGGCGCCAACACGCTGCCCACGCCGATGATGAATATTTTGAATGGCGGCGCGCACGCCGACAACAACGTCGACTTCCAGGAGTTCATGGTGATGCCGGTGGGCGCACCGTCGTTTTCAGAAGCGCTGCGCTGGGGCGTGGAAGTCTTTCACACACTGAAAGGCGTGCTGAAGAAGCGCGGCTATAACACGTCGGTCGGCGATGAGGGCGGATTCGCGCCGTCGGTGAAGTCGAACGTCGAGGCTATTGAGGTTGTGCTGGAGGCCATCCAGCAGGCCGGCTACAAACCCGGCACAGAGATTGCCATCGCACTCGATCCGGCCGCCAGCGAGTTCTATCAGGATGGCAAGTATGTCTTCAAGAAGTCGGACAAGTCGGCGAAGAGTTCCGACGACATGGTGCGCTTCTGGGCGAAGTGGGCGAACGATTATCCGATCGTGTCGCTCGAAGACGGCCTGTCGGAGAACGACTGGGAGGGCTGGGCGAACCTGACCAAGGAACTTGGCGGGAAGATTCAGCTGGTCGGCGACGACATTTTTGTGACCAACATCAGTTTCCTGCAAGAGGGAATCGACAAGGGCGTAGCCAATTCGATTCTGATCAAGGTCAACCAGATCGGCACGGTTAGCGAGACACTCGCTGCCATCGACCTGGCGCGCCGCAACGGCTACACCTCGGTGATCTCGCATCGATCGGGCGAGACCGAGGACGCATTTATTGCTGACCTGGCGGTGGCCACGGGTGCGGGACAAATCAAGACCGGCTCGGCTTCGCGGACGGACCGCATTGCCAAGTACAACCAGTTGCTGCGGATTGAAGAGGAGTTGGGCGGGGCGGCGCGGTTTTTGGGATTGGGGGCGCTGAACTATAGAGGGTGAATGTGTGCCAGTACCTTTTGCGATTAAGAACATGCACTCCCGGTGCTTAGCAGTGCTCATGCTCATCTTGCTCCTCAGGCTGAGTGCTGAAAGTCAGGTACCGGACGGTTTCCGCTGGGTTGATCTCAGGCGTGAGGTCTCCACAGTAGCCAATATTGCGAATGCCCTCAAGGGGGAAAATTACACCGCAATAAGAGAAATCGGGGTATGGGGCGAATTTGCCTTGGTGATGACGGCGTGGCGCGAGTCAGGACAGGCCACGCCACTCGGAGATGAGTGGGCTGTCTACAGCGTATCGCAGAGGGATTGGAACGCCAAGGAACTGATATCTGGTTACAACTTGGAGATCAAGGATTGGATCAGCTTTCAATCAAACGGCACACAAGACCTCGGTGTGGTCTACATGGATTGTTGGGAATGCGAACCGGGGAGTTTGTTCACTGCTCTTCACTATGACCCTCGCGAAGGCTGGCGAGCCCGCTGGACGAATGATAAGGATCCAAATCATCCCGGAATAGTGTTCCTTATTACGGATGTTGGCGACCCCTATACCAACGAAGACGTGGACCAAGTTTTTGCCTTGATCACACCACCCGATGGTGTTGCCTCTGTTGGAACGTGGTACTACTCGAAAGATCTGTCGACAGGCAAGATAAGTGATGCCGCAACGAAGTTCTCGGTCGACCAAGCGACAGGGAAAGACAAAGCGATTAGTCTTTCGGGGCCCGCAGCGAAGACGTGGGAATTGAAACTTTGCGAAGCCGCATATTCTCCGTTTGGTTTATCTCAGGGACAATCTAGTCGCGCTTGTAAGAGAATAACGAGGGCGGAAGAGAGGAACTCGGCCGTCCCACGACCATCAAGAAAGTGAACAGCGTCAATGGGCCAGATGAATGCCAAATCGTGAAATCATCTTTCTAGTCCAAAAATCTCACGAGGGCGGCCACGAAGCGAGCGCTCTCGGCCACTCCATTTTTACCCACGCCGAAACGCTGGACGAATTGAAGCGGAACGTGGAGGATGCGGTGCGGTATCACTTCAACGACGAAGAAACGCCGCGTAACGTTCGCCTCGTCGAGGCTCAGCCACAAAGGATCTTTGGCTCGGAGAAGGGCGAGTTCGTGGTCCCCGACGATTTCAACGATCCTTTAACCAAGGAAATCGAGGATCTGTTCTACAACTGATCCGCGCGCCTCCGCGTGAATCCGCGGCCAATGAATTCGACTAAGCTAGTAGCTAAGAGCTAACAGCCAGGAGCTGCCTTTGTCCCGTCCCAAACCACTCATCCTCATCATCCTCGACGGCTGGGGATACCGCGCTGAAACCAAGGCCAACGCCATCGCACTTGCCCGCAAGCCTACTTATGACCGCCTGCTGCGCGACTATCCCAACACGCTCATTCACACCAGCGGCCCGTTCGTTGGACTGCCCGAGGGCCAGATGGGCAACAGCGAGGTCGGGCACCTTAACATCGGCGCGGGGCGCATTGTGCACATGGATATTACCCGCATCGACCTGATGATTCAGAATGGCGAGTTCTTCTCGCATCCCGTGCTGGTCGATGCCATGAAGCACGCGCGCGTTGCGGGACGCAAGTTGCACCTCTTCGGACTTGTCTCCGACGGGGGCGTGCACTCGCGCCAGGAGCATCTCTATGCGCTCCTGAAGATGGCGAAGCAGCAGGGAGTTGACCGCGTGTTCGTGCATGCCTTCATGGATGGGCGCGATACGCTGCCCACCAACGGTGCAGGGTATCTCGAACAGCTCCAGCAGAAGATGCGCGAGTACAACTCAGGCAGGATCGCCACCGTCAATGGCCGCTACTATGCGATGGATCGCGACCGGCGCTGGGAGCGGGTTTCGAAGGCTTACGAGGCGATGGTCTTCGGCAAGGGCGAAGGCGGCACGCAGACGGATGCGGTGCAGGGAATGAAGGAGTCGTACAACAAGGGCGTCACCGATGAATTCGTTCTGCCCTTTGTATGTACGAGCAAAGATGGGCGCGGCGAATCTTCGTCTGTGAACGCCGGCAAAATCGCCGCCGACGACGCCTGCATCTGCTTCAACTTCCGCGCCGACCGCGTCCGCGAGATCACGCGTGCGCTCTGCCGAAATAGCCATTTGAATGAAAAGGGCGGCAGCGATCTGCCAGGTGCGGCCGAACTTGATGCGACGATTGCACGTGATCGCGTTCCGAAAAATCTGAAGTACGTTTGCATGACGCAGTACGACAAAAATTTCAGCCTGCCGGTGGTGATTCCGCCCGAATCGATGGCCAATATTCTCGCCAACGTAATGGGCGCGCAGAATATGCGGAACCTGCGCGTGGCCGAAACGGAAAAATACGCGCACGTCACGTATTTCTTTAATGGTGGAGTCGAGCAGCCTTTCCCCGGCGAAGATCGAGTGATGATCCAATCGCCCAAGGTTGCGACTTACGATCTGAAACCGGAGATGAGCGCGGCCGGCATCGCCGAGGCGGTCGTGAAAGCCACGAACGACGGCACGTTTGACGTGATCGTGGTGAACTTTGCCAACGCCGATATGGTAGGGCACTCGGGCAAAATCGAGCCGACGATTAAAGCGGTCGAGACGGTGGACGCCTGCCTCGGTGAAATTGAAAAAGCCGTCCGCGCCAAAGGCGGAGCCATGCTCATCACCGCGGATCACGGCAACGCCGAGATGATGATCGATCCCGTAACCGGCGGCCCGCACACCGCGCACACGACGAATCCAGTGCCATTCATCGTGATCGCGGAAGACGCGAGCAAGTACACGCTGAAGCCGAATGGCTCGCTGCGCGATATTTCGCCGACCATACTTGGGATGCTTGGGCTCACCGAGCCGAAGGAAATGACTGGCGCGGATCTACGCGTGAAGAAAAGCGTCTCGTAATCGGGTCATCGGGTGATCGGGCCATCGGATCATTGAAAGTCAACTGCACCCGGCCCCCGGGTTCTTGATCACCCGATGAACCAATGGCCCGATTAGCCGTGGCCCGATGATGTCATTGCAACGGGATTCCCCCGCTCAAACACGTGGCTGCCTTGCCATCGGTGGCATACTTCACGACCGCCGATTCATCGGAGCAAAATGCCCTCAGGCCCGAGTCCGCGTCCGACGGTTCGGCCGACACCTCGTATTTCGCTGCCGGGCGTGCGTCGCAACCGCTGATTGAGAATTTGTAGCCGCCTTTCTCTCCGCTGGCGAGCGTGCTATCGATCAGCATGGCGTGCTCCGGCGCGGGCGTTTCCGCCATGCCTCCCAGTTCCGCCAGTTTGCATGTAAATCCGCGACCGGGATAAGTGGCTGCATAGCTGACCTCGGCTGTGTTCACAGTGCTCAACGTCGGCAATGGCCGAGTTTTCCGCATCGTCGTCTTGCCGTTTCTTCAGCCCATGCAGGTAATCCTCGTCCCCCAGCGGAATGCGCAGAGTCACGGCAATCTCGTTCAGTTTCCAGATCTCTTTCTCCTGCTTCATCGAAAATAGGAATCGCGGCAGCACGGGCAGCGATTGCAGCATGCCCTCCTTGTAGACTCGCGGCGAGAGTTCGATCTCCTCGGCGTCTCCCATCAGATCGTCGCGCTCCACCAGAATCTCCAGTTTTTCCTGCTGTCCAGCCGGTTCCATGGCAAACAAGATCGGGCCGTCATCAAACGTCGAAAGGTTTTTCTGGTTCGCGGTGAACCCGGCGCTGAAGCTAACGAATTCCCGCAGCACGTCGGATTTCGTCGGATCGCCTCCGCTCATCAGCGTCTTGCGCGTGATCTCGGGCAAATGTCTTTCGAGTGCGCCGGGCTTGGGGGCGATGAACATTTCAAGCAGAGCCTGCCGCGCCGTCTGCGGCGAAGCGGGAGTGGCCGCGGTGGGCAGCGTCTGAGTTTGAGGACCCTGAGCCTGGGGAATCTGGTCCGGTGGAGTTCCGGCCGGCGTCTGCATTTGCGCATAGCCCGCCTGAAAACTGGCAAGGCAGAGCAACAGAACCACATTAATAGCGCGCATTCCTACCTCCATCGAAGCCCCGACCTATCATAGGGAATCGCTATCTGTTATTAAGTGACTCCAATCACGGGGAAAAGTTCCCGCTTGCCGGTGAAGGAATGTCAGGCTAGCGTTAACTGGCATCGACGAGATCTTGAAGATGAAGCTCCTCATTGCAGTTCATCACTTTTTCGATCAGTGGAACGCCCCGGCGTGGTTCAGCGAGCGTCTGCGCTCCGAATTTCCGGGGTTGAACGTCGTCCATCTTCCGGACTACAAGAGTCTTGACGCAGAAATTCTGGAAGCGGAAATTCTGATCGCGTGGTCCATTCGTCCCGAGCAAGTCAAATCGGCAAAGCGCCTGCGCTGGATTCACTCGCCCGCAGCCGCCGTTCATCAACTCATGTTTCCCGAACTGATCGAAAGCGATATCGTGCTGACCAATGCTCGCGAGGTGCACGGGCCGGTCGTGGCCGAGCACGTAATCGCGCTGATCTTTGCGCTGGCGAAGAAAATTCCGGGCTCGGTCGAGCTTCAGCAAAAGCATGTCTGGGGACAGCAGATTTTGTGGGATCAAGTTCCGCGCGTCCGCGAAGTGGCCGGAGCGACGCTCGGGCTGGTCGGTCTCGGCTCCATCGGCCGCCCGGTGCTGCAAAAGGCAAAGGCGCTCGGCATGCGCGTTGTCGCCGTCCGCGAGCATCCGGAGAAGGGAAGTGAAGGCGCCGACGTCATACTTGGCCCCGAGCAAATCGACGAAGTGTTCCGCCAATCGGATTATGTCGTGCTGGCCGCGCCGGTGACAGATGCGACCAAAGCAATCGCCAACGCCGAGCGCCTGGCGCTGATGAAGCCGACCGCGTGTCTCATCAATGTTGGACGCGGCCCGCTTGTCGACGAACACGCCTTGGTTGACGCCCTGCGTGCAAAGAAAATTGGCGGCGCCGCCCTGGACGTCTTCCCGAAAGAGCCTCTGCCCGCCGATTCGCCGCTCTGGGACGTTCCGAATCTTCTGATCACTCCCCACACGGCTGCGCTCACCGACAAACTTTGGGAGCGCCACTCCGCGCTCTTCTCGGAGAATCTGCGGCGCTATCTGGCGAGGCCAGGCGCTTCTGGCGATTGTCGATAAGCGTAAGGGATATTAAGAGCTTCCAACCGTGTCGGAGCGTAAGGAGCCGAAGCTTAAGCACGCCCAGACTCAGGCGTAATCGAGGCTACGAAGTGTGTTTTCCGATCGGTGCGGAAAATTGGAACCAGAAAGCATTGCCACAGGGTTTGTTCTGAACCAGAGTGTCGCGATAATACTTGACGGCGAGTCCACCATGTTTCCCGAGTGGAAAACGCAACTGCGGCCCGAGCGCTAGATCGCGGCCGCGAAAACCGTTCAGGAAGAGAGCTCCGCGCATGTAGTCGTCGGTCGTTTGCCGGTAGAAGAATCCGTTGAAGCCGGTGGCTACTTTTTTTGAGATCTCATAAGCGGCGTTATATTCCCACGTAAATTCGTTGCCGCTATGGTAGCCGGTGGCTTGGTTGTAGCCATTGAAGATGTACATGAAGCGCGAACTGATTTCCCCCTTGCCATGGCGGGGGAGATAGGTGAACCCGGCGACCGGCGCAATCGCCAGATTATGCTGCCCTATATTGACGGCCTGCGTGGCTGAATATCCGGCTCCCGCGGGAACATGTCGGCTTCGTAATACCAGTGCAGATCGCCGTGTTGATAAGTGACACTGACCGGAATGATGTTGATATTCGTCAGGCCGAATTGGCTGGAGCTGCCCGCCGACGTATGCAGATGTTCGTACACAAACGGGATGCCGATCTGGCTTTCAACCGTGCCGCCGAGGAAATGGACGCCCCAGTTGTGCGTCAGCTTGATGGCATTGGCGAACACTCGAAGCTTGAAATCGGGAATTGCGCTTTTGCCCTTCGCGCCATCGAACTCATTGGCCGCATAAAAGACGGTGTACTCGTAGAGCCGGGTTTCGCCGGGGCGCGGCTGCACGCCAGTCATTACAGTTTCCACTCCAACCGGATACACGCTGCCGCCGTTTTCGGTGGCATTTGCACGGCTGAATAGGGCGACGAGAAGCAACAGACATCCCGAGGCCCGCACGATCCTGATGTTCAGCATTCGCCTCTCAAAAGCTCTGAATGCCTGGATCTTTACATGCAGGGGCAGCGGCGTTCAGTGACTTCACTCACCCGGAGAGGTGAGCAGCACCGCCAGGAATGGCACGCAACTTCTGGAGCGGGAGTCTGGTCACAAAACCGAATCCACTGGCGCGCGTGCCACGATTTCCGTCGACGCTGTAGGATAGCTGGTACCTCATAATTCCACGGAGCGTGTCATGATCCCTGCACTCGATAATCTCGAACCTAAAGCGGTATGGAAGCACTTTGATCGACTGGCGGCGATCCCCCGCGCGTCAACCAAAGAAGCGGCAGTGCGCGAATACGTGCGCACCCTCGCGACCAAACTTGGCCTCGAGTCGGCGCAGGACGCCGCCGGCAATCTCGTGGTTCGCAAACCGGCGCGGCCGGGACGTGAGCGCGCGCCCATGGCCCTGCTTCAGGGACACCTCGATATGGTCTGCGAAAAGAATGAGGGCACCGCGCATAATTTTGATACCGACCCGATCAAGGTTGTCCGGGACGGAGACTGGCTCAAGGCGGATGGCACGACGCTCGGCGCCGATAATGGCGTCGGCGTGGCTGCTGCGCTCGCGGTCATGGAGAGCACCGACATCGCGCACGGACCGCTGGAGTTTGCTTTCACGATCGACGAGGAGACTGGACTCACCGGTGCCGCGGAGTTTCCCGGGGGCGTGCTGAAGTCCAAGTATTTTCTCAACCTCGACAATGAAGATAAAGGGACACTCTGCATCGGGTGTTCGGGCGGAATCAAGACGACGGCGCGACGCAAGGTTACGCTGCGTCCGGCTGGGTCTGGATCGGCTTGGCGCATCAAGGTATCCGGCTTGCTGGGGGGACACTCCGGGGTCGATATCCACCAGGGAAGAGGTAATGCTCTTCGCATCCTCGGTGGAGTTCTTCAAGTAGCACTTGATAGCTTTCCAATTGAAATTGCCGCGATCAACGGAGGCAGCGCGCAGAATGCAATTCCACGTGAGGCGACGGCTGTGGTAGTGGTTGATTCCGGGAAAGAAAGTGAATTGAAGGCTCTATTCAGCACCGCCGAAACCGGTTACAAAACTGACCTTGGAGGATTTGATTCCGGCCTCCAGATCACAGTTGAAAAAGCGGAGCGTCCCGAAAAAGTTTTCGACGCCGCGGATGCGAAACAGACCGTGGCACTGCTTGCCAGCCTGCATCATGGCGTCCTGGCCATGAGCCCGGACGTTCCCGGCCTCGTGCAGACGTCGACTAACCTCGCGACCGTCACCACCAAGGGCGACATGGTGGAGATTGTCACCAGCCAGCGCAGCGCGATTGAGAGCAGCATGATGTCGGCCGCGCGCATGGTGGCGACCGTGTGCCGCCTCGCGGGCTTTGAAGTGGAGCACACGGGAAAATATCCGGGATGGAAGCCCGAGCCGAATAGCGAGATCGTGCGCAAGTGCCAGGAGGTTCACAAGAAGCTTTTTGGGGAGCCGGCCAAACTGATCGCCATGCACGCCGGCCTGGAGTGCGGCGTTATCGGCGAGAAGTATCCAGGAATGGAGATGATCTCTTTCGGCCCGACGATCGTGAGTCCGCACAGTCCGAATGAGCGCGTGGAGATTCCATCGGTAGCGGATTTCTGGAACTACCTTAAGCTGGTGCTGGAGAGTGTGTGAGAAGGATTGGGGGGCGGAGAAACCACAGTAGATGGCTGGCGAAGTTGGCTGCCCCCCAGGGATTCGAACCCCGATAGCCTGCTCCAGAGGCAGGTGTCCTAGCCGTTGAACGAGGGGGCAAACCCGCGCTAGATGCGCGTTTCTGTGTGTCGTCCGCTCTGGCTGCTATTGCCACAGCGCAAGGGGACGGACCAGAAACTAAATTCCATTTCGACTATAGATGGCGGCCAAAGCGATTGTCAACGACGCCGGTCCACGCCACACAATCGCAGGTCACTATCCAGTCTAGACGTGAGAGAATCGGCCCCCATCCTGTTTCTAAACATGCTCGAATCTGATAAATCCGCCCGTTCGCTTTTGGAGACTAATTTGCATCGTCTGCATGGCGGGTCAGACATGGAAGCATCTCTAAGAGCCCGATGAGAAGACTCTTCCGCTGCACTGCAATGGTGGTCATTGCAGTTTCGCTTGCGCCGCTGCTCTGTGACAGCCAGTTTCTTCTTTTTAAACCGCCGTGTCGTTCCGCCGACACCGTATGCGCGGAGACACGTGACATGAGCGTTATCCCAGCGCTCGTTCTCTGGGCCTGGGAGCGCCCGGAGGACCTGCGATTTATCGATCCCACGCGGACGGGAGTGGCATTTCTGGCGGGCACCGTGCGGCTTGGGCCGAAAGGAATGTCTTACCGTCGGCGGATGCAGCGGCTGCAAATTGCGCGGGAAACAAGATTGGTCGCTGTCGTGCGAATTGAAACGATGTCCGGGGCTCAGCTCGACGCTGAGATGGCGCGGCGAGTTGCGGCGGAGATTGCCCGCGCGGGCCGGCTTCCTCAAGTGGTCGCGGTGCAGGTTGATTTCGATGCGACGGCTTCGCAGCGGCCGTTCTATCGCGGGCTGTTGATGGAGCTCAGGCGGCAGCTCCCGGCAGCAATGCCGATTTCGATCACGGCGCTCACCTCCTGGTGCATTGGTGACCGCTGGATGGCGGGGCTGCCGATTGATGAGGCTGTGCCGATGCTGTTTCGCATGGGCATTGGTCAAGCTGAGGTTAACAACTGGATGCAGTCGGGGCAGGACTTTCGAGAAGCGGCTTGCCGTACCAGCCTTGGCGTTTCACTGGACGAGCCACGGCCGGAGCTACCGGCCGGGCGTCGGCTGTATGCGTTTTCGCCTTCTCCGTGGACGGAACGATCTTTGCAGATGCTTCTTGAGGGAGCGCAATCATGGCGATGAAACTCGAAATTACAAGGTGGGTGCGCTGGCGGTTCATTGCAGGTGTTGCGGCGGTCGTGCTGGCAGGCGCCTGCGATCTATGCCTGCGGGCCGTGGTTTGACGAAGCGATTTTTACTCCCGGCGGAGCGCCCCAAACATCGCAAGCGGAGTTCGCCTCGGGGAAGTTCGGGATCGTACTGCCTACGATGCGTCGGTCTTACCTGATCGTGGCGTACCGCTACTTGAACGGAATGAAGTTGAACTCCGAGCAGCAGCGCGACGCGATCGAGGTGTGGAACCGGAGCATGGGGCCGACTCCGCCTCCGTTTGCCGAAGGACATCTCGCTTCCGAGGCATGGCTGAAAGCGCGGGAGCGAGCGGGGGTGGCCAGGATTGAAACGGTCAGTGTGTACGCACCGGTCGTTAAGGACCAGCCGTACCAGGTGTTTTTGAATTGTCCCGACGATGCGTTCAAGATGGCGGAGCAGACGCTCGATGCGCTCGGACAAAAATATGGCGCGGGGAGCGCGGCTGTGAAGGAATGGGTGGCGGCTCAGGACGAGGTGTTCGCGTCCTGCGACGGAACGGCGCTAGGGGTTCCGGCGGTGTTGGAGTCGGGCGATCCATTGCTGCGGGCGAACCGTAACTATCAGATTGCGGCGGCGCTGTTTTATCAGCGGCGGTTTGATGAAGCGGCGTCGGCATTTGAGGCGATCGCCAAGGATCCGGCTTCGCCCTGGGCAGGCTATGGCGAATATCTGGCTGCGCGCGCAATGGTGCGCAAGGCGACACTGAGCACGGCGGACTACGGGAAACTCGACATGGAAGAACTGCGGACGGCGCAGGCAAAGCTCGAGAAGGTGGCCCGCGATCCGAAGTCGGCGGCTTCTCGCGCACCGGCACAACGGTTGCTGGATTACGTTCGCTTTCGCACCGAACCGGCGAAGCGGGTTGCCGAACTCGAGCAGAAGATGGTGAATGCCGATCCGGGACCCGACTTCAAGCAGCATCTTTGGGATTATGTGCTGCTGGTATCGCAGGGAGAACAGGCAGCCAGACCTGAGCGACTGGATTAAGACGTTCTATACAGAGCGAACCTACGAGCATCCGGCGGGAATGCCGCGTGCTTCAGCGGAGACGGCCCAGCATGCCATCAAGCGCTGGCGGGAAGGGCGGTCCCAGGCGTGGCTCATTGCCGCGCTGGGTCTGGTCGACCCCGACGATGCGGACGCGGCCGAGTTGCTCAAGGCGGCGGGTCAAGTGCCGGCCGGATCGCCGGCCTACATGACCGTGCGCTATTACGCGCTGCGGTTGATGGCGCGAGGAAAGCAGCAGGAAGCGGCACGGAAAGAACTGGATGCATGGCTGGGCCGTCCGGAGAACGAACTGGCGCATGGGACGCACAATCTGTTCAACGATGAGCGGCAGATGCTAAGCACGAGTCTCGCGGATTTTCTTGCGCACGCGCCTGAAGTGCCGGCGCAAATCAGCGTGGATATGGACATGGGCGGCGGCGATGAAGCAGGGGACCAGGACGAAGGGCTGACGGAGCGCAGCAAGAAGGATGCGGGCAAAGCGTTCTTCAACGATTATTCGGCCGAGATTCTGGCGAAGAGAATGCCGCTTGAGTTGCTGGTTGAGGCGTCGAAGGCGCCAGCTCTGCCCGCTCCATTGCGGAGGGAACTGGCCCGCAGCACCTGGACGCGCGCCGCGATGCTGGGAGATATGGCAGCGGCTGACAAGTTGCAACCGGTGATTGCTGAACTCGACAATCCGCTGTGGAAGACCATGGAACCATTCCGGTCGGCGAAGACAAATGAGGAGAAGCGGTTTGCGGCCGCGTTTGTAATCTTGCAGAATCCCGGGCTAAGCCCGTATGTGCGGGCGGGACTGTTGCGCCAGGAAACCCTGGGCGAGATCGACAACTTCCGCGACAACTGGTGGTGCGAGCCCGTAAGCGATGGGAGCGAGCGCTTCCGCAGGGATCGCGATCCAAGTGTACCGGCGCCGGCGTTCATTTCGGCCGGAGAGGCCGCACAGCTTGCGCACGAAAATGCCGGCCTTGGCGAGGCCGGAGTCGCGCCCAATGTCCTTACTGATATTGTGCTGGCCTATGCCAAGTCGCACCCGGCCGACGAGCGAGTGCCGCAGGCACTGCATCTCGCGGTGCGTTCTACGCGCTATGGATGCACAGATGCCGAAACGACGAAATGGTCGGCGAGAGCTTTCCAGCTATTGCATGAACGCTATCCTAAGAGCGAGTGGACAGCGATAACGAAGTATCACTTTTAGTGCTTTTACGTCCGGCTCGGGCTGACGGCTGACCGCGATAGAATCTTGAGTTGGTCGAAAGGAAATTCCATGTCCACAAGTCTTGAAATTCCATTTGCCGATTCCACCGAACTCGCCCGCCGCGCCCTGGAGCCCGAGCAATGCGCCCTCATCGTGGTCGACATTCAGGAAAAACTTCTGCCGCCGATCTGGGAAAAAGAGCGCCTCGTGCGCAACGCGCAGTTACTCATCCGCCTCGCCGGCATTCTGAAGATTCCCGCACTCGTCACTACGCAATACATGAAAGGCCTCGGTGGCACTGTGCCGGAGGTTGCCCAGCTTCTGCCTGACACGCCCTCGATCGACAAGCTGATGTTCTCCTGTTTTGGCAGCGACGCGTTTTGCAGCCTGCTCAAGCGGCTGCCCGGCCAGCGCACCACGGTGCTGCTGTGCGGGATGGAAACGCACATCTGCGTGATGCAGACTGCGCTGGGCGCGCTCCGCGAGGGCTATCTCGTGCACGTCGCTTCGGACGCCGTCAGTTCGCGCACGCGAACTCAACTGGCGCATCGGCCTCGAGCGCATGCGCGCCGCGGGAGCGATTTTGTCATCAACAGAGATGATGATTTATGAGCTGCTGCGCTCGTCGGGAGCGCCGGCATTCAAAGAATTGCTGCCGTATTTGAAGGGATGATAAGAACGAACCAAATTCTTTTTCACCACAGAGTCACAGAGAAAATCAAGACAATGAAAAACCAAGAAAATGAAAACCCAAGAAAATGAAGACCCAGAAAATGAAGACCCAAAATCGCTTTTCTCCGTGACTCTGTGTCTCTGTGGTGAATTCGTACTTCGGGGCTAGCTGGCCGCCGCGTCCTTCTGCTTCACCCGCACCACGGTGATCTTCGAAAAGCCTTCCTCAAACGTCGGTGGCTTAAGCTTTCCGGCCATCTTTCGCATGATGTCTTCCGGCACCGCTCGCCCGCGCTTCTGGTGCCGCTCCAGACAAATTTCCAGCGGAACATCGAAGAACAGTCCCTGAACGTCGTAGCCGTAATCCTTCGCCAGTTTGATCCAGCTATGCCGGTCATGCGGAGTCAGATTCGTGGCGTCCACATAATTCATCGGTCGCCGCGCAATCAGTCGCGCCTTCAGCATGGAGCGCAGATTCGAAAACACCAGATCCTGAAATCTCTGCTCCAGCGCGTCGTCAAACAAAAGTTCGCGCAACAGATCGCTCGATAGCGGATGAATATTGTGCCGCTTGAACCATGAGCTTTTTCCCGAGCCCGGCAGCCCGATCGCCAGCACTACCGTTCCCTTGCTCGGCCGCGCAGCAGCCGCGGGCGCAACCGGCGCCGCGATATTTGTTGCGGGCGCCACAGCCGGTGACACGGAGGGCGGTTCGAGAGCGGTCACCATGGCGGCATCGGCCATCGGAGGAACATCCGCCGGCGCGCCGGAGGCGGACTCTGGCGTAAGGGGTTCCTGATAGTCGACGGCAATCACGCCCCGCGGGGCATCGCCTGAGGGAACTCCGCGTGGCCTTCGATCCGGACGAGCCCGGGACCCCGCATTTACCGGCGCGATCGGTGGCCGTGGTGCTCCGCCGCGTCCACCACGTTTTCTCCGGCGCCGCGAAGGCCGAACCTGCTGACTTTCCTTCTGCACCGCTTCAGCCAGGGGGAGCTCCGGAATGCGCCGCGTGCCCAACTGGAAATCCGCCTGGGTTTCTTTCTCCTCCGCAGAACGTTGCGAAGGCGGCCGCGAAGACGAACGGGAACGCGTGGCATACGGCGGCGCCGCGGGTTGAGAGGCAGACTGTTGAAGGTCGGCAGGCTCGTGGGCAGAACGCTGAACCGGAGCCTCGGGCGCCGGCGACGACACCTCGCTCGCGGGCTCAGGCTGGCTTCTCCCCAATCTCAGCTTCGAAGTACTTCGGCTGTAGCGGCTCGGGTGCGTTCGCCGCCGGCTCCTTGGTCGCTGGAGCGCCCTTCTTGCGGCGCTTCATCCGGTCGCTCATCCATTTGCGCATATAGCGTTTGTAGCAGAATGCCCTGTGCGGCGGCAATGGAACCCCTTGGCACGCCGGATACCGGGGGCTTCAATCGGGCCATTGAGTCATTGAATCATTGAATGATTGAATCATTTAGTCATTGCGAGTCAAAGACCCTTGGTTTTTGATCATCCGGTGGACCGATGACCCGTTCTCTATCCCCCGTTTTTCATCGCCCGATTACAATGCTTGAATGACTTCTACGCATCCTGGTCAAGCACCCGCCACTGGAACGCGAGCTTCCCGCCGTTCCGCTCACCGTCGAAGGCTACGCCACATTGCACCAGATGATGCGTTTCCGGTGGACGGCATGGCGTGAACTGAACGAGGGCCACCGTCGCGACATCGCCGCCGAAGCCTCCGCCGCGCTCGGGCAAATGGAGGCCAATGCTGGCGGGCAATCCGCATTGTTTTCTCTCATTGGCCACAAGGGCGACCTGATGTTTGTCCACTTCCGCGACACGTTTGCGGACCTCAACCAGGCGGAGCTCGACCTCGCCCGCCTGCGCCTCGGCGACTTCCTCGAGCCGCAGACCTCGTACCTCTCGGTCATCGAGTTGGGACTTTACGAATCGAGCCTGAAGACCTACAAGCAGCTCGCCGAGCGCGGCGTCGAGCCGCACTCTGAAGAATGGAAGGCGGCGATTGCCGAGACCCTCGCGCGCCAGAAGGAAGCGATGCGCCCGCGCCTTTTTCCCGCGATGCCGTCCAACCGCTACGTCTGCTTTTACCCGATGAACCGCCTGCGCGGCGAAGACAAGAACTGGTACTCGCTTCCCATGGAAGAGCGCCAGCGCCAGATGAACGAGCATGGCCTGGTCGGCCGCCGCTACGCCGGCGAAGTCAAGCAGATCATCACCGGGTCCATCGGCTTCGATGACTGGGAGTGGGGCGTCGACCTGTTCGCCGACGATCCGCTGGTCTTCAAAAAGTTGATCTACGAAATGCGCTTCGACCAGGTCAGCGCAGTTTACGCGCTTTTTGGCAGCTTCTTCGTGGGACTTCGTTGTCCCGCAAACCGTCTCCATGATCTGTTGGAAGGCAAACTTCCCGAATACCCGCAGAGCACGCCATAGCCCGCGAAAGAGCGCTGCGTTTAAGGTCAGAGCGCAGGCATCTCGCCGCCCACTATGAGATCGCGCCCTCTCGTCTCACGCGAGGGATGATCGATCGCATTTATTTCACGCTTGAGCCGAAATCATTCCAAATGGGTTCTCGTGAATCACCAACATGGTTCCGCGCCTTTTCTCGTCAACCTCATGGCGCACATTGGCGTGCCGCACATATCCGCGATGCGTGCTATTCGAGTGATTACAACGTCAATTGACCATGGGAAAATCAGCCAGAAAGCCGGAAAACGGCAGGAACGTGCCTGCCAGCCGACGGCTCGCGAAGTCGTTGCGACAAAAATCCGGCCAAGAAGGGACAGCGCTGTTGCTTAATCATTTCGCGCTGTTCTCGGGCCCACTGCCGCTGTCTTTCCGTCTTCCTGCGTTCATCGCCGGTTTTGCGGCCCTGATTTGGCTGATCAAACTGCTGTTCGATCGCCTGGAAAAACGCGACCCTGGCTAAAGCCACGGAGCATCAGCGTGGCTTGCCATCCAGCCGGTCAAACAGCACGCGGATCAACCAGAACAGCACAACTACGCCGGCAATCCCGCCGCCAAAGCGAAGCAGTTCCGTCGTAGCCGTCGCAAGAGCAAGCAACCCGATCAATTTCGCCGTCCTGTGGATCCTGAATTTTCCCGTCCCGCCCTTAAATGGGGACGGACCCCTCCTCGCGGGCAAACGACTTCATACGCTTCTTTGATCGGCAAAATCCGTTCGATACCTTACTTAGGGAGCATTTATTCCACCTCCGAGTCGAAAAAATGCGCCCCTGCCCGGCAAACAGCCCATTCACGTCCTTAGCCTTACCGACCGCTCTAAGAAGGCGAAATCTAGTCGGTCGTCATGAAAGCAGGGTGATAGCAGTCACATAAGGTCCCGCCTTTCTGTGGGATTCCTCCCTGTCCCAAGTGTTCGGTTTGCCTGTGACTCGCCAATGTTTGGGGACGTCAGAAGCTGCGTAGGAGAAAATCTCTCGTGCTCCTTAGTACTTTCTCTCGTATAGCGGGATCTGGCAGCAGACGAGCAATTTCAATTGCGCCGATCATTGTTGAAAAGATCACAAAGAAAGCCCGTTCTTTGTCCGTGGTCCGTCGGCCAGGCATGAACGGCACCATGCGGGTCTTGTAGTTCACTAGCTCGGCCACAATCTGAGGCTTCATCCGCCTATCCACCCGAGCCAATTCAGGCGCAAGTGTTGCGAGAGGACAACCGTGCTCGGGAGATTCGCACATTTCCGGACGCAGGTAGGTGTTCACAATGGCCTTCCATGCCTTCCCCGGGGGCGACTGCTCAGCGGCACGCACAAGGGTATTAATGATCTCCCGGAAACCCTCCTTCAAGGACTCAACGAGCAATTCGTCCTTGCTCGCGAAGTGTTTGTAGAAACCTCCGTGAGTCAGGCCGGCGTCCCGCATAACGGCTAACACCGCGGTACCGTTTAAGCCCTCGGCACGAAGACGTTCCGACGCATCTCTCACAATCCTCTGATGGGTCTCAGCTTTATGTCCGGCTTGGTAGCGCATAAACCATAGGATGCCGCGAATCATCCCAAGATACAACTGGTCGCCCATGGGAAAATCGCGAATCCATAGGATTATATACATCATCCTATAAAGATCAGTACCAATGCGATTCGCACAGTTGCCGGAAGAGGGCCGCGGAGGCCGTGAGAAGGCTTCAACGCGAATGTCAAGACCATCGGGACTGGAGAAGAACGAGCTTGTGCGAACAAGGAGGAAACAATCATGACTAAGCCAAGGATTATCGTGACTGGCGCAACCGGGAAAACGGGCAGTGCCGTGACTACCGAACTGCTCAAGGCGGGCTATCCCGTCCGTGCCCTGGTGCACGCGAGAAGATAACCGCAGTGCGCGATTAAGGGCGCAAGGGGCCGAGATCGCAGTCGCCGACATGAGCGATGCCGAGCGCATCGCTGATTCGCTAAGGGACGTTCAGGGCGCCTATTATTGTCCGCCTCTTGATCCGTACATGATTCAGGGGGCGATTGCGTTCGCGGTCGCCGCCAAGGAATCCCGGCTGGAACACATTGTCGGCTTGACACAATGGCTGTCGAGTCCGTCGCATCCCTCGCTCATGACCCGGCAGCACTGGCTGGTGGATCGGTTGTTTTCGATGACACCCGGGGTGGCGCATACGATCATCCGCCCTGGATTTTTCGCTGACGCTTACTTAGTGACGATTGGGTTGGCCACGCATCTCGGCATCTTCCCTTGGATGTACGGCCGAAGTCGCAACGCGCCACCCTCGAACGAAGATATCGCACGAGTGGCCGCCTCTGCACTGATGAATCCGGCGAGGCACGCGGGCAAAACCTACCGCCCTACGGGCCCCGAACTCCTCGGCGGAGAGGACATGGCCAAAGCAATCGGCCGCGCCGTCGGGCGATCGGTCCGGGTTGTGCCGACGCCGACCTGGCTGTTCATGAAGGCTGCACGGATGGCCGGCATCTCCATCGATGTCGTGAGCAACCTGCGCTATTACATCGATGATCACAAGCTGGGTGCCTTTGAACTGGGCGCACCCACGACCGACGTGCACGATGTGACTGGGCGCTCCCCAGAGGACTTCGAGACGATCGCACGTCGGTATGCCGCGCATTCCCGCAACCAGCACACCCTCGGCAACTGGCTTCGTGAGTTCGCAGACTTCATGATCGCCCCGCTGGGCCCGGGCTTCAATTTGGATCGGTATGACCGTGAACTGCGCCGCCCCTTCCCATCAGAGCCGCGACTCGCGCCCGAGTCCAATGTCTGGCGACGCGAGCACAGTATCACCGACCCTGCTAAGTCTGTAGCGTCAGTCCACGCGGAGGTTATTCTCGCCACCCGCCGCACTCAACGTTTGGAATCTCAATAGGAGGGATTTATGCAATCGCAACTTTCTTTTTTCGTCAGTATTGCATTCAGCAGTATCGCGTGGGCAATCGTTGCGGCTCGATACATCTGGCCGCAACTCCGTCTCCGGCAACGGGCCGATGCGTTGCGGCCTCTGCTCATCCTGCACAGCTTCCGCTTCATCGGGTTAGCATTTCTGGTGCCAGGGGTCGTATCGATGGATCTGCCCTCTGCCTTCGCGCAGTCGGCTGCCTATGGGGACATCGTGGCGGCAATACTCGCCTTGCTTGCGTTGCTATTGCTGCCCACTACTTCCGGCATAGTCATGGTTTGGATCTTCAATCTCTGGGGAGCGGCCGATCTCATCAATGCTTTTTACCAGGCCAATCACACCGGGCTCAGAGCAGGCCAGCTTGGTTCTACCTATTTCATTCCGACCTTTATCGTGCCGCTCCTGCTGATCACGCACGGACTCGGTTTCCGGATCCTTCTGCGGCATGAGAATGAACCTGTAATGCGTGAAGAGCCAGCAGGCGGGTAAGGCACAGATGAAGTCTACGTAAGAAACGTAAAGTCTGTTGCGTTTGTCCGACGAAGAGCGCAAGACGATCGCAATTTGCAAGAAGCTGGGATTTCACTCTTTCCGCTACTCCTTCATCACCATGATGGCTGAGCAGGGGATACCTCTTCCGCTTATAATGAGTATGGTCGGTTACATGTCCGCTGCAATGACACGTCATTACACTCACATCCCGAACAATGCGGCCCGTGAAGCCGTGGAATTGCTCGACAATCCAGAAAGAGTCTGGGGTGGAGGGAAGCTGGGAAACTAGCGCCAGATGGCCTAAGTCATTGAATCAAAGCGTGGGCGGTTAGCTCAGCTGGTTAGAGCGCCTGCCTTACAAGCAGGAGGCCGCAGGTTCGAGTCCTGCACTGCCCACCAAAACTTCTCTTTCGACTTCCTGGGACGGCACCTCGCCCATGGCTGGTTACTATCGGATTGGCCAATCGTGCCGGTCGCTATTCCGGCCTCTGCTATAATCACTTTGACGCTTTGTACGGTTTGCTTGCCACGCGGTGGTTGTTCTTCTGACCAGATTCATCTCCGCTTTTCCTGCCCGCCGTTTTTGTTAGCGCCAATCTAAAAAGAAATGTGAGCGGCGTTGCGCCTCTCGATCTTCAGCAAGATGACGTGTATCCGGATGACGTGTGTCACAGGTGAAGGCGTCGGATCGATGCGCAACCAATAGCCCCTCCAGAAAGAAACAAACTTAGAATGACCACATTTTCCGAACTGCCCCTGTCTTCTGCTTTGCAACAGAAGCTCGCGGCAGCCGAGTTCCTCACCCTCACACCCATTCAGCAACGCGCAATTTCTCCCGCCCTCGAAGGCCGGGACGTTATCGGCACCGCCCAGACGGGCACCGGCAAGACCCTGGCGTTTCTTATTCCGATTATTGAAGCTCTCTACGCCAAGCCGTCGCGCAATACGGCCGCGCTGGTGTTGCTCCCGACGCGCGAACTCGCCATGCAGGTCCACGAGCAATACGAGCAACTGCGCATGAAGACTTTGCCCAAGGCCGCGCTCGTGATCGGCGGCGTATCCGAGAAGGCGCAGATCCAGAGTCTTCGCGCTGGCTCGCCTCTGGTCATCGCCACGCCCGGTCAGGTTGCAGGATCTGATGTCTCGCCGCTTCGCCGACCTCCGCCACATCGAAATACTGGTGCTTGACGAAGCGGATCGCATGCTTGACATGGGATTTCTTCCCGCCATCCGGCGAATCGTCTCGGCGCTGCCAGAGAACCGCCAGACCTTGTGCTTCTCGGCTACGCTCGAGCAGTCGGTGGCTGGCCTCGTCAACGACTACATGCGTAACCCTGTACGGGTCGCGTTGGGCTCCGTGCTTAAGCCCGCCGAGAGCGTTCAACTCAAGGCCTACGAAGTCAGGCCGGGAGAAAAACTTGATGTCGTCCGGCAATTGCTTTACTCCGAGAAAGGACAGACGCTGATCTTCACGCGCACCAAGCGAGGCGCCGAACGGCTGGCCAAGCAACTTGTGCGGGACGGCTTTACCGCTGCGATGATTCATGGCGACCGCTCGCAGTCGCAACGCAATGGAGCGTTAGGCGGATTTCAGGAAGGCCGCTACCAGGTTCTGGTCGCGACTGACATCGCCTCGCGCGGCTTGCATATCGATGACGTCGCCCACGTCATCAACTACGACGTCCCAAAGATGGCGGAAGACTTCATCCATCGCGTGGGCCGCACCGGGCGGGCCGGATCTGAAGGGTGCGCTTCCACGCTGGTCGCCGGAGCCGAGGTCCTCGAGTTGCGCCAGATTGAGCGCAGTCTTAAACTGCGGATCGAGCGCATGCAGACTGACGGTCTGTCTTCACCGCCGCTGCGCGTCGTGCAAAACACCTTGGCCATGCGAACCTTGACCAGAATGCCGGGAGAGGTATTCGTCTAAGCAAAGTCACAGCTATAGGCGCTCCGGCCGCGGAGCGCTTTTCTTCTTTATCCCAATAAAAAGGGCGGGACCGAAGTCCCGCCCAACTTACCTTGCTACTTCAGTTTACTTACCTGTTCCGGACAGAGCTACGCTCTGCGGACTGCCCGGTGCGTTGTCGGTGAAGTTCAGGCTGCCCGTGCGGGTGCCCTTCTGCGTCGGAGTGAAATTCACCTTGACGATGCAGCTCTTGCCCTGCGGCCAGCGTGCTGCCGCATTTCTTGGTCGAAGTGAATGAGAACAACGCGAAGTCGCCCGTCGTGGCGATACTCGTGATGTTCAGCGTCGGAAGCGCCGGTGTTCGTAACCGTAACTTTCTTCGGTGCGCGGGTTGTGCCGACGGCCTTCTTCGGGAAGACCAGCGACGTTGGATTCAGGGCACAACCGGGCCGCTGGCTGTGATCGTGAGTTGAATGCTGGTTGACGCTGTCAGTGAGCCGGAGGTGCCGCCAATGGTGATGGTGGAGGTTCCCGCGGCGGTACCCGAAGCAACCGTTAGTGTCAGCGTGCTGGTGGTGCTGGTTGGATTCGGACTGAAGCCGGCGGTTACGCCGCTGGGTAAACCGGTGGCGTTCAAGGTAACGCTACCAGTAAATCCGACCTGCCGGAACGACCGTGATCGTGCTGGTGCCTTGGGCGCCGGACGCGATCGAGGAGTGAGCTTGGATTGGCAGTCAGAGTAAAGGACGGTCCTGCCGGTCCGGTTAGAGCGTTGATCAGTCCAACGCCGTTCGGACTGCCCCAGCCCGTGTTCTAGATCGTAGCCAGCCACCGCCGGGAATCCGTTATTGCCGCTGGTGATGTCGTGGAAAGTCCGCGGCATAACCCGAGCCCAGACCGAGCGGATAAATGGCTGGATTGATGAAGCCGGGTGCCTGTAACGCCGTTGGTAGCCGCCTGTTGATTGACCAGAGCCATGTAACCGGCCCACATCGGAGCGGCAAAGCTGGTTCCGCCCCACCCGGTACCACATCGGCCGAGGTGGCAAACATAAAAGTCAAAGTTTGCTTCAGCCGCGACGTCTGGTCCGTTGCGTAGCGTCTTGGAGCCTTTGTTTTGGGAGTTGATCACACCGGTGAGTTGCTGATAGGAAGGAATCGCAATGTTGTCGAAGTTAATTCCGCCACCGCTACTCGACCAGCTGGTCTCCGACTTCCAGGAACCGCCAGCGCCATTGGTCTGCAAGTCCGTGCCGCCGACGCCGATGACCCAAACATCATCTCCGGGGATAAGCAAAGCCACCGGACGCCCATGCTCCGCTGTCGCCGACTGCATCGAAGAAGCTCTGTCCCTGTGATGCCATCTGTTCGTAGTACGGATCGTCGGTGCTGGGATCGGCCGGCATCCACGACCAGGAACTGCTGATCTGGAGGCTCAACGGTGCTGCGCCGTCGTAACCATCGCACTCAGGCAGGCCGTTTCGTCAAAAGTGCCGGAATTGTAGGCATCGCCGCAGACAAAGTTGTAGAGCATCGCCGAGCCAGGGGCCATGCCCATCATCTGAGTCATGTCCAGAGTTTGTTCGGCATCGTCGCAGCTGCCGCTAGCAGGTCGTTGCATACCCGCCCGTGGAAACGAGAGTGGGAGTGTAAGGTTCGGTTTGCTTGGCGTTCTTATAGTAGAGGCTCAGGTCAGACAAGTTGGTACCGGCCAACTCGAGTAGGGCCATGTTCTGGCCGGTGCCGGTGAGAGCCGATGCGCCGTAATAAGCCGCTCTCATATCGCTGCCGCAGTAAGAGCTGCTGGGGCAGGAACCTTGCACCACCTGGGGACGCGCCTTGTGCTGCACGAGCGGACGCGGAAGTTCATAGTTGTCCAGGCCGGAAACGGCCCAGAGCTGGAACGGCAGATCCGCCTGGGGCTCGCGGTCTGGCGCAAAGAATGTGCGGCTCTCCGTCGGGTGCTGATAGACGCCCATGGAGACGTGGAAAGCCTTCTCAACCTGCGAGACCGTGCCCTTCAGTTGGACGGCGCGCCCTTCGCGTGTACCGCCGATGATCTTGAATCCGTTCTCTTTCGCGAAACGAACCGTGCGTCCCAATCTTCCTGGCTCGGACCAAAGCGCGCTGTAAATTCTTCTGGCGTGAGGAAGTGGCGATAGTTCGAGCTGGAAGGATCGTAGACGTCGCGCAAGAAGTTCTCGAGTTCCGGTGCATGACGCAGCGCCAGAACCACGCTGAAATGCATGGTTTGCGTTGCCGGCATCCGGCCTACCAACTGCGCCTCTCCACTCACCACCGCGGCGCGCGTATGCCGCGTCATCATAGGCTGTGAAGCTGCGTAAGAAGCAACACTCGCGATCGCCAATACTGCAACGAGCGCGAGACAGAACACACCTGATCTTCGAATCATGAAGCTCTCCTTTTCTGGATAAGTACTTCGTGGAAGATTCCCTCTGGCTGACCCGCCAGCCCACAGGCTGGAATCTATGCACGGAAGAATACAACGATTTGCCGATATGCAACAGGCTGAAAGATATTGCACATCAGTGGAAATAACCGCGTATTTACTACGCGCGGTCGTAGTTTAATCAGTGGTACATCCGGCCCGATCTTTTACGCAGGGATCCGCACAAAATGGGAGAGGATGCCGTGCCGATACGAGCAAAAGAAGCGAGGGCGCGGGCGGAATTCAGAGGTCCACCTCCAAATTCCCGGCGCTGCCTCCGCAATCTCCTCGATGCGAGCCTTCGTGTGCGCCGAGCGCCCGCTAAAGAAAACAAAGACCGAGGCGAGACCGTGGAAATGATGCAAAAAACAACAATAGACTGAAGCTCCGGTCTAAAGCCCCTCGCCGCGTTGACGCACCCAAACCTGTCAACCACCTTCCCCCGGCACGTTGTAAAATCGAAATAAGAGAAGCGCGTCAACGTAGCCGCACTCGATCCGAGTCAACGACGAGCAACAGAAAAGAGCCCACTATGTCGCAAAATAATGGTCATCCCACCAGCCTTCGCCTGAAAACCGGCCTAGCCGAAATGCTAAAAGGCGGCGTCATCATGGACGTCACCAACGCCGAGCAAGCCGCCATCGCCGAACGTGCCGGAGCCGTAGCCGTCATGGCGTTAGAGCGCGTGCCCGCGCAGATCCGCGCCGAAGGCGGAGTAGCCCGCATGGCCTCGCCCAAAAAGATCCGCGAGATCATGGCCACCGTGAACATTCCGGTCATGGCCAAGTGCCGCATCGGCCACTTCGCCGAAGCCCAAATTCTCGAAGAGCTGGGCGTCGACTACATCGACGAATCCGAAGTCCTCACCCCCGCCGACGAAGCCCACCACGTCGACAAGCACGCCTTCAAAGTCCCCTTCGTCTGCGGAGCCCGCAACCTGGGCGAAGCTCTCCGCCGCATCGCCGAAGGAGCAGCCATGATCCGCACCAAAGGCGAAGCCGGCACCGGAGACGTAGTCCACGCCGTAAAACACATTCGCCAGATCGTGCAGGAGATGAAAATCCTGACCGTGCTAAGCGATCAGGAACTCTACGCCAAAGCCAAAGAGCACGGCGCGCCCTATGAGCTGATCAAGATGGTCGCGAAAGAAGGGAAGCTGCCGGTGCCAAACTTCTCCGCCGGAGGTATTGCCACGCCGGCCGACGCTTCGCTGGTGATGCAGTTGGGAGCGGAGGCTGTGTTCGTAGGTAGCGGGATCTTCATGAAGAACTCGACGGAATTCGCCGACCCGGTTGAAGCCGAGAAGCGCGCGCGGGCAATTGTGAAAGCCGCCACGCATTATCAGGATCCGAAGGTGTTACTCGAAGTTAGTGAGGACTTGGCGGGAGCGATGAAAGGTCTGGCCGTGTCTGGGCTTGATGAAGCGCAGATGTTGCAGACTAGAGGGTGGTGAAAGGAGTTGCTGCGCCCATCATGAACGACAAAATGTTGATCAGAGTGGGTGAGAGCGAATACAAACCTCTACTCGACCGCGACCGGGCGCTGAACGACGTAAGGCAACACCTAGGTCCCTGGCTAAAGCTGATCCAAGATGTTACGAACTACGGTACCAACCTGATACCCCGGTGCTTTTCCACGAGCGAGCGAAAGCTTAGAGACGTCGTCGTGCTTGGAATCCTTCTACGTCAAGTTGTAGCGATGCTCGACGGTGTCGAAATACTTCTCTCGCAAGGAGCCGCCCACGCGGCCAGCCTCCAAATGCGGGCAGCCCTAGAGGCGATATATCTATATTGAGTGGATATTAGACGGCGATGCTGAAAAGAAAACCCATTACTACTACGTCCACAACCTTCGAAGAAAACATGTTTGGGCGGCCAGGGCCCAAATGGGATCCCAAGCCGCGACTGATTTCGCTGCGGTCATGGGGAACCTCATGTTTCAGCCCAGTCAAAAGGTTCAAGAAGAGGCAAACAGCCAAATTAAAGATATCGATAATCTACTCTCCCAGCCGGCGTTCGCGCCAATTAGCCACGATTTCGATCTGCACCGCAAAGGGAAGCGTGACGCTGCTTGGTATGTGCCGCTAGGCCAAAAGTCATTCGCCGGGCTCGTGCGGGCGGTCAAGAAGGAACCACTCTACGTGTTCTACTCGATGGCATCCGAAGTAATGCTGTGGCGGCTTACGATCCCCACATCAAATTTAAAGAGGATAAAGTTACTTTCGAACCGATACGTTACCTGAAGGGTTTCGAAAGCGTTCTAAGGTTCAGCCTAAGCGCCGCGATCATGACCTATATGCGAATCCTGAAGGAGTACCGGCCCGGTGAGCTGCCAGCGTTTGGCCGCAAGTATAAGGAGAACTGGCAGAAGGATTTCATGAATTTTCTGAACATCACGTACAAAGAGGAATCGACTGTGATCTAGAAATGTGGGGACAACGGGACGTTCACCATATTTTGCCGGCTCGGAGCCACGGCTCTCGACGATCCCGGTGCGCACTCCGCTCGCGGCGGTTCCCGCCACCAGTGACCAAAAATCAAAAGCCCCGGTAGTCATCCGGGGCTCATAACGTTCCAGTTGGTACGCCATCTTTCAACACATCTATTATAGCAACTAAGTCAAGTCGAGGGCCGTGCGGAGGACGACGGAGTCGAACCGTAATGGCTGACGAAGCCACTCGACCATTTGAAAGACGGCGTCCAGTACCCACTGGCAACGTCCCCCAGGCGCAACCCTTCTGAAATCACTATTCGCCCTGGGATTGGCTTCGCGCAATTGCTCGAAAGTAGACTCTCCAAAAGGGGGAATCTCCCAGTTACTTATGCCTTGGCGGGTTTTGCGAAATGCGCGTCATTTTGGAGGGCTCGATTCCCACTCCACGGCGTTTCCCGCCACTCCTGCCAAAAACCAAAAGCCCCGCCAGTCAGGCGGGGCTCAATTTTGCCAGTCGGTATTTATCTTTCAACGAAGCTATTTACAGTAACCGCTCACCCTCTGGCCTTGGTCGCGCCGGGTTCTTCGCTGATCACGTGTTGCTCGAGCGTGTGCAGTTGGTGACGGTACTTCTCCATCATTTCCTGCAGCAGGTTGCGGATGGATAGGACGCCGCGCAATCTTCCACGGTCATCTACCACCGGCAAGTGACGGAAGTGATGTTCCAGCATCGTCGCCAGAGCATCGGTTGGATTGGCTTTCGGGTCTACGGTTTTGACCGGAGCGGTCATCAGCTCCGAAACCGGAATCTGCTCCGGATCGCGCCCGCTCAGCGCCAGCTTGCGCAGCACATCGCGCTCGGTGAAAATGCCTAGAACTTTTCTCTCTTCCACCACTACCACCGAGCCCACACGGCGATCCAGCATCAACTGGATCGTGGCTTTGGCTGTGGTTTGTGGAGGAACGGTGATGGATTCGCGGTCTACCAGACGCAGTACGCTCATGATTGCCTCTTTCGGGCCTTGGCCCTGCAAAATATAGCCGCCATTCTAGCAGCTTACCCAGGACGGGGCGGTCGCCGGCCAACACTGTTGTTGGACAAAGTGCTCTCGCACTGCGATTTGCTCGATGGCTCCGCGTCGCGCGGGGCCATCGTTGTCTTATGGCAAGCGCCGCCGCTTCCTCTCCGCGCCGCAATATGTAACAATCTCGCCTCCACCACTCCCGCGCATTCAAGGACACGGAATGTCCAGCCAACTCGCGCCCAGTCTCACCTTCTCCGTCCAGCGCTACCAGGACTGCATCGTCGTCCACTGCACCGGACGCCTGGTCTCCGGCCTGAATCATCTGCTTAATGCCGAGGTGAGCCAGTTGCTGCCCGGTCCTACAAATATCGTGCTTGACTTTGAGCACCTCACCCACATGGATAGCAGTGGCCTCGGTACCCTGGTTCGACTGTACGTACACGCTAAGTCCGCTGGCTGCAAACTTGAAGTCGACAACATGGGTCCATCCATCCGCAACCTGCTCGGCATCACCCATCTGCTTTCCGCCCTCGAAACCGTCGGCAAGCACCACATCAAAATGGGATGACAAGACAGGATGACCGTGGCGCGGACGACCATGGAATCGAACGCGAGGTGTTGTAGCGATACCGCGACAAAGCTCTGGAAAACACGTCGCAGCTTCAGCGCCGCAACTCCCAGACGGTTAGCATCGGGCCGCGCAATGGTATTCCGCGCGCGACCCTCGCCGTCGGCGAACATCGAATAAAATCGAAGGGCGGGGGTTTGACGACGACAAAAGAAAAACAACTCACCATCGGCGTCCTGGCCTTGCAAGGCGACTTCGATGCCCACCGCCGCCGTCTGGAAGAGCTCGGCGCGAAAGTTGTCCTCGTAAAAAAGCCCGAGCAATTCGACCACATCGACGGCCTCATCATCCCCGGCGGCGAATCCAGCACGCTCCTAAAACTTCTTGGCGAAGCGGGCTTCGAAAAGTTAAAGCAGTTCGTACAATCCAAGCCGTCATTCGGAACCTGTGCGGGCGCAATCCTGCTCGCGACGCAAGTAGAAAATCCGCCGCAAGCCAGTCTCGGCGCGCTCGACATCACTGTCCGCCGCAACGCCTACGGACGCCAGATCGACAGCTCCATTCGCGAAGGCCAGTTCCAGAATCATCCCACCGAAATGGTTTTCATCCGCGCCCCTCGAATTGAGCGCATCGGCAAGGGCGTCGAGGTCATCGCCACGGAAGGAACCGATCCCGTGCTCGTGCGCCACGGTAAAACGCTGGCCGCAACATTTCATCCCGAGCTCAGCGAGGATCCGAGCATCCATCAATATTTTCTGGATTTGATTGCCGGCGAGGAAGACGGGTAAACTAATCTGCCAAGGGCTACGTAGAGCAATGAGAAGATCGCTGCGCCAGGCAAAGCGTGCGCGTGGCTGAAACTAGCGGCCAAACCTGCGCCGGATCACCGTGGCCAGTCCGACCAGTCCGCCTCCGAGCGCGGCCAGAACGCCCGGTTCCGGGGCGGCCGCCGCCCGCATCACATGCGGTGCAGCGAAGGAATTGGTAGATGGGTCGACAAGGCAAGAACCAAGATCAAAAGTCCAAAGAGCGGATTGCGCACGAGAACCCCCGCCCCGGTTATGGCACGAATCGTTCCAATCTGTGAGGATTTCCGAATTGTTTACAATCCCTGTTTGTCTAGCGGATTTATTGACATTTCGAGTGCTCATCCGCCAGTCATGTCCCGTAAACCGCCCATTGCGCAAGCCTTTGCATAGTTTTACCATTTTTGCGTGTAACCTACCGCTGTCCTGGACATCCTGTAGAGCCCAATCCGGTATTCTGTCCCATCCGACTCATCCGTCATGGAAGCCCCCGAGCTCGAATTCAATCCGGTCGGAATACGTTCGTATTGGCGCCTGTTGCGCGCCAACCGCAATTTACGTTGCCTTTGGGGAGCGCAGATCGTCAGCGAAATTGGGGACTGGTTCTACACGCTGGCCATCTACAATCTGCTGCTTCACCTCACCGGACGCGCCAGTTCGGTAGCGCTGGCGCTGGTGCTGCAAGTTCTGCCACAAACCTTCATCGGACCCACCGCGGGAGTCGTCAACGATCGTCTTCCCCGCAAGCACGTCATGATCGCCGCCGATCTCGGACGCATGGTGATCGTCTTCTGCATGCTCTTCGTGCGCTCGCGCGAGATGGTCTGGCTCATTTATCCGCTGCTGGTGGCGGAAACGCTGCTCGCTGCCTTCTTCGAGCCTGCGCGCAATTCAGTGATCCCGAACATCGTCGCCCGTGAAGATGTCGTCATCGCCAACACTTTGTCTTCGGCCACGTGGTCGGTCAATCTGATGCTGGGCTCGACCGCCGGAGGCGTGGTCGCGGCGCTCTTCGGACGTGACGCCGTCTTCATCTTCAACGCGCTTTCGTTCCTGATCTCCGCCGCTCTCATCCTGCGCATGCATTTCTCCGAGCCACACGCCGAAGGCACGCATCCCTTTCGCCTTCGCGAACTCGTCGACTTCTCTCCGATGCTTGCCGGCATTCGCTACGTGCGTTCGCAGGTGCGCTTGCGTGCCACCATCCTCGTGAAAGCCGGAAATCTCGTCATCGGCCCCAGTTGGGTACTGTTCACCGTGATGGGCCAGCGCGAATTTCCCGTGCGCTGGCACGGGCTCGATCCAACCCGCGGCGCATTTCTCGGCATGAGTCTGTTGCTCGGCGCGCGTGGCCTGGGCGCGTTGCTCGGTCCGCTCATCACCGCCCCGTGGGCCGGACAGGCAAAGCGTCGACTCGAGCGAGCGATCTTGTACGGCTATCTGGCTACCGCAGCCGGCTATACACTGCTCAGCGTCGCTGGACATCTCTGGCTCGCGTGTCTCTGTGTGATGCTGGCGCATCTCGGCAGCTCGATCGTCTGGGTCTTCTCTACCACGCTGTTGCAGCTTCAGACCGACGACAAGTTTCGCGGCCGCGTCTTCGCCGCCGATCTAGGCTTGTGCATGTTCACGATCGCCGCCGGAGCCTTTATTGCCGGACGCTTCGTAGACTGGGGCTTTGCCGCCCGCCACGTGGCAGGCGCCGCGGGAGCGTTGATGCTGATTCCAGCAGTTCTGTGGGGCCTGACGGTGAGAAAGAATGACCGTGAGAAAGAACGACGGTGAGGAAGAATGATTCGCCCGTGTAGCGCGGACACTCTTGTCCGCGCAGGCGATGATCAACTGCGGGCGCAAGGACAAGACTATCCCGCTAACAGGGAGCCGATTTACAGCAGTCGATCGATCTTCGCCGCCATAACGAAATCGGATTCGGTCAGGCCATCGACCGCGTGTGTCCACAAAGTGATGTCGACTTTGCCCCAGCGCAGCATGATGTCCGGATGATGTCCCTGCTCTTCGGCGAGCGCGCCCACGCGATTAACAAACGCAGCGCCGACTTGAAATCGGGGAACTTGTAGCTGCGCACCAGATGATGTTCGTCGACGACATTCCATTGCGCAAACTCGGGCAATTGGCGATGAATAGCCGCCAGTTCCGCGCCCTTCAGGGGAGGAACGCCCCCTCGGCAGGGAACGCAGGTCTTATCGGCAAGTGCGGTCATAGTGAAGCGCCGCCAGGCCTAGAAGGGAATATCCTCATCCGTAATCGGAGACCCACCGGCCGGCGCATGTTCCGCCTCGGGAGGAGCGCTCTGATCAAAATTATTTCCCGCCGAAGCCGAAGCCCCACGCGATCCGCCTCCGCCCTCGCCGCGTCCGTCGAGCAACACTAGATCGTTTACGACGATCTCCGTCATGTATTTCTTCTGGCCAGTTTGCTTATCGTCCCACGAGTGCGTTCTGCAGGCTGCCCTCGATGTAGACTTTGCTACCCTTCTTCAAATACTGCCCAATGATCTCGGCAGTTTCGCCCAGGCAATGTTGTGCCACTCCGTGCGATCCTGCCAGTTGCCCTCTTTATCCTTGAAGCGGTCATTCGTGGCCAAGCTGAATTTAGCGACAGGCGTCCCCTGCGGCGTGTACTTCACTTCCGGATCTTTCCCGAGATTTCCTATGAGGATGACTTTATTTACGCTTTTGCCGGCCATGATTGCAGACTCCTTCCGAAAAAACTGTGGTTCAAGAGGCCAACTATATCAGAATCCCGGGGAGGTAAGCCTGTGCCCAACGCACAACGAAATTGTGATGAATCCGTCCAGATTTCTCCGTTCCCTCGGTGTACCCGTGGTTAAAGGGTTATGCGGGGCCAGAACGACCTACACAAAGATCCGAAACAGCATGAAGTAAACGATCACGCCGGTCACCGATACATAAAGCCACAGCGGATAAGTCCAGCGCGCAATCACCCGATGCCGGTCATATCGCCCCCGCAGCCCGCGCGACAACGTAATCAGCACCAGCGGCACAATCACCACCGCCAGGATGGTATGCGAAATCAGAATCGTGAAGTAGACCAGCCGCCACCAGCCCGTCCCGTGGAAATAGATCACGCCTCCATGCCCCGGCCAATGGTAATAAAGGTAAGAAGTAAGGAAGAGGCACGAAGTCGCAAACGCCGCGATCATCACCGCCCGGTGCGCCGCCCTCCTGCCGCGCGCGATCAGCGATCGTCCGGTCACCAGCAGCACCGCGCTGCACCCATTCAACGTCGCGTTGATCTTCGGGAAGATGGAATAGTCAGTCATGAGAGAGTTTAGTTGTACGGGCAACCGAGTGCTTTTGGCAAGGCCGGCAAGTCAGAGGTCAGAAGTAGATGGCAGAGGTGAAAAATCAAAGCTCTGAAAGTTCAGCGTCTCAGCGGACCTGCGTGCATCGGTAGCGAACATCTGCATCTCGACCTCGATTCCTCTCACCTCGGGATTCCGGCGTTGTTTGCAATTGAGCTCGAAGCTCATGGCTCGCGGCTGCACTTCCCATATAAAATGGTTCACAATGTCAGATGTGGGCTCACCGCAGCCGCCCGATTCCGGGCCTGCGCCACAAACCGCGTCGCGTCCGCTGCCGGTAGTCGCCGTCTGGGCGCGCGATCTGCTGGTCTCGCTCGCCATCTCCGCCTTCATCATCATCTTTCTGTATCAGCCAGTGAAGGTCGAGGGCGCCAGCATGATGCCCGGCCTCGAAGACCAGGAGCGCATCTTCGTCAACAAGTTCGTCTATCGCTGGGAGCCCATCCAGCGCGGCGACATCGTCGTCTTCCGCTATCCGCGCGACACCTCGAAGAGCTACATCAAGCGCGTCATCGGAGTCGCCGGAGACCGCATCCGCATCGAAAACGGCCAGGTCTTCGTCAACGACGAAGCCCTCGACGAAGACTACGTTCCCAACGAATACGCCGACGCCCGCTCCTATCCCGAGATCACGGTTCCGCGCCAACAGCTATTTCGTTCTCGGCGACCATCGCACCATGTCCAACGACAGCCGCGACTTCGGCCCGGTCAACGAGCGCTACATCTACGGCAAAGCCGTCTTCGGATATTGGCCGATGGAAAAGCTGGGAAGGTTGCGGTAATGATCGAACTTAGGAGTGCCCTCGATAGTCCAACGAATCCCCAATTTTTTTGCGCAGCGTAATCGAGCGTAAAAAATGCTTCGTGAAGCGGGCCGCGGGGCACTTGCAATTTCGATTGGCCTCGTAGTCGCTGGTTTTGCTATCTGCCGTCCCGGCATATGTGGTTGTGTTTCGTGGTTTGGTTCTGAGAACTTGGGACTTGCTGGTCTGATAGTCGCCGGAGCCGGAGCGCTCGGGCGTCGTTAGCGTTGCTGGTTGTTGTCTCTGCCATTCGGCTCCCGTAGGCGCAAAGTTGATCGAGCACTTCTTATGGTTCACCGAGACGGCTGTTTATCCACAGCCACCGCTCTGCTAAAATCCCTAAAATCCACTCTCAGGAGTGACAATGCAAGCTACGCTTGCCCTCGAAGACGGCAGAGTCTTCCGAGGCAAAGGCTACGGCGCCAAAGGCGAGTGCTCCGGCGAAGTCGTTTTCAATACTTCCATTACCGGCTACCAGGAAATTTTCACCGACCCTTCCTACGCCGGCCAGATCGTCGTTCTAACCAATCCTGAAATCGGCAACTACGGCACCAACCCCGAAGACAACGAAGCCACCGCCCTTACATCGAGGGCCTGATCGTCCGCGAGTTCTCCAAAGTCAGCTCCAACTGGCGCTCGCAGCAGGTCACCGACGAGTTCATGGAGCAGTTCAAGATTCCCGTCCTGGCGGATATCGACACGCGCGCGCTCGTCCGCCATCTGCGCACCTACGGCGTGATGCGAGGCGTGATCTCGACGCTCGAAGCCGACGCAGAAAAGCTGGTCATCAAGGCCCGCGCCATCCCAAAGATGGACGGCCAGGATCTGGCCAAAGTCGTCAGCACCAACCACACCTACGTCTGGGAAATGGGCGAGCGCTCGCACCTCCCCGACGAAATCGTCGGAGTGAAAGACGAGCCGCCGCGCTTCCACGTAGTCGCCTACGACTACGGCATCAAGCAAAACATTCTGCGCAAACTGCGCGGCGAAGGCTGCAAAGTAACGGTAGTCCCCGCGCAAACCACCGCCGAAGACGTACTAGCCCTCAAGCCCGACGGAGTCTTCCTCTCAAACGGCCCCGGCGACCCCGAGCCCTGCACCTACGCAGTCGATAACATCCGCCGCCTGATGGGCCGTCAGCCCATCTTCGGTATCTGCCTGGGCCATCAACTGACCGGCATAGCGCTCGGCGGCAAAACCTTCAAACTAAAATTCGGACACCACGGCGGCAACCATCCAGTAAAGCAGTTGCAGACGGGCAAAGTAGAAATCACCGCTCACAACCACAACTTCGCAGTAGATCCCGACTCGCTCCCGCAAAGCGAAGTAGAACTAACGCACATGGACCTGAACGACAACACGCTGGAAGGCATGCGGCATAGAAATCTGCCGCTCTTCACAGTGCAGTACCATCCGGAGGCCGCGCCGGGGCCGCATGATTCGCACTACTTGTTCAAAGATTTCGTGAAGATGATGGAGGAGTTCAAGCGCTAGGAATTGCCATTACTTTGTAACGTGTTATCAACTTTATAACCCTTGTCATCCCGAACGAAGTGAGAGATCTGCAGTCTGCCGGCGGCGCGGCAACGTAACGGGCGAGCACTCAGCCGCCAGCAGAAAGGACGAAAGCATGCGCGACGAAAAATTCTACTACGTTTACATCATGGCCAGTCGTTCGCGCACGCTATGCACAGGCGTAACCAACCGTATCTACCGTCGCGCCATGCAGCACAAAGAGGGCGAAATCGAAGGCTTCACGAAGAAGTACAACATCAACCGACTCGTCTATTACGAAATCTTCAAATACGTAACCAACGCCATAGCCCGAGAAAAGCAAGTCAAAGCCTGGACGCGCGCCAAGCGCCTGGCGCTGATCGAATCCACAAATCCTACGTGGCAAGACCTGGCCGAGGGCTGGGGAGAGCAACTACAGATCCCTCACTGCATTCGGGATGACAAGGGTTTGAGAGTTGAGGATGTTCCCGAGAGAGCAAGGGAAAGCGCAGAAGCAAGTCGAGAGAATCCAGATACCAGCGAGGGGTTGAAGAAAAGCGAGGGGTTGGAGAAGCGTGAAGGGTCGGAGAATAGTAAGAGGGGTCGAAGAAAAAGGAGAGCGTCAGCGATCAAAGCGCGGCCCGCGCTAGCGCATCAAGGAGTACTGCATGACGCCATCGTTCCCACCCCTAACCCTTGTCATCCCGAACGCAGTGAGGGATCTGCAGTTCGCCGACAGCGCCCCGGCACGCTGGGTGAGCAGCATCGGTATCGGCCATACCGTGGAGATGCCGGAGGAGTCGAAACGTTGAGGGTTCCTGCCCCATTTCTAGCTGCAATCCTAATCGTGCAAGGAATGAACGCGCAGGAGAAGAATCCGTGGATCGTCGATCGTATCTGTGGGCGCGTCGAGCATGTGCAGAGAATACCTATTAAGAAGCAGCCGAACAACTACACCGAGAAGAGAAAAGACCTCAAAGGCATTCCGCTCGAGTTGTACGAGTCCCCTGGAGGCGCGCCGTGCTGCGACGCCTTAAAAAAGGTGGGCTCGACTATCTCTGGCAAGGGTGGGTCAATTTGAGTTCAAGCCCGAAGAGGCTGGTTACTACTGGCTGACCGCGAAATGGAACGGAGAAGTCGTCGACGGTCTGTTCCCAACAAGGAATTCAGATGGAAGATGGAGAAGATGCAAGTTGGTGGGTGACTGTAACTGTAGATTGAGAGCAAGAGCTTTGATAGGGCATGCCTTCCATGCGTGCCGTTACTGATAACTGATAACTGAGAACTGAAAACGAATGCCACGCAGAA
>CAWEAB010000020.1:0-102479 GCA_963806745.1 uncultured Acidobacteriaceae bacterium
GCCGTCAGCTTCTCGCGCGCCGAATCCATCTGCGCCTTGTCATTGGACTCGATGGCTTTCTTCGCGTCCGCCAGCGCGTTCTCGACATCGCCACGCTCCGAGCCGGAGATCTTGTCGCCATGCTCTTTCAGCATCTTCTCGATGTTGTAGACCATCGAGTCGAGCTGGTTCTTGGCGTCGATCGCCTCGCGCTGCGCCTTGTCCTCGGCCGCATGCGCGTCGGCTTCCTTCGCCATGCGCTCGACCTCTTCCTTGCTTAGACCCGAAGACGACGTAATGGTTATCTTCTGATCCTTGCCGGTGGCGTTATCTTTCGCAGTCACGTTCAAAATGCCGTTCGCGTCAATGTCGAACGTCACTTCGATCTGCGGAATACCGCGCGGAGCCGGTGGCAGTCCGGTCAAATGGAATTTGCCTAAAGTCCGGTTCTGCGCCGCCATCGGGCGCTCGCCCTGGAGCACATGCACCTCAACTGAGGTCTGCGAATCCGCCGCAGTAGAAAACGTCTCCGTCTTCTTCGTCGGAATCGTCGTGTTCCGCGGAATCATCGGTGTGGCCACGCCGCCCAGCGTCTCGATCGACAAAGTCAAAGGGGTCACGTCGAGCAGCAGCAGGTCTTTCACTTCGCCCTTGAGCACGCCGCCCTGAATCGCCGCGCCTACTGCCACGACTTCATCAGGATTCACGCCCTTATGCCCTTCGCGTCCAAACAGATCTTTCACGATCTGCTGAATGCGCGGCATACGAGTCTGTCCGCCGACCAGCACCACCTCGTTGATCTTCGACGCATCGATGCCGGCATCTTTCATGCACTGCTTCGACGGACCAACCGAGCGCTGCAAAATATCTTCGATCATGGTCTCGAGCTTCGCCCGCGTCAGCTTCTTAACCAAATGCTTTGGACCCGAAGCATCCGCCGTGATGAACGGCAGATTGATCTCCGTCTCCATGGTCGTCGAAAGCTCGATCTTGGCGCGCTCGGCCGCATCACGCAGACGCTGCAAAGCCATCTCGTTGCCTTTGCCACGCAGGTCGAGTCCTTCATCTTTCTTGAACTCGTCAATCAGCCAATCCACCAGCCGCTGGTCGATGTTGTCGCCGCCGAGGTGGGTATCGCCGTTGGTCGCCTTGACCTCGATCACGCCCTCGCCAACTTCGAGAATCGAAATGTCGAACGTGCCGCCGCCAAAGTCGTAGACGGCAATCGTCTCGTCCTTGCCCTTGTCGAGCCCGTAAGCAAGCGCTGCCGCAGTCGGCTCATTGATGATGCGCTTTACTTCAAGCCCGGCGATCTTGCCGGCGTCCTTGGTCGCCTGCCGCTGCGCGTCGTTAAAATACGCAGGGACGGTGATGACCGCTTCCGTGACCTTCTCGCCGAGATAATCTTCCGCAGCCTTCTTCAGCTTCTGCAGGATCAACGCCGAAATCTCGGGCGGGGTATATTTCTTCCCCTGCGCCATCACGGCCACGTTGTCGCCGTCACGCTCGACCTTGTAAGGGACCATCTTCAGTTCTTCTGAAACTTCGTCATACCGCCGTCCCATGAACCGCTTGATGGAATAAACCGTATTTTCCGGATTGGTAATGGCCTGCCGTTTGGCGACCTGGCCCACCAGCCGTTCGCCGGTTTTGGTGAAGCCGACCACCGATGGGGTAGTTCGTCCCCCCTCTTCATTGGGGATAACCTTTGGCTCGCCCCCCTCCATCACCGCTACACAGGAATTGGTCGTCCCAAGGTCAATTCCAATAATCTTTCCCATACTTTCCTCCTAAAACTGCCTCATTCTTTAGAATAAGTGCAATATAATCAACAGTATAATCTATGCGTCCTAAAGCATGATAGGACTTGAGTGAATCGTTGTCAAGTTTTAGATGCCGAAAGTAGGGGCGAAGATTCCGGTCTCGAAGGGCTAATTCCCCGGAATGGGAAAAGAGGGGTGCGGGGGCGAAGGTTCTTAATCTCTCTTTATTTCAACTATCTTTATTTCTGCTGTCTTTAGATTATTGCGGATCGTCGAATCTGGCGGAGAAGTCAGCATCCACAATCGCCGGCCCGCGGCGAGCCGAGGAATTTCGGAACACCAGATAATACCGCGCGCGATTGCCGAAGGTGGGCTTCAGGTCCCACTCGATATCAGCGTGGCTGGCGGGTCTTTCGGAGAATGTGGCCTCCGCCGCCCGATCCCGGCTAAAGCGCGCGAACTCATCCTGATTCATCAGGAGCACTTCCACGCTGATGCCGGCCCCTGACTGTTCTCCGGCATGGGTGGTGCGAAACGATCCTCTCAGGTGCGGATGGGCCTCGTGCGGCGGCACTTCAAAAGCGAAAGTCTGATAGGTCTCCACGGAAAGTCGGCGATGGAGAAAGTGATTCGGCTTGCCGTCCTGCAAAGGAAAGACCTCATCCACAATAGGAGCGGGCCCACTTTTGGCTGAAACAGGTTTGGCTACGGGAGGCTGCGATGTCGTGCGCGCCCAATACCCCGTAGATTTCTACGCCGGGAAGAGATTTGCCGCTCATGTCCGGATTTTGTGTAGCGGCCGCGCGCCCGCTCGATGAGGTCCGATGCTGCCACCATGATTTGCCGTTAATCGCCAACTCCCGAAAGCAGTAACCACCCATCGCCAGCAAAATAATGCCAGCCAGCAGATGCAACGAATTGGAGTTTTGCCTTGCCATCCGTCCCTTCAAAACTGGAGAGTCTGACGTTCGCCGATGCTTTTGAGGTTCTTGAAACATTTGAGTATGCCCCTGGACAGCGGCTCCGCCAAGATGCCAGCCGTAATCGAAAGGACGAAGCGGCCATGTTCATCGGCAGTGGTTTTGGGGGATGTCGTTCCGAAGGATCTCGTTCAGGCTGAAGCTACGCCGATTGTCGTGAGTCACGAACCAGGAGTTGCTGGTAGCGAAAGCACTCCACCGCGTGGTCGTTGACCATGCCAGTGGCCTGCATGAAGGCGTAGCAGATCGTCGAGCCGACGAAGTTGAAGCCGCGTTTCTTCAGGTCCTTGCTCATGGCATCGGATTCGGTTGTGCTAGCCGGAATTTTTCCGCCTAATCGCCGCGCGTTCACCCGTGGCTTTCCGTCTACAAACTGCCAGATGTAGCGGTCGAAAGAGCCCAACTCTTTTTGGACGGTGAGAAACGCTCGCGCGTTTGAGATTGCCGACGCGATCTTCAGGCGGTTGCGAATGATCCCCGGATTGGCAAGTAGCGCTTGCACCTTGCGCTGGTCATAGCGCGCGATCTTTACCGGGTCGAAGCCATGGAAAGCTTTGCGATAGTTCTCACGCTTCTGGAGAATCGTGTCCCAGCTAAGACCTGCCTGCGCGCCCTCGAGGATCAGGAACTCAAACAGGATGCGGTCATCGTGCTGTGGAACGCCCCACTCACGGTCGTGATATTCGATGGAAAGAGGGTTGGAAGCCCAGCGGCATCGGATGACATCGGCTTTTGGAGGAGTCATGCGACGAGTATTTTACAGATTTGAACCACCGTCTACGCGATCTTCCAGAGGAATCTCCGGCGTTGCCTGATTGGCGTGCGCTCGGTTTGGGAAGACAGTACTCGCGGAGCGTTCCTTCGACAACCGATGCCCACCAAGAGACAGCCTAAAGCTGAGCCAGAGCCCCTCGAAATCACGACCATCACGACTCGAGCGGAGAAGAAGCAGGTCGAGGAGCGCGTGGCCATCGGCGCCAACGTGGTGTACGAGGCGATCCGCCGCGAAGGTGAGGAGGAATTGAGCCGTACGGTCGCGGCGCTGGGATGGTCGGCATTTGCGGCCGGTTTGTCGATGGGCTTCTCGTTTATCGCGGAGGCGCTACTTCAGTCCCGCCTGCCCGATCAGCCATGGCGGTTGCTGGTATCGCGAACTGGCTATTCCGTGGGCTTTCTGATCGTCATCCTTGGGCGCCAGCAACTTTTTACGGAAAATACGCTCACCGTCGTGTTGCCGCTGCTGGCGCGAAAAGAGCTGAAGACATTGTGGTGCATGCTGCGTTTGTGGGCTGTCGTATTGACCTGCAACCTACTGGGGACCTTCCTCTTCGCTTTATGCATCGGAAAGATCGGGATCTTCGACCCGCGCGTGCAGCAGACCCTGACGGAGATTGGCGCGGCGCATCTCGGCATGAGTTTCGGCATCGTAACGATGAAGGCGATTATTGCCGGCTGGCTGATTGCGCTGATGGTCTGGTTGTTACCGGCGGCAGAGTCGGCTCGCGTCAGCATCATCATTATCTTGACTTATCTTGTTGGAATCGGCGGATTCAACCACATTGTTGCAGGATCGACCACCGTGCTTTATCTGGTCGTAACCGGGGCAATCTCCTGGCAGGTCTATTTCGTGCAGTTCCTGTTCCCGACGCTGATCGGGAACGTTATCGGAGGAGTGTCGCTGGTGGCGGCACTTGGACACGCGCAGGTGGCGGGCGGGAAGAACCATGACTGAGTGACCGCGGGCCATCGAATCATTGAAGCATCGAGTCACTGAGCCATTCATTGTGGCTTAATTTTCGTAAGTCGTATCTACTTTATAATCAGCTAGATAAATGGAGACAGGTGGGCCACTGCGGGGCGTATAATTACGAATATCATGAGTATTCTTGAATCCAGCCCTACTCCGTCCTTACTTCTCGAAATCTGCGCGCGCGTTAAACATCTGGGATACACGACTTCGGGCCGAGTCCGGCTTTATGGCGAGGAATTTGAAGTTGTTTCCGAGCCGTTTGCGGATGCCGAGGGAATTGCGGTTCACGCGAAAAGTCGAAGGAACCCGAACGTTAGAGTTTTGCGGCTTCCCTCCACCGTGGTGCAGTCCGCCAAAGGACACAAAGTAGCGTAAGCACGTTCCCGCTTCTTGAAAAAAGCCTGCGTTCCCCGTCGTAGTGCGCTCGGCGCAGCACCTTTTATCGCTACTCACTCTCGGGGCAGTTACCCCCTGATCACAAGTCTGGTTAGAAAGTGATTCTCAGCGCGAATTGGATCTCGCGCGGAGTCCCTGAACCCACCGGGGTTATCGGGTTCACGATGGCCGTGTTCAAGTTCACCGTACTGATGATGCTGCCAAAGCCCGTGGTGTTCGCGGGGTTGAAAGTGGACTGTGGCGGACCTAACTGCGGGTGATTGAGGATGTTGAAGAACTCAGAGCGAAACTCGAGTTTCGCGCGCTCGGTAAGCGGGAAGCGCTTATTGAGGCCGAGATCCATTTGCCAGGTGCCCGGTCCACGGACGAGGTCGCGTGGCGCGGTGCCGAACTCTCCAGCAGGAGTAGCAAAGGCTGCCGGATTAATCCACTCCGCGATGCGTTTGCCCCCTGGCGGAGCGAGAGAAACGCCCGGAACCAGATCGGGACGCTGCGAGCCGGAAGCCCCATCCGGGGCGGTGTAACTGCTGGGCAGCAGCACGTTCACCGGGAAGCCAGTGCGAGCGAGGGCGGTCGTGGTCACTTCCCAGTTGCCTGCGATAACACCTGCAATCCCGCCGTTATTCAGCAACGGCTTGCCCTGACCGAAGGGAAGCTGGTAGACCGCATTGGCATTGAAGACATGGCGGGCATCCCAGGCGCCGCTGCCGATGTCACAGGCCAGGCACAGCGGATTCTGCGGCGGTATTTCGTCGCCATCGCCGCTTCCGTTGGAGCCGTTATCGATCTCGTGCGACCAAGTGTAATTGGCCGCCATCAGGAAGCCGCGAGAGAACGCACGCCGCAACCCCACAGAGAGACCGTTGTAGGTGCTCATGCCGACTGAGCCGCGCCAGGGGATGGCGGGAGCAAAGCCCGGGTATTGCACAGCCCCCGTGGCCGGATCGATCAGGTTCACTACATTCTGCTCCAGCAGATGCACGCCGTGGCTTCCCAGGTAGGAGAACGTGCTTACGAAGTTCGCAGGCAGCTGCTGCTGCACCGAGAAGCTCCACTGCTCGACATACGAGTCCTTGCGGTTCCGTTGTTCGGCGTTCGGCGAGAGGGTTCCGGAGACGCCGGTAAAATCGACCGGATAGGAACCGCCTTTCACCGAATAGGAGGGCACTTCGTTTTTGGCGGGCAGATTCTGATCGTCCAACTGTCCGTCTTCGTGGTAAATGCCGAATCCACCTCGAATCACCGTCTGGCCGTTGCCGCTCCGCGGCATCCAGGCAAAGCCCACTCGGGGATCGATATCGCCGTAGTTCTGCTGGCCGAAGCTGGCGCCCATACCGCAGAATCCCTGGGCCCCGCAGGTGTCGAAATCGAAGGGGTTGGCCAAACCGCTCTCCTCATGGAAGAGATCGAAGATGGTGTAGCGCACGCCCAGGTTGAGGGTGAGGTTGGGCAGCACCTTGTACTCGTCCTGGGCGTAGGCGAAGTAATCATTCTTACGCAGGTGGTTGACCGGCAAGGCGCCCGTCAGGCTTGCTTTCGCCACCACATTATTTGCGAGATTCTCAACCGAGGAAAACGTGACTTTTCCGTGTTCGCCGGAACTCTGATTCAATTGAATGCGGCGGATCTCCCCTCCAAACTTGAAAGTATGCCGGCCATGAACCCATGTGAGGTTGTCGATCCAGGAAAATGAATTACCCGCGTAGATGCTGTGGTAATTGTAGTTCTGGGTGACGAATCCCGGCCCGGGACCACCGGAGATCGCAATCTGATAAATGATGCCGGTTTCGTTGAGGTTGTAACTGTTGGAGGTGGCGCGATTGAATCCAAACTTGGCCTCATTTACAAGGCTGGGGCTGAAGATGTGCAGCAATTCGAGCGCGCCATTGACCGGCGTGGACACCCTCTGTATCGAGTCCGTCGCGGCGGCCGAAAGCGGCTGCGTATCGACAGACCGGTCGTAATTGAAGCGCATGAATCCCGTGGTCTTGGTGGAAAAATGCTGGTCAAGCCGCAGCATCGCCGAATTCTCGTTGACCACCTGAGTACATAAGCAGGTCAGCAGGTCGATGTTCGGGTCGCTGGTGGGGGTTTCAATTGTCCTTGGACCTGGTCCCGAGTAGGCATTGATGATCGCGTAGATCGGTGACGAGGCCGGAACTGTTGCAATCAGGGCCGGGCTCGGCACGTCGCCGGTCGTCGGATAGCCCCAGTTTTGCCGGTAGGCTTCCGCGGAGAGGAAGAAGTACGTCTTGTCGCGCTTGATCGGGCCACCCAGCGATCCGCCGAACTGATTCAAACGAAGCGGCTGCTGCAGCGTTTCGTTATTCGAGGTCCATCCAGGCTCGGCCGCGTCAAAAACATTGTTGCGGAAGTACTCGAAGAGGCTTCCGTGGAGGTGGTTTGTGCCTGAAGGTGAGGTAACATTCAGTTGAGCGCCGCCCGTCGCGCCTTCCTCGGCGGTTGCCGTCAGCGAATCGACGCGGAACTCCCCGATTGCGTCCAGCGGAATGGCCAGCCGCACCCACGGGCGCTGCGTCTGATTCACGACGTTGGTTGCGTCCACTCCGTCATAAGTGAAGTTGTCGTCATCGAGGCCCCGTCCCGCGAACCGGACCGACCGCTGGTTGCTGCCACCGGTGTCGATGGCGCCGGGGACGAATGCCGTCAACTGCGACCAGTCGCGTCCGTTCAGCGGTAGTTCGTCGGCCTGCTCTCTCTCGATCAACCCGGTCACGGCGCTGGTGTTGCGGTCAATAAGCGCCGAACTGGAGGATACTTCCACCCGTTCGTCGCGGCCGGAGACTGGCAGAGTCACATCGAGCGTTCGCGTACGGCCAATGACCTCCTCGACATCAACGAAGGTGAGCGATTTGAACCCTTCGTGATCGAAGGTTATGGTGTAGACGCCCACCGGTAACTCGGGAATATTGTAGGTTCCGGCGCTGGAACTGACGGTTTCGCGGCGCAAGCCGGAGTCTTTGTGCATAGCTAAGATGTGAGTTTGCGGGAGGACGCGACCGGTCGGGTCGGTTACTGTACCGGTCAATCCGCTGCGATCGACCTGGGCATGCAGCGATGACGGCAGCAGAAGGAGAACCGCGCAGAAAATCAGCGGGCTGGGCGAAAAGCGCTTTAGAAGTAAAGTAGGAGAGCAATCATTGACTGTCATATTTATTCCTGCCTGTGAGTTACCCGCGCCTGGCGAGGCCTTTCAAGAAGGACAATAGTCGCGTTTGATTGCTAATGGTACGTGACACGGGTGTGAACTGTGCGTAAAAAGCCTCCTACTGGCGCTAAGAGATTGTTGTACTTACGGGCCGAGATGGGTAAAGCCGAGGAATGTTGAGCGGAGATGAAAATTTCAAGTCCGAATTGACGCGTCGCTTCGCACGACTTAAAGTTTTCTGGTTGGCGCGGGCCTCTTCGTCAGACCCTCGAATAATATGGATTCCTCGGATTTGATTTTCGAAAATCTTCTGGCAGCGCCCCTTGGACCGCTGGAGCGGCAGGTTCATAAGGCGGTATGGTTGCGAGGTACCGCAACCGTGCGCGAGATCATACAGGATCGAACTATCTGGCAAACCTACAGCACGATCCTCACTACAATGGACCGCCTCTTTCGCAAGGGACTGCTTGAGCGAGTGCAGGAAGGAAAGGCGTTTCGGTATTCGGCGCGGTATAGCCCGGAAGAGCTGGAGCGGATGGCAGCGGTGAAGGGGATGCGGCATCTTCTGCGGTCGGAGCACGCTTCACTGCATCTTTCGTACTTTGTGGAAGCGGTCGGCGAGCAGGATGAAAAGCTCCTGGACGAATTGCAGGACCTGGTAGAGCGGCAGCGCGCGGAACTCAGGGTGAAGAAGGGAGAGCAGAAATGAAGTTTGCGGCCCGGGATCTCCTCGTTTCGCTGGCATTTTTCGCTGTCCTGTATTGCCTGCTGTCGACTTTGATCGCCTTGGGATGGCGAGTGGCGCTCCGGGTCGCGGGTTTGAAACGTGTCGGGCCATCAGCCGGAATGTTTTTTGCGCTTCGAATTTTCTCGTTTGCGATTTCGTGCGTCGTCACCGTGTTTTTCACGTTTCCCTCGTTCTGGCTGATGGAGAGACGGTCGCCGGATGAAGACGGCGGAACGTTTGTTTTGGCGGCGTGCGCGATAGTAATCATTGGCGCCGGAGTATTTCGTCTGGTGCGGGACCGGTCGCGGACCGCGCGTGTCGTCCAGGAATGGTTGTTGCGATCGGGGAGCACCAACGACCGCGCCGCCAAGCCCTTGTTGGGTGCGGCGAAGGGAGCGCCCGCGCTGATTCTAACCGGAGTTCTGAGGCCCAGAGTGATGATCTCAGACGCGGCGGCGAGTACGCTCAGCGAAGACGAACTGCAAGTTGCGATCCGGCACGAACTGGGGCACCGTCGGTCCTGGGACAATTTGAAAAAGATGCTGATCAGCGCGACCCCGTTTCCGGGTATGCGTGGAATCGAGAGGGCGTGGCGGGAAGCAGCGGAACTGGCGGCGGACGATGCGGCGGTCGAGAACCGTCAGGATGCGCTGGATCTGGCGGCGGCGCTCATCAAGCTTTCGCGATCGTCGAAACCATCAGCCGAGCCGGCGCTGGCGAGCGGGTTGCTGTGCGGCTCATCATCGGTCGCCGTGCGGGTCGAACGCCTGCTGGAGTGGCGCGGGGCCGGGCATGGCTTGCGCCGTACGTGGCCGTGGACTCTGCTTGTGCTAGCCGCGATGAGCATTGCGATTGCGGGTCACTACGGCGCCACCCTCGCGTGGACGCATCGCTTGACGGAGTTGCTGGTTCCGTAGTCTCCTTCCATTGTTGGAAATTCTTCAAAAACTTTTTGAGCGGCATTTTCGTGTGCCCGCCGCGCGCGTGCAACCCCTGCAAGGGCAGTTGAGCGCCTCTGGCCGCAAGATCGTGCGACTCTCGGCGGAGCGAGGTCGAAGAAAGCCTGCGCGCCATCGGCATTCTCTACGACGTTCGCGAAGAGAATGTTGCTTTTCTGGAATTCTCGCGCCATTTTCGGCGGCACGGACTGCCGGTTCCGGAAATTTACGGCGAGGATTTGAGCCATGGAGCTTATCTCGAGCAGGACCTCGGCGACACCACGCTCTTCGAATTCCTGTCAGGGCATCGCTCGGGCGCATCGATTGCGGAACCCGCGGTGGAGGCCTATCGCAAGGCCGTCCGGTGGCTGCCGCGCTTTCAGGTCGAGGCTGGACGCGATCTGAATTACAAGGTCTGCTACCCGCGAGCGAGCTTTGACCGGCAATCGATTGCGTGGGATTTGAATTATTTCAAGTACTATTTTCTGCGATTGGCGGGCGTTCCCTTCAACGAACAGGCGCTGGAAGATGATTTCAGCCGGCTGACAAAATTTCTTCTGAGCGCGAATCGGGATTATTTTCTTTATCGCGATTTCCAGTCGCGCAACATCATGTTGCTCGGCGACGAGCCATTCTTTCTCGACTATCAGGGTGGCCGTAAGGGCGCGCTGCAATATGACATCGCGTCGCTCCTCTATGACGCCAAGGCCGATTTGCCGGCTGAGTTGCGGCAGCAACTTCTTGAACTGTACATCGACAGCCTGGCCGAGCTAATGACCGCGCTGGGAAGGCCCGAGGCGAAATCCGACATACGCGCGACCTTCATGCATCACTACTATGCGTATGTTTATGTACGCATCATGCAGGCGCTCGGGGCCTACGGGTTCCGCGGGTTTTATGAACGCAAAACGCATTTTCTTCAGAGCGTGCCTTATGCGCTCAGAAATATCCGGTGGCTGCTGCATAATGTCGAACTGCCGATCGCTCTGCCGACCTTGACTGAAGCGTTCAAGACCATGGTCGCGTCGGAAAAGTTGCAGGGCTTCGCTTCGGCGGCCAGTAAACTCACGGTTCGAGTCGGGAGTTTCTCATTTCACCGCGGGCTGCCGGTGGACGAAACGGGGAACGGCGGCGGCTTCATCTTTGACGGGCGCAGCCTGCCGAATCCCGGAAGAGAAGAGCGCTTTAAGCCGCTGACTGGGAGAGACGCCCCGGTGATCGAGTATCTGGAGCAACAAGAGAGCGTGCGGCAGTTTCTGGCGAGCGTGATCGCGCTGGTCGAACAGAGCGTGAGCAATTACCAGAGCCGCGCCTTCAAGGATCTGATGGTTTCTTTCGGCTGCACCGGCGGACAGCATCGGTCGGTCTATCTCGCGGAACAACTGGCGAAGCACCTGCGCGGCCGCGATGGGGTCGAGGTCGTCTTGCACCACCGCGAACTGGAGAAACAGAATCCATGAAGGCAATGATTTTCGCCGCCGGTTTGGGCACGCGGCTGCGCCCGCTGACGAATGATCGTCCCAAGGCGCTGGTTGAAATCGAAGGGCGCACGTTGCTTGAGATTGTGCTGGCGCGTCTGCGCGAGTTTGGAATTCGCGATGTCGTGGTCAATGCGCATCACTTCGCCGACAAATTGGTTGAATACCTTGAAGCTCACGATCGCTTCGGAATGCGGATCGCAGTTTCTTGCGAAGACGCTCTGCTCGATACTGGAGGCGGACTCAAGAAGGCAGCGCCGTTCTTTCTCGACGATGCGGCCGCCGTCAAGGCTGACGAACCGATCCTCGTGCACAATGTCGACGTGCTGAGTACGATCGACCTTGCGCGCATGGCCAGGATGCATAGCGCAAACAAGGCTCTGGCTACGCTTGCCATGCAGGAACGCCCGACTTCAAGGTACCTTCTGTTCGACGAGCACGGACAGCTTTGCGGACGGCGGATCGGAGATGTCGCCACCGCGGAAGTTGTTCGCAAATCGCGCCGCGTTGAGCCGCTGGCCTTCTCTGGGATTCACATCGTGTCGCCGCGCCTTTTCGGCAAACTCAGTGAAGACGGCGCATTTTCCATCATCACGTCGTACCTGCGTCTCGCGGGCGCGGGGGAGTGCATCATGGCGTTCCGAGCGGATGACGCATACTGGCGTGATCTGGGTCGACCGGAAGACTTGGCCAAGGCCGCAAAGGACCTGGCGACCAAGGGCCTGGGGGAACAGATCTTGAGAAAGCACTAGCTGTCTTCCACCTCGCCTCTATACAAGTCCACACGTGTAACAGTGCCGGGTAAAGCGGTCTGGCGCCTTCAATGTGTCACAAGAACGTCAGTATGGCCCGAATGGTCACCAGCGACCGGGGCTGGAGAGGCGGATAATCCACAGTAGAGTTTCCGAGAGCTGACCTGCTGCTAATGACGAATCGGAAAGGCGGACGAGAAAGGAGACTAGCTATGCGTCAGCTGATTAATGTGTTCGTCGTGTTCCTTATTATTATGGTGGCCGTGAACATGGCTTTCGGACAAACGACCGCGATTCCGTCGAACAACGACCGGGCCTCGGTCGACCCAACTTCCGGGAAGCAACTGTATGGCGCATACTGCGCGTTGTGCCACGGTCCCGACGGAAAGGGCGGCGGCCCATTTTCTCCGCAGTTAAAAGTGTGGCCTCCCGATCTTACCCAACTGCTGAAGGGCAACCACGGACTGTTCCCCGAGATGCGGGTGAAGGAAGCGATTGACGGCGAGTTCGGGAAACCCTCGCACGGATCGAGTGAAATGCCAATCTGGGGGCCGGTTTTCCGCTCCCTGGCTCACGGACGCCGCGACAGCGCGCAGGTCCGGATGAACAGCCTGGTGAAGTACCTGGAGTCAATACAGGAGAAGTAGACTCCAGGCCGGGAGCCGCGTCAGAATCGGAGCGAAAGATAAGCGATTGCCGGATGGGGCTGTGTTCCGGTAATCTCTAGCGATGCCAAATCGCCGGGGTGTGTTCCCAGCGAACTGGAGAGAGTTATTTCTTCGGCGCGTGCATTGTCTGCCATCGATCGCTCGGTGGCTGCGATCTCTATGGTGTTGCTGGCCGCGTCGATTGCGTTCGCGCAAGGGACGTCGCAGGACGCCTCGAAGCGCCGGATCAGGCCAGTCAGAAATCGTCGGTCGGCGCCGTGGTCAAGAAGCCCACCGATGCGGTCACGCTTCTCGACGAGAAGTCGATTATTTTCCCCGACATCGCCGCCAGTTCCGAGCCGCTGAGCCCGGGCCAGAAATTCGAATTGTTTGTGGACAACAGTATCTCGGTGCACACCATTCTCTATTCGGGGCTGGCCTCGGCGGTGTCGCAGGCCGATAACTCACCAACCGGGTACGGCCAGGGATGGGATGCATACGGCAAACGGTTCGGGTCGACGATGGCGCGAAATGCGTCGGCTGAATTCTTTGGCACATTCCTCCTTTCTTCGGCGATGCACTACGATCCTCGCTTCTTCCCGGTTCGCGACCCAACTTTCGGGCAGGCGGTGGGACATTCAGTAAAGCGACTCTTCGTGACACACCGCGATTCGGGTGGGCAGGTTCTTGACATTCCCGGACTCACGGGACCTCTGCTCGCCGAGGGACTGGCGAACGTCTACTGGCCGGACCGCAACCGGACGGTCGGCGACACCTTCATGCGCTACGGCTTAGATCTGGCGGCGCAGGCGGGGGGCAATCTGCTGCGCGAGTACTGGCCGGTGGTCTACAGAAAACTCTCACATTCAGCCTCGTCGCGGAAGGCTAAACCGGACGCCTACGCGGTCGGTCAATAACGCTGGCGGCAAAAGAGTTTGGTTGAAGTCCTCACTCCCCGCATCTTAATATCGAGATTGACTTCGAATACTCGATTTGACAAAACAGGAGATCAAGATTGCAGAGGCGCTGGAATCGTACGCTGTTTTTTGTAATTTTCCTAGGGTTGGCGGGACTTGCTGCGGCACAAACCAATGGGCAGCGGAATTTCCCGCGTTACAATTTTAATGTCGGCGGTACCTTTGGAATCGGCCGCGGAGATACGGGCGCATTTGTCGGGAACTCGTTTGCCGGCGTGGCCGGCGCGGGTTGGAACTTCAGCCGACTGTTCGGCGTCAACGCCGAATACATGTACTACGACTTGTCTTTCCGGCCCACGGTCGCGCGCCAGCAGAACCTGGCCACGGCGAGTGGATCGCTGAATGCGGTTTCGCTGAACGGCATTATTCGACCTCCGTTTCATCTTGGCCAGTATGGCTTTTACGGAATCGCGGGCGTGGGATTTTATGATCGCAATACGTACTCGAACACTGGTTCGGTAGGGGGCGCCTTGTGCCAGCCTTCCTGGCGCTGGTGGGATATTTACTGTTTTGACGGAAACGCTACCGCCGGCCAATCGCTCGGTTCGTATACAAAGATAGCGGGCGGCTACAACATGGGAGGCGGTCTTACGTACAGCCTGAGCCGCTTTCACCATGCCAAGGTGTACGCGGAATTTCGCATCCACAAGCCATATTTCAGCGACTCCGACTATGGGCGCTTGGCCGATCACGGTTGGACTGCGATGGTGAGAGGTCGATTGGTGATGTAGTTATTAGATCATGGGGTAATTTGAGGACTTTGACCTGGTGATTCTCGAATTACCCTTTTGCCCTCCGGCGTCCTCGTCTTCAGTTCGCCACAAACTCATTCTATTTCAGCTAATCCCGTCTGACTGATATTCGTGCGGTCCGGCCTCCCCCGTGATTCCTTGACAACATGATACCTTGTAATACATAGTATCTTGAATGAACAGCGTCCTGGGGCCGAGAGTGCGACTCGTGACGGATCGAGGCCCGTCGACACGCCGCGCGAAGTATCTGAGAAATGGGAAGTGCAGCTCCGTAAGGGGTGCCTCGAACTGGCCATCCTGGCGTCGCTTTGGGGCGGAAGGCTCTACGGGCTGGAGATTCTACGGCGGCTCGAGAGCGGGTCGGATCTGGTTGTTTCCGAGGGAACTGTTTATCCGCTGTTAAGCCGCCTGAAGTCACTCGCATTGGTGGACTCGGAGTGGGTCGAGTCCGAAGGCGGGCATCCGAGAAAATATTACCGTCTGACTACGGCGGGCAAGCATCGCGCACTTGAGATGGCGAGGGTATGGCGGGAGTTTTCTTCGAGTGTGACGAAGTTGCTTGCGCCGCTGGAGAAGGAAAAGCTGGCCAAGGAGAAGTGATATGGCGCTGCCGGGAGGTTCGGAATCGAGGTCGGAGGGAGCTACGCTTGGCCGAGCGACATCCGCCCGGTCGATTTCTGGCCAAATGATCGATATGCGCGTTGAGAAATACCTGTCGACGGTGCAAAAAGGGCTTGCAGGATTGCGCCCCAAAGAAGCGGCTGACATTGTCGAAGAGCTGCGCAGTCACATTCTGGACAAGGCCGCCTTGCAGGGTGAGGCGAGTTCGGGAGCGATCGACAATGTGCTGGAAGCGCTAGGCAATCCCGAGGAGCTGGCCGCGGAATACATGGCAGACGATTTGTTGGAGCGGGCGGCGAGCGGCTTTTCTCCGCTCTTGCTTTTTCAGGGCCTGTTGCGTTGGGCAGGCCTGAGCGTGGCGGGCGTGTTCGTTCTGTTCGGATGCACGGTCGGGTATTTCGTGGGCTTCTGCCTCATGTTGTGTGCATTCCTTAAGCCTCTACATCCCCACTCCGCGGGCCTGTGGAGATTGGCCGAGCAGTCCAACTCTTACTCTCTACGGTTGGGCTTTGGAGCGGTGCCGCCGGGTGGCAAAGAGCTATTGGGCTGGTGGATGGTGCCTGTTGGGTTACTGCTTGGTGGCGGGTTGTGCCTGCTCACTACGCAAATTGCGTTTTGGTGCGTGCAGCAATTTCGCAGGTCACGCACGCTCACGCCGATGAATGCTTTTCCCAACAACGGGAACTGACATGAATGAATTGGCTGCCACGAGCGAGATGCTAGCGCCGAAGCGTCATTCCGAATACTTTCCCGGGGAACTGCTTTCGCCGGCGCAGCGCTGGTTGTCGCTGGCTGAACTTGTGGTGGGAGCTGGCATTGTCATTGGCCATAACGTCTATCACGTGACCCCAAACGAAGTGCCGATACTCGTCGTCCTCGGACTGCTGTCAGCGCAATTGCGCGACGGTTCCTGGAGAGCCGTGGGATTTCGCTGGCCGGTCTCGTGGCGAAAGACGATTCTGTTCGCGCTCGTGGCGGCGGCTTTGCGAATTCTCTTGGGTGCCCTAGTGATTGATCCATTGACGGCGCATTTCTGGCCGGCCGCAAAACCTCCGAGCGGCATGAACGAAATCGCCGGGCACTGGAAGGTGGCTCTGCAATGGCTGCTGCTGATCTGGACATTTGCCGCGTTTGGGGAAGAGATCGGTTATCGCGGATATCTGCTGAGACGAGCCGCGGACGCGGGCGGACGTTCCAAGGCTGCGTATTGGGCGGGAGTGCTGGTTGTCGCTGTGCTCTTCGGTTACGGACACTTCTACAAGGGGCCGGCAGGCGTTGTCGATTCCGGCATGGCGGGTTTAATTCTCGCCGCTGCCTATGTTTTATCGGAGGGAAACTTGTGGGTATGCATATTGGCGCACGGATTTATTGACACCGTTGGTGTGGTGGCGCTGTTCTTTGGCTGGGCTTCGTAGCGCAGAAGTAAATCGGAAAAGATCAGTTTGTTCCCTCACAACCCAGTCGTTTGATAACGCAGAATGGACAGCGCGAGGCGATACTCGAACCCCGCTTGCGCACTTTCGATTTCCGCCTGGGTTTGCTGGAGCTGTGCCTGACTTCAGTTCAACGATCAGAGCTCGAACCCTAGCTTGTAGCGGGTCTGGGCGAGGTCGAGCGCCTGATTCGCCTGGGCCAGCAGCTGATCGCTAACACTGACGCGATCGAAGGCAGTGCTTGCAGTCAGCCAACTGGTGCGAACGTCGCGCGCGATCCGGTTGCGCACGTCGGTGAGTCTCTGGCGCATCGCTTGCGCTCGCAAGTCGGTTTCGTGGGACCTTGCCGAAAAGAGGAAACCATTGAAGATTGGAATCTGGACGTTGACTCCAACCGCTCCGTAGGGACCGTACACGCGATCATCGCGGACGGGAGAATCTCCATAGGCGGCAAGAGCACTGATGGTGGGGAGATTCTGATCGCGGTCTGCCTGATGAAGCTTCTCGGCAGATTCGGATTTGAATTCGAGGGCCATGATTTCGGGACGCTTGGCGAACGCTTCGGCAATCAGTTGATTGACATCGGCAGGCGGTGGCGTCAACGGATCAGCGTCGCTGATCAATTCAAACTGTTCGAGCGAGGGGTAGCCGAGAATGGCAGACAATTCGGCCATAGCGGCCTTGTCGTTATTAAGAGCATCGAGATACAGAAGCTTGGCCTGAGCTAGATTGACGTTCGCAAAGCTCAAGTCGAGGTCCGATTTCAGTTTGCTTTTCGTGAGCGCGGAGACCTGATCGGAGAGCAACTGCCGTGAAGCTACGGTTTGCTCCGCGACCCTGAGAACGGCGTGCGTTTGCAGCGCACTGTAGAAGGCGTGGTCTACAGCCAGCAGTACGTCTTCTTTGGTTGCGATTGCGTTTTGTTCGTCAGCTTTTGCCTGAAGGCGCGCGCTCGACACGAGGTTGGTGGTGTGGCCAAAATCTGTAATCAATTGGCTGACGGTCCCGCCGCCGGCAGCTCTCGTATAAATGATCGGATTATTCAAAGCGCCCGCGGTGATACGGCTGTTGTCCCGGGCATCTACGGCCGTCAAATTCGCATAGACCTGGGGCCACAGATTGGAGCGCACTTCTCTCGTCACCTGTTCCGAGGCGATCGCATTCAGACGGGCCTCTGAAATCGCAGGGTTGTTCTTCAGTGCGATCGCTTCGGCCTCTTGAACGGATAGCCGAGGTACGGTTCTTGCGGGGCCGGCATCGGCGACGGTTGATTGGCCGACGCAGATCCCGCTGCTCACAAGTGAGATCAAGCACAGAAGAATGCTGAACGGCGCCATCATGCAACCTCCTCTTGCCCAGCCGGCTCCTCTTTGCGGTGAATCCACAGATAGGCGGCGGGAACGAGATAGACCGTCACCACAACGGAAACCAGCAGGCCTCCAATGATGGCGCGGGCCAGCGGAGCGTAAGCCTCGCCGCCGGTGCCGAGTTTCATCGCCATGGGAATCAGGCCCAGCAGCGTCGCCAGCGAAGTCATCAGCACGGGCCGAAGCCGCAGGCGCGATGCTACCGCCGCCGCCTCCCGCAGCGGAGTCCCTGGCGCCGCAGCTGGCGCGTGAATTCGACGATCAGAATGCTGTTGGAAACGACGATTCCGACCATCATGACCACGCCCATCAACGACATGACATTCAACGTTGTGCCGGTCACGAACAGGAACAGCAGCACTCCTGCCAGGCCAGGCGGGACCGCCAGCAGAATAATGAAGGGATCAATGAAGGACGCGAACTGCGCCACCAGCACCAGGTACACGAGAACAACCGCCAGGATCAGTCCGAGGCCGAAGCTCTTGAACGATGACGTTCATACTCTTCGACCGAACCGCGCACGTTCACGCGCACGCCTTCGGGCAGCTTGGTGTTCGCGATCCTTGATCGATTTGGCTGCTGACACGTCCCAGGTCTTCCGTCTTTGGCGACACGTACACGTCGATGGACGCGGAAGAGTTGATAGTGATCGACTTCGGTCGGCGTCGGAATCGTCTGATATGTCAACCACCGTGTCGAGCGGCGTCGGTTGCGTTACTGTTCGGCCGCGGAGCGGGATCAGCTTCAAATCGTTCAAGCTCTTAACCTCATCTTCTGGATACTGCACGGTCAGCAGATACGGATTGCCGCTCTTCGGATCGATCCAGTAATTGGGAGCGATCATGCCGTTCGAGGTGAGGGCGGTGATCACGTTGTCGACCACTTCTTTTTGCGTCAGTCCGACCAGGCTGGCCTTTTCACGATCCACGTCGAGCCGCAGCGCCGGATAGTCGATATCCTGCGGGATCAGACACATCGCTGACCCCTCGAGCTTGCGGACTCGGTGCCAGATTGCGCGCGGTAGGCATAGGTCTGCCGGAGATGGCTGCCGTTCACCTGAACGTCGATGGGCGCGGGCAGGCCCATGTTCAGAACGGAATCCACCAGCCCGCCGGTTTGGAAGTAGGTGCTCAATTGCGGCAACTGTTCTGGCAGCTTCCTGCGCGACGCGCTCCATGTATTCGTAGCTGCCGATCTTGTGATCCTTCTTTCAGACTGACCTGAACGAACGCCGTGTGCGGACGCCGAGTTGCTGGTATAGATCGCGGAGAAATCCGTGGTCAGGCCGATGTTGGAGACGATCATGCCAAGTTCGTTCGCCGGCACGACGCTCTTGATAATCGTCCTCGACCTGCTTGATGTATTGCTCGGTGTACTCGATGCGCGTCCCCGATGGCGCCTTCACATTGATCATGAACTGTCCGGGGTCGGTGCGCGGGAAGAACGCCACCCCCATCAGCGGATAGAGAGCGAAACAGAGCAGCGACACTCCAACCAGACCCAGCGTCGTGGCCGCCGGACGCAGCAGCTCCGGCCCAGTGTGTGGTCGTAGCGCCGGACCATCTTCTCGAAATAACGGTTGAAGCCAGTCACGATGCGGCCGAACCAGCTCGGTGGCGTGTCCGCTTCCTCGTCATGCGTCAGATGAACCGGGCCCAGCATTTGGCGCAGAACAACGGCACGACCGTCATGGCCACAACATAGGAGGCCAGCAGCGAAAGCACGACCGCCAGGGCCAATGCCGATAAACAGAAACTTGCTCACTCCATAGAGAAAGATCACCGGGAAAAAGACGATCGCGGTAGTGAGCGTGGCCGCCAGAACAGCCAGCGCAACTTCGTTTCCGCCTTTTTCCGCGGCAACCTCGGCGGACTCTCCCATTTCCAGGTGTCGAAAAATGTTTTCCAGCACGACAACCGAGTTGTCGATCAGTCGCGAAAAGGCGAGGGCCAGCCCGCCCAGCACCATGGTGTTGACCGTGCCTCCGCCGGCTGAAATCGCCAGGAAAGCGGCGAGCGCCGACAGCGGGATCGAAAGGAAGACCGCTGCCGTCGCGCGCAGGCTGCCGAGAAAGAGCAGAATCATCAGGCCCGTCAGCACCAGTCCAATCGCGCCTTCGTGCAGCAGGTTCTCGATTGCCATTTTTACAAACACGGACTGATCGAACACCACGCGCGTAATCAGCTGCTTCGGAATGTCCACCAGCTTCTGCGTGGCTTCCTTGATGCCGTTCACGACAGCGATGGTATTTGTGTCGCCGCCCTGCTTCAGAATCGGCAAATAGACTGAGCGTTGCCCATCCACGCGCACGATGTTGGTCTGGATCTGGTGCGAGTCCACGGCCTTGCCAATATCGCTGACTAGCACGGACTCCTGTCCCACCGACTTCAACGGCATGGAGTTGATGGTGTCTGTGTTGGGCGCCTGACTGTTGGTGTAGAGGTTGTAGTCGTAGGGCCCGATCTTCACGTCGCCGGCGGGCAGGATCAGGTTGCTCTCGTTCACGGTGCGCACTACATCCATCACCGATAGTTGCCGCGCGTCGAGTTTCAGAGGATCCACATAGACCATGATCTGCCGATAGCGTCCGCCGAACGGCTGCGGCACCGAAGCGCCGGGCACGCTGGCGATCTGGTTGCGCACGTTGTATTGGCCAAGATCGTGAAGCTCGGTCTCGTTCAGCCCCTGCCCCTTCAGCGTGATTAAACAAACGGGCAGGCTCGATGCATCGAACTTCAGCACGACCGGCGGCAGCGTGCCGGGCGGCAGGCGCCGCAGATCGGCCATCGCCAGATTCGAAATCGCGCTCAGGTCGGCGCTCGCATCCGTTCCCGGCTGGAAATAAATTTTGATCAGGCTGACACCGGGAAGCGACCGCGACTCGATGTGATCGATCCCACTGCCCAAGCGTGAAAAAGCGCTCAAACGGATCGGTAATGTCGTTCTCGATCTGCTCCGGCGGCATGCCCGAATAAAACGTCGCGACCACGACAACCGGAATGTTGATCGGAGGAAACAGGTCCACCGGCATGCGGACCAGCGTTACGCCCCCGACAATCGCAACGATCAGGCACGCGACAATGATGAAGTACGGATAGCGAATCGCAAAACCGGACATCAGAACCCACCCCTTCCGTTGCTTCATTGGATGACCACTTTCGCGCGCACACGCTCGCCCGGCTGAAGGGCGCTCAGATTTCCCACGACAACTCGCTCCCCATCGCTGAGCCCGGAGAGCACCTCGATACGCTTCCCGCTATCGACGCCCAATGCGACCGGGCGCTGTTCGACGACGCCTTCCGATTCACAACAAACACCGTCCCGTTCGAGCCGTTGCGCTGGATTCCCTCAGTCGGCACGGTGAGCGCGTTGTCCTTCTGCTGGAGCACGAGCGTAGTCTCGGCATACATGCCTTCCACCAGGGTTCCGTCCAGATTCTCTACATCGATCTCGGTATGCATGGTGCGCGTTTCGCTATTGAGTGAGTCGGCAAAGCGCGCGACCTCCCATGGAACGTCCGTCCGAGCGAGGGAACCACGACGTCGATATGTCTGCCCGAGATGCAATGCCGGGAACGGCCGATTCCGGCACGGGCACAACCAGGCGCAGCTGCGACCACTCAGCCAGCCTTACAACGGGCATCGATTGCGTGTCCGAAGCAGTACCTGCCTGAATCAATGCGCCGGTATCGGCGTAGCGCTTGGTGACTACCCCCGTAAACGGCGCCGTGATGTGCGAATAGGCTTCGAGCGCCGCGTAGCGCTCCTGATCGGCCTCGGCAACGGCCAGTTGGCTTTCGCTTCCGCCAGTGCGGCGCGAGCGCTGCTCGATCTGGCTTCGGCTTCCTGATCGCGGGCGATCGAGTCGTCGAGTTCCTGCTCGGCGATCAGCCCGGGCCTGGCCTGCGAAGCTTGTTTCAAGCGCGTGTAGGCGGCATGATAGGCCGTGTAGGTCGATTCAGCACTCTCAAGCTCCTTCTCGGCCCGGCGAATTGCATCCTGACTTCGGCGGATCTCGGCCTTGGCGCCCGTTACCTGGGCGTTCAATTCCGGGACCTCCAGGACCGCCAGGATCTGCCCGGCTTTGACGTGGTCACCCACGTCGACGTAGATCCGCCGAATATACCCCGCCACTTTCGCATGAACATCCACCTGCTGGTACGGGCGAAAGTCGCCGGAAAGAGTAAGTGAGTTAGAAATTGGCGTCCGCTTCACCAGCGCTACCGCCACCGTCCGCAGGGAAGAGGCGGAACTGACCCCGGCTTTCGCGTTCTTTCCGGAGAAACGCAAAATAACCACCAGCACCAGTACCAGTACTACTGCCAAAATCAAAATAGATCGCTTATGCATGTTTCCCCATTCCAAGTCACGCGGGTGAGGTGATGAGACAAAAGAATCGGCCTTTGCCTTGGATCGACCAAAAGATCGACTGAGAAAGGACGACTAAGAGATCAACCGAAAACAACTAAAGGTGGAGGAACTGTCAGCAGGAAGGGGGCGGACGATTAGAGAGACTTTGGTCGAAGAAAATGCCTGGCAGTTGAGAAGCAACAGGCGCTACGCGCAGATAAGAAGATGGAGCCTCAAAAACAATAAAGACTGGAACCGGAGCCACCCATCGCATGGCATCGCGGTTCAGATGCTGCCGCATCGGCTCTGCCGACTGGGAGGTAATGGTGGTACTTCGGAGGATTTTGGCGTGGAAGGTACGAGTGGCCAGACTAAAGCTTAGTCCGCAGATGGCAATAGCGATAATGAAGACACGCCAGCGCGGACACCGGCACGCCATTCCATCATGATCTGGCAACAACCCCATTCAATACCCTCGGTAGATTATAGCAACCCCTGGAGTATTCGTGTTCAGGAGTTGAAAAGCTGACAGCTATTGGATCGTGCACAAATCCGGGTTGGAGGGTCTTAATCCAGTGAAGGGAGGAAAGTTAAAACTGGCGCGCCCGGAGAGATTCGAACTCCCGACCTACAGCTCCGGAGGCTGCCGCTCTATCCAGCTGAGCTACGGGCGCGCAGGGAACCTCTTGAGTTTACAACCTCGGCGCGGGCGACATCAAACGTCAGGGGGGGTTATACGCATAGCGAGCAAAATGCTACACCTTGCTGTTCGGGTGGGAGGCGTACAACAAAGTAATTTATTTTTTACTTGACTCCGAGGAAATAGACCACTAAATTGCTCACCAACATTGAGGGGGACAACATAATGCTATTCGGAGGAGCCATATGGCTCGTCGTCTGTGCGTGCGTTGTACCCTCACGTTTGTGTCGATTCTCCTGACGCTGACCTCTGTGCTTTGGGCTCAGATGCCGGTAAGTACCAGCACCACTTCCACTCCCGTCCCTGGCGCTGGGCATGACTATCTTGGCGACCTCAATGAGACCGTTAATCCCGTCAACGGGTCTTTGAGCATTCGCATAAACACACCAATGCCCCCAGGACGCGGAGTTCACACTGCCCTTTTCATTTGCTTACGACTCAAATGGGGTCAACTACGTCACTACGGATTTGAGCGGAAACTTCGTATGGAAGACGCCATTGCAAACTGTAAATTCGCTACTCGGTTGGAGCAACAGCGTGCCTGTAGTCAGTGTAAACGACTTAGCCTGGAGAGCACAGTTTTCCGAAGGCGGTTATCACCAGTGCCACTTTCGGCGGGAACTGCTGGGGCGAGTCCTACGTAATTGATGCCTGGGGAAATCTGACCAACATAAACCAAGCCCCCGGGATGGGGAAAGGGTGTCTCAATGAGAACCTCAACAATCAAGTCGGTGCCAATAACCAGGTCACCACCTTTTGCTACGATGTAGCTGGCAACCTTCTGGATATGGCAAGCTGCCCCTCGCAGGCATCGCACACTTTCGTCTACGACGCAGAGGGCCAGTTGCAATCCCCAGCTGTGTCGGGCGTCAACGGCGGCATCTCCTACGTCTACTACTACGACGGCAACGGCAACCGCGTGCAGAAGTGCAATACGAATCCGTGTACCAGTGGGACAACTCCGGGATCGCTGTATTGGCGGGATCCAACGGCGTCGTCCTCGACGAGAGCAACCGCACCGGAGTGATGCGGGAAGAGTACATCTACTTCAATGGAGCCCGCGTCGCGCGCCGCAACATGGTGCAGGACGTTCACTGCAATTTTTCCGACCCGCTCGGCTCGGCCAGCGTCATCACCGTAGCACCGGCAACGTCCAGGAGCAGATGGACTTTTACCACTATCGCGGCATGGGCTCCGCAGGAGACAACCAAATCGTAACAAATTTCCGGCAAAGTCGAGACCAGGAATACGGCTTGGACAACTTCGGAGCCAGATTCTACGCGTCAATTGAGGGCAGCTTCATGACGCCGATCGGGCCGCCAGGCCTAACACCGTGCCCTATGCAGTCTTCGGAGATCCCCAGTCGCTCAACTTGTATGCCTATGTTCGTAACGATCCGATGAGGCGGGCCGATGCCGACGGACATCGCGACTGCTTAAACATCTGCACCGCGCACATCACGTCGGGTTGCGTGTCAGCTATTCCCCTGGGTGCGACAACGGTATCTACTACCAAGATACTTGGGACACATGCCCGCGACGATGGCACTTTTGGGACCACGGTGTCAGAGACAACTTCCGTTACGTTCCGAACAGCCCGGGACCACGAGGATGAAGTCGTGAGGGCGACGGTTCATGACAGCGTCGACATTCTCAGGAATGTCAAGCGATTTTGGTGGGTCATCAAGAACGTTCAGCAGTCCCGAGGTTGAAATCTCGCAGAAGGACGCAGTGAAAAGCATGGGTGGGAGAGCATTTAGCGATGCTAAGCAAGGCGCAACGCCGAGAGACCGTTCTGGTAGCAATTATGAATAGCCTTAGTTGGTCTGGAAAGTCCGGACATGCAGCCGCGGTCATAGGACTCAGTGCGCTCTATGCCACCTGTGGCTTCGATAAGCCGTAGGAGTCTTCGCCGGGATCTGTGCCGGTGCAGGATTCGGGGAATGAGGTGCCGCCGTGAAAGACGCCCTTGACGAGGGACATCGTTGAGAATAGCACCGCGGAGACAGGAAACATGTCAAAGGCAAAAAAAGCTCGGCTGTTTGCGTTTATTGTCAGCATTGTCGCGTTGTTAGGGACTCTTTCGGCAGGTACGGTGGAGTTTGCACGGAAGGGTTTTTCCCTCGACCTCGCTCTCGCCATCGCTACCACCGCCGTTATTGCGGCATCATGTGGAGGATTGCTCTTCGCCGAGGACGCGATGCCGACTAAGGAAAACGTGGGGACAGGAAGCTGGGCGGGTGGCCCGGGCTTTTAGTTTTTGAGTTGGCACCACCAACACGATTGGGTGCCCCGTTCCTTCGCGTACTTTGCGAAGGGGCGGGCATTCCGAAAGCCGACGCCATGGGTTTTGTCCTCCCGGCGTCATAATTCTCTCGATCTGCCGAATCCAGCCCACGCCATCTCACGATGCACTCGATGCTCCCCGCCCCCCTCGAAAAGCACCTCAAATCGCGCCTGACCTGCACACCCTGTCAACTTGACAAAAATCAGCCCCCGCCCCCCCCATAAAACGGGCGGCCAACGAGCAACTCCTTATTTCGCAATAAGTCGATCTAAGTTCTTCACCTTCAAACGCCGAACGAAGACGGGATAAAGACTCCCCGCTAACCCCATGATCCCAATAGGCCGGAAATAGGCGCCATCGGTACCAGAAAGTAAATATCGGACCAGTAAAAAATCCCCGATTCGGCCCGTTTCACGACGCGCGCAAAAACCAACTTTATTTTGTTCCAGTTCCTTCGCCCGCCGCGCCAGTATTTCTCTTACAATACTGTACATACATCAACGCCGTACCTGTTCCGGCCACGACATGGCGGCGCCGCAGCGCCTCATTCGTGAACCTCTGATAGCGCGGCCCCCGATCCTGGAAGATGGGCCAGAACATCGGCATCGATACAAAGTAATCCGTCTCTTACCCGGCTCTTTCGGGGCATCCTTAAGGCGCGATCCACTCCCGAAACCGCGAGCCCGATCAGCCGTCCAAAAGCTCCCCATTCGGAGCAAAGCGTTCCACCCTGGGCAGTGGAGCATGTTGGTTCCCCGACCTCCTCCGCCCGGAGGCTTCGCACCCCGCGGCTACGGGTAGCTCGATTATTTCGTTCATCTAGACCCGGGCGGTCTCAAATCAATCGTACAAAAGTACCTACCAAAATGCTCCTCGTGGAACATGGCTCGGCATTACCGAACTTCTTCGACCGTCGCCATCGAACTCTTCCTGCGCCGGTTGGATTGTAAGACTTTCTTGCGCAGTCGCAGCGACTTGGGCGTGATCTCGACAAACTCATCGTCGGCGATGAATTCGATCGCCTGCTCCAGATTGAGTTGCCGGAAGGGAACAAGGCGGATGGCCTCGTCGGCGGTCGAGGCGCGCATGTTGGTCAGCTTCTTTCTCACGGACAGCATTGACGTCGAGGTCGGTATCCTTGGCGTTCTCGCCAATGATCATGCCTTCATAAAGCTCGACGCCGGGGCCTACGAAAAGTTCGCCACGCTCTTGCAATCCCCAGAGTGCGTAGGCGGTCGAAACTCCCGCACGGTCTGCGACCAGTGCGCCGGTCAAGCGATGCGGAATTTCTCCCTGCCACTCGGTGTAGCCGTCGAAGAGGGAATTCATGACGATAGTGCCACGCGTATCGGTGAGAAGCTGGCTGCGCAAGCCGATCAGCCCGCGGCTGGGCACGCGGAATTCGATGCGCACGCGGCCGTAGCCGTGATTGTGCATGTTGACGACTTCGCCCTTGCGCGAGCCAAGCTGTTCCATCACCACGCCGACAAAATCTTCGGGCACATCGATAGTGAGGTGCTCGACCGGTTCCATCAGCTTGCCGTCTTCTTTATTGCGCTTGGTTACGATCTCAGGCTTGCCCACCATAAGTTCGTAGCCTTCGCGGCGCATCATTTCAATCAGGATAGAAAGTTGCAGTTCGCCGCGGCCGAGAACTTTGAAGGAGTCGGTGGTGCCGGTGCTCTCGACGCGCAGAGAAACATTGGTGAGCAGCTCTTTTTCGAGGCGCTCGCGCAAGTTGCGCGATGTGACGTAGGTGCCGTCTTTGCCCGCGAACGGCGAGGTGTTGACCGTAAAGAGCATCGCGATGGTGGGCTCGTCGATGGCAATGTGAGGCAGCGGCGCGGGATTCTCGACGTCGGTGATGGTTTCGCCGATGGTAATGCCTTCAACGCCGGCGACGGCAACGATGTCCCCAAGTTCGGTTTCGGTGATGTCGACGCGCTTAAGGCCGGAAAACGAAAACAGTTTTGTGATCTTCGTCTTGTGAAGTGTGCCGTCGAGTTTGGCGATGACGACATCTTCGCCGGTGTGCATTTTGCCGTTGAAAACCCGCGCGATGGCCAGGCGGCCGAGGTAGTCGCTGTAATCGAGGTTTGCGACCAGGATTTGCAGCGCGCCCGCGGGATCACCTTTGGGCTCGGGGATCGTCTTTAGGATAGCGTCGAAGAGAGGACGCAGATCTTCGCCGCCGCCTTTAATCTCGCTGGTGGCCGTGCCGATCTTGGCGTTGGTGTAAAGCACGGGGAAATCGAGCTGCTCTTCTTTGGCATCGAGGTCGATGAAAAGATCGTAGATCTCGTTCAGCACTTCCTGCGGGCGGGCGTCGGCGCGGTCGATCTTGTTGATGACGACGATCGGCGGCAGATGCGCTTCGAGCGCTTTGCCGAGCACATAGCGCGTCTGCGGCAAGGGGCCTTCGCTGGCATCGACCAGCAGCATTACGCCGTCAACCATCTTGAGCGCGCGTTCGACTTCGCCGCCGAAATCACTGTGGCCCGGCGTGTCGACGATGTTGATTTTGACATCGTGGTAAAAAATGGCGGTATTCTTGGCGAGAATAGTGATGCCGCGCTCGCGCTCAAGCTCGTTCGAGTCCATGACGCGCTCGACGTGATGTTCGTTGGCGCGGAAGGTGCCGCTTTGCTGAAGCATGGCGTCGACCAGCGTGGTCTTGCCGTGATCGACGTGCGCGATAATGGCGATGTTGCGAATGCGTGAACTCAAGAAGGGATCCTTCGGAATCTGCGTCTCCTACTACTTTACTATGCGTGGGATGAAATCGGACGAGATGGCGGCAGAACCCGCATGCGGCACGGAGCGGCGTGCAAGCGGGCGGACGGCTCTTCTACAATGAAGAACGAGGAAAATGACGCTCGATGAACATCATTCGTTTGTGCGTATGCTGTAGTTTTGCCTTCTTATTTATGGGAATGTTAACCACCAACGAAGTAGCAATCGCCGCTCAGGCCGAATTTGGCCCGAGCAATCCTTTTTATGCGGCCAGCACGCTGCCGTTCCAGGCGCCGCCGTTCGACAAAATCAAAGACAGCGACTACCAGCCGGCCATCGAAGCGGGCATGGCGCAGCAGATCGAGGAAGTGAAGAAGATCGCGAACAACCCGGCTCCCCCGACTTTTGAAAACACGATCGTGGCGCTGGAGAAAACCGGACAGCTATTTGCGCGCGTGATGCAGGTGTTCAACGGTGTCACCGGCGCGAACCTGAGTCCGGAATTGCAAAAAGTGCAGGACATCGAGGCGCCGCGGTTGGCCGCGCACCAGGACGCGATTTACCTGAATTCGAAACTGTTTCAGCGCGTCTCCGCGATCTACGAGAAGCGGGCGTCGCTGAATCTCGATCCGGAAGCCTTGCGGCTGGTGGAGTACGACTACCTGCAATTTGTCCACGCGGGAGCGAAGCTTTCGGATGCCGACAAGACCGAACTAAAGAAGCTGAATGAAGAAGAGTCGACGCTGGCTAATGCTTTTACCACGAAGCTTCTGGCTGCCACCAAGAGACGCAGCGTTTGTGACGACTGATAAGAGCGCGCTCGCAGGGTTGAGCGCGGCGCAAATCGATGCTGCGCAACAGGGCGCCAAGGAACGCAAGATAGACGGCTATGTCATTCCTCTGCAAAACACCACGCAGCAGCCGGACCTGGAGGCTCTGAGCAACCGCGGCACTCGCCAGACAATCTTTGAGAATTCATGGAATCGCGCCGAGCGCGGCGGGGCCCACGACACGCGAGATACGGTGGCGCGTCTAGCCCAGTTGCGCGCGCAAAAAGGGAAATTGCTCGGATTCGAAAATTACGGCGCCTGGAAGCTGGAAGACCAGATGGCCAAGACTCCCGAGGCTGCCGTGAAATTTATGGATTCACTCGTGCCGGGGACGACGGCGAAAGCCGCTGCCGAGGCGAAGGACATTCAAGACGTAATCGACGCGCAAAAGGGCGGGTTCACCTTACAGCCCTGGGATTGGGAGTTCTATTCGGAACAGGTACGCAAGGCAAAGTACGACCTGGATGAATCGCAGATCAAGCCGTACTTCGAACTGAATAATGTTCTCCAGAACGGCGTCTTTTATGCAGCGACCCAGTTGTATGGGATCACCTTCAAGGAGCGTACCGACATTCCGGTGTACCAACCGGACGTGCGCGTGTTTGAAGTGTTCGACGCCGACGGCAAGCCGCTGGCGCTCTGGTATTGCGATTACTTCAAGCGCGACAACAAGAACGGCGGCGCATGGATGGATGTTTTCGTAGGTCAATCAAAGCTGTTAGGCACCCTGCCGGTGGTCTTCAATGTCGCGAACTTCAGCAAGCCTGCCCCGGGCCAGCCTGCGTTGCTCAGCTTCAATGACGTAACCACGATGTTCCACGAGTTTGGCCACGCGCTGCACGGCATGTTCGCGAACACCATGTATCCGTCACTTTCCGGGACACAGGTGGCGCGTGACTTCGTTGAATTTCCGTCGCAGTTCAACGAGCACTGGGCAACTTATCCGGCCGTGTTCGATCACTACGCGAAACATTACAAAACGGGAGAGCCTATTCCGGCGGAGTTAGCCGCGAAGATCAAGAAGGCCGAGAAGTTCAACCAGGGTTATGCCCTGACCGAAGTGGTGGCCGCCGCTCAACTCGATATGCAGTGGCACACGCTGCCGGCGAGCGATGCTCTTAAGAATCCGGACGAATTTGAAAAGCAGGCGCTGGAGAAGAAGCATCTCTGGATCAGCTATGTTCCGCCGCGCTACCGCTCCAGCTATTTCTCGCATTGTCTGGGGCGGAGGGTACGCCGCGGGCTACTACGCCTATCTGTGGAGCGAGATGCTGGATGATGCCGCATATGAGTGGTTCAAGGAACACGGTGGCTTGACGCGCGCGAATGGAGATCGTTTTCGCCAGATGGTCCTGTCGCGCGGCAACACCGAGGATCTCAGCAAGATGTATGCGGCGTGGTATGGCGGCGAGCCGCCGGTGGAACCAATGCTGCGGGAGCGCGGGTTGCTGCCGGAAGACGGGGCGGCGGAGAAACATTAGACGAAAACGCCAAACCAAATGAGGAGGAGGCCGGAGAAGTCTCCTCTCCCGTGGAAAACATGAACGCCATCCAGCAGTCTGGATGGCGTTTTTATTGGTCTATGCTGGAGTGCTGAAGTAAAGTGCTCCGGCGCATAAGCCGCAAAATCAGAGTCAATTATCGCGCTTTCGCCCGGCAACTTGCGCGAATTATTATCGGGTACCGCTGTTGACTTTCTATCTTGTAGCATTCTCAACACAGTCTCCTCTGTTAAGCTTGCGTCAAAGTTAATTGGAGTTAGCATGCGATTCTTACTTAGTGTTACTTTCGCTTTTGTTGTCGCAGTTGTTTCTCCTATGGATGCTCAGACCGCGTCGTCGAGCACGACCGTGCAGACTGCTCGCCAAGCCCTCATCGAGATGCTCTTCGGCGAAGCGCCGCTCCATCTCGAAAGACATCTTCCCGACGTCACACGAGCGACGCTAGAGAAAATCAAAGGAGAAAACGGTGGGGACGCTCCCGGGATTTTCTCTGCGCTGGCGGCACGATCCAAAGCCGGGAACGAGAAGATCGAGACCTTCGATAGCGGCCCGAAGCTTTTCACCATCGAGGGAAACGGTGGGCTAAGTTACGAGAAGATGTACGCCACGATTGAAGGGGATGAGATGGTTGGAGGCGAGGATCGGATCGAACTCGCCCTGCATTTGGTCAATCAGGGTAAAGAAGAAGCGCTTCTTCCTACGATTCTTCGCTTTCTCTTTTCGATGAAACTCGAGTCAGGAGTCTGGCGCTTGAATGAAGTGAGCGCAACCGCGCGCCTTCCCTTCGCCGACCAAACCTTCCTGAATGCTGTGGAAAAGTACCAACTCGGTCAAAACGAGCAACTTGCGCAATGGTCAGTGCGCGCGGTGGTAAGAGCCGAAAATTCATATCAGGCCGCACACAGCGGGTTTGCCTGTACGCTTTCCGATCTTGGAAGCGCGGGCAATGACACCGGCGCATCCAGGCCTCATCCCTACCTCTATGATTCGCAGGTGGCCGGAGGCAGGAAGAATGGATATCGCTTTGCCCTATCGGGCTGCGATACGAGTCACTATCGAGTTGTCGCTGAACCGGAAGCGCCGGATACTGGACAGCGGGCTTTTTGCTCCGATGAAACCGGCACGCTGCGCGCGTCCGCAGACGGCAAAGGGACCACCTGCCTCATGAGCGGTGAAGTGGTCGAGGATAAAATTTGGGATCAGGCTTTCACCGGCGCTGCCCACGTTGATAGCAAATCGTCCTACGGTACAGAGCCGTCCGGCCCACGCGTGCGGATTTCCCAGGGTGTTGGGACCGGCCTTCTCGTTTCCAAGGTGCAACCGGTATATCCGCCGCTGGCGCGGCAGGCAGGAATTCAGGGATCGGTAGTTTTTAAAGCCATCATTAATCAGACCGGCGACGTTGTAAGTCTCCAACTAGTCTCGGGTCACCCAATGCTCGCACCAGCTGCTATAGAGGCCGTGAAGCAATGGAAATACAAACCCTACTTGCTGAATGGAAACGCCGTGAACGTGGAAACGCAGATCATCGTCAATTTTGCTTTCAGCGAGCCCTAACTTGTGCCCGAAATGGCACTCGCCCTTTTTTTCATCACATTTTTCCCGTACCACCGTCACCGACAACCATCCCCAATCCGTGCGAACCTTCCCAAGGGTGCAGGATCCAGTATGGCGTCGTCTCCAGAGGCGGCCTAACCCTGTCCCATCCTTACTAGCTCTTTGACAACTTAAAACCGTGCGTTCCCAAAACGGAACATATAACTACCCTCCTTCCAATTACTTAATAAAAATCGGTAAAAAATACATAGACGGTGGGGGGAGGGGGGGTACCTCCCAAAAAAGTACGACTTCATAAGCACCAACAATTCATACCAACGCTGTCAGCAGTTAGCCAAAGCCAATCGCGAAACAGCGACTAATAAGGAGCACTCATGCCAAGACTTACCGACCAGGAACGTTGCCGTAGTAAGAAATACGACGGAACCCGTTGCCCAATGCCCGTCACGCCTGGAACGCGCCTTTGCCATTTCCACAATGTCGATGGTCCCGTCTTCGACCTCAATCCCGGAGACCCGGAACCGATTCAACTCTCCTTCGACGCTCTCAAAACCCCCGAATCAGTCCAGCTAGCCATCGCCAGGATCTGCGAACACGTCCTCATCGGAAAGCTCGACCCGAAAAGGGCAGGCGTGATCCTCTACGCTCTTCAGGTCGCAACCTCCAATCTCGCTCGCCTTAAGCCGCAAGCATCTCAGGCGCCCGCTTTGACTGATCAGGACGCCTTGCCTCCAGGCACGATTCAGGCGTGCGAGGCAAACGCGCCCGCGGTTTGAAGTCAAAACTTGAGGTCTGAAAAATGAAGAGCGCTCCCGCGTTCAGACGCTGGCGTTGGGATTTTCGGCAACACCCACGCCGATCTCGGTGGCTCTCTCGCCTCTCGTTCGCAGCCGGTACCAGAACACGATCGCGATCAGAGAAAACACAAAAATAATCGTCGAGATTGCATTGATCTCCGGCGTGATGCCGCGGCGCAGGCGTCCCCAGATTTCAAGCGGCAGCGTATTGTCACGGCCGATCAGGAAAAAGCTGACCGCGATCTCGTCCATGGAGAGGGTGAAGATCAGGAGCGCCGCTCCGATGATGGACAGCTTGAGATTCGGTACGGTGATGCGCCAGAACGTTTGCCAATAGTTTGCGCCGAGATCGAGCGAGGCTTCTTCCTGTGCGCGGTTGAGCTTCTGAAGGCCGGCAAAAACTTCGGTCGTGGCGACGGAGATGAGCGCAGTTCCGTGGCCAAGAATGATGGTCACGAGGCTGAGCTTCACAGCGGCCTCGCGGAAGAGCATGAGCAGCGAAAGGCCGGTGATGATGCCGGGAAGAATCAAAGGCAGAAGAACCAGTCGCCGGAAGAGCGCTTTGCCGGGGAACTGCGCGCGATCGAGTGCGAGCGCCGCGGGAATGCCAAAAGCGAGAGCGATGAACATGGCTGCCGCGGCGACGATCAGGCTGTTGAGAACCGAATCCCAGATGGGTCCATCCTGGAAGAGAATGCGATACCAGTTGAGCGTCAGATCACGCGGAGGGAATCCACCAACGCCCTGACCGTTGAAGGAATAGATAATCAGGACAGCGATCGGCAGGTAGAGAAAGGCGAAAACTGCGAGCGCGTGGATCGCGAGCCAACGCGTTGGCGTTTCGGTTGACGTTCCGCGGTTCACGAGAAGCTCCACTTCTTTTCCAGTCGCTCGGAAAAGAAGAGCAGGCCGACGACAATCAGCAGCATGCAGAGGGAAATCGCCGCGCCCAGTGGCCAGTTATAGGCCGCGCCAAAAAGGCTGACGACAATATTCGAAATCATGATGCCGCTCGGTCCCCCGAGAAGTAACGGCGCGAGAAAATCCCCCAGGCTGAGCACGAAGGCGAATGTTGCGCCGGCGAGCACGCCAGGAATCGAAAGCGGGAAGATCACGCGCCAGAATGTCTGCGCCGGCGATGCTCCCAGATCGTGCGACGCTTCGACCAGATTCCGCGGGACGTGCTCAAGTGACGCGTAGATCGGTAAGAGCGCAAAGGGCGTGTAGATGTGCGTCAGCGTGAGGACTACGGCGAACGGGCTGTAGAGCAGGAAATCAAGCGGATGCCTCGTGAGGTGTGCGTATTGCAACAGCGTATTCAGCACGCCGTCGGTGCCGAGGATCGTCTTCCACGCGTATGCCCGCACCAGGTAACTCACCCAGAGCGGGATGATGACGAGTTGGTAGAGGAGGTCCTTTCGAGAGCCTGCGTGAAACGAAAGAAAGTAGGCAAGCGGATATCCAAGCAGAAGCGAGAAGAGCGTCACGCGGGCGGCGATCCACATCGAGCGCAGCAAAGTCTCCCAGTACACCGGCTTCGTGAAGAGTTCGCGATAATTTTCGAACGTCCAGGAATGGATGATCGCTTGTGAGTCGGAGACCGACCAGAAGCTGTAGCAGAACATCAGCAAATAAGGGACGAGCAAGAACACGGCGACCCACGCGAGCGGCGGTACCGTGATGGCGATCCGATAGGCGCGGGAGAACATCAGACGCGCTCCTCGGACTGGCGGACGGGAACGGCGTCGGCGGAGGAGAATTCAAACTCGAGATTTTCGGCGTCTCCGCTCGACGGGCGAGATGATGTGCGCAAGGTCAACACCAGACCGTCCGCGCACTCAACGCGCCAGAGTTCATTCGCGCCGTGGAAGACTTGATCGCGCAGCCGAGCCTGAAAGCGAACTGTCGGATTGCTGGCCTCCAAGGCCCGCCGCGCCGCCAGTTTCACCAAGGCGAATGCACTCCGGGCGCAACGAGAACAGAGCGGCTCCGTCGGGCAGGGAAGTGGGCCAGGTCAGCGCTCCGCTTATTGACCGTAGCCCGCCCGCACTTCGGCCTTCAGCAAATTTGTATGCCCGATGAATTGCGCCGTGTAAGCTGTCGCGGGCCGCGAGTAAATTTCGCGCGGACTGGCGACCTGCTCGAGTTCTCCAGAGCGAAGGAGCGCGATGCGGTCGGACATGACCATGGCTTCTTCCTGGTCGTGCGTGACGAAGATGAAAGTGATACCGACTTCGCGTTGCAGTGCCTTGAGTTCGACCTGCATCTGGCGGCGCAGGTTGGCGTCGAGCGCGGAGAGCGGTTCGTCGAGCAGCAGGACGCGTGGGCGATTCACGAGGGCGCGCGCTAGCGCGATGCGTTGCTGCTGGCCCCCGCTGATCTTCGACGGCTTCGCTTTGGCATAAGCGGACATCTTTACTTTAGCGAGCGCCTCACTCACGCGCGATTCGATTTCAGCGGCGGGACGTTTGGCGATGCGCAGTCCGTAGCCGACGTTCTCTTCGACCGTCATGTGCGGGAATAGGGCATAGCTCTGAAAGACAGTATTGATGGGACGGCGATACGGCGGTTGCTGGTCGAGGCGCGCGCCGGACATCCAGACTTCGCCCGCAGTGGCCTGTTCGAAGCCGGCGAGAATACGCAGCAGACGTGGTTTTTCCTGAGCCGCTTTCGCCGAGGATGGTGAGGAACTCACCTTCCGCGATTTCCAGACTGATATCGCGCAGAACAATGTTCTTGCCGAAGTCCTTGGCGATGCCGCGCAGGGAGAGAATCGCAGCTTCACCAGCCTTGGATTTGAGTCGTTGCGAGTTCTATAGAGGTTGCCATTACTCTCGACTCTAGCGTCGGCGTCCCGTTTCGCTGTTCGGTGAGCGTCTCGCCGCTCGCACAGTGGTACTACTGCGTGGCTTTTACTTCGTTCCAAATCTCGTTGTACTTGGCACGTCGCGGAACGTTCTGCCAGAAGTAAAGTCTTTTTTGATAGTTATCGACATCATCCAGATGCAGACTCTTCACCTCTTCCGGCGTCATGAACTGTGCGGCGTGCGGATTCGCGGGCGTGTAGCCGGTCACGTCCGTGACTTTCTTCTGTGTCTGCGCCTGGATCATGAATTCGAGAAACTTATAGGCCAGTTCTTTGTTTTCGCTGCCGGCGGTGATCATCAGGTGATCGATCCAGCCCGTCGTGTTCTCTTTAGGGATTGTTTCGCCCACGGGGAAATTGCTCTTGCGGAGCTGGTTGGTCATCAGCGGCCAGCCCATGGCAATGACGACTTCGTGATTCTGAAACAGGTTGGTTAACTCGCCGCCGGTCGACCACATCTTGCGAATGTTAGGTTTCAGTTCGATCAGCTTCTTCTTGACCGCATCCAATTCTTCGTCGCTCAGGTTATAAAGATGTCCCGGATCGGGCTTGTCATATCCGAGAACCTGCGCGGCCATGTAGACGGTCGAGAGGTCGTCCCATACGGAAATTTTCTGTTTGAGCTTCGGATCCCACATCACGTTCCAACTGTCCGGTGGCTGCGGGAACGCGGTGGTGTCGTAAATCATCGGGTCCGGGCCCCACATGAAGGGCACGCCGTAAACATCGCCCTTCACGCGCACCAGAGGCAATGAAGTGAGTTGCGGTGAAAGCTGGCCATAGGTGGGCAGTTTGCCGAGATCGAGTGGAGCCGCGAGGCCCGACGTCGCGATCATGGTAGCCACATCGCTCGAAGGAGAAATGATGTCGTAGGTGCCGGCGCTGCCACCGCGAAGCTTCGCGACCAGTTCGTCGCTCGATCCCATGTATGACGCCGAAACCTTGCAGTGGTTCTGCTCCTCGAAGGCGTGCACATAGGACGGATCAGCATAGCCCTCCCACACCAGCAGGTTGAGCGTAGGAGTTTTCTTTGCGCACGATCCGCAGAAAAGGACGAGGAGACCTAGCAGAGGAGCCAATGCGGCCTTTCGCAATGTCATCTAATTTCTCCAGCCGGTGGATTTAAGTCCATATTCGCGACCGGCACGTGCATTCAGAACGTCGGCGGCGTGTTTACCCACAAAAGCCAGGTCTCGCCGGGACCGGGATTCGTCCAACGATGCGGGGTGGCGCTTTCAAAATAGAAGCTGTCGCCGCGCTTCAGATCGTACTCCTCGCCGTCGAGCGCGATCTTCAATCCTCCGCGCAACACGAAGAGGAACTCTTCGCCTTCGTGGACGTATGCTTCGCCGCTGCCCGCGTGCGGCTTGATGCGAAACAGGTGCGGCTCCATCGCCGTGTTTCCCCACGCCAGCAACTCCATGCGGACTCCCGGACCCGCCTCCAGCACCTTACGCCGGTTCGGGCGTACCAGCCGGGGATTTGCTTCAGCCGGATCGAAAAACTCAAGGATATTAGTGCGATAGAAACGGGCGAGCTTGCGCAGGGTGCCGACCGACGCGCTCATCTGCGAGCGCTCCACCGCGCTGAGAAAGCCGACGGATACCTCGGCGGCGGTGGCGACTTCGGCCAGATTCAATCCGCGCTGCTTGCGCAACTGCCGCAGGCGAGGCCCAACTCCCGCAGTCGGACCGGTATGCGCCGGTTGGATCGAGCCTTCGCGCTTCAGCATCTCGACGATGGCAGCGGCATTGAGTCCACGCACTTTGCGCAGATAGCGCGCCTTCTTGAGCAGGCGCACGTCGTCGTTCGTATAGAGACGATAGCGGCCCTGGCTGCGTTGCGGGCGCGTCAGGCCCAGGCTCTCCCAGCCGCGAATGGCGGAGGCTGAGACGCCGACAAGCCGCGCCACATCGCCGATCTTGAGGTACAGTTTTGCCCCGCTCGACATGAGTATTAATGTTTCCGCTGAATACGTCGCGAAGCTGAACTTTTCCGCTTGACAGATGACCGAAGAGTCTCTAACCTTGCGCGATTATAGCAAGGTTTGCTTTTCCCACAAGGTCGAAAAATCGAGCGAAAAATTCGGATCTGACCCCGAGATCTGGAGGAGCCCATGTCTCTCTCGAAAACTTCTCCGAAGTTGATTGGCTGGCTCGCGCTCGCGTGCCTGATCTGTTCCTCGCTTGCCTTCGCGCAAGGCACCGGAGGCCGCATTCATCGGCCGCGTGGCCGACCCGAGCGGCGCCGTGCTGGCGAGCGTCAAGGTGACGCTTACCAACGAAGCGACGGGCGTCAGCCGCGAATCGCAAACCAACGGCAGCGGCGACTATGGCTTTCCCGGAAGTCCCGATCGGAACCTACACGCTCTCTTTCGATTTGACGGGCTTCAAGACCAATGTTCGCAAGGGAATCACGGTCGAACTGAACCAGGTCGATCACCTTCAACTCCACATTGCAGATCGGCGAGACCAAAGAAGTGGTGGAGGTGACCTCGGAAGCGCCGCTGGTGGATACGACCAGCACGCAGTTGGGCGCGATCGTGAATAACAAGTCAGGTCAACGAACTGCCGCTGAATCACTCGCGATACCTATCAGTTCTTGCAATTGCAGCCCGGCGTGCAGTCGCAACTTGGATCGAGCGGCAGCACTTTTTACGGCAGCGACGCTGCGGGTTCGGTTTCCGTGAACGGAGGCCGTGGCCGCGCTAACAACTTCAGCGTGAATGGTGGCGATGCCAATGATACATTCGTGAATGCGGCCGCCGTCCAACCGACCCCAGATGCCGTCGAGGAGTTTCGCGTTATTACCAACACCTTCGATGCCGAGTACGGACGCAATTCCGGAGCCGTGGTTAATGTTGTAACGAAGTCCGGGACCAACAGCCTGCACGGCGATGTATATGAGTATTTTCGCAACAAGGTGCTCAATTCCACGGGCTTTTTCGATACTTCTAAGGCCCAGTTCAATCAGAATCAGTTTGGCGGCACGCTCGGCGGCCCGGTAAAGAAAGACCGCACGTTCTTCTTCGTGTCTTATGAAGGCCGTAGAATCCGCGAGGGCACGGCGAGTCCGCTGGTGCAGTTGCCAACGCCGGATGAGATTAGCGGTATCTTTGGAGCGCCGTTTCCCTTGCTGCGTTCGGATGGTGTGACTCCAAACCAGATTAACGACCAGTTCACTGCCGATGCGCTGAATGGCAGACCGGGCTGTACCTCAGCAATTACTGGAGAAGAGGGTGCAGTTCCAGCCTCGGGCGTTTTGTGGAATTCTATTTTTCCTGGCGGCGTTATTCCCACCCAATGTATGGATCCGGTGGCGTTGAACCTACTGCAATATCTGCCCGCCGCCAATATCCCCGGTTCCTTCTATCAAGGGGTACCGACGCAATCCACCGATGCCGACCAGTTTACTTTCCGCTTCGATCATAGGATTAGCGATCGCCAGAATCTCAGCGTCTACTACTATTTCAACGATGAACGGGATCTGAATCCCTTTTACAACTTTCAAGCGGCGGGCGCGAATGTTCCCGGCTACGGGACCTTTGTTAAACAGCGCTTTCAGCAATGGAATCCCAGCCATACTTGGACGATCAGCAATTCGGTGGTCAATGAGTTCCGTGTTACTTATCTGCGTGAAGGCGAGTTGACGTTCCAGCATCCGCAATCGACCGGTGCGGTCACGAGTTTTTGCACAGGATCGGCGAGCGCTTATTGTTTCAATGGGGTGTCGGATTCGAATGTTGGCCCAAATTCAATTCAAGGCCAACTGGGAACGAATCCTCAATATGGCATCACGACAGGATTGCCCTCAAACCGCACGGGATTGCCCTTTGTGGACGTCTCGGGTGGATTCAACATCGGCAACGGCTGGGAGGGGGAATTGCCGCAGGTCGGGAACTCCTTTCAGTTCGCGGACAACCTAAGCTGGGTCAAAGGCACTCACACGCTGAAGTTCGGTGCCGATGTCCAGCGCAATCGCTTCGACCAGACGTTGTATTACAACGTCAGTGGCAACTTTACTTTCAATAGCTCCGGCAATAATGCCATTAGCTCGACGGATAACTATCCGGGATATTTTCTGGGTTTGGTCGATACCTATTCGCAAGGGTCGGCACAGCGGGAGAACATTCGCAGCACCGGCCTTTATTTGTTCGCGCAGGATAGCTGGAAAATAAAGAACAATTTGACCCTCAATTATGGACTTCGGTGGGAACTCGATACACCTCTGACCGATGCGCTTGGACACGTGCAGACCTTTCGCCCAGGCGAGAACAGCACGATCTATCCCTGCACCAACACTCCACTCGCATATTGCCCCACTGGGCTGGTAGTTCCCGGCGATCCCGGCGTGCCTGCGGGATTGACATCGACGTACTACAAGGCATTTGCTCCACGCATTGGCATTGCCTATAGTCCAAACTTCACAGACGGCTTTCTAGGAAAAGTGTTCGGCAGCAATGGAAAGACGAGTATCCGTACCGGTTGGGGCCTGTTTTACAATCCGATGGAACAGTTGGTCCTGGAGCAGTTTGGCGCGGAACCGCCCTTCGGTAGCAGTCCCAGCTTCTACAACACCTTCTTTAATACCCCTTTTATCGGACAGGATGGCAGTGTCGCTCCGAATGGTTTCAACGGCATCATCACGCCTCCCCGGGGACAGGATCCCGGTTGGGCGAACTTCTCTCCCATCCTGATGTACGGGGACTTCCAACCGCATCTGCGAACTCAATATACTGCGCAGTACAACTTCAGTATCCAACGCGAGATCACGAAGGATCTGCTATGGCAGATCAATTATGTGGGATCGCAGGGCCATCGCTTGCTCGCGTCGCATGACATCAACGCCGGTAATCCCCAGACCTGCCTCGACCTCATCAACCTTGGCCAAGGCTGCGGACCAACCTTGGAAGATAGCACCTATAGTTTCACGTTGATGCAGGGACAGAGCCTCACCCTGCCGAATGGACAGGTGATATCTGGCACAGCTGGCGGTGTCCCAATCTTTCTTCCCGGCACGCGACCCTATTCGGCTCCCAACTGTGTCGAGTCCGGCGCCAATGCCGGAACCAACTGTCCTACAGGCGGCAACCCGATCTTCACCAACATTTTCGCAGAGGACACGATTGCAGCTTCCGCCTATAACTCGCTCCAGACCATGCTGGAAAAACGCTTCTCGCATGGATTGCAGTTCCAGGCCGCTTACACCTGGAGTAAATCGCTCGACTGGGCCTCTTCATTCGAGGAAACCCTCAATCCATTCGATTACAAGAAGAGCAGGGGGCTCTCACTCTTCAATTCCGCGCAGCGTTTTGTCGTGAACTATGTGTGGGATATCCCCGTACCGAAATATAGTGGCGTGGCTGGCCGGGCTCTTGACGACTGGCAATTGTCTGGTATTACTCAGTTCCAGAGCGGCTTCCCAATCCGCTTGCAAACTCAGGACGATGACGAGTTGATTGGCAGCTTGTTTTTCTTTGGAACGGCAGCTCCGCAAATGACCGGATCGACCCTGCAATTACAGAACCCCAAGACGCTGCAAACCATCAACGGCGTTCCCGGACATTACTACCTGACTCCTGGGCAATTTGCTGACCCGCCTCTTGGCACCTTTGCCACAACACCGCGGTCCATTTGTTGCGGTCCTGGCGAAAACCAGTGGGATATTACCTTGACGAAAAAGATCGCGATCTCGGACGTCAGGTACTTCCAGTTCCGGACCGATATTTTCAATCTGTTCAACAAGACGCAGTTCGTGAACCCTGACGGGAATTTTTCGGATTCGACGTTTGGACAAATCCAGGAAGCTCGCCAGCCGCGTCTAGTACAATTTGCATTGAAGTTTTACTTCTAGTAGAAACGCGTTTGTCTAAAACCGGGCGGCCCTGACCGCCTCGGGCCCAATCTAATGGCCATCCTCTAGCGGATCCGGCCTGAGCATTTTTGGAGATTACGATGTATCCCGCACTCGATAAGGAGCTCGACACATTCGAGCGCCGCACACCGAAGTCCGCCGAAGCTCACAAGAAAAACCTGAAACGCATTCCGCTTGGAGTCGCCAGCAACTACCGCGCCTACGATCCCTATCCGATCTTTGTGCAGGATGGCAAAGGCGGCAGGTTCCGCGATTTGGATGGCAATGAATACATCGATCACAATCTATGCTTCGGCGCGCTGATGGCGGGGCACTGCCATCCGGCGGTCATGAGCGCCGTCGAGAAGCGCCTTTCCACTGGCACCATGTTCGGCATGCCGCACAACATGGAATGGGAACTCGCGGAAGAGATCTGCACGCGCTTTCCGGTCGAGATGTGCCGCTTCGGCAACAGCGGTACCGAAGTGACCATGCACTGCATTCGTCTGGCGCGTGCCGCCACCGGTCGCGACAAGATCATCAAATTCGAAGGCGGCTACCACGGACTGCATGATGCAGCGCTCGTCAGCGTAAAGCCGCATCCGCCCGCGGATGACTTCGGCGACATTAAGAATCCGAAGCCCGTCTCCGGCGGCAAAGGTGTGCCGGCGGCGAGCATCGCCAATGTCCAGATCGCAACCTTCAACGACCTAGAGACGGTCGAACTTCGTTTCCGCGAAAATCCCAACCAGATCGCAGCCATCATTCTCGAACCGATCATGATGAACGTTGGCCTCTGCATGCCGCAGAAGGGTTTTCTCGAAGGCCTGCGCGAACTTTGCGACAAGCACGGCGCGCTGCTGATCTTTGACGAAGTAAAGACTGGGGCAAAACTTGGCTGGGCCGGCGCTTCGGAATATTTCGGGGTCACGCCTGACATGATCTGCCTCGCCAAGTCGATCGGCGGCGGCTTGCCTCTGGCTGCTTTCGGTACGCACAAGCGCGTCATGCAGCTCATCTCCGACCATAAAGTTTTTCACGGTGGCACCTACAATACGAATCCCGTTTCGATGGCCGCCGGGTTGGCGGTGTTCCGCGAAGTGCTAACCCGCGGGAATTACGCGCACACCGACAAGCTGAGTGCGAAGCTGACAGAGGGCTACAGGAAGATCGTCGCCAAATCCGGCCTGCAAGCCTACATAGCAAGCGCAGGCGTGAATGGTGCGCTGATGCTGTATCCGTCGGAGATCAAGAACTATCGCGACTGGCTGGCGATTGATATCGACCTGTGGCGCCACTACTGGTTCGGCATGGTCAACCGTGGCGTAATGCCGCAGCCTTACTGGTGGGACGAACAATGGACGATCTCGGTCCAGCACACTGAAGCCGACATCGACGAGCACCTCGCCGCCTTTGCCGACATCGCCGACTCGCTAGCTGCTGCGCAGCACGAACGAATCGGAGCGGTTGCGACACACTGACTATTGAGTCATTGAATCATTGATTTATTGAGCGATTAAACCGTTTCCCCGGGCCAATCGCTAAATTTTCAATGGTTCAGTCTCTCAATGACTCATTGACCCGATGACCCAGACCCGATGACTCAATCATCCGACAACCAGCCGCACCTTAAGCGTGTCCTCGGACGCTTCGATCTCGTGTTGCTGTTTGTCGTCGCGGTCTTCAATCTCAATGTCGTCCCAAGCATCGCGGCCAACGGCGGAGTGACGGTCTGGCTGTGGCTGATCTCGCTGCTGCTTTTTTTCTGGCCGCAGGGAATTGCGGTTATTGAACTGGCGCACCGGTATCCGGGCGAGGGCGGCGTTTATCTTTGGGCGAAAGAAGTCTTCGGCGACTTCCATGGCTTCCTCTCCGGTTGGTGCTACTGGACGAATAACATGCTATACGTGCCGACGGTGATGCTGTATTTTGTCGGCGTGTCGGTGTTTGCGATGGGGCCGGGACATGAAACGCTCGCCACCAAAGCTCCATTCGCACTGACAGTTTCGCTCGCGCTTCTGGTTGTCCTGACATTTCTGAACATCATCGGCCTTGGAGTGGGGAAGTGGCTGAACAACCTCGGAGCCGTCGGAACGTTTCTTGCTGCGGGTGTGCTGATCATTTTGGGCATCGTGATCTGGTCGCGCTTCGGCACGAGCCTCACTGCCGCTGATTTCCGTATCCCGGCCGACCACAAGTCTGTCTTGAACTCCTTCGGCGTGATTTGTTTCGGTCTCGTTGGATTGGAACTCGCATCCGTAATGGGTGATGAGATTCAGGATCCCCGCAAAATTCTTCCCGGAGCAGTGGCTTGGGGCGGAGTCATTTCCGGAGTTTTATATGTGGGCGCAACTCTGACGTTGCTGATTGCGGTGGGGAAGAACGACATTAACGTGCTCCAGGGCATCGTTCAGGCAGTAAGTCACATGGCCGGCCGCGTGCACCTCGATTGGATTGTCGCCCCCTTTGCGGTTCTTCTCGCCTTCGCGATCGCGGGCATCGGCTCCGCCTGGATGGGAGGCTCAGCGCGCATTCCATTCGTCGCCGGCCTCGATTCCTACATGCCCAGCTGGTTAGGGAAGGTTCATCCCAAGTACGCCACGCCGCACGCCGCCTTGATCGTTCAAGGAATCATTTCGACGATTCTTGTGTCGCTGAACTTCTACGGCTGGTGGTTCTGGGATGAGATCGTCGACAGGCTCGGACTTGCTTCCCTGCACTTGACTTCGACTGGTTCGACCGAGGTGTTTCAGAAACTATTGTCTCTGGCGGTTGTTCTACAACTGGTGCCGTTCCTATATATGTTTGGCGCGCTCATCAAGTTTGCCTTCACCGAGGCGATTCCGCGAGGACTCTATGGCCGGCAAACTTTGTTTTTGGTCGGGCTAAGTGGCTTTTTGACGACTACGCTTGGCATCGGATTGGCGTTCTTTCCCGCGCAGCAGATTACTTCGTTGTGGTCGTACGAGACTTGGATGGTCGGAGGTACCGCGGTTTTCATCGGCTTAGCTGTTTTCTTCTTTTTTGTTTACGGAAGACTGAAGCCAGCGGCGTTAGCGCTCGATCCCAAGCCTCTGGAAGTTGCAAGACCAACGTAGCGGCTAAGGTTCTTGTTCGGGGTCGACCTAGGCAGTCCACGACTTCGGTCGAGCCGAAAGAGAGCAGAAATCATCGGGGCGTTAGCCCTTGAGGTAAAGCAGGAGGTCCACATGCCTGGTGGAGTACAGACCGACGTAAAAACCTACCAGATGTTCATCAATGGCGAATGGGTGTCGAGCCAGACCAACAAGACATTTCCCGTCTATGATCCCTCGACCGAGGAAATAATCGCGCAGGTTCCGGACGCGAATGCCGAAGACGTCAATCGCGCAGTTGCCGCGGCCCGCTTTGCCTTTGATGAGGGGCCGTGGGGAACCTCGACCGCGCAAGAACGCGGGCGGGTCCTATTTCGTCTGGCCGAAAAAGTTCGCCAGAACCTGGCGATGCTCGCCGAACTCGAATGCCGCAACACCGGCAAGCCCATTGTCGAGGCGGAGTTCGACGTCAACGATGTCGCCACATGTTTCGAATACTACGGCGGCCTCGCCACAAAAGTTGTCGGCTATGTCAATCCGGTGCCCGACAATGCGATGAGCCTGTCGCTGAAAGAGCCGGTCGGGGTCGCGGGACAAATCATCCCGTGGAACTATCCACTCCTGATGGGCGCATGGAAGCTTGCGCCCGCACTGGCGGCCGGGTGTAGCTGTGTTCTGAAACCCGCTGAGCAGACACCGCTGACAGCGCTCGAACTGGCGACATGGTTTGACGAAGTCGGGTTGCCAAAAGGGGTCGTCAACGTGATCACCGGCTTCGGCGAGACGTGCGGCTCGCCGCTGGTCAAACATCCGGATGTGAATAAGATCGCCTTCACGGGTTCGGCCTCGGTCGGAAAGATCATCGTAAAAGAAGCTGCCGACACCGTGAAGCGCGTCACGCTCGAACTCGGCGGCAAGTCGCCGAACATCTTCTTCGCCGACGCGGATTTCGAAGCGGCCATCGACGGCGCGCTCTTTGGAGTATTCATCAATCAGGGAGAAGTCTGCTCCGCCGGCAGTCGCATCCTCGTGCAGAAGTCGATCTACAAGAAATTCGTCGAAGCCATGGCCGAGAAGGCAAAGAAGATCAAACTCGGTCCGCCGCTCGATCGCGAGACCAAGATGGGCGCGCTCGTCAGCAAAGAGCAGTACGACCGCGTGCTCTCCTATCTCGATATCGGCAAGAAGGAAGCTAAGATCGCATCCGGCGGCGCGCGCGCCGAGAAGTTTGCCAAGGGCTACTTCGTGCAGCCGACCATCTTCTACGATGTCGATAATAACGCCCGCATCGCGCGCGAGGAAATTTTCGGGCCGGTCGCTGCGGTCATTCCGTTCGAAGACGAAAAGGACGCGCTGAAGATTGCGAACGATTCTCCGTATGGCCTCGCTGCCGCCGTCTGGACCCGCGATATCTTCAAAGCGATGCGCACGGTAAAGTCCCTGCGTGCCGGAATCGTCTGGGTGAACCACATGCAGCCGACCTACGTCGAAGCGCCATGGGGCGGCTACAAGCAGTCCGGTTTTGGCCGCGAGCTAGGACCGTGGGGAATCGAAGAATATCTCGAAACCAAGCAGGTATATATCAATCTGAACGAAGCCCCAATCGGCTGGTACTGAAGAGCAGTTGCTAGTTACTAGTTTCTAGTTCTTAGTTCGAGCATGTCGATGCCGAACAAACTGGCAGTTAGTTACTGGCAAGTAGCTGCTAGCAATTAGGAAATTATGTCTACCATTCAACTACGCACTTCAATTCCAGGGCCGCGCTCGCAGGCACTCATGAAGCGGCGCGAAGCAGCTGTTGTGCGCGCCGCCTATCACGCAACGCCCATCTTCGTCGCGAAGGCGGAGGGCGCAGTCGTTGAGGATGTCGACGGTAATCGCCTGATCGACTTCGCGGGCGGAATCGGCTGCCTGAACACGGGCCATCGCGCGCCTCTTGTCATCGACGCGCTTCGCCGGCAACTTGATCGCTTCCTGCACACCAGCTTCAACGTGCTGCCTTACGAGAGCTACGTCGCGGTTTGCGAGAAGCTCAATGCCATCGCGCCGGGCAAAGGACCCAAGAAGACTCTGCTGGTTTGTACGGGAGCGGAAGCTACTGAGAATGCCGTCAAGATCGCACGCGCTTACACAAAGCGTCCCGCGATCATTGCCTTCGAAGATGCATTCCACGGGCGCACTTACATGGCGATGGCCATGACCAGCAAGACGCATCCCTACAAGGCAGGCTTCGAGCCCTTTCCCGGCGAGGTCTATCGCATTCCATATGCGTACTGCTATCGCTGCTCGTATTCGCTGAAGTATCCGTCGTGCGAGATGTTCTGTGCGAAGCATCTTGAAGATACGTTCAAGCGCGTGGTTGCAGCGGAGTCCGTTGCGGCAGTGATCGTCGAGCCGATTCTTGGGGAAGGCGGATTCGTCACGCCTCCTGCGGAGTTTTATCCGACGCTCACCGAGATTTGCCGCAAGCATGGAATTCTCGTGATCGCCGACGAGGTGCAGACTGGATTCGCGCGTACGGGTGCGATGTTTGCCTGCGAGCGATTGGGCCTTGATCCCGATCTCGTGACGATGGCGAAGTCGCTGACCGGCGGTTTGCCGATGGCCGCGGTTACCGGCCGCGCGGACATCATGGACGTTTCCGGTCCGGGACAACTTGGCGGAACATTCGGCGGAAATCCAGCGGCCTGCGAAGCCGCGCTCGCCGTGCTTGAGACGATCGACAAGGAGAATCTGTGCGCGCGAGCGAATGTGCTCGGAGAGCGCTTTCGCAAGCGCGCGGAGAAATGGAGATCGCAATGGGAGCTTGTTGGTGAGGTTCGCGGATTGGGTGCGATGCAGGCTCTCGAACTGGTGCGCTCGAAGGCGACTCGAGAGCCCGCGGACGAAGAGACGAAGCAGGTGGCACAATATTGCTACGAGCATGGGTTGGTGTTGATTACTGCGGGCTCGTATAGCAACGTGATTCGGCTGCTCATGCCGCTGGTTGTGACCGATGCGCAGATGGATGAGGCGATGGACGTGCTGGAGGCTGCGCTCGCGCAGGTTGGCGACAGAAAACCAGTGTTGAGCGTGCAGTCGGTTTAGTACCGCGCGGTTGTGGCGCTGCGAGCAAACTGCAGATCCCTCGCTGCGCTCGGGATGACAACTCCCAATTAAGGGATTACAATTCATATACAAGCAAGATCGGAAGAAACGAAAGAGAGGACTAAATGACGACCGCGACTGAGACTCCCGCTATGACCGGCAAGGAAATGGTTGAGCTTACCAAGAAGCACACGCTCTACGAATGGTCGGCGCAGTCGAAGGTCGATCCGATTCCGGTGGCGCGCGCCAAGGGCATTTATTTCTGGACGCCTGAAGGGAAGCGCTTCATTGACTTCAACAGCCAGCTTATGTCGGTGAACATCGGACACGGCGATGAGCGCGTGATTCAGGCGATCAAGGATCAGGCTGAGACGCTCTGCTATGCGAATCCGTTTATGGCGCACGAGCCGCGAGCGCGACTTGGCGCGAAACTCGCCGAAATTACTCCGGGCGACATTGACACTTTCTTCTTCACGAATGGTGGAGCCGAAGCTACGGAAAATGCGATTAAGCTGTCACGGTTATTTACTGGACGTCACAAGATCATCGCGCGCTATCGTTCCTATCATGGCGCGACTGCGGGCGCGATCTCGCTGACCGGCGATCCGCGCAGATGGGCCGCTGAGCCTGGCATTCCGGGCGTGGTGCGCGTGCTCGATCCTTATCATGGTATCGAGCGCGGATGGGAATCGGCGGAATCGTCGCTGGCGATGATCGAAGAGACGATTCAGCTCGAAGGCCCGCACACGATTGCCGCGTTCATTCTGGAAACAGTTACGGGAACGAACGGCATTCTGATTCCGCCCGATGGTTACTGCAGGGCGTGCGCAAACTTTGCGACAAGTATGGAATTCTGATGATCGCCGACGAAGTGATGGCTGGCTTTGGCCGCACCGGCGAATGGTTTGCCGTCGATCACTGGAAAGTTGTTCCCGATCTTATCTGCATGGCGAAGGGACTTACTTCGAGTTACATCGCGCTGGGCGCGGTTGGAATGCGTCATCACATCGCACAGCATTTCCAGGACAAAGTTTTCTTTGGCGGACTGACTTACAACTCGCATCCGATGGGCTGCGCGACCGCGCTGGCTACGATTCGCGTATATGAAGAAGATCACTTGATCGAGAACGCGCGGAAGATGGGCGCGATCATGAAAGATCTCGGAGCCGAGCTTCAGAAAAAACATCGGTCGGTTGGAGCGGTTCGTTCGATCGGACTTTTCGGAATCGTCGAGTTAGTTCGCAGCCAGAAAACGCGGCAGCCGATGGCTCCATTCAATGGCACGTCCGACGAGATGGCGGCGCTCGGAAAATTTTTCCGCGAGAACGGGCTTTACACGCTGGTGCGCTGGAACACGTTCTATACGAATCCTCCGCTGTGCATTAACGAGCAGCAGTTGCGCGAAGCGTTCGCGATTATTGATAAAGGGCTGGAGATTACTGATAGGGCTGTGGTGGATTAGTTCTCAGTTCTCAGTTCTCAGTTCTCAGTTCTCAGTTCTCAGTTCTCAGTTCTCAGTTCATTGCCCTTCGAGGACGACTTGTCATTGCGGGCGTTGCCCCTTTGATCGAGGTGCATGCGCGTTTTTCTCTTGGCCCGGGGGTGCCCCCCCTTTTCGCGGTCTATTAGAATCATCGGTTTAGGGAATTTTTCCCGCCAAAGTCTTGAGCCGGCGAGACTTATGGGTAAAGTATTGATTGCGCGGGAGTTAGATATAGGAACTGCCCAACTCACGCGATTTCTGGCGTTCCTTCCCCTCTCAAAGTATTGATTCTAAAGGATGGTAAGCTATCAAAGTCCTGATAACACGCGAGTTAGTTCCTGCGGCTGCGCTGATTTTATTGTCGCCGCGCCGATTTTGTTGTCAAAGATCAACTGCGGCACCCGGGAAAACCTAAGACGGATCCATCCGAAGCCGCTGCACGTTTGTGCTGTTCTTAGTTGAGATGAGTTCTCGATCTTAAGTCAAGGTGTTCCTCTGCGGGGAACCTGTTAGCGGGCTAATGAGTGAAATCGCGATATTACGCCAATTGACCTTGCGTCCTCCACTGCCGTCTTGTATGGTTTCGCCCGTGCCCTCCAACTGGGAACGCCGTAACGATCAGATCGAAAGGATTCGTCAGAGCTTGAAAACCGATCCCGCGAACCTTCGGCTGGCGAGTCGCTACTGGTCTGCGCTGGCGGAGGGAAGATGTGGGCGGGATGTCATTGTTGCATTCCGAGAGAGCGCAATAGCATCGACGGCAGGGGCCGTAGCATTTGCGCGGGCATATCTGGAATTGTTTCACACTAGCGGGGAATGCCCCCGCCACGCATACTTCGATGATCTGTTGATTAAAGCTCTTCAGGCCAGCTGTCTGAGCTATCGGGAACGGAGAGCGCAAATGTTCATTGGGTTCTCCAATCAATCGGTGTGATGCAAGCATCTGGCTAATATTGTCGGCGAGTTTTGAGTGAAATCGGGATTTTTCGCCAAATGAGCCCCAGAGCGGTTTAACGCAGGTAACGAAGACGGACTCATGAACTGGCGCTACGCTAGGAGCCTATGGAGACACGAGCGCCGACAGTCCCGCTAGTACGAAGCACGAATTGGTGGGGCCTTGGTAGCACCGTTGGCTTGTTCGGTTGGGTTTTGTTTTGGTTGAAGCGAGAGCCGGGGACGACGATAGAAAGCATCCTATGCTGGGGAACTCTGGCCGCAGTTCACTTTTCCGCATTTAAAGCCACGCGGCGGCGCTACGGCTGGCTTTACTTCGCGCCAATCGGTCTCTTTTGGATTCTTGTGGTGATCGCCTTATCGGGCGGCATCAATCATTGAAAAATACGCGGTGTTGGAACAGGGATTACCCTCGCTAACCAGATGATGAGCGTAATCGCGATGTTTCAACAATTACCGCAAGAAAACGTAACGAATCAAGACGGCAGTGAGGGCAAACTCAACCCCGTACAACATGGGATCGACAATCAGTCTGGGCTTGGCGGTGTCCGGGTCGGCGGATTTTCGCAGAGTATATGCGCCCGAGGTTGATATCACGCAGATCAACGCACACGCAAGCGCTAACCAGCCAACTGCCGCGTCCAAATCACCAGCAGGCCACCCAAATAAGGTAGAAGACCACACGAAAGCGCCGTGAACAATTCGCGAGGCGTCGCTTTTCGGCGCAGGTTGGCGGTCGGCGCGGCGTGCATCCTACCAATATCGACGGGTTTCAGGCGAAACTGCGAGATTACTAATGGTTAATGTAACCAAGGCGTTAGCGGGTTGTGAGTGTAATCGCGATTTTCCGCCAACAACGAACGATAAATTGGATAGAGGCGGAAGCAATCACGCTGAGGTCTATCGGTTAGCAATCCACTCGAGGATCGAGTGCCCGTATGCCAAACCTGACACGAGGCAGAAAAACACCCCTGCATCTCGCCACCTAGCTTGACGCAAGACAAACGCCGCAAGAAGAGCAACAGCGGTGCACACCACAACAATAAGACCCATTCTTTGAAGCACGGGCGTGGAGAAAATGGAGTGCCTTCCCGAGAACCATAGGAATGCACAATGCCAGTCGAAACCTAGGCCGATTAGGGCCCAACATAAGACAAGCCACCAAGGCTGCCGTTCTTTAACGGTGTCCCGGTTCTCGATTACTTTCGGTCTCACTTTTGTTTCGAGATTCATCAAGGGCACAAGCCTACGGCCAACCTGTATTCTCGATCGTCCATCAATCCAGGGAGAAGATAACTGTTGTAACTAGGAGTTGGCACATGCTGGCACCATGCATTCGCTTTTTTGCAGGTCGATGAGTGAAACCGCGATGTTACAACAGTTGTACTCAGATGCCATGGCTGCGGAGCCACGTCCCCAACGCTGCGCCAGAAATCAGAATCGCAAGACCGATAAAGTACAAGAGTATCGTGCGATGCGCCCATGGCCTCAGGCCGGGTCGAATAGCGGTGCTGCGGAAGAATAGAACCGCCGCAATGAGCCCATCAATGCACCAAGCGACAAGGACAGCGTCGAAAATCCTGTACCGCCATTCGGGGAAAATGTACGCATCCTTGGCCAGCGGGAACACCACGTAGTCGAAAAACAGGCGCGGTACGGTCAAGAAAAGCAGTGCGAGCGAAACAGTTCCAATAACTCCAGCAACCGCAGCCCGAGGCCACGTCGCATCAGCCCAGTGCTTCTGGCGAAGAAAATCCATCTTAGCTGCAAGTGTAAAACACTACACCGATGTCCCCTTCCTTACTGTTGTAACCAGGCATTAGCACAAGTTTGCGCCGTATCTTCGCCCTTTTCATGCGCTAGAGATGGGGGTCAGGCTCACACGGCCTGCGGCACGCGCTCGACACAGGGCGCCTTTTCCTCGGCACCGGCCTCTCCTGCCTCGTGATACTCGGCGTCCTGGTTGACGGCCCACACGTCATACTGGCGATTGCCCGCGAGAATATTTTTTGCGGTAAGCATGGCGGTCATCATGGCGTGGTCCTGGTTGTTGTACTTGTGCATGCCGTTGCGGCCTACTAGATGCAGCGTGGGGAACTGCTTTTCGAGCGCGGCGCGGATGGTGTCGACGTGCTGCTGGTAGGTATCGTCGTAGACGGGATAGGCTTTCTTCTGGCGGATTACTACGCCATCAACTATGTTCTCGGCGTTCGCCAGATTGATCTGCTGAATTTCTTTTTTCGCTAGCGCGATCAGTTGCTCGTCGGGCGCGGTCCAGAGGCCGTCGCCTTCGAAGCAGAAATATTCGAGGCCGTAGGAGGAGTAGGCGGGATCGGGCACCATCTCCGGCGACCAGGATTTGTAGTTCTGCACGCGTCCTACTTGCACTGACGGGTCGTGGATATAAATCCAGTTATCGTTGAAGCGGCCCGCGTCGCGGACTATCAGGCCTACTGTCAGGAAGTCGCGGTAGCGCAGCGATTTTCCGGCTTGCTGCGCCTCGCTCGAAAGCCCCGGCTGGATCTGCGCGACCAGTTCGCGGATGGGCATCGAAGAAATCATGTGCTCGCCCTGGAATTCTTCTGTGTGGCCATCCGCATCGCGGGCGGTCACGATCCAGGCGTTGCGCGCGGAGTCGAAGCGGCAGCCGGTGACGGTGCGTCCCATAAGAACCTGCCCGCCCTGTTTGCGAATCTTCTCGGTGCAGGCTTCCCACATCATGCCGGGACCAAGGCGCGGATAGCGGAAAGTGTCAATCAGCGTCTTGACGACCTGCGTGCGGTCTTTAGGCTTTCGCTGCGGCAGTATGGCGTGCTTAACGGCCGAGCCTAGCGACAGGCCCTTGATTCGCTGCGCGGCCCAGTCGGCGGAAATTTCCGTACACTTCATGCCCCAGACTTTTTCGGTGTAGGTCTTGAAGAAAATCTGGAAGAGACGTTCGCCGAACTGGTTGACTACCCAATCCTGAAAAGTTTTTGGATTGGGAGTCGGGCTCAGCTTCGCCTTGGCGAACGAGGCCATGCAGCGCGTGGACTCAAAAATCCCCAGCTTTGACAGCGCCTCAAAAGGCTTCAGCGGGTAGGTGTAGAACTGGCCACGATAATAAATGCGCGAGGAGCGCGGGCGATTGAGCAGGTCGGGTCCAGCGATTTCGGTCCAGAGGTCTTCGACCTCGCGCGATTTGGAGAAGAAGCGGTGGCCGCCGATATCGAAGCGGAAGTTCTTGTAGTTGACCGTGCGCGAGATTCCGCCGACGTAGACGGGGTCGGCTTCGAGAACCACGACGGGCGCGCCTTGCTTCGAGAGTTCGTATGCAGCGGTCAGTCCGGCCGGGCCTGCGCCCGCGATGATTGCTTTGAAGGTTTGCATCAGTGTGCCATCCCTGAGTGATTCTTCCATATTAGTAGGGAACGGCAGTGACGGCCATCACGGTCGTTTTTTAGCGGGGTCGCCCAGGGGAAACCGTCAGCCGCCCCTGCCTGGCGTTTTTTGACAGAGGTTACTTTGCCAGCCGGTTGTATTTCTTCAACACCTCGCGCAGCTTGTCGTGCGGGAGCGCGATCACCGTGTGGCCGTCGATGCCGGTCATGGTATCGGCCGCAACCATCGCGTTCACGACCGCTTCTTCCGTAGCCTGCACGGTCGCCAGGAAAATGGGATCGAGGCTGTCATTGGGAAGCATCTTGATGTCGTGAATTCCCTTGGGGCTCGCCATGCCGGAATTCGCGGTCGAGAATGCGACGAAGATATCTCCCGAGCCATCGCCGGAGTAGCTGCCGTCGCGGCCGAGTCCGAGTGATGCGCGACGCGCCATACGCTTGAGTTGCGTAGGGATCAGCGGCGCGTCGGTGGCGATCACGATGATGATCGAGCCAACATCCTGATCCGACCGCATCTGAATCGCCGCAGCGTCTTCATAGGCGGGGTGCTCAGGAATCTCTTTACCGACCGGCACGCCCGCGATGCGAAGTTCAGGACGGCGTCCGTAGTTACACTGCACCAGCACGCCCACGGTGTAGCCGCCGTCTTTGGCGTCGAGCACGCGAGAAGACGTTCCAATGCCGCCCTTGAATTCGTTGCACACCATGCCGGTGCCGCCGCCCACATTGCCTTCTTCGACCGGCCCCGCGTGCGCGGAATCGAGCGCGTGAAATGCGTCTTCGGGCTTGACGTGAAATCCGTTGATGTCATTCAGCCAGCCGTCCCAGGTCTCGGCGACCACGGGCAGCGACCACCAGTAGCCTTCCATGTCGGGGCCGCCGTTTCTCACTTTCCATGCGATCACCGCATCGCGCACCACACCCACGCTGTGCGTGTTCGTGATCATCACCGGCCCGTCCAGCAGGCCGGAGTCTTCGAGCCATGTCGTCCCCGTCATCTCTCCGTTGCCGTTAAGCGTGAACCAGGCGCCGAAAACCGCATCGGTCGATTTTTTGCCGCGCGGCAACACAGCCGTAACGCCGGTGCGAACGGGGCCCTGGCCGACGATGAGTTTGCCGTCGCCATGAATCAGCGTGGTATGGCCGACTTCGACGCCCTTCACATCGGTGATGGCGTTGTTCGGGCCGGGCGCGCCATCGAAGGGAACGCCAAGATCGCGCGCCCGCGGCTTGGTTTGGGAGTAAGCAACGCTGGTGGCCAGAATCAGGAGAAAAGCACAGAACTGCACGGTTCGCGTCATGGGGCCTCGTTTCGGAGAAAAAACGGACAGCGCACGCGGCAGTATAAAGCATCGAAGGGCATGTGATTTACAATCCGGTCAAGCGGGGCAGAGAGTGATGCGTCGGCGAGGAGACAAGATGACGAACTGGAAACAGGCGGCGATTGCGGTATCGGCAGGAGCGGCGGTGATTTTGCTATTGAAGGGCAGACGCCCGGCGGCAGTGCTCGCGGGAGGAATCGGAATCGCAGTGTTGGCCTCGGAGTATCCCGACAAATTCGAGCGCTTTCGTGAGGAGTTGCCGATGTACGTTGAGCGCGGGACGGGGTTCCTCGATATGGCCATGCGGGTCGGCAGCAAGATCGGGGAACTGGCCGAGAAACGCGCTTCGCATGCGTTCGAGGAGCTGGGTGATTACTGAGAACCGAGAGCCGGGAACCGCTACTCGATTCCCAATTGCTTCCGTGCATCCGGACTCAACCGTTCCGGCGTCCACGGCGGAGTCCAGACTACATTCACGTTGGCGGCACGCACACCTGGAAGCTGTTCGACGCGCGCCTTCACCTGCGCGCTGATGTTAACGTGCTCGGGGCAGCCCTGCGCGGTGAGCGTCATATCGACGGTGACATCCTGTTGATTATCGGCCGCATCGGCGAAACGAATCTCATAGATCAAGCCGAGGTCGACAATGTTGACGGGAATTTCCGGGTCATAACACTGCCGCAAGGCATTGCGAACGTCGTCCTCAGTTAATGGCATACTGTCCCCTGATACAGAAGGCTAGTACAGAATATTTGGTCCAGAAGTTAGTTTATCGGATTCGGTGCGTAGTCGTTTTCGACACCAGCGCTCTGACGAAAGGCACAATCCTTCAAATATGGCATTGGATGCGGATACCAGACAAAAGCTGCAAATCGTGCTGCTTGCCGGCATCGTAATGGCTGGCGGCCGCGCGGCGTATGTTGTCTACGAACATTATGAGGCGAGAAAAGAAGAGGCCAAGCCCGCGGTGGTGGGCGTGCTCAATGCCGATGCCTACGTGACACCGAAAAAGTTGCACGCCTACGACTTGAAGTCGGCAAAAGAACTCACGCAGCAGCCGGCTTGGGTAAAGCTTGGTTATTACCATACCTATTACCCGTACAACGCAGCGACGCATAAGACGGACTTTGCTCGCGAGCATGGCACGCTTGCGCCCCTACAAAAGCTGGACATTGTCGATGTGGTTACCGATGCAACGCCGCGAACTCCGGGCACGAAACAGATCATGGCGGTGTTTCGCGAGGAAGGAAAGAGCTACGCGGTCCCGATTGGCGCGGAAAAAGATGGCGACTTTAAGTGCTACGCCGACGACATTTTCTTCATCGAAGATCCGCGCCAGCTTTATAAGCACTGGTCCGCCGATGTCTGGAAGGCCATCGACGAACATCGCGTGCAGCAAGGCATGAGCGAACTGCAAACAAGCTTCGCGCTGGGCCTGGGGACTCCCGAGGGCTCGGGCGATTACGGCTCGCGAACGCTGGACTACGCGAATGACGGAAAGCCGGTGACTGTTACGTTTGAGAAGGATAAAGCGGTCGCGATAAAAACGGGGACGGCTTAGGCTTTCTCCTGTCTTGTCGGGTCTGCGCCCCTGCGGGCGCCCGTACCTCCCCTCTGGCGTACAATTCCGGGCATGAAACGAATTCTTCTCGCGTTGCTTTCCTTTCTGATTTCGTCTTCCGTTTTCGTCTTCGCCGCCCCGCGCACCCTGCGCATCGACTACTACCACGGCGGCAATTCCAAGGACGAATGGTTCACACTTGACCGGACGGTGCTCGAACCGCTGGAGTGGCCGGGCAATCCGGCTAAGGCCATTGACGAAAGCCAGCTTGGCAATTTTGTTTTTGAGGTTCGCGAGCAGGCGAGCGGCAAGCTTATCTACTCGCGCGGTTTCAATTCTGTATTCGGCGAGTGGCGAGACACGGAAGAGGCGCAGCATGCCAACCGTACGTTTTCCGAGTCGCTGCGATTTCCCGCGCCCGCGGTCGCCGTCGAAGTGCTGCTGAAGGAGCGCAATCCGAAAGATCCGACCGTCGGCGGATATCACGAGGTCTGGAAGACGGTCGTCGACCCCAAGGATAAATTTATCGATCGATCGCGGCCGCCCTCGCCGGGCGCGCTGATTGCGTTGCAGAAGATGGGCGATCCGGCAGGCAAGGTCGACCTGCTGGTGCTGGGCGATGGCTACACTGCAGCCGAGCGAGCCAAGTTTGAGAAAGATGCGCGGCACTTCATGGAAACGCTATTTGCCGCCTCTCCGTTCAAAGAGCACCAGAAAGATTTCAACGTCTGGGGGCTTTGCCCGGCGGCGGAGGAGTCGGGTGTGTCGCGCCCGTCGAGCGGCATCTATCATCGCTCGCCGCTCGGCGCCAGTTATGACTCGTTCGACAGCGAGCGCTACGTCTTGACTATGGAAAATCGCACGCTGCGCGATGTGGCCTCATTTGCGCCTTATGAGTTTGTCGAAATTCTAGTGAATGGCAAGACCTACGGCGGCGGTGGAATTTTCAATCAGTACGCGACCGTGGCGATCGACAATGCGTGGGCGGGATATGTGGGCGTGCATGAGTTCGGGCATCACTTCGCCGGCTTGGCGGACGAGTACTATACCTCCGACGTTTCGTATCTTTCCGGCGAGAAGCGCACCGAGCCCTGGGAGCCGAATGTTACGGCATTGCTCGATCCGGCGCAGTTGAAGTGGAAGGATCTGGTTGAGCCGGGGACGCCGCTGCCGACGCCCTGGAGTAAGTCGGAATTTGAAAGCTTCGAGACGGAAATTCAAAAGCAACGGCGGCAGTTGCGGGCTGATGGCCGACCCGAGTCGGAGATGGAGGAGCTTTTCCGACGAGAGCGCGATAAGGAAGTGGCGATGTTTCGTGGCGAAAAATATGCCGGGAAGGTGGGAGCGTTCGAAGGTGCGAACTACGAAGCCAAGGGCTATTACCGCCCCGAGATCGACTGCATCATGTTCACGCGCTACGACAGGTTTTGCGCGGTGTGCCGGCGGGCGATTGAGCGGGTGATTGGGATGTATACATGAGCCAAACGTTCACCGCCGAGACGCCGAGGACGCGGAGAGCCGCTTTTGCACAAACTCGATAAGTTCCGGGGTGACGTAGTTTCCTGCCGCAACTGCAAATGTTGGACGTTGCGCGACCGGCTTGAGCGAGACCTGCTTCCACGAGAGAGTTGGCATGCTCCGATCAGCGCTCGCGGGATCGCCTTTCGCATGCAGCAACACCGCATCAGCGCGATCCAGAAACTCCTGCGCTGATGATTTGAAGTCGGCGGTTGCGGGATCGAGAACGGTGAGATAGAGATCGGGCTTGAGGAAGCGCAGAATGCTGTTCGATTCGATGATGACATTTTGCGTGGAGGCGAGAATCTGGCGAACGCGCGGCATGGCTTCGGCGAGGCGTCCTTGCTGCGTGCGCACCCACCAGGAGTGATCGGCGCCGGCGACGAGAAAGCGAGAAGTGTCGGACTCGCCGCTGCGGTCGCGCTCTTCCGTGACCGCCCATGAATGATCTGCGGTCGCGCAGTCGCAGGCCTCACCATTGGCGGAGCAGACGCCGTGTCCGTATTGTGTGATCTTTAGCGCAGTCCAATGCAGGTCGCGCAGCGCGGCGATCAGACCGGCAACGACGCTGGTTTTGCCGACGCTGCGAGTATGGCCGCCGATGACCAGAACGGGCATAGAGAGAGGCTACGGCTCCGAAAGAAAGCGTAGGAGTTCCTGGATGAGGCGCGGGCCTTGATCGGTATCGAAAATAAACTGGGCATGGGCTGAACCCTCGAGAATCACCAATCGCCTGGGCTCAGGGGCTCTACGGTAGTGCTCGGAAATCATGGGAAGCCTAGGCCCTTCGGAGCTTTTATCGTTGCGGCTGACGATGAAGAGCTTTCGTCCCTGTAGATGCTCCGGCGAGTCGCCTCCGTCGGAGGCCAGAAATACGATACGCTCGATCTCTCCGGGGCGTGCCGCGATGGCCGCGTCAGCAGCAGCGTCTCCCCCCATGCTCGCCCCCACAACAGAAACGGATTTGGCCCCAGTGGCGTGCAAATATCGAACTGCCGCCAAAACGTCGGGGTAGCTGTTATCGTCGGTAGACTGTGTTCCAGCGATGGTCTGGCCGTATCCGCGAAAATCGATGGCAAATACGCGGGAGCCAGATTCCGAAAGAATGCGTGCTTGTTTGTCCCAGCTGTCCTTGTTGAAACGCCCGCCATGGACGAGGACTACCCCTCGATCACCTTTGCCATAGAGATTGGCCTGAAGGCGAAAGCCATCCGAGCTAGGAAACGATACATGTTCCTGTGCTGCGGTCAGACGCGCGAACAGCAGAACTATCATCGCAAGACGAAACGTCGCCATGTCAATTACCCTTTTTTGCCGCTCGCGAGACAAACGCTAGCTCCCTAAGATACTCCGCAATCGGCCGCGCTGGCGTTCCCCAGAACACCACGCCTTTGCCGCGGATTACCTTCTTGGTTGGGATGCCGCTTTGTGCGCCCAGGATCGCACCTTCTTCAATGCGCACGTGGTCGGCGATTCCCACCTGGCCTCCAATGACGACCTGGTCTTCGATGATTGAACTGCCCGAGATTCCAGTCTGCGCCGCGATCACTACATCCTGTCCGATCTGAACGTTGTGGCCGATCTGCACCAGGTTGTCGATCTTTGTGCCGCGTCGAATACGGGTCTCGTCGAGTGCGCCGCGATCGACGGTGGTGTTGGCTCCGATCTCCACATCGTCTTCGATCACCAGTCGCCCAATCTGCGGAAACTGCTCGTAGCGTCCGGTCTGCTCGTCGCGCACGTAGCCGAAGCCATCGCTGCCGAGGACCGCTCCCGCCTGAACGACCACCCGTTTGCCGAGCGTTGTTCCCGCGTAGATCGTGACGTTGCCGTCGATGCGGCAATGGGCGCCGATTTCAACGCCATCGGCGATCACGCAGGCCGCGCCAATGGTGGTGCCCTCGCCGATCTTTACCTGCTCGCCGATGACGGCCCGAGCGCCAATGTCCACATTGCCGCCGATCATGGCGGCCGCGACGATTGCCGAGGGATGAATGCCACGACCCTGTGTGGCGGATGCGCGAAGCAGTCTGGCGGCGCGCGCAAAACTGAGGCGCGGCTGCGGGGAGATCAGCATCGGCTTCTGCGGCTGTCCGCTTTGGGCGGAAACTTCCGCGAACTTGCCAGCGATGACTGCTCCAGCGGCCGAGCGCATGGCAGCATCCAGGTGTTTTGCGTCGTCGACGAAGACGAGGCTCCGGGCGTCGCCAGATTGTAGGCTGGAGAGGCGCTCGATGGCGATCGAGCCGTCGCCGATCAGGCGGCAGCCAAGTCTGTCCGCGAGCGTGGCAAGAGTTTGTGTCATGCGTACCTATTGTCGCGTCAGGAAGCCGGAGGCGCAAATGGGGGAGTGGATCAATACAATGGCGACTCGCCTTCAGGCCGCGTCTTCCACCGCCGATGAAGCCAGAGCCACTGATCGGGATAACGGCGGATGTGGTCTTCGATAACGCTGGTGAACATAGCAGTGTTGGCGACGATGTCGGCGTTATCGTCACCGGTGCGCACGAGTTCGACCGCGGGATCGAAGCGCAGGACGTACTTGCCGAGCTTCGGCTCCCAGACGGTGAAGCCGGGCACGACCGCAGCATCGGTGCGCAGCGCAATGCGCGCGAGGCCGCTCGCCGTGTAGGCGGGAACACCGAAGAAGTTCACGAACACGCCTTGCGGAGGCGTCATATTGGTGTCCATGAGAATGCCAACCGATTCGCCGGCGCGCATGGCGGCGAGCAGGCCGCGGATGAAGTCGTCTTTGCTGACGGTCTTGTTGCCATGCATGGTGCGATAGCTTTGCACGAGTCTGTCGATATAGGGATTGTCGAGCGGCCGCATCACGATGGACAGCGGGTGGCCGTTGAGCGAGTGGGCGAAGGCGGAGAGTTCCCACGCTCCGAGATGGCCGGTGAGGAACAGGACGCCTTTGCCCCGAGCAACGGCTCTCTGATAGTTCTCGAGCCCGTCGTAGACGACGATTTTCGAGACGCTCTCTGCCGTGTAGCTTGGAAAGCGACAGAATTCGGCAAGTTGGCGGCCGAGAGAAACGTATTCTCCGCGCAGGATCTGTTGGCGCTCGGCCTCCGGCATTCCGGGAAATGCGAGCGCGAGGTTGCGCATGCCGACGTCGCGCAGGCGGCGATGGAAGCGGAAGACAGCTAGTCCGATGCCGATGCCGATCGCGCGCGCCATGGGGCGCGGAAGCAATCCCATGAGCTTGATCGCGGGCCAGACGAGCGCATATTCGAGACGTTCACGCACTTGCCGGAGTGTAGGGGTTCGAGGGGCTTCGGCGCAAGGAAGAGCGAAGAGTCCGACGTCCGATCTAGATGCGCTCAAGGCTTATGGAGCAGTTTGCGGCTGCGCGCTTTCATCGCGGGCGTGCCGCTGCGTTCAGCCTGACGTAAGAAGCTCAAGTGACGGAGGAACGCAGATCGCCGTCGTTCTGCGCCAAGTCGGCCAATGCCTTGAAGCGCGAAGGTCTCTAACTATGGAACTGTGGTCATCCAGATAATCGTTCAAGCTAGTGATTCGGCAGCGCGTTGACGCGTCCTTGGGGTAAGGGCGATCCGCGGAACCATCGCCGCCAGATGCCAACGCAGTTCCTGCTGGTCGGCTTCGGCCATTAACCCCAAGAGTTCGGCTTTGTGCGGCGCAAGCAGTTCGGGATTACCGCGGGAGACTTTTTCGGCGGCATCGGCAGCGCGCATGCGCACCAGAGGATTGTCCGACCACAGGCCAGAAATCAGTTCGGGGAACAGCGTGGGATCCTTGCACACGATCGCGGCGACACGGTCGGCGCGGCCAATCGATCGGCGATCTCCGCCCGCGAGAAGCGAGAGGATGGAGTTGGACGGGCGAGGTCGCCCGTCGCTCCGCTTGCCCTTGCTTACTTTGACGCGACCTGTGCCCATTTCGCGAGCGTGCTCAGGAAGGGATAGGCGGTCTTGGGGGCTTCGACTTCTCCCTTGAGCGAGGTTTTGAACGGGACCATGCGGCCGTAGAATTCGCGGGTGCTGTCTTTGTCCTGCTTGATGACGGCGCCGCTCAGTTCGAGTCCGGCGAAGAGGCCGCGTGAGCGCGAGTAGGTCAGTACCTGCGCGCGCATCTTCCAATCGGTGTCGGCGGCAGCGTGACGCCCGACGGGTCCGGCAGCGGCGCTGGCATCTCCGCCAAGCTTGAACTTGCTGGAGAGCAGATTATTCATGCCGTTCTTGTTCATGATGAGCATGATGACGTCAGAGGCCTGGCCGCCGATCTGGAGACCGAAACTGCCGCCGCCGATCATGAAGAACGCGGGGGCGCTCCAGCCTTTTTCGGTGCGGCAACTAGCTACGCCACGACCGTAACGGCCACCGAAGACGAAGCCTCCGTTGAGCAGCGACGGAACGACGGCGACACATTCGGCGGAGCCGAGAATTTCTTCGGGGATGCGGTTGTCAGGAGCGCTCTGAATTTCGTTCAGGACTTCACCAGCGTCTTCAACGCGCGAAGCGGCTTTGCCTTTGATTTCGGCGTGAGCGTCGTCCTCGGCACAGAGAAATGGGGTCAGCGAACAGAGAACTACCAGAACTACCAGGAGATTGCGCATTAATGCCTCACTTGGGAGAATCAAACCCTTGCTCCCGGGCTTTGTTCCGGGAATCCAGGGCAAGAATCCTATTGTTTTGATTCTAATTGATATGGATGCGGGGTGAGTTGCGGTTGGTAGTGATTGGGGAGAGTCGGATAGGCAAAAAAATGCGGGGTTGAATGCGGCGACCCTAATCTCCGCTTCCAACCCCGTCTCCCAGGTTCTGTGGTAGGTGGACCGAGTATGCGGCAGGTGGGGAAAAGCGACAAGATTACCGAGGTCACTGGCCGGTAGGTAACTGAGAGCAGTTCTCAGTTATCAGTTGTCAGCTCTCAGTAAAACCTTGAGACAGAATGGGGTTCGCAGCCGAGGCGCACTGATAGTTAGGAGTTGGGAGCTTGGACCTTGGACCTTGGAACTGGATTTCGGATCTTCCTGGCGGTCTTCCTGCCTTATTCCTAGCGGCCACACGCCGGCTGGGTGCCGGCGTTTACGACGAGCTTCCCTCGATTTCGAGCCTATTTCGCGGTTACCAACGAATGCGTGATGGCGTGGACGGAGAGCGCAATGCGGTTCTGCACTCCTACTTTGCGCATCAGCTTTGCTACGTGTGCTTTCACGGTGCGTTCTTCAATGCCGAGGGCTGAGCCGATTTCTTTGTTCGAGCGGCCCGCTACCAGCATCTCAAGAACTTCCTTTTCGCGGTCGGTGAAGGTGACACGGCCCGCGGGGAAGATGCGACCCGGCGACGAACTGACACGCTCGATAAAGGTCGAGAGCACGCGGCGCGGCGCCCACACGGAGCCTTGATGAACGATGCGCAGAGCCTGGATGAATTCGGTCGGGGATGCAGCTTCGTCGACGTAGCCTTTGGCACCGGCGGCGATAGCTTTGAGAACGCTTTCGTCGTCCATGCCGGAACCGGTGACGATAATGCGCAGGTCCGGACGGACCGCTTTCAAGCTGGCCATGATGTCATACAGGTTCTGGCCGTTGCGGTTGCCGAGCAGGACGAGATCGATGCCGGTGAGTTGCCCAACGTCGGCGAGGGAAGCGGACACCAGTTCGAGATCAGGTTCGGAATCGAAGAGGGCCCGGAATCCCACAAATCGCAGCGGATCACTTTCCACCACGGCGACACGAATGATCGGTTTTCTTGCGACAGCTGCTTTCATCAAGGTTTCCCTGTTAGGATTGCTTACTGTTCAAGAGTGCCTGAATCAGAGTGGAATTGAAATGATTGCCAACCGAGTCCAATTACGGGGGTAACCCCGAAAAAGTGGGCGCGCGGAGGGGTGTGCGAATGACTGAAAAGCGGTGCTGGTGGCCTGGTTTAGGGCTTTTTATCGTCATCGCTGGCGCGGGATTACTAGGCGGCGCAAGACCAAAGTCAGGCTGCCAATCCGGCGCCAGCGCAGACGGCGGGAAATTATCAGCCGAAGTTCGCGGGCGATCCTGCTCATTCGGAATCGGAGGCGGCTGCCCTCGGCTACATGCGGGTAGTTTTGCGGGCGGAGCACACCTACAAGCAACGGCATGGCAAATACACGACCTCGCTCCCGCAACTCGCGGGAACGGGATCGTTCACCAAGCGCATGTCGCTCTCGATGGATCGCGGCGATTACACGGCGGGCTTTCGGGTCCACAAGGCGAGAAACGGCGATGAAGAAGGCTTCGTGCTGACCATGACGCCGAAACACATGGACGCCGACCATCGTTCTTTCTATGCCGAGGAAGACGGTGTAATTCGTGGAGACGATCAAAAAGCGGCGGATGCCGATTCGCCGAAGGTGCGATAAACAAGCCCTCAGCTCCCCGCTGTCAGCAAGCTCGATTTTCTAGCTTAGAGCTTGTGACTTGGAACATGAAGATGAGATAAAGTCTCCGAACACCCTAAGAGCCGTGCTCAGGGAACGAGCCGTCACCGCCTTCTTTGCGCACGATTGGTGCAGTTGGCGGGTTGGGAGCGCCGGGCTGGCGCGCGACATTTCCGGCGCGCTTCAACTCCTTCAAAATCTCATCGCGTTCGCGCGCCCCATACTCGCGGGCAAAGCGCGTAAGGGCTTCGGTCAGAATTTCGTGGTGATGCACATTCTCCAGCCCGGGCTCGCGCGTGATGCTCAGCCACAAACGATGGAGCAGCAGGACGTCCTCGTCTTTCATGGTCGGTGTGTGGGGACCGATACGGAAGGTTTCGAGGTGTCCATCGGGATGCACGACCTGGAGGACGAATTGACGCTTCGGTTCGGGCAAAGCTTCCCAGGCCTGACCGAGAGCGAAGGCCTGCTCTTCCGGGGACATCTTGCTAGATTCGCCGATCACGACTGCTGAGGAATCGAGATTTTGCGCGGTTTGCACGATGGCAGTCCACACGTCGCCGGCGGGTACGACAAGCAATGAAACCTTCTTGCCAAAACTTTCGGCAACTGAGACTGCCCTGGTGAAGAGGGTCTGTTCGTAATCGCTGAAAATCTGCTCGGGAGCGAGATCGTAGGCGGCCGAGCCAAACCGGCTGACGCGGGCGGACATGACAACAATATCCTGGTCGCCGATATCGAATTTTTCGAGCGCCCAACGGAGATGGGTTAGAGTGTTGTAGTCGCGCACTGGAACCAGCACGTTGCCGCGACGGATGTTGAGGCTCTCGCGTTCCACCCTGTCGCGCTGCAGCAGTTGGAACTGATCGTTCATGTGCTGCTGCGAAAGAGCGTGTTTTTTTCGGTTGATGAACTCCGAAGCAGTGAAGATCGAAAAGAAGACGAGCGAGAACGCGATGCCGCTGATGGTGGCAACCGACTTCGTGAACAAATTAATGAGCGCCGTGGCCAGCAGCACGGCGGTGATCGAAGCCATGCCGAAAGGAATTTCGTATTTACCGATTCTGAAATTGACCGGCACCTTCCAGCCGCGCTCGCCCTTGTACTTGAAGCGGAGCACGAGCATGGCCAGGCCCTTGAAGGCAAAGCTCCAGATCACGCCGAAGGCGTAGGCCTCGCCGAGGGCATACACGTCGCCACGGCTCGCAAGAATGGTGAAGATCTGCAAGCCGACAATCAGATTGATGATGCGATAGCTGGTCCCGTATTTTTTGTGCGGGAAGCGAAACCAGTCGGAGAGGACGCCGTCTTCGGAAACGCGGTTGAGGACGCCATTCGAGCCGATGATGGCTGTGTTGACCGCGCCGGAAAGAATCAGGAAGCCGACGACGACGACGAAGCCGCGGAATAGCAGACGTAAGATCTCCGGGCCATACATATACATGGCGAGCCCGGCGATCAGATTGTCCTTGTAGACCGAGACGCGCACCGCATCCGGAATCAACATGACCGCGAGCAAGGCGGTGATGCCTGTGAAAATGAAGCTGTAGAGCGCGATGACGATCGCTGCTTTCTTCAGATTCTGAAGCTTGGGATGCGCGAGTTCGCGGTTGACCTGGGCGAGTGATTCTTCACCGCTCATGGCGAGAACCGAGTGCCCGAAGGCAATCATGACGCCAAGGATTCCGAACTTTTGAGCCAGACTCTGGTCGGGAAAGCTGTGATGGAGGAAGCCGAGGGACTCCTTGGTGAAGTGGAGATTGGCGGGCGAGGGCAGAGGGACGTGCTGGTATCCGTGTTTGAAGAGTGTGAGGGCGGACCAACCGAGGAGCGCCACCACCATGACGGTGGTGATCTGCATGACCCAGAGCGCCTTTTCGCTGGACTCGTGGATGCCCTTGATGTTCTCCCACCAGTAGTAAATGGTGACGGCCAGGGCGAAGGCGACGGATGTCCAGTTGACGTCAAATTGCGGCGTGCCGTGAAAAATGTTGTGGACGGCGCGCGGGATCCAGCCATGGGCGTCAGCGGTGATCATGACCTCGTTGAGCAGGCCGACGATGTATTGGCCCGCGGACACGCCGGAGATGGGGCCGGTGAGGACGTAGTCGAACATCAGCGCGGAGACGCTGAGCTTGGCGAGCGTGCCGCCGAGCGCCTCCTTGACTACTCTGTAGACGCCGCCGCGCACGAACATCGAGCAGCTTTCAACGTAGACAGCGCGCACCGTAAACGAGAAAAGCATGACGCCGACGATGAACCAGGGTGCGGACTTGCCCACAGCCTGCTCGGCGATGCCGCAGGCGTAGAAGGCGGACGAGGCGAGGTCATTCAGTACGATGGCGGCTGCGCGCCAGTAGGAGATGAAGGTGAGCATCACCGACGTGGCCACGACGATGCGAACGCGATTTCCCAGGTTGGTGCCGGGCTGTGGGGGAGAAGACATGCGGGCGCGCGGGGGACTTAAGGCGAGAACTTAAGAGTGGTGCGATTCCTCCCGTCCTGCCAGGGTTTCGATGTCTTCGACGAACGTGATGAGGAGGACCAAGGTGGACCCAAAGAGGCCAACAACAAACATGCCTTCGAGGATTCGCACAAGAATCACGCCCAGCAAGGAAATCATGACGAACCATGGTATCCGATAGGAGCGAGAGAGAACAATGCCTGAGAGCAATTCTCCATTGTTAGCTCTCACTCAAGTCGTAGAGACGCCACACGATTGCTGCGAATGGCGGAAAGACGCGCCTTGAGAAAGGATTCCAACGCCGACCCGCTCGTTTGTTATCCTTGCGCGGTGAGAAGAATCCACTCGAGTGCCTGGTTGCTGGCGGTAGCGTCAGCGGGGTTGCAGGTGGCGATCTTCCCGTTGCCGGGACTCTACTGGCTGGCGTGGATTGCGGTTGCACCGCTGCTGTATGCCATTCTGAGGGCTCGTCCGGCGGGAGCGCTACAGGTGGATGCTGCGATGAAACTCGCTCCGGCCTCGCCATGGCAGGGATTTCTGCTTGGCTATCTGTGCGGGATTTTGTGGTCAGGGGGGACCTGCTATTGGGTTTTCGACACCATGCATCGATATGGCGGGCTGCCCGTTCCGATGGCGGCGCTCGTACTCGTTCTCTTCTGCATGTACATCGGGCTGTACCAGGGATTCTTTGGACTGCTGTTGGCGGTGGTTGCTGGGCGCACACTAGGGCAAAAAGGCTCGGTGCGGCGAGCGCTGGTGTCGGCGCCGTTCCTGTGGGTCGCTGTCGAACTGGCTCGCACGCGGATTACGGCATTTCCATGGGAACTGCTGGGCTATGCGCAGACGGCGAATGTTGCGCTCACGCGGATGGCAACATTCACCGGGGTCTATGGGCTGTCTTTTGAAATTCTGCTGGTGAACAGCGCCTTCGCGGCGGCGTTTCTGATTGAAAAAGCCCGACGGAAGAAACTGCTGGCCGCAGCCTTCGGGGCGGCGCTGGTTTTGCAGGCGGGGCAATGGGCGGTTCGTCCGCCGGAGGCAGCGACGGATCGCGCCGCTCTCTTGGTGCAACCCAATATTCCGATCACTGCCGCATGGACGGAAGATTATTTTCAGAGCACACTGACTGATCTTGGCGAGGTTGAGCTTGCAGCCACCAGCGCAAAAAACTGGAGCGCGTGAAAACCTGATTGTCTGGCCGGAATCGCCGGCGCCGTTTTTTACGAACGACCCCCGATTTCGGGAGCCGGTCAGCACACTAGCGAAGCTATCCGGAAAGTGGGTCATCGCCGGTTCTATTGGCATCAATCCCGCTATGCGCGCTGGGAGCGGAGGCTCGCTGATCTTCAATTCAGCCGCGCTCGTAAATCCCTCGGGAGAGTGGACCGCGCGCTACGACAAAGTGCATCTGGTTCCGTTTGGAGAGTACCTGCCGTTCCCGCAGCTCTTCGCGTTTGCGGGAGGACTCACGAAAGAAGTGGGCGAATTTCAGCGGGGCACTTCGCGCGTACCACTGGCGGCCGGCGAGGAGCGGCTCGGCGCTTTCATCTGCTACGAATCGATTTTTCCGAATGAAGTGCGCAAATTTGCCCAGCAAGGCGCCGATGTGCTGGTGAATATATCGAATGACGGATGGTACGGCGATAGCGGCGCATGGTCGCAGCACCTACAACAGACGCGTATGCGCGCAATCGAAAATAACCGGTGGCTGTTGAGCGCAACCAATACCGGACTGACGGCGGTGATCGATCCCTGGGGAAGAATCGTGGGCGAGGTTCCGCGCAAGGAACGAACCGTGCTGGTCGCGCCTTACGCCCTGATTTCGAGTACCACGTTCTACACGCGGCACGGGGATTGGTTCGCAACCGTGTGTGCGATAATTTCAATACTGGCTATCGGTGCGCGCTTTGTGTTTCGCGCGAAGTTGCAGGGGGCCGAGCCGGATAAGAAGTGAGTGATCAAAAATGCTGGATGAACTCGAACAACAATATTCCTCTCTGAAAACCAAGGTACACGACCTGCGGGAGTATCTTTGACGCGGGCAAGCTGCGCCAGCAGTTAGCTGAAATCGAAAAACAGGCGGCCGATCCGAGCCTGTGGTCGAACCAGGGAAAATCTCAGCAGGTGATGCGGGAGCGCAAACGGCTCGAAACCGTGCTCTCGCTCGAAGGTGACCTGGCGCGCCGCTCCGAGGATATTGGCGCGTATTTCGACTTGGGAAAAGAGGGCGAGGACGTCACTGCGGATTTGCAGCGCGAACTGGACTCGCTGCGCGAACTGGTGGATCGCGTCGAAACCGAGACGCTGCTTTCGGGTGAGAACGACGCGCGCAACGCCATCGTGACTATCCATCCGGGAGCTGGCGGCACTGAGTCGCAGGACTGGGCCGATATGCTGCTCCGCATGTATTTGCGCTGGGCCGAGCGACAGGGCTTCAAGACGGAAATGTACGACTATCAGCCGGGTGAAGAGGCGGGCATCAAGTCGGCGACATTTTCGGTGATCGGCGAATATGCATTTGGCTATTTAACGAGCGAGATTGGCGTCCACAGACTTGTGCGGATTTCTCCCTTCGATCAGGCCAAACGGCGGCACACGTCGTTCGCCAGCGTCTTTGTTTCGCCGGAAATTGACGACAGTATCGAAGTCAACATCAAGCCGGACGATATTCGGATTGATACTTATCGATCGAGCGGCAAGGGCGGACAGCACGTGAATACGACTGATTCCGCCGTGCGCATCACGCATATACCTACGGGCCTTGTGGCTAGTTGCCAGAACGAGCGCTCGCAGCACAAAAATAAAGACAAGGCGATGTCGATGCTGCGCTCAAAGCTTTACGAGTTCGAGATGGAGAAGAAACGCGAGGTCACCAAGAAGATCGAGGACTCTAAGCTTGACATCGATTTCGGATCGCAGATCCGGTCGTATGTGTTGCAGCCTTACCGGCTGATTAAAGATCACCGGACGAAGTTCGAGATGGGCGACGTGGATCGTGTGATTGACGGCGATCTGACGCCGTTTATGCGGGCGTACTTGCGCATGCGGCGCGGAGAGAAGAAGGGATGAAGCGGAGTTCAGAGCGATCCGCGAAACCGCGGCCGACGAAACTAGGCCCGAAGTTGCAGCGCGCATTTCGCTATGCCGCGAAGTGGCACGCGGGACAGGCTCGTAAGGCTACTACGGTGCCCTATCTTTCACATCTGATGGCGGTGGCGTCGCTGGTGCTCGAAGCGGGCGGCGACGAAGAGATGGCGATTGCGGCGCTTCTGCACGACGTAGTCGAAGATTGCGGCGGCATGCCGCGGCTGCGCGAGATTCGCAAACAGTTTGGTTCACGCGTGGCGAATATCGTCGAGGGCTGCACGGACACATTCGTCGAGCCCAAGCCGGATTGGATCGAGCGCAAGCGCGGCTATCTCGATGAAGTGACGCATGCCGATGCGGAAACGCGGCTGGTGTCAGCCTCCGACAAGCTGCATAACGTGCGGACGATCCTGGCCGATTACCGCAAAGACGGCGAGGGGATATGGGTTCGGTTCAACGGGAAGAAGCAAGGAACGCTCTGGTACTATCGCGCGCTCAGTGACGAATATGCGCGCACGCCGAACCGCATTACGCGCGAATTGGAGCTGGCGGTTTCGGAACTGGAAAGATTGTGCGGTGTCGATTCGACTTTGCAGAAGAGCGCGGCGGGGAGATAACTCATGCCTCGGATGATCGATCTGATTCGGACTTCGAAAGTGCCTGCGAATCTGATGCAGTCGGCGGCTCGCGGCTCGCTTTCCGTGCCTCCCATGGAGATGATCGAAATTCTTGTTCATCTTGCGCTCCACAACAAGCTATTTGCGCAGCAGGCACGGCTTACGCTGGCGGGATGGGACGAGAAGGCTTGCCTGTCGGCGGCGCAAAATCCAGCCACTTGCGCGGAGGTTCTGAGGCTATTGGATCGCACCTGAAAACCTGAGAATTCCGCTTCTACCTGCCCTCGTCGAGAATCCATCGGTCAGCGAGGAATCGCTTTACGAACTGGCGATGCGCGGCGGGCGTCCGGTGGCTGAGATACTGCTCACCAGTTCGCGCGTAAGGAATTCCCGGGAATTGCTGAAGGCGTTGCAGACGAATCCGAACCTGCGTGCGAACGAGATCGCGGAGATCGAAAAGAAACTCGGAGTTCCCACTCCCACTGCGGCCACGCCCGAACCCGAAGCCGCAGAGCACGATCAAGAGGCGGTCGCGGTTCTGGACCAATATCTCAAGGACAATGCCGCCGAACTGGAAGCGGCGAAGGACAAGCCGTTTCAAACTCACGACGATGCTGTTGACGTCTCTGAAGCGGATTCGTCAAAGAAGGCGCCTGAGCCAGACGCAACGCCCGCCAAGGCGAGCGCCGCTGTAGCCTCGACCAAGGATCATCATGCGGGACATGCGGCTGCCGTGGCTCATGCCCCCCAGAACGAGCGGCGCGACAGCGCAGTGCAGAAGATCCAGAAGCTTGACATCAAGGGCCGAATCGCCCTTGCGGTGCGGGGCAATAAGGAAGACCGCTCGATTCTGATCCGCGACATGACCAAGATCGTCTGTCTGGCCGTGCTCGAGTCGCCCAAACTCACCGAGGCGGAGGTGGAAGGCTTCGCGCAGCAAAAAAACGTCCTTGATGCGGTGTTGCGAACGATCCCGATGAAACGACGTTTTGCGAAAAGTTATGCCATCCAGCGCAATCTGGCTTTCAATCCTCGAACTCCAACGGATGCGTCGCTTAGGATTGATGAAGAATCTGCTGGCGCACGATCTGAAAAATCTGTCCGAAAACAAGGAAGTGCCCGATTCGATTCGCAAGATGGCGTTGCGAATGTTCCGGCAAAAAATGGAACGGCATAAGAGCTGATACCAGGTGCCTGGGTTGTTCTGAAAACCAATGGATCCGATTCACGAATTATTGTCGCGAGTAAAGACCATCGCAGTCGTTGGCTTGTCGGATAGCCCGATGCGTGCCAGCCACGGCGTGTCAGCCTATATGCAGGCGCAGGGCTACCGCATCATCCCGGTGAATCCGCAGATCGCCGAGGCACTGGGCGAGAAGTCGTATGCTGTCGCTGCTCAACGTGCCGGAGAAAATAGACCTGGTCGATGTGTTTCGGCGTCCGGAATTTGTGGACGAGATTGTCGAGCAGGCCATTCAGATTGAAAATTCCCGCGATCTGGCTGCAAGAAGATGTGATCAATGAACGGGCTGCCGCAAGGGCACGGGCTGCTGGCATGTTCGTAGTAATGGACCTCTGCATCCTGAAAGAACACCGCGCGCGCTTTAGGTGAGCTTTCACCCGAACGCCTCCTCTCCATTGAAAACGAGTAAGTTCGCCGGTTGTCGGTCGCTCGTACGCTTGTGGTGAGCGTCGCGAGAGCCAGATCTTCCACCGCAGAAATATTCTTGTACTTGAGCTAGTTTCCCCGGGAATTCCGCCTGTGTAAACAAGGAGGGGGAGGAGGCAATTTCGTCTGGTTTATGAGATTTCCTGCCTTGACACACCGAATTACAACCGCTACCCTTCCGTTCCTAAGTCGCGGCCTCGTGCAGCGCGACGGTGGAATCAGACCTTGGGGCAGGACTCCGTCAATCCCGTGACCGATCTGCTCGCACGCTGGCGCGCAGGGGATCAGCAGGCTTTCGACAATCTGATGCCGCTCGTATACCGGGAATTGCGGCAGCTTGCCCATCACTACTTGCGGCAGGAGCGTGCCGGGCACACCCTGCAGAGTACCGCCCTGGTGCACGAAGCCTACCTTCGCCTGGAGGGACAAAGTCCGCCGGAATGGAAGGACCGCGCCCACTTCTTCGGCATTGCGGCGCATCTGATGCGCCAGATTCTGGTCGATCATGCACGCGGCCGCGCCGCTGCCAAGCGTGGGGGAGGCACGATTCTCCTCTCCCTCGACGAATCGCTGGCTGGGGCGCAAGGCACCAACGTCGATCTGATTGCTCTCGATCAGGCCTTGCAGGAATTGGCACAACTCGACGCGCAACAGGCTCGCATTGTCGAATTGCGCTTCTTTGCCGGCCTGACGATTGAAGACGCCTCCGAAGTCCTGGGGATTTCGCCCGCCACCGTGAAGAGGGAGTGGGTTACGGCGCGGGCGTGGCTGTTTCGCGCGATGACTGGGGGACCTTCGGCATGAGTGCAGCGATGAACCCGGAGCGGTGGATGCGCGTCAAGCAAATGGTGGACGAGGCTCTGCTCCTGGATCGCGAGAAGCGTGCGGCTTTTCTCGATCGTTCCTGCGATGGCGACGAGCAACTGCGGCAAGAAGTGGAATCGCTGCTCGCTTCCCATGAACAGGCAGGCACTAATTTTCTGAAAACTCCAGCCGTCGACCTGGCAGCAATCGGGCCCAAACTTCTGCGGGAAGGCCGTCGTTTTGGCGTCTACCAGATACTTGAAGAGATCGGCCAGGGCGGCATGGGAGAGGTGTATCGGGCCGTCCGCGCTGATGGACAGTACACGAAAGATGTCGCGATCAAGTTCGTTCGAGGCGGCTATGACAGCGCATCGATGCTCGAACGCTTCCGCAACGAGCGGCAAATCCTGGCTTCCCTCGATCATCCGAACATCGCCCGCCTGTTGGACGGCGGCACCACCGACGATGGCATTCCGTATCTGGTGATGGAGTTGATCGAGGGTAAGCCGATCGATCAGTACTGCGATGACCACCAGCTCTCCGTAACGGAACGGTTGCGCCTTTTCCAGCGAGTCTGTGGCGGGGTGCATTATGCGCACCAGCGGCTGGTGATTCATCGCGACATCAAGCCGAGCAATGTGCTGGTGACCAAGGCAGGCGAACCGAAGTTACTCGACTTCGGAATCGCGAAGATAGTGAGCCCGATCGGGGAGGCACAGACAACTCTGACACAGGCGATGACGCCGGAGTATGCCAGCCCGGAACAGATCCGGGGCGAGGCGATCACGACCGCGACCGATGTCTATTCGCTGGGCGTCGTGCTGTACCGGTTGCTGACGGGAAGGTCGCCGTATGCAGGGGAGACGCATACTCCGCACAAATTAGCGCTGGCGGTTTGCGAGACCGAACCGGGGCGGCCGAGCACGGTGGTGGTGGAGCGCGTCCCGGCCCCAGATGGGCAACGGGCCGATGGAGGTCGCATCAGCAGCACCCACGAAGATTCCTCCGCAAAATTGCGGCGGCGTCTGGCGGGCGATCTCGATGACATAACCATGATGGCGCTGCGCAAGGAACCGGCGCGGCGGTACGGATCGGTGGAGCAATTTGCGGAGGATATCCGACGGCACCTGGACGGGCTACCGGTGGCGGCGAGCAAGGGTTCGTGGAGCTATCGGGCGGAGAAATTCATCCAGCGCCACAAGTTAGGAATCGCGGCAGCGGCGGTGGTAGTTGTCGCAGTAGCCGGAGGCGTGGGGGCGACGATACGCGAAGCCCGCATCGCCGAGGCGAACGCACGCCGCGCGGAGAATCGCTTCAATGATGTCCGGCATCTGGCCAACTCATTGATTTTCGATGTGGACAAGTCGATCGCAGACTTGCCCGGCTCAACTCCGGCGCGGAAATTGCTGGCAGACGATGCTCTGCAATACCTGGACACACTTGCCCGGGAGGCCAAGGGCGACGTCACCTTACAAAGAGAACTGGCTACTGCCTATCAAAAGCTGGGTGAAATCCAGGGAAATCCCTATATGCCAAATCTGGGAGAAACCGGCGCTGCGCTGGAGAGCTATCACAAGGCACTGGCAATTCGGCAGGCGCTAGCTGCCGCGAATCCGGGAAACAAGGACGATCAAGTCTCGCTCGCCTTCACTTATGCGTGGGTGGGAAACATCGTGGTTGTTACCAGCGGCAATCTTGAGGAGGCATTGGCCCTGGAGACAAAAGCGCGGTCGATTCTCGATCCGCTCGCGCAATCCGATCCGGAGAACCTCACTCTGCTTAAGAGACTGGAGGAGGTCTACGGGACAATCGGCGATATCCAGGATGGCAATGGCTCATCCGCAAACTTGGGGGATGTTGAGAGCGCGCTCGAAAATCATCGCAAGGCTCGCGCGATTGCGGAACGTATTTTCAGAGCCAAACCGAAAGACGCATCGGCGGGCATGGCGCTGGCGGGGGTGGACGCGAATTTTGCTTCGGATCTGGTCAAGAAAGGCGACCGGAGGGGCGCTTTGGCGAGTTACAAGGAAGCCCTGGACATCGTGCAGCCTCTGGCTGTGAGTTCTCCTAATTACAGACGGAGTGTGAGCCTGATCTATCAGCGGATCGGTAACGTGCAAATGATGGACGGAGACAGTGCCGCCGCGATGAAGAACTATCGTGCACGACTGGAGATCACAGAGCGAATCGCCCTGGATGATCCCAAGAACGTCTCAGCCAGACTCGATCTCGCCGACAGTTATTCCTTTGTTGGTATCGCCGCCGCCGAGTTGGGCGACGCAAACGAGGGATTGGCGATGCTCGAGAAGGCCATCGATCTCTTCGAAAAAGAGGCCGCCCGCGATCCCAAGCTGTCATTCGCTCGGCGTACGCTGGCGTTAGCCTGTCTATTTCGCGGCCAGGTTCTATTGAAGTCCGGAAAATTGGATGCCGCTCTGAGCGATTTCAGGAAGATGGTAGGCATTTATGAAGCCATTGTTTCCGCAAACGCCAATGACGCGGACGCGCAAATCGAACTGGCCGCGGCCAACATAAAGATTGCCGACGTTTTGGCGATGCGCGATGAGAGCGATACCGCTGTTGCCATGTATCAGAAATCGCTCGCGGTCGTGGAACCGTTCGCTCATGCTGCTCATTCGTTGGTTCAGGCTCAATACGCCGCTGCGGATGCCGACCGGGGACTTGGAGTCGCCCTCCAAAAACAGGCCCTGCGAAATGGGAACACGATGGCGCAGCGGACGGAATCCTTAAAGCAGGCTTGCTCCTGGTTTCAGCAGAGCGTGGCGGAATGGCAACGTGTCCCGAATCCTGGAAAATTCAGCCCCACTGGATTTGACACGGGTGGACCCAGCCGAGCGGCACAGGAACTTTCTTCCTGCCAGGCCCAGTTGAAGAACCTCAGAGAACGAACCGCAAGCGCCGCCCGGCCTTTAGAAGATCCAGCCACGGGAAAAGAAAGTAAGAACGCGCTCAGTCAGCCTCCGGGCGCGCTCCAACCAGAATAACGGTGGCATCGTCGCGCAGGCCTGCGCCGTTTGCGAATCTTCTTACGTCGGAGAGCAGGCTCTCGGGAGTTGCACCGGGTATCTGCAACTGGGCGGCGAGCCGTTCCGATCCGTACTCCTCACCAGGCTCAACTTCCGCTTCTGTAATGCCATCGGAGTAGAAGGCGACTCGCGACGAGGGATCGAGCCCGATTTCGGTTTCAGAGAACTCCGAAGCGGAAACTCCGAGTGGCAGGCCATGATCGCTCTGAATCCAGCGAATGCCTTTTGAGATCGAGCAGCAGCGGCGGCAGATGCCCTGCGTTGGCGAGACGGAGGGTTCGGCGTTGTGGATCGAGTTCACCATAGACCATGGTGACGAAACGGCCGTCGGGAAAATCCTGGAGCAGCATCGTATTCAGACGCGTGAGCACCTCGCCGGGGCCGGCGCTGATGGGCGCGAGCGAGCGCACCATGCCGCGAGTTGCAGACATCAGAAGGGCAGCCGCGGTGCCTTTGCCGGAGACGTCGGCGAGTACTAAACCCCAGCGGCCATCGGGCAGAGGGATGTAGTCATACCAGTCGCCGCCGACCGCGCCCGCGGGAATCGATAATCCGGAAACGAAAAAGCCGGGAATCAGGGGAGAAGATCGTGGCAACAGAGCTTGCTGAATTGTGCGCGCCTCTTCCGCCTCGCGCGTCAATTGCTTGCGAAGTTTAGCCTCGTCGTGAAACCGGCGCGCATTTTGCACGGCGACCGCGACGTGCGAGCACAGACCCTGAAGCAGGCGAAGTTGGGTCGAGCAGAAAGCGTCAAGCTCGCGGATGCGAAGCGGTGAAGACGCCGACCAGTTCGCCGTCGACTTCGAGTGGAAGGGCGACCTCCGAACGCGTGCTCGGCTCGCAGGCAACATAGTAAGGGTCGAGTTGCTGACGTCAGGAGCGTAGTGCATCGCGCGCGTGATGGCGACGTGTCCTGACATGCCTTGCCGGTCTACGTGGGGCCCAATCTTGAAGTGATGGCCCTTGCCGTGAATCGTGCATCCGCGAACGCCGGCGAGCTTGAGTTCGCTCTTCTCGCGCTCGTGGAGATACAAATTGATTTCGACGCAGCCCAGAGACTCGGAAACCTCATCCACAATGCGGTCGATGATTTCGTCGAGATTGAGCGTTGAGGTAATGCGTTGCGCGGATTTTTGCAGGCGAACCAGTTCGTCGATCCGGTTGACCGACGTGTCGATCATGGGCTGGCCGGCGGTCTCAAATTGCGGGCGGGGCATGGTGGCCATGGCGGGTCTCCTGACGGGAAATTCACCCTGAATTCTCCCTTAGAAAGATTCCAAAACTCCGGCTCAGGATTCTCTTTTTGTTCGATGGGAAACTGCGCTTTTTATGCGCTTTATTTCGGCCAGTCGCTCGGCGATCCGTTTTTCCACACCCTCATTGGTAGGGTGGTAATAGGTGCGATTTTGCAGGCTGTCGGGCAGGCATTGCATGTCGGCGACTTTCTCTTCCGAGTCGTGGGCGTACTCGTAGCCCTTGCCGTAGCCGAGGCCCTTCATCAGCTTAGTGGGGGCGTTGCGGAGGTGGAGGGGAACGGGTTCGGCGGCCGTCTGCTCGACATCATGGAGAACCGCGCCATAAGCCGTGTAAAGAGATTCGACTTGGGAGCCGCGCAGAGATAGACGACTGCCTGCGCGAGGGCGAGGTTGCCCTCGGGCATGCCGATGAAGTCGACCGCATCGCGCGCGGCCATGCAGAGCGCGAGCGCGTTCGGTTCGGCGAGGCCGATGTCCTCCACCGCCATGCGAACCACGCGGCGAGCGATGTAGAGCGGATCTTCGCCGGCTTCAAGCATGCGGCCGAGCCAGTAGAGGGCGGCGTCGGGGTCACTGTTGCGGACGGATTTATGCAAGGCGGAGATCAGGTTGTAGTGCTCCTCGCCGGATTTGTCGTAGAGGAGCACGCGCTTCTGTAAGGCTTCGTGAACGATTTCGTCGGTGATGGCGCCGCCTGGAGATGCCAGAGAGGACGCGACTTCGAGCGCGTTGTAGGCGCTGCGGGCATCGCCGCTGGAGTAAGCCGCGATCTTGGCGAGGACTTCGCCGGGCGCGGTGAGATGAAGCTGACCGAGACCTCGTTCATCTGTCGGCGAGGGCGCGCTTTAGCAGTGTGACGATCTGCTCTTCGGTGAGTTGTTTGAGGACGTAGACGCGGCAGCGGGAGAGCAGCGCGCCGTTGATTTCGAAGGAGGGATTCTCGGTGGTGGCACCGATCAGTCGGATGTTGCCCTTCTCGACGTGGGGCAGGAAGGCATCCTGCTGTGCCTTGTTGAAGCGGTGGATTTCGTCGACGAAGACGATGGTGCGTGTGCCGTACTGGCGGGCGCGCTCGGCATCGGACATGACCTGCTTGATTTCCTTGATGCCCGCGAGCACGGCGGAAAATTCGATGAATTCGGCTTTCGTGATATTCGCAATGATCTTGGCGAGCGTAGTTTTGCCGGTGCCGGGAGGGCCCCAGAAGATCATGGAAGCCGGATCGTCGCGCTCGATCTGCACGCGCAGCGGCTTGCCGGGACCGACGAGATGTTCCTGGCCGACGAACTCTTCGAGCGTTCGCGGACGCATGCGGTCGGCGAGCGGACGAGCGCCGGCTGTGGAGGGCTCGGCATTCGGGATGGGGGCGAAGAGACCCATAAAACTGATTGTGTAATTTGAGTAATTTTGTAATTGAGTAATTGAAAACTACGAATGATCAGGTTTGAAATTACTCAATTACTCAATTGCAAAATTACCCAATTGACTTGTGGCTCCTTGCCGCTTCATACAGCACGATGCTGGCCGCCACTCCCGCATTCAGCGACTCTACCGGCTGGGCTTGCGGGATTACCAGCGTCTGATCCATCTGATGCAGGATTTCGCGCGGGAGACCCGCGCCTTCGTTGCCGATGAAGATGGCTAGCGGCAAAGTCCAGTCAGCTTCGGCGAGAGGCGTGCCTTTGTGCGAAGAGGTTGCCAGCAGGCGGATTTTTCTTGCGCGCAGAAGAGGAATCAGTTCCGCGGACGCGATCTGAGCAAAGGGCAGACGGAAAATCGAGCCCGAGGAGCCGCGCAGAACTTTGGAGTTGTAGGGGCTGACGGTTCCCTCGGTGAGAAAGACTCCGGCTGCGCCGAAGGCCTCGGCGGAGCGCATGATCGTGCCCAGATTGCCCGGATCCTGAAGACCGCTGACGACAAGGAGAGGGCCATTGCTGGCGCGGTCGAGCAGTTGCGCGGGAGTCAAGCGCGGGAGTTTGACGAGCGCGGCTACACCCTGAGGCGCATCGCTGGGGACAATCGACTTGAACAAGTCATTGGGCAGCACCAGCGTTTCTGTCCGCTCGCCGATTTGCGGCAGAAGCTTTTCCGCCAGGGGACGCGCGGCTTCGCTGAAGAAAACTGTGACCACTTGCGCCGCATAGCGGAGCGCCTCCTCCACCAGTTTGACGCCTTCGATGGCGCATTCACCGGGGGAGGTCAGCTCAGCGCGGCGGAAGGCATGGCGCAGCTCTTTTAAGCGAGCGTTGTGGCGGCCGGTAACGGGCCGGAGACGGCCAGCGGACTTGCTCCTCAGAGTATTCGGTTCCATGACTTTAGGCGGAACTTGCGGCTGGTCCGGCATTTGCCTCAAGCATACGCGAACAGCAACAATATACGAGGCTGGGGCCGTCTTGCACACTTCGGCGCAGGGCCGATGTGTGGTACATTTCAGTGTTTACACCGACAACGTCCAGAGCTGGCATCACAATGCCGATAGAGCGTACCGAGCCGGGTTTTTAGGCTGGGGGCCGGCTTTGTGACGGCTGAGTCGTACTTTCAAGTTGCCATCAGGAAGGGACCCGAGTGCGCGCTGAAATCCTGAAGATTCATGCCGAAACGCCGGAGGCTTCGCTCGTCAAGTATGCCGCCGAACAGATACAGGCGGGCCAGGTTCTCGGCATGCCCACGGACACGTTTTACGGCCTCGCGGCTGATCCTTTCAACTTGCGAGCGGTGGAGCGAGTGTATGAAATCAAGTCGCGCCTGCGGCACAAACCTTTGTCGTTGTTGATCGAGCACGTTGACCAGGCCGAGGAGTTCGCGCGTCCGCTGCCGGACGATTTTCATCTGCTGGCGCGGCGCTTCTGGCCCGGGCCGCTGACCATGATTGTGCCTGCGGCTTCGCACTTGCCGCTGAAAGTGACGGCGAATACGGGCAACGTGGCGCTGCGGGTTCCGGCGGCGGAGATTCCGCTGGCCGTGGTGCGGGCGGCCAAGATTCCGATCACGGCAACTTCGGCCAATCTGAGCGGCGCAGCTGAGTGCACGTCGGCCGAGCAGGTGCGCGAGCAGTTGCAGGACCGCATCGCATTGATCGTCGATGGCGGGGCCTCGCCGCGCAACATGGCGTCGACCATCGTATTCTTCAAGGAAGACGGGACCTGGGCGATTTTGCGCGAAGGTGCGATCGCCGCCAAAGACATTGTGGAAGCCCTGTCGTAATCTGGCGATGCACGATCGCCCTCTGCGATGATGATTTGAGATGGCAACTGCCGCTCATCGTTTAACTCCCAAAAAATCCGTGGGGATGCGTCCCGTTGCCTTGTTCTTGCTGGCAGTGGTTGGCGCTCTTCTCTTATTCCTTGGGATTACGGGTTCGCGCATTGTGCACGCCGCGGGCGAGTCGCCCTCGCGGCAGGCTGATGTCATCGTGATTTTTGGAGCGGCGCAATATGCGGGTCGTCCTTCTCCTGTCTATCGCGCACGGCTTGACCACGGCTTCGAACTCTTTGCCAAGGGAATGGCTCCGGTAGTGATCACGACCGGGGGCGCGGGACAGGATCCGGAATTCAGCGAAGGTGGCGTAGGGCGCGATTATCTCTTGCGCATGGGGGTGCCGGAACAAGCGCTGATTGCGGAGACGCAAGGGTCGGACACGGCGCAATCGGCGGAGCGCGTTGCGAATATCATGCGGGCAAATGGCATGCACCGCTGCATTGCGGTGAGCGACGCCTATCACGTTTTTCGCATTCGCGCGCTGCTGGAGCGGCAAGGTGTGGAGGTGGAAGTCGCTCCTCGGCCGGAGTCGCGGCCCCTGTCTCGATGGGAACGCTTCCGGACGGTGATGCGCGAGGCAATGAGTTATCTGGCGTGGAAGTCGGGGCTGGGATAGAAGCACGACATTCCGATTTTTTGTTGCTGTTTCTCCGTCGGATGTTACAACCCTTTGAATACGAAGCCGATTTCCTTTGTCTCTTTTTCTCCAATCGTAACCGTTTGCGTCGATGTTCCCAGCGTCTCGTGCCAGGCTTTGATGGTGTACGTGCCGGGTGGCAGACCGCTCAAATCGAAGCTGCCATCCTTGCCCGTCACGGTGAAGTAGGGATGTTTGAAGACCGCGATGTAGCCATGCATCCAAGGATGCACGTTGCATTTGACAGGGATAGCGATTTCCTCCCGCGCGAAGGTATCGTCGACGCTGGTGCCGGGTGGCTCGGCCTTGTCCCATTCGCGGTTGTTGGCGGGCGTGGGATGAACGTTGTGAGAGGTGGCATCGTCGTTGACCAAGTGCAATGGCTGGTTAGCCTGCATGGCGACGACATGCGGCAAGTACATGCAGCCCTTCTGCTCTATGACCGCGGGTTGCGAGGGGACTTCGAATTTGCGGTCCCCTAAGCCGTCGGAAATGAAAACGACTACGTTCTGCAAGTCGCCCTTGGCATCGGTCATTACGTCCTGAACCAAAACCGGGCCAGGATGCTGCCTGGCACAGGTTGGATCGGCGGTCATCATGATCGATTTGGGCTTGGGCAACTTACCCTCGAATCGCACCGTTCCTTTCAGCGTCGCGCTTGTGGTGGTGGGCAAGCCTCCGGCCCTTACGGAGTGTGAAGCGCAGAGGAACGAGACGAGAGCGGCCACAGAGACTAAGTTTTTCGTTTTCATGGTTCTTAAACCTCAATCGAACTATTTGTGAATTGATCCGCAATCTGGTCGATCTGTGCATGTAAGGAGCGGGACCGTGGATGAAGGAGTGCATGCCGCGTGCATTGATGGTCGGTTGCTCGCGACTTGATGAAGACGGTTGCCGTACCCCTGGCGATAGCCCGCGGAGAAACTAGCGCGGTCCCGATCCGTGGACCAGCGCCCGACAGCGAGATGCAGGGGGTGGCCTTGCCCGGCGGCCAGCTTGCCGAGGTATAACCCATCCCGAAATGCGCCATCGGCTGCGAACCGCGCTTCGATGTTCTTGTTTGTGCCGAACGCGATCGTACGGCCGCTGCTGGAGATTGCTGCCATGGCCCCCAGGCAGACCGTCGCCAGCAATGGGGATGCAAAGACCTTTCGCATATTTCTTTCTCGTTCTTGCAAAACACCTCGCCCACAGCTTGAGCAACCCAGTTGCTCAGCCAGACGACTGATTGCCGGTGCATTTTGCGATTTAGTTCTTGAGCAGGATTCCGCCCAAGTTGGATGGAGACTAAGCGATGTTCAGCGGGGAGTTGTCATCACGCCGTCAAAGGTGAGTCATCTTGTCGTCACAGCTTGTAAAAACCCGCGCGCGCGCAGGCGAGGCGCACGTGCCGGATCGGACCAAGCGCCCGCGCCACACTACCAATCACCAGCCCATGCGTTCTCGCAATCTTGTGATGTGCGCGACATGGTGCTTTCCATGCCACGAATAGAGGGCCAGGTTTTTCTCGAGCGTCATCGGACCTAGCTCGGGGTGGCTGAATGTGCGGAGCCAGTCGGCGTCGGTCAGATTCCGCAGAATGATCATCCAGCGTCGGTGTAGCGACTCCAGCATCACGAGCGAATTTTCGATGGGCTGGCGCGAGTCCGGCAATTCGGCCCAGCGGTCTTCCATGTAGGGCTTGATGGTCGGGTCGTCTTCAGTGAGCGCGAGCTTGAAGCGAACATACGAATTCAGATGGCTGTCCGGGACGTGATGCACGACCTGGCGCACGGTCCATCCGCCGTCACGGTAAGGCGTATCCAATTGCGCATCGGAAAGGCCGCGCACTGCCGCCCGCAATTTGGCGGGAGTCTGCTCGATATCGTCGAGAAATTCATTTTTCTGCGCCGCATTTAGCGGACCGCTATAAGAGAACTTGCCGATCGGGAAACGAGGATCGCTCATGGCAGGTAGATGATGGGTTTATCGGAGAGGTCGCAGAAAAGGTCGGTGTCCGAGGGCAGGCCATCAGGAGCCCAATCGAAACTAATCACTGACAACCGGCACTAGCAGTTAAGCGCTGGTTTACCGCACCATGGCCAGCACGCGGACCTGGTCTTGCGAAGAGCCCTTGCCCTTGGCTGGGGCCACGATGATGAGGGACCCGGTGGCGGGCAGCGTGGACAGTTGGGCGGCACTCTCGATGACGTAGTTTCCGTGGAGCGCGATCTGGCGCGCGAGTGTGCGGTCGGACGTGAAATCGGGCCGGTTCTCGATGGCAAAGCCGGTGGTGTAGCGCGCATCCATAAGAAATCGCGCGGCTTCAGATGAGATGGGCAACTCGTTGGGCGCGCCCGCGTTGGGAGTCGTATGGCGGATCGCGACTACCGAGCCTTGCGGAATCGCGCCGTGTTTCGATTCCCATGCAGCGATGTCGTCCAGCGAAATCTGCGAGGGCGGTGCAACGTTCAAATCCATCACAACCAGTGGGGCGATAAGGCGCTCGGCGGGAATTTCGCCAGCCGCCCAGGTCCCCGGGATGAGTGCGCCGGGAGCGACAATTGCCGTGCGCAAGGAAACGCCGGCAGCCGAGGCGCTGCCCTTTACAGCGGTCAGGTCTACGATGTGCGAGTAGCGATCCTGGGTCGAAGGATGAGGCCGCCGGTCCGCAAAGAGCAGAATGGCGAGCACCAACGCATAAGCGATAATGAAACTGCGAAAACGCATGAAATTTCCAGCTAAAGGGCTGAGGCCCACTTCACCGACCCACTCGCGACTTCCTTGATGTTGGGGCGTAATAGTTAGATGCTATTGTTCGCTAAACGCCGCATCCCTTCAATCAACGGTCGTACATGGCCTGAAGGCAGTTGTGAGCTGCCGTCCGCCCGCTACGAGTCGCCCGATTCTCCGTTGGCGGCATTCGAGCCTGAACGGATAGCTGTGAGGTTGGGAACTCGAAACTTTCGTGACCCTCCGCGGCGGTTTCGCTCACCCAAAGCAGAGTAGAATGAGAACAATCTCCTCAAATCCATGTTCGGCCGCGAAGAAAAAGTTTCTCCTTTTCGTCTTACCGCTGTGCAGTACGGCGTACTGTTCATCTTCTTATTACTGGCGTACGGTTTATGGCGCCTGCAGGTGATGCAGAGCGACAAGTATTCGTTGCTGGCCGAACAGAACCGTGTGCGCAACGTGCCCATCCTCGCGCCACGCGGAAAAATTCTTGATCGCGAAGGCCGCATCATCGTCGACAACTATCCTTCGTTTTCGGCTTTGCTCCTGCGTGATTCCGCGCGCGACCTGAACGCCGATGCCGACGCCATCGCCAGAGGGCTGCACCTCAATCCTGACGAGGTGCGCCAGCGAATTCGCCGTAACGCATCCTTGCCCCAATATCAGCCACTGTTCCTGAAGGAAGACATCACGCCCGACGAACTCGCGTTTATCGAGGCGCATAAGAACGAACTGCCCGAACTCGATACCATCATGGCGCACCGGCGTCTTTATCCGCGGAACGGATTCATGGCGCACCTCATCGGCTACGTGGGTGAAGTCACCGAGGACATGCTCAACCAGCCGCAGTTTGAGCTCTACAGCCCCGGCGATGTGGTAGGCGTGAGCGGCGTCGAAAAACAGTACAACACGTGCGCTCATGGGTAAGAATGGCTCGCGGCGCGCCATCGTGAACAGCCGCGGCAGGGAAGTGGGGCGGCTCGACGAAACTCCCGCCGAGCCGGGCAAGCAGCTTAAGCTCACGGTGGATCTCGATCTGCAGATCGCCGCCGAGGAGGCGCTGAACGGGAGAAATGGCGCGATCGTCGCCATGGATCCGCGTACCGGCGAGATTCTCGCGATGGTGAGCCGGCCGACGTTTGACCCGAATGATTTCGCGGTGAAGATTTCCAAAACCGAGTGGAACAAGCTGGTCAACGACGACGATCACCCGCTGCTGAATAAAGCGATTCAGGCGCAACTGGCGCCCGGTTCGACCTTCAAGATCATCATGGCGACCGCGGGCCTGCAGGAGGGCATTGCTCAGAATCTCCACGTCAATTGCGGCGGTGGCGCCACCTTCTATGGCCGCTACTTCAAGTGCTGGGTGGTGGCCGAGCATCGCGTGCATGGCCCCGTCGACATCACAAAAGCGATCTACCAGTCCTGCGACGTTTTCTTCTACACGCTGGCCGAAAAGCTGGGTATCGACAAGATCGCGAAGTGGGCGACCGCGCTTGGCCTCGGGCAAAAAACCGGGATCGACTTGCCGCAGGAAGTGACGGGCGTGATGCCTTCGGAAGAATGGAAGATCAAGAACTTCAAGCAGAAGTGGTATGCGGGCGAAACGATTTCCGTGGGCATCGGCCAGGGTGCGGTGGCAGCGACTCCAATTCAAATGGCGCGCGCAATTGGCGGCATCGCCAGCGGCGGACTGCTGATGAGGCCACACGTCATCAATCCCACTGATCTGCCGCCGAACGTGGTCCCGGCGTCGAACGTTCCCAACGAGACCCGCATACCCCTCGATCCCGAGAACTGGCAGACCATTACGGATGCGATGGCGAACGTAGTCTCGCCCGGAGGAACCGCTCCGAGCGCTCATCTGCAAGGCATCGACTTCGCCGGGAAAACTGGAAGCGCGCAAACCATCAGCAACGCGCTAAAGGCCAGGCTCGGTGCCGCGGGCAAGAAGAATTTCAAAGACAATGGCTGGTTCGTCGGCGTCGAACCGCGACGCAATCCCGAGATTGTGGTTTGCACGCTGCTGGAGGAAGGCGAGCACGGTTATCTGGCCGCGCGAACCGCTGCGGCGGTGATCAAGGCCTACGTCGAAAAACAGCGCCGCCAGCCGACAAAAGTCGCTGGTTCTGGCAATGGGAAGGTCGACATCGGCGCCGTGTGGAGTGAACCGAGCGAAGACGGCTACCACGACCATTTGCAAGCCGGCCGCTTTTTGCTCGACGTCGGGCACAAGAAAGCGCCGCTCGCCACTGCAGCGCCCGGCATGCAATAGGCTAGGCGGCACAACCTTTCGATTAGCACCTGTGGTGCGATTATTTTCACGCTACCGGCACTAGCGTCTCGACTTCCTCAGTTGTGTCAACCGTGGGAATCGGCTGCGCAAAGACGCGCTGCCTCGCCTGGAGGCTGTGGTAAATGAACACGGGGAGCCCGAGAAAAGTCTTCGAGGGCGTTTCTCGGACAAGGATCAATCGATTCGCCGTGTAATACTTTCGCAAGCGTCGGCGAGACTGATAGACGGTGTCTCCCAGAAATCCCGGCAGTGCCCTTCCTGTCAGCGCAACCAGCCAGGTGTTGAGGAAGGATTTCAATCCATAGAAGCGTTGCTTCACCCGGCCCCCGGGTCCCAATAGCAGAAGCCGCAAGTAGAATCCAGCTCCGAGATAGACGCACTGTGCCGTCCCGCCGGGCTTGAGCACGCGTGCCATCTCACGAAAGGCGAGAGGCTCGACGGTATACGGGATCGTTACTTTACAGATCACGCCGTCAAAGCTCCCATCCCGGAATGGCATGTGCTCGGCGTGCCCCGCGACGACCTCGAGTGCAAGGTCGGTACACCCGCGCAGCCTCGCAGGATTCGGATCGAGGCCGATGGCGCGGCATCCCCGGCCGGCCAGCCTTTGCATTTGCCGCCCTTTACCGCAGCCGATATCCAGAACGCGCATGCCAGGTTCAAAGTCAGCAAAGTTGTAATCGAGAAGAGCGAATCGATTGACGTCGTTTCTTTTTTTCATAATGACCTTTGCGGGTCCGGGGAGGGCGAATCGGATGGATTAGTTCAGACACGCACTGAAAGACAAAGTCCTTCCTAATCTATCGGCGGCGCATTATGGCGGTTGAGGGCGGGCGGCGCAGTGACCGATGGCGCACCTCGTTGTGATAAACCTTTGAAAGAAACGTGCGCTGCAGGAATTTGGTTGGCGCTTTGACACGTCCCTAAGTCCCTGTACCACCGAGACTTCTCACCACTTGTTTCATGACCTACGTAACCTTTGCATGGTGGATACCGGGGTGTAATCTCGGGCCTGAAACAGTGCACTTTGCTGCATAAATGCTGCAGGCGCGAGTCAGAAGAAAGGTTGTGTTGTGTCGGAAGCAGGCAAACATTCCGTGATTGAGGCCGGCAAAACCCCCAAAGGCTATACGGACGTGCAGGGCGCGCCGCGCTTTCCCATTAAACTGCCGGTGGCATTGAAGTCGGGTGGAAACGAAAAAACCATCGAAACCGAAAATATTTCCGCCAACGGCGTGCTCTTCCGTATGGATGCCGATGTGCCGATCGGGTCGTCGGTGGATTTTACGATTTCGCTTCCGGCCGATGTCGTGGGAGGAAATGCCGACGTACGGGTCGATTGCCGCGGGCGCGTCGTGCGTAGTTTCGAGGAAGGCGAAGGCCGGCGCGGAGTCGGCGTCGTGATCGACGAATACAGATTTGAGCGCGCCTAGCGCGCAGCAAGATTCGAGCGCAAGAGCGCCGGATGAATCGCACAGGCGCAGGAAGAGAACTAGGAGCAAGGCGGAGAGGTTAAGGACGGATGGCGAGCACTCCAATGAGCGTGACGACTGCCGAAGGCGTTCAGCCCGAGGAGAGTAAAGGCACGATCCGTCTGATTCTGGCGGATACGCAAGCGATCTTCCGAGCGGGGCTACGCAAAATTTTCGCGCTCGAGGATGACATCCGCGTTGTAGGGCAGGCGGAGAGCCTCTCGCAGACGATCTCGTCGATTCAAAAGTTCAGCGCTGACATTCTGGTTTTCGAAGCGGCGTTGAGTCCTAATCCGCCCGACACGGTTTCCGACATTTTGCGGCAAAGCGGCAACTGTCACCTGGTGGTTGTGCTTCAGGAGCCGGACCAGGAGATGACTCTGGAGTTATTCCGCCGTGGCGCGCATGCCGTGGTTTCACGTGAAGTTGAGCCCGAGATGCTGGTGGACTGCCTGCGCAAAGTTTCGCAAGGCCAGCCGTGGCTCGAAGCCCGCGCCATCGGGTGGGTGCTCGAAGCCTATCGCACGCAGGGCATCCGGCCCGCCGGATCGCGTCCCAAAGTCCAACTTACGCCGAAAGAAGCGCTCATCGTCTCCTGCGTCACTCAGGGCATGAAGAACAAGGAAATCGCTCTGCGGGTGGGCACGACCGAGCAGGTCGTCAAGAATTATCTGCGCAAAGTCTATGACAAGTTGGGCGTGGCCGATCGCTTGGAACTCGCTCTCTACTGCCTAAACCACCGCGTCGCACAGAAAGACGGCGACGGCGCTCAAAAGCCAGCCGATCAGGAACTGGCCGCCAAATCCGGTGCGCTAACGGCAACCGCGCCCGCCCAGATTCCTGAAACGACGTCTCCTCTGGCCTCTAGTGCCGCCGCGGCCGGATCCGGATCTCGTCCGTAGTCGTTCTCTTCTAGTACAATTCTCGGTCGCGACGAATCGCTAGTGCCCGATGACTTTGTTTTGTCGACCACTGGGGGCGTGCTGAGGGGTTCCGGCGATGCGCCACGTGTTTCGTAAATCCAGTTTTCCGCCGAATTGAGCGCGGGGACTTCACGAGGGTTAGACCATGAAAGGCGACTCAAAGATCATTGCGATTTTGAATGAAGTGCTGAAGGCCGAGCTGACCGCGATCAACCAGTATTTTCTGCACGCGGAAATGTGCGAGAACTGGGGCTACGAGAAGATGGCGAAGCACACGCGTAAGGAATCGATCGAAGAAATGCAGCACGCCGAGATTCTGATGGAGCGCATCCTTCTGCTCGATGGCACGCCCAACATGTCTGACTATTTCAAGATCAACATCGGTCAGAACCTGAAGCAGCAGTTGCAGAACGATCTCGATCTGGAATACACGGCGGTGAAGCGGCTGAATGACGGCATCAAGCACTGCGTCGCCACCGGGGACAATGGCTCGCGCGAACTGCTGGCAAAGATTCTGCTCGACGAAGAGCACCACATCGATTGGCTCGAAGGCCAGCTCTACATGATCAAAGAGATGACCTATGAGAACTACCTGGCGCAGCAGATCGGCGAAGGAGAGAGAGAGCTAGCTGGGGTTCCTCTCTTTGTCCGGTTCCAACTGAACTGTTCCGATTTAATTTTGTGAGAGCGCGCAGCATTTTGTGAAACGGTCTGACGCGAATTCAAGCAGGGAAGCGGTTAGTGGTCCTTTAAACTTGCGTTAATGCAGGAGACTACATGGGAAGCGCGGGCCGCACAGCGCGCCGACCGCGCCTGCTAGAATCAAGAGAGCCGCTTCGACAAAGGGCGCCGGAGAGATGGCCGAGTGGCTGAAGGCGCACGCTTGGAAAGCGTGTTTAGGGGAAACTCTAACGTGGGTTCGAATCCCACTCTCTCCGCCATATTATTCAAAATAAACGAGTTAATTGAATTACAAGACCCACTCTCAGGGTAAGCGTCCGAAGCGCACCGTCTTGCTAAGTGTCCACGAATAAGTTAAGCGGACACTTGCACAGGTGTGGATTTGAGGTTCCACGGCAGAAGTTCGTCGATGTGGTTGATGGGATGATCGGGGATGCGGGTGAGCACTTCGCGCAGATAGGCTTCGGGATCGAGGCCATTGAGTTTCGCTGAACCGATCAGGCTGTAGATCGCGGCGGCGCGTTCTCCGCCTGCATCCGATCCCGCAAACAAGTAATTCTTGCGCCCTAGCGCCACGCCGCGCAAAGAGCGTTCGGCGGCGTTGTTGTCGATCTCGATGTGTCCATCCTTTATATAGCGCGTAAGCGCGTCCCATCGCGAAAGGGCATAACGAATCGCCGCCGTCGTCTCCGACTTGCGCGAGAGCTTCGACAACGTCGCTTCGAACCACTGTCGCAGAGAGTCGAGCAGTGGCTGGGCCTGCGCCTGGCGCACGGCGCGGCGTTCGTTCGGCGGCTTACCGCGAATCTGTTCTTCGATTCCATACAGCGCCCCGATCCGCATCAGCGCTTCCCGCGCCACCGGCGAAGCGTGCGCTTGCTCCAGATCGTAGAACTTGCGCCGCACATGCGCCCAACACGCGGCTTGCTCGATGCGCCCATTTTCGTAGAGCTGATTGAATCCCGCATAGGCATCGGCCTGCAGCGTGCCACGAAACGTTTCCAGATGCTGCGCGGGATGCTCGCCTTTGCGATCGGGTGAGTAGGCAAACCACACTGCGGGAGATGCGGTGTCGCCCGCGGGACGGTCATCGCGAACGTAGGTCCACAATCGACCGGTCTTGGTCTTGCCCTGGCCCGGAGCCAACACCGGCACCGGCGTGTCATCGGCGTGCAGCTTGTCGGCGGCGGTCACGTAGCGACGCAGCGCGTCGACTAATGGGCTGAGTAACTGGCTGCTCCCGCCCACCCAGTCGGCCATGGTCGAGCGCTCCAGTTCTACGTCCTGACGCGCATAGATCTCGCTTTGCCGATGCAGCGGAAGATGATCGCAGTACTTACTCACCAGAACGTGCGCCAGCAGCCCCGGCCCGGCTAGGCCACGCGCGATCGGTCGGCTCGGCGCTTCGGCCTGCACGATGCAATCGCACTTCGTGCAGCTCAGCTTGGGGCGCACGTGGCGAATCACCACGAAGCTGGCGGGCACGTACTCCAGCATCTCCGAGACATCTTCGCCTAACTTGCGCAGCTTGCCCTGGCATTGCGGACACTCCGTCTCTTTCGGCTCGTGTCTGCGTGTTTGTCGCGGAAGATGATCGGGCAACGCGCGGCGCGTGGGTTTCGCTGCCGTAGCAGTCGAAGAGGCGTTGACGGGAGCCGGTTCTTGCGCGTTCGGTTCTTTCTCGCTGCGTTTCGATTCCAGCTCTTCCAGCCGCAGCTCCAACTGCTCGATCTGCCGCTCCAGCTTCTCCGACTTCCGCCCAAACTGCATGCGATGCAGCTTGGCCAAGAGCAGCTTCAGATGCTCGATCTCGCGCTCCCGCGACTGCAGTTGTTCGTCTTGGGCGAGGAGTTGCGTGTGCTGCGCCAGGATCAGCGCTCGCAGCGCATCCGCGGGAAGAGCGTTGAGATCGGGGAGCGCCACCGCTGACATGCGCGGAGTATCGCATGAACGCGCGCGTTCTCATCCCCGTGCGCGCAAAAAAAGTTGTGCAAAGAATCTTGCCGGTTACATCGACAGCTGCGGCTCCCACGTCCGCTCCGGGCGCCGCCAATCGATGCCCTCCAGCAGCATCGATAACTGCGCCCGCGTCAATGAAACCGTGCCGCTCGCCGCTTGCGGCCACACGAAGCGCCCACGCTCCAATCGCTTCGCGAACAAACACAACCCATCGCCGTCGTACCACAGAACCTTGATCAGATCGCCTCTCCGCCCGCGAAACACAAACACATGCCCCGAGAACGGCTTCTGCTCCAGCTTGCTCTCCACCAGCGCACTGAGCCCCGTAAACCCGCGCCGCAAGTCCGTCACTCCCGCGGCAATCCAAACTCGCGTGTTCGTCGGCAGCCCGATCATCCCCGTAGGCACTCCAATAACACGCGCACCAACGCCGGATCGGCGCTGCCTTCGATCCGCACCTGCGCCTGCCGCAGTTCGATGTGAATCGTGCCCGGCTGTGGTTTCGGGAAGTCGGCGGACCCACGCTCCGGCAGAGGTGCCGGCAAACTCTCGCTCACGCGAACCGGCAGCAACTTCATGGCCGGCTTGCATTCCCCAAGTCTCCCTGCCAGGTGCAGCCGACGCCAGCCAAATACCTGGTTCGCGTTGATGCCATGCGCTCGCGCTACCCGCGCCACCGACGCACCTTCTACCAACGTCTCTTCGACAATCCGCCGCTTCTCCGCGATACTGCGCCGCTGCCGCGGGGCCGCGCCCAACGACTCACTCTTATCCGCTATGACAGTTGTAACTTGCCGGGAAGTGTCCATCTCCGCTCCAAGCGGACACCTATCCCAAGTGTCCACTTCGGAAGAATGACTTCCTACTTATCAGACTGTCCAGACGGTCACAACCGGACGCTTACCTCTCAGGACCTCTTTTTGTCTTTGGAATGAGTGATATGGAGTTTTGCAAGGCCCCGGTGCGATCCGTTAAGGCGGAAACCGACCGATTGGGAATCAGTTTTGGAGTGGCAAAGAAAGAATTTTGCAGACCGAGGTAGATGCGTCCGCTTGTGCATCGCCGAACAAGGGTAGAAAGCCAGATTAATTCACGCAATGCGCGTCGAATCTGAACTGCGGCTTACAGCTCGCGAATCGCGGTCACAGGGTTCCGGCGCATCGCTCGATGTGCCGGAAGGTAGCATGCTACCAAAGACATCGCTCCCAGGAGCATGACGACGGAAACGACGGTGACGGGATCGTTGGCTCCGATTCCGTACAACAGCCGGGCGATGAAACGTGTCAGTCCCAACGCAAACGCCAGTCCCAGCGCCATCCCAATGCCTGTGAGCCACAATCCCTGCAACAGCACGAGTCTCAGCACGTCGACGCGCGAGGCGCCCAGAGCCATTCGTACTCCGATCTCGTGGGTCCGCATTTGGGTTCGATAGGCCACAACTCCGTAGATCCCGGTTACCGCAAGAACCAGCCCGATCAGCGCGAACATTCCCGCCAGGGCGCTCTGTATGACGGCGAAACTGCTCGCCATCTGGGTACTCTCCCGCATGGGACGCACATCGAAAACCGGCAGCCGTGTATCGATCTCGTGGATGGCGTTTTCCACCGCTGGCGCCAGGTCGACCGGATTTCCCTCGGTCTTCACCTGCACGATCGTCTCGTACCCCGCCTGGAAAAAGCTCATATAGACCATAGGCTCCGGTGACTCATTCACGAATATATGCGTTGAATTCCTCGCAACGCCGACAACCGTGAAAGGGCTGCCCCACACCCTGAGTTTCTTTCCCAGCGGATCCTGTCCTGGCCAGTAGCGCCTCGCCGCGGTCTGATCCACGATGAGCACCCTCGGGGCCTTTTCATCGTCATCCGGCGTAAACTCGCGTCCTTCCAAAATGGGTATATGAAGGGATTCGAAATACCGCGGGGCCACCTCGGCGTGGTACACCTGCAAAGATTCATGCGGGTGTGGCACATACCCTTCCGGATACGCATCGACCCCCTTGTGGCTCAGGGTCATCGGAATCCAGTCCGTAAGAGACGCAACCTTCACGCCGGGCAATGCCGACACGCGATCAAGTATCTTGTGACGGATCAACTGTGCCTCGTCGTTGCTGTAGCCGGCGATATTCAGCCCCACGGACGCAGTGAGAATGTGGTCCTGCTCAAATCCGGGATTCGCGCCGGCGAGATTCCGCAGTGTTCGCAGAAATAGCCCGGAGCACAACAGCAGCGGAAGTGAAAGCGCGATTTGCGCCACCACCAGCCCGCTGAGCAATTTCCGGTTGCGTGAGCCGCCGGAGATGCTTGCAGACTCTGCCTTCAGTACCTCAATGGCCGGCGCGTGGGACGAACGCCAGGCGGGGAGCGCGCCGCACAGCATGCCGGCCAACAGGGACGACACCGCAATCCCGATCACCACCTTATGGTCCATGCTCCCGTTGAGTATGAGGGGAATCGAGTTCGCCGGAAAGAACCATGCGAATGTCTTCGATGTCCACGATGTCAACACAAGGGCCACGGCTCCTGCGACGATGGAAAGCACCACGCCCTCCAGCACCATCTGCCGCACCAGTTGAATGCGATTCGCCCCGAGCGACTGCCGGATGGCAAGCTCACGCCGCCGGGATACAAACCGCACCAGCGTGAGCGTAGCCACGTTCGCGCAGGTCAGCAACAGCACCACAGCGGCGAAGGCCAGCAGAATGGGCAGCGTCGCCGCCATGTATCCGTTGGCGCCGAATGGCGAGCGCCACATGGGATCGAGCGTGATCCGGTTATCGCCGAGATGATCGTCCGGATACGCCGCCACAATATGGTGCATCAGGGTGTCGAGATCCTGGGCTGCCTGGCCACGGCTCACGCCGGGCCGCAATCTTCCTATTACGATTCAGCCAGTCCGCACCACCACTGCGATGCGTCATCCGCCACACATCCGTCCCGAGGGGATCGAGCGTTACCCACAGATCGTCACGCAGCCCGGGCGCTGCTCCGACAAACCCCTCCGGCGCCACACCGATCACCGTCACAGGATGCCGGGCGATCTCGATCGACTTGCCCACAATTGCCGGGTCTTCGGCATAACGCGTCTTCCAGAGCGAGTAACCCAGGACCACGTTGGGAACTGCATCGGGACGCGTCTCTTCTTCCGACAGAAAGAAACGCCCCAGCACCGGCTTGATGCCGAGCACATCGAAATAGTTCGCCGACACGTTCGCAATATAGACGCGCTCCGGCTGTGCGCCGCCAGTCAGCGTGATCCAATCGTGATGATAGGCAAGTATTCCGGCGAAGGTGTGGTTCTGCTCGCGCAGATCGCGATAGTCGAGATACGAGAAGGGCGGAGTCGGAGAGAAGTTCCGTTCCCCCCGCTGCAGGCTCACAAGGTCGCCCGTGTCCCGCGCGCCAGGAATCGGACGCAACATTGTGCCGTCGATCCAACTGAATACGGTGCTGTTGGCGCAGATAGCTACTGCCAGCATCGCCGTCGCGGTGATCGTAAAGCCGGGGCTCTTGCGCAGTTGCCGTAACGCGTAACGGACATCCCGGCCTAGTTGTTCAAGCCAGCCTTGGCCCCACATGTCGCGCGTCACATCTTGCACCAGAGGAATGTTTCCAAATTCCCGCGCCGCCGCTTGTCGCGCCGTCTCTGCCGTCTCGCCTCGCGCCACTCGATCTGCAATCGCCATCTGCAGGTGCGCATCGATCTCTTCCTGCAATTCGCGCTTGCGCCGCTGAAAACCGAAGCTCGGGAACCACTTCATGACTCACTCTCCTCCGGCTTGACGTACATCACCGACCCAATCGCTTCGACAATCCGCTCCCATCGGCCCAGATCCGAGGCCAACTGCTTTTTCCCCTTGGCCGTGATTCGGTAGTATCGGGCTTTTTGCTTGCTCTCTGACTGCTTCCACTCAGACTGCACCCAGCTCTGACGCTCCAATCGATGGAGAGCCGGATACAGTGATCCGGTCTCCACCTGAAGCACATCTCCGGATCGCAAACGTAAAGCCTGGACAATGCCATATCCATGCTGCGGTCCCCATTGCAGCGTCTGAAGAATAAGCATGTCGAGTGTTCCCTGCAGCAGCTCAATTCGGTTCTTATACTGGTCTTTCTCGTTCATAGATGTAGACACTCTACTCCCAATGGAGGTAGATCGTCTACTCCCGCATCATGGCGGCGCCTCAATTCAAAGCCGTGCTTGTAGCAACTCCTCGATGAGATCGGATTCCGGCCTGACATTCCGGTCGAAGCAGTCCGCTTTGTGGCCTGCTGACCCACGCGGTCGGCGCGGCGGCTGGGGCAGGGGCTTCAACCGGTACTGGCTTCAATCCTTTTGTGTGGCGCGGTCGTAAATGGCTCTTCCGATCCGTGCAATCACCTTGAATCGAGTCGCCTCATCAGCGGTAGAATCGGTTACGAATACGGCGATCGCAAGTTTCCGTCCATCTGGCAAAGAGATCAGCGCGATGTCATTGGTGGCTGCCGCAACGCCGTTGTCCACGAATGAGGTTCCGCTCTTATGCGCCACCGAGGTCACACTGGGGAGGTTTCCATCAAGACGGCCCGACGGGTTGCTCATCCATTCCAGGAGCAGTGCAGTATGTTCCTCCGTCAGTGGCGAATGGTCGGCGATCATCCGAAGAAGCTGAACGGCTCCTCGTGGCTCGAACCAATTGCGGTACTGGAGGGAGTGATTGCCATGAAGAGCTCGCTCATCGTCCTGCAACTGAAAGCCGGTCACGCCTAGCGAGGCAATATAGTCGCCGACGATTTTCGGTCCGCCTGCCAATCGAAGCAGCATGTCGGCCGCCGTATTGTCACTCAAAGAAACCGTCATCTGCAGAAGACTTCGCAAGGGCACATCCACGCCCGCTTGAGGATATTTGTCCTGAAGGGGGCTATACGGCTTGGGAAGAATCATGTCCGATTTCTGGAAGGGGATCGGCTGGTCCAGGGAGAATCTTCCCTGTTCCACCTGATGCAAGACTGCAAGACCGAGGGGCAATTTGAAGACAGACTGCATCGGAGGATGCGCACCCGGATCGAGGTCGCAGTCCAGCGGCGTGCCCGGCAACGAGCAGGATACCGACACCTTTCCATGCGCGTCCGCCGCGATGTCACGAATTTGTTGCTGAAGCGGTTGCTGCGCGAGCGCGGGACAGACAAAGAGGCCAAATAACAGGCTGAGACGCATTCTTCATCGATATTATAGTGACTCGACACCCGTCAAGTATGACGATGCTGATCCTTTCCCCCCAGCCTGCCTGCGGCGGGAATTGATCATCCGGGCGCCGGGGCTCCCATTGGCAAGTGAGCTCTCGGTGTGCCCTAGGATCTAACTCCGGACGGAGGGTTGGCGATTTCAAGCAATCACTGAGCCGTGATCCGTTTGTGATCCGTTAGTGCTGCTTACCATCGTCTTCCATCGCTCTTACGGGGCCCGCCGTGCTCTTTATGTTGTTGAACTACGTTTTCGAATAAATTCGAATCCCACTCTCTCCGCCATTCCTTTAATCACAATCACTTAGGGGCTACCACAGGTGGCTGCCAATATTCATGATTTTTCTCTGATCCTCAGTATTGGGTTGGGCTTCAGAGGAAGAAGTCATGACCGTAAGCCTGTGGATTCGGGAAACTGTCGGTGGCAAGCGCACCTACAGGAAACCCAACAAAAAGAAGTTCTACCGCAATGGCACTGTATTTTGCCGGCGCTATTCCATCGATGGTAGGCGACGGTGGGAGACTCTCGACGTAACCAGCCTGAATGCTGCGCTCGCAGCGAGGGCAACCAAGGAAGCGGCACTGCTGTCAGCGGTTCCCACAGCCGCCTCCGCCCTGGCGAAGCGGATCAACGTGGACGATGCGATGGCTATCGAGGGACCAGCGGAAAACAGATTCAAATGAATCTCAAACAGCATGGCTTGCACCTCTCGAATGTCAGTCTTGCGACCGCATGAAATATGGAGACTGATTCGCCACATATGAAAAAACGCAAAGCGCGAGGGACGAGAGAGGGAACGTCTATATGGTAACATCCGCCGGCGCTCAGTATGTAGAAGACAACCTGGATGCAGCGGACGCAAGTCGGGCAGAACGCCACTAAACCGGGCATTTAGGGTCACCGAACTTCCGTGCTCACCAATCGCTGGTTTCCTACGGACAGCCGTCGCACACTGGGGTTCGAGCTGCGTAGTAACCGATCGAGACCTGCCCCGAAGGTGATGTCGGGTTGACCAAGTCTGTTTCAATCCAGAAGCCATGCTCCGGGTCGATATAGTAGTAGTCCACCGTCGTCGGTGGGGACGGGGGCAGCGGAAAGACAGCGTTGAAGGGGGCGTTGGGGTCGGCATACAGAGTTCCCGAAAAAGGAGCGTTGGATGCCGGAGTATTGAAAGTGCCGAGGAAGCCATTATCCTGGGAGGAGCCTCCACCGAGATTGGCGTCCGCAAGTCCGGACATCTGGGGCGTTCCGTCGGGATTCACCGTCAGTTCGGCGGTGCCATCATTCTCGTTGAAGGCAAACTGTTCCTGAGTAAAGCTGAATCCATAAGTACCGCTGAAGGCAGCGGACGCGCTCGACTGCGGATAAGAAATTCCCGCTCCGACAGATGGGTAATGGGTGTCTCCGGCTTGCAGCACCAACACTGGATTGCCGTTGCCGGTCAAATAGAAAAAGAACTGCGGCAAGTATCCCGACTTGGGCTCCGGATTGAAGGTGATGGACGTCGAAGAGGCGCGACCGGTCCCAGAGGAGTCGACGGAATAGGTTCCGGTGAAGGACGCGCTGATCTGCGAGCCTCCATCTGGCGTGCCCTGAAAGGTACTCACGCCCAGGAAGGTGTCGGCGAAGCCATTGCTGAGATTGCCGGCGCCGTCTGCCGTGAAAAGGCCTGCGGCAGTCAAAGTGTTGGGCACGACGTTGGTGTTGCTGAGGTCTGTGCCGGGGATGCCGAAGACGGAAGTGCCCGTAAACGCGGCGTTGCTTGTGAACGTGCCCGTCGCGCTTCCTTGACCGATGGCGGGGCCGGCGGCCAGGCCGAAAGGGGACGCATTGCCGGAAGCAGTGTCGGTTTCAATGAGCATTATGTGAGTGGCATCTACGATGTAGCCCGTGAACTGTAGCGGGATAAACTTGTTGCCCGCGCCAAAGGGGGCGCTCAGATTCAATGTGAAGGCGCCGAATTGATCCGGAGCCGTCAAAGTTCCGGACAGCCCCAGCGCGGTGGCGTTCACTTTCTTGCCCAATATCTCGTCTGTCACACTGCCATTCCCAGAAATCGTGTTGGGCGAGTCAATATTCAAGATACCGCCGAAAGCCAAAGGAAGCGCTTTGACCACCGCGGTGCCACTGACCGCGAAGGCGTAGCCGCCCGTGGGTGCCGCGGTGCTGGTTTGTAGATTCATGGTGCCCGTGGCGGAGGCGCCCGTGGCTGCATCTCCCAGATCCATCTGCGAAATCAGCGCCTGGGAACGTTGAAAGATATACGAAGGCGAAAGTCTCGACTCCGATGTTGCCGTCGTTTGTGTTGATCGTGATCGTGCCGCGTCCATCGTTGCCAAGAAAATAGCTGCCGGTGAGATTAGCGTCCGAAAGTGACCCGTTCGACGCATAATTCGCCGTTTGCTCACCGCCAGTAATATTCCCGTTGCCGTCGAGCACGAGGGCCGCAGCAAACTGGTACGGCTCAAGACTTGAATCGACTCCCTGCGCCTGGAGAACATAATTGCCAGCCTGGAAGCTGCTATTGAAGGTAGTGATGGTGACAGGTGCCACAACGTTTTTCGTCTGATCCGCGGTCGCCAAGGCCACAATTTCAACAACCGTGCTGTTCGTGGATAGCGTGGCCGGTGCGGTGTAAGTAATCGGAGAGCCACTGGCAGTGTGGGAAGCTGGATTCCCGTTGACCGTGAGCGAGCCGCAATTGGGTGGATTCTGGCACGTCAGGCTCCAATCGACCCCATAATTGTTGGAATCATTGCTGACGACGGCTGTAAGACTCTCGGAGAAACCGACGGCAACTGATCCTCCGGGCTGGGGCTGAAATGCAATGCGAGATGTTCGAGGGAGGCGGTGGTGGAGGATTCTGCACATTGGCAGTGCTTCCTCCGCATCCGGCGAGGAATGTGATCATGACCGCCGTCAGAGGAAATAAAATCCATCGATTAGTTGCCACTGCCGCTCTCCTTAGTTTTTCGTTTGCGAATTTTGTCTTACTGAGCAACCACGACCCGACTTCAATTGCGATTTGCCCTGCTAGTTGACGGTTTGTATCAGGGTCCCCGAACTGTTGACAAAATTTTGGTCGCCCCCATAAGTCGCAGTAATCGTGTGAGTACCTGCCACCAACGTCGAAGTTGTGAATGTGGCCGTACCACTAATCAGATTCGCTGTTCCCAGTGTCGTGCTGCCGTCGGAAAACGTCACAGCTTCTCCGTCCGGTGGATATCCACTGGATGAACTTACGACTGCTGTAAATGTCACTGTTTGTCCGGACTGCGAGGGGTTCGGGGCAGATGAGAGAGTCGTGGTGGTCGCGATCCCCGCCACACCCGTCTGTCCGGTGCCTCGCAGACGCACCAATTGCGGAACGCCGGTCGGCTCCGGCGAATAGTTGATGGTGAGCGCGCCTGGAATGAATCCCGTGTTGGCGGGCTTAAAAGCTACGGTCAAGGTGCAACTGCTGCCGGGCGCGAGACTGGCTGGGCAATCGTCGGATTCGGAGTAGCTACCGCTCACCTGGATCTTACCGACGAAGGTTACCGTCTGGACATTCGTCAGGTTCGGGTCGTTAAGAAGCGTAATCGCTAGCGACGGAACTCTTCTTCCCGACCGTCACATTTCCAAAATCCAGGCCCGCACTGGGTGACATCCGAATCGGGCTGGGAGGGTTCGCCCTCAACTCCACGGGAAACCGTCCGCTGTCGATTTCGCAAGGATTGGATTCGGAAGGGAGCGTGCCGGCAGGCCAACACTGCAACGTGTTCAGTTCAAGGAAATAGTCCGGGCCGCCCTGTACATTCGTGTTCGGCTGCGGGGCGTAAGTAATTTCGAGACTGCAACCTTCTTGCGGAGCGAGCAGGGCGCCGGTGCAGGTGTCCGAGGAGATCTGGAAAATCGGCTGCAAGGATCCGGGATCGCTGTCGCAGTTGTAGGAGATCGTTGCGGGCGCACCACCCATCGGAAAGACGGGAAGAATTCCGTTATTCACACCCGGCTGAGTGCCGACGACAAGAAGCCCGCGATCGGCCCCGCCTGCCTCGGCGCGGGAAGAATGAGCGGACCTTTGGGTGGGTTCGTGCAGGACGCTCTACCAAGAATTTGAACGGGATTCCCGCTGATGTTCGTAAATGACAGCGTTTGAGGAAGACTCGCTTCGGGAGGATTGAATTGTTCCTCCGAACTGAAATCGAGTTCATGCGTTGAAGGTCGGATAGCGCTGAGTCCGGTGCCCGTAACGGGCACAACAAAGGCCTTATCGTTGTCAGCACTGGAGGGGCTGTTTACCTGCATCTGGAAGCCAGGAGCGCTAAACGGACACCATTCCGGCGGAGCTCCGGCCGTGGATGGCGGGTTTCCGAACGGCAGCCACGGGCAGGATTCCTGGGGAGAAAAGGTGACCGTGATGGAGCACGACTGACCTGCGCCGAGGTCAAAAGGATTCCCCTGTGAGGGTCCACCTCCTGACCCGCAGCCATCGGTCTCCGCGAAGCTGGGTAGATTATTGAAATCACTCTCTCCACCGAACGCGTAGAGGTTGTTGTCACTAAACTTCAATGTCAAGCCGCTAATTGTGCTACTGGAATTGTTCGTTAGGGTGATCGATTGCTGAGTCGCGGGCATTCCCAACAACTGCGCCGGAAAGGTTAGAGACGCAGGCGACAGGGTGATCGGTTGCTGACAAGCGGTCGTACTGTTCAATGCGAGACAAATAAATCCTAAGTCTGCGAGGTTACTGTTAAGGGGACAATACTTCGTGTTTACAACATATGCCTGTCCCGTCGAATGCAGAACATACCCGCTGGTTGTCGAATCGAAAGTCACGGGAGCAAGCCCGCTGCCATTGATGCCTGCCTGACTTAAAGGTATGCCGATCTGCCCGTCATTCGATCCGTTGACGTCGATGAGCTGCAAAATGACGGTATTGCCACTGATTTGTCCATTCACCGACACAGTACCAGCGGAGATGCAGGGGTAATCGCTTAGGCCAGTCGTCGGGTCAATGAAGCTCAGTGTCCCAGTTACGGTCGCATTGCTGGCACCGACATTTGGTCCCTGGGCGAGGGATCCTGTCACGGGGAAATCTTGATTGAGCAGACCCGAGTTGTCGCCGATGCCTCCGCTGTGAAAGCTTCCTGCAATAGGTCCGGCAAGCGGCGGCACGGAGACTGCAGTCCATGACAGTCCGGTCTCGGCATAGCCGCAAACGGAACCGTCGGCGGCTGTCCCGGTGGTCGAGTTATACGTCCCCATCATCGTTTTGCCATCGGAACTTACAGTCCCAGTCAGCGTGAACGTCTGAGTGCCGGCAACCTCAGTAATGGTGACGTTGTCTCCACTTAGCGTTACGGTCACTGGGGCCGAGCCACTGTTGCACGCTCCCGTAACCGAATTTGACGATGTGATGGAGTAAGCCGTTTGTCCCGTTACAGAGCCATTGCTCTGTAGTAGGAATCCGCCTTGGATTCCGCCTGAGAAGGTTGGATCACCCGGAACGCCATCGGTTTGTGACGCCATGGTGAACTGCCAGTTGCCCGCAAGCGTTCCGCTCTGTTGCTGGCCGCCGGAGGCGCCGCCCCCTCCGCTACAACCGAAAAGCGCCACCATTATCATCACTATGGCGGCGAACAAGGGAACCATCTCTCCGTTTAAGTACCATCGCCGCAAAAGGAGGCCTTCACCAGGTTCGCGGTTTAGCGTTCGACTATTAGTTAATCTCCGCATGATCCTCCGCATCCCGCAAAACGCGACCGCGGGGGCCTGGCACGGTCTGCACCGAATCTGTATTTCGGTAGGCGAACATTGTTAACGGGGAAAAATACGCATCCAGAACGCTTGCCGGACCGAATTTGAACTGGGGAGTTGAGAGTGAAGTCTGGCTAGATGCAGTTCCTGTAATCGGCACCGTGAAGACCATCCCGTCGTTGGGAACGTCAACGGTTAACGTTGCGTCAAGAGGAGAGGGACATTGGTCCGGGGGCGTCCCGACTGCGCAGGTCTCAAGCGGAGAAAACAAGATCGAGATCTCACAGGACTGTCCGGGGTTGAGATTGAAAGGCTGCCCTTGCGACGAGACTCCATTGAGGCCACAAACATCTGTCTCGGTAAAGTTATTCGCGCCACTGGTGTTTGCTAAACTCAAAGTCACACTCCCCAAGGTTGTGCCGGAAGTGTTTGCCAGCGTGATCGTCTGGATAGTTCGGAGGCGAGCCCACCGGTTGGGGCTCGAAGATCAGAGCGGAGGGAGTCAGAGTAATCGGCTGCTGGCAGGCACCCGCACCGTTCAATGCCAGACAGATGTCACCGAAGTCTCCGGCTGCATTAACGTTTCCAAGACTTCCAGGACAATCGTTCGTTGCCACTAAATAAGACGGTCCTGTTCCATGGAGAATGTATCCGCCATGCACAGAGT
>CAWEAB010000021.1:0-156237 GCA_963806745.1 uncultured Acidobacteriaceae bacterium
CAGCCGAGACGATGGTGAAAACTTTGCTCTCGACCGCGGTGACCGCCGAGTGGAAATGCTCCAGTACGCCGTCAACTACCTGAACGCCGTCGTTGACTCGGTCCGCGACTTTGATTCATCGGTACTTTTGCCAATCAGCTGCAACATTTTCGGATAGTGAACCTACCGTTTCATTAATCCCGTCAGTGGCCGAGTCCGTCTCACGCGCCAGGCTCTTGACCTCGGACGCCACAACGGCAAACCCCCGGCTAGCGTCCCCCGCATGAGCAGCCTCGATCGTTGCGTTCAAGGCGAGGAGGTTGGTTTGGCGGGCAATCAATTCAGATTCGCCGACTTCCCACCCACGCCGTTTAAAGACGTACCCAGTGCTGCCAGCCGGTTTTCGATCGCTTGAACAGAATCCAATATCAGCCGGATCTGGCTGAACGCCGATGTCACAGCCTCGATCGATTCGACGCATTCCGCCGATGCCTCGGTGGCAACCTGGTTTGTTCCTTGCCAGACCCTCGATCGCGCTCAGATCCCCCTGCAACCTGTCCGCCAACGTGCGAAGTTGGTCAAAAACCTGTTGCTGGTGACCGACGAAACCTACCAGGTCCCGGACGTTACCGGTAATTCCGGCAATGTCGAGGCTGAGAACCTCGACCGTGCTAAGGAGTTCCTTGGCAAATTCTTTTTCTTTCGCCTGTTCGAAAATCGGATGAGGTGCGGCCATATTGGGCTATCAGCGAATCCCATGACTGGCGAGATGGGGGGAGTACTTCTTGTCGGTGCCTTGAATGTGAGTAAAGCAGCCAGTTCTTGAGAAAATTCAAGGTTTCGATCGAAAGCGTTGCGTTGGCGCCTTTCAAGTATTTGTTTTGGATTTCGAGGACCTGATGGGTGAGGTCGTCATGCGCCTTCTTGTGGGCGGCAGCGTCGGGATAGCCGGTTTTTGCAAAGAGTTGCTCCTCGTTGGCAAAGTGGACCTTTGTGTAGTCGATGAGCCCGGCCAGCACCTTGGATAGCGATTCTTTTCCTTTGCCACTCTGCACGGCATCGTAGAAGTCGTTCAGCAGTCCGACGAGTTTTTGATGTTCCTTGTCGATGGAGTCGATACCGACCGAAAGTCTGGTGTTCCACGCGATGAGCGGCATAGGTGAATGAAACTCCTTTATCTCCAAATGAAATTGGTCCAGGATGAGAAAACAGTGACTCAGCGTCGGATAGCTGCAAGCCTCTCGCCAATCCGGAGGATCGCGACTGGCAAGAATGCCTTTGGTAACGTAAGTCATCTGAGGCGAGGCCCGGGCTGGAAGGATTTCGCTGTCTGGTTGGGGCACTGCAAGTCCGGTTGAGTCACCAACCAAGAAGTGCCTGTAGCCTCCCAACATGATCAGCCATTGCCGCCGTACAATGTTTCCATGACGGACTCATTCATCATCGCAGGCAAAACATTTCAGTCCCGGCTGCTGGTTGGGACTGGCAAATACCGATCCTTTCAGGAAACCGCGCGCGCCCTCGAAGCCAGCGGCGCCGAAGTAGTGACCGTAGCGGTTCGCCGCGTGAACCTTGACCGCAGCAAAGAATCGCTGCTCGATTACATCGATCCCAGTAAGTATTTCCTGCTGCCCAACACCGCCGGCTGCTACACGGCCGACGAGACGCATCCGCACTGCCCGGCTGGCGCGCGAGGCTGGACTTTCCGACTGGGTCAAGCTGGAAGTAATCGGCGATCAGGCAACGCTCTTCCCCGACGTGCAGGCCACGCTCGAAGCGACGCGCATACTGGTCAAAGAGGGATTTACGGTGATGGCATACACGTCCGACGATATCGTCTTCGCCAAGCGCCTGGTGGATGCGGGAGCTGCCGCGGTCATGCCGCTCGGCGCTCCCATCGGCAGCGGCCTCGGCATTCAGAATACCGCCAACTTGCGGATCCTGCGCGAGATGATTACCGGTGTTCCATTGATTGTGGATGCTGGTGTTGGCACCGCGTCCGACGCGGCCATTGCCATGGAACTCGGCTATGACGCCGTCCTGATGAACACCGGTATTGCCGGTGCCCAGGAGCCCGTGCTCATGGCGGAAGCGATGAAGCATGCTGTACTGGCAGGAAGACAGGCGTTCCTGGCCGGGAGAATGCCGCGCAAACTCTATGCCACCGCCAGTTCGCCGATGGAAGGCGTAGTTCGATAATGGTTCGATTTCGGCCAGCCAAAGAAAAGGGCGACCAGACTCGGTCGCCCTTTTCCCTGATCTACCAAGCCTTTTGCTACAACATCTTCACGCTTTCCACGTGAATTTTGTCTCCATCAACATGCCCCGTAACGGCCACGTGGTGTCCATAATGGTCTTTGAGGGAGTCGGGATTCTCGACCTCAAGAACTTTTTGGTCCTTGTCGGTGACGACGACCGGGCTTGCGCCAGCCGCAATGCATTTTTTGGTGCACGCTTCTGCCCGCCGGCGTTGGCTCCTTTAACACCGCATTTCGAGTCGCTGATCCAGCCATTCACAGTCTGTGCGTCGCCCGCAAACGAGACCGAAGCAAGCATCAGAACGAGCGAGAACACAACCAACAACAAAACAATTTTCCGCATACCATCCTCCTCAGAATGGCCCCACACGAACTACGTTTCCTCAGAACTCTAACACATGGTCAGAAATCCAAGCCAACCGGGAAATTTTTTGATGGTAGGGGAACGCAGGCCTAATTCTTCGCTCTGCCCACCGGAGGTTTCGGCGTTGGCGGCGGCGCAACAAAGATCACTTCTCCCTTGCGCGTGTAGTGCAGTTGTTCGCGAGCTTCCTTCTCGATCGCATTGGGATCGGACTTCAGCTGTTTGATGCGCTCGGCAAATTGCGCATTCTCTTTCTGCAAGCGGTCGACTTCGCTCTGCAGGGCCTCCATCTCCGCGCTTTTTTGCCGATAGATAACGATGCCATTCGCTCCGAGCATCGCGTGCAGAACAATCCGCCAATGCCCACGATGGCAGAATGGTTCCCAGCCTTCGCCATTCACGAACTAGCCATGTCCTAGGCGGACGAGTCTTTTCCATCCATCGTGCGGCGAACGCTTCGGCCCGAGGAGCCTGGTGCATGACAGCGCTCAATCCGTCCTCGGGACGAGGCAGGATGCGTAATCGCGTTGCTGGTCCTAACCGAAGATTGCCTAATCGAAGATCCATGCTTTCGCTGCTTTGCTTAACCTTGCAAGGTCTTCCCTGCTCTTCGCCTCGCTGTAGACGCGCACCACCGGCTCCGTGCCTGAGAGCCGGTAGCAAACCCACGATCCATCCGCGAGCACGAGTTTGAGTCCGTCGATCCGCACCACCTTGGCAACTTTGCTGCCAGAGAAATCAGCCGGATCCGCACGTAACTTATCAGTAAACTTCTGTTTCACTTCCGCCGTCAAGCGGAAGTTCTCCCGCAGCGGATAGAAGGAACCAACTTTGGCAAATACATCCTGTAGTTGTTTGCCCAGCGGTGCACCACGCCTTGCGACCATCTCGCAGCAGAGCAGTCCGGCAAGCACTCCATCTTTCTCGGGAACGTGTTTGCGGATCGAAAGCCCCGCGCTCTCTTCTCCGCCAATCACAATCTTGTCCTGCTTGATGAGTTCGCCAATGTATTTGAATCCTACCGGCGTCTCATGCAGCTCGATCTTGTGCTTCTCGGCCAGCGCGTTAATCAGGTTAGTGGTCGCAACCGATTTGCCGACACCATTCTTCCAGCCGCGGCTTTCCACAAGATAATCGAAGAGCAGCGCGATCACGTAGTTGGGCTGCAGGAACGTGCCATCTTCATCGACAATGCCGAAGCGGTCAGCATCGCCATCGGTCGCAATGCCAATGCCCGCGCCGGTCTCGCGCATCTTGTGGCGAAGGTCTTCCAGCAGATGATCGTCGGGTTCGGGCGCGTGTCCGCCGAACAGCACGTCTCGCACATCATGCACGGTTGACCACTGCGATTCCAGCATCGCGCAGGAGCGCATCGGAATAGCCTCGCGCCGCGCCCCACATGGGATCGAATGCGACCTTCATTCCCGACTTCTTGATGACGTCGAAGTCGACAATCTCGCGCAGACGTGAAAAGTACATCGATCGGGGATCGATCGACTGCGCCTCCGCTTTTTTTGCCTGAGGAGGCTTCGGATTGTCATCATAGGCCGCAATTTGCGACTCGATGGCCTTCGTCACCTCGGGAAGCGAAGGCGCACCATCCGGCGTCGAGAACTTGATGCCGTTGTATTCCGGCGGATTGTGCGAAGCGGTAAAGTTGATCGCGCCATCTGCCTTGGATTGGATCACCGCGTAAGAGATGGCCGGCGTCGGCGCGGGCTCGGCGATAATCACCGGCGCGATGCCATAGCTCGATAAAATCTCGTCCGCCATCTCACAGAACGTCTCACCCAGAAACCGCGGGTCGCGTCCCACAATCACCCTGGCTCCGCTGCCCTTCTGCGAAGCCACATACCGCGCGATCCCGTGCAGGGCGCGTTGCACATTGGCGAAGGTGAAATCGTCGGCCATCACCGCGCGCCAGCCTGACGTGCCGAACTTGATTTGAGTATTCACTGAGTAAGTCAGCTCCAGCTTTGAGCTCATGATTTCAGTCGCATTGCGTTCCCGACGTTCGATTTCCGGCTTCAGTTCGCTTTCTCTCCGAACTTTGCGGCTGCCCATTCCGAGTAAAGTCGGATGCACCAGCGCCAGAGACTCGGAGTTCAACGTCTGATTTATATGACTGACAAAAGAGTTGTTCTGACGACCTGCAGTTCGCTCGAAGAAGCGCGCAAGATCGCCCATGCGCTGGTCGAACGGAAACTGGCGGCTTGCGTCAACATCATTCCGCACATCGAATCGGTTTACCGTTGGAAAGAGGCGGTGGAAACCGCAAAGGAGTGGCTGCTGATCGTCAAGACGACAGCCCAGGCTTTCGATGCGGGCCGCGCTGCGCAAATTGCATTCCTACGAAGTTCCCGAGTGCATCGAAGATGGCAATGAACCATACCTGAACTGGATAGTCGGTACGGACGTTATCTGGGAAGCGGGTCGAAGCCCCGCACACGATATTCACTCTGACTCTGGGAAGCTAGATCGCGGCCAGCGCCTGATCCAGATCGGCGAGAATGTCCTCAACGTCCTCGATGCCAACCGAAATGCGCACTAAGCCATCGGTGATGCCGATCTTGCGGCGTCCTTCTTCGCCGACCGCAGCGTGTGTCATCGTCGCCGGATGCGAAATCAACGTTTCGACTCCGCCCAGCGACTCGGCCAGCGAACAGACGCTCACTTTGCGCAGCATCTTATTGGCGTTGTCGAGCGAGCCCGTTTCAAAGGAAATCATCGAACCGAAGCCTGTCATCTGCCGTTTGGCCAGTTCGTGCTGCGGATGATCGCGAATCCGGGATAGAAGACTTTCTTCACTTTTCTATGTTTCGCTAGATAATCCGCGACCTTGCGGCCGTTCAAGTCGTGCTGCATCATGCGCACCGCCAGCGTCTTCACTCCGCGCAGAATCAGCCAGCACTCAAACGGAGACATGATCGCGCCCGCGCCCTTTTGCAGGAAGGCAAGCTTTTCGGCTTGCTCCTGCTTGGTGCAGACGACAACTCCGCCAAGCCCGTCGCTGTGGCCGTTGAGGAACTTCGTGGTCGAGTGGATCACCATGTCGGCGCCGAATTCGATGCGGACGCTGGAAGAATGGCGACATGAACGTGTTGTCGACAACGACTTCCGCGCCATGCCGATGCGCAGATCGCTGACGGCGCGCAGATCGCACAATTCCATGAGAGGATTCGTCGGCGTCTCCAGGAAAACGAGCCGCGTGTTTGTCTGCAGCGCTTTCTCGACCTCGTTGAGATCGGAGGTATCGACATAGGTGAAGGTAAGGCCAAAATTGACCAGCACCTGATTGAACAGGCGCGGCGTTCCGCCGTAGAGATTGTGGCCCGCGACGACGTGGTCCCCGGCCTTGAGCATGGTGACAACGGCGTTGATGGCCGCCATGCCGCTGGCGAAGACCTTCGCAGCGACTCCGCCCTCCAGCGCAGCCAGATTGGTTTCGAGGCGGTCACGCGTGGGATTCGAAACCCGCGAATATTCGTAGCCTTTGTGCTTGCCGATTTCTTCCTGGACGTAAGTGGAAGAGGCGTAGATGGGAACGTTGACCGCGCCCGTCGCTGGTTCGGGTTCTTGTCCGGCGTGAATGGCGCGAGTGGAGAAGCCTTGCTTTGAAGAATCAGGATGATGTGTGCTCAAGAGATGCAGTCCTTAGAAGTAACGATCTCGCGAAGAGGATTCCCAAATTGGGATTGGTATTTGCCAGTTGGTGCCCCTCCCCCCTTACCCACTCTAATGGAATCAGCGAGTTAGGGAGGAAATTCCCGCCAAAGTATTCGGGAATAAAGACTTATACGTAAAGTATTCCGAAATAAGGAGTTACTGCTCTCGGCGATAGCGATCAGGCTGCCGGGGACTAATTGCGCCGCGATTCCCTGTTTACTCCGCTAAGTTCTCATTTTAGCAGTCGATGTCAAGAGGACTATGGCAGTTGGCAATGCAGGTTAGCGTCACTGCCGGCGTTGCTCTACTCGCCCTTACTAGGCTGTACTTTTGGCGCAAAGTTGCTTCCAGGCTTGAACTCAGGCCGCTCGGGCGAATCCGCCACCGTCTCGGTCAGTTTGTAAAAAAACTGGTCGAACTTCGCAGCCGCGTCAAAATCCACTGGCTGCGTCAGATCATCCTGCGGCCGGTGATACCGAACCTTGTACCACTCGCGATAGCGCCGCTCCGCATCGGTCCCGGGATCGTACCCAAAGATAAAACCAATCGCCGGCACCCCAATCCGAAGAAAGGGATAATGGTCCGCCCGCTGCAGGAGCCCGCGCTCCGGCTCCTGGTCCGCCCGCAGCGTGATGCCCACGCTGCTGCCCACCGCCCGAGCTGTATCCCCCAGGGTCGTGTCGTCGATTGCCAGAGCAGTGAGCAGCTTCAGCGGAAACAGCGGCCGCAACTGGTCGAGGTTGATATCCGCCACCAGCTTCGCCACCGGCACGGTCGGATGATCCACAAAATAATTCGACCCCAGGAGCCCCTTCTCCTCGCCCGTAAACGCGCAGAACAGCACGGACCGCCTCAGCGTCCGATGATCCCGCTTCAGGTCCTCCGCAAATTGAATCAGCAACGCCACGTACGCCGCATCGTCCAACGTGCCGTTATATAAATTGTCGCCCGCCACTGGCGTTCCATAACCATACCCATCCAGGTGCGCTGCAATCACGACAAACTGATCCTTCAACTGCGCATCGCTGCCCGGGAGCATCGCCAGTACATTCGGCGAGCTGTACGCTCGCTGCGTTACATGCACCCGCACGCGCATCTTCGCCGGAATCTCAAACGTCGCCAGCGCCTCTCTGCGACCACCAGCCGCCAGAATCGCAGCTGCATCTTTCCCTGAACCCTCAATCATCCCCGCCAGCAGATCCGATCGTAGCCGCATCATCAGCAATGGCTTGCCCGCACTGCGTTCAGTGCTGTCCAGCGCCACTGTCCGTGCATACGCCACTGGCCACCGCGGCGGCTCCATCGTGAAGTACGGATCATCCACTGCCACCACACCCACCGCATCACTTGCTCGAGCATTGGCAGCGCGTTCCGCCGACGTCGGCATTCCTTTGCGGTGTGAGTCGAAGCACACCACAATCTTCCCCGCGATCTTCTCCATCGCGTCTTTGCTGCAATACCCCCGAAACGTCAGTGGCGCCTCGGCCTCTACCGGCATATTTGCCGCCGGTGTAATCGTAATCTGCTGCAGAAACTCCAGCGGCAACTTGCTGCCGCCTGTTCGCACCACCGTGAAGCTCGTCCCATCGCCCGCAACCACTTCGTGCATCCCGACCGACTGATAATATGTCCCGCGATCGCCCGCCGGCTGCAAACCGGCAACGCGAAACCGCCCCGCCACATACTCCGCCGCACGCTGGTATGCAGCCGAGCCGGTATCGCGCCCTTCCATGTCGTCGCCCGACAACGCCTCGGTAGTGTGCCACGACGCCAGCGTATCGGCATCATGAATCTCTTTGTCACGCGGATGCTGCTCTGCCAGCGCACACGCAGAAAAGAGGACAAGAAAGAAGAAAAGTAAGGTGGCCTTGCGCATCGTGAAAGCGAGTATAGCAATCACTGCCGCAGCTTTGAACTCCAACCCAACTCGAGGTGGCTTCCGCGACAGATGCAGGATAGGTATCGCCAAACGGGCTTCTCGCCACCACTGGCGAGTCGTCGGCAAACAGAAAGCGATCCGGCAGTTGTGAATCGAGCATCACCCAGCGACGATGGCGTTGGGTCAGATTCCGCCTTCAAAAATCTTCTTGGACAGATAACGCTCGGCGGAGTCGGGGATCATGGTTACTACCCGCTTCCCCGGCCCCAGGCGTTTGGCTATCTCGACTGCAGCATAGACATTCGCGCCAGAACTTGAGCCGCCAAGCACGCCTTCTTTGGCGGCCAGATCCTTCACCATGCCGAAGGCTTGCGGGTCGGTGACCATGAAGACTTCGTCGCAGACGGAGCGGTCGAAATTGCCGGGGATAAAATTGTTGCCGATGCCTTCGACTTTGTGCGTCCCGGCTTTGCCTCCGCCGAGAACGGAGCCTTGCGTTTCGACCGCTACACAGTAGACCTTCTTGATCCGCTCCTTCAGATAGCGGGCGATTCCGCTGAAGGTGCCGGCGGTGCCGCAGCCGATCGTAATGGCATCAATGCGGCCTTCCATCTGCTCGTAGATTTCGCGGGCGGTGGTTTCGTAGTGGTAATCGGTGTTGGCGGGATTGTCGAACTGAGCGCAGAGGAATGCTGACTTGTCCGTCGCGGCGAGATCGCGGGCGCGCTGGATCGCTCCCTGCATGCCTTCCGAGTCAGGCGTGCGCGTAACTTCGGCGCCGAAGGCCCGCATGATCAGAACTTTTTCTTCAGAAAATTTTTCGGGGACAAAAAGTCGAACTTTATAGCCCCGATTGACTCCGATGAGCGCGAGGCCGATCCCGGTGTTGCCGGCTGTCGCCTCAACGATGGTGCCGCCGGGCTTCAACTTGCCTTCCGCCTCGGCGCGCGCGATCAGACCGATCGCGGCGCGGTCTTTTACGCTGCCACCCGGATTTAGATATTCGAGCTTGGCGAAGATGCCGGCCGCTCCCTGCGGGACCAGCTTGGTGAGCTGAAGCATGGGAGTTTCGCCGACCAGTTTGGTGATGTCGTCGCTGATGCGCAGGCGGGATGGAACGGTCATCGTGGGCACGTTATCAGACTAAGGAAGGGATGGGCGGCAGCGTCAATGCGGGGATCTGTGGATGGTGCAATTTGGTAACTGGGCAATTTCAAACCACAAAATTCATTTCCCCGCGGATCTCGCGGATTTGCGCGGATCATTAAAAAAGAATAAATCTGTGGAAATCCGTGGAATCCGCCGGAAATGAATTTCGGAAGTAATAAGTGCCCTACTGGCCGCCGCCGGCGTTGCCGGCTTCCTGCCCGGCATAGTAGCCACTCCGGGTGCGGACGGTGAGCTTGTCGTGCTTGGAGGAGTGCGCATCGACCTTCACCGAGCGATAGCCGCCCTCGCTCTTCGGAGTGGTCGGCTTATAGCCAATCGTGTACTGGCTGCGGATGTCGTGAGCTACGCTGCGGCTGATGGCATCGACCTCGTCGAGCGTCTTCGGCAGGAAGGCGATGCCGCCCGTCTTCTCGCACATCACTTGCAGCGCTCGCCTGGCGTGGCGGGCATGATCTTCGCCTTCCAGGATACCGATCGCGTAAACCGTGGGGCCGTTTTCGGCTTGCAGGCGGCGTACTGCCTGCTCGAGCGTTTCAGTGCTCTCATTGTCGTCGCCGTCGGTCACCACGAAGATGACTTTCTTTTCCAGCTTTGCGTCGTCCTTCAAATGCTTCGCCGAGGCGACGACGGCGTCGTAGAGTGCGGTGCCGCCGCGGGTTTCGATCTTCTCCAGCCCCTCTTTCAGCTTGTTGATATTCGAGGTGAAATCCTGATCGAGGTAATACTCATCGTTGAAGTTGACGACGCAGACCTCGTCATTGGGATTGGAGGCGCGGACCAGATTCAGCGCCGCCGCGTTCACCTTCTCGCGTTTTTCGCGCATCGATCCCGAGTTATCGACCACGATGCACATGGCGACGGGGATATCTTCGTGACGAAAAGAAGTAATGGCCTGCGGGTGGCCATCCTCGAAGACGCTGAAGTTGTTTTTATCCAGGTTGGTGACGATGTGCTGCTTGCTGTCGACGACCGTGGCGTGCAGCACCACCTCTTCGACCTGCTTCTTGAAGACGAAGACGCCGCTGTCGCCGGCATCGGGATTCTGTTGGCCGCTGGGCGCGAGCGACGGGCCGGCGGAATCGGGCGGCGCAGCATTCATGTCCAGTTTGTCCCTGTTGGGCTTGTCCAGCATCCGGCTGGAGAAGCCTGGGAAGCAGGCGCGGCCTGACTGGCGTCCGGAGCCTGATTCTGGGCTGGCGCTGGCTGCGGAGCGGAAGCCTGCGCCGCAGGCTGATCGGGCGACTGCGCTGGGGCTGTCCCGGCCGTCTGCGTGTAGGCACAAAGAGTTATAAGCAGGAAAGTCAGCAGAATGAAGCTATTCCGTCGGCGCATAGTAACCAGTCTTCGCATACACCCGTAGCGGCGGCAATCCTTTTGGCGGATTCAGCTTTACTTTGATCTTACGCCATTTGCCGTCGTGGCCCGGGTTCTTTGGACGGTATCCGAGGACATATTGGTTGCGTAGCTCAATGCCAATTTTTGTAGAGACGTCAGCTAAGTCGTTAGGGTTGTCTATGGTGAAAGCGCGTCCGCCGGTCAGTTCGGTGATCTCGCTGAGCAAGCCGGGACCCAGGCGCTCCTCTTCGGTCGGGAAATAATGGTCATAGATGCCGATGGCATAGATGAGCGTGTCGGCTTCCTTGACCATTGAGCGGATTTCGCCCTCGGTATAGCGGCTGTGGTTGTCGCCACCGTCGGAGATGATGAGCAGAGCCCTTTTTGGATACTTGGCCTGGCGCATTTTGCTGATGCCGAGATAGATGGCGTCGAGCAGCGCCGTGCGGCCTTTGGGGATGGTATAGACGAGTTTGCCCTGAATGTCGTCGATCGGAGTTGGTGAAGTCGGAGATCTCCTCCGGCTTGTCGGCGAAGGTGATCATGAAGAACTCGTCCTGCGGGTTGGCGGTCTTGAAGAATTCGATGACCGCCTCCCGTGCGCGCTCGATCTTGCTCGACATGCTGCCGCTCATGTCGAAGATGACGCCGAGGGAGACGGGAGCGTCTTCGCTGGAGAAGGTCTTGATCTCCTGCTGTTCCCTGCCCTCAAAAAGACTGAAGTTGTCGCGATCAAGCCCGGTGACGAGCCGGTTCATGGGGTCGGTGATGGTAACGGGTACCAGCACCAGATTCACATCCACTTTCACGGGCTTGGTGTGGGTGCGCAGCGAGGGGTCGCCCTCGGCCGCCGGATCCTGGGGAGCGGGCGGTTGAATGCGCGGCTGAATGTGAACGTCTTCGGTGGAATTCTGAGCGTGCGCGGGAAGGTAATAGAAGACAGCGACGATCAGCAGAATCGTGAAAAACGCCCGAGCCGAGAACGATTCGCCGCGCTGCATAGGCCCTGCTAATCAGCTAAAATCCGCGCCAGAAAGGTGAACCCGCCCCACAGACCGGGTACCAACAGGCCTTACTCAGCCGGATAGTAGCACAGTCCCGAAAAAGTAGCGTCACCTTTTCGCCAACTTTTTCGTGATATTAAGATGCCGGAGCGCAAATTCGGTTATCCGCTTTCCCGCGCGATCGGAAACGCCAAGATGCGCCGCCTCGCCTGCTACAATTCTGCGTTCGCCCTCTTCGTTACTTTATGGCAACCATCTCGCCATTTCGAGCCTGGCGTTACGCCGCCGATCGAGTGCCGATCCGGCAGGTAGTGACCCAGCCTTACGACAAAATCACCCCGGCGATGCAGGAAGGCTATTACCAGGCCAGTCCATATAACTTAGTCCGAATCATTCTTGGCAAGCGTTTTGATGGAGATACCGCGTCCGAGAATGTCTACACGCGAGCGGCTGCGGCCTTTGGGGAGTGGCGGAAGGGCGGCGTCCTGCGGCAGGATGCGGAGCCTTCCCTTTACCGCTATACCCAGAGTTTTACGGTGCCCGGAAGCGCGGCCACGGCGGAGCGGCGCGGGTTTATAGGGCTGGGGCGGATCGAGGACTATTCCGCGGGCGTGGTCTACCGGCACGAGCAGACGCTTGCCAAACCCAAGGCCGACCGGCTCGACCTGTTGCGCGCTACGCGGGCCCATTTTGGGCAGATTTTCATGCTGTATGGCGGATCAGGGCAAGGTGGATGGGATGCTGGCATCGGCTACGACTGGGCCGGATATTGAGCTCGCGGACGAATACGGCGTCGTACACCGGGTCTGGAGGATTTCCGATCCTTCGCTTATCGCGTCCGTGCAAGAGCAGATGCGCGATCGGAAGTTGATTATCGCCGACGGGCATCATCGCTACGAAACCGCCCTTACTTACCGCAAGGAACGGAACGAACGGGAACAGCGCGGTACTTCTGCGGAAGCCGCGCCGCACGATTTTGTGATGATGACCTTCGTCGACATGGATGCACCGGGGCTGGTCATTCTGCCGACGCATCGGGTGGTGTTCGGGTTGGGTGAGGCAAGGCTGTTGGAGTTCGCGGGGCACGCGCGAAAATTCTTCAATCTCGAAGAAGTTGACCCCGCGCTGGACGCGACGCGCGCAAACACGATCCTGAAGCAGGCAGGCCACGTTGGCACTGCGCTGCTCGCGGTGGCAGCAGACCGCGCCTTCTTGCTCCATACTCCGAAGGCGATCGGCAGCCACCTGTTCGGCGACCTTTCGCTGCGGCAGCAGGCGCTCGACGTCGTTCAACTGCACAAGGGACTGCTTGAGGGGTGCCTGCATATCTCCGAGGACGCGATTCGTAATCAACAGAACGTTCGCTACTTCCGCGAGGCGGGCGAGGCTCTGGCGCAAGTGCGCGAAGGACAGGCGCAGATGGCGTTTCTGATGAATCCGGTGCGCATCGAACAGATGCGCGACATTGCCTTCGCGGGCGACGTAATGCCGCAGAAGTCCACCGATTTCTATCCCAAGCTGCTGAGCGGACTCACGGTTTACGCGTTGGAATAAAAAACAGTTCTCAGTTGTCTGTTCTCAGTTCTCAGTAAAATCAAATGGTGCGGGAAAATGAGGACAGGTAACTAACAACCAAGCACTAAAAACGAGTGCCCCCTACCCCAAAAAAGACGTTGACCTTGCTGCTGGGCATGTTGACGCTCCTGTTTGTCGCCGTTGTTTTCGCAGCACTCCTTTCCGCAGCCCCCGCTGTCGAGGAAAAACACCTCTCGGTATACGCTCCCGTCGCCACCTATACCTTGCCGGTGGTTGAGCGTTCGGGACGCGAGTATGTGGGCTTGCTCGAACTGCTGGAGCCGCTTGGGCGCGTGAGCAGCCAGACATCGGGCCCCCGGTGGAGCATTCGCTATAACGCGGTGGACGGTGCTTTCGTCGCGGGAAAAACCCGGGCGAAGATTCGCGGCCGTGACTTCGACCTCGGCGCGGCCTTTTTGATCGAGAATTCCCGGGGATTTGTTCCGCTTACCTCGGTCGGCAACCTGTTGCCGCGCTTCCTGGGGACCGCCATCGACTTTCATCTGGCGGGGCGGCGCCTCCTGATTGGCGATGTCGGAGTCCAGCCGAGTTTTCAGATCGAGCCCGGGCCGCCGTCCCGACTGGCGCTGAACTTTACCGCTCCCGTGAACCCGACGATCTCGACCGAACCGGGGCGCGTGCGCATGGTGTTCAAGCGCGATCCCGTCGTGAATCCGGGGAGCTCGTCAATCACGTTCACCGACAAGATCATCACGCAGGCCAGCTACTCCGAGAATAATGGCATGGCTGAGATTGACGTGACGGCGAGCAGTCCTCTGCTGGCGACTTTCAGCAACGGCGGCAAGACCATTACGCTTTCGGTGGCGCCCGGTTCGCCGAATAACAGTGCTACGAACACCGCGACGGGCGCGGCTTCCTCGACGACAGCAAATTCCGGACAGAGCAGAGCTTCGTCGTCCGGACCCGGCAACGCGGCCCCAGTGATCCGGCGGCCTCTGGTGTTTGTAGACGCGGCCCATGGCGGCGATGAGCGCGGCGCGGCACTCACCGATACTTTGGCGGAAAAAGACGTAACCCTGGGCTTTGCACGACTGCTGCGCCACGAGCTCGACCTGCGGGGCTTTGCCGTGCAACTGTCACGCGAGGGTGACAACTCCGTCTCGCTGGACCAGCGCGCTGGAGTGGCCAACTCCGGGCAAGCCGTTCTCTACATTGCTTTGCACGCCGTATCGCAAGGCAGCGGCGCGCGGGTCTACACCGCATTGTTGCCACGAGAAGGAGCAAGCAAGGGAGCGTTCCGGGCATGGAATGCGGCGCAGGAACCAGCGCTTTCCGAGAGCGGCACGGTTGCGGCCGCAATTGTCGCGGAACTTCAAAAAAGAAAAATGCCCGCGCGGGCATCTTCGGCGTCGTTGCGGCCTTTGAATAACGCGATCATGCCCGCCGTTGCGGTCGAACTTGCTCCCGGACCCAATGGCGTGAGCGATCTCAGTTCCGCGACGTACCAGCAGCAGGTGGCATCCGCGATTGCCGATGCGGTCACTTCCGTTCGCGATCGCCTGGGGGTGCAACGATGATCCCGCGTCATCTTGTGATCAGCGTGGCCGCGATGCTGGTGCTGGTTGTGGCGATGGGAATTTATGCGCGCCATATGCGGCGCCAGGCGCGGGAACTCGAATCGCCCGCCACCAATGCTCTCCCGGTCGCGCCGCCGGCGTCGGGTCCGACGGAGACCGTGACGCTCTATGTGGCCGACGATGCCTCCGGCTCGCTGCGGCGGCAATCGGCGCAGATTCCGCTACCCAGCGGACGCCAGCAGCGCGGCGAAGAATTGTTGCGGGCGCTTCTGCGCATTTATCAGCAGCCGGATGCGTCGCATTCGCTGTCAGCGGCCTCGGACATTCGCAGCATCTATCTGCTCGAGCCGGGCGCAGCGGTGATCGATGTAAATGCGGCCTTCGCCGACGAGCACCGCTCCGGCATCATGGCCGAGCAGTTGACGGTGAATTCGCTGGTTGAGACGCTGGCGGCGAATGTGCCCGGAATACAGCGCGTCCGAATTCTGGTGGAGGGCAAGCCGCGCGACACGCTCGCCGGCCACGCCGACTTGAGCGACTGGTTCGATGTGACGACGATGGAGCAGGCGGGAAATTAGTCCAGATGCCGTCCTCCTCTTTATGGCTGTTAGAATTTCCTTCACATGATCTTTCGCAACGATAATCGCTCCTCTGACCAGCTTCGCCCGATCAATATCATTCCTGACTTCATCTCCACCGCCGAAGGCTCCGCGCTCATCGAAATGGGCAACACGCGCGTCATCTGCACGGCATCGATCGAAGAGGTTGTCCCGACATTCCTGCGCAACACCGGCAAAGGATGGATCTCCGGCGAATACGGAATGCTTCCCCGCTCCACTCTGACCCGCACCGCGCGCGAGGCCGCCAAAGGCAAGCAGAGCGGGCGCACGCAGGAGATCCAGCGCCTGATCGGCCGTTCCCTCCGCGCCGTTGCCGATTTGAAGCACTTAGGCGAGCGCACCATCTGGATCGACTGCGACGTGATTCAGGCCGATGGCGGCACGCGCACCGCCTCCATCACCGGGGCATTTGTGGCGCTCGGACTGGCGCTGCAACGCCTGGTCGATGCCGGAACGCTGACCGCCGCGCCAATCAAGGATTTCGTCGCTGCCATTAGCGTCGGCATCGTCGATGGCGAGGTTGTGCTCGATCTCAATTACGAAGAAGACTCTCGCGCCGACGTGGACATGAACGTAGTCATGACAGCGGGCAACAAGATCGTGGAACTGCAGGCGACCGCCGAGCACCAGGTTTTCGACGATGCGCAACTGGGAAAGATGATGACGCTGGCGCGGCAGGGGATCCAGTCGCTGATTGCGAAGCAGCAGGCGGTGCTCGGAGCCTTGGCGCTTCGCCATTAATTCGGGCTGATGATTAAGGGAAACGATCGGGGCAGTGATCGCGGTCACATACGAGAGTTCATTGCGAGTTTCTTTGCCGCCGACTAGGGGTTAAAATCGAAGTTTGTTTTCGGCACTCATAAGGAGGATTCATGAAGCTTACCCCCGGAAAACTCAAAGGGTTAAAGGCAGTATCGAACGAACGTGGCGTCATCGCAGCCGCCGCCATGGACCAGCGCGGCTCTCTCCAGAAGTCGCTCGCCAAGGAAAAAGGTTCGGCGGTAACCGACGCCATGATGGAGGAGTTCAAGTCGCTGGTCACCGAAGTTCTCACGCCGCATGCCAGCGCAATTCTGCTCGATCCCGAGTGGGGATTGCCAGCCTCGAAGCGCCGCGCGAAAAATGCCGGCCTGCTGCTGGCATACGAGAAGACCGGCTACGACAAAACCGGCCCCGGCCGTCTGCCCGATCTCCTGACCCACTGGTCCGCCCGGCGACTGAAGGAAGCGGGCGCTGACTGCGTCAAGATTCTGCTGTACTACACCCCGTACGATCCGAAAGACGTCAACGAACAGAAGCACGCCTGGGTCGAGCGCATCGGCGACGAATGCCGCGCCAACGATGTTCCGTTTTTCCTGGAGTTCGTCGGCTATGAAGAGGGTGCCGACGAAAAAGGCGTCGAGTACGCGAAGAAGAAACCGCACATCGTCACCGAGAGCATGCGCGAGTTCAGCAAAGATCGCTATGGCGTCGACGTTCTGAAAGTCGAAGTGCCGGTCAACATGAAGTGCGTTGAGGGAACGAAGTCTTTCGGCGGCGAGAAGGCCTACACGAAGAAGGAAGCAATCGACCTGTTCCACAAGGCCGCCAACGTCGCCACCAAGCCGTTCATTTATCTGTCGGCCGGCGTGAGCAATGCGGAGTTCAGCGAAACGCTGGAACTGGCGGGCGAGTCGGGTGTGAAGTTCAATGGGGTGCTCTGCGGGCGCGCGACCTGGAAAGAGGGCATCCCGGTGTATGCGAAGCACGGAGCGGACGCGTTCCGCAAATGGCTCGAAACCGAAGGCGTAAAGAACATCGAAAACGTCAACAGCAAGCTGAAGGCCGCCACCTCGTGGCACTCGATCTACGGCGTTGAGCCCGCGCTGGCCCACGTCTAGGTTTGTTTGTTTTTCGATTTAAGGCGGGTCCTTCGTGGCCCGCCATTTCTTTTGTAATGAGCGGCTTTCAATTACAGTAGGGAGCAAGCTGCGGCACCTGGAAGTTCGAGGTCGCGGCTCGAATCTGGTTTTCATGCCTGACCGCAAAACCGCGCTCATCACCGGAGCATCCTTCGGCATCGGCCTGGAACTCGCCCGCATCTTCGCGCGCGAAGGCCATGATCTGGTGCTCGTCGCCCGCAGCGCCGACAAGCTCCGGCAGTTGGCGTCCGAACTCGAAAAGGCACACAGCACGCGCTCTTTGATTCTCGCCGTCGACCTTTCCGATCCCGGAGCCGCCGCCTACGTGCTCGACCAGACGACGCGGGCCAATATCACCGTCGATATTCTCGTTAACAACGCGGGCTTCGGGCAGTACGGCTTCTTCGCCGAGAACGATCTCGAGGAATGCCTGCGGCAAATCCAGCTCAACGTGACCACGTTGACGCATCTTACCCGGCTCTATCTTCCGGAGATGATCAAGCGCAAAAGTGGGCGCATCCTGAATGTCGCGTCCACCGCCGCGTTTCAGGCGGGACCGCTCATGGCGGTTTACTACGCTACGAAGGCCTACGTATTGCATCTGTCGGAAGCGATTGCCAATGAACTTCAGGGAACGGGCGTCACCGTGACATGTTTGTGTCCCGGTCCGACGGCCACTGAGTTCCAGGAGCGCGCGAAGATCACGGGCATTCGACTGGCGATGCATGGAACGATGGATGCGCGTACCGTGGCCGAAGATGGTTATCGCGCGCTGATGGCAGGAAAGCCAGTGGTCATCTCCGGCTTCAAGAACTGGCTGGTGGCGCAGTCGGTACGATTCGCGCCGCGGCGGATGGTGGCAGCGGTAGTGCGGAAGTTACAAGAGCTAAAATCTGCGTAGAGACGAGGCCGGTCTCTTTTTCTGCGATCGCCGGGCGACGCGGCGAGCAGTGCTCTGCCAATCGCCGGACTAATCCGTCATCGCGGGCACCTTGGAGTTCGAGAGCGCCTGCTGCACGCGGCTGTGCTTCCGGCTATAGGTGAAGTACACGACCATCCCGATCACCAGCCAGATAATCAATCGTGCCCAGTTGATCCAGCCAAGTTTGTACATCATATAGCCGTTGAAGAGGATGCCCATGACTGGCACGAACGGCACCCATGGCGTCCGGAATGGACGATGCTGCCCGGGGTTGGTGTGGCGCAATGCCATGACCGCGATGCACACGATCACAAAGGCAAGCAGCGTTCCGATGTTGACCATTTTTCCGATATCGTCGATGGGCGTCAGACTGCCCACGATGGCCGCCAGCAGGCCGACGAGCATGGTGTTCTTCCATGGGGTCCGGAAGCGCTCATGAATATCGGCAAAGAATTTCTTGGGCAACAGGCCATCGTTCGCCATCGAATACAAAACGCGAGTCTGCCCGAGAAGCATGACGAGCATGACGCTGGTCAGACCGGCGAGCGCGCCGAGCGTAATGATGTGGGATGCGCCGGTAAGGCCGCGATCGAGGAAGGCGCGCGCGATGGGCGCTTCGATGTTGACCTCCTGCCACGGGACCATGCCGGTGAGGACGGCTGCCACGGCGATATATAAAGCGGTGCAGATGAGGAGCGAAGCAATAATACCGATCGGAAGATCGCGCTGCGGGTTCTTGGCTTCCTGGGCGGTGGTGGAAACGGCATCGAATCCGATATAGGCGAAGAAGATGTAGGCCGCTCCGGCGCCAATTCCAGAAAATCCAAAAGGCGCGAAACTGTGCCAGTCCGTTCCCCAATTGCTGTGGGTCACGTAGCGAAAGCCCAGGCCGATAACAAAAATAACAACCGCAACCTTAATGGTCACGATGGTGGCGTTGAAGCGGGCGCTTTCCTTGATGCCAATCACCAGAATCGCCGTGATCACCAGCGCGATGATGAAAGCCGGTAGATTAAGGCCGATCTCATAGCCGAACAGATGCGGCGCACTCAACAGGTCATGAGCTTTCTGCAGCAACTCGGGCGATTGCGCAGCCATGATGCTCGTCACTTTGTCGAGGAAAGCTTGAGTGCCGGGGACTAGAGTGGAATCGGAGGCCTGCGCCATCTGGCGGGCGACGATATTCTCGGCTGTCTTCAGGCCGGTCCAGTGGTCATAGGCCAGCCACAGTGGCATTTTGATGTTGAAAATATTCAGCAGCTCGATGAAGTGATTGGACCAACCCGACGACACGGTGCTGGCGCCCATGGCGTATTCCAGCGTGAGGTCCCAGCCGATAATCCAGGCAAAGATTTCGCCGAGTGTCGCATAAGCATAGGTGTAAGCGCTGCCCGCGAGCGGGATCATCGCGGCGAATTCGGCATAGCACAGGGCTGCGAAGGCGCAACCCAACCCGGAGAGTACGAAGGAGAGCATCAAGCCGGGTCCGGCATAGTGCGCGCCCAATCCGGAGAGAACGAAGATTCCTGCTCCAATCACCGCGCCGACGCCCAACGCGGTGAGCTGGAAGACGCCCAGCGTCCGCTTCAAACTATGCGAGCCGGTGGCTTGCGCCTCCTGTAAGAGGAGGTCAAGCGGTTTTTTCGCAAAGAGGTCCGTCATGAATGCGTATCTCCTGATTGCTCAAACTGAGGCCGTGCGGCTGCGCAGCGTCCACAGGAAGTACACCGGAATTCCGAGCAGCACGATGATCAATCCCGGCCAGGTGTATTGCGGCTTGTAGCGTAACAGCACTACGTCGATAAACAAAGCCATCACGATATAAATTGCAGGCAGCACCGGATATCCGATGGCCTTGTAGGGCCGCTCGGCATCGGCGTGCGTGCGGCGCAAAACAAACAGGCCGATGATGGTCAGAATGTAGAACACCAGCACGGCAAAAATGATGTAGTCGAGAAGCTGGCCGTAGCTGCCGGAGACGCAGAGAATGCAGGTCCAGACCATCTGCACCATCAGCGAGACGACCGGCGTCTTGTATTTGGGGTGCAGGCGGGAGACGCTCTCGAAGAACAGTCCGTCTTTCGCCATCGCGTAATAGACGCGCGCGCCGGCAAGGATCAGGCCATTGCAGCAACCGAAGCCAGAAATCATGATGGCCAGCGCCATCAGTTTGCCGCCGCTCGCGCCGAACATCTGCGTGATGACGGCGGTAGCCACGCGGTCTTCCCGGGCGTATTGAATTCCGCGCTCGATGAGGCTCGTGCCGGCGGGATTGCCCACCAGTGGCAGCGCTCCCAGATAAATAAAGTTGCAGCCGATGTAGAGAGCGATTACCACGCCAGTGCCAAGCGCCAGGGAGAGCGGCAGATTTCGGCTGGGATTTTTAACTTCGCCGGCGGTAAACGTGACGTTATTCCAGGCGTCGGCGGAAAACAGTGAACCGACTTGCGCGATCGCCAGCACGGTCAGCGTGGAGACGAGCACGCCTCCGCCGACGTCGTGCAGCGTGCCGAGGCTGGAATTCTTCCAGAAATTCGCCCCGAAATTCGCCGAGAGCGCGACGACGCTGCGGCCGAGAAAGATTCCGAAGAGCACCAGTCCCAGCAGCGCCGAAACTTTGGCGAAGGTAAAAATGTTCTGGATGAATGCGCCCGTCTTCACGCCGAAAATATTGATGACCGAGAGCACGATCACGACCAGGATCGCCACCAGGTTCTGCGTGTTCAGACCGACATCCATGCCGCCGAGGACCATCGGGCCAATGGGAAACTTGGGAACCGTCCAGAGGTGAAGAATCCAGTGGCTCGACGAAATCGCCGGCCAGAAAATTCCGAGGAACTTGCCAAAAGCCACGCCCACGGCGGCAATCGTGCCGGTCTGGATGACGAGAAACAAAGTCCAGCCGTAAAGAAATCCCCAGAGCGGCCCCAGCGATTCGCGCAGATAAACATACTGCCCACCGGCGCGCGGCATCATCGCGGCCAGTTCGCCATAGCAGAGGGCGCCAACAATGGTCAGAAATCCGGTAATCAGCCATGCGCCAATGAGCAGGGCGGGCGACTGAGTTTCGCGCGCAATTTCCGCCGACACGATAAAGATGCCCGACCCGATCATCGAGCCCATCACCAGCATGGTCGCGCTGGTCAGGCCCAGGCCTTTGACGAGTTCGGAGTCCTGGTGAGTGTGCCGCTCCCAATCGCTGGGGATGGATGGTAGGTCCTGAACGCGCCGGTTGCGATGGACGTTGAACGTCGGGGCTCACGAATCTCCTGGGTGACGTAGGGACAGCCGCCCTCGGCTGTCCAGTCGAGCGAAGCTCGACAGCGCTGCATGAAAGTTGCGGCCCGGTGGACCGCCGGACAGCCGAGGGCGGCTGTCCCCACGCAAGAACTTTATCCCAATATCCGCAAAAATTCCTCTGCTGATTTGCGAGGATCCCGTATCAAGTCGGATATCACCGCGACCGAGTCGGCCCCGGCATCGATCACCGATCGGGCGTTGGCCCGCGTAATCCCGCCGATCGCCACCAGCGGTTTGCGGGTGAGCGCCCGCGCCCGGCGCACGCCGTCGAGCCCAACGACTGGATCGGGATTCGCCTTGCTCGAGGTGGCAAATACCGGCCCGATCGCGAGGTAGTCCGCGCTCGTTTTGTCGGCGTCAGCAAGTTGTTCGGGATTGTGCGTAGAAACACCGAGGATCCGGTTGGGCCCGATGATAAGCCGCGCGGCATCAGGAGAAAGGTCGTCCTGCCCAACATGCAGGCCATCGAACTCCGCCGCCAGGCAGAGGTCGGCGCGGTCGTTCATGATGAGCTTAACTCGTCCACCAACTCGCCGCTTCAGCTCCCGGGCCTGATCGAGCATCTGGCGCGCATTGCCGGACTTGTTGCGGTATTGAAGAACCTTTATACCGCAGGCGGCAAGGTTCTCCGCGGCAGCAAACAAGTCGATCGGCGTCGGGGAAATATCCTGCGTCGAGAATCGGATAAAACCGTGGAAACAGCATCTCCGTTTCAGTTCCTTTCCGTCAGCTTGAGCAGTGAGACCACTGTAACAAACTGGGGGACGCACATGTTAGTGCCTGCTGGCATCATCGTACTGCGTCAACTTAGTAGGTTTGACTTACGCGAAGAAAAAGGTCTAGATTGATTCCGTTTATGATCGTCAACAACTCCCCGGGGAGGAAATCAAATGAAAGTGACAAGCTTGGCAGTAATTACTCTGCTTCTTTTGGGCTGCAGCTTTGCGTCCGCTCAAACCTTGCGCCTGGTATCGAGTGACGGCAGCCTCGATTGCGGATATGTACTCACCCAGCTCACGCCGTACGACGTGTGGGAAGGTTATAGCGAGCCTTGCGGCGGTCTCGCGAGCTCCACCATCGTCGGCATCAGCGGTGGCTTGAGCAAGGCGGGAAATCCTGGCGCATTTCCCGTTAAGGGCGTCGTGTTCGCTGACAATGCTTACGACGCATTCTCGGGAACCTTCACGGGTGCACAGCTCTTCATAGCCACGAATCTGAAGTGCAGCAGCAAGAAATATGGATGGATCAGTTTTGCAGGCATGAGTGGGCTCGTCTTCGGCGTCGATATGGGCTACGTCTCCTGCAATTCGCGAATGGAAGCTGGCCGGAAACAACTGCCCGTTATCAGCCACTCGAAGGCTCCGGCGAGGAAGTAACCAATCCACATCTTGCTTTCGTTCGCTAGCCACGCCTGAAATCGACGTGGCTTTTTTGCGTTCTCCTCGGCAAAACCCACTTATCAATCGCGCCCTCACTTCCAGTATTCTCAATTGCTGCCAATGCGCCAATTGTGTTGTTATCCTCTTGTTATTCTATTAACGTTTCAGTCAGCGCGCGGAGCAAGTAAAACCGCAGGTTCAAGCTGCCCATCATCTGAGGAGACCATGGCTTCCCTGATCGACGCCATCGACGTTAAGCGCAAAACATTTTTCGAATTCGAAACGTCCCGTTTCTCTGTCTCGAAGCTGAGGTTTCCACACCCACAGCCCGCGGCGCCCAGACCCTCGTTCGCCTCAAGATGCGCAACCTGCTCACCCGCGCCGTCTTCGATAAGACCTTCAAGGCCAGCGATAAATTCAAGGAGCCCGATCTCCAGACTGTCCCGGCCTCCTATCTTTACAGCGACGGCACCGGTTTCCATTTCATGGATCAGGAGAGCTTCGAAACGCTGACGCTTTCCGCGGAGATGATGGGCGATGCGCTGGATTTTCTGGTCGAGGGCTCCATCATCCAGTTGCATAAGTACAACGGCAATCCCATTGGCCTGGATCTGCCGCCTCATGTGGAGCTGAATGTCACTTATACCGAACCCGGCGTTCGCGGAGATTCATCGAGCGGCTCCGTCACCAAGCCGGCGAAGCTCGAAACCGGCATCGAGATTCGCGTTCCGCTGTTCATCAAAGAAGGCGAGAAGATCAAGGTTTCGACGGAGACGCGTGAGTTCGCGGGGCGCGCATAGTGGGCCAACAAGATCGATGCGAGCTAAGCTGATTTCCTTTTTGCCAAAAATCTCTCAATAAATCCCGTATCGATCTTCCCTGCCCGAAATTCCGGGTCGGCCAGAATTCTGCGGTGCAGAGGAATCGTCGTGAAAATTCCCTCGACGATAAACATCTCCAGGGCGCGGCTCATGCGTGAGATGGCCTCACTGCGGTCTTTGCCGCGCACCACTAGCTTCGCGATCAGCGAATCATAATAAGGAGGAATCGTGCCCTCGGCATAGGCCGCGGTATCGATGCGCACGCCCGTTCCGCCCGGTGGATTGAACGTCGTGATCTTCCCTGCCGACGGCGTGAACTTCTCCGGATGCTCGGCGTTGATGCGGCATTCGATGGCGTGCCCGCGATGGATGACCGGCCCTTGCAGTACGTCGGCCATCTTCGCGCCGGCCGCGATCATGAGCTGGCTCTTCACCAGATCGACATCCGTTACCATCTCCGTCACCGGATGCTCGACCTGGATGCGCGTGTTCATCTCGATGAAGTGCAGCTTGCCGTCCGCGCCCATCAGGAATTCAATCGTGCCGGCGTTCTGATAGCCCACGGCGCTCAGCGTCTTCGACAAGATGCCGCCAATCTCGGCGCGCAGTTCCGGCGTCACCATCACCGACGGCGATTCCTCCAGCAGTTTCTGATGCCGTCTCTGGATCGAGCACTCGCGCTCGCCCAGGCTGACCACATTGCCGTGTTCGTCGGCGAGAATTTGAAATTCAATGTGGCGCGGGTTCTCGACATACTTCTCCATGTAGAGATCGCCGTTGCCGAAGGCCGCGGCCGCTTCTGATGTCGCCTGGCGAAAAAGTCCCGGCAGTTCGTCTTCATTGCGCGCGATACGCATGCCGCGTCCGCCACCGCCCGCTGTCGCCTTCACGATGACCGGAAAGCCCACCTGCCGCGCCCATTCGACCGCCTCGTCTTCAGAGGCGACCACGCCATCTGAACCCGGAAGAATCGGCACGCCGTGCTTCTTCATAGCGGCGCGCGCTTTCTCTTTCTCGCCCATCAGCCGGATCACATCCGGCGGCGGCCCGATGAATTTGATGCCGGACGTCTCGCAGACCTCGGCGAAGTTCGCGTTTTCCGAGAGCAGGCCGTAGCCGGGATGAATGGCGTCGACATTGGCGATCTCGGCGGCGCTGATGACGGCGGGAATATTCAGATAGCTTTGCGCCAGTTGCGGGTGGCCCGATACAGATGGCTTCGTCGGCAAAACGCACGTGCAGCGAATTCCGGTCGGCGTCGCTGTAGATCGCCACCGAGCGGATGCCCAGCTCCTTGCACGCGCAGATGACGCGCAGCGCGATCTCGCCGCGATTGGCTACCAGTATCTTCTTAAACATGGTGTGAGAGCTATTTCAGCCGAAGCGCGAACAACTCCTGCCCGTACTCGATGGGCTGGCCGTTGGTGACAAGCTTCTTGACCAATTCTCCCGCGGCGTCGCACTCGATTTCGTTCAACAACTTCATCGCCTCGACGATGCAAAGCACCTGCCCGACCTCCAGCATGTCTCCCACTTTGACGAATGGAGGCGCGCCCGGCGAGGGTGCTTCGTAGAAAGTCCCCACGATGGGCGAGCGCACGATGTGCAGATGTTCTTCGGGTTCGGCCGCGGGCGCAGCCGACGCCGCGATGCTGGCCTCTTTCGCGGCTGCTGCCGGGCCGCCGGGCATGGCCGCGGGCACTGGCGCCGCCATAGCCACATAACTGGCCTGCGGCACCACCACCTGCGGTGCTTCCGCCGCGCGCTTGATCTTTACCTTTACATCGCCGCGCTCCAGCTCAAATTCGGCGATGTCTTTTTCGATGAGGAACTCGATGAGTTCTTTCAGCTCTTTTTGATTCATTATGAAATTGTCATCCTGACTGACATGCAGGATTTGGGATTAGATGATCACCAACTCTTTGTCCGCCGGCGCCAATACTTCGCAGCCCGCGGGCGTTACCACCACGACGTCTTCGATGCGCACGCCCCATTTCCCCGGCACATACGCTCCCGGCTCGATCGTTACCACCATGCCGGGCTCCAGCTTCTGTTCCTGTCCAACCGCCAGACGCGGGGCCTCATGGATCTCGAGCCCCAAGCCATGCCCGGTGGAATGCGTAAAGAACTGGGCCAGCATTGCCTTGCGCAGCACGCCTCGCGCGGCCTCATCGACCTCGGCCGCAGTCACTCCAGGCCGCACGGCGGCAATCGCCGCCTGCTGCGCCTCCAGCACTGCCCCATACAGCTTGCGAGCTTCCCTTGAAGGCTGCCCCACGTGCACGGTACGCGTGCGGTCTGAACAATAACCCGAGAGTATAACACCGAAGTCGCAGACCACGAATCCGCGGCGCGGGATGCGCGCCGCCGAGGCGCGTCCATGCACCACCGCGGAACGCGGACCTGCAGCAATGATGGTCGAGAATGACATGCCCTCCGCGCCTTGTTTGCGTGCCTCGTATTCCATGGCGGCAGCCACTTCGACTTCGCGCGCGCCCGGCTTGATCGTCTGGCACGCGATTTGAAATAGACTCGCTCCGAGATCGATGGCATCGCGGATCAGCCGAATCTCTTCTGCGTCTTTGACCATGCGCGCGCGCTCGACCAAAGGAGGAGCTGAACGCAGCCGGACACCGCTCTTGCTCTTGCCCCGCAGCATGGATGCCAGGCGGTCGCGTGCGCCAGAAGAAAGAGATTCGGATTCGATGCCGAGCGTTGTTTGCGCGCTGGATTTCTTTCGTCGCGCGCCCAGCCATTCAGCCGCGGCGACTGCTGGGGCTTTGGTCCCGATCACGATGCGCGCGGCACGCACCTCTGCCTTTGCCTGGGTGGTGTAGCGCCCGTCGGTGAAAAGCGCGGCGCCGGACGGGCCGACGAGGAGCGCGGCGGAACTGCCCGTAAAACCGGTCAGGTAACGGACATTGGGCAGGTGAGTGACGAGGAGGAAATCAAGCCGGTTGGCGGGAAGTTGCCCCCGCAGCGTCTTGAGTCGCTGGCCATGACCCGTTCGGCCGAGATCCATTCGAAGAGTGTAGCAGCCGGGTTCCGTTCCGACCGGCAACTGTTCGGGGGATGCGCCACGTCTCGAAAGCCCGAGAAATGGCGCACCCCCTGTTTTGTTTCGCGGCAACGCCCGAAGACAGCCCGCGGTGTCCGCGTTAAATGCGACCCACCCGCCAGAAAAGCGAAACCGCCGGATTCCCGGCGGTTTCTCCGAGAACTCCAGCGGCTGTGCTTTGCTTCAACTTTAAGGCTTGCTGAGTCTGTCTCTTCTATGTCTGAACGATGCGCGGAGTGATGAAGAAGATCAGCTCCTGCGTGCTCGTCGAGACGCTATGCTTCTTGAACAAATTGCCAAGGTACGGAATGTCGCCAAGCAACGGTATCTGCAAAACGCTGAGCGAGTTGTTGGTCTGGATCACGCCGCCGATCACAACCGTGCCACCATCGGTGACCAGCACCTGCGTCGTCGCCTGTTGCGTGATCAGCGTCGGGTTGCCGAGCTGATCCTGGTGACCGAAGTCGGGCAGAGTGTTTTCCACGTCCACGTTGAGGAAGATCGTTCCTTCCGACGTGATCTGCGGAGTCACTGTCAGTCGCAGGAAGGCATCGACGTAGGTCGTGGTCGGAGCGCCGCCCAACTGGCTGGAAGTCTCGATTGGAACGCGAGTGCCCTGCTTCACGATGGCCTGGATGTTGTTCTGGGTGACCACGCGCGGCCGCGAAAGCACTTTGAGCAAGCCGCGTGATTCTGCCATGGTCAGCGCAAAGTCGAGCCGGAAGTTATTCGAGCCGGTCGAGAATCCGAGGGCGCCCGTCGGTCCAGAGGCGGGGAAGTTCGAGAACAGAGGAATGTTGGTGCCCCCGATCGATTGGAGCGGATAAAGAGGATTCGGAGCCGTCCCGTTGTAGGGCGATGGTCCAGCGCCGCCGCTGCCCGGGACGCCGCCAACCTGCGTGGTGCCGTTGCCCCAGCCAAAGCCGAGCTGGGTGCCGATGTCACGGGCAAAGCTGCGCGTCGCCGAAACCACGCGCGCTTCGATCTCGACTTCCTGCGTCTTGCGGTCCATCTGCTGGATGATGCGGTCGATGCCCGGCAGAACGGCCGGAATGTCGGAGACGATCAGAGCATTGGTGCGCTCGTCAGCGACAACATCTCCGCGCTGGCTGATGAATTTGCGGATCGTCGGCAGCACGTCTTTCGCGTGCGCGTAGCTGAGGAAGCGGGTGATGGTGACTTTATCGACCGCCAGCGCTTCCGCGTCGATCTGGGCGCGGCGGCTTTCGGCCTCATGCTTCAGGGTGTCAATGGTCGCGATGCGCAGGACGTTGCCGTCCAGCTGCCGCGACAGGTCGTTGTTCTTGAGCACGATGTCGAGCGCCTGGTCCCACGGCACATCGTCGAGCACGATGGTCAGGTTGCCATGCACGTTCGGATCGAGCACCACGTTCAGTCCGCTGATCTCGTGAATCAGGCGGAAGAAGTCTTTCAGGTCGACGTCTTTCAGGTTGACCGAGATCGGCTCGCCCGTGTACTTGGAGCCGCTGGCAGCCGGCTTCTGAGACATCTGCTGCTTTTGCTCGGCGGCGAGATTCACGGCGGGTTGAACCTGTCCAGGTTGACCCTGTCCATTTTCAGCGAGCGTGGCGTTTGACGGAGTCGCAACCAGTTCGGCGGCCGTCTTGTCGGCGAAGCGGCTGGCGGCTTCCTGCGCCTTGGCAACCGGTGCCACCGCGGTCTGGTCAGCGGGCTTCGTCGTATATTTCGGCTCAACCACGGCGAAGTCGGAGGCCTTATCGGTGCTCGCAGTCGGGGGAGCCGTCACAGTCGCCAGAGCGGCAGCCTGCGGCATGCTGGCCGAGGCGGGTTGCAGCTTCGGTGCCGGAGCGGCGATGGCCGACAGGGCCGGAGCGGCGATCTCAGTTTCGGTCCGGGCGACGGTGAGGACTTTTGCCGCGGCAGTCTTCGGCACGGTCATCCTGGAGGCCGTCGCGGGCGCGGTCACCTTCAAGGTGAACGCACCATCGGCGCCCGCCAGCAGTTCATGCTGGAGGCTGCCCGTCACGTCGAGCACGACGCGCGTGTTGTGCTGGGCGTCCATGCCGATGCGGATATCCTTCGACACCGTCCTGGCCGACCTGAAGCGAGTTCTGGGCCGTGGCCATCACGGTGTTCGGGAGGTCCACAACGATGCGCGCCGGAGAGTCCAGCGTCGTCACCTTGGGCGCAAGCGGGCCCGTTGCCTTGAATTCGACACGCAGTCCGTCGCGGTCGCGCGAAACTTGGAGCCGTTCGAGGCTCGCGGTCGCCTTCACCGTGACGTCAGCCGCGGTCGCGACCAGCGCCAACGCGAGCAGCGGAATTATGAGACCCAGCACTTGCTTTCGCATTTCCCTATCTCCCCATGCGAGGCCCTTCGGCCTCCATGTGTGTCTTCGAAGTCGCTTGCTTCCCACCTAGACCGCCGGAACCGTGATCTTCTTCGTCACTTCCCGGGTAAAGGTCTTGCCCAGCCGGTCCTGTAGCGTTTCCTGGAAGACGATCGAGTCCCCGGTGATTTTCACCACGTAGCCGTTGAACACCGGATCGTTCTCGCGCAGGAAGTACGCTTTGTTCAAACTATTGCTGACCACTGCGATAAACCCGTTTTCGCCATGCACCACACCACGCAGGTTGATGGCGCCGATCTCGAGGCATTTCTTGCCGGTCGTGCAACCCGAGCCGGTCACGGCGTGGGCCACCACCGGGCTGACAAACGGATCGCGCTTGCCATTGGCGTTGTACTTCTGCCCCGAAGCCGTATCTTCATCTCCCGCGGTGCCGTCGGCGGCCACCGGGGACGGATTGCCCACGATCTCCCCAACCTTCTTCTGAGCCGCGGGCTCGACCTTCGGCGCGGCGGGCTTTTCCGCCTTAGCCTTTTTGGTGACCTTCACCGGATGAACGCCCGCCTTGGGCTGCGGCTTATTAGCCGAGGCTGCCTTGCCCGCAGCCGGAGCTGGCGAAGCGGCGGTCGAGGTATTCTGCACGCCGTTCATGGCGGCGCGGGTGTTCTGGATCACGCTGGGATTCTGCGCCACGGCCAGTCCCGCAGCCAGCACACAAACCGAAATTGCCATCGTCGGTTTCATCCGTCTCTCTCCTATTTCTTGACCGGGGTGGCGGGCTTTGGCGCCGTCCCGGCTCCTGGATCCAGATCGTGACTGAAATATGTCGTCGTCAGACAGGTGGCCACCACGGTCTCACTCGGGTTGTACTGATAGGTGTGCTTCACATGGGCATCCGCCGACTTTTTCAGCGAGGCCACCATCAGGTTGGTCACGTTCACGATGCGCTCGACCTTGGTCAGGCGGTCGAAGAAGCCGAGCATCGAGTAGTAGGGACCGTCGAACTCCACCTCGAATGGCACCTCGGTATAAAACTCTTTCGAGCTGTAGGGCTTCGCGGTGTAGCGCCGGACTTCGACTCCGGCCTTGCGCGCCTCGCCGCTCACCATGCGCATGAAGTTGTCGACTTCCTTCTCGTCGGGCACAATGCGCCGCTCGATTTCGAGCTGCTGCTTCAGGCTGGCCAACTGGCGCTCAATATCGGCCAGCTTCGGCCTGTAAGCTTCCAGTTCCGCGTTCTCGCGCAGCTTGTTCTGGAGCTTGATCTGCGCCGCATCGTTATCGTCGCGCTGCGACTTGAAGACCGTGTAATACAGTCCGCCCGTCACCAGGCCTGCGCCCAGCACCAGCACGCCCAACAGCTTTACTCCGGTTAGCTCGCCCAGATTCATCGTTTGTTCCGCCTTCGTACTTCCACGGTTACGACTTGTTGTTCTTCTCGCAGGTCAAGGTGAACTGGAATGCCTGCATTTCTTTAATGGTGTCGTCCTGAAACGTTTCCTTGATCTCGATGTTCTTGAAGTAGCCCGTCTTCTGCAGATTGGTGATCAGGTTGGCGACCGCATCGCTCGAAAGCGCCGTGCCATCGATGGCGATATTCGCACCCTGATCCTGCATGCTGTTCAGCCAGACCGCTTCCGTGCCGTTCACGGTGTCGCCGATCATGGCCAGCAGGCCCAGCGGACCGGTCTGGCCGTTGCGCAACTGGTCGATGACATCGACGCGGCGCTTGTAGGCATCGGCTTGCCGCTGGCGCTCCATGTAGCGCGCCTTGATATCGGCCAGTTCGCGATTCTTCTGCTCGGCCTTGGCCATGGAGACCGCGATCTGCTTTTTCTCGCGGTCGAGCCGGTACCAGTAGCCGCCATTGAGCAGACCCGCAATGATAAGTACGGCCGCCACCTGCATCATGGGCGAGCCGACATTGAAGTCGAGGCTCGGCATGCTGAAGGCAGGACCTTTTTTGCCTTTCGGTTTCGGGTTCCCCAGCAGGTTGATGCGAATCATAATTTTTCAAAGCTCCTCAAGGCCAAACCCACCGCCACGGCCAACTGCCCTGCGTTCTGTTCCACCAGCTCCGCTCCCACGCCATCCGCCGGAGCCAGCACTTTCTGGAACGGATTGAACAACTCAACCGGCATGGAGAACTCCTGGCGCAAAGCTTCCACCAGACCGGGAACCTTGGCGGAACCGCCGGCCAGATAGATCTTCTCGATGTGCTCGCCGGCCGCGCTGGCGCGGAAGAAATCGAAGGTCTTCTGAATTTCGAGCACGATGATTTCCGTCACCTGCTGCAGGATCGGCGTCTTGGCATCGTCGTGCGTGGTACCCGCTTTTTTGCCGAGCTTGAGCTGTTCGGCATCGTCGAAGCTGAGGTCGAGTTCCTTCTGGAGCGAATCGGTGTACTGATGCCCGCCGACGGAGACGTCGCGCGGGAAGAGCGGCGTCGTACCCTTCACGATGTTGATGTTCATCACGCTGGCGCCCAGGTTGAGCAACGCCACGACCTGGTTGGGCGCGGGCTCGTAGTTGTACTCGTAGCAGTTCTGAAGAGCCAGAGCATCGATGTCCACAATAGCCGGAGTCTTGCCGGCCATCGAGAGTACGTTGGTGTAATTCAGAATCTTGTCTTTCTTCACCGCGACGAGGAGAACGTCCATCTGCGGGCTGGTCGCGTCATCGCTCAAAATCTGGTAGTCGAGGTTTACATCGGCGAGATCGAAGGGAATGTGCTGCGCGGCTTCCTTCTCGATCGTCTCGGCCAGTTCCTGGTCGCTCATTGATGGGAGCGAAATCTTCTTGACGATCACGGAGTGACCGCTAACCGCCGTGGCTACGGCTTTCGACTTGATCTGGGTCTCGGTGAACAGCTTGGCGATGGAACTGGAAACCTGGCCCGAGTCCACGATCATGGAATCGACCACCAGATCGGGCGCAATCGGTTCCAGCCCAAGGTGCGCGACTTCGATGCCCGTGCGCGTCTTTCTGAGCTCCACCGCTTTAATGCTCGAAGAGCCCACATCCAGCCCAACGATCGTCTTCGCTCCAAACATGGTTTCTCCAGCGCCGGCCTGGCCGGCTCACTTTTACTGCTGACCTGCCGCTTTGACCGCCGCCTTTACTTTCTTCTTCGGCATCGGTTCGGTTTCCATCGACTGCTCTTCCATCCACTGATCCAATTTCGATTTCTTGAAACGCCAGCGATTGCCTAACTTGAACGCCGGAATTTTTTGTTCGTTCACGTACTTGTACAAAGTGTCCGGACTTACTCCGAGATACTGCGAAGCCTGGCGAATGTTCATTACCTCTCGCGACTCTGTCATGACGGTTGCGTCTCCCACAGAATTCAGGTCCTTCACAGCCTCTCTCTCGTATTACTCGAAGTGACGCGCAACTAAGTACTCGATACAAATGCGTTCGAGCAGTGTTTTGGTGTCCTGAGCATATCTCAAAGGGAAGTAAGGGCCTCTCTACGCGGATTACCCGGTTTTGCTGGGTTTTTTAGGGTTTTTCTGGAATGGGGAAAAACCGGGGATGGGGATGGTATCTAGATATAGTGGTCAAGCGCTTACTGGGCACTTCAGGCAGTAGGGGGTGTGCCAATGTCCCTGGCAGTACCGCACCCCGCGTAACTAAGGTACTAGAGACGGTACGGAGGTACTTGCACGCCCGCGCAAGTCTTTAAAAACAAGGGCAGAATCGACCCTTCGTGCGAAGAGAAATTTGCCCTTCTCCGGCGCATTTTTCCGTGACAAATTGCGTTGCTTGCGGTTCACGGATCGCACGCACATAATGAATTTCGGAGGACATCCATTTTGCGACTTCATCTTTTCATCCGCAGATTGTCTGTGATGGTGTTTCTTTATACGGTTCTTACGGGGTTTTCTTCGGCGACGCTGATGTTTGCCGCCGACAGCACCAATTTGAAAACGCTCACTCCTGAAGAACTAGTCACCCTGCTGAAGAACAAATCTGCCAAGCCGCTTCTGTTTCAGGTCGGCTCGCATACGCTTTACCCGCAGGCGCACATTCCCGGCTCTGAATATATCGGTGCGGGAAATACTCCTGAGGGTCTGAAGCGTTTGAGCGATCGCGTGAGTAAGCTGCCGAAGAAAACATCGATCATTCTTTATTGCGGCTGTTGTCCGTGGAGCCATTGCCCGAATGTGAACCCGGCTTACGACGCGCTGCAAAAGATGGGCTTTACCAATGTGAAGGTCCTCTACATCGCCAACAATTTCGGCACCGACTGGGTCGACAAGGGATATCCCATAATCAAGGGAGAATAGTCGTGAAGAAAATTGCGGTTGCCGGTTTAGTTGTGGTGCTCGTGGCAGGGTGGCTCGTACTGCGACGGCCTTCGCATCCGAGCGGCGCCGCGGCTCTTCGCCCTGCTCCCGATTTTTCTTTGACCGATGTTTCCGGCCGTCCACTGCATCTCTCTGACTACCGCGGCAAAGTCGTCATCCTGGATTTCTGGGCCACATGGTGTGAGCCCTGCAAGCAGGAGATCCCACACTTCGTCGACCTACAAAACAAATATTCCGCGCAAGGCGTGCAAGTGTTGGGCATTTCCATGGATGACAGCGAGCCGCCGGTGCGCGAGTTTCAGCGGCAGTTCAAGATTAACTACCCGCTCGCTGTCGGCACTGCGAAACTGGCCGATCAATACGGCGGGATCCTCGGGCTGCCGATCACGTTTGTGATCGATCCGAGTGGCCGAATTGTGGCGCGTCACATTGGCGCCACCGATGTCTCGGTCATTGAGGCTGAGGTGAAGAAACTGCTCCAATCCTGAGATCGCGCGGCGGTTCCCTACCTGCCACTGGTGAGCCAAATCACTTCTTCTTCCCTCGTGTTTCGCTAGCCTGAGATGTCTTCATCGTTCGTCCAGTTCGAAACTGCAAGGAGAAATCATGAAATTGCTAGTGATCGGTTCCGGCATGATGGGTTCGGCCGCCGCCTACGATATGGCCAGCCAGCGCGATGTGGCCTCTGTCACCCTCGCCGATAGCGACCTGAAACGCGCGCGCGAGGTTGCCGCGCGCGTCAACCACTTGACTGAAGAGAAGAAAGTCCGGGCGGTCGGGCTTGACGCTTCGCGTGAAAAAGACGCGGCCCGCCTGATGAAGGGGCACGATGGCGCGCTATCGGCGGTGCCTTACTTCCTTAATCTGGGCCTGGCGAAAGCCGCGATTGACGCGGGCTGCCACTTCGCGGACCTCGGCGGAAACAACACAGTGGTTCGTCAGGAACTGGCCCTCGCGAAAAAAGCCGAGAAGAAAGGAATCGGACTCGCGCCCGACTGCGGCCTCTCGCCGGGCATGGCGTCGATCCTCGGAGGAGAACTGGTTCGCCGCCTTGACGGGCGGGCCGATGCGCTGAAGCTCTACGTCGGCGGACTTCCCGAAAAACCCATGCCGCCATTTCATTATCAACTCGTCTTTTCGGTCGAAGGCCTGATCAACGAGTACGTCGAGCCAGCGCGTATTCTCCGAAAAGGCAAGCTCACTACCATCGAGGCGCTCACCGAGCCCGAACCCTTTCACATGGACGGATTCGCCCCGCTGGTTGCCTTTCAGACCTCGGGTGGCACATCCACCCTGCCGGAGACGTTCGAAGGAAGAGTTGGAGAATGTTTCGAGAAAACTCTTCGTTATCCCGGACACTACGATCTGCTCTGCGAGTTAAAAGAACTGGGGCTGTTTTCAAGCGAGAAGATGCGCATCGGCAATGCCGAAATTGCGCCGCGCGCGCTGATGTCGAAAATTTTTGAAGGTAAGTTTGCCAGCAAGGGCCCTGATGTCTGCATCATGCGGCTGGAAGCTCACGAATCGATCAAAGCTCCGGGCGTGCGCGGCCTGCTGGGCGGAAAACTAAGAGGCCGGGTGGCCAGCTTCACCATGGTGGACCACTACGACCCGAAAACCGACATGAGTGCCATGATGCGAACGACTGCCTTCCCCGCGTCGATCGTGTTGCAGATGATGTGCTCGGGCGCCATCGCGAAACGGGGAGCGGTGCTGCAAGAGCGCGACGTGGATGCGGCCGCATTCCTGGAGGAGATCGCACGCCGCGGTGTCAAGATCGACTATCGGATCGAGTGAATTTAACGGCTCAATACAAAGTGTCTGGTCGGGATTCAATCGGACCAGGCACTTTCCATTTACAAATCTCTACCCATGCGTCCGCAAGAACGATGGAGGGAGACGTTCGTCCGGAAAGGCTTGAGAGTCGCGCTGCCACGAACTCAGTCAATCTGATCTCGGGTAATCAATGGAGGCAGGTCAATGGATGAACGAACGACTGTGTTGTACGTAGACGATAATCCCAAATCCAGCCGTCTGCTGGCCGGTGTTCTTGAAGAATGTGGTTTCAGAATGATCAGCAAAAACGATCCACAAGAAGCGCTTGCGCTATGCCGCAGAATTTCTTTCGATCTTGCGCTTCTGGATTACGAGATGCCCACAATGTCGGGCGCGCAACTGGCGCGTGAGATTAAGCACCTGGCGCCGGACGTCCCGGTGGTTCTGATTTCGGGGCGCACAAGTATTCCGGCTGCGGAACTGGAATTCGTGGATGCGCATTTCGGTTTCGGCACGGCGCTGGACGATCTGCTTTGGAGTATGCGGATTCTCTCTCCACCGAAGGTGGTGGTGGCACGGGAGTTTGAGGTCCCACCGCAGCCTGCTTCGCAGGTGGCACATCACCGGGGTTACGGGCATATCCCGGAGTCGCGCTGGGCGGACTCGACATAGCATTGACCATGGCCCATCCCGAACATCGCCAAAAACGCGATGGTCAGGATGCGGCTTTTTGCGCCTTAGCTCCCCGCCAGAAATCGAACGGCAAGGAAAACCACCAAAAACAGCGAAAAAGGCCTTTGCATCAGCTCTCTTCACCTCTACACTAGAGCTACCTTGCCCGTGGTTTGGGCCGTCGGCGGGGGGTTCTGTGCGGGTATTAGTCACGGCGGATACGTTCAGCGGCGTGTGGACATACGCGCGCGAACTGGTGACGGGGTTAGTGACGCAGGGCGCACAGGTGATGCTCGTCAGCTTCGGCGAGATCCCACTGCCTGACCAGACCGCATGGATGCAGAGCCTGCATGGGCTCGAGTATCATCCCACCGCGTTTCGGCTCGACTGGATGCAGGAAGGCGAGCAGGATTTCTTCGCGGCCCAGGACTATCTGTGCCAGATCGTGCGCGACACGCGTCCGGATATTCTCCACCTCAATCAACTGAGCTTTGGCGCCCTGCCGGTCCCGCAACCGCGCGTGGTGACGGCGCACGGTGACGTGATCACCTGGTGGCTCACCATTCATGGAAAAGAGCCGGCTCATTCGGAATGGCTCGATTGGTACCGAGAGACGATCGTTAGCGGGACTGAAGCGCGCGGACGCGGTGGTGACGAGCACGAATTGGATGGCCCAGATGCTGCGGGTGGCGTTTGGCGACGAATTTTCCGGACAGATCATTTCCACCGGGCGCAATCCGATTTACTTCAATCCATTCGTGGCCAAAGAAGAATTAGTGCTGGCGATCGGGCGGTTGTGGGATTCGGGAAAGCAAGTGTCGTTGCTGACCCAACATTCGCACAAGTTGCCCGTCTGCATCGTGGGCGCGGACAATCCGATTCCGGCGCCGGCTTTGCCCATTCGCGCCGATGTGAAGGTTTCGACGGGAGCAACCGAGATCTCGGTGAAAGGTGCGCAGACGGAATCGCAACTGCGCAACCTCTATAGCAAGTCAACCGTATTTGCCGCCACTTCGCGTTACGATCCAACCGGTCTGGCCTCGATTGAAGCGGCATTTTCGCGCTGCGCGCTGGTGGTAAACGATATCCCTGTGTACCGCGAATTGTGGGGTGATGCCGCGCTGTACTTTGAGCGCAACAACGCCGAGAGCCTGGCGGATGTGCTGGCGCAGTTCGACCGGGACCGCGACCTGGTGCGCTTTTACGGCACACGTGCCTACAATCGCGCCCGCGAACGCTTCACGGCACGGCGCATGGTGGATGAATTTCTTCAGCTCTACCGGCGGCTGCGCTCTTCCAAAATAGCGGTTGCTTGATGCGTCTCGGGTCAGTGGCTGACATCGCGAAAAATCAGACAACAACCTGGTGCGCAAGCCGTTGATTGATGACCGAGGGCGAATCGGTCATGCCGGAGTCGCATTTTTTACACTGTGATCGCCGTTTTCCCTAATGCGATCCTTCTATTTACGATGCGTTCATCTTCCCGTCACACGCCAGAAACATGCGTTCCCTAATGTTCTTGCCATCCTCCCGGGTGAGGACTTCGGCCCCTGCGCCGGACAATTCAAAAAACTTTGAAGACTAGAAAATGGAGAACAAGCATGTTTGAAACAAACCATGCCTCTGCCCACCTCAGGAAGGCAATGGCGTCGTTACTGATGCTGTTGATCGCACTGGGACCGAGCGTCACTCCCGCATTCGCTGCCGGCAAGCCGCATGTCAAGTCCGCCGCAACAGCGACACCAATTCAATATCTGGTGGTGATTTTCCAGGAGAACGTTTCATTCGACCACTACTTCGGAACCTATCCGAATGCGTTGAATCCACCCTTTGAAAATAAGTTCACCGCGAGTACCAAAACTCCGGCGGTCAACGGACTGAGCAACGCCCTTCTCAACAACAACCCCAATCTGAATTCCACCAATGGTACAGCCGCATCCAATCCTTTCCGTCTTGATTACAAGCAGGCCGCTACCGCGGACCAGGACCACAATTATCTGGACGAACAACTGGCATTTGACGCCGGATTGATGGATCTGTTCCCGGCGCACACGGGAAATAGCAAAAATGTAGTCATGGGTTATTTCGACGGAAATACCGTGACCGGCCTGTGGAATTATGCTCAGCATTTCGCAATGAGTGATAACTCCTTTGGAACCACGTTTGGCCCCTCGACACCGGGCGTAGTCAACCTGGTATCTGGCCAGACCAACACAACGGTTACGCCGACCGTAGGCAACGATGAGGTGTCCGGCGGTCCTGATGGTTCGTTCAGCGTAGTCGGCGACCCTGATCCAGTCGGAGACGTGTGCTCCGCGCCAACCCGTGACCAGGTAACTATGACCAGCCCTAACATCGGCGATTTGCTGGAAGCCGCCGGCGTGACCTGGGGTGGTTTCATGGGCGGGTTTGACCTGACCATCGTCAATCCGAACGGCACTACCGGTTGTGCCCGCAGCACGTTTTCAAATGTCGTCGGGGCAGCAACCGCCGACTACATCCCGCACCACTCGTTCTTTAACTATTGGACATCGACCGCCAATCCGACTCATGCTCGCCCAGCGTCGGTCGCTGAAATCGGGAATGACGGCCCGGCTAACCACCAGTACGACCTTAACGATTTCTTCGCCGCTGTCAGTAATGGCAATCAGCCGGCAGTAAGCTTCCTCAAAGCGCAAGCGTATCAGGACGGCCATGCTGGATATTCTGATCCCATTGATGAACAGAACTTCCTGGTCAATACGGTCAATTTCCTGGAGAATCCAAGCAAGAATCCAAACTGGAACAGCACCGCCGTGGTCATCATGTACGACGACTCCGACGGATGGTACGACCACGTGATGGGGCCGATCGTCAACACCTCGACTGGCGCCGCTGATGGCCTGACCGGTCCAAACGCTTGCGGCAACGCGGCGCTTTCGTTGCCCGGCGTCAACGGGGCCGCAAACCCGCATGCTTTGGGCCGTTGCGGTTACGGTCCAAGACTACCCCTGATGGTGATTTCACCGTGGGCGAAACAGAACTTCGTGGATCACACCGTGACGGACCAGACTTCTGTCCTGCGGTTCATCGAAGACAACTGGCTGGGCGGTCAACGCATTGGCTCGGGCTCTTTCGACGCCATCGCAAGCCCAATCAATCAGATGTTTGATTTCGCCAAAGTCAGAAACAACGCAACGCTGTGCTTGGATCCGACCACCGGGGAAAAGCAAAAATCTTCACTCTGTGGGCTGTAAGGCAAAAGATGTATTCAGTTCGGCCGGGGCGGGCATGCGAAAATTGATTCGCATGCCCGCTCTCGTTTTGGGGCGAAGCCCCATGCATGACATGACGTTCTAACAAGGAGAGCGGACGCTTAGATGATTACGCGGCGGGCGTTTCTTGAGCGGGGAGGAATTCTCACCATGGCGCTGGCAACGCGCCACGGCATATCCCAAGTAGCACCTCATGCCCCTGAGCCCAAGTTTCGCACCCAACTCAATGCCAGCACTCTTGCGCAGTTTGTGGACGCGCTGCCGCTGCCGGAAGTCCTTCAGCCGGTCGGCAAACGTCCGAGCCCGGATAATCCAGCGCTCCAACTTCCTTACTACCGGGTCGCAATGCGAGAGTTTGCGAACAGTGTGCACCGAGATTTGAAGCCAACCCGCTTTTGGGGATATGCATCCTGTTCGCCGGGCCCAACGTTTGAGACGCGCAGCGGTCAGGGCCTGCTGGTGGAATGGGTCAATGAGTTACCGGAGAAACATCTCCTGCCCGTCGACCACACCATTCACGGAGCTGAAGGCGACAAGCCCGAGGTGCGCGCGGTTGTCCACCTCCACGGCGCCAAGGCCCCGCCGGAAAGTGATGGTTATCCGGAGAACTGGTATGTGCCGGGCAAATCCGCGATTAGCCATTATCCCAACCGCCAGGATGCGGCCATGCTCTGGTATCACGACCACGCTTTGGGCATCAACCGGCTCAACGTTTTCGCCGGACTCTTCGGTGCATTTTTCATCCGCGACGAATTTGAAGACTCCCTGAACCTGCCTCGGGGAAAATATGAAGTTCCACTTATGATCTGCGACCGCATATTCGATCCGGCTGGACAGCTCAACTACCCGATATCGGACGATCCGAAGTCGCCGTGGGTGCCGGAAGTCTTCGGCGATGCCGTGTTGATGAACGGAAAACTCTTCCCGTATCTGGAGGTAGAGCCGCGCAAGTATCGTTTCCGGGTGCTCAATGCCGCGAATGGAAGGTTCTTCCGGTTGACTTTGTCCAATGGACAGACCTTTAAGCAAATCGGTACCGATCAGGGACTGCTGCCAGCCCCAGTGCCCCTGACGCGCGTGACGATTGCTCCCGGTGAGCGAGTCGATATAATCCTCGATTTTTCAGAACACAAATTTTCTGGCGGTGGCGGAGCTAACATCATTCTCCAAAATGACAACTTCCTGAGCCTCATGCAATTTCGTGTGGCGCAGAAGGCGGCACGCGACGACAGTTCCCTACCCCAAACCCTGCGGGCCGTTCCTGGAATCTCCGAGTCGTCAGCGGTGAAAACTCGCGTGCTGACCCTAGGGCAAACCGTAGACAGCATCAACCGTCCGAAAATGATGTTGCTGAATAACGCGCATTGGAGCATGCCCGTCACGGAGAATCCCGTTCTCGACTCAACCGAGATCTGGAGCCTGGTCAATCTGACGGATGATTCTCATCCCATTCATTTACACATGGTCAGGTTTCAGATTCTGGACCGCAGGCCCATCATAACCAGCATCCATTGGGAACCTGGCGAGTTCAGATACACCGGCCCGGCAGTGGCGCCCGCGCCGAGCGAGGCTGGATGGAAAGATACGGTGCGCGCCGAACCCGGAATGGTGACGCGCATCATCGTCAAATTTGAGGGATACACCGGTCGTTACGTGTGGCATTGCCACATTCTGGAGCACGAGGACAACGAGATGATGCGGCCGTTTGACGTGGTGGCGAAGTAGTTTCCGCCTTGCCTTGGGTCGCAGGCGCCGGGCGTTCGAGAGCGCCATGTTATACTTTTTAAACGTATTTTCTGCCGAGTTAGCAGACGGAGGACCGTATCGACAAACGCTTTATCCGCATGAATGAGCGCATTCGCGCGCGCGAAGTGCGTGTGATTGGTGACGAAGGTGAACAGATTGGCATCATGCCTCCCTTCGAAGCGCTCAAGATGGCCCGCGAAAGAAACCTGGATCTGGTGGAAATTTCCCCGACCGCGCAACCTCCGGTGTGTCGCATCATGGATTACGGGAAGTTTCTTTATCAGAATGAGAAGCGCGAGCGCGAGGCCAAGAAGAAACAGAAGGTCATCACCGTCAAGGAAGTGAAGTTCCGTATCAACGTCGACGACCACGACTACGATACGAAAAAGAATCACGTGCTGCGGTTTCTCGACGAGGGAGACAAGGTCAAAGCGACGATCTTCTTCCGCGGACGCGAAATGACGCGGCAGGGATTAGGGCGGCAGATTCTGGAACGCCTGATCAAGGATGTCGAGAACAGGGGCATCGTGGAATTCCGGCCGCGGCAGGAAGGCAACACCCTGCACCTGATTCTCGCGCCAAAGAAGGATGCGGGAGGTCGGCGCGGCAAAGCCAGCGGCGGCAAAGCCGGTATCCAAGCCGGCGCCCGCGCCGCCACCGCCCGCGCAGGGCGGAGCGCAGACGGCGTAGGAACAGCCGTCAGCCATCAGCTGTCAGCCATCAGGAAAATCTCTTGGTGCGATCGCTGCGGGTGAACGGAAGATTTGTCGTGCTGCCTGACGCTAGTATTCTGAACTGAGAACTGACAACCGAGAACTGAGAACCGATTTTTATGCCTAAACTGAAAACACACAAGGGCGCTGCCAAGCGCTTCAAGAAAACCGGGACGGGAAAGATACTCCGTCACAAGGCGGGATTGCGTCACATCCTGTCATCCAAGGCGAAGAAGCGCAAGAAACAACTGGGCCAACCCACCTTGGTGAGTGACGGTGATTACAAAAAAGCGGCACGAATGATCCCGTACATGTGAGGGAGCGACGGGCGTGCGCGCCTGTCCTTAACCAAGTCTGCGAATCTTTATATCGATAGATCGAAGCGAGATCCGCAGCGGCGTGTGAAGAGGCCAGACTTCAGAAATCCCGTTTCCTTCGGTAAACGTGGTAGAAGTCTCCTTACCTCCAGCCGCCAGACGAAATAAAAAAGGAGAACAGCAATGCCTCGTGTAAAACGCGGAACCAAACGCCGCGCCAAGCGCAAAAAGATATTAGAGCGCGCCAGTGGATATTTCCTAACTAAATCAAAACTTTACCGCTCGGCGAAAGAAGCCGTCGACCGCGGGTTGAAGTTTGCCTATTCGGGCCGCAAGCAGAAAAAACGCCAGTATCGCTCGATCTGGATCGTGCGCATCGGCGCGGCCGCGCGACTGAACGGACTGAACTACAACCAGTTCATCAGCGGGCTGAAGAAGGCCGGCGTCGAACTGGACCGCAAGATTCTGGCGGACCTGGCGGTGAATGACGCGGCCGGCTTTGCGAATCTGGCGGAGCAGGCGAAACAGGCGAACGCCGCAGCGACAGCATAGCGGTCAGCTGTCAGTCGTCAGTTCGGAAGCCTTGGCGTAGCTTCGTTTCGGCGCGGCTCCAACAATGCCCTACAGCGTTCCCAAACTCACCGACTTCTCGGCCGCCGCGCTCGACGGCGCGGCGCGCGAATTGCTGTCCGCTTTGGATCAGGAATCGTCCGCGGTTGGTTCGGAGAGCGATTGGAAGGCTTATCGCGATCGCTGGATGGCGCGCAAGAATGGCGTCCTGACGCAACTCAACGACCTTTGGCTGAAGGCAGCGCCCGGGCCGAACAAGCGCGAGGTTGGGCAGCGCGTCAACGAACTCAAGAAAAAAGTTGAGGAGACGATTGAAGCGACGCTTGCTCGCATCGAGAGCGGGGCTTCATCGTCGCGACTGGCTGCGGAACGAGTTGATATCACGCTGCCGGGAATTCGCCGCACGCTCGGTGCGGAACATCCCGTCATCAAGACGATGAACGAGATGATCGGCGTGTTTCGGAATCTCGGCTACTCGGTCGAAGAAGGGCCGGAAATTGAAACCGACTTCTACAACTTTGAGGCGCTGAATTTCCCGCCCAATCATCCGGCGCGCGACACGCAGGACACGCTGTTCATCGCGGGGCAGGAAACGAAGCCGCAGCGCGATCGACTGCTGCTGCGCACACATACTTCGCCGGTGCAGATTCATACCATGCAGAAGATGAAGCCGCCGGTGCGGGTGGTGTGTCCGGGAAAGGTTCATCGCAATGACGCGCTCGACGCTACCCACTCGCCGATCTTTCATCAGATCGAAGGGCTGGCGGTCGATACCAACATTACTTTTTGCGATTTGAAGGGGACGCTCGACCACGCCATGAAGGCGATGTTTGGCTCGAGCGTGAAGACGCGGTTTTATCCGTCGTTCTTTCCGTTCACCGAGCCGAGCGCGGATGTGCAGATCAGCTGCATTTTCTGCGATGGCAAGGGCGTGCGCGACGGCGCTCCGTGCCGGAACTGCAAGGCCAGCGGATGGATTGAGTTGCTTGGCTGCGGCATGGTCGATCCGAATGTGTACGGGTTCGTGGATTACGATCCGGCGAAGGTTTCAGGATTCGCCTTCGGCATGGGTGTCGAGCGGATCGCGATTCTGAAGTATGGCGTGGACGATATTCAGTTGTTTTTTTCGGGAGACGTGCAGGTTTTTAGAGCAGTTTCGATAAGAGATCTACTTGCTTCCAAAAGTCCCTATAAGAGTTGTCATCCTGAGCGCAGCGAAGGATCTCTGCACTCAGCTCGTGCGACAGAATGCATAGGTCCTTCGCTATGCTCAGGATGACAGACTGATACGAAATGAAAATATCTCCATCATGGCTGCGCGACTTCGTAGACCTCCCGGTCGACTACCGTCGTCTTGCGGATGAACTCACGCTTGCGGGCGTCGCGGTAGAAGGCATCACCGGCGAAGGCGAAGACACCGTCTTCGAGATGGAGATTACGACGAATCGCCCCGACGCCATGAATCATTACGGCGTGGCGCGCGAGGCTTCTGCACTCTACGATTTACCCCTGCGGCCAATCGAGCCGAAACTCCCTGCTGCACAAGGCAAGTCCGAAGTCACGATTGAGATTCAGGAGCCGGAGCTTTGCCCACGCTTTACGGCGCGCGAGATTCGCGGCGTTCAGGTGAAGGCCTCTCCGGCGAAGATTGCCGCACGGCTGGAGCTACTGGATCAGCGGCCGATCTCGAATGCGGTCGATGCCACGAATTATGTTTTGTGGGAGAGCGGCAAGCCGACACACGTTTTCGATCTCGATTTGCTCGAGGGCCGGCGGCTGGTAATTCGCAAGGCTCGTGCCGGCGAGACGCTGAAGACGCTGGACGGCGTCGAACGCAAGCTGACTCCTGAGGATCTCGTCGTCGCCGATGCGGTGAAGCCAGTCGGACTCGCCGGTGTCATGGGCGGGTTCGACACGATGATCACCGAGCAGCACGAAGAATATCCTGATCGAATCGGCGTGGTGGGATCCGGTCACGGTGCGGCGCATGTCGAAGCGGCACGGCATTCACACCGACGCTTCGCACCGGTTCGAGCGCGGCGCGGATTTTGAGTCGACTGTCGTTTCGACGAATCGCGTGGCGGAGCTGATTCTCGACTCCGGCGGCGGAACGCTGGTCGGCGATGTGATCGATGTGATCGCGCGACAACTCGACCTCGCTCCGGTGGAGCTTGATCTGCGCGAGGTGCAGCGTATTCTGGGCGAGAAGCTGCCGGCCCACGAGATCAGCCGCATTCTCACCCGGCTTGGGTTCGTGCTCACCACTGGAACCGAAGACCGCTACCTGGTGCACATTCCGAGCTGGCGGCTGGATGTGGAACGCGAGATCGACATTATTGAAGAGATCGCGCGGCTTCACGGGTATGACAAATTTGCCAATACACTTCCCGCATACAGCGGCGAGGTGCGCGACTTGCCCGACGCGCATAAAGATGCACGGCTGCGGTCGTCGCTGCTGGCACTTGGGTACGACGAGTCAATTTCACTGACATTCATCTCGAGAGACGATGCGCGGCGATTCTCGAAGGCGGCAGAGCTTGACTTGGCGAATCCGCTGAGTGATGAAGCATCGGTGATGCGCACCTCGCTCGTGCCCGGCATGCTCAACATGCTGGCTTACAACCTGAACCGCGGCAGCGAGAATGTTCGGCTGTTTGAAGCGGGGAATGCGTTTGAGGCGGCGGGCGAGAACGCGACTGGCGGAGCGATCGAGCGGAAACAGATTGTGCTCGGGGCAACTGGCGGCGTGGATGCGAGCGTAGTGCGCGGACTGGCGCCGGGAGCGGAGGAGCGGCCGCTTTCATTCTTTGACTTGAAGGGCGATGTTGAGGATTTGCTGGCGGCATTCGGCTATTGGGAGTTAGGCTTCGACGCTCTGACGGCTGATTACTACCATCCCGGTCGCTCGGCGCGGGCGGTCATGGATGGCGCGATGGTCGCGCAGTTTGGCCAGATTCATCCGGATGTGGCCGCGGCTCGCAAGCTGAAGCAGGATGTGTTTGTTGCCGAGGTCTATCTTGACCGGCTCTACAAACACGACTTGCGGCAGGTTCGGTATGAGGCGCTGCCGCGCTTCCCGGCCGTGGATCGTGACTTCTCGTTTGTGTTTGCCGACGCCGTGGAGTTCGAGAGGATCCGGCAGAGCGTGGCGGGATTGGCAATTGCCGAGCTACGCGATTTTGCGCCGGTGGAAATTTTCCGCGGAGAAAAGGTTGGCGCGGGCAAGTACTCGATTCTGATGCGGGCAAAGTTCCAGTCCGGTGAGCGTACGCTGCGGGATGATGAGGTGGCGGCTTGGGCGGGGAGAGTTGTCACGGCTCTCGAAGCGCTCGGCGGAATTCACAGAGCTTAACCTCGATTCCAATCAGCGGTTCGCCATTGTGCGGATCGTCCCCAACCCCAGCAACCTCTGGTCCGCCGTCACCAAGGTTAGGTCGAGCACCTGGGCGGTCGCGGCCAGGATACGATCTGCCGGATCCTGATGCAGTTCCAGTCGCCGCGCCACAACCGCGATTTCATGTGTAAAAGGTGCTTCGTGGAGGCCAATTGTGGCGCGCGAGAACCAACTCTCGATATCTTCATCGATCTCGAATCGCCCTTTGTAATGCAAGGTCAGCGCCTCCCACGTGCTCATCGGCGAAAGCCAAAGTTCGTTGGCCGGGTTTTTCAGATGAGTGGCCGTGACTCTTCCGATCCGCTTGGGCTCGCTCAAAGACCAGAGCCAGATGTGTGTATCGAGCAGCAACTTCAATCGCGAAGTACCTCCCACTCATTCTCATCGTTGGCGGGGGCGACGATATCTCCGGTAATCCGCATTGTGTCTTTCATCGATCCGAACCATTTTTCACGATCAATGGCGGCTGGGGCGGACGGGACCACTTCGGCGACCGGCTTGCCAAACCGCGTGATGCGAATCGGCTTTTTCGTGGCGCGAACCTTTTCCAGCAAGGCAAGGCATTTGGCTTTGAATTCGGAAATGGCGACTTCCTGCATGACTTTGCTCCGATAGTCATTCTATCATACTATGGTCAAATTTATAGACCACTCGTAAGCGCTTTGCCTTGCTGGACAGGCTGGGGTCGGGTCTCCTCGCCAGAGGCTGTGGTGGGCTGAAATCCTCCTGTGCTAGCCTTTCTTTCCATGACCCTGACCTCTTCTCTCCCCAAACATTTTCTCAGCGACAAGGTTGAGCATTTTACCGAGTCTGTCATTCGCGAGATGACGCGGCAGGCGATGCAGCATGGCGCGGTCAATCTGGCGCAGGGGTTTCCGGATTTCCCCGCGCCTGAGGAGATCAAACGGGCGGCGCAGCAGGCGATTTCGGATGACGTCAACCAGTACGCCATCACCTGGGGCGCTAAGAATCTGCGAAACGCGATTGCGCGGCAGATGAAGACCTCGCAGGGGATCGATGTCGATCCCGAGCGCGAGATTGTCGTCTGCTGCGGCTCAACCGAGGCGATGATCGCCACGCTGCTGGCGGTCTGCAATAAGGGCGAAGAGGTGGTGGTCTTCGAACCGTTCTATGAAAACTACGGGCCGGACTCGATTCTGAGCGGGGCCAAGCCTCGATTCGTCAGTTTGCGGCCGCCTCAGACGGGAGACGGAGAGTGGACCTTTGATCCGCAGGAGTTGCGGGAGGCGTTCCAGCACCACACGAAAGCCATCATTTTGAACACGCCGAACAATCCGACCGGCAAGGTTTTTACGCAAAAGGAACTCGAACTGATTCGCGACTTGTGCGTTGAGTACAACGTGCTGGCGATTACCGACGAAATTTACGAGCACATTCTTTATGAAGGCGCAAAACACATTTCGATCGCCAGCCTCGACGGTATGCGCGAGAGAACGATTACCATCAACGGACTTTCGAAGAGCTACAGCGTGACGGGATGGCGCGTGGGATGGGCGGTCGCGCCTCCGGCGATCACGAATGCGATTCGCAAGGTGCATGACTTTCTGACGGTCGGTGCGCCGGCGCCGTTGCAGGAGGCGGGCGCGACTGCTCTAAGTTTGCCGGCTAGCTACTACAGCGAACTGGCGGAGCGATACCGGACACGGCGCGACCATCTGATTCCGGCGCTTGAGCGTGCGGGATTCAAGTGCTACCGGCCTCGGGGCGCCTATTACGTGATGACCGACATCAGCGGGTTTGGATTCGAGAGCGATGTCGATTTTGCCGCGCATCTGGTAAAGGATGTGGGCATCGCGTGCGTGCCGGGATCAAGTTTTTACAAGCACGCAAAAGATGGCGCGCAGCAAGTGCGGTTTGCGTTCTGCAAGAAGCCGGAGACGCTGGATGAAGCCGGGCGGAGGTTGGAGAAGTTATCGAGACGATGACTCACCCCCGCCTGAAACGCCGCGTGGAGAAAGAACGCGGGGTTTAGAAGGGCGCGCCTCTTACTCCACCACCTTTGGCGCCACACGCTAGGGCACTCCCCCCGGCCAATCCACAGCAATCTGCGCTATACTCGCGTTCAAGAGACCACAACGCCTAGCGAAAGCGAGTATTTCATGTCCGCCAAAGGCATCGAAGAGGTATCTGCGCAGGTTCCTGCTGAAGATTTTCAGGCGCTGGAAGAGAAAGTTTATCGCACCATTGAGTTGTACAAGGCCGCGAAAGACGCGCGGGCTAACGCCGAACGCGACGCTGAACGGCTGCGCGAGCAACTGGAACAGCGCGAAGAAGAGAATCAGGCGCTGCGCCGCGAACTGGTGCAATTGCGCAAGGACCGCGAAGACATCCGGGGCCGGGTGGAACGGATGCTGAACCAGATGGAAAGCCTGGGCCAGGAACAGGCCGCCAGTTAAATGGCGGCAACCTCTTGCGCTCAGACGAATCTTAGGAGCTAGACGGGGCGGAACACGCCGAGGAGTGACATGGCGACTGCCAGCAAGCAATCTCCGACAAAAGATCCTGCCAACGGAAGCGTGCGCGTCGAAATTTTCGACCAGGTCTACAACCTGCGCGGCTCGGATGCCGACTACATCCTGAAGCTCGCGGAGTACGTGGATGGCAAGATGCGCGCGGTCTCGGAGCAGACTTCGACGGTCGATTCGGTGCGGCTGGCGGTGCTGGCAGCGCTGAATATCGCCGACGAGTATCACCTATTGAAGCGAGGCCTGCAGACGGCAGCGCCCGAGGTGCGGCAGCGAACCAGCAAGCTGGCAAGCGCTCTCGACGAAGTTCTGGGCGAGGACCGGCGAGTAGGCTAGGCACAGGGAAATCGGAAGTAACGTCTCGTTTACACAGTATTCATCGAGTCGTATTCTTTCGACGGAGCTGGTTGCAAACCGCCTGCCAACTATTTTGTAGTTCCCTCTTGCGAATCTTCCAGTAGTTTCCTAGCATCGAAGGTGGAAACCGACCTGCAACGTTGGTGTTGGTGGCAACCGATTTTTGAACCAATGCCGAATGAACGGGGACTCGACTCGCAAAAAGATCCGGTGTGCTACGTTCCGCCATGCGGAAAAGCCTAATGGGTCGCGGCGGGTTCCCACCGTCTGAGACGGGTTCATTCTCGGCCCACCACACGGCGACGTGGGTCGGTTTTTCTTTGCGATTTGTTCTTGAGCGGCGTACCTCAGCTACGTTCTAGAGAGGCGCGGATGACGCCCAGTGCTAGAGCCAACCACCGCTTGAGTTAGAGTTTATCGCCAGCGGCTGAGAGCCGAGGATCCCTTCGCGAGCATCCCTAACGTAGGTTGTTTAGAAACCTCGTCTGCAGGCGACGCGGGCTCACTGTTCAAACTCTGGTCCTCGAGATTTCCTTTTTTCTGTCCCGCCACGATGGGTTGGTTGGCAAGGGTCTCGTAAGCGTAGCCGGTCAACTTTGCGACTTGCCAGTCGAAGTGACACCTCTCGTTGAGTCGGGCCCAACCGTAATGCACTTCCCCATCGATGATGAACTTCAAGCCGAGGTAGCGACCCTGTACGTCGTCCCATGGACCAAAGCATCTTTTCTCTCGGCGGTGTGAGCTCTCGTAGAGGAATCCCCAAGCCATCACGGAGCTGTGGATAAACTTCGCCGATGGGCCGATTACGGCTCCGGCGGAAAGTGCAGCTACGCCGCCCGACCCGGCAACAACTCCATTCTGGGTTCCAGAACCGAACGCCCAAAGGAAGCCATAAATCGTAGAAGCCCAATTCCGGACTTGGAAATCGGGTATACCGTCGCCGTTCACATCAAGTTGGAAGGAAGCAAAGACGTCGGCCTTTTTATAGATGATCTCACCCTCCGCAGGCGGAGCGAGCGCGAAGACGCTGACGCCAGCAGCGGCGGCCGCGATGGCGTAGGTATGCAGGCGATGCTGGGTGGAGTCGGAAACCCCCGTGACGTTCGGGAAAGAGGTTATCTTTTTCATAGTTTCTCCCACGGCGCCGTCAACAAATCTTCCCCGGGCAACCGGGCCGACATTCTAGCACTGTCCGGCCGGTCATTCTACGGGCGTTTACTGCGGTCTTCAATGCAGCGAAATGAACCGGCAGAATGAAAACATTTGACGGCAATAGAACACGTTAAAGCTGCAAAAAACATAGTTTAAAATGCTTTGAAACGGTTTGGCTGCTAGACTCTTTCCAGCGTTCAAACGCATCTAAACCAACGTGTTCCCACGACTTTTTCAGATTGGCAATTTCTACCTTCCCACCTACGGCGTGCTGGTGGCCAGCGGCGTACTGCTGGGGCTTTGGATCAGCGTTCGCAATTCCGAAAAGCAAGGCATCAACGGCGACGATGCGTGGAACCTCGGCATCTTCATGGTGCTGGCCGGGATCATCGGCGCGAAGATCCTGTACATCATCAACGATTGGAGCAGCTACGCGCACAACTGGCGCGAGATTTTCAGCATTAATACACTCCAGGCGGGTGGGGTTTTTTCCGGCGGATTAATTGCGGCCCTGGGAGTCGGCGCCTGGTACATGCGAAGCCATCGCATGCCGCCGCTTCGCACCATGGATGCATTCGCGCCTGGACTCGCATTTGGGCATGTGCTGGGCCGCTTTGGCTGCTTTTCGGCGGGATGCTGCTATGGAAAAGCAACCCATCATTTCTGGGGCGTGACGTTCACCAATACTCTGGCAAATTCGGTGAGTCAAACGCCGTTGAATATTCCGCTGGAGCCTACTCAACTGATCGAAGCCGCCGCGGAGTTCATAAATTTCGTCTTCCTGATGTGGCTGCTGAAGCGCAAGAAGTTTGATGGGCAGGTGTTTGCTGCGTTCATCATGCTCTATGGCGTGGAGCGCTTCTGCATTGAATTTCTGCGGGGCGATGAGGGCCGGGGCGTGGTTTTCGGCGGACTGATGTCAGGCACGCAATTGATCTCGATCTGCCTGGTGATTGGCGGCGGGCTGATTTGGTGGCTGAAGAGCGGAGTGTTGCTGAACTCGTCGGCGCCCCAGTCGCAGCCCACGCTGGCGCCAGAAAAATCGCGCCGCTAGAATTGCATTCCATCCTGTAGCATTTCGCTGATGCCTGAATACCCTCTAACTCTGACTGTCTCGCCGGAAGACGCGGCCCAGCGCCTCGATCAATATCTGGCGGGGCAGATCCCTGAGGTGAGCCGCGCCCGCTTGCAGCAACTTGTCGAGAAGGGCGAAGTGCTGGTGAATGACGCCATCGCAAAAGCGTCACTGCGGCTGAGGGGGGAGGAAAAAATTACTATCCTTGGCCCGCCGCAGGCTCCGCCGCTGCGCGCGATCGCGGAGGAGATTCCACTCGACATTGTTTACGAAGATGACGATCTGGCCGTCGTCAACAAGCCTGCCGGAATGATGGTGCACGCCGGGGCCGGCGCCACCGACGACGCGCGTAATCGCGGAACGCTGGTGAACGCGCTCCTTCATCACTTCAAAATGCTGTCTGGTGTAGGCGGAGACATGCGGCCGGGTATCGTGCACCGGCTGGATCGGGCGACCAGCGGGCTGATGATTGTTGCAAAAAACGATGAGGCCCACCGCAAACTGGCCCAGCAATTCAGCGCGCGTCAGGTGCACAAAACTTATGTCACGCTGGTGCACGGTTGGCCGAAGCGGGAGCGGGGAACGATTCAGAGCGCCATCAGCCGGCACACGCAGAAAAGGACGCGCATGACGACTCGGGGATTTGGCGGGCGCGAGGCCGTAACTCATTATCTCGTCACCAAGAAAGATCGATTCGCCCTACGGCAAGTATGCGCTGCTTGAAGTGAAGATTGAGACCGGACGCACGCACCAGATTCGGGTGCACATGTCTTCGCTGGGGCATCCGGTGGTGGGAGATTCGTTGTATGGCGCGCCGGGCGAGTTGCGTTCCCAGTCGAACAAGCGGCGGGCCGCGGGCATGCCGGCGACGCTCACTCTAGATCGTAATTTCCTGCATTCAGCGGCGATTGCATTCGCCCATCCGCGCACCAACGAAGGGCTGAGATTTTCGCGGCCCCTGCCGCCGGAATTGCAGAAGCTTCTCGATACCCTGGAAAATTCCGGCGCGGAGTCCGGCTAGCCTGTCGCAGGCCTTATATTAGCCAGTGAACCAAAGTCATCGGCTGCGTGGTGTTTCATCGGTCGATCCGATAGTCAGTTCTGGATATAATGAATTCAATCCTGATGAAACTACGTACTCCGTTTTACTGTTTGCTGGTTGTGGTGTCGGCCGCGATCCTCGTCGGGGCTAGCCTGCCGCTAATCGCACAAGATACGGCGCCCTCTCCGAAAACGAACGCGCAGGCTTCGGCGCCCGCTCCGCCTGCCAATCAAGCGCCGTCGCCATCGCCACAGGCTTCGCCGCAAAGTTCCGGGCAAGCTCCAGCGCAGCCAAATTCGGGAAACGGAGACATACAAGCGGAAGAGCCAGTTTCCACGATCAGGACTACGACGAACGAAGTCCGCGTGGTATTTACCGTGACGGACAAGCACGGTCATTACATCAAGGATCTGAAACAGGCCGACTTCAAGGTCATCGATGACAAGAAGCCGGCGGAGTTGCGCAGCTTTCACAGTGAAACGGATCTGCCGCTCGAGGTCGGATTGTTGATCGATGCCAGCAATTCGGTACGAGACCGGTTTAAATTCGAGCAGGAAGCCGCGATTGAGTTTCTGAACGGCACTATTCGCCGTGGTTATGACGAGGCGTTTATTGTCGGGTTCGATGTAACTCCCGAGGTGGTGCAGGATTTCACGGACAATACCGAGAGCCTTTCGATCGGGGTTCGCAGCTTGCGCGCGGGCGGCGGCACCGCGATGTATGACGCGCTGTACTTCGCGTGCCGGGACAAACTGCTCAAGCACGAACAGACGCGCCAGGTGCGGCGCGCGATTATTCTGCTCAGCGACGGCGAGGACAACCAGAGCCACGTTACCCGCGAAGAAGCGATCGAGATGGCCGCGCGCGCGGAGACCATCGTTTATACGATCAGCACGAACATCAGCGGAATGAAGGGTGCGGGCGACAAGACTCTCGAGCGCATCGCCGATGCAACCGGCGGGCGCGCGTTCTTCCCGTTCCAGATGAGAGAGGTTTCGGACGCATTCTCCTCCATTCAGGAGGAATTGCGCAGCCAGTACGCCGTGGCCTATAAGCCCGAGAACTTCTTGGCTGACGGGCGCTATCGCACGATTGAAATTCAGGCGCCGGGCAAGGGCTTCAAGGTGCGAACGCGCAAAGGGTATTACGCTCCGAAGCAGTAGCTCAGCTTCAGTTTCAGTTACATCTGGCGGCTTCAACAAACTGCTATGCCTGGATACTCCGGAACTCCACTCCCCAAAAAACTTGGCATCAAGGATGGCTTTCGCGTCGCGCTGCTGCATGTGCCGGCCGACGTCAAGGCTGAACTGGCGGATGCGTTCGGACGATGCCGCGTTTTGAAGCCCGCCGCCGGGTCGCTCGACTTCATTCTTCTTTCCGTCAAATCACGCGCCGCGTTGGAAATCGATCTTGTTTCCGCCGCTCGCGCCCTCGCTCCTGCCGGAATGCTTTGGATTTCGTGGCCCAAAAAGAGTTCCGGGGTCGCTTCCGATCTTGATGAAAACGTCGTGCGCCAGAGCGGGCTCGACGCGGGATTGGTCGACATCAAGGTATGCGCCGTCACAGATGTATGGTCGGGGCTCAAGTTTGTGATCCCGGTCAAGAATCGGCCGAAGGCAAAATAGCGGCGCTCCACCTGAGCCCAACACCATTCGTTCGTTTCTAGTTCGCCGGCGGGAGCATGCTGTCCGCATCGACGAACGCGGTAAACAGCGCTCCCGGTTTAATCTCGGCATCCTTGCCGTGGACGAAGATTCCCACGGGCACAACCGGAACAAACATCAAACCCATCGCTTTCCCTACTTTGTCTTGTCCTTCTTTGGCGGCGCCGCCGTAGAGCTTTACCACCGAGCCATCGATTTGCAGTGAGTCTGCCTCAAAAAATATCTCTCCGGGTGCGCCTCCCATTCCGTTCTTATCGACTTCGGTGACGATTCCGGTCGCGGGGGTTCCCTTCTTTGCCACAACCACGTCACCAACCTTGAGATCTTCGGCCAGCGTGAACGCGATTTTGTCCCCCACGTCCGCGGTCTTGGAAGTGACGGCCGAAGCAAATAGCAATGGCACGGCCGTATCTTGTGGCAGAAGGAATTTTCCGTCGGCCGAGACCGGCGAATTGCCAGTCGCGGCTGGAGCCGTCGCAGTCGGAGACTGAGATGCTGGTGATGCCGCGCGTTCCGTCCAGCGTGTAGAGCGCTGTGGCAATTCGGCTGCGCCCTCCTACCCGCGAGATGGCGATGGCTTGCAGCGAGGTGGTTGTGGCGATCGTAATCGGACCGCGGTACCGGATCGAATTTTCGGTCGGCGTCCAGCCGTCGGTCGTGTAGTAAATGACTGCGCCCCGGGTTGCGTCGCGAATCTTCACCGTGATGGGAGCGGAATACTTACCCGGTTTCACAGAGAAAGCAGGCATGCGCGCGAAACATCCAGCGCACTGCCACGTGGTGTCTGATGCCTGCTGCGCACTCTGCATAGCTTGTTGCGCATTCTGCGAGGCTTGCTGCATGTCGCGCATGGCCTGATCGTTGGCCTGTTGGGCGGCTTGCATGGATTGTTGCGCCGCCATCTGCGCTGCCTGCATGCCGGGATCCTGCCCGAAAGCGAAGCAAGCAAATAAGGTGAGCGCCGGGAAAGAGAGAAGGACTAACTTGAAGGTTCGCATCACGTACGTACCTCCTGAATAGTCAGATGGGCGTTTTCCGCCCGTTGAATGTCCCGATGCTAGCACTGACCGTACAGGCCGAATCCATCGAATTTGTAATGGGTTGGTAAAACTCCGTAAAGGCTTGGGTGAGATGAAAAGCGCCTCACAGCTGACAGCGCGCAACTTTAGTGCAGGCAGGAGTGTTTGCATGTGCGAGATCATTTCCGGACCGAAAAGTCCGGTTGGCACAGATGCCAGAGAGAGGAGTTATCTATGAAACGGACGATTGCTGGAGTTCTACTCGTGATGGCTTTGGGCGCCGGAACGATGTTCGCCCAGGACGGCTATTGGCGGGGGCGCGATGTTCGCCGCGACGACGCGCGAATTGCCCATGACCGCCGCGAATTGCGACGAGACCTTTATTACGGAAATTACCGCGCCGCCCGGCACGAACGGCGTGAATTGCGCCGCGATTATCGCGATCTGCAGCAATGACCGGTACTGGGGCCGGTAGAAACTGCACCACGCCAGGACTATGCCCTTTGCTCTAAATGTTCCCCTACGTACGTAACTTGAGGGGACCGCGGATCCGGGTTCTGATTACCTGGGAGAGAGAAAGCATGCGAATCGGAACCCGGCTGGCGGCTTTTGCGGTGAGTGGAATCGTGGCCTGCGGAATGGCATTTGGCCAAGCCGCCGAGCAAACCCAGGATGTGCGGGAGGTGCGGGGCCGATCGGCAGCAGTCCGGGCGGAAAAAGAACTATTCGAAGCCGTGAACCAGGCCCGGCGGAATCAGGGATTGGCTGCCTTGCGCTGGAATGACTCGTCTGGCGGCGGCCGCGCGGCGGCATGCGGCCGTGATGGCCGAACACGGCGATGCACAGCACGGATTCGAAGGCGAACCTAGCCTCTCCTTGCGCGTGAAGCAGACGGGGGTTCACTTCAGCTGGCTTTCAGAAAACGTGACGCAGGGGCCGGGAGCACAGTTCATTCATACCCAATTCATGAAGTCTCCCAAGCATCGCGCCAACATCCTGGATGCGGATATGAATTCTGCCGGAGTAGGTGTGGTTGAGTCGGGCGGAGAGTTATTCGCCGTCGAGGACTTCGCGGATTTGCGCTAGAGACAGCAGCAGGAATTTTAAGCTGCAATAAGAAACGGGCCGCAATAACGGCCCGCTTCTTCGTTTCCTGGAATGAAGTCTAGTGATGGTCGTGGTCTTCCCAGTGGCAGCGATGCCGCACATCCTCGAGTTCGTGGCGGCGTTTTTCTGCTTGTCTGCTGTGTTCGCCGTGCTTCTCGATCGCCACCCGCAGGTTTTCTTCCGCTCTGTGAATATCCCGCTCACATCGATGATCGTCCGCCCGCGCGGGGAGTGACGACCCAACCAAGCCGACCATTGTCAGCAAGGCAATGCAAAGAATTCTGAGACTACGCTTCATTCACTTTCTCCTTTGAAAACGCTGAATATAAACCCCACAACGGCTCCGATGTTGCGCCCGTGGCCAGTGCATTTTCGATGCGGAGCGTCTGGGCACTGTTGTATTCGACTTTGGAAGCGGGGTCAAGCGCCGCGGATTTCACGGATTCGCGGATTTTCTTCGCGCGAGACAGGGCCCTCAATCCGACAAGATAATCCGCGCAATCCGTGGAGAAGAAGTTGCCTCTATTGCCCGGTTCCCGTCAGCTTCATCACCACCGGGCTGAGCGGCGCGCTATTACTCACCGTGACGGCCCCGCTGATCGATCCTTTCACGTTGGGAGTAAATGTCACGCTGAAGGTACAGGTTGCGCCCGAGGCAACGGTGGAACCGCAGGGCGTACTGCCCGACGGCGAAGCGTTGAAGTCTCCGCTCGCAAGCAGGCTCGAAATGGTAAGCGTGCCTCCGGAATTATTGGTCAGAGTGACCGTCTTGGGCGCGCTGGTCGTTCCAACCGCCTGGCCGGAGAACGAGAGGCTGGTGGGCGCGACTGTTACGGGCGCCGCGCCCGTGCCTGAGAGCGCCGCGATCTGCGGGCTGCCCGGTTGGTCGGTGGCGACCGCCAGCGATCCCTTCACCGAACCGGTGTCGGTCGGCGTGAAGGTGACGGACAAAGTACAGCTCGCGGACTTCGCCAGAGCCCCGCCGCAAGGAGAGCTTCCGCTGCCGAGAGGCAGTGAAATTGGCGCTGGCGCTGATGCCCGGTAATCGTGATCGTGCCCGTGCCGCTGTTGGTGACTGTCACGGTCTTGGGTGCGCTGGTTGCACCCATTCCGGTGGATGAGAACGTCAGGGTCGTGGGACTTAGCTTGAGCGAGACCTTGGGGCCGCCTGTGGCAGCGCCACTCAATCCCACCGTCAGCGGGCTGAATTCGGTGCTGCTGCTGATGGCGAGCGCGCCTTTGATGGTGCCCTTGTATTGCGGCGTGAAGGTCACGGTGATGGTGCAACTCGCACCGCCCGCCAACGAGCTGCCGCAAGTCCCGCCGGTGACGGAATAATCCGCGCTGGCAGCCTGAGCTCAAAGTGATCGACGTGGGCAGGCCGTTGGTTACCGTAACCGATGCCGACGAGTTGACCCGACAGCCGTGCTCGGCAGACGTGAGGCTGGTTGGATTGACCGTGAGAGGAACTTCGCCGGTTCCGGTCAGCTTCACGAGTTGCGGGCTGGTGGCCGCGCTATCGGTGACGGTGAGAGCACCGGTAACCGCGCCCAGGTTGGTGGGATTAAATGTGACGTTAATAGTGCAATCGCTGCCGCCGGCCAGCGAACTGCCGCAATTGTTGGTCTGGCCGAATTCGCCGCTGGCCGCGATCGAGCCGATTTCGAGCGGGCCCGAGCCGGAGTTGGTCAGCTTCACCGCCTTGGACTGGCTTACCGCACCCGCCGCCAGTTTTCCGAAAGCCAGCGTCTTCTGATTCAGCGTGGCCGTTCCGCCGGAGGCAATCAGCACGTAGAACGTGGTTGGAACATAGGCCGCGCAACTCGCGCCCGACGGGAAATTTCCCACCGCGACCTGAAATGCTCCGGCGGTCGCGATGTCGGAAGCGTTGATCTGAACCGTCAGCTTGGTCGAGCTGACGAACGTCGGCTGACGATATTGTCCGCCGATATAGGCCGCGGTCGATGACGTAAAGCCCGCGCCATTGATGGTGAGGGTAAAGGCGGCGCCGCCTTCGGTGGCGTTCGGCGGGCTGATGCTGGTGAGTTGCAACGGCGTTGACGTGGTGCTGTAGTCGGAGGCCACGAGCACTTCGTCGTTGACCGTCAGATTCTGCGGGTTGCCGGTTCCGCTCAAGTCGTAGACCCACTCGGTGAATGTCCAGCCGGGTTGCGGAGTCTCGGTGAAAGTGAGCTGGCTGCCCGTCGGATAGTAGCCATCGCCGGTCGGCGATCCGGGCGACACGGCGATTGAGCCGGCGCAGCCTTCGAGCGGATAGTCGGTGACGTAATAGTCGCCGGTGATGTTGGCGGTGTAGGTGGCGCCGCCGCTGGAGGGCAGGGTGACGTTGTGAGTTTGCGCGCCGCCATCGCTCCAGTTGGAAAAATTGAAGCGCGTGTTGGAACTCCAGGGATATTGCGGCGAGTCAATGCTCACGCTATGCGAACTGGAGGCGGTCCAGCTGGAGTCGTAAGGGAGCGCGAAATTGCGCGGCGCGTACCAGAATGTGTTATCGACGACCACGCCGACGTTCGACTCCACGGGATTCGCCGTCACTGTGTACACGGGCGAACTAGTGAAGTAGGTGGTCAGGTTGATGGAGTTGCCATCATCCATGACATAGAAAGTCTTCGGATTTGCACCGATTCCGCCCGGCAGGTAGTACGGCGAGTTGATGAAGTTCCAGAAATTCTGGCCCGCGCTGGGGTTGGCGGTGAGCGTGACGAGTTGACGAATGATGTAGTACTGGCCGGAAAGTCCGGAGTAAGTCTGCGGGTTTGGCGAGGTCGCCACCGTGCCCGCGCCCGACGGGTGAAATCGCGTTGACGTAGGGAACAAGCTGAATGAAGTTCGCCGAATAGACGGTCACCGCCGGATTGGTCGCGGGCTGGGTGATCTGATTGTTGCCGGGCGCAACAGTGATCGTATGGCTTTGCGGAGGTTGAGTCATTCCAGCGACCGTAAATGTAGCTGACGCCCGTCGAACTGAGAGTTTGCGGCGCCGAAGCGACATTCAAGAGTATGCTGCGAATTCAGAGACCAGTTAAAGACCTGCGGAGTGGTGACGGTGCTGCCGTCGACAATCACCTGCAGGCCGGGGGGATTGCTGGTGACGGTGACTGCGGTCGGAATCGCGCCATAGAGGCGGTCGATGCCATCGATGTCGGCGGCGCTGTAGCCGTTGGGTTCGAGAGCGGGATTCCGGCGGGGATCGATTCGATGCAGGGCTCTCCATTGCGCGAGAACGAGAATGCCGGATACTCCATGACCGACGCGTAGTCGTAAGGGCTGAGGACTTGATTGTCGTCGAGGAGTTCGTCGAAGTTTCCGCGCGAGCCTTTGATGACCGCGCCGTAGTTCACGTTGACGTAGGTATCGCGATCGGGGCGCGACTGCTCGTGCCATACGCCGACCGTGTGTCCCATCTCGTGCAGAATTGTCGCGACCGTGCACGAGGCCGAACCGCCCACCGTCTGCTCGCCGCCAACGCGGCCTTCATAAGCCTCGCAGGATCCGCTGAAGTTGTTGGGATCAAAATCAAAATTCACGTAGTCGGTCTCGTTGGTGTGCGGGACGAACTGGATCACGCCCGAGAAATTTGAATTGAACTGGTTGATCGCCGTGTTGAGGTTGGCCTGGTCGCCGGAAGATGGGTCGATCATGTACGGAACCTGATAGACGCTGCCAACCTTCGGCCAGAGATATTGGGTGTAGGCAATGCCCATGCTGTTGCGCATGGGGCCGTTGTAGGGCAACTGGTCAACGTGATCGAGAATGATGTCGCCCTGAAAGATAGCCTTGCCGGGAGCGTTCGCCTCCTTGCCCGGGTACCAGGTGTAAGTAACCTTCATGCCGCGGAAAATGCCGGTGCGCACTTCGGATTGTTGGGCTTGGGCGATGAGACTAGCCAATACGGGAAACACGATGAGGGCAAACAGAGCGAGGCGGCGCAGCATGAAGAGACAGTCCTCCTGGGTAGGCTTCTAAAGGGGGATACCTGGGTCAACGGACATGGGGGATGTCCGGGTTGGCAATAGTGTTGACCGGAAGTGCGGCAGATGTCAAGAAGAGAAGGATTGAATCATTGAATCATTGAGTCATTTGATCATTGAGTCATTGAGAGATTAAATCACGATGAGCATCTTAGGCATCGAACCCGGAGCTCATCAGATGATTTGATCCAAATGACTCAATGACCATTAATGACTCAATGACTCAATGACTCAATAATCTCTACTCTTCCTGCCGCTTGACCGCGTAATAGCCGCTGCGCGCCTGGATTTTAACGTCTCCCTGCTTGGATTTAATCTCCACTTTCCGGAAGCCGCCATCGCGGTTTGAGTTGATCGAGGTATAGCCGATGTCGTACTGGCTGCGCAGTTCGGCGGCAATGTCATCAAAGGCCTTGCGCAGCTTGTCAATCTTGTTGCCGACGTCGATGACGCGGCCGCCGGTTTCCTGCGTCAGCTTTTTCATGTCCGATTCGCCCGTATAGCCGCCAAAACCGTAGGCAAACGATCGGTCCGCAATGAGCAGCACGTAGCAGATCGTGTCGGATTTTTGCGCGGCCTCGATCGCGTCCTTTATCTTGAGGCGGCTGCCCTGGTCTTCGCCGTCAGTCAGAAGGATCATCGCCTTGCGGCCGACTTCGTGGCTCAATTCGTCGTGCGAGCGAGGTAGACGGCGTCATAAAGTGCCGTGCCTCGCGGCCCGCTCGAGCCGCATGGAATCGGACCTTGCGGGCCCAATCGGACCGCTCGAACAACCGACGCCGCCGGTATTGATCTTCGCCTCATTGAGCGCATGGCGCAGGCGGCTGACCGAATTCGTGAAGTCCTGGAGCAACGTAATGTCGATGTCGAAGCTGATGACGAATGCTTCGTCTTTGGTACGAATGATGTTTTCCAGAAACGACGCGCCGACTTCTTTTTCCATGTCGAGCACGCGCATCTGGCTGCCGCTGGAATCGATCAGGATGCCGAGCGTCAGCGGAAGATCGGTCTCGGCTTTGAAGTACTTGATCGTCTGCTGCTTGCCGTCCTCGAAGATGTCAAAGTTTTCCTTGGGCAGGTTGGGAACAAGAGCGCCATGTTTGTCTTTTACGTTGAAGAAAAGCTGCACGAGGTCGACATTGACTTTGAGGGTCGTCGCGGCATCGTCCCGCGAATCCGGGCCCGGAGAGTTGTCGGGAACATGCTGGGTCGAAGAGTTGGAGGTTGGGGCATTGGAGGCCTTGGGCAAATCCTGGGCGCGGCCATTTGGGTCAGCAGCGATGGCAGACAGCACAACAATGGTAAGCAACTGAATAGGAGCGGTTACACGAGCCAGCCCTCTGGGCCGGTAATTTGGTTTCAGCATGGTCATTTTGCTCTGGGACTTTGCTAGTCTATCCTGTAGAAGCCTTTTGGGGTTAGATGCGCCATGACGACTCGGTCAAGCATCTTAATCGAATATAGGCTGGCAGTGAGAGGACGAAGCATTTGGGGACAGGGAGGACGATGAAGACGAAAGAAAAAGGGATTCGGGGAATGGGCGCCACTGCCGGTAAAGCTTGCGCGGTCCTGATTATGGGCCTTTGTTTACTGGTGCCCGGCCGCCTGTTGGCCCAGGATCAGAAGTCCGACCAGATTCCCGACGCGCCTTCCGCCACCCGTCCCATACCCCCGCCCGAGCCGCCCAGCCCCCGGCCTGGAGTCGATCAGGCTCCCGATTCCAGCGATACGACGGCGGAGAGCAGTTCCAAAGGCACAGTCGGAAGAACCGCCCCACAGCGCTCCCGATGTTCCTGCCCAAAATCCGAATCAGACCGCGCCTCCGCCGATGCCACCAATCAAGACCGTGCCGGCCGGAAGCGTTCCCGAAGGATAAGGAAACAGGGCAGGATGTGGGCTACACCTTCCGGGTGAATGCCAATCTGGTGCTCGTGCCGGTAACCGTGAAGGATCAGGATGGGCGCATGGTAAACGGCCTTCTACCGAAGGACTTCACCGTTCTGGAGAACGGCCAGCGGCAGCAACTCAAGTTCTTCACGAGTGACCCATTTGCGCTCTCGGCCGCCGTCATTATCGATCTTGGAATGCCCGACGAGGGCGTACGCAAGGTACAGCAGACTCTCTCAGCCTTGCAGGGCGCCTTCACTCCCTACGACGAAGTCGGCATTTATACCTACAGCACCACGGCCGGGCGCATGGCGGATTATGGCTCGGTCGGCAAGCAACTGACGGCGGTGCTCAACGAGGTCAAAAGCTATAGCGGCGCAAACAACGGACCTCCGGTCACCAGCGGGCCTCTCGGTCCGCAGGGCCCAATCATCAATGGCATCCCGATCGATCAGCCGGTGACGCCGGTGAGCACGCCACCGCGGGTAGCGCACGTGCTGAATGATGCGGTTCTGCTGGCGGCGCGCGATCTTTCCAAACGCCCCCGCGAACGCAGAAAAGTCATCTTCGTCATCAGCGATGGGCGTGAACTGGGCTCGGCCGCCAGCTATAAAGACACGCTGAAGGTGCTTCAGACGCAGCAAATCACCGTGTACGCGATCGGCCTGGAGAGCGCCGCGACACCCATCTACGGCAAGATCCAGCACATCCATCTGCCGAAGACAACCGCCCTGCTGGGCTACAGCGACATTTTGCCGAAATATGTTTCCGCGACGGGCGGAGGCACGGTCTATAACGAAACAAGCTCGCAGGAAATTGAGCGCGCCTACAGTGCCGCGCTCGGCGATGCACGCAATCAATACACGCTCGGCTACAGCAGCAAGGGCATCGGCGGATATCGCGAGATCGAGGTGCGAGTGAAGTGCCGCGAATGCAAGGTGTACGCCAAGCAGGGATACTATCCGCTGCCGACTGCCAGGTGAGAAAGTAAGCTGACAGCTGTCAGCCTTCAGGCAGAGCACTCGGGTTCAGTCTCCGATTTATGTAAGCCTTCATGCAGCCGAAGCCATGGCGCGGACCACCGTAAGCGCTAGCCTGACGCCTGGCGGCTAATGGCCGAGGGCTGCTTTCAGTAACCCGGGTAACCTGCATCCCGGCCTTCCGGTGTGGTATAAAAACGAGCAGGATCCGCTGTACAGTTTTTGTGTGTTTAAGCGAGTCTCTCCGCTTTAAGGGAGGAGTTCGCCATCGTCATTATGGCCTTTGTTTCTGAGGGAGCCTTTTGAGTTTCATCAACTTCGCGGCACGCGAGATTAACTGCAAGATCGTCTACTACGGCGCCGGACTCGGCGGCAAGACGACGAATCTTCAGTTCATCTATCAGAAAACAGCCGAACAACAGAAGGGTAAGATGATCTCGCTCGCCACCGAGACCGATCGAACCCTGTTCTTCGACTTCCTACCGCTCGATCTCGGCACCGTTCGAGGCTTTAAGACCCGCATCCACCTTTACACCGTTCCCGGGCAGGTCTTCTACGACGCCAGCCGCAAGCTGATTTTGCGCGGCGTGGATGGAATCGTGTTCGTTGCCGACTCGCAGCAGGAGCGCCAGGACGCCAACGTCGAAGCGCTCGACAACCTGATGTCGAACCTGAAAGAGCACGGCTACGACTTCAACAAGATCCCTTACGTACTGCAACTGAACAAGCGCGACCTGCCGAACATCCTGCCTGTAGATGCCCTCTCCAAAGACCTGCGCAAGAAGAACGAGCCGGTGATTGAGGCGATCGCCTTCCAGGGCCAGGGAGTGTTCGAAACCTTGAAAGAGATTGCGCGTCAGGTGCTGACCGAACTAAAAGCAGGCGGATAAAGTCGCGGCGTGACTTTCAGGCGGAGTGAGCCGATCTCTCAACGAACTCGCATCGCCGTCCTGGTAGCAGTCACCAGCCTTGTTGTTATCGCATTCTCTCTCCTGAAACCATTTCCCCAGCCGCAGTCCTATCACTCATTCGCGGACCAGCGTGCCTTTCTCGGAATTCCAAACTTCGGCGACGTCGCATCGAACCTGCCATTCCTGATTGTCGGCGTGTGGGGGATGGGCGTTCCTGGCTTCGACGAAAGCGCGCCCGCATTTCATCGATCAGAGGGAACGCTGGCCTTATGCAATAGCGTTTCTTGGAGTGGCGCTCACCTTCTTCGGATCTTCGTACTATCATCTTCATCCGAATAACGCGAGGCTGGTGTGGGACCGCTTGCCGATGACTGTGGTCTTCATGTCTATCGTGGCGGCAGTAATCGTTGAGCGCGTTAGCCTTCGCGCCGGCTTTCTGCTCTTACCGTTGCTCATCCTGATCGGCGTTTTCAGCGTTGTTCAATGGTACGGTAGCGAATTACGCGGTGCGGGCGACCTGCGTCTCTATGCCGCTGTCCAGGCGTATTCAGCTCTGGTGCTTTTGATTGCGCTTTTCTTTCCGTCGCGCTAAGCCGAAGGATCAGATTTTGCGGTCGTCGTAGGATTTTACGCGCTGGCGAAGATTCTTGAGTTGCTTGACAAGCCGTTTTTGGCCTTGGGACACATTGTCAGCGGGCACACGTTGAAGCACCTCGCGGCAGGCGCGGCCGGGTTCTGGATTTTGCGGATGCTGCAAAGACGACGCGTGATCAACTATGCCGCGGAGAACTCATAGCAGCGCTATCTAGGCAAGCGTTCCGGACAACTCCTCCCATTCCTTCATCAAGCCCTGAAGATCACTCTTTCGCATGGCGAGTTCCTGCGTCTGGCGCTGCGTCTCTTCGGCGCTGACGAAGGTCTGCAATTGCGTTTCATAGAGCGCGATCGCGGCTTCGGCGCGCGTAATCTCTTCCTCTATTTCGCGCAGCCGGTCTTGCATCTGCTTCCGCTTGATTGGGTTCAGGCGCTTCGCCTTGGAATCAGCGGGCTCCCCTTTCGGCGCATTGCCGTTGGTTGGAGCGGACGATGAATTCGACTGTTCCTTTATTTCGTGCGCCGAAGTTTGACTTGCCGGGGAATGATTTCCAGAAAGATGATTCGCCGGCGAGCGAACCGCCGACAGTTCCCCCACTAATTCATTTTCCAACGCAGCCGTTTGCTTCGCCGCTCCTCCCTGTTTGCGCCAGAGATAATCCTCGTAGTTGCCCGGGATAGAGTTCGACTTTGCCGTCGCCGATTTCGAAGACGCGCGTCGCCAGCTTGTCGATGAAATAGCGGTCGTGCGAGACGAAGACAACCGTACCGGTATATTTCATCAGCGCTTCCAGGAGCACGTCTTTGGCGCGCATATCGAGGTGGTTGGTGGGCTCGTCAAGGAGCAGGAAATTCGCCGGGTGCAACAGCATCTTCAGCAGCGCATAGCGGTTGCGCTCTCCGCCGGAGAGCACGCCGATGCGCTTAAAAACATCGTCGCCCGAGAAGAGAAAACACCCAAGCAGGCTGCGCAATTGCGTTTGCGTGGATGACGGCGAAAGCTCGCCCAGATCATCCAGAATCCGTGCCTCCGTATCCAGCTCCTTGTATTGATCCTGCGCAAAATAATCGAGCAGCACTTCATGGCCGAGCTTGTACTCGCCGGCGCTGAGCGGTTCGGTCCGGGCAAGCAGCTTGATCAGCGTCGACTTCCCTGCCCCATTGACGCCCACGAGCGCGATCCGCTCCCCGCGCTCGATCATGAAATTCACATTGGCGAAGACTTTGTGCTCGTTCGGTCCATGCTCACCATAGCTCTTGGCGACGTTCGAGAACTCGGCGACGATCCGCCCGCTCGGCTTCGGTTGCGGGAACGAGAAGTGAACGACTTTCTCTTCTTCCGGAATCTCGATCCGTTCGATCTTGTCGAGCTCCTTGATGCGGCTCTGCACCTGCTTCGCCTTGGTGGCCGTATAGCGAAAGCGGTTGATGAAAACTTCGAGCTGCTCGATCCGGTCGCGCTGCGTCTTATAGGCCGATTCGAGCTGCTCTTTGCGCGCAATTTTGGCGGCCAGATATTGATCGTAGTTGCCAACGTAGGTGTGCAGCTTCTTATTCCAGATTTCGATGATGCGATCGACCGTGACGTCGAGAAAATAGCGATCGTGCGAGATCAGCACAAAAGCGTACGGATAATTGCTGAGATATTCTTCCAGCCAGTTGCGCGCTTCGAGGTCCAGATGATTCGTGGGCTCGTCCAGCAGAAGCAGGTTCGGCTTTTGCAGCAGCAGCTTGGCCAGCGCGATGCGCATCTGCCAGCCGCCCGAGAACTCTTCTGTCTGGCGCGCCCAGTCATCTCGACTGAAACCTAATCCGGTCAGCACCTTGCCCACCTCGGCTTCAAGGGTGTAGCCGTCGCGAGCGCGGAATTCGTGCTCGAGGCGCTGATAGCGGTCGGCCACGTCGGCATACTCCTGGCCGGTATGGTCGAGTTCCGACATGCTGTGGGTGAGCGACTCCATTTCTTTTTCCATGGCATGGAGGTCGTCGAAGACGGACATGCATTCGGCGAAGATGGAGCGGCCGGAGAGCGTCAGGCCATCCTGCGGCAGGTAGCCGGCGGAAATTCCCTTGGCGCGCGAGATTTGGCCATAGTCGAGCGATTCGAGCCCGGCCAGGATCTTCATCACCGTCGATTTGCCGGTGCCATTGGCGCCGACCAGGCCGACGTGCGACTCGGGCGTAATGAGCCAGTCGGCATCCTCGAACAGGAGTTTGTGGCCGTAGCGCTTGCCGGCGGATGAGAGCTGAATCATGGGCTCTTTTATCGTCTCACGAATGCGAGCCCAACGAAACCAAACCGGCTCTCGTCATCTGGGTGGATTCTACGTGAGCTCATGGCCACACGCCGGGCATTCTTCTTCGGCAAACCGAGGTGAAACCTGAACACTGTTGGCATCCTTCCGTAAGGTGCGTACCGGATTTTGGCAAAAGGGACAGGGCGCAGTTCCTCGAAAGGAACTGTAAAAGGCAGCGCGAGGTCCTCCGTAAATAATGAAGAAGATGTACACGATAGCCGGGAGTGCCAGTGAGACGAGGAGTCGAATCAGCGGGCCGCCCTTGTTCAAAGGCGCGTCGGCAGGAGACTCCGCGACTGCCCAGACTGAAACGGCAAAAGAGATCGCGGCCATCACATGGATATACTTTGGAAACCAGAAACGGGTTTTTGCCCAGAATTTGAACGAAGCGCCCGCTGCCACCAGAAGAAGAACTCCATGTATCAAAGTGAAGCCTTGGAAGAAGCGGTTCCACATACTCCGTATATCTTAACGTGAGCTTTAGGAGGTAGCGCAGGAAGTCAGAAGTGCGCAGATTCAGCGGGCGACGACTGCACGCGGCTGGCCGATTTGCTCCAGCGCGCGGTCGACCACAGCTTGCAGTTCGCGAGCGTACTTTACCTCCCGGCCCTTGGCGAGAATGACGCGCGCCTCGCCGGCGTCGAACCAGGTTGGATTGCGGCCGTCTTCTTGAGGGTCGCGCGTCTGGCGAACTTCCATCAGAAAGGCCTTGACGACGTATTCCTGCACTCCCCGCGGCTGCCAGAAAACACCCTTGGAATGGATGTAAACATGAAAGTGACGCGGCTCGATCGTGCCGATCGCTCCAGCTTCTTCGCGGGCTTCGCGTTCGGCTGCCTGACTGTGCGAAAGGCGATTGTCGGGGGCTCCCTTGGGAAACGTCCACTTGCTGCCGCCGTTAGTATTCACCAGCAGGAACTCGGCGTGCGAGTTCAACCGGCGGTAACAGACGGCTGCTACCTGGAGCGGTAAAGCGAATTGGGACGACCGTGCGGATCCCATGACTCTCTGATAACAGTTTACTGTCTGGATATTTCAGGAGTGTTAAATAAGCACTGGAAGTGGTGCACTTTGGTTCATACGGATAAACAGGTATGACCTTGCCCCGCTTACCCGGTATGAGTCATGCCGAAGCTCAGGCCGCTAAGGTGGCTGACTCTGGCGGAATCGACACCGCGGCTGGCAACGAGAACGTGGAAGGTTTCGCCCATTCCAGCGGGCGTAACGAGGTGCTTGAGCTGGAGCGCGACCTTGGCTCGCTCCTGGGGCAAGCGGCAGTCTTCGAAGGCATCCGCGAACTGCGTCTTCTCGCCGATGCCTAGCAGGAATTGCGATTGCGTGATCAGCTTTTCGGCGCGCATTCCCGCTTGTTCCGCGGCCGCGGCCAGGGCGGTAAAGTTCACGTGCGCGGTCAGGTCTTGCTCTCCCGGAGCCTGATAGGCGTTCCCGCTCGCCGAATGCTGGCGATAAGCCATGAGAGTTCCACGATGCCGTCCCGCGAGTTGCTCGCTGCGCGTGTAGCCGTAGTCGACCACCACGAGAAAGCCTTGCTGGACGGCGTTTGCAGCCTCTTCGAGCCAGCGTTGCGCCGCCAGCGGGACTTCGATGCGATCCCGCTCCTCCGGGTGGACGCTATGGCGATCGAGAAATTCCAGCTCCTCCGGTGTGGGCGTTAGCCAGACTTCCTTCAGATGACCGTCCTCTAAGGCGAGATGAAGTTTGCCTTGGGCGCTCAGGATTTCTACGGGCAGCGCGTCGAAGAACTCGTTGGCAAAAATGATGAGTGGCGTTTTGCCCGGCGCATTGCGATAAATCCCAGTTGCGGAAGATGCGGCAAGTCGCATCTCCAGGGAAGAGATTGCCGCTTTGCCATTGCTGAGGTGCTCCCCAAGAGTACCTTGCAGCCTGGCTTGCAGCGCTGGAGACGATTCTTGCAACGTGTAGTTCATCGCGCTGAAGAAGTCTGGGAACTTCTTTCTGGACCAGTCGAGAACATCGCGCGCAAACAGGCCTCGACCGGGACCTAGCTCTAGAATCTCCAGTGCCGATGGTCGATCGAGCGCTTGCCACATCTCCTCGAACTGGCGCGCGAGGAGGCGTCCGAAGACGGCATGAACGTCGCTGGAGGTGTAGAAGTCTCCTGCCTTGCCGAATTGCTCGGCGTTGCGCGAATAGTAACCAGCCAACGGGTCGTAGAGGCAGATTTCCATGTAGCGCGAGAATGGAATCGGTCCGTGCTCGCGGATTTCCTGTTCGATCTGTTGGCGGAGAGACAGCTTCGACCCCCTGATATTCAATACTTAAACCAAGCCGGCATTCTTCCGGTCCTGCGGAGTGCTGATGAACATTTCGATGAAGTAGTCGTGCAGGCCGTCATAGAGCTGGCGCTGGAGGGTCCAGGCGAACTGCGGATGATCCAGATCGCGCGCGTGGAGCGGAAGCACATATTGATGCACCGGCACGGTCGAGTTTTTCAGATCGATCAGGATCTCGATAACGCCGTTCTTCTCGCGGGCGGAAAATGCAAGTAGCGGATGCTCGTAAAGCTTGAGGTGATCGAGCACTTTGGCGAGCTGCGGAGAGTCGGGCACCGGGATATTGTAGTGGAGTTGTCAGCTATACATCGTGGGGCAACTCTTGCCCCGGTGCACCCGGCACAAACTACCACTTTTCCAATGCAGATGCGACTGCATGGCTTGCAAGCTCCAGCAAATGCGGATGCGCGCCCCATTCCAGCAATGGAGACACGCGTGCTTCGTCGACTTCGTTCTGTCGGAAGAGCGCTGCGCAAGTGGTCCGAAGATATACGGCCGCATGTTCGCTCACCACCGCGCGCGCGAAGCGCGCGTCTGTCGTCACCGCGTCCACCGTTAGAAGAGAGGGAGACTCATGTCCACTTCGGCAATTGGAAACAGCTTCAGCAACGGGCAGGGCGGCAACCTGTCGTTCCAGCTTCAGAAATCACAATTCCAGCAGCTTGGCCAGGATTTAACCTCGGGCAATCTCTCGGCCGCGCAATCCGACTTTGCCACCTTGCAGCAAGCCTTCGCGCAGATTCCGCACCGCGTCCTCGACTTCATCCTCTAATCCAGTCGCGCAGGCCTTCCAGCAGCTCTCGACCGACCTCAAGTCGGGCAACCTGTCCGCCGCCAGCCAGGATTATTCGACCATTCAGCAGAGGGTCAATACTCTCGGAAGTTCCGGCCATTCTCACCATCACCACTTCTCGGCCAGCGCGGGGCAGAACAATCTCCTGCAAGAGTTGACTCAACTGGGACAGGAGTTGTCGGCTTCGACCCTCTCCTCGAACGCGAGCGCCGCACAGCAGGCTTATGGCGCACCCGTGCAGATGTTTGCGCCGGTAGCAGAAGCGGGTGGAACCGGAATCGGCCAGATCTCCACGTTCGGCGCGGCTGACACTGACAGCGCCGTATCGTTGCTCGCGTAGTTTAGGGGGCTGAAAATGGAAGGCGCGGGAGATGTTCTCCGCGCCTTGGCTTGTCGTGCCTTTTGTTTATCTCGCGTGAGCAGCTTCGATGGCCTCGCTCACTTCGTGCTCAGCGGCTCGCAGGTGCTCTTCGGCTTTCGTGGCATGCCCGGCCATGTCGTAGTGGTTGGCGGCGCGGGCACGATCCATCTCTCCCATCGCCTCCTTGATGTGGTCGTGGGCTTTGCGCAGGTCTTGCCAGTCATGCACTCTATCGGCGACGGCGATGCCAGCGGCAAACGATAGACACACAGAAAGAATGCTAACCATCATTGTTTTCTTCATGCGATTGTCCTTCCAAGGCAGTGCGTTTCCCGAACACGCAGCCATTCTCCCGAACGCAGTTCGTGAAGTCAAAGAAAACGCGCCCGCGAGTCCCCCAACAGGACAGTACCTTTGGAGGTCCCTCGATCCGCGCCCAAATCTGTTGCATTTTTCCGTTGAGCAGAATCCCGGATTTGCCGGCGCCCCGGAAACGCCTGAGCAGAGTGGCTTCTGGGCGTTCATTCGCAATGTCGGGTTTCCTACAAGCGATGCACAACTTGGCCCGCCGCTCGGCGCGAGTCCTTGCTATGATGAATCAACCTTCAAGTGAATCCTGTACTTCGGAAAGATGCCGAGGGGAAAATGTCTGAAAAACCCAATATCAAACTGCCCGCAACGGTAGAGAAAATTATTAAGCCGCCTGATCCGCGACTGCCTGAAAAAGCCCAGATCACCATTGACCAGGGGGCAGATCCCCTATATCAGGAAATTCGAATTGAGAACTCGTTGAAGGATTCGCACGGCAAAGACGTAAAGCTGAAAGAGGGCGCGCACGTCGAAGTCACGGTTGAAGCCAGCGACTCGGGAGTCATGCACAAAGGGGCCTGATATGTCCGCGCTAACCGCGCTCGAAGAGTGACATCGGTAATTTTCCCCCGAAGCTAACATTGCGATTTAATAAAGCTGCTCATCCTGGAAATTGCGATGAATACTTTGGGCGTGTGCCTGTTGGTACAGATTTCTCTCGCATTTGGCGTCGCCGGACTTTTGTGGCCGGATAAGTTGATGCCGTTCTTCGATGTCCTGATGTTTCCGTGGGCTGCCAGTTATCGCATCGTGCGCGCCAACAGCATTGCCGCCATTGGCGTTTCGCTCATTGCTCTGGCGAAGCTTGCCGTCGGATTTTGAATCCGAACCGCTCAAAAAACTTCGTCCGGGGATTAGAATCTCCCCAGAGGACTAGTCATGCCAACGCAGGGAGAATCCAACCCCCAGTCGGGCGAACCATCCGCCGCCGACCACGTGGCCGCCGCGAGCCAGTTGCTCAAGAACCTGCAAAGCAAACTCGGCGACCATCCCGAGATTCGCGAGGCTGTTGACAAGCTCGAAATGGCGCTGGCGATTCTCGGCGTGCAGACTGGCGGATTGCTCTAGCAGGCCCCGGAAAAACTCATTTCGCCGTTGGTAGTGTCCTAATTTGAAATTAGGACACTACCCCGCCGTTGATTTTGGGTGGCGCAGCGCTTCAGCGCTGCGATAATCGCTTTGTTTTGAGTCCGGCTTGAGCCGAGGCAACACTGTTTAGCCGGAAACGACTTTTCCGCAGCCTGCGGCTTTTGGCTCTTGGCCCCTAGGCTCCTGCTCCTTGTGCTTACTCTCCCGTGAGCCATTTCCACTGCGCATCTGTCAGCGGCACCACGCTCAGTCTTCCCTGCCGCACGAGCGGCGAATCGGCGAAGAATTTCTGCGACTTGATTTCCGCCAGCGTCTTTGGCTGGGCGATGGCTTTGCCAACTTTGATTTTTACAAGCGGGGTCTTGGGATCGGCCGGATCGACCGACACGACCGACGCTGTGCCCACGGCGCTTTTCTCGTCGCCGGTGTGATAAATGACCAGGCGCTCGCCCGGCTTCATTTCGCGAAGATGCTTCACCGCCGCCGGGTTCGTTACGCCGTCCCAGATGGTGGACTTCTCGCGCTCGAGATTCGCGAACGAATAGACGGTGGGCTCGGTTTTGAGTAGATAGTTCATGGGCTGAGATTGTACCGAATCCGAGAGATAGAGCACACCCGGTAAAGAAAGCTGTCTTCGATGCCTGATGACGGGTGGCATCGATGAAGGGCCAGCGGAGGGTAAGATCATGTTGACGAGTTACAACGTCGAGGTCGCGCCGCTGCCCAACGTCGATGCGAAACTGATCCTCCTCCCACCCTCCGGGCGCAAGAGTGTATAAGAGAATCATCGAATCAGGAGGATCTGCTGACCACCACTTCCATCGCCTTCATCGCGCGCTGGGTAGCCCGCGCCTGGAGCATCCTGAACATCCTAATCATCTTCCTGTTCGCCATCGGAGAGAGCCTGCGCCCCCTCGGTTCGGTCCTGAGCTATCAGGAATGGATCGCCTTGGCCCTTTGGCCGGTAGGCGTTGCCATAGGATTGCTGGTCTCATGGCTTCGCGAAGTGCTGGGAGCAATGATTGCTTTCGCCTGCCTCGCCGCCTTCTATCTCTGGAGCTTCTTTCGTTCCGGCCACATGCCGCACGGCCCGTTCTTCTTTCTGATCGCAGCCCCAGCCGTAGTCTTCCTACTGGCCGGAGCCCTGACTCCCCGCCGCCCGACATCCGCATAACCGAACCGAAAAACGACGGCTCATGAGATCGAGTCGGTAAAACCGCAATCAAGAATGTTCCACCAAGGTTACCGGGACTGCGCCTCGAAAGTTAATTCCTCTGCGCTCAAGCACTTAGAGCGAATTGTACATACAATTTTGTCAACTATTGCTCCACAGGGAACATTGAAATAGGCGATGTTCCCTGAAGCCCTCAGAGGTCGGCCGCCTCGCCCAAGTTTCCTCTTTGCAGCAGATAGCACCCCGGGCCCTGCTGGCCGCGCACCGACCGGCAAAATTCGGAAACATAGAAGCCGGCCTTGATGCTCTCGCGGAAGGCCCACCGCGTCGCCTCCCGCCATTCCCGCGCCAACCCCATGTCCGCCGCCTCGACCGCCAGGATATCGCCCGGGATCTCGATGCCCACCCGCTCTCGCGCCAGCGCTTCGCCGAGTTCCGCCCGCGCCGGCCTGCCCTTGCCATCGAAGCGAACCAGCGGCGCCAGCAGCCTTAGCGCATCCAGCGTCTCGGTCCTCATATTTTTTCCGGAGATGCGATCGCGCACTCGCCTTGAACTCAGCAGCCATCGCACCCAGAGGCGGTCCGTCCCATTGCGATGAAGCATGCTTGAAGTCTCCGGGCCGTAGAAATCTATCTTGTATGTGTCGGACATCACGCCGAGCTTGGCAAAATTGAAATGGGCATTGCGGCTCTGGAGCGGATCGAAAGTCCAGGTCATCTCGTGGACGCCCATGGCCAGCGCGCGCTCGCGCTGCGCGTGCTTCAGCTTCGCTCCGAGATCAAGATGGCGGTAGGCGTCGAGCACCGCCAGCATGTGCGAGTGGATGGTGGTCTGTCCGTGCTCGCGTCCGAGAAAGCCGAAGGCGAAGCCCACCATTTTTTCTTTCGCCAATTTCTTTCCGCCCTCGTGCTGCTCGAAGGCGCCGACGAAAATATTTCCGGCGGACTTCAACGCAATCGCGATGGTAAGCGGCATGGCGTCTTCTTCGGCCATGCCCCAGACTTCTTTCTCGACGGCCCGCAGTTGGTTGAGCTCGTCGATGGTGCGAAGATCGCGGATTGTTACCTGTGGCGCGGAAGCAGTCATTGCGGGCTTGTTTACAGTACCGGTCGCGCTCTTGTCAACTTTGGATTCCGCGCCAGGGTGCAGACGGCGGGCGAGGACGCCCTCCGGACAGCCGGCGGGACGCCGGCGCTACAGTCAGCAGCACTGCGCTACTTTCTTTCGCGGAAAATTCAGGCGCAGGCCTACTCTAGCCAGGATGGGCGGGCCTACATTCACTACCGGCGTGCGCGCTACCTGATAGCGCTGGTCGGTGAAATTTTCCGCGGCTACGAAAATTTCCACGTTGCGATTCAGCGCCCTGCCCACTTCGAAGTTCATGGTGTAGAACGCAATCGAGCGGCAGCGTGTTGAGGTCGTCATCGAACTGGCGGCCGATGAAGCGGCCCTGCACGCTGGCGAAGAGGCGCGAAGGATTCCAGTAGCGTGCTTCCCAGGTGAAGCCGTGGCGCGGCACTTGCGGCACGTCTGAGACCGGTAAATCGTTGCCGCCGGGATTGCCGGATAGCTCAGCACGGTGGCTTGCGTGTAGACGTAGCCTGCCGTGAATTGGAAGTTGCTGGTCAGCCGCAGCACACCTTCGAACTCCGCGCCACGCGAGCGTGTGCGTCCGAGGTTTTCTTTCTGCTGGAGATTCGTTCCGATCGTGACATTCTCGATGGGGTCGACGATGTCGCTCCAGAAAAATGTTCCGCGGAAATTGAGTTTGCGATTCCAGCCTGTGATGTTCGCGCCAGCCTCCGCGCCGGTCAGGCGCTCGGCAGTCAGCATCGGATTGTTGAGCGTCTGGATCGCACCCACGCGGAAGGGGCGATAGAGTTCGTTGAGCGTGGGTGCGCGGAAGGCGCGATAGAAGCTGCCGGTCACCGATACGTGTTCATTCAATGAGCGCAAGACCGAGAGGCGCGGATTGAGCGCGAGCTTTCTACGATCGGCGTATTGCGTCAGCGTGGGCGAGCCTGAAACGGGGACTACGAATGTCTGCCCTTGGAAGTTGCTCCAGTCGTCGATACGGGCGGAGGCGATCACGGTCCATTTCGGACGTTGAAAAATATCTTCGCCGAACCAACCCAGCGCGCGCTGGCGTCCCGAGCCGACTTGCTCCTGATTGCTGCCGGTAAAAAACCTGTCCTGGCTGGCACCGATCACTTCGTTCATGTCCATGCCCGCGATGAGTGTCTGGCTCTTGCCGAGGAGGTGCGTCCACTGCGCGCCTCCGCCGGCAATCTGCTCGGGCACGTGCTGGGCGTCGGTGAGCGTCTCGGTATCGCGCGTGCCCATTCACACTCTTGATCGACGAGTAGGTCTGGTGATAAGTTTCGGCATTTCCGTAGAGGCGAACAGAAAGCGAATCATTCCTGCCCATCGATTGGTCGAAACCGGCTGCGCCTTCTCCGAGCGTGGTGTCGTTGGTCTGAAAGATGGTTCCGTTGTGGCGGAATTCGGTGAAGTAATTTCCGCGGAGGAAGACTCGTCCATTGTGCGGAAGCTCGCGGCCGATGCGGGCATAGACAGTCGCGTCCTCGACATTGGCTTTCCTGTCGACCGGCCCGCGATCGGCAAAGGGGACCAGAAGGAAGCCGTCGGTGCGAAACATCTCGGTGCTGGTTGAATAATCCCATTTGCCGAGGCGGCGGCCCGTCCACAGGGAAAGATCGGGCGTCTGCTCGTTGCCGTAAGAAGTCTCGAGCGTGAAGGCGGGAGCTTCGGGATGGCGCATGAGAAGTTGAATGACTCCGGCCATGGCGTCGCTGCCGTAAAGATTGGAAGCGCCGCCACGCACGACTTCGACGGTAGAGATGGCGGTGCGTGGAACGCGGTCCCAGTAGACCCAACCGCCGAAGGGATCGATGAGCGAGATGCCATCGGCGAGGACGAGGGCGCGACTGGTGGCGCTGCCGCCGAGGCCGCGCAGAGAGACGCCCTGCGTCGATGGATTGGCGGTGCGGCTTCCGGAGCGGCGGAAAAGCGAAAAGCCGGGAACCTCGCGGAGGACATCGTCAGTGCGGACGGAGGGAGCGGCGTTGAGGTCTTCGCTCGACAGCAGGACCGTGCTGACGGGAGCTTCGGAGAGGCGCAGGTCGGCGCGCGCGGCCGAGACTACGACTTCTTCTTTTGTTGAGGCTGGTTCAAGCGCGATGTCGAGGTGAAGGGGACTGTTGTCGGCCGCGGCATTCGCCACACTCTTCGGAGCGGTCCAGGATTGGCGCGCGGCGATGAAACCCGGCGCGGAGACTTCAACGACTCCCTTCTGTTCGGGAAAGTTGGTGAAGGTGAAACGGCCGCGGTCGTCGGTTGTGGTCGAGGCATGGAAAGCGTCGGCCTGGAGATTGACGGACGCTCCGCGAATGACCGCTCCGGTCGAGTCGTGCACCACGCCGTCCACGGTTACGAGAGGCAGCGTCTGCGCGCCAAGAAGCACGCCCCAGAAAACAAGAAGAACAGATATGGATGGCCGATGGCTGAACATCGCTTGACTGAACCCTTTTTGACGATACCAGACGAGCGCGGCTTAGCCGGGTAAGGATGTGGTTCCGGGTGCTATGGGGAAGGCAACGATTATGGGGGCGTCGGTTGGTTGTGAGTGAAATTGCGATATTACGCCAATCCAGCTACCGTGAAGCTCAAAAGCTCAAGACGTATCGGAAGTCCTCACAGCTTGGCCGACTTTTGAACTTTATTGACCGGGCCTGAGCTAGCAAGACGTTGATCCCCTCAGCCGACGACAGTCCAGCTTCGTTGCCGTCGCTGGGAAGATGTAGCGAAAGAGCCTTAGCATCTACAACGTTGCCATCCGCACTTATCGCGACCGCTACCATCCCTCGAACTTGACGAACCCTTTTCTGCTGATCGTTGGACAACCGCTGCTGCTCCAGCAGAAGTTCGCTGGATCTGTCGCAAAACGAAATGTTCTCTTCAAACGCAGCCAGAGGTGGTGGCGCAATCAACTCGTCCGCCTGCATCGCAACTGCAAGCGAGATCGATTGAATGAACCAGTAGTTGCGACCCTGCCTTCGAATGACCATGAACGCTTTCCTGTCATCCTTAGGGGTCGCTACGATCCGATCACCGATTACATGTCCATCCCGGTCTTTAAGCTGCACCGTAGTAGTTATCTTGTGCTCTTCGAGCGACAGTTTAGTCGCAAGGTTCGACTCCTCTTCCGAACGAAATTCGCCGTACCATACCAGTGCCTCTGTGTGATCGGGAGTTTGGTAAGTTCGGAATGCCGCGTGACGGCCGAACTTATATCCTTCACCGATGGCTGTCATCGTTAGACTCTGACCGCCATTCGCTGAGCTATTCGTAGAGGGTCTCGCTTGTGCCGAAAGGAGCGTAGGGACAGGCATGGTGGCAAATAAGAGCAACGTGATTACTACTTGTTTCACAGACACACTCTACCCCGAATCTTCTTTTAGTTCCACGATGATTGACGTAACCAGGCGATTTCACTCAGAACTCGGTCGGCTGGGTCAATGAGTGAAATTGCGATATTTCGCCAATTGACACGCAGTTTCAGAAGTGTAAGCTCCTAACGAGGCGAAGGGCGCTAACGAATCGAAACGAGGATGATTTATCTCAAGAGCATAGCGGCGGGACTCGTTGCGGTATTATCAGTGACCGTTTTGTTCGTTATTGGCGTCGTAATTACTCTACTGATCTCGGCCAAGAAGGGAGGCGATGTGGCGATCGGCTGGGATCCCGTAGCTCTCTTCCGACCCGTCCCTATGATGATTGTTCTGGTGATTTTTGTGGGGGGCTTTGTTTGGGAGTTCAGGCGCGTCTCAAGGTAAGCGGGTTTTGAGTGCTAAGGGGATGTTACGTCAGTTGAAGTTGAGCCTCGAATATACTTGCGATCATGCGAGGGCTAGAGGGTTTCATTTTCTCTGTATTGCTTCCGGGTCTGTTTGGCTGCCTCGTCGGATTCGGGGCGCTCTTTAGCATCCGAAAAGCGAGGCGGGAGCGCCAGCAGCGCGCGGAGCGCTCTCAAGCGCAAGCTATAGATGTCAGAACGGTACTGGAAACCCTACTCGTAACGTTGCTCTTTCTCGTAATGCCCCTGAGCGTGACCTATGCGCATATACGCATTCACTATGACCTCTGGGCTCTACAACCGGAGGAGGTGCAAGAAATTCGGGTGGGGGAGCATCACTTTACCGATAGGGGTTCGATCAGGGACATCGTCAGCGCTTTGAAGTCAAGCGAGTGGTATTCCGTAAACCATGGCGGCTGGGGGGATGAAACTCCTATGGTGTTGAGAATGGCATCAGGGTTGGAATGGCAGATGAAAGCTGGCTATCACTTTTCTCAACATGGTGCTGTGATACGACGTTCCAGCGAACCGAACGGTAGGGGTTGGGCGCTTGGTGAAGTATTCTCGGGGTGCTCTACCCGACACTCTGGATCACCTCGGAGTACCACTGTCGCGATGCGACACCGTACACGGCCATCCCTGCCGGACGGGGGCAACGGGGACTGCCCCGTAAGGTGCTTCCTGACGTAGCTGTTGTTAACAGGCAATTTCACTCAGAACTCGGTCGGCTGGGTCAATGAGTGTAAACGGGATTTTTCGTTAATCATCCTCCCCGAAATAGTCTAGATGACTGGTTCACTGCGCTCCGACTGCGCCCCGGGTAGGCTCCTCCGACTCCGTTAGTCACCGGCTTCGGTGACTTGGCGCATTGACAAGATATTTCGATGGACTAGTTTCAACGTGTTCGGGAAACGTGTGTTGCGGCTGCGTTCTGGCCTGCCCGGAAGCACATCCGTACAAGGAGAACTGCCATCATGAAGAAGAGAATTGCGGTTGTGGTCGTTGCGCTGCTGGCGCTTGCTCTTGCTCTGCCGGCGTTCGGTGCCGGTAACAAAACTTACAAGACTACCTATCCCGTTCCTTGCAGCGAGCTGTGGGGTGCGGTCAAAGTCGCCCTCGGCAATCCGGACAACTACAAAGACGTGCAGAGTGACGAAGACAAAATGACTGCTGACTATAATGTGAAACACTCAATTCACTGGTCCGTTATTGGAGCAGTCAACCAGGGCAAAAACCACGTCTCCCTGGAGCCGATTGGTACCACGTGCGAGATGAGTGTTGTGTCGATGTATAGCGGCCTTTCGCACAACGACCAGGGTGACTTCAAAAAGCGCGTGGATGAAGCGCTCGCCAAGGTACCGGCGCCGAAGCCTGCCGAAGCCACCAAGCCGGAGACGCCAGCGAAGTAATAGCAACTCTGTCTCGCTTCGTTGAAGGCCAATGAGTGAAATCGGGATGTTACGCCAACTAAACAATCTCCTTCGGCTAGTGCTATGGCGATTTTTCGCTACTTAGGTTCAGGATTGCGAGAGCTGAGCGGATCATTCTCAATCTTGAGTTTGGCGGAATCCTTCTTTCCATCGAACATAATGGTGAATTCCGTTAGGAATTGCACTGGTTCTCCGTTGAGCAAGTAGGGATAAAAAGCCCACTTCATTACCGCTGGCTTCGCGGCACGGACTAGGCGAGGATCCCCCGATACGCGCTGCATATTAAGAACTCTTCCATTTTGTTGCACGAGCACTTCAAGCACAATGTTGCCGGGAATCCCTATGTCGCGGGGGAGAACGACCCTTGTCGTAATTGACTCTGCTAAATAGGTTGGAATCCGCACGCGACTGATTTTCTGCGACTGCGTCGGTCGGTCAGCGGTTGACCCTTGGGCGAATGCGCATGAGAGACTCGCAACCACGAAAGACATCATAGCGAGAGCCGCCGATAACCTACTCATGTGCAAAGAGTACATCGGAAAATGCTGATGTTCAGCAGAATAGTCGACGAAATTAGGCGATTTCACTCAGAACTCCCAGCGGGCGGGCTGTGAGTGTAATTGCGATTTTGCAACAGCTGAGCCCAAGACAGCTCTAATTTCCACGGTGGGTCGGACTAGTTGAGCGGGGGTAGGTCAATGAAATGGCTCTTCTTCAGTCTGAGTTTATTGTCACTATTCTTTGCAAATAATGTTCTGTTCTTGATCCCGGGCCACTATGACTGGTTTGTCTTCGTAGCGGCGGGCGTGGCGATTTCACTTGCTCTCCTGTTTGCGTGGTCGAGCGGTCGTAGATTTGCATCGTCTAGCTCTATTGCGCAGCCCAAATGGCGAGACTTAGTACAAACACCTCCGGTCACGATCTGCATATTCGTCCTACTGCTGTTCGCTGCTGTGGGCCTTTTGAAGTTCGTTGCCTATGCGAATCGCTAGACGCCAATGTTGGCCCCTCATTTTCCTAGCTGTCGAAAACAAGCTTGCGCTTTTGTTTCGCCTTGCTCTAGCGACAGGAAATCACTGCTTCTGAGACGCCGTCTCGCCACGTTTTCCGCTCCAACAAGTTGTTCCAAACGGACCAGCTTTACTCACATCTCCTGTCCAGCGATCCACACCAGAAGTCTTGTCGATGGCAGATTCCAGGTCGAAAAGGGACTGAGGGGCGCCTCCGCAACCGTAATAGTGTTTTACGCTCTGCTTCATCCTCTTCACGCTGAGTTCCGTGATCGCAGTGGGCATATCCGTGCAGTAGCGAGTGCAATTCTCCTGAACGTATTGGGTTGGGAAATTCCAATAGTCTGCTTTCCCAAACTCTGCGAGCAATGCCTTGATCTTGTCTGGTTCTACATGCCCCTCCCGGGTCTCAATAACGGAGACGAATTTCTTGCCTTCATACTCAACGTGTCCATCACCGTAAATTGTGACGGTGTATGCCGGGCAAATACCATAGCAAGGAGTTCGCTCAAGTTTTATGGTTACTGTCTTTAAATCAGAGTCAGAGAGGGTTGTTAGGTCGGGTTTTGCGTCAGACTGGGCGGAGATGGTAGGGAGCGGGAAAAATGAGAAAGTCAAAAGCAGGAGAAACTCAAGCTTGTGGATAGTCATGGCCCTCCTCGCTCAAAGTGATTGTGCTTACACGATTGAGACACCCGATTCCGGGCGTTTGTTCCCTCTCCCCTGAGTGAGATGCGAGAAAGGTGTGTATGGGTAGCTGTTGTAAACAGGCCATTACACTCAGAACGCCTCTGCACGCTAGGTTAGCGTGACATCCAAGCCACAATTAGGGCCACAAGGACGACGCCTATTGCATAACCTATGTATCGGGCTTTGCCGATTCTGTTCGTACCTAAAAAGCGAGTACGCCATGCCTCAGATGTTGTAACCAGGCGATTTTGATTCCTCGACCCTCAATGAGCGATATGGCGATTTAACGCCGGGCAAATCATGCCGGTAATCTTGGAAACGTTTGGGTTGATCCGTGGAGCCGCGAGCAGCGAACGTGGCCGCGGAATCCCGCTTGCGGCACGAGAGAACACGGGATTCCGCAACCTGGGGTCCTCCAGCCGATTACTCCCCCTTCCAGTAGGAAGCAATGTGAGCCGGATGCGCGACTAGAACTCTGCCCAGCAGATTGCCGGGCTGCTGGAGCGGCCGCAGATACATTGCCGAGGCCAATTCGTTGGCGGGCAATCCACGCTGCTTGCCCTCTTTGTTGTGAAACAGGAAGAAGCCGTCGTGGGTCTGGCAGACCAGTTCCGGAGGGCCCGCGACATAATCGCGTAGCTGCTGCGGCGAGAATTCGTCGTCGTCGGGCATGGCCGGGACGATTTCGCCGTTGGTCCGAATGATGAAGCTCAGATTGAACAATCCGCTGTCTTGATCCATGTTCGTCTCACCCCCAAGTCCCTCGCCGCCTTTCCCGGCTGGTCGTTTTAGGCCGCATGGCTCAGAATGACTCCATCGGCGCTGTGGTATTGCAACTGCCGCCGCTCCCAACATCGGCTGGCTTCATCGAAGAGCACACAGCAATCGATGGGCTTCGAATAGACATGCAGGCTGACGCCGCCGTGCCGTGATCGCTCGAGATTGGCGATCTGGTGGGTGGTTTGCCGCCGGTCGACTACCGCTACGCTTCCATCGGCGGCGCAGGTAGCACTGGCAATCAGCTCGACTTCTACCCGCCGGCTTGCCGCGGACGGGTCTCCCACGCTCCTGGACTTTCTCGGCGTGGATGACTCTGCCGGCGCCTTTACGAACCGGTAATTGCGGCATTCCAGTTCTCCCTGCACCACCGTGACCCAACCAAGCTGACCGGCATGACTGTGAATCGGAGTCTGCTGGCCGGGGAGCCAGCAAAGAGCAAGCACCTCAAAATGTTCGTCGCGGTAAATCAGATTTCGAGCATAGCGCTCGGAGTTCCACAAGATGTAAGGAGCCAGTGCCTCCGCGGAAGGCCGCGTCTCGGCCAGGAAATCCCGAACCAGGGTGGTGGTGAGTGCCTGGTGCTCGAGATCCTGGAGACCGGCTATGAGGTCCCCAACTCGCGTCTTGAGCGGATGTATATCCAATGTCGTAGTCATCTCTGAATTTCCCGGGCCGAGGAGTTGGGGGTGCGCATCGGCTGCATTATGTCTACTAATCTAGTAGACAATATAGACATTCATTGGAGCGTTGTCAAGCGGAATTTGGGGCTTTTCCCGCGCGGGCGATTGCGAATCGGACGGCATGGAACTTGAGGCGAAGGATAGCCGCTGCATGGATGGAGAGAATTCCCTAATTTGCCGGTTTGCGCTGGCGGCGGTCATGGGGTCCTTCGGCTCCGTTCGGCTTGCGCCTTACTGCGCTCAGGATGACATCTTGATTTAGAGCGGCATCTTGGTTTGCGGGGATGGTTATTGCTACTGTTACCTGGAGAGGATTGCGGGAATGACTGTCGCAGATTTTCGCCGCATTGCGCTCAGCTTTGAAGGGGCTGAGGAGGGCTCGCACATGGGGAATCCTGACTTCCGCGTGGGCGGACACATTTTTGCCACGCTTGCTTCGGCCAAGCAGGGCTATGGGAATCTTGAAGCTCACTCTGGAGCAGCAGGCAGCGTTTGTCGAAGAAATGCCGGAGGTTTTTGTTCCGATTCATGGCGGGTGGGGACGGATGGGCATGACGCATATTCGGCTGGCGAAGGCGAGCGAGGATGTTCTGACTGGTGCGCTGCATGCGGCCTGGAAGTTGCGGATGGAGAAGAATGCAAAGGGGCGCGGGGGGAAAGGGCGGGCGCGGCGGTGATGGGGAGGTCAGCCTTCAGCCGTCAGCCATCGGGTAGAGCCGGTTCCGGGCTGCTTCATTCGTCGGTGCGCCACGCTGGTTACCGGCGTTGCTGGCTGGTTGCACCGGTCCTTCGCTGCGCTCAGGATGACAGCGCGTTGTTGGTGGATCGGGCTGGGCTGATGGATAGCCTGAGCGATGGATCGGTGTGGGCTGTCTTAACAGGGTGGATCAGGTCTTCTTGATGGGCGGTTCCCTGCATCTAAATTTGCATGCTACCCTCGTTCCGAATGGAGACTGGAACTCGCTTGCATTCCTGGTTCGCGCCTGCTCGGCTGCGCTCGCGGTTTTTCGCGGCGGCTGGCGCGTCTTTGTTTGTCTGTGCATTTGTATTCGTCGCGGTGATCGTTTTGGCTGGATCGCCGGCTTTGGCCGCCGAGCGCGGGACGATCGTTCGCGAGGCCATCATTTATATTTCGCCTGATTCTTCTTCTCACAAACTGGCGCAGGCTGAGCGCGGGCGCGAGGTCATTCTCCTGGATAAGAGCCGCAACTGGCTTCAGGTTGAAGCGCTGCTGGGTTATGTCAACAATCCCGATCCGGCCTTCATTGACGACGATGAAGAAGAGAACCGGAAGACCGTTACGGGATGGATTCTGGACACGGGAGTGGTATGGGCTTCCACGGCGAATGGCGACCACATCATTTATGGCGCCGCGCTGGAGGCGGAAGACGTGGCCAGCCAACCGCATGGGCGGCGGGGGGCGGCGCAGGATGCGCTGCGACTCTACCGGCGCGTGTATGACATTTTTCCGACATCGCCGCTGGCGGGCGAGGCGCTCTACCGCGCGGCCGACATCAAGTGGCAGATCGACAAGTCGGATTTGATGTCGCGGCCGTCGGCGCATGAGAAAGAATCGTTCTACCGGCAGGGGATCAACGAAGAGCAGATGCGGCTGGTGATGAAGAAATTTCCCGGCACGAAGTGGGCGGAACTAGCCAGCTTCCATCTGCTGGATAACAAGATGTGCGGGGACTGGCAGGGATCGTCGAAGTGTCCGGAGAAAGAGGCGGACGCTTACGAGAAATATGCAAAGGAGCATGCGCAGTCGCCTTCGGCTCCGGAGGCGCTGTATCACGCGGCCTGGCGGCGGGCGGCACTGATCGAGATTTACAAGACGGAAGATCAGCAGAAGAAATCGGAGAAGTCGAAAGAGCTGGCCATCGGGCTGGCGCAACAGTTGATTTCGCAATATCCGCAGAGTGACTGGGCTTCGCGGGGGCAGACGCTGCTCTATTTCCTCCAGCAGGGCGTGCCTACTTATGGGAACGCGATAGAGTAGAGCGCGGATACGGCAGTATTAGACCGGTGCGGTGGGCCGGATTCAAGGCTGCGCGGACAGGAGTGTCCGCGCCACACGGGGCAGGTTAACAACATGAGAATCAGAATCTTCATTATTCTTGCGATCGCGGCAGCTTTGGGTCTGTCGGCCGCAGCTCAAACCGCTTCCGATTCGAGCGGCAAGACTTTCGACGGCAAATCCTGGTGGGAGCACGTCAAATTTCTAGCCGATGACAAGCTCGAAGGCCGTGATACGGGCAGCCGCGGAGAGCATGAAGCGGAGAAGTATGCGGTTGAGGAACTGAAGAAAGCTGGGGCAGAGCCTGCGGGTGAGCATGGTTTCTATCAGCCAGTGAAATTTATTTCGCGGCAGATCGTCGAAAAGGATTCGAGTCTGACATTGGTTCGCGATGGCAAGCGCGAACCGCTGGTGCTGGGCGAAGACGCCTACATCAGCTCGCGCGTGATGCCGGCTCCGGAAGTGCGCGCGGGACTGGTTTTTGCCGGCTACGGGTTGAAAGTTCCGGAAAGCAATTATGACGACTTTGCCGGGCTCGATCTGAAGGGGAAGATTGCGGTGATCTTCAGCGGATCGCCGGCGCAGATTCCGGGGGCGCTGGCGTCGCATTACCAGACGATGGCGGAGCGCTGGAAGGCGCTGCATGCGGCGGGCGCGGTGGGCGTGGTGACGCTGGTAAATCCGGCATCGATGGATATTCCGTGGTCGCGCATCGCGCTGAACCGGAACCATCCGTCGATGGAACTGGACTATCCCGAGTTCGACGAGACAGAGGGCGATGAACTGGCAGTGACCATCAATCCGGCAAGCGCGGAGAAACTTTTTGCCGGGTCGGGACATACGTTTGCCGAGATCGCGGAGCTTGGCAAAGAGCGGAAGGCGATGCCGCACTTTGCGCTGACGGCTTCGCTTGAGGCGAAGACGAAGGTTGAGGTGACGCGGGTGGAGTCGGCGAACATCGTGGCCAAACTGCCGGGTAGCGATCCGCAGTTGAAAAACGAGTATGTGGTGCTCTCGGCGCACATCGATCACGTCGGCATCGGCGAGCCGATCCATGGCGACCGCATTTACAACGGGGCGATGGATAACGGCTCGGGCAGCGCGCTGGTACTCGACATGGCGGCGAGTTTTAAGGCAGCATCCGGAAAAGCTGCGGCGGTCGATTCTGCTGGTGCTGGTGACGGGCGAAGAAAAAGGGCTGCTGGGGTCGAAGTATTTTGCGGCGCATCCGACGGTGCCGGCGAAGGCGATGGTGGCGGATGTGAATGTGGATATGTTTCTGCCGATCGTGCCGCTTAAGGTGCTGACGGTGGAGGGACTGGCGGAGTCTGACCTGGGTGACGAGGCGCGCGAGGTGGCGCAGTCGCTGGGGGTGAAGGTGCAGGCCGATCCCGAACCGTTACGTAATATTTTTATTCGCAGCGACCAGTACAACTTTATCAAGCATGGTGTGCCATCGGTGATGATGGACGTGGGCGCGGAGCCGGGATCGGCCGAGGTAAAAGTCTTCAAAGACTGGCTGACGGAGCGGTATCACGCACCTTCGGACGATGTGAACCAGCCGGTGGACCTGGCGACGGCGGCGAAGTATGAGGAGATCGTGCGCGGGCTGCTGGTGAAGGTGGCGAATGACGACGGGCGGCCGAAGTGGAAGCCGGATAGCTTTTTCCGGCGATACGCGGAGGGGAATTAGGGCGATTGCTGTTCGAGCCAGAGGAGTGCGCATACGCGGCGGGCGAGACACCCGCTGGCCGAACCGGCGGGACGCCGGCGCTACGCGAATCTAGCTTTCTAACCTTCCTTTCACAGAATTCTGAGATACTGGCCTCGACCAACTCCATCCCCTCGGAGACAGACTTTGAACGAATACCTGATTTCCGTCCTTCTCGGAATCGTTGAAGGACTCACTGAATTTTTGCCGGTAAGTTCCACGGCTCACTTGCGGCTGTCGGAGAAACTGCTCGGCATGTCACTCGACAGCGGCTACTGGAAGATGTATTCGATCGTGATTCAACTGGGCGCGATTCTGGTGCTGCCGATTTATTTCCGGTCGCATATTGCCAAGCTGATTTCGACCTGGCCTGAGGGCGAGAAACGCGATTGCGACTACCTAACGCATCCGCTGAGCCTGGTGATGATTGCGTTCGTCATCACGGCGGGCCCGTCGTATCTGCTGACGAAGGTGATCGGCAAGAATCTTGAGAGCCTTTACGTGATGGGTACTTCGCTCCTCATTGGCGGCATTGTGATGTGGGTGATCGACGCCATGAAGGCTCCGTGGGAAAAGGCAGGGCCGGACGCGGCCGGTTCGCCGATTCATACCTGGAAGATGGACGACATTCACGGCGGACAGGCGATCTGGATTGGCGCTTGCCAGATTCTTTCGGGAGTTTTTCCGGGAACCTCGCGCTCGATGTCGACGATCGCCTGCCGGACAATTGGCGGGGATGTCGCGGGCGGCGGCGCTCGAGTTCTCCTTCTTCCTCTCGATGCCGACGATGGCGATGGCTACGCTTTATACGTTGTATAAATCGCTGCGCGGAAAAGACGAGGCAAATCCCATCGGCGTGGCCGAGATTACGAGTCATCAATGGGTGATCCTCGGGATTGGATTCGTGGTCAGCTTCATTGTGGCCTATGGCGCGGTCGCGTGGTTCATGGGCTGGGTGCGCAAGCGCGGCTTCGCTCCGTTCGCTGTTTATAGAATTATTCTCGGCGCTGCGGTGCTGGCCTGGGCCGCGGGAATGATTGGGCACTAGCCGGCGACCACGGTTGTAGGATTGCGAGCATGCGAACTCTTAAGTTGTGCGCGGCATTTCTGCTGTTCGTCTCGTCTGCGAGCGTTGTGGCACAGAACTTGCCGGACGCCCACGTCGTTCTCGCCAAGGCGGAGGCACAGGCGGGAGAACAGCAGAAGGCTGTTCTGCTCGTCTTCGGCGCATCTTGGTGCAAGTATTGCCATCTGTTCGAGAAGTTTCTGGCAGCTCCGGAGATCGAACCTATCCTCGCCAAACACTTTGTAATCACCCATCTTGGCGTGTATGAAGAGTTGGGGCGTCATCCGGATCTAAATCATCCGAATAGCGACAAACTGGTGAAGGAGTTTGGCGATGCGGACGTCGGCGGCCTTCCTTTTATTGTCTTCCTGGACGCGAAGGGCCGGATGATCGTCAACTCGAACCGTCCAAGCCAGAAGAAAGCAGGGGGCGAGAACATTGGCTATCCCTCGGCGCCGGAGGAGATTGACTGGTTCATGGTGATGATCAGGAAGGCGGCGCCAGGGCTATCCGAAGCGGATGCGGGGATTGTGGAGCGTTGGCTGCGCAAGGCGGGATCGTAGACGTTTTTTATCCCGGGCCTCGCGATGCCGTACCCAACTCGCCAACCCTGATCTTTTCCCCGGTTGTTTCGGGGCCGGAATTCTTGTCATAATTATCAGGCTCTGGCCGACGTCTCGTCTCGCGTCTGGGCTTTCAGTTTGGCCCATGCGCGGGCTGGCGCTGCCACATGACATTTTTCTCGAAGATTTTTGCGCCCGGCAAAAACCGTCGGCTCAATGAGCTGATTGGATTCTTGCTTTGTGTTTCCGCGCTCCTCCTTTTCCTTGCGCTGGCTTCTTATTCACCGCTCGATCCCTCGCTGAATAGCGCCTCGATCCTTACCGGATCGCACGCCGCACGCAACTGGGTCGGAATTCTGGGCGCTTATCTTTCCGACATTGTTTTGCAGGGCCTTGGCCTCGGATCGTTTTTGCTGCCGGTTTTTCTCTTCATGCTTGGGATTCGGTGGTTCCGGTCGCGGGTGGTGCAGGCTCCGGTCGCCAAGACTCTGGGAGCGATCTGGCTGCTGATGTTTGTACCGGCGCTGCTGGCAATTTTGCCGGGACATTTCCGCTGGATGGGCGCGATTCCGATTGAGGGACTGGCCGGACGGATTCTGGGCGACGTACTCATCCATTACTTGAACGTTGCCGGGGCATATATCGTTTGCACCACGGTGCTGGCGGTTGCGCTTTATCTCACTACGGCGTTTTCCTTCTCGGCAATTCAGGTTTGGGCGCCAACGCGTTTTGCGTTCTTCATCGCTCTGCGCGAGCGCTGGAGAGACTGGCAGGAAGAGCGCGAGCGGGCTCGGCAACAGAAGGAACTGGAGAAGCGGCGGGCGGAGAAGCCGGTGGTCACGGCACAGCTTGTTCCCGCTCGGGCGCAGGTGGCACGGAATCAGGCGCAACGGGGTGAGTCGCCTCGCGCGGAATCTAACAGGAACGACCAGGAAATTTCGCTGGTGCCCTCGCCCGGAACGAAGGGCGCGCCACGCACCGGAATTGAACGCATGGCGGAGGAGGACGAGACGGCGTTTGCTCCAGCCGCGGAGGAAGTACGCTCCGCGCAGACGCCGTCACGGCCGGGTTCAATACCGGGGGTAGAAGATTCCGACGTCAACAGCGAGATCGAGGGCGCGCACATTGAAGTCACGGGCCGCGCCGACGGAGAGCGCAAGGCGAAGACGACCATGCCGAAGATTGCCGGCAGTTACAAGCTGCCGCCTTCGAGCCTGCTCCATCGCGCCGACGAACAACAGGCCGTGCATGAAGACGAACTCAAGCTGCTGGCGCAGGTTTTGACCGATCGCTATGCCGAGTTCGATGTGCACGGGCAGGTAACGCAGATCAATCCCGGGCCAGTGGTTACGACATTCGAATACAAGCCCGAGGCGGGCATCAAATACAGCCGCATCACCGGGCTGACCGACGATCTCTGTTTAGCGCTGCGCGCGGAGAGCATTCTGGTGGAGCGCATGCCGGGCAAGAGCACGGTCGGAATTCAGGTGCCGAACCGCGAGCGCGAGATTATCTGGCTGCGCGAGAACATCGAGTCGCAGGAGTTTCTCGGGTCGAAGTCGAAGCTGACGCTGGCGATGGGCAAGGACATCAATGGCCGACTGGCGGTCGCGGATCTCGCGGGCATGCCGCATCTGCTGATTGCCGGATCGACGGGCACGGGCAAGAGCGTGGCGATCAACGCCATGATCATGTCGATCCTGTATAAGTCGACGCCCGACCAGGTGCGGCTGGTGCTGGTCGATCCGAAGCGCCTGGAACTTGGCAACTATGAGGGCGTGCCGCATCTTTATACGCCGATCATCACCGAGCCGAAGCTGGCGGCGAATGCTTTACGCAATGCCGTGCGCGAGATGGAGCGCCGGCTGAAGCTGCTGGCGGCCAAGGGCGTGCGTAATATCGCTAGCTACAACGCGCTGTTTGATGACACGCCGAGCCTGTTTGCGAATGAGCAGGGCGCCGGCGACGACGGCCCGATTCCGTACATCGTCATCATCATCGACGAACTTGCCGACCTGATGATGCTCGACGGCCACAACGTGGAGGAATCGATTACGCGGCTGGCGCAGATGGCGCGCGCGGTCGGCATCCATCTGGTGCTGGCGACGCAGCGGCCTTCGGTCGATGTGATTACCGGGCTGATCAAGGCCAACTTCCCTGCCCGCGTTTCGTTCCGTGTGGCGACGAAGGTGGACTCGCGCACGATTCTCGACGCCAATGGCGCGGAGTCGCTGCTGGGGCGTGGAGACATGCTGTATCTGCCTTCCGGATCGGCGCGCGTACATCGGCTGCATGCTCCGTATGTCACCGAGAAAGAAATCGCGGCGGTGGTGGAGTTCTGGAAGACGCAAGGCGCTGGCGCAGTACCAGCAGCATTTCCTCGAGACACCGCAGGAAGAGCGCGAGACGAAGATTGACGCAGCGACTGGCGAAGAGATACCCGAGGACGAGAACGATCCATTATATAACGATGCGGTGCGACTGGTGATTGAGTTCGGGAAGGCCTCGACTTCCCTGCTCCAGCGACGGCTGCGCATCGGCTACGGGCGGGCGGCGCACCTGATCGATCTGATGGAACGCGATGGGATCGTAGGCGCAGCCGACGGGCCGAAACCTCGCGAGGTGTTGAAGCGGCCGGACTGGTTGTCGGAAGTGGAAGAGTCGATGCGGTAGGCTTTCTTTCCGGCAAACCTTCTCACGGCAGACCCACTCCGAAGAAAATCCTGCGAAAATAATTCCATGAAATTTCATACGGAGTACATCACTGTCCACACCAAGACGAAGCGCGCCTACATTCGCATCACGCCGCAGGTGGAGTCGGCGCTGGAGAAGTCCGGAATCAAGGATGGAATGATCCTCGTCTCCGCGATGCACATCACCGCGGGCGTCTATGTGAACGATGACGAGAGCGGGTTGATCGAAGACATCGACGCTTGGCTGGAGAAGTTGGCGCCGTTTGATCGCGACTACCAGCATCACCAGACGGGCGAGGACAACGGCGACGCGCATTTGAAGTCGATGCTGGTGCATCACGAAGTGATCGTGCCGGTCACCAAGGGGCGGCTCGACTTTGGGCGCTGGCAGCAGATCTTCTATGCCGAGTTCGACGGGCAGCGTGACAAGAGAATTCTGATTAAAGTGATGGGAGAGTAGCGGGATGGGTTATCCTCTTAGATCGCGGAAAAGGACCGGAAAGGGTCAGGGTTGAAGTCCAGATTGCCGGGAATTAGAAACCCGCCGCGAATTGTTTTAAGGTCATGAAACTTTCTCCGGAGCGTGACGATATGAGCGAAGAACTACAGGAGTTGCACGAGCACGCCGAGCATGCGCGGGAGCATCCTGACCTGGCGCCCATCTCGATCACAATGGCCATTCTGGCTGTGCTGGTAGCGACGGTGTCGCTGCTGGGACATCGGGCGCATACCGAAGAAGTCATCCTCCAGAACAAGGTGACTGACCAGTGGGCCTATTATCAGGCGAAGAAAGCACGGCAGCATACGGACGAGTTATTTGCCGACCTGGCCGGTGTGCTGAATGCGAATGCTAAAGACGGCGAGGCTTCGTCAAAATTCCAGGAGAAGGCGCGCAGCGAGGCTGACCGCTATAAAGAAGATCAAAAAGAACTGGAGAAGAAGGGTCACGAACTGGAAGACGAGTTCAAGCTCACCAACCGGAAGGCGGATCGCTTCGACCTGGGCGAGGTGTTTCTGGAAGTGGCGCTCGTCATCACCTCGATTACCCTGCTATCTGGCCGGAAGATATTCTGGCATATGGGCATGTTCATTGCGTTGGTGGGATGTGTGATTGCCGCTTCGGTGTGGATGCTGAAGTAGCGTAACCTATCACTATCCGGTCTTTATCTATTCGAATCTAAGGGATTCTTGCCAACGTTGCGGTAAGGCTTTCCGCCAAACGCTGAGGCACATCCAGGGCAGAACCCTGATCGGGTCTGCCCTCTTCTTTTCGGCGGAAAAGATCCATATCCATCTGACACTGCTTGTGTTGTACGAACCCATGGGGGCACACATGGGTCACGGGCAGAGGTGACCCCCGTCACGGCGGCATTTTGCCACATTGTTGAAACTTACATCAGCGCGGCTGGAAATGCAGTGAATTGCCACAAGGCGGTTCAAGATGTCGCGGCAGTGGTGAAAATAGCAACAGGTAACTTTAGCCACTGCTCCCCCTCGCGCAAACTTAAATTTTGAGAGGAAAGCAATCATGAAAACCACCAAAATCGCGGCGCTTGTACTTACGATCGCGGTCGCTCTGTTCATTCTGATTCCGAGTCTGTCCTGGGCCGAAGACGGCGCCGCTCTGTACAAAGCAAAATGCGCTGCGTGCCATGGTGCGGATGCAGCCGGCAAGCCGGCGATGAAAGCTCCGGCGCTGGCTGGCAAAGACGAAGCAGCAGTCACGAAGGGCGTCGCCGAAACGGCGAAGCACCCGGCGAACGTGAAGGGCCTGGCGGCCGACGACGTGAAAGCGATCGCGACCTACCTGAAGGGCTTGAAGTAGTCCAGCACGACGGTAAGAGCAAGAGGAAGATCGGCTGTTCCTTTGTGGCTGCCGGGCCGTCATTCCCCCAACGGCGCCGGCAACCCGCGGAGGCGCGCGGTGAAAGCGACCGGTCGAACTGGACTCATCGCACTCCTGGACGGCAGCTCCCCGAAACTGGCAGAGCGCCGAGCCGCCTTCGCACTTACATATAGGAACAACCAGCCCGGGCTCCGCCAATGGTGTAGGGCCCGGGCATTCATTCGACGACGGCAAGGACGGCCGTTCCGAAGACTTCCAGTATTCGTCGGAGAGCGACTTAGGTTGCCGCTCACAGAAGATCGATTTTTGTCTTTTTGGCATCGCTGTTTTGGCATTGAAGCCGGTTCGCGGTTGAGCCGGTACTTGCTGGCTACTTCGCCACAGCTTTCACATCCGCCGACCCCCACGCCCGACGTGCGGACGTCCTGTTCCGGAGCGGCCCGGAGATCAACTCATGAGTAAGGCCATTCTGTACGACTCCACCATGTGCATCGGCTGCAAGCAGTGCGAAGGCGCCTGCGCGCAGCAGAACAACCTGCCCTACGGCGACGACGTGGCGGCGGAATCGGTGCAATCGGCGCACAAGTACACGGTTGTTCTGACCAAGGACGACAAGTACATGCGTCGCCTCTGCATGCACTGCCAGAAGCCGGCGTGCGCGTCGGTCTGCCCGGTGGGCGCGCTGCATAAGACTTCCGCGGGTCCGGTTATTTATGACGTATGGAAATGCATCGGTTGCCGGTATTGCATGGTGGCATGCCCGTTCGGCCAGCCAAAGTATGAATGGGGCTCGCTGAATCCGCGGGTGCGCAAGTGCATTATGTGCCCGGACCGGGTAGCGGAGGGCAAGCAGACAGCATGCGCAGAGATTTGTCCCACGGGCGCGACCAAGTTTGGCGAGCGCGACCAATTGATCGCCGAGGCGAAAAAGCGGCTCGCCGACAATCCCTCCAATTACAAGCAGCGGATCTATGGCGTCGATGAGGTGGGTGGAACCTCTGTGCTGCTGATCGCGGGCGTGGATGTCGAGGAATTCGGCTATCCGGCCTCGGCCAAGGTCGGCGACACTCCCATGCCGGAATATACCGGCCGTGTGATGGAGAGGATTCCGGACTTCATCCCGCTCTGGACGCTGGTACTGGGTGGCATTTACTGGGTTTCGCATCGTCGTGATGAGGTGGCCGAGGCTGAAGCGGCAGAGAAAAACGGGAGCGCGCGATGAAATTCAAACTTACTTTTTGGCGGGTCATCTTCATTGTAATCATGGTCGCGGGCCTGTACTCCTCGTTTGTCCGCTATTTCCGCGGCCTAGGAGCGGTTTCGAACATGACCGACCAGTTCCCCTGGGGACTCTGGATCGGCTTCGACTGCCTCTGCGGCGTAATGCTGGCGGCGGGCGGCTTCTGCATGGTGGGCGCGGTTTACCTGTTCAACGTGGAGCGCCTGCACGCGGTGGTGCGTCCCGCAGTGTTGACCGCTTTCCTCGGTTACCTCCTATTTATTGTCGGCCTGATGTTCGACCTGGGACGGCCCTGGTATATCTGGCACCAGATCATTTATCGGAATCCGCACTCGGTCATGTTCGAGGTAGGCATGTGCGTCATGACCTACACCACGATCCTGTTCTTCGAATTCCTGCCGAACGTATTCGAGCGTCTCAACTGGAAAGCGCCCATCAAGTGGATCAACAAGATCTATCCGGTGCTGATCGTCGGCGGCATTCTGCTCTCCACGCTGCATCAAAGCTCGCTCGGATCGCTCTATCTAATCATGCCGAGCAAGCTGCACCCGTTCTGGTACACGCCGGCACTGCCCTTCTTCTTCTTTGGATCGGCAGTCGCGGTTGGCCTGGCGATGACCATCTTCGAGTCGACGCAGAGCGCGAAGGCCTTCGGCCGCCAGCTTGAATTACCGGTGCTGGTCACGCTCGGTGGCGCACTACTGGTTGCGCTTTGGGTCAACCTGCTGCTGCGCTTCGAGGACTTCTTCCATCGCGGCATCCTGGCGCAGATCTTCAAGCCCAGCTACGAAGCATATTTCCTGTGGCTCGAACTTGTGCTGACTTTCGTGATTCCGATCGGCATGCTCAGCTTTAAGAAGGTTCGGCTGTCGCCGCAGCTCTTGTATCTGGCGTCGATCTCGACCGTGCTGGGATTCATCACCAACCGGCTGAATATCGCGCTCATCGGATTCGAGACCTTCGTCGGGCATCATTACGAGCCGAAATGGACGGAGTTCTCTATCACGCTGATGATCATCGCCATGGGATTTGCCATGTTCGGCCTGGCCGTAAGGTACTTGCCGATTTTTGAAAGCGAATCGAAACACACGCTCGAAGAACCGGGAATACCAGTTGGTGCCGGGGTCTTGAGCCATGCCGGAGACTAATAAAAACGCGAAAAACGGCATCGTGGCCACAGCGCGGGTGCAGTATGGGCTTGGAACCAAGCTCATCGTCATGCTGCTGGGCGGGATGCTGGTCATCTTTGCGCTTCTCGGCTACCTCACCATTCGCCTGCAACGCCAGCACATGGAAGCGGCCACGCTGCTGAGCGCCGAGCGCATCAGCGACGTCATCCAGCGCAACACCACCGAGTACATGCTCCGCAACGACCGCGAGGGTCTGCACCGCGCCATCTCCGCCATGGCCAACGAGCCGGGCGTGGTCCGACTGCGGGTCTTCGATCGCGAAGGCCGCATCAGCTACTCCTCCGAAGCGCCGGAAATCGACCAGACCGTCGATAAGGATGCCGAAGCCTGCTACGGATGTCACACCCAACAACAGCCCCTGGCACGCCTTAACCGTCCCGACCGCTTTCGCATTTACACCGCCAAGAATGAGCGTGTGCTGGCCATCATCACGCCCATTGAGAACCAATCCAACTGCTCGAATGCCGAGTGCCACGCGCATCCGGCGGACCAGCAGGTTCTGGGCGTGCTCGATACTCACTTATCCCTCGCCCACACCGACCAGCAACTGGCGGAGCTCTCGTGGCGGGTCGCGATCTGCGACGCACTGGCGATGGCCGCGACGGCGCTGCTCAGTTGGATCTTCATCCGGCGCGTTGTCGACCGGCCTCTGAAGCGGCTGCACGAAGGCACCGAAAAGCTCACGGAAGGCGCTCTCGGCATCCAGATTCAATCCACCTCCCACGACGAGATTGGCATGCTGGCCGACTCGTTCAATCTCATGAGCCTCAAGCTCCAGGCCGCCAACGAGGAGGTCGTTGCCTGGGCGCACCATCTGGAAGATCGCGTGAAAGAAAAGACCGGCGAACTGCAACGCGCGCACGACGAGGTGCTGCACGTCGAGACCATGGCGTCTGTCGGCAAGATGGCAGCCGTGGTCGCACATGAGATCAACAACCCGCTGTCGGGGATTCTGACTTATTCGAAACTCATTCGAAAGTGGGTGGACAACGGGCAAGCCGCCACCGAGAAAAAGGAAGAGGCAAAGCAGTGCCTGGAATTGATTTCGTCCGAGAGCAAGCGCTGCGGCGAACTGGTGAAGAATCTGCTGACCTTCTCGCGGCAGTCGCCGATGAACGTGCAGTCGACCGATATCAACCGGCTGGTGGGGCAGTGCACGATGCTGGTGCGGCCGAATTTGAAGCACGGTTCCATCGAACTGCACACCTCGCTCGCCGAAGGGCTGCCGTTATTGCATTGCGATCCATCGCAGATCGAGCAGGTGCTGCTGGCGGTGATCGTGAATGCGGCGGACGCGATGCCGAAGGGCGGCAATCTGTGGATCGATTCGCATTTGTCCGAGGACGAGAAACGGATCGTGCTGACCGTGCGCGATGACGGTTCGGGCATTCCCCCTGAAATCATGCCCAAGATTTTCGACCCGTTTGTCACCACCAAGGAAACTGGCCGGGGCACGGGCCTGGGTCTGGCGGTGAGCCGCGGCATCATTGAGCGCCACAGCGGGACGATCAAGCTCGATTCCGAAGTTGGAAAAGGAACAACCGTAACCATCACATTGCCCGTTCCCAGCCGCCCAACCTCCGCTGAGCCCGCGACCTCCCTGGCTGGGATGGGCACAGAAACGAAGACGAGGTGATTGCCTTGACGCCACAAGCGAAACTACTGATCGTGGACGACGAATTGAGCGTGCGCGATTCGCTGGCCAAATGGTTCCATGAAGAAGGATACGAAGTTGGAACCGCGGAAGATGCCAACGGCGCGCTGACCAAAATGGCCGAAAAGCCCTGGGACGCCGTGCTCTGCGACATCAAGATGCGCGGCACCGACGGCATCGAACTGCAAAAGCGGATGCATGAGATCAATCCCAATCTGATCGTGATCATGATGACGGGATATGCATCGGTGGAAACGGCCGTGACCGCGCTCAAGAACGGCGCCTACGACTACGTGACCAAGCCGCTCGATCCGGACGAGATCGCGCATCTGGTGAAGAAGGCGCTGGCCCACAAGCGCACGGAAGAAGAAAACGTGCGCCTGCGCGAGACGGTTGCCGAAGTAGCGCGCCCGGAGGACATCATTGGCGAAAGCGAGGCGATGCAGAAGGTATTCCACGCGATCGAAACGGTCGCGCCCACCGATGCCACGGTGCTCGTCACCGGCGAAAGCGGAACTGGCAAAGAACTGGTTACGCGCGCCATTCACCACGCCAGCCCCCGGCGCTTTCATCCGCTGGTGGTCATCCACTGCGGCGCGCTTACCGAGACGCTGCTGGAGAGCGAGCTTTTCGGACATGAGAAGGGCGCGTTCACCGGCGCGCAATATCGCAAGAAAGGAAAATTCGAGATCGCCGAGGGCGGCACGGTCTTTCTCGACGAAATCGGCGACATCAGCCTCAAGACACAGACCGATCTGCTGCGCGTTTTGCAGGAGCACGAGATCGTGCGCGTCGGCAGCACGCAGCCGATCACGGTCGACTTCCGCTGCGTCGCGGCCACCAACAAGAACCTCGAGCAACTGATCGAGGAAGGTAAATTCCGGCCCGATCTGTTTTATCGGCTGAACGTTTTTCACATTGAGCTGCCCTCGCTGCGCGACCGGCGCGAAGACATTCCGGCTCTGGTCAATCACTTTGTGCGCAAGTTTTCGCTCCAGATGAACAAGAAGATCAACCGCGTCAATCCCGCGGCCATGGACCTGTTGCAGCAGCAGCCCTGGCCCGGAAACATTCGCGAACTGGAGAACGCCATCGAGCGCGCCATGGTGGTGGCGCAGGAGCCCGAAATCCGCGAACAGGACTTCGTCTTCAAGAATTCGACTCCCTCGTCCAACGGAACCTCGAAGTCACTGGAGGAGATGGAAAAGGCGCACATCCTGCGCGTGCTCGAACAGTGCAGTTGGAACCAGACGCGGGCCGCCGAAATGCTCGACATTGACCGGGTCACCCTGCACCACAAGCTGAAGAAATACGGCTGGAGCCGTCCCGTCGAAGCGCGATAACGGACCCTTGGGTGCGGAATGGCGAGAGAGAAATGAAGATGCTCGATCTCTTACCGGTCGGAGACATCGACGCCGGGCTGCTACAGGACCTGGCGCCGGCGCTGGCGAATTCCTTCCGCCTGCCCTGCCGCATTCGGCAGGCCGAACGGCTCGATCCGCAATTCGCCTTTCACCCCGAGCGCGGGCAGCACCATTCATCGGAGATCCTGCAAGCGATGCAGCCGCATGCCTCCGGTGCCTGGCGGGTGCTGGGGGTAACGGCTGTCGATCTCTACATTCCCATTTTGACATTTGTTTTTGGCGAGGCGCAGATGGGCGGCCCGTGCGCCATCGTCTCCTATCACCGCCTGCGGCAGGAGTTCTATGGACTGCCGCGAGACTACGATCTGCTGGTAGACCGTCTGGTCAAGGAGTCGGTGCATGAGGTTGGGCATACCTTTGATCTGACTCATTGTCGCGATTACTCCTGCGTAATGGCGCCTTCACACGCGGTAGAGTGGATTGACTTGAAGGATGCAGCGCTGTGCGCGACGTGCGAGGCACGGGCGCTGGAAATCGTCGGCTAAATGCCGGAGCGGGGGCGATCAGGAGCGCCGAAGCTGAACCGCGCCGCATGGTAGCTCACTGCGAGCCGGCTACTTTTCTAATCTTCTCTCCTTGTCCTAGGCCAGATTCTCCCGAAGTGCATGGAAAGTGATGCACATCACTCCCGGATTGTGGGATTAGCGCGCTTGCCGTCATGTTGGGCAGCATATCGTCAAACGGCACATCGCAGGAGTTGAGAGGGGCGAAGCGGGGGAGATGGTAACTGACTGTGGGGACATGCCCAACCGCTTCTTCACGGGATAGGCGCGTTTGGGTGCTGGAATGCAAGGCCCGAGTATCTCCTCTGGCCGAGGTTTCTTGGAGATCAAAGGATCAACCTATGCTACAGAAGTGTGCGAACCCTGGATGCAGTGTTCCATTTCGATCTCTTCGTGACGGCAAGTTGTTCGTGGCGGAAACGGCCGCCGGCGATCCGGAAGGTGACTTCGATGGAAACCGCCGTAAGACGCCAAAGCGCGAGCATTTTTGGCTTTGCGGCGCCTGCTCCCTGCATTTCACGCTGTATTTGGATTCAGCCCTTGGAATGCTGACCGTTCCCCTGAGTGAGCGCGCCGCGCTTCGAGCGCCAGGTGCGCGGCCAATGGCGCGAATGGCAACTAGCGCTTGAGAGGCTCCTTATGGATTTTCCAATTTTAAAGCGTTTGCCCTGCTCGGTCTGCGGTCTGGTAGCCCTGCGCCACGACGGATGGTTTCTGGTGATGGAAAACCGATGGCTCGATCGTCTGAAAGTTCTCTCCTGGCATGGCACGCTGGCAAAGCAGGGTAACGTGCGGACCGCCTGCGGCCGCGAACATCTCAAAATTCTGATTGCCTACTGGCTGGAAGAATCCAGCCTGCGTCTGGCCTCGCCGGCCTGCCGCGTACCGACCCCACTGGCCGGCACTCCTGAAGGCGCCGCCAGCGACCTCGACGCGAAGGCGATGGGACGTTTTATTGCCGAACTGTCAGTTTGCCGGGACGCCGTTGTCGCGGGGCTGGGCGGGATCGCCGGAGGCCCTCGAATGCATCATTGACGCGCTGGCTCCGCCGCGGACGGAAGCGAATCCACCGGTGAAGGAGGTGCGGGTATTCAACACTCGCCCAGAGTCCTTAGCCGGATTCGCGCTCCACTAAGGGCTGGCGATCGTGAGCAGAGTGCCCGGCCATGGCTTGCCGCAAGTCAAGCCTGTGCCGGGCGCTGCCGATGCTCCTTCCATTCCCGCCAATCCTCCGCCACGCGTTTTGCCATGGCTTGCGCCGTCTTGAGCAGCCAGTTTGGCTTGCGCTTATGCAGGTCCTTGAGAATGGCGCGCCTCTTCTCGGCCGTTCCCGCATGAATATTGGCAGTTTCATGTCCCATGGCCGCCAGCAATCGGCACTCGCCCCGGTTGGTGCCGAGCGCCTCCAGTTCGATGCGCGAGCAATGCGGTGAAAGCCGGCGCACGATCCAGTGACCGCGTAATTGGACGTAGGGGTCGGGACAGCGAACGGCTCGGCCCAGGATCGCTCCATAAAGGATCTCGCGCGGAGCCGAGGAATCGGCCCAGTGCAGAGCGGAGGGCGCCAGGGCTTTGGCCTCACGCGCGATCCTTCCCCCTTTCCAGTCCGCGATGGCCACGATGCGAACTCTTCCCAGGCTGCCCAGGCCAGCGATGCGATGGGCCAGCCGGTACGAAATTCCCGGTTCCGGCAGCAAGTGCTCAAGCGCGTCGCGGGCGCTCTCTGGTATGGCTCCGCGAACCGTGGGAAGTCTGTCCATCTTTTGCCAGAACGGCACCGGATCGCGAAGCTTGCTTTCGGCGATGGCGCGCAGCCAGCCATGCTCTTCCTCGAGCACGAACGGGCGCCCCTCTTGTTCCATGCCGCGCTCGTATCCTTCAAGGATAGCTTCGGCTGAGTCTTTCGCCTTCATGGCGAGTTTGTCGACCTGAGCCGCGAGCAAGGCGCTCGTGGCCAGCCGCACCAGGTCCATGGTGTAGGGGTAATTCGACGCCTCATCGAAATCGTTCACGCCCCACACCAGCCGGCCGTCGGTGTCGCGCCAGGTGCCGAAGTTCTCGACGTGCAGGTCGCCGACGGAGAGGATGTGAGGCGCGTGGCGCAAATCGAGGAGATAGTTCGCTCCACAGCTGCAACCAGCGATAGAACGTGGCGCGGAAGAACGAGAACTCTGACTGGGCCATCTGCTGGTGCTTGAGCCTCAGGTCGGGCTGCACGATTTGCAACTGGAGACCAAGCCATTCCTCGTACTTTCTGGTGGCCTTCACGATATTCATGATGAGGAACGATAGGGAGGCGGCAAGGGACTGTCAAGGTGGAAGAGAAGATCGAGGCAACAGCGGATCACGGTGATGGTCACCGGTTTTGCTGGGAGATTGGAACTGCGAGCGTGAAGCTAGACCTATCAAACAACACCCGCGCCCTGAGGGTAGAGCGCGGGTGAGTCGGAACCTTCAACCAGGAAGAAAGCTAGTTGTAATACGCTGCGTTCTTTTCCAGAGAGTCCTTCTTGTCCTCGGGAACGTCTTCGGCCGCGAAGATCGCGTCCGAGGTGCAGGCCGGGACACAGGCGCCGCAATCGATGCAGCCGGCCGGATCGACATACAGCTGGGTAACTTCCTCGACCTTAGGCTCGTCGGTTTTGGGATGAATACAGTCGGTCGGGCAAACATCAACGCAAAGATGGTCTTTAATGCAGTTATCGGTGATTACGTACGCCATATTCTCTTAAGTTCCTTTCCTCGACCTCATCCTCAAACTTAAAGCCTGACGGGAGGGCACGCGGTGACCATGATCACAGGCATGTGTGTCCAAGAAATCACAGCCACATGTGATGTGCGTCACAGCCCAGGGAGAGGTTCAGAGTTAGAGTCGAACCACTAATAGAAGCAAAGAAGTAGATAGCATTGCCCGGCCCAACCCCACGACCCCACATGCCGCCACCTGGCGGCGGGCCGGGCACTCGCTAGAGACAGCTCGACAGCTCTCGGCTCGGCTCCCAGTTCACAAATCCCGAGGGCAGTCCCCGTCCTAGTCTCCCCAGAGCAAGAGCCTTGAGGTTTTACTTCGAGCTTGAGCGGAGCCTCGATCTTGCTGCTTGCCTTCTTCGCACTGAATGCGCTTTCTCCGCTTACGGTATACTCACTGGTCCTGACAGGAGCCCCCCGGTCGGCGCGGCATTCGTGTGCCTTCTGGCGGCTGCCTGCAAAATACGCGGTGAAGCGCAAGACAGGCGGTCATGGAACCGGCCCCCAAGCCCGGCTCATCTCGGCACGTCCAAGGCGTCCACCCGACATCGAAAGAGAGGAATTCGTGCGCCTGATTCCACACGATACCAAGTTCTTTGAGCTGTTCGCCGAGCTCTCCGGCTACCTGACCGAGGGCGCCAAGCTCTTGCGCAGCATTCTGGAAGATCCCCGCGACCTTTCCATGCGGGTCGAGCAGGTTCAGGCCGTGGAGCATAAGGGAGACCGCGCCACCCACGCCATCATCACCAAGCTCAATCAGAGCTTTATTACTCCCTTTGACCGCGAAGACATTCACAAGCTGGCCTCTTCGCTCGATGACGTTCTCGACTTCACCAACGCCGCGGCCAACCGGCTGGTGATGTACAAAATTTCCGATCCCGGGCCCGAGGCGGCCGAACTGGCGGGGCTGATCGTCCTGCAAAGCGAGGAACTGACGCGCGGCGTTTCCCTGCTGGAGAAGAATGGCGAGGTGTTGAAGCATACCGACGAGGTGAATCGCCTGGAAGACGAGGCCGATCACCTAAGCCGGAGGGCGATTGCCCGCTTGTTTGAGAGCGAAAAAGATCCCATCCAGCTGATCAAGATGAAAGAGCTTTATGAAGTGCTGGAAATGGCCACCGACAAAGCGGAAGACGCTGCCAACGTGCTCGAAGCCATTCTCTTGAAGAGCGCATAAGTCGATTCGCTTCGATGATTCACAATTCACGAAGAGTTTAGGAGGACCCTACTCCCCGGTGCATAGCGACGTACTGCTCGTCCTGATCACGATCCTGGTCGCGCTCATCTTCGATTTCGTGAACGGTTTTCACGATTCGGCCAACAGCATCGCTACGGTCGTTTCGACGCGCGTGCTTTCACCCAGGCTGGCGGTGCTGTGGGCTGCGACTTTTAATTTTCTGGCCGCGTTCTTCCTCGGCACCGCCGTCGCCAAAACCATCGGCAGCGGCATGATTCACCTCGAATTCGTGAATCAGTACGTCGTTCTCGCCGGGCTGTTCGGCGCCATCGTCTGGGATCTCCTGACCTGGTGGTGGGGCCTGCCGACTTCGTCGTCGCATGCGCTGATCGGCGGGTACGCCGGCGCGGCCATGGCGAACGCGGCGCTCCATCACAAGACTGAATCGATCTTTTCCGTCATCATCGCGCAGGGATGGTACAAGACGCTGATCTTCATCGTGATCGCGCCGGTCATCGGACTCGTGCTGGGATTCCTCTTCATGCTGGCCGTGTACTGGATCTTCCGGCGTTCCGCGCCGCAACCGGTCGATCGCCTCTTTCGCCGGTTGCAGTTGTTTTCAGCCGCCGCCTACAGCCTGGGACACGGCGCCAATGACGCGCAAAAAACCATGGGCATCATCGCCGGCGCGCTCTATACCGGCGGCTTCATGACGAAATCCGACATGATGGGCAGCTGGGGACATCTGCACTGGCCGATCATCCTGTCGGCACATGCGGCGATCGCGGCGGGCACTTATCTTGGCGGCTGGCGCATCGTGAAAACCATGGGCCAGAGAATCACCAAGCTGAAGCCGGTCGGTGGTTTTTGCGCGGAGACGGCCGGCGCCATTACCTTGTTCGCGACTGCGCTCGCGGGCATTCCGGTAAGTACAACTCACACCATTACGGGCGCGATTGTCGGCGTGGGCGCCGTGCATCGGCTCTCTGCCGTGCGCTGGGGAATTGCCGGACGCATCGTGTGGGCTTGGGTGTTCACAATTCCCGCGGCTGCGCTGCTCGCCGCCGTAACCTTCGCCATCATTGATCGCGTCGCGTAACCCCGCTCTTCAAATCCGCGGCCAGCAATCGGTGGAACCATTGTTCTCCGGCCTCACGCCGCACGGAAAGCCGGCCCGCGCCGTAGGCTCGCGATTTGAGTCCGCGCTGCACCGCCTCGCAAATTCCAAGATCTTCATCCTGCACGCGATTGCCGACGGCGACGCTCTCTTCGTTATAGGCGCGCGCCGCCCCGCTCACATCGCTGAAGTAGAAATCGAAAACGACCCGGCAATGATCCACATCCAGCGGGATGACCAGGTTCGTATCCAGATAGCCCTCATAGCAATTGAACATGAAATTCGGATAGAGCCAGAAATACCAGGCCCGATCGCCTCTACGCGTAGCGCCGGTCGCGGCATCTTCGGTCGAGTTCACCATCGGGCTCGATTGCAGGCAATAGCGGTCTTCGTTCTCGATGGTGTACTGCTTGTAATCGAGCACCGAACTCAGTCCCTTATGCAGATGCGGCACGTGGTAGCCGCCATCGAGGTAGTTGTCGACGAAAACCTTCCAGTTGCAGGCGATGTCGTAGGACCTGGTCGTGAAGTAATGCAGCTTGCTCGAGGCTGAGCGGCGAAACGCGCTGGACAAGCGAGCCGAGAAAGTCGCGGAGCGGCGCCGCGTTCGGATCGAGATTGACGAAGACGAACTGCTCCCAGATGTCGACCTGGACCGGAACTAGCCCGTTATCTTTACGGTCAAAATTCCGCACGCCTTCAAATTCCGGCATGCCTTTGAGCGAACCATCGAGGCCGTAATTCCATCCGTGATACGGGCAATGCAGAATCGAAGCCAGGCCGCAGGGTTCAGTCACGACGGCCGCCGCATGATGACGACAGACATTGTAGAACGCACGCAGGATGCCGTCCTGTCCGCGCACAGCGACCAGTGGCTCACCCGCGACCGTGGCCGTCACAAACTGGCCGGGATTGGCAACCTGGTCGATACGGCCCATCACCTGCCAGCTCCGCGAAAAAACCGTCCGTCGCTCCAGTTCCGCGACGCGCGCATCCACATACCACGGCGCCGGAATGGTCGAGGCCTCCGCCAGCGGAGCAGACTCGTCATAGCTCGCAATGATGTCGGCAAGCTTTGCGGGCGCGTCCGAAGCGGGCACCCGCGCTGTCTTCTCCCTTTGCATATCTTCCGTCTTCACAAAATTTCCTCATCCCGAAGAAATCTCCACGTCTCAAAGCAGCGAGACGTGGAGAATCCGGAATTCATCGAACTATCTCTTAGAACATCGCACCAAACTACTTATTCGAGAGTTGCACCGATTCCGACCCAATAGCGCGGCGCAGGAGTTCGAGGAACTGTTCGATGCGCGCGTCCTTTTTCTCCGGAACCGGCCCCGTCTTGCGAAATAATCCCGGGTCCAACTCCTCCGTGAGAAGCGCGTCCTGAAAGCGATCCATCGTCCACTCCAGGATCGATCCCATCATGTCGACGTCGAGGTCGGAGCGCAGTTCTCCGCGCGCGACACCGAAATTCACAAACTCGCGCCAGCCATAAGGATCCTCCATCACAAGAAAACGGTTGATCTCCTTGCGCAGCGCCAGGTCTGTGCCATAGTTGCCGACGAGATAAATACGGTAGGAGGCCAGGTTGTCACGCACCATATTTTCGGTGCGAGTCAGCCAGTAGCGCAGAACCTCAAAAAAACCCCGCTGCTGAAGATCACTGGGAACCTGTAGGTATTTCGGAAACGACAAAACAGCTTTTTTGTAGGCCTCGAAGAACAGGCCGTCTTTGCTCTTGAAATGTTGAAATACGGAACCCTTGGCGATGCCAAGTTGTGCCGCAATATCTTCGACGCGTGCCGCGCTGTAACCACGATCCGCAAAATGTTTAATTGCCACCTCAACGATGCGTGCGCGTTTTGCTTCCGACCGCGGCCGCGGCTTTACGTCTCGCCGCAACTGTGCCGGTTTTGACAGACTGCTGACAATTCCCTCCAAATGGTTCCCCCTCAAATCTGGTCTGACCAAAAATCGGTTGACTTTCAGTCAATGCAAGATATAGCACTGCTGGAGAGCATTTCAAATGGCTTTTCTGACACGCCTTTGACACGTTTTCCAGAAGCGGGAAATCAGTCCCATTTTTGACCTGTGGTCAGCAGTGCTCTTGTTGGGGCCAGGCAAGTTATTCCGCACACATTAGGGCCGCATTAACGTCAAATTAAAATGTGCTTGACGGTGACCGAGGAGGAGGAGATCTCGTGAACGAAACAGTTCAGCAATACACGCAGCGCATTTTGTCGCACACCGAAGGCCAGGATGCGCTCAAGATTCAAGCAGCGACACCGAAAAAACTCGAGCGCCTGGTAAAAGGCGTGAGCCCCGCGAAACTACGCAAGAAACCGGCCCCGGACAAATGGTCAGTGGCGGAGATCCTGGCGCACCTGGCCGATGTTGAGATCGTGATCGGGTGGCGCATGCGGTCCATTCTGGGCGCTCCGGGGACCGAGGTTCAGGCCTACGACCAAAATGCGTGGAATGCGTCTCTACATTACGACAAGCGTGATCCACGCAAGGACCTGATCCAACAGCGCGTCAACCGCGAGGCGAATCTCGCGCTCCTCAAGACGCTGACGCCCGCGCAATGGAAACAATTCGGGATGCATTCTGAACGCGGACAGGAGAGCATTGAGCGCATCGTACAGATGGTGGCGGGGCACGATTTGAACCACATTCAGCAGATGGAGAGGGCGCTGGGCAAGGAAAAGAAATAGACCTTGGCTACTGGGCGGGCTTTTGCGTCGCCTCCAACTCGCGCGCCCGTGCAATGAGCTTCTTGATTTTTCCTTCAATGGCCGCGTCGCCCACGTGCTCGTCCTGCAACACGCCGTCGGCATCGATGGTAAACGTGTGCGGGATCGCCGTCACATTGAACATTCGCGAGACGGGGCCTTTGAATCCACCGTCACGGCATTGCAGCCAGGTCATTTCATTCTTCGCAATAAAGTCCCGCCACTTTGTCTCGTCATCATCCAGGCTCACGCTCAGCAACACCAGGGGCTGCCCCTGGAATTTTTTCGCCAACTCCTTCATGTGGGGCAGCGCTTCACGACATGGCGGGCACCATGTCGCCCAAAAATCGATCAGCACGACTTTGCCCTGGAGGTCGTCAAGTGTGATGCGTTTGCCATCGCTCAGATCCGTTGCGAAGGCCGGCGCCATTTTGGCCCGCGCTAGTTCGGGCCGGGCCGCATAACGGAGAGCGCGCTGGCGATCAGGATCGTTCGCGGGGCGCATTTTCGCGAACTGCTCGAATCGCGCTTTCGCGGCTTCATCCTGTTGCAGATGGGCGAGCGCAACGCCGTCGTTGTAAATCGCGTCCGGAAAATTAGGAACCAGGCTCAAGCGCTTTCGTCAGCGTCGTCGTGCGCGCGGCTGAACAACTCGTCTTTCTTTTTGTTAAGGCCCTCTTCAAGCAAGACCCGTGCAAACTGATACTGCGCGATTGCCGAATCGCGATCGCCCTGCGCCTCGCCGATCAATTCATTCGAGGCCATTTCCGCAGCTTTCCAATCACCGAACTCGATACCGTAGTGGACGATCTTCTTCTGGCAAGCGACACAGTGACCGCCATCCTGCTTGTCAGCTTTCTTAAATGCATCGAGCGCCCACTCGTTCTTGTGCTTCTGTTCAAGTTCCTGCGCCTCGTGAAAAGTCTTCTGTGCTTTTTCGTTAGTGGGGCCGCTTGGGGCGTTTACTGGCTCCTGTGCGAGGAGTGGAACCGAACAAACCAGGATCATTGCGATCTTAGGCCAGAACATAATCAGGTCCCCCCGGACGAGTCGAGGATTAAACTATCTCTAAACAGCACTTAAAAGGACTAAGAGCCCGGCGCTATGAAATTCTCTCAGGCACTCCCGATCCAGATTCCCGCAATAAACACGAGCACGCCGCCGACGACCACCTGAAACGCCGCCGAGAGCAAGGGCGTGTCCATGTAGCGATTGCGAATCCATGCGATCGCCGCGAGTTCGACCGCGACCACGATCACCGCAGCAATAAACGCAACATGGAAGTTTGAGAGTAAAAAGGGGAGGGTGTGGCCTATGCCTCCCGCGGCGGTCATGAGTCCTGTAACTGCTCCGCGCAAAACGGGACGGCCGCGGCCAGTAAGCGAACCGTCGTCGGAGAGGGCCTCGGCGAAAGCCATCGAAATGCCCGCTCCGATCGAGGCGGCGAGGCCCACTAGAAATGCGTCTTTGCTGCTGCGAGTGGCAAAGGCTGCGGCGAAGACAGGAGCCAGGGTGGAGACCGAACCGTCCATCAAACCGGCAAGGCCGGGCTGCACGATCTGGAGAACGAAGAGGCGGCGTTGCGCTTCTTCTTCGGACTTCTTATCGTCCTGGGTGATCTCTTCCCCCAGAGCTTCGGCCGCGACCTGGTGCTTGCGCTCGACCTCTTCGAGGTCGCCAAGAAGTTTGCGAATGCCGGCATCGGTGACCTGGTTTACCGCCTTCTGGTAGAACTGGCGAGTTTCCAGTTCCATGATCTCGGCCTGCTTGCGGACTTCGGAAATTTTTAGCGGCCGCGTGAGCCAGAAGGGGCGGCGCTGGATGAAGCCCTTCACATCCTGCCGGCGCATGAGCGGGATGTGCTCGCCGAAACGGGCGCGGAAGGTTTCAATGAGGGCGGCGCGATGTCCGGATTCTTCCTCGCGCATGTCTTCAAAAAGCTTGGCGGTCGCAGGATAGGATTCGCGGAGCCCGTCGGCGAAATCGGCATAGACGCGGCTGTCTTCTTCTTCGAAGGCAATGGCCAGCGCCAGGATTTCCCGCTCCGTCAAATCTTTAAATTTTCTTGCCATCAGCCCGTCTCCATTTGCTGCGTACGAAACTATTTTGCGGGACGCAATACTCGCTCCGGCCTGGCGGCGAGCCGCGGATCGCAATCCTGTTCGAGCCAGTCAAGGCCGCCGGAATTCTCACGATATTCGTATAGCATACGACGCGCGGAAAGGTCTGCGACAAACTGACGACCTACCCAGGAAAACCTGCTACCTCCGCCGATGTGGGCACGATTAGGGGTAACCGGCAGGTGCAGGGCGACAGGGATCAACGGCAGTGAGTTTAGCGGCAGTCGCTCACTGGAAGCCGTTCACGGGCATAAATTCATGCCGCGGATTTTAACAATTTCAAGGTTGCCGTATGCTCGCGCTCGACTTGCTTGAAGGTGCAATCGCGGGGCGATTTGTCCGGCCGCCAGCGAAGAAATCTTGTTCCGTGTCGAAAGCGGCCCCCAGTGAAGTGATCGAACTGGACTTCCGCGACGAGTTGGGGCGGGAGCGGCTGCCACTCGGCCGAACGTTTCGTGCTCCAGCGACTGGGACCGCCAGGAGCGTTACCCGTGAACCCCGGGGGTTTGATCAAGCGCTCCAGCTTTTTCGTCAGTGCCGGACGATCTTCGTCATGGATCGAAGAGGTGAATCCGACGTGATCGAGTTTGCCTTCGCCGTCATACAGGCCGAGAAGCAAGGAGCCCACAAGCGGCTCTTTTTCGAGATAGCGAAAGCCTCCAACCACGCAGTCGGCCGTCCGCTGGTTCTTGATCTTCCGCATCCCGGTGCGCTCTCCGGGCTGGTAGGCGAGGTCGCGGCGCTTGGCGACGACGCCGTCCAGGCCAACGCCGGCACGAAACCATTTGCGCGCCATCGCCACGCTGGCGGTAACCGGAGAGAGATGAAGAGTTCGGTTGCCGTGAAGGAATTGTCGCGCAAAGGCCTCCAGTTTCTCGCGCCGCTCCGCCAGCTGCTTATTCGCCAGCGACTGCCCCCGCTCATCCACCAGCAGGTCGAAGACGATAAACAGGCACGGCGTGGATTCGCTCAGCATCTTTACACGACTGGCCGCCGGATGAATGCGCATCAGCAGTCGGTCAAAGGACAAGGTGCCATTCTCGGGAATTACGATCTCTCCATCGAGGACAAACTGCTGGGGCGAAAGCTCGGCCAGCGCAGAGACAAGGTCGGGAAAATATCGCGTGAGGGGCTTGCCTGCTTTGGAAAGCAACTCGATGTGATTATGATCGCGAAATGCGAGGCAGCGAAAGCCATCCCATTTGGGCTCATACTGCCATTCCGGCCCTGACGGCAATTGAGCGGCGGGCATCGCTTCCATTGGGCGATATCGTTTGCTTATCGGTAATGCCATGTATTTCGTCGATTGTTCGTCGCCGATAAGATGCATTTAAGATCGATCGGGCTCGAAATTTTATGCCTCGCAAAGCAGCGCCGAACGTTGTGGCTCGGAATTCCGTTCAACTGCTGCTCCGCTGAAGGACACCCTGTTTTTTGCCGGCGAGGCGACGGATACGTCGGGAAATAACGGAACGGTTCATGGAGCGATTACAAGCGGCTATCGCGCCGCGGCGGAGATTCTGCACTCCCCGTAGCATGCCCCGTTCCGACGGACAACTTCGTCTCTGAAATCCGATTCCAATAGAGTAGGATTAGTTTGTAAGTGCGGTTTCGACCTCCCGGCCGACCGTTTGTTGGAGGAAACTGCAATGAAGACACGCGGTTTATCAAAAGCTCTCCTCTCACTCGCTGCATCCATCGCTCTCGTGGTTTATGCTCCGCAGGCGTTCGCCCAACGCGGCGGAGGTGGGAGTCACTCCGGTGGCGGTGGCGGCTATAGCGGTGGCGGATCCCACGGTGGGGGCTTCAGCGGAGGCGGTGGATACCACGGCGGCGGTTACGGCGGTGGATATTACGGCGGCGCTGGTGGCCCACGCGGTGGTTCGATGTATGGCGGGACGCGTGGTGGAAATATGGGCCGCGAATCGTCGTCTCGCGGCGGACCAGCGCGCGGCTCGCAATATGGCCGCGCTGACGCTTCGCCGGGATGGCATTCTCTGGGCCGTTCTGGGAGCGCGTCAGGCGCATGCCGGTTCGCACGGTCTGAATATCTCGCATGGAACGGAAATGCACGCCGCACTTGCCGACGGACAGTGGCATTCCTTTGGCGGAACACACGCCGCCCTGGGCAATGGGCTTAATGGCAACGTTCATTTTGGCGGCAACAATCATTTTGGCGGTAACGCCCAGTTCATCCACGGCGGCTGGGGCGGTTGGCACGGCGGCGGATGGTATGGCGGCTGGCGCGGAGGATGGGGATATCCCGGTTACGGCTTTGGCTTCGGCTGCTGGGGATGCGGCTGGGGATTTGGTTTCGGGTGGGGCATCGGCTGGAATCCGTGGTGGGCGCTCTATCCCTATCCGTACTGGGACAGCCTATGGTGGGGCGACCCCTATGGATACTTCCCGCCCCCGGGATATATCTACCCGTATCCGTACTAGTCAGGGCAGTTTGTAATCGGATTCGATCTTCGCGCCATCCTGAATGTTCGCGTTTTTGCGACGCTCAGGATGGCGTTCCTGTCTTTTCTTTAGCAGCTCCTCGTTTTGAAACACTTCACGGGTGGACGGTCTGACGTCTGATCTCGCCGCTTATTTGCGCGCAATCATCAGCCCGGCCGGGCCCGGCATTCTGACTCGCCGGACTTCTGCAAATCCCGCATCGCGCATCCATGCCGTGTATTCGGGCTCGCTGTAGCTTCTGCCCGCCTGCGTCCCCACCAGCATATTCAGCGAGAAGAGAGCGGCGAAGGTGGGCGCCGTCTTGTTTGGCTCCAGAATAAAATCCTGCACAACGACCTGGCCTCCATGAGTCAAGGCGGCGTGGGCTCGACGGAGGAGTTCCAGGTTTTCTTCCGGCGAGAACATGTGGCAGATCGCGGAAACCAGGATCAGATCGTAGTTTTCCCCGAGAGTATCGCGCAGCATATCGCCAGCGCGGACGGAGATGCGCTCAGCCAGATCAGCTTTGCGAATGTACTCCTGCGCGAGGGGCACAACATCGGGCAGGTCTACAATCTCGGACTTCATTCCGGGCACGGCGTTGGCAAAGGCGATCGAATACGCGCCCGATCCGCCCCCCAGGTCGAGCATACGGGAGATCGATCCTGCGCCGACCGCCTTCACCACCGCTCCGGAACGCTCTTTGGCGTTGCGATCCATCGCGGCGATAAAGTCCTTTACCCAGCCATTCTGGTCAGCACGCGTCTCAGCCGGCTTGCCGGAGCGCACCGACTCGGTCAGCTTTGACCAGCGATCCCAGAGGTGCGCGGTATGCATCAGGCCGCCACGCGCATTATCCCGCGAGCCACTGGCAAAGAAGCGGGCGCTGGCGGAGGTGTCAAAGAAGAGATCGTTCTTTTTTTCGAGCAGCTTCAGGCTGACAAGGGCATTCAACAACAGTTCGGTCGCGCGCGGCTCGGCGTGGATTCTTTTCGCCACGGCAGCAGCGGAAGCGCCGTCGGTCGTTGCCGAAAAAATGTCCAGTTCCAGCGCGGTCAACAGCGCCCGGCTTGGCATATACGCCCGAACCATCTCGTTCAGATTGTCCGGCAGCGTGCCTGCCTCGTCCTTGGCGCGCACCATGGCGCGGTAGCGATCGCGATGCTCGCTGGATGCGGCCTTCATCGCCGGCGCATCATTCCACTCCAGGCGCGACACGACCTTGCCGGCGCGGAGATGCGAAGTTACGATCTCGTGCACATCGTCGGCCTTCACCTTCCGATACCAGACGCCCTCGGGATAGACGATCATAATCGGGCCGTCATCGCACAGGCCCAGGCAGCCACACGTGCTGACCTGCACATCGTCGTCAAGCCCTTGCGATCGCAGTTCACGGTCAAGGGCTCCAAGAATGCCCCATGCTCCGCTGGCCGGACAGCATGGAACTCCCTCAGGCTTCTCTTGCGTACATAAAAATATGTGATAACGGAACGGCTCCATGAAAGTCCTTCCTCGGAAAGATGGTCGAGCGTGCGCCAATTCGCGCGATCTTGCGAACAAGCGCAGCGCCACGTTGCAAGCTGACCTGTAATTCTCGTACGCCGCCGGGCTCGGCCACCGTGACTCGGGTCACAGGCGTTTAGGATGTGCGCCCGGAAAGCGAACACCGAGACGGAAGGCAGCGCTGAACGAATACCCATTTCTTGCAAACAAACTTGGCGAACCGGGTTGGCGCGACCTTCACGGATAATTGTTAAGGAAAGACAGTTATTTGTCGTAGTATTGGCTTTCACTCATGCGCCACTCATGAGTGCAGATGAACGACTAACTCCCGAAGGCCAGCCATGAGTCGTCAAGAACATATCTGCCATAAGTTATCCCTATTATTGTTATGCGTAATCGTTCCCGCGTTACTCCATGCGGCGACCATCACGGGAACTGTAAAGGACCCTTCGGGGGCGGTGATTCCCGGCGCGCGCGTAGAGATCACGGGAGAAGCCCTTAGTCAGCCGGTCGTGCTTGTCACGGATGGAGTGGGCAAGTTTTCTTCGAGTGATCTCAAGCCGGGAAAATACGAGGTGCGAGTAAGTCGCGACGGGTTTGAGCCGCAGGTGCGAAGTATTGAATTACGCGACACGACGGATCTGCAGATTGGGCTGGCAATTGCCTCAGATATCAACATCATTACGGTGAACCAGCGCACCGCGAACACCGATGCCGTCTACCGGCAACTTCGCGATGTTGCGCTGGGCGAAACTTACCGGGTGGAAAGCTTCACCCTGCCCATCGATGTGGGTATCTTTCAGTTCACCAAAGGAACGCTGACCTTCCTGAAGCCGGTCAATGGAATGGTAACCGGCGCGGTTTTTGTCGGCGAAGGCCATTTCAATCTGAAGCCAGTGGCACCGTTGGACGCCGCCGACCTGCACCGCCGCATCAACGCGGACGAGGCCGACGAGGACTTCAACGAGGCCGTCATCCGGTTCACGCCGAAACTCCGCGAGAAATTTACCCCCGGGCTGAAGGACCGCGAGGAACCTCCCCCGCAAGCCGGCGAGGCTTTCCGAAAATGGAGAGAGCGGATGCGGGTGCGGCACGAAATTCCGCACGGCTTCACCGAGGCTCTCCTGACCAACGAGAGCATGGACAATGTGGATGCGGACATTCTTGCCGCACTCTACAATCCCGCGCATCCTCCATTTTTCAACGCTTACATCCACGGCAAAAAGCATAAGGACCTGCGCTTTTTTGTGAGAGCGCGCGTGGGCGCGCTACCACAGATGGATTCGCCGGAGGAAGTGGCACTCGTCAACTACGATCCCGAGGGCATGGACGACGGCATCTGGTATCTCTCTCATCTCAAGGCGGAGTACGAGAAGCGGACCGCCAGTTCGCGTGAGGACCGGCGTCTCTTCGCCACGCATCGTTACAAGATCGAAACAGTCATCGCCAAGAATGAGCACCTTTTCAGTACCGCGACCATTACCGTTGAGCCGCTGGTGCAGGGTGAACGAGTCATGAAGTTTGGGCTTCTGCCGAATCTGCGCGTATCGCGCGTTCTGGACGAAAACGGACAGGACCTCAACTTTATTCAGGAGAGCCGCAAGGAAGACGGTTCCTTTTACGCCATCCTTTCGGAGGCGCCGCCGCTGGGCAAGGAATTCTCGATCACGGTGGAATACGCGGGCGACAAAGTGATCCTGAGCGCTGGACAAGGATCTTTCTATATCGAGGCACGTACGGCGTGGTATCCGAACCTGAACGGGTTTGGCGAACACGCGCTTTATGACCTGACCTTCAAAGTCCCGCATAAATACAAGCTGATCAGCGTCGGGCAACTCGAGCATGAGGGCATAGAGAAAGACCTCGCCGTAACCCATTGGGTCACGTCGACTCCGGTGGCCGTGGCCGGATTCAACTATGGCGAGTACGTGAAGATCGACATGCCGGATACGGTCACGCACTTCAAGATCGAAGGCTATTACCTGACTGAGTTGCCGGACCGATTTCGCGGCAATCCTTTTGGCGCTACCAGGCGATGTCGCCGGGCGCGATGACCAGATACGCGCTCGACCAGACGCGGGCGCAATTGCAGGTTTGCACGCTTTTCTTCGGCAAAATTCCTTACGACAACATCAACATCACCGAGCAGCCCGACTTCAATTTCGGGCAGTCCTGGCCGAATCTGGTATATCTGCCGATTTCGGCGTACATGGATTCAACGCAGCGATGGATGCTGTTCGGGCACATCGACAATAACTTCACCGGCTTTGTCCAGGAGGTCACGCCGCACGAGGTCGCGCACCAGTGGTGGGGGCATGCCGTGGGATGGGCTTCTTACCATGATCAATGGCTCTCGGAGGGCTTTGCGGAATTTTCGGCGGGGCTGTTTCTGCAACAGGCGATGGGCGAGAAGTGGCAGAAGGACTACATCGAGTTCTGGGATCGTCTGCGGCGGCGCATTCTCGAGAAGAACAACTTCGGCGTTGCGCCCAATGACGCGGGGCCGATCTGGATGGGAATGCGTCTGATGTCACCGCGCACTTCGAACGCGTACCAGAACGTGACCTACCCGAAGGGCGCTTATATTCTGCAAATGTTGCGCTCCCTGATGTGGAACGCCGACACGCAGGACAAGGCATTCATGGAGATGATGCACGACTTTGTTGAGAGCCATCGCGACCGCCCGGCCAGCACAGAATCATTCAAGGCCATCGCCGAGAAGCACATGACGAAGATCATGGACCTGCAAAAGAACGGGCGGCTGGACTGGTTCTTCAATGAATGGGTCTATGGCACCCAGGTTCCGCGGTACAAGTTTGAATACCAGACGACTCCGGCGGCGGACGGCAAGGTGAACCTGCACATGACAATCACGGAGAGCGACGTGGACGAACACTTTGCCATGCTGGTTCCGATTTTTGCCGACTTCGGCAAAGGCATGGCTCGCATCGGGCAAATCGGATTAGTGGGTAACAGCACCCACACCACGGACGTCGTGCTGCCAAGCATGCCGAAGAAAGTTGCGCTCAACGCCTACAAAGACATTCTGGAACGTTGAAGAGAGAGCGTCACGCGGCATGTCGTGCTCTGAGTGCCGCGTTTAGATTTCAGGACGCGGGGAGAATTGTGCCCCGGCAAGCTCCCAGTCCAATTCGCCGGAAACCTTCACGCTCGCAATGTCCCCGCAGGATGACTTCGTCGCCGTCCTGGAGGAACTTTCTCTGCTCTCCCGATGGCAGGGTAATTGGATTTGCGCCGCGCGAGGTTAATTCCAACAGGCACCCGCGGGCGCTTATTTCACCGGCAACATCCGGTCCGGAAACTGTTCCGGTCGCGAGCAGATCGCCGGGGCGCAGATTGCAGCCGTTGCTGGCGTGATGCGCGAGCATCTGCGCGAAGGTCCAGTAAAGATCGCGAGAGTTGCTGCGGCTCAGGACGGCCGGCGGGATTCCCTGCTCGCGCATGCTCGCCGATTGCAGGGAGACTTCGAGTGTGAGGTCGAGGCCGCCGTGTTGCTGATCCTCTGCATCCGAGAGATAAGGCAACGGTGCTGGATCGGCCTCGTCGCGCGCATAAAGCGGCACCGCGAAATGGAGCGAGCGCCTCCATCGTCACCACCCACGGCGAGAGCGAGGTGGCAAAGCTTTTCGCCAGAAACGGCCCGAGCGGCTGGTACTCCCACGCTTGCACATCGCGGGCCGACCAGTCATTCAGCAGGCAGATGCCGAAAATATGTTCGTCCGCCTTGGCGATGGGAATCGGCTCCCCGAGCCGGTTTCCAGCGCCCACGAAGAAGCCAACTTCCAGTTCGTAGTCGAGGGCTTTTGTTGGCGCGAACTTCGGATCGGCGTCGCCGTCGCGCGTTTGACCGTGAGGACGACGGACCGAGGCTCCACTGGCGACCAGGGATGAGGCTCGGCCGTGATACCCGATGGGAATGTATTTGTAATTCGGCAGCAAAGGATTGTCGGGGCGGAACAATTTGCCGACGTTGGTCGCGTGAAAAATCGACGCATAGAAATCGGTGTAGTCACCGACGGCAGCGGGCAGAAGCATCTCGACGTCAGACTGCGGCGATGAGGTGGCGCGATATGGCTTCCCGGTCCGAGGGAGAGGCGTCAGCGCGCAGCAGCGAAAACAGTCGCCGGCGCAATGCACGACGAGGCCCTGCGCCTGCCGCCATCAGCTCGTTGAGGGAATCCGACTCACAGGCTTTAGCCGCGGCAACAACTGCCGCGTCATCTTTAAGCAGGCCGGCTGCCTACGACGCCCGCCAGGTCGAGAATGCGGTCGCCGATCGCCACACCGATTTTGCCGCGCAGTGGTCCCGCGTCGCCGAAAAACTCCAAAGGGCAAATTCTGTATGGGGAAATCCGTCTCGGCGACGTTCGCCGATTCGACCCAGCTTTGCGCGGAGGGATCGTGAGTCTCGTCCAGAACTGGTTTCATAGGGTGTTGAGATTCTAAAGCAGGTGGAGCGCCCGCAGGTCCTCCACGGGCTCGGTGAATGAGCAGGACCCGAAGGAAATGGCAAAGCTCCGGCGAGCTGCCGAAATCTCGTCGACGCCAAGGCGGTGATCGCGCCACCGGACGCCGTCCCGATCGAAGTGAAACGCCGCCGCTGACTGCTCGTTCAGCAGATCGACGGCGAGTTGCGCTTCCAGGCCCGCTCGCAAAAATGCGGCGGCCAGAAATACATTCAAGAATCCATGCATGATTCCGGATGGGCTATCGGGCTGATAGGTGAAGCGATGGCGCGAGCGCAGCGGATGATGCAGTCCGGCAGTGGCCTTAAAAGCCACGCTGGACGCGGCACACAGCCGAATGAATTCAACGACGCTCTCCGGCGCGGGAAATTTATCGGCCGTCTCGCCGCCGGTACGAATCTTGGCGCGGCGGCCGCAGCGCGCAACGGCTGCGATGCAATTGCTCATGTCGGCCGTCAGAGGAATTTCGAAATAGGTGTCGAGTTGCGCGGGGATTATCTTCGACAAGCGATCGATCTCTTCCGCATTCGCGATTTTTACTTCGATTGACTCGATCTTGACTTTTCTCCGCCAAGCCGCGAATCGATCATTGAAGTCCGCGATGCGCGCGAGGTCCGCAGCAATGTCGGCACCCGGCAGAGCCGACAGTTTCCAATGCGACGTCATCGTTCGCATCTGCATTCCACCGCTCAAGTACCGCTGCTTCGAACTCCGCCAATCGCGCCACCGGCACGATGAAGCGGCCCAGCATCCAGGCGTGCTCGGATTTTGAGTACGTGTCGTAATTGGCGACTGCGGTCTCCATCGAGAAGCGCGGCGGGCGGGAACAAACCGGCGTAGTCGATCAGCCCATGCAGCAAGGCGCGCGTAGCGGCCGCGGCGATGGTGAAGTTCTGCATGGACTGGAGGGCTCTTGCGTTCATGGTCCGATTTCTTTACTGCATCTTGCGGCAAACAGCAGATCCCTCGCTGCGCTCGGGATGACAAGCCTTGCTGGTCACGACGACGCTTGCTATCCGTCCTACGTTTCGAACTTCTTCTTCAGACCCTGCCAGCACTCGAAGTACTGATGATCGAGTTCGGAAGTTTCGAGGGCGAAGCGCGTGGGCTGGCACACGAAGCGCGTTTCGAACATGAACGCGAGCGTGTCCTTTATATAGACAGGCTTCAAATCGGCCTTGCTGGCCTTCTCGAACGTCTCGGCATCGGGGCCGTGGCCGGCCATGCAGTTGTGCAGACTCGCTCCGCCGGGCACGAAGCCCTCAGCCTTGGCATCGTACTCGCCGTGGATCAGCCCCATGAACTCGTTCATGAAGTTGCGATGAAACCAGGGCGGACGGAAGGTGTGCTCGGCGACCATCCAGCGCGGCGGGAAAATCACGAAGTCGAGATTGGCGGTGCCCGGAATTTCCGAGGGCGAAGTCAGCACCGTGTAAATCGACGGGATCAGGATGGTCGAAGCTCACCGTGTTGATGCAATTGAAATTCGCCAGGTCATATTTGTAAGGAACGTAGTTCCCGTGCCACGCGACAACGTTCAGCGGCGAGTGGTCGATGGATGCTTCCCAAAGGCGCCCCTGAAACTTGGTTGCGATGCGGAAGTCGCCTTCGCGATCTTCAAACGCAGCCACTGGCGCAAGAAAGTCGCGCGGGTTGGCGAGTCCATTGGCGCCGATGGGACCGAGATCGGGAAGCCGCAGCAATGCGCCATAGTTTTCGCAGATGTATCCGCGGGCGGCTTTGTCGACGAGTTCCACGCGAAAGCGGATGCCGCGCTGAATGACGGCAATCTCACCGGGCGCAACGTCGAGAATTCCCATCTCCGTGCGGAGAAGCAGGCGGCCGGTCTGCGGCACAATCAGCATTTCGCCGTCGGCGTTGTAGAAAAAGCGGTCGGTCATGGAAGCATTCGCCACATAAATGTGAATGCCGAGGCCGGTGTGCGTGTGCGTATTGCCGTTGCCGGCCATGGTGATGAGGCCGTCGATAAAATCGGTGCGCTCGGATGACGCAGGAATCGGAATCGGCATCCAGCGAAGCTGGTTTGGCGGGGTCGGCACTTCGTCGAAGGGCGCGCTGCGCAGCCTTCCCTGCTCGATCGGCTCGAACGGTTTGTGCGCGACCGAGGGACGAATGCGATAGAGCCACGTGCGGCGATTGGCGACGCGCGGGGCGGTAAACGGCGTGCCGCTCAACTGCTCCGTATAAAGGCCGTGCGCTACACGCTGCGGAGAATTTTGTCCTTGCGGCAAGGTGCCGGCAACGGCTTCGCTGGCGAACTCATTGCCAAAGCCGGACTGGTAGCGCAATGTCGTGGTACGACCGCCGTTTGATTTCTCCGCCGCACCATTCGTGGTTCGCTTGGACGGAGCTTTACTGGATCGTCGCGTTGTTTCTGCGGTCGCCATTGCTACAGATTCCCTCGCCGCGCCTGTTCCATTTCGATCGACTCGAACAGCGCCTTGAAATTTCCTTTGCCGAATCCACGACTGCCCTTGCGCTGAATGACCTCGAAAAATACGGTCGGACGGTCCTCCACCGGCTTGGAGAAAATCTGAAGCAGGTAGCCTTCCTGGTCGCGATCGACGAGGATGCCGAGAGACTTCAGCGATCCGATAGGTTCTTCGACCGGTCCAACGCGCTCCGGCAGCGCCTCGTAATATGTATCGGGCACGCGCAGGAAGTCGACTCCGTTCTTTTGGAGTTTGCTCACCGTGTACAGCACGTCTTTACACTGGAGCGCAATGTGCTGCGCGCCCGCGCCGCCGTAGGCATCGAGATATTCCTGGATCTGGCTCTTGTTGCGAGCCACCGCCGGCTCGTTGATCGGGAACTTCACCGAGTGGGAATCGTCGGACATGACGATGCTCATGAGCGCGCTGTATTCAGTCGAAATATCCTTGTCGTCGAAGGTAATGTAGCGGTGAAAGCCGAAAACGTTCGTGTAATAGTCCGCCCAATGCTGCATCTGGCCGAGTTCGACATTGCCGACGATGTGGTCGATGCGCAGGATGCCGCAGTCGTCGCCATCAATCGGGGCGGCGGCGAAGCCGGGCAGGAATGGCCCCTTGTAATCTTTGTAGGAAATCAGCGAGTGGATCGTGTCGCCATAGGTGTGAACGGCGGCGCGACGGATGGCGCCCGTTTCATCGTCCACGTCGTGCGGCTCCTCGGCTGGCTTGGCGCCGCGCCGCACCGCTTCGGCAAAGGCCTCGTCGGCATCGGCCACTTCGAGCGCAATGTCGCGCACGCCGTCGCCGTGTTTGCGGATGTGCTCCGCGGCCGGATCGTCCGGCGTCAGCGGCGTGGTCAGAACAAAATTCGCCTTGCCCTGACTGAGCGCGTATGAAGTTCGCTTGCGGTTGCCGGTCTCAAGGCCGCTATAGGCAACTTGCGAAAAACCGAATCCCTTGCGGTAGAAGAACGCAGCCTGCCGGGCGTTGCCGACGAAGAATTCTACGTGGTGAATGCGCTTCAGCTTCAGTGGATTTTCCATCCTCACTCCCAGTCTCCATCTTCGCACATTTTGCGCTCGCTCAATCTCGGGTGGAATGCGTAGAGGCACGCTCCGCGTTTTGCGACGTGTAGCGTCAACTCATCGCCCGTCCTGCGAGCTTCTCCAGCACACGAATCGGCGCAACCTCCGGGGCGACCAGCGCCTCCACGGGAACGATGAACGTCTGCTCCATGGCGAACTGGCCGGAGAGCGCGGCATGCGGCACGCCATCGGTGTAGACGAGCCACGTCGCCAGCGGCGGAAAGCTTACCCGCTCCTTCCCTTCTTTCGCCGACTGGAAGTCCGAATTTTCTTTCAGCCAGTCATGAAAGTGGAGCATAAATTCGTCATAGGGCGCGCGATCGGGCACAGGCAATCCCACCCGGCCGAGGCCGCGCTTAATACCTGACCAGGCCGAGGGATTCGCATATTTTGGCAATCCCGCATCGCGAGCGAAGCGCGAGGCCAGTTCCGGAAATCGTTCGGCTACGACCCACACCCGATCCTGCGCCGGATTCACATTGGTGAACACGCGCAGAATTCGCCCGCCGCGAGTCGGCCGACTGGGAAAGGCATCGACGTGCAGCAGGTCATTTCTTTTGTGCAAGGAGAGGTCGCGGCCCTCTTCTTCCAGGGGACGAAAGCTGGCGTAGTCCACTTGAAATCGTCCGGCATAGGGCGCGAGGAAGCTCTCGACAAATCCCGCACGGCCGCCGCATAGTTCCGCATGATCTCGTGCACGCGCGGTTTGTTGGCATCATCCGCCAGCCCGCGCAAAACGTCGCTCTCGGGACGATAGGAAATGTTCTTGTGCAGCCGCGAGTCGGCAGGCTTGAGCGAAATCAGGAACTCAACCGCGGACGTGCGGCAAATCAAAAGGAGGCGCGGAGAAGTAAAGAATTTTGCCGGCCTCGAGCTGCGCGCAATACTGCCGCGAGCGCTCCGCTCGGTCGGCCGCGCCTTGCCATCGGCCGGCTCGATAATCGTCGATGGTCAACCACGACATAGGCGTAAAACTCGCCGATATACGTTCCGGGCGTCTGTTACCGCAAGGTCTCGTATCGAACTTCTCTATCGAACTTCGAGCGACACTACTTCTCCCGTGTGCTTTCCGGTGGCCCGATAGTTCACCGACACCAGGCGGTTCGTCCACTCGCAGGAAAATTTGTCCTCTCCGACAACGACCAGATTGTTGTAGTCGGAAGCGTGCATCGTGTAAGTCGTCATTCCGCTGATGACGGTAATCGCGGCCTCAGGCGACTTCGAACAATCGCTGCTCACGATTTTGCCTTTCAGGAAAAGCACGGGACCGGTCGTTCCCGGCTTCAAGGGAACCGGTTTCGGCTTCGCATCCGCATCTTCGTCGTCGTTATCGGTGGCGCTGGCCGCGGCTTTCCCGTTGCTCGCCGACGCGCCGCTGCGCCCGCTCCGGGAGTGCTGGCTGCCCCGGCGGGAGCCGGCGTCTCGCCTGGGTGCTGGGGACGTATTCCATACTTCTGCAAGGTCGCAATATCTTCGAGTTGCTTCTTCGCCGCGGTTGCCGCCTCTTTATCCGGAAGCTTTCCTTCAGCCGCGTAAAAACGTCGCGGGCCTGGTCCCACTTCTTCCCTGCAATGTAGATCTGCCCGAGGTTGAACTGATACTCCACATTGCGCGGCGAGAGCGCCACCGCCTGCTTCTCTGCCTCAAGCGCCGAGTTCCATCCGCCGCCCTCTACCCGCGCCATACCCAGCATGTTATAGGCGTCGGCCAGTTCCGGGTACCAGTCGATGACGGCGCGGAGGTCTTGCATCATGTTCGCGATTCCCTGCATCTCCTGGCGCGTCTCCTGAGCCTTGCGATACTTGAGCACGGAGCGGTAATACCATATCCACGGATCGCGCGCATTCAACTCCGCTGCCTTGTCCAGATGCTCCGCCGCCGCATCGAACTTCTTGATCTGGAGATCGTCGCGCGCCAGGCCACGCTCGGCGACTTCGTTTCCCTTTGGGTCGGCCGCCAGTGTCTTTAGATCGTTCAGCGCCTGCATGCGACGGTCAGGAATGCGCGCCATCATGTCGCCGAGAATCGCCTTCGCCTCCACCTCCGGCACCGGAGTGACTGGCTGCGCCCAGTTCATCGCCATCCACGGCAACCGGGAAATGTTCGGGCTGCATGATGGTTCCCATATTCCCGTTCGGCTTTTTGGACTGATCGAGCGAAATACCCAACGTGAACTTCGAATCGAAGTATTTCTTGACCGCCTCCTCGAACTGATCGGGCGTCATGTCGAAGGCCTGCACAATCGCCTTATCGACCGGCAACTTTCTTGTTTTGCACGAGGTCGAAATAGGTTCCCGCCTCCGGCAGCTTGTTGTTGTTGATCAGGTAGTGCATCACCAGCCACGCCTGCGCGTAATACATCGTGTTGTGCGAGCCTTCGTTGCGGCCGGAGCTGTCGTGCTTCATGGTGAACAGGTCGGTCATCGCAATCCAGACGGGAGAACTCGCCATCTGGGTCAGCGATTGTGGCACGTTGGGATCGCGCACCGTATTGAAGAAGACATCTTCGTGCCATTCCGGCGCCAGTTCAGGGTCACCGCCGATGTTGACTTCCTTGTCGATCTGCACGGCGCCGAAATATTCGGCCAAGCCTTCGTCAAACCATCCCTGCACCGGAGGATAGTTGTAGTTCAGGAAATAATGCCCCATGGCGTGCGCGATGCCGCGCCAGGGCTCGATCTCGAAGAGATTGAGCACGACGTAGACGCGGTCATAGCCCGGCACATAAAACGACTTCGAAAAGCTCAGCTTGCTGGGAGCGATGGCCCCATACTGGTTGTCGCTTTTAAGGGCGATGACCGTTATCGGAACCGACATGTTGAGTCTTTTGCCTGGAGACAAGTTGCGCAAATACCGCGCGCATCTGCTCCATGCGAAGGGCGACTTCGCGGCCACGCTTCTCGCCCGCGTCGGTGAGCACGGAGAAATGCGCGGTGTGGATCTCCAGCCACTTCGACTCATCCCGGGCAAAGGCCGCGGCAGGCAGGCAAAGGGCCACGAGCAGGGTTAGGGCAAGCGAACGGAGCTGGAAACGGGATTTCACTCGTTGTCCGGATTCGAAGTTCTTTCCGAAATGCTAGCATGTCTGCGCACGGTTGAAGCAACTGGCCTTTTCGTCGCCAATGCGCATCAAACCTTGAATGCTGCCGAATCGTCACGGAGTGAAATTGAAGATCCCTTACTTGCTTATTCTCTCTCTATGCCTTTGCTGCACGTTGGCGGAGGCGGCGGATCAAGATACACATTCTGGTCTCCTGACCTCAAATCCCGTCTACCAAAAGAACTGCGCCAAATGCCACGGCAAGACGGCCGAGGGGCGCCATTTCGGCGGTCCGCCGCTGATTTCGGAGAAAGTCTCGTCCGCCGCGATTGACGATCTGCGCACCATCATCAACAACGGGAAGAGGCACATGCCAAAATTCGCCGGCAAGTTGACTCCGGCTGAAGTGGACGAGCTCCTCATGCAGATTAAAGCTGCCAATCAGAAATGAGTTGGAGTCCCGTCCGCAGCGCCGGCGAGTACGGGTCAGGTGCTTGCCCGTGAATCGCCTTAACGCTTGCCTTAACTCTTGGCTGATACCGGCAGTCGCACGTTAAACTCAGCCGTGCCCTCGGCTCCTTCACGGCTTAGTTGGATTGACTGGATGCGCGGCCTCGCGTGTCTGCTGATGTTCCAGACGCACTGTTACGACTCGTGGCTCGGCGGCGACGCGCGCAACGGAACCTTCTTACACTGGTCGCAGCGGCTGGGCACACTGCCTGCGCCGCTGTTCTTGTTTCTCGCCGGAATTTCCTTCGCACTGGTCACCACCAAGCTGATCCGCAAGAACCAGACACCGGCGCAAATCACGCGGACCATGGTGCTTCGGGGCGCGGAGATTGTCGGCTTCGGACTTCTATTCCGCCTACAGGAGTACGTAATCGCGTGGGGATGGGCGCCTTGGACTGATTTGTTCCGCGTCGATGTGTTGAACGTCATCGGACTGTCGATGATCTTCATGGCGCTTCTTTGCGGCTTGGTTCTGAGCCTCCGCAATCGCGGCGCGTCTCCGACCGATTCGACGACTACGGCAGCGCCCCTCGCGGTTCCAGTGCCAGCTCTGGCAGGCGCTTCCGTCACTGTCGCCGCGCTCATCGCATTGCTTACGCCGCTGCTCTACACCAACTGGCGGCCGACATGGCTTCCGTGGGAGCTTGAGTCCTATATCAACGGATGCCACAATCTGGGCGCGCCTCAGCCGTATCTCTTCTGCATGTTTCCCTGGAGCGCTTTCGCCTTCGCCGGCCTGGCTGCGGGATTCATCCTGTTCAGCGACCGCGCCCGGGAGCGCACGGCCGCTGTCCTGACGGCATTTGCCGCCACCGGAGCCGCCGCGATTCTCGTCGCCTACGGGCTCGATCACTCTTCAGTTCGCCTCTATTCCACCTACGATTACTGGCACACGAGCCCCAATTTTTTGATGATGCGCGTCGGCATGCTGCTGATGATCTGCCTGCTGGCTTATGCGTGGACGCGCTGGGTGCTTCCGAGTCTCGGAACATCCAGCCAAGGGCCGTGGGCCGTGCGTTTCAGCCCCCTCATTCAGTTGGGCCAGACTTCGCTGCTTGTCTACTGGGTGCACATCGAATTCGTCTATGGTCGATTTTCCATTCTTCCCAAACGCGCGGTGGGAATTGGAACGGCTACGCGCGGGCTGATCGAGATCTTTCTGTTCATGCTGATTCTGTCGATCGCGCGGACGCGCCTGGACTGGAAGAAGATTGACTGGAGCCGCTTTGGCTGGGGACCGGCCACCGGAAGTCCGCAGGGAGTTCGAACGGAGTAATCTGCGGCATCGCACGACCTACTCTCCAACACGAAGCGGCCTAACTGGTCGCGGAGTTGCTTCACCTGCTCGGGATCGCTAGCGGCGCGAAATTTCCCGGCTATGCGCTCAGCTTCTCTCCGGTCGCGATAAACTCTCCAGATGACCTCCGCGTCCAACTCCCTCGCCGGCGCCTCGTCTTCCTATCTGCGTTCCGCCATGCACCAGCCCATCCACTGGCATGAATGGGGCGAGGACGCATTCGCCGCGGCCCGCCGCGAGAACAAGCCGATCCTCCTCGACATTGGCGCCGTCTGGTGCCACTGGTGTCACGTCATGGATCGCGAGTCCTACGACGATCCTGAAATCGCGAAGATCGTTAACGAGAATTTCATCGCCGTGAAGGTCGATCGCGACGAGCGTCCCGACATCGACAGCCGTTACCAGATCGCCGTCAGCGCGCTTACCGGGCAGGGCGGCTGGCCTCTGACCGCGTTCCTCACCCCCGACGGCAAGCCGTTTTATGGCGGCACTTATTTTCCGCCGCAGGATCATTATGGCCGCCCGAGTTTCAGGCGTGTGCTGCATTCCATTGCCACCGCCTACCGGGAACAGAACGCGGACGTGCTCCAGCAGGCGACGATGGTCGAGAGCGCACTCGCGCGGGCCGAGTCCTACACCAAAAGGGGTGGAAACATTTCCGCCACGGTGCTTGACGCACTGATCGAATCGGCAAGAAAGATGTTTGACGCCGAAAACGGAGGCTTCGGCAGTGCGCCGAAGTTTCCTCATCCTTCCGCGCTTGATCTCGTGATGGATCGTTATGCGCGCAACCGCGATGGCCATGACAAAGACGAAGGCAAGGAGAGTCTGCGCCACCTGTTCGTTCACACGCTGGAGAAGATGGCTCGCGGCGGCGTCTATGACCAGCTCGCGGGAGGATTTCATCGCTACTCGGTCGACGAGCGCTGGATCGTCCCTCACTTCGAGAAGATGAGCTACGACAACTCCGAACTGCTGAAAAATTATGTCCACGCCTACCAGGCCACGGGCGAGGAATTCTTTGCCGACATAGCGCGCGACATCATTCGCTGGATGGACGAATGGCTCAGCGACCGCGCCCATGGCGGCTTCTACGCCTCTCAGGACGCCGACTACTCCATGGAAGACGACGGCGATTATTTCACCTGGACGCTCGAGGAAACACGCGCCGCGCTGAATGAAGACGAGGCCCGCGTCGCCGAACTGCGCTACAACATCAGCGAGATCGGCGACATGCACCACAATCCGGCAAAGAATGTACTGCACATTCATCGCCAGCAGTCGAAGACATCGCGCAACGTCTGAACCTGACTCCAGCGCACGTTGGTGACCTGCTGGCTTCCGCGAAAGAAAAAATGTATGCGGCGCGGCAGGAGCGGCCTACGCCCTACGTCGACAAGACGGTTTACGCGGGTTGGAACGCGATGTGCGTCTCAGCGTATCTGGCTGCGGCTGAAGTCCTCGATCTGAAGGATGCACGCGCTTTCGCTTTGCGCTCTCTGGACCGGTTGCTGTCGGAGGGATGGATTGCGGGCAGGTCAATTTCCACGGCATTGCTCACTTCCGCGCCAACCTCAAATTCTGCGGGCGAGGACACGCCCTCTGCGCTCGCGCCGGCGCCAACGCTGCGCCATGTGATCGCATACTCCGATCCAAAGGCCGAACGGCGTGAAACGGCGGGCGTGCTCGACGATTACGCTTTTACCGTGATCGCTTGCCTCGACGCCTACGAAGCCACAGCCGACATGAGCTATTTTCGTTTTGCACGCGCGATCGCGGACGCGATGATCGCCGGCTTCTACGACGCAAACGAAGGCGGCTTCTTCGACACGCACGCGGCCCGCGTGGAAACGGGACTGACTTCATCTCCCGCAGCGATTGGAATTCTCGGCACGCCTCGCAAACCCTTTCAGGATTCGCCCACTCCCGCGGGCAATCCGGCTGCGGCGATTGCGCTGCTCCGTCTCCACGGGTACACCAACGAATCGTCCTATCGCGAGAAGGCCGAGGCTACGCTGGAACTCTACTCCGGAGCCGCCGCGCAGCACGGCATCTTCGCAGCTACTTATGGGCTGGCGGTCGCCCGCTTCACGTCGCCGCATACGCAGGTGGTCGTCATCGGAAGCGACGAGACTGCGCGGACCCTGTACAAAGCGGCGCGCTCGCCACTCTCACTCGAGATGGCTGTCCTGCACCTGGATCGCGACAAAGCGGTCGCGCAAAACCTGCCGCCGGCCCTGGCAGAAACGATTCCCCACCTTCCCGCGTTGCGAGGGGAAGGAATCGTTCGCGGTGGTTTGCTCAAACTTCGCCTGCCAGCCTCCCGTATTTTCCGCGGAAGATTTGGCCCACACACTCGACGCGCGAACGCGGCGAGCAGCATAACGCCGCCGAGAACTCGAATCGCATCCCTCCCATTGCGTTTGTGGGCGACATGCGAGTGCCTGCATACCCGAACCTCCATCTGCTCGGATGGTCCTGTCTTCCTTCCCACTTCTGAAGTCGACCGCCTTCCTCGCCGATGAACGTTAATGGCAAGGTTTGGTTCATGGGCTCCTTATTCGACAATCCGGGATTCGTTCGCACTGTGCTGGAAGACCTGCCAATCGGAATCTACATCGTCGACCGCGAACAACGAATCCGTTTCTGGAATCATGGCGCCGAGCACATCGTTGGGCATCTGGCGCACGAGGTCGTAGGTCGCATTTACGTCGAGCACATCGTCGATGCCTGCGATGACTACGGGCAAATCCTCGATCGTGATCACAGTCCGATCAGCATGACCTTGCATGACGGTCAGCCGCGGCAGGTCATTGCGCACTTTCTTCATAAAGAAGGCCACCGCATTCCGGTCGCGGTCCGATGTCGCCCGATTGTTCCAAGTAAAGACGCGGTCGAAGGCGCGATTGTCCTGTTCGAGGAAGCCAGCGAATTCCGCCGCGACTCCGGCGAAACATCTTTGTACGGATGTCTGGACGCGGTCACCGGCATTCCAGCCCAACGCCTGACGCGCGCCCTCCTTGCCGAGTCGATGGCCGGGATGGACGAATCAAACCGCGGCTTCGGCCTGTTGCGTATTCGGGTGCTCGGGCTGGATGAATTTCGCTCCAAGCACGGGCCGCATTCCATCGCGCCCTTCCTGCGGACCACCGCGAATACGCTGCGCCACAACGTGGATCCGGCCAATTTTCTGGGGCGCTGGGGTGAGGACGAATTCATCGTCGTTCTGCCTTCGTCGAATCCCGTCGCCACCGCGGCCGCGGCGACCATGATCTGGAGCCAGGTGACAAGTTCTGAAGTTCGCTGGTGGGGCGATCGCTTCCCCGTGCAGGCGGTGGTCATGCACACGATGGCGCAACCCGGCGATGAGATCGGGAAATTACTCAACGGACTCGAGCCCACACACGCCGCAGCCAAGGGCCGCGCCATCGGGATGGCCGCCGATGGTTCCCAGGCTGGGCAGCACGCCGCGCGCACAGCAGCGCAGGGATGACGTCGTTATGTTTACGATCATTGGCATAGTCGTCGTTTTTGGCTGCATCGTCGCCGGGTACCTGATGGAACATGGCAATCTGCGCGTGCTGGTGCAGCCGGCAGAACTGATCATCATCGGCGGCGCCGCGGCCGGTACCGTGCTCATCGCCAATCCGCTGCACATCATCAAACAGATCGTGATCGGCCTGCTCGGTGTATTCGGCTCGTCCAAATTCAGCAAACAGCGCTACATCGATTCCCTGAAGATGATGTACGAGCTGCTGCAAAAAGCCCGCAAAGAAGGACTGGTGGCGCTTGAAAACGATATCGAAGAACCAGGCAAAAGCCCGCTGCTCTCCAAATACAAGGACTTCGTGGCGCAACCATCATCTGTGCGACTTCGTCTGCGACACCATGCGCATGGCGGTGAGCGGAGGCGTCGAAGTCTTCGATCTCGATCAGATGCTGGATGCCGACATGGAGGTCCACCATCACGGTGCGGGCGAATCCGTTTCCGCGCTCAGCACCACGGCAGACTCGCTGCCCGGTCTCGGCATCGTCGCCGCCGTTCTAGGAGTAGTCATCACCATGGGTGCGCTCGGAGGCCCGCCGGAAGAGATCGGACACAAGGTCGCGGCGGCGCTGGTCGGAACCTTCCTTGGCATTTTGCTGTGCTACGGATTGCTCGGTCCCATCGCGGCGCGGATGGGTAAGGCAGGCGAAGAAGAACACGCATTTCTGCAAGTGATGCGTGTGGTCATGATCTCATTCCTCAAAGGGGTCGCTCCGATTATGGCGGTAGAAATGGGGCGGCGCGTCGTGCCCGGCCACGTGCGTCCGTCGTTCAAAGAAGTCGAGCAGGCTTGCCGTAATAAAGGCGGCGGCTCGGAAGGGAGCGCTGCACCCGAAAGCGCGACCGGCGCTGCTGCGGGCGCCTGATCTTTCGGCCTGCCTCTATGTCGACTCCACCCATCATTGTCATCAAGAAAAAAGGCGGCCATGGAGGCCATCACGGCGGCGCATGGAAAGTGGCCTATGCCGATTTCGTCACCGCCATGATGGCGCTGTTCATCGTGTTGTGGCTCTTGAACACCAGCAAACAAATTCAGGAGGCGGTGGGCGGCTATTTCAAGGATCCCACCGGCACATCCAAGAAAGTCGGTTCCGACCAGAACGGATCCGGCCAAAACTTCGAACTGACCAAGCAGAACATGGGACAACTGAAGGAGCAGCTGCAGAAGAGCATTCGCAACATCAATGACCTGGAGAGGCTGCGCAAGAACATTGAAATGACGGTTACGTCAGAAGGGCTTGCGCATCGAACTGCTCGAATCCGACGAAGGGAACGTTCTTTGACAGCGGCAGTTCGGCGCTCAGCGGGAGCGGCAAGGAGATAGTCGTTCTTCTTGCCAGGGAACTCGGCAGCCTCCCCAATCACGTTTCCATTGAAGGCCACACCGACGCGAAGCCTTATGGTGAGCGCGCGAATTACAGCAATTGGGAGTTGTCATCGGATCGCGCGAACGCCGCGCGGCGCGTGATGCAAGAGGCCGGTCTGCGCGGAGATCAGGTCTCACAAGTGCGGGGGTTCGCCGACCAGCGTCTGCGCAACAAAGCGGACCCTTTTGATGCTTCCAACCGCCGTATTTCCATCATCGTCCAGTACATTGCGCCCCCCGCCGAAGCGGAGGAGAAGATCGGCGAAAAAACGGCGCCGTCCGGCGGTGAAGAGGGCGCGGCGAAACCATCCAGTGCTGCAAAGGATCGGCGGAAGGATCTTCCGAAAAGAAGTGACAAAAAATAAGGCTGACCAATTCGGTCAGCCTGAAAATGGCTTTCTTGCTTGTTTGACTTTCTAGGATATAGCTAGGATCTAGTGGAATGCCACTTGATCCGGTGGTGGACACGGATGGCCGTCCCGGGGATAGCACAACGGCATGGGGCCGTCCGGTGCTGGAGCCTTCGGGATTGCACCATACGCCAGCGTTCCTACCAGACCTACCAACAGCAGTAACGCCCTGAGTGAACGTTTCATTTGGACTTCTCCTTAGGGTCTGCCGCATGACCAGCAAAAATCGCCGAGCACGCGACGCGGAATTATACACAGGACTCTAAGAAGATGATTTACCTGAGGTTAATCGTCCCAGGGAATACGTGGCGGGTGGTGGCCGCCCATACCAGAGAGGCAATCTTCTCCGAAAAGCGATTCTACAGGGTTTTCTGTAGTGTACTTAAAGTAACACTTGTACTTTCTAGGTGTAAGCAAGTGGGCGGTTGGAAGGATCGCTCGGAGGCCGAAAATGGCGCTTGACAAGCTTTTTCAATTTTGAGGTTTTTTTTCATACTGACTAATATGCGATGAATGTGCAGACTCTTGCGGCATTGCAAAGTGCGGGCGTTGGTGCGCCAGACCAACAAATCGGCATTTCATCCCGACGGCGCGATTCCGTTTGATGCCCTTCATTTCGATATTCTTGATCCCACTGCGGCCGATTTCGCGCGTACCGGCGTGGGGGGTTTCGCAAGGCTGAGCACTCTGTCGATGTCTTCGAGATTCGAACTGCGCGAAAATGCGCGCTCAACCATACCCTCGAACATGGGTATCAGCGAATCGTCCTGGTCGGCCGGTTGCAGATCCGCCAATCCCTTTTCCCAGCGCTGTGTCTGCAGGTAGTTCAAGTTAGAATTACGAGCCTCGACACGGGAGAACGAGTAGCCTAGCCAGATCAAAATCGAGATGTCGTAACACATCATATTAATCAAGTTAAAATGCGCGCGGCCCGATCAGCCCTCCTGTTTGCATCGCGAGCAACATCAGTTCAACACCTGCCGAAATGCCAAATCCGAGCGCAATTCCAAAACTCAATTGCTTCCGTGAAACTCCCAGAAAGCGCGAGAACAGCAGCAAGAAAAGAATTAAACCGAACTGCACCAACCGGACTGAGCATTGCAATGTCCGCACGGCATGAACGACTGGATCCTGATTAAACGAATTCGACGATGCCACGACTACCGAAACCAGCACCATCACTAAGCCGGCCCATTTGAATACCGGAGTTCCCAGATCCTTCAGGGCGTGGTAGGGACGGAAAACATCGAGAAAAACTTCATGAATGATCTTGAAACTAAGAACTGCGTTCAGCACCTGCGACAGCCAGTAGAGCCAGAAGTATCGCTTGTCGTTCATCCCGTAGAAAGTGAAGATCGGGTAAGTGATCACAAAAACGCCGACCTGTGTCAGCAGGAATGCAAGAAAAATCGGAAACTGTTTATAGAGTTTGCGATGCCAAACGACGATCGCCACCGCCACCTGTAAGACGGGCTGGGCGAACCACAAGGCCATGATCATCGAATGACTTTGCAATGACATAAGTTCCTGGGATTAAAACGTCTGGCTTTTGGGAGCCCCGGCGACGCTCCAATCCTGCCCTATCGTGTGGCACATGACCATAGGCGGTCAACCTACTTAGGTAACCTTAGTAACCTGTTACCGTCCCAGCTCGGGCCGATCCTGAGCAGGAAGTGACTCGTCCCTATTCGTACTCAACTTCCTTAATTCGTGATCTTGCTTCTCGATTTTGTCCCCGTTGGAATGGATGCTTGAAGGGAAGAATTTCCCGGCCCCGGGGCGCAAACCCCTTTATCTTTAACGACTTTGCCCGAACGAGATCACATAGGAAGCGCTGGCCAGCGCGGCCGGAATCCCCACCCTATCCCGGCTCGTCACGATCAGGTTGTAGTCTCCACTGGCCCGCAGCCGGGCGAAAACCGGCGTTGCTTCCTGGGGCTCGACCAGGGCGAGATAATGTAGGAAGTCGAACACATCCGTCGTCGGTTCAAGCCCCGGGGCCACAAACGACACTTCTACGTCCTCATGATGGAAGTGCCATGCCAGCGACGCCGCCAGCCGCACCGCTCGCTCATAGACTTCGGGCGCAACCGCTCCCGGCGCAGGATTGTCGAATACGATCCGCAGCTTTCGCTCGTCTTCCCGGCTGAACTCGCGCACTTTCAGGCTTCCCGTGCGCGCCGTTGCCTTCCAGTCGACGTGTCGCGCCGAATCCTCCGGCATATATTCGCGAATGCGGTAGAGATCATAGCCGCGTCCGCGTACAAAGGTCTCGAATTCTCCGGTCACCATGGGCAGCACTTCGAGAAAGTGATCGGCCGGTTCGACCACCGGATAAACCACAATCTCGCGCGCCAGGTTAATGCGGCGCGTCTTGGTCAGGAAGGCAAACGGGAAGCGCGTTGCCAGCCCGAAATTCTTTTCCTGATAGCGCCCGCGCTCGGGAAAGGTCAGCTCAAGATCGGCGCGCAATTCCTGTCCCGGCGCCAGAAATGGAAAATACACCGACTGTTCAAGAATTGGTTTTTCCAGTTGCTCGCTCACGCGGCGCAACCGGCGGTCCGGCAGACGAAACCACTGTTCTTCAGCCTTGCGGCCGCGCGGCCAGCCGAAGGTATACGCTTCCCATTGCCACTTGCGCGCGGGCTTGCGTTTGGCCGGAACGATGCGCACAGAGAAAGACGGCATCCACGAACTCGCATTGCGCAGCAGGAACCGCGCCCTCATGGGACGTGCCGCAAACACGTGCTCCGGGAGAAGCACATCCAGCCCCAGTCCGCGCAAAACTACCGCAGAGGCAATCCCGGAAACGATGATGGCTGCGAGCAGCGCGGACACGATCACATAGAGAAGATTATTTCCGGTGTTGAGCGCGGCGATCCCAATCACCACCGTGATCAGGATGTAGATCGTGCCCGCGCGCGTCACCTCGTAATCGATGGCCTCACGCAACCGCGATGCGACCACACGGCGAGCCAGATACGGAACAGTCGTCAGTCCAACGAGCGTCGCCAGCAGTAGCGCGGACGACGCGAGCACGATGGTTCCCCATACGCTGCCCGACTCGCTTGAAACGGTAGAGAAGAGCGCGGCACCAAAGGCGAGCACCAGCCCGAAGATCGCGACGAGGAATCGCACCCAAACTTCGGAGAGCCCGAAGCGCAGAGAGCGAGACGATGGGATCGCGGTTTTCGCGGGCATGGTTGCTTCTTCAGAATAAAGTGGCTAACGGTTTGATGGAAGTGACCAAAGCCACCTCGGCGGCGTCAGCCGCGCTTCGTTTCCGCTCGCGAGTTCGCCGCCGGGACCACAGGAAATAGAGGACCATCGCCACGACGACGATCAGAATGGCCAGGTTGACCCGGGCCATCGCGTGAATCAGATGGCCCCAGTGCCCTCCAAAGAGATAACCGATACTGGCGATCAGAGCGACCCATGCGGCGGAGCCCAGCAGGTTATAGAAGAGGAATGAACGCCAGCGCATGCGCAGCACTCCAGCGAGTGGGCCGACGATCATGCGCAGTCCGAAGATGAAGCGCGCGAAAAAAATCGTGGACGCGCCGTAGCGGGCAATCAGAGCTTCGCCGCGAGTGAGGGCAGTCGGCGAGACGTGAAAGAAATTCTGGTAGCGCTCGACCAGCAGGCGTCCGCCATAGCAGCCGAGCGCGTAACCGAGAGCGCCGCCCGCAGCGCTGGCCAAGGTACCGACAACGATGATCCATCCGAGATGCAGCCGGTGTTCGGAGTAGGCCAGAAAGCTGCCAAGCAAAAGCGTGGTCTCCGCGGGAACAGGAATGCCTGCGTGTTCGACCAGAAGGGCGAGAGCAATCGCCCAGTATCCATAGTTGGCGATGAACTCGCGAAGATGATGGAGCGAATGCACGATGTGGAAAGAGTAGCAGAGGAGGGTTGAGCCAAGACGCGTTCTCTGCCGCCCTACCCGGCCAGAAAATCGATGAGCACGCGACTGAATTCTTCCGGACATTCCTCGTAGGGAAGGTGGCCCGCGCCTTCGAAGGCGACCAGGCGCGCATCGCGAAAATTCTCCCGCAGTCGTTCGGCGGAGCCAAAATGCACAGCTCGATCCTTGGTTCCCCACATGAGCAGTGTGGGATAGTCGCGAATTTTCGGCAGCGCAGATTCCAGGTCGGCGAGGTCGGCCAGCCACGTCTTCAGAATGTTCGAGGCGTGCCGGAAGCCGTGATTCTGGAAAACGGGAATTCTATATCCGGCAAGCGAGTCGGGCGGGATTTTGTCGCCGGTGCTGAACAGGCGGCGCAGCCAGAGGTAGTCAAGCACCCGCCAGCGCTCGATGGTATTGCGAAAGAAGAGCGCCCCCAGTGGCGTGACCAGGAACGGCGCGAGCCTCTTGCCGTGAGGCGACCACGGGTTAACAGGCGCGACCAGGATCAGGCGGCGGATGCGGTGCCGGTCACGTTCAGCATCGATGGCGGCCGCGATCATCGCGACCGCGCCGCCGTGCGAAGTACCCAGCAGATCGAATTCACTCAGCCCCAAGGCATCGGCGAATTGCAGCAGGCGCTCGGCCGTGGCGCGCACGGAACAGTCCATTCCTTCAACCGCTGGCGACAGCCCAGCGCCGAGGTTGTCGATGGCATAAACCGTCGCATGCTCCGCAAGCGCGGGCATGGTAAAGCGCCACGAAAATGAATACCCCATCAGGCCATGGACGAGAATCAGTGGGCGACCTGCGCCTGCCTTGAGGTAGCGCATGCGCCCGGCGGGGAGATCGGCCCAGAGCTCATCAACTCTAGTGGCGTTGCCCGGGATGGCGACGGCGGTCGTCTCCGCGCCCGAGGAAGACCCTGGCCGAGCCGGGGTGTCTTGTTGCGGAGAAGATTTGGGTTCCACAGGGTGATTTTGCCGGTCTTTTTGGGTTTCGATTGGCAACTTATTTCCCGGGATCAGATTCCTAGTTAGTGAGTGATATCGCCTCTGTCGCTTGGTGGGAGCCGCGTTCTGGCTCCCACTATTTTTTTGCGACGCTTCCTTGATCAGGAAGAGTTCTGGCTTTTCATTTTACCCTCCGAAGGCCTTGCCAAACCGCGCCGGCCTTCTGAGACGCGCGCTACAGCGGTGCCACACAGCTATCCGCCACTCGTTGCTCCTGCTTCTCCTTCGGGAGCATGACTTTGATCACGCGCTTGTTCTGGTCATAGGTCGTGTGCGCCTTGCCGGGACTCTCGATCAGCCCAAACCAGTGCGTCGCGTTCTGCACGGTTTCATTACAGACTTTGGCGATTTGCGGATCGAGGAGAGGGACGCTCCAAGTCAGCAGGTCGCTCGGATCGCTCCAGGCGACAATTTGCGGGACAGATTTGTGCGCGCCCTGGCGAAGATCGCTCCAGGTTTTCAGGTGCGTGATCAGGTTGGCGTTCTTTGAGATGTCAAGGTTGGCGAGTTCGAGCAGGCGGACCTGGTTCGCTAGAAAGTAGGCTTTGGACGTATTGGCCAGGACATAGTCATAATCGGCGCGCCATTTCGGCGGCGTCGGCGTGTCGGAATCCCTGACGTCGAGCGCCGAAAACATCAGATAGCTGCCGAGACTGTGTGAAACCACGACAAACTCCTGGTTCGGCGCGGGCGTGACGGCGTCGCCTCGCGATCCGTCGGCGGCCACCTTGAACGACTTGCGCACCAGTTCGCCAATGCCTTCAAGAAACAGATAGCGCATCGGCCCAACGGCCAGCATGGCGTCGGCAAAACCCCAGTCGAGCACGAACGTTTTGAGCGCGCGGTTGAGGATGGCGCCCTTGGCTGGAAGGGCGTTGAGTTGTTGTGCGTTGTCGAGGAAGGGATAGGTTCGGAAACGGCCAGGATTTTTTTGCGGGTTGGGATCGGGCTTGGCGGGCAAGGAGCAGATGCCGAGGTACGTCTTATTTGGACCAGCCAAGCTGGCATCTTCGCCGATAATCTGCTGGCATTTTGGGGCAAAGACGAGCGGCCACCAGTTGATCTCGTCGAGATAAATAGTTGGAGCGTTGTCTCGGCGCGTGAGTTTGTAGTGATCGACGTAGGGCGCGGAGGCATTCCATTCTTCGGATGAGCCATTCGCATTACTCTTCCATAGCGCCCGGCCAAGATAGCGGAAGCTGGGCGGCGGGGAGTTTAAGGCGAAGTCTCCTCCATCGGCGTAGTCCGTGCCATCGAATTCACCCTCCGCCGTTGTGCAATCGCGCAGGAATTTGCAGAGGCTCTTGCGCAGGTCGGCAGAGGCGGATGCGCCCGGGCCACTCGCGCCCATCCCGTGGACATAGAGAATATGGAGCTGAGTGTTTTCGGTATCTACGCGCTTAATGGACTCAGTGAGCGAGGGAGTAGCTTTCGATGGCGCGGCCGGAACCGTCTGGGACGAGGAGATAGCGACAAGAAGGAAGAGGATCCCCGCGCTCTGCGCGATTGTGCGCAAGTAAGTTGAATGGGGCATGATGATTCTCCGCGATGGGAAAAGCATAACAGTGGGATTGTCGGGTTAGTAAGGATTAAGTCGGAACAAGGAAGGTGCGGGACGGTGCCGGGCTGCTACTTTTTGCTTCTTGCTTTTTTTATTCCCTTAGTCTTCGGGAAGCTTGGGCGGAATCGCCTTGGGATTTTCGGGGTCGAGGCCGGCCGCAGTCATAATGGCCCGGCCCAATTCTTCGGGGGTAACCATGAAATCGGAGGACGACCGATCCGGCTCTGCTCTGCCCGGCGATTCGTCCGAGTTGGGCGCCACGAAGCGGTAGCCTCGCCCCACTACCGTTTGAAGATACTGCGGCTCTCCGGCGTCATCGCCGAGTACGCGGCGAATCTTCCGGATCGCCGTGTTGATCCCCTGATCCACGTCGACGAATACGTCTTTGCTCCACAATGCAGCGGCAATCTGCTCCCGGGTCACAAGCTGGCCTTTGTTTTCCACCAGAAACATCAGCAACTGGAGCGGCAGCCCTTCCAGTCGCAGCGCCTTACCCTGGCGAGAGAGTTGGAAGCGGGCGAAATCCAGTTGAAAATCGTCGAAGCAGAACTTCTTGTCGGACACTACTGCGCTCCCTGGGAAATCTGGCGACAGAATGGGTATCTGAGATTTTGTTATGCCGGGATGGGCGTGTCAAGGGGAGCGGTGATGACCAGTTCTTCAGATCAATTCAGACCGCTTCAGACCGTCTCCATGGACCTTTCCGGAGAGTGAAGGCAATATGGACTCACTTGCACGGTTTGCTCATCGGCTCCTGGTAGAGCTCGGTGGGACCAGTAAGTGGGGGATTCAGGAGACGGGGAAGGCTCCTGAATCTCCCAATACTAAAAAAGGGTTTGGGCACGTCCAATTTCCGCAGTTTCCGCCCTCCAGACACAGCCGCCAGATTTTCCTTCGACTTCCATTCCTGCTCCCAAGCCCGCTTCCCTTTTTGGCTCGGGGTCGACCGTGAGAAGCGCCAAAACTGGAAACGATCACTTAAGCAAACAAAGCTCGACTAACCGTCGCCGATGTTCTACATTCCCATAGCTCCTAGCCTGCTTTCCATCCGTAAACCCATACCTGAATCTTCCAAATATCATAGCCAGCTTGCCCGCAAATCCGTATAATTGGCCGAAGTTGTTAGCGGCTCAGCACTTGTGGCATGTGCAAGAAATGGGACGGTGGCAGTGAAAATGCTTTCTGAGGAGCGGAGAACTCCGCCGACAGGCGCATCCAAGCTATTGCACGTTGATGCGCTTCTGCCGCCAGCCCAGTCCATGAACCGCGAATTTCAGGCCCGCTTCACCGTGATTGTGCTTGGGCTCTTCACCATCGCGGCCATCGTCTTCGCGGGATTTAATTTCAAATTGGAGCACCAGTCGGCAATCCCTGACGACGGGGTTTGGTGGCTGGACAAAGGCGGACGCGTCATCGCGGACCGACTGGAACCGAACGGCCCGGCGGCGGTGGCCGGAGTGCGCCGCGGCGACGTCGCGGTCAGCATCAACGGACATACGGTGAGCAGTTCGGCTGCGATTGAACGGGAGTTGTATTACTCGGGCGTGTATTCCAAGGCAACTTACTCGTTGCTCCGCGGAGCCGTGCCGCTGGATGATGTGCCGGTGGTGTTGGTGCCGGCCGAGCGGTCAATGAATGATTGGCTGCGGCTGATTGCCCTGATCTATCTCGGCATTGGGTTATATGTTCTCCTGCGGCGGTGGACCGCGGTCGGGTCGCTGCACTTTTACATTTTCTGCCTGGTGTCGTTTGTCTTTTATTCCCTGCATTACACCGGCAAGTTCAACACCTTCGATTGGATTGTCTTCTGGGCGAACGAAGTCGCATGGATCCTGCAGCCGGCGCTGTTCCTGCACTTTGTATTGACCTTCCCCGAGCGCGGGAAATTTGTCCGCAAGCATCAATGGTCGATTCCGGCCCTTTATCTGCCCGGATTTTTGCTCCTGGGCGTGCAGATCTTCACACTGCGGTTTTACCCCGCGAGTGCGCGGCTCCTATGGAACTTGGACCGCGTGCATTGGGCTTATCTCACCTTGTTTTTTGTCTCCGCGGCGGTAGTCTTGTGGCGCAACTACCGGCAGGCGGCCACGCCGATCCTGCGCCAGCAGCTGAAGTGGATCACGCGCGGCACCGTGCTGGCGATTGCGCCCTTCACGTTGCTTTACGTGCTGCCCTATCTATTCGGAGCGATGCCTTCGCCCGCCATGAAGGTATCGGTGCTGTCGCTCGGACTGCTGCCGCTGACATTCGGCTATGCCATCGTCCGCTACCGGCTGATGGACGTGGATCTCATCTTCAAGCGCGGCATGGCATACACGCTGGCCGCGGCTGCGATCGCGGGTGGGTATTTTGCGGTCGTCGGCGGAATCGCCGAACTCGTGCATACCCGCGTACCGAGTGCCGGCCCGCTCGGATTGATGGTCGCGATTGTCGTCACCGCGCTTCTCTTCGATCCCGTACGCCGGTTTATTCAGGAGAAGCTCGACCAGTTTTTCTATCGCACGCGCTACGATTACCGCCGCACGCTGGTGGCATTTGGCCGCGAGTTGAGTTCGGAAACCGATCTCGACAAGATGCTCTCGTCGCTGGTCGACCGGCTCTCGCACACGCTGATGGTCGATCGCATTGCCATCTTCCTCGGTAATGCCGACTCGTCGCGCTTTGAGCTTGCCAAGTCGTTTGGTTGGGCGCGGTGAGTGGAGTGGATCTGGGCTTCCTCTCGAAGCCGCGCGCAGAAGAAGACGCGGCCGGCCACATCTTCTTCGAGAACACGCGCCAGTTGCCCCGCGAAAATCAGGCAGCGCGGGAAGCCATCTCGCGCCTCGATCTGAACTATTACATCCCCTGCCACGCTCGCCAGAAGACGATTGCCTTCCTCGGCCTCGGCAAGACGATGGAAGGCGACTTCCTCACCAGCGAGGACGTCGAACTGCTGGAAACACTGGCGGGATACATCGCCATCGCCATCCAGAATGCGCGCCTCTATGCGTCGCTCGAACAGAAGGTCACCGAGTACGAGCGCCTGAAAGACTTCAACGAGAATATCGTCGAGTCGATCAACGTCGGCGTGCTCGCTGTCGATCTCCAGGACCGTATCGAGTCATGGAACTCGCAGATGGAAGTGATGTACGCCAAGCCGCGCTGGCAGGTCGTGGGACGATCGTTGAGCGAGGTACTGCCGGCGTCGTTCGTCGAAGAGTTTTACCGCGTGCGCCAGAATCCGGGCATTCACAATCTCTACAAGTTCCGCCTGGCGACGCCGACCGGCGAATCGCGCGTGGTCAACGTCGCCATTGCGCCGCTGGTTACGCGGAAATTCAACGTGGTCGGGCGCCTCGTCATCATGGACGATATTACCGAGCGCATCGAGTTGGAAGTCCAGCTCACGCAGGCCGACAAACTCTCGTCGATCGGACTGCTGGCCGCCGGAGTCGCAATTCCCTCCAATAAATCCGCGCGAAATTTTAGCCCCGCGGAATGCAGCCTGAGAGTTGACCAGAAAAGGTCTTCCTTACATTCGAAGTATCGAAATAGAGTGTTTTCACTTACATCGGCAAGGTGGGCTATTTCGCGCGTACTCGTTCTGTGATACCCCTGGCAGGCAAATAGTTGGCTTGCCGCCTGGACAATTTTGTCGGCTCGTACTGAATTCTTGGGTGCAAGCTGCATCATCCACGCTCCGCCGATACGCAGTTTCAGGCCTTGGTGGGGTATAGAAAATTTTGCAATTCTCTTTTACCGGGGGGGGGGGGGGGGTTGATTCTAGTTAAGTTCAGAATTAAGAAAGGAGAAGAACCCAGGAGTTATAAAATATCAATCTAGGACTAAGCGCATAGTTGGTACAATAAGATTGGGTCATCACTGCCCGCACCGCCCGCGCTACACCGGCACCTACGCGGGCATACATTACCTGGCAGGCGGGACTGACAGCAGCGAATGATTGCGAAGCGTTCGACTTCAGATCTTTATGGTCTGACAATCACTAGCAATGAGCAAAGACGCCGCAGCTTCTGCGCGCTCCGCATTTAGAGACCATAATCGGTTCCAGATCTTCGGCGTTCACCAGAACTGCGGCATTCTGGTTAATCAGTTCGAGCGTCAGCACGAAGCGCATACCGCTGCTCTTTCTGACCAGGGTCCCTTGAACTCCCTGCATGATGCCGCTTCGCACGCGAACTTTTTCGCCAACAACAAGCTCACGATACGGCTCGATCCTCTGCCTGCAGAAGTCCGAGCGCAAAAACTCCACCTCGGAATCAAGAGGGGGATCGGCCCTCTGCTATTGCCCACAATCCGCACGACCCCAGGGGAGCGAAGAATCGCGCCACGCTCTCCGGGATTGATGCGCACAAACACATAGGCAGGAAACAGCGGGAGCAAAAGCTTCATCCGTTGTCGGTTCTTCCAGACCCGAACCGTTTCATAGGTTGGGAGAAATGACTCAATCTCCCCACATCTCAAGGTGCCTCACTACCGATTTTTCGTTCTGCGGAAGCGTGAAGACCGCAAACCAATTGCGAACAGCCTCAGCACTTAAAATGCCTGGGATGAGGGAACCCTCTCCGCCTGATGGTTGACCTACCTCGCGCAGATTCACTTGAAGCCTCTCGTTCAAGCCGGGCGTCGCAGGGGGGGGGGGGGGGGGGGGGGGGGGGGGGGGGGGGGGGGGGGGGGGGGGGGGGGGGGGGGGGGGGGGGGGGGGGGGGGGAAAAATCAGTAACCAGGAACGGCACCGCAAGTCACACGAAGAGTGAGAGCGAGAAATCCCGCGATGTTTACCTTGAAATGCGTACAGCTCCGCTATGCTGACTTAGCAAGCCAACTCCACATCATGCCCATGCAAGACAATTACCAAGCCAGACGGCCTACTCACAAAAAAAGCAAATGTCCCACGCAAAGCCAATTGAACCGCACGCATTCCTGCGCACCAAGCGGGCCACTCATCGCAACCATCCACATCGGCCTTTTTGCGGCGGCTTTCAGATAATCGTCAGCGTGAAGCAAGAGTAAGTCAACACTGCAGTTTTTGCAAGTGAAAATCCGAAGATTCTGGCCTCGACAAGAGTAGAACAGTGCAGAATTTGTCCCTCCAGGCTCAAATTATCTCTTAATGAACACAAATCAGATAACTGTAGCGATATAAACGATTTACGTCGATCCACCCTCATCGCGCCCTCCGTTTACCAGCAGTTTTGGCCAATGCGCAGACTTGACTACCCTTCGGCTCAAAGTATCGCTGCTGATTTGATTCTCGGGATTTGCTTTCAAGGAAACATGGACGTGAGAGGCAGGGATGGACATGCCCGCTCCTTGAGGGAATAGGCGGCCTCTAGAAACCCGACACTGAAAGCATGTGTTCCCGCTAATGAGGAAACGGCCTTCCCGCCTTATAAGGAAGCGCCTTTATCCACCTCCAGGAAATCATTGCGGATCCGGGGCAATGCGCTGCAATCCCTTCAATATACAGCTTCACTTCTGAATGCAACCTGAAATTAGCGACGGCATGATTACGATTCGCCGTGACGTATGCTTACTTTGGTGTTGCGCGGGACCGGAAGACTCAGTTCGGGGCATTCCTTAGCTTCAATAGCCCGGGCCGGCTTATGCGGTTGCGCACTCGTTGGGCCAAAGTTAGCGGAGATTCACCCGTGCTTTCGATCCTTCCCGGGCAAGCTGCGGCTCGAGCTTCTTATGACGGATCTCCGCTCACAACGCCGCCACCTCAGCGCTGTGAACTGACTCCGGGTGCGCTCTCGTACGGGAGAGCTATACTTTGGGCATCATTGATTTCTCGGCCGCCGTCTCGGAATCGATCCGAGTTGCCGATCTTCCCTCTCGGAGCGGGAGCCTGCGTTTTGAAACCAAAATGCTCTGGCTTACGTCGCTCAATGGAGGAACTGGGACGCGCAGGATTAGGAAATACTGAGTCCGTTCAAGGTGACATTTAATTGAGCAACTTCCCGCAGCGACCGGTGTTTCAACCGGCGTGATCGGGAGTGGATCCTCGAAGCTATAGCGGATTAGGAAATGATGTATCCGAGGAGCATTGGCTCAAAGTCAGCGCGACCAACCCCGGGGTCCCCAACGACTGCTTTTTTGTCGTTGGGGTGGGAGCGACACAGGGAGCGCTGACCTTGTGCGACTCGCGCGGACATAGTATTTCCTAATCCACGGTGTAGGCCACCGGAAACGTGGCCCTAAGCCGGGGCGGGTGCAAGGTGGCAGCCAGGGGACCGCAAGCACCGAACGTAGCAGTCGGGGCCACGGGGAAAATACCTGCCTTGGAGCGATTATGAAAGTGCATCTCGTCGCGCTGTTTGTCTTGGCCTGCGTGCTTGCCGACCTCCATGGCCGCCGCGCAAACGCAGCGAGCTCTGCTGATCGGGATCAATACGTATCAGCCGCCCGGCACCACGGCGGAGCATCCTGCCGGCTGCATTTACGGCCGCTGCGAGCTGGTGGACCTTCCAGAATCTCGACGGCTCGGTGAACGACGCGCGAGGCCATGGCCGACCTGCTCACCAGTCCCAAATTCGGCTTTCCGGCCAGAACGTCGTTCTGCTCACCAATCCTGCTTCGCCCCAGCCGCGGCCCCGGAGTTGTTGTTCTTCCCGCCGACCAGACCACGCGCGACGGCATTCTCGCCGCCATGCAAAAGTATCTCGTCGACGTGCCGCAAAAGGGCGACACCGTGGTTTTTTACGACGCCAGTCACGGCTCGTTGCGCGTCAACAGCAAGGGCAACAAGCATTCACGGTGCTGGTCAATGGCCAGTACGTCCATGCCGACAGCACGCTGGTTCCCTCTGACGCATACAAGGGCGGCTACGACGTTCGCGACCGCGAAATGACGCGCATCTTCAACGCCGCTCTCGACAAAGGCGTCCATCTCACCGTCATCTTCGACAGTTGCCACTCCGGCGGCATCAGCCGCGGCATCGGCCCGTTGTATCGCGAACGTGCCTGGCCTTCGACCCCCGCGACATCAATGAAGCGATCCAGACACGCTGCCCAACGGCCAGCCACCCCGGCACCCACCGAGCGCACCGACAATCCCGCGCTGGTTTTGTCGGCCGCGCAACAGGATCAGACCGCCAAGGAAATGCCGACCGGCGGCAAAACCGAGCCGCATGGCGCCTTCACCGCCGCGCTGCTTCAGACGCTCTGCAGGCCCTGCCCGCCGACACGCCTGCCTCACGTCATCTACGAGCGCGTAAAGGCAGTACTCGAGGGCAGCAACGTGCCCGATCAGGACCCGACCTCGATGCCTCCGCAGTGCGCCGCGAGCAACCGCTCTTCGGCGGCGCCGCATCCAAGTCCGACAAAGATTCACGCCGCCGCGCTCGGCACCAACGATGACGGCACTGTCTCGCTCGACATCGGCCGCGCTGCCGGTTTTGGCGTGGGCAGCGAATTTACGGCCACCAATGCCAACAGCGTCGGCCAGACGGTCGTGCTTCGCATCATCAGCCTCAACGGCCTGGCGCGCTCCTCGGCTGAAATCGTCAGCCCTGCGGGCGCAAAGGTCGCTCCCGGCGATATTTTCGAGCTGAGCAAATGGATTCCTGCCGACAACTCGCCGCTGCTCGTCTGGCTGTGGCCCTCCAATCTACTGAGGACCAGATTCTGACGCGGCGGCCGCGCAGGCGCAGGCCTCCGGGGCTGCACTGGTCTCCGATCCGCCGAGCAGCAATGGACCCATGTCCTCAGTTGGGATGGCACGAATTGGACGCTGCAGCAGGCCGGTGCGGCGCACCCCGATAACCTCGGCGCGCCGCTCACCGCCGAAGCCATCAAGCAGAACCTTCCTGCCGGCGCCAAGCTCTGGGTCAATCTTCCGCCATCGCAGCGAGCTGGCCGCGAAACTCAAGCCTGCGGGCGCGACAGCGCCGTTCAGACCGCCGGCAATTTGATCGGTCGCGCAACTACGCGCTCACCGGCGTCCTCACCGCCAACGGCCCCGCGTACGCCTGGTACCACAAGAGCGAACTGGCCGCGGACCGCCCTCGCCCACGCGCCCCCGCATAGCCCCGGCTGCTCGGCCACGTCGCAGTATCCGGTGCGCACAGACTGGGTACCCGTCGGCAGCGCCTCGGCCATCGATGCCGCCGGCGACAAGCTGAACCACTATTCGTCGCTGCTCGCCAAGGTTCAGGTTGGCTCGAACTGGCCAACAGTCCCGCTGACGCGTCCAACGACTGAGTACTACTCGCTCACCCTGCTTCCCTCAGGCCAATACGCCGCTCCCAGCCGATCAGACGACGCACCAGGGCGATCAGCTAAAGATGGCGCTTGCACTCCGAGGACCGGGTCATCGATCACCGCTGGGTTTACGTGCTCGACATCGATTGTCCACGGCCAGGGAACCGTTCTTTATCCGCGCGACTATCCGAGAATCAGTTTCCCAACGACGCCGAGAAGTCGGCCGAGCAGTATCATTCTTCCCGGCGCGCCTGTCTTGCGCATCGGCCGCCCTACGGTGTGGATACGCTCATTATGCTCAGCACGGAGCAGCCGCTTGGCCGATCCATACGTGCTGAATTTTGAAGGCGTCGCCACCCGCGGCACGCGCGGAGTGTCATCACCCCTGGAAAAACTCTTGAACCAAACCAGCGAGGGAACCCGCGGATTCTCCGGCGAGGTTCCCACCAATTGGGGCATTGGGCTCATGACGGTTCACAGTGCCCCAAAGGAAAGTCAAAGTAAGCTTATGCATCGTTAATCAGTTCATGAATCGGGACCATACATCGATTGAACAGCCGGCGGCTCAATGTATCACCCGGCAAGACATGGAGGGTACACCGATGACAGTTTCTCGACGCCATTTCCTCTCCGACGCTTCGGCGCTCGGCCTGATTACCGCGCTGCTCCCGAGCTCGCCGCCGCACAAGCACCTTCTCCTCAGGCGCCCGCTGAAGACTTGCCTCACGATCCCTACGATTTCTGGAACGGGTTCTTCGACTCCGTAAACCCCAACAGCCCGAACTACGGCAAAGGGGCCTCGCGCGGACCCACGGATCAGCTTCCCGACCCCGAGGCGCAAACCCAGTACCTGCACTATGACAACGACAAGAAGGCCTTCGCTACGCCTCGGACATCAAAAAGGAAGAGTTGCTCGACCACGACGGCGACGTCGCGGTCAGCATCGCCCTCGCGCAGTTTCGCCCGGGATCCGGTGAAACCAATCTGAAAGCTTCTCAACTGCGCGTCGACACCACGCAAGTTCACCCATTCGTGAATATCCTCACGCCTCTCGCCTGGTCGGCCATTGCGTCGGTTTCCCCGAACAATGCGGGCAAAGTCTCACTCGACGCCCTCGGCTTCCAGTCACCCCAGGCGCTGAAGGCACCAGCAAGATCCTGCTCACGGAGGGAACGGGCAAGCTGGCCGTGAACATCTCCAGAGCCGCGCGCAATCGATGTTCGTCAAGGCTCTCAACATCATGATCCAGGGGCCAAGATCGCGGTCCCATGGTCAGCCTTCCCGCCATCAGCGTACCCGCTCTCAGCACGTTTACTGAGGCGCTCAGTTATTGGGAAGACCGTACCCGATTCGTAATGGCTGGCAACCTGACCACGGCCGTGGCCACGAACAGGCATTGGACGATCCCGATCGCAGATCCGTTACATCGGGCTCAAATCGGGCGACTACCTGATGGTTCCCCAGAGACACGTCGACGAGCTGGCCAAGGCGCTGCCGAATCTCGACCTGATCCAGGGTTACCTGGTCGCCAAAGACGCCGATCCCAATTTGCCCATCCCGAGCGCGCGGAGAACTCGGTTCCCGGCATAACCTATGCCTCAATGCGGGTGAGCGTGCAGCCCGTGGATGCATCCATGATGAGCAAGTCTTCCTCGACGAACAAGCCTTCCTCCTCCGATGAATCTTCCTCCAGCTCGTCTTCGAGCTCCAAAAAGAGCAGCTCTGGAAGCTCGAAGGGAGGTGTCGAAGGAAACCACGAAGGAGTCCACGAAGGGCACTACCAAGGACACTACGAAGTAAGACACGAAGCTCTCCAAAACAGGTATGCTGGTTGCATCCCGCCGCCGGTCTGGGCCTGGCGGTGCCCACAAACCTATAGCAGAACCAGAATGGCTATACCCAACGGCACGCCCTCCGAGTGGCTTTTTCCTCACCGGGGTCCTCTGCGACAGATCTTCGGCGCAGGGGTGGAAGAAAAACGCCACCTCGCAGGCTCTTAACCTGGGGACGTGAATCACGGTTTTGCTCTAAAACAGGGAGGGGCAAGATGAGCCGTGCTCTGATATGGATCGTATGTCTTGGCGCCGGGGCGCTCTCAGCGGTCGCGGCAGGCGCGCAGAGCTTCGGAACAGCCAAGGAAAAAGTGACTCTCCAGCGCAAGCTTCCCGCCCTTGTGCACCTTCCGGGAGTCACCTTCAAGGTTAAGGTCACGGGGCACGACGATCAGGGCGACCTACCCCACGATCTGCAGGCGCTGCTTGAGACCGAACTGCTCAAGGACGATTCGCATCTGCGCGCGGACGACGCCCATCCCTCAACGATCGTGACCTGTCAGATCACCGAGTACTCCCACCCTCAGCCAACGGTCACCACCCGGGCGTCGCTCGCCGTCAGCAAAAGTGCGGCCAAAAATCAGTCCTACACGCGGATCACCGGGGCTGAACGTATCGTTCCAGGCCAAGACTGCGGGTGGCCAAATGCTGATCTCCGACAACGTCACCGCGAAATATGACGAAGAGTTTGACAGCTCGGGAAATTCGACAGCGAGCGGCGTGATGGGAAAGGTCACCGGCACCTGGTAGCGGTTGAGAGGCGGAGCGAGTAGCGAAGAGATGAACCCTCCCACGGACTCCGAATTGCGATCACGCCTGATGGTCGATGCGGTCCAGCAGATCGCCGAACATATCGTAACCACAAATGAGACGCTGGAAGTGTTTCTGGCGCGGCAAAAGGGCGCGCTGGACGACGGCGACAAACAGGCGGCGGCGGGACTGTGGGAACGCGCGCTTGAGACCTTCGAGACTGCGCCGCCGCTTCCCAAACCGGACGAGGATGCCTATCGGCTCTACAACATCGGCGTGGCCTATGAGGCGCTGGCGTACCAGGCCGAAGATGAAAAAGCGGCCATGAAGATTCTGGACCAGGCGGCGATCAACTACGGCAAAGCCATCGATGCAAAACCCGGCGAGAAGTATTTCCTGGAGCCGCAAAAGCGCATCGAAACCGCAATCGCGCACTACAAAGAGCTTGAAGAGGAGAAGAAACCCAAGCCCGTAGCCGTTGCTGCCGCGCAACCAAAGCCCGCGTCATCTGGCGGCAAAACCTCTGCCGTCAAGGCTCTCACCAATGCGCAGGTGATCGCCATGGTCAAGTCCGGCATGGACGACGACACCGTTCGCAGGCCATTCGCGCAGCCAAGGCGGTGAACTTCGACCTGAGCGCAGCGGGCCAGCAGGACCTCACCGGCGGCGGCGTCAGCGCGCCGGTTCTGGCCGCGATGAAAGCGCGCGCGGCACAGAAAGCCGGCAGCGGCCAAGCCGGTCACGGCAAAATGAACGCATTCCGGCCATCCGGCTGCTGCTGGCGTTGCTCGCTGCCGCGTTTTGCGCCTGCCCCTGGGCGCCGCCCAAGGAATCCGCTGCGGCGCGGGCCAGGACCTCGTCGTCCAGGCGCTGGAGCGCATCACTCCGCAAAGCGGCAACGATGCCTTTGAAGATGCGCTGCAACTGCTGAAGCATGCAGTTCAGGTGTGCCCTGAACTGGGCGATGCATGGTACTACCGCAGCCTGGTGGAGCAGCGCCTCGGCCACGACGCGCTGGCCAAGTACGCCATGGACAAGGCGCGCTTCAACGGCTCTGAAGCGCTCGAGCAGGGATTGAATCCGCTGGTGCTGGCCACGCCGGCCTCGCGCGGGCATCGCGGCGGAAGAAGGAACCGAGACGCCCGCGCCTTCGCTGCTCCCGTTCGTCCCGGCCCCGTGCAGCAGAAGTGGGCGCTGGTCGTCGGCATCGGCCATTTCACCGACGGCGAGATTCCGCGCCTCAACTACACCACCGCGGATGCCAATGCCTTCGCCGCGACTCTCAAGGATCCCACCGTCGGTGGGTTTCCCGCGGCCAACGTGCACGTGCTCACCGACGAACAGGCCACCACGAAGAACATCAAGGAAGAGCTCAACTGGATTGCGCGCCATGCTCAGCCCAACGATCTGGTGGTGATTTATGTGGCCACGCACGGCACGCCGCGCACCCTGGACACAGCGGGCGGCGCCAATTATCTGGTCACCTACGACACCGAGGTCTCGAACGCGGGCAGCTTCGACGAGGACTCGCTCTACGCCACGGCCTATCCGATGGTGGAATTGGCCAACGCCGTGGCCACGCGCATGAAAGCCCTGCGCACGGCGGTCTTTCTCGACACGTGTTACAGCGGCGGCGCGGCAGGCGGCAGCGCGCCTTCAACGCAGAAGCTCGCCAACACGGCCCCCTCCGGCGCAATGCTGGCGCACATGACCCAGGGAACGGGACGGATTGTGATCGCGGCCAGCCAGGTCAATGAGGAGTCGCTCGAGAGCAACGAGCTCCGCCACGGCTATTTCACCTACTATCTTCTCCAGGCGCTGAAGAGCGGCAAGGGCGAGACGCCATTGAGCCAGGTCTACACCTCGGTCGCGCAGGACGTGTCGCAGAGCGTCTCTTCCGAGGGCATGCACCAGCATCCCGTCATGAACCGCAGCTCAGAGGATGCGGACTTCGCGTTGAGGACCCCTAACCCCAGCGGCAAGAGCAGCCTCGAGGAATCCACTTAAGCGCCCGCTCAGTACCGCGCCTCCGTACTCCCACCCTGTAGCGCCCGTTCCCTGCTCTTGCTCACCGTCACATTCATCGGCGGTGTTAGAATCATCGCTCAGGGGGGAATGCAATGCGTTCGATCCGGCTCCTGATCGCATATCCTTATCTTCTTGCCGGCAGTTTCATTTGGCGGCGACGCTTCGACGGAAACTGGCAAACCAAGATGACCTGCCCGCCCAAAGGAAATACCGAGGGCTACACCTGGCAGTTTCCCGCCGTCATCCAAAACAACAACTTTCATGGAGAGCACGGCACAGCCGGCCAGCCCGGCTACCTGCTGATTGAAGGCACAATCGCAGATGACGGCAACGCCAAGCTCACCGCCAATGGCATCATCGCCTCACGCGAGTATGCTCGCGGCGTCTTTGCTCATCAGGGCGAAAGCTACAGCTACGACATCAAAGCTCAATTCAAAGACCGCAGGCACAGGCACAAGGAACACGGGTCTCGGCGTCGTAGGCCGTCCTTGCACCTTCGAGTTCACAAAGCAGCCGCCCGCCGGCTCGCCTGCCGCTCGAAGTAGAGCTTAGGCAAGCAGTTGCCTCGCCACCTTGATATAAAGTTCGACCGCTTCCAGCAGTTCCTTCTTCGCCAGCTTTTCCTACGGCGTGTGCGCCACATGAATGCTGCCGGGACCGAGCAGCAGCGGTTCGCCCCAGTTGCTCAACTGCGGAATGTCAGTGGTAAACTTCGCGACCATCGTGGGCAATCCCTCCACCGCGCGCAGGCGCACAAAAGGAATCTCCAGCGTGAAGTCCACCTCCGCCAAGCCCTCGCGCCGCCTCGAGCAGCGCGGCGCGCACCGGGGCCGAGTCGCCCACCAGCCGCACCAGCACCTGCGCCTCGGCCTTGTCCGCAATCACATTCGGCGCGTGGCCGCCGTGAATCTGGCCGATATTCAGCGTGCTGGGTCCAACATCCTCCGTCACCGGCAGTTCCAGCTCCAGCAGCTTGCCCAAAACCTGCACCAGCTTGTGCACGGCGCTCTCGCCCAGCTCGGGATAGGCGGAGTGCGCCATCTTGCCCGTCGCGCGGAAGACCGCGCGCAAAGCTCCTTTCGACGCCAGCGCCAGGCGATTGTCTGTCGGCTCGCCGTTGATCAGGAACCGGCTGCCCTTCGGCTTCAGATTCGCCGCCTTCGCGCCGGCAGAGTCGCGCTCTTCGCCGCTGACAAACAACAGCCCAATCCGAAATCCCGCCGCGCGCAGCGCCTCGGCGGCGGCAACCTGCGCGGCAATAATGCCCTTGGCGTCGGAGACTCCGCGCCCATACATGAACTCCGCGTCTTCGCTGAACGGGATGTACGGCGGAACGGTATCCATGTGCGTGGAAAACACCAGGTCGGGGGTCTGCCCGGCGGTGCCTGCATAAACATTCCAGCGCGGACCGGCGGTGGCGCTCTCCGGCGGCTGCGCAACGGGGGTTTTCTCCACCTCCCAGCCGCGGCCCACAAGAAAATCGGCAAGAAAATCGCCCACCGCGCCCTCGTGGTAGGTGGTGGATTCGATCTCGCATAACTGGCGGGTCAACCCGATGGGGTCAAGCGGAACAAGTTCGCGAACGATCGTTCATGATGCTGCCAGAATACCGTAGAGGCGCTCTGCCTGCGGTTCTGCTGGACTTGCCTGCACTCCAACGCATAGGCGACTGCGGGTAAAGCGACTGGCATCGCCAGCGCACGACTGCGGCACTGCGCCACGCAGGCACTCGCCCCATTGAGCGTAAAATGGGGAGTGGCATGAACTCCACAACCGTGCCCGACCAAGCTGAGACGCACGCCAGCTCCGCAGCTTCGCAGCAGGAGCGATTCGCAGCGTCACGCTTCAACGGTCCGCGCCGGCCGGTTGGAGGCGGTTTTGAACTGAAGGCGCGCCCGATGCGCCGTTTGCCGCGCTCGTCTGCCATCCCCATCCCCTGTTCGGCGGCAATCTCCACAACAAGGTTGTGTACCACGCCATGAAGGCCCTCAACGATCCCGCACTGGGGTCTGGGCTGGCCGGTGCTGCGCTTTAACTTTCGCGGCATCGGCCTGAGCCAGGGCGCGCACGATGGCGAAGCCGAAGCCGGCGATGTGCTTGCTGCTCTCGACTGGCTCGAACAGGAATTCCAGCGTCCGTTGATCGTCGCCGGATACAGCTTTGGCGCGGCCATGGCGCTCAAGGCCTGTTGCGGCCTGCCCATCGCACGACGCAGCGCCAGGAAATCGAGCGTGCGCGCGCTCATCGCTCTGGGGCTGCCCACGCAGGCCGAAGGTCCCAGCTTACCGCTATTCCTTCCTGCGCAGACCTGGCAATTCCCAAGCTCTTCCTCAGCGGAGACAGCGACGAATTTGCGCCCGCCGCGCAGTTAGCGCAGGTGGCCGCATCCGCCGCCGAACCCAAACGGCTCATCCTCCTCCCTGGCGCCGATCACTTTTTTACAGGTCAACTGGCTGCGATGCAGCGCGCAATGGCCGATTGGCTGAAGGAGCAACTGCCATGACTCCGGCCAGCGACACCGCGCTCGAAGCTCTGCACGCCACGGCCACTGAGATCTTTACCGGCGCGCTCAAGGCGTGCAATATTGCGTCGGCCTTCGACCGGCGCCTGCGCTTCGAGGGCAACACGCTGCACCGGCTGATGCCCGACGGCAGCGGGCCCGCATCCATCGATCTCTCCGCGTACAAGCGCATCTTCGTGATTGCGCTGGGCAAGGCCGCCGGCGCCCATGCTGGAAACCCTGCTGGAGCGCATGAAGCGCCGCAAGGGGATGCGCGGCATCTGCTGCTCCAACCAGTTGCCTATCAAGCCGCAACTGGCGCTTCCGCTACTTTGAAGGCGGCCATCCCGCTGCCCAACGAAGACTCCTTCGCCGCCGCGCGCGCCGCGCTGGCCATGCTCACGCAAGGCCCGGAAGGACACGCTCGTCTTCTTCCTCATCTCCGGCGGCGGATCGGCCATGTTCGATCTGCCCCTCGACCCGCATATCACGCTGGAAGAAACCATCGCTTTCCACCAGTTGCTGCTTGCCTCGGGCGCGCCCATCAACGAGATCAACACGCTGCGCAAGCATTTTTCCGCGGTCAAAGGCGGACGTCTGGCCATGGCCGCGCCGGAGGCGGCGAAGGTCAGCCTGCTGCTGCCGGACGTGCCGCTGCGCTCGCTCGACGCGCTTTCCTCCGGGCCCACTTCGCCCGATCACTCCACCGTGGCCGAAGTGCGCGAGCTGATGGCCAAGTACGATCTGGCGGAGAAATTGCCGGCCTCCATCCGCGCTTTTTTTGAGCGCGAGGATCTGCCCGAGTCGCCCGGCAACAAGGCCTGGCGTGCCGCTCCTCTCGCCCAAGATGCCATGGGCCGGCGAGCAGCTTAGCCCCCGCAGCGTGACGGCGGCGGCCAGCATGACCGGCGAGGACGAGGCATTTCGCGATTCGGTCTTCGAGATTCTGCTCTCCAGCCACGACCTGGTGGAGAATGCGCGCGCGCTGGCGCGGAACGCCGGTTATCACGTGGTAGTCGACAACAGCTGTGACGACTGGGATTATGCCGATGCAGCTCGTTATCTGCTGGAGCGGTTCCACGCCCTGCGCGCCAAACATCAGCGGCTGTGCCTGATCTCAGTGGGCGAGGTCACCGTCACGCTCGACCGCACGCCGGGCGCGGGCGGCCGCAACCAGCAGTTTGCGCTGGCCTGCGCGCTGGAGCTCGCTAACCATCCCGGGCGAGCGCTTGACCGTGCTCAGCGCCGGCTCCGACGGCATCGACGGCAATACCCAGGTCGGCCGGGGCCATTGCCGACCCCACCACGGTCGAGCGCGCCCGCGTCTTCGGTTTCCACCCGAGGCATCGCTCGCTGAATTCAATGCCTGCCCGCTCTTTACCGCGCTCGGCGACGCCGTGGTCACCGGCCCCACCGGCCAAAATCTGCGCGACCTGCGCCTGCTGATCTCCGAGTCCGACTAGGGCCTATTAACGCTATTGGGCTGAATGGGGTCATCTCGGAAGACGCTATAGGATAGCTTGGAATCCACGCGCTCAGAGCTTTTGAGCGAATATTGAGACACAGCACCCGCAGGCCGCGGTCATCCATTCACTGCTTCAGCGTATTGCATAACCGTAGCGCTGGCCTGGCGCCACACAGTGATCTCATCGTGGGTCTGGTCGGCGGCTACGCGACGGTCTGTATAAATCTGCGGCTCGCCAAACGGCACCTCGCCGAGAAGCCCGTCACGCCCAGCACCTTCCACAGGTGCGTCACAAAGTCTCATCGCCATACCAGCACAGCTCCCGCTCCTCAACACCGCCTTCGATCACGTAGCGGATCGCCGCGGCGGTGATGGGCGCCCCTGCCTGGTGGCGGGATCGATCAGCCGGGAGTGAAAACGAAGCAACCTCGCCCCGTCGGTGCTGGTGCCCTCGGGAAACAGCAGCACGGGAACCGGAATCGGCAGACTTCAGCCGCTCTGACATCTGCTCAGCCACCGACATGGCGCTGGCCAGGCTCGACCGGTCAAGAAAAATCGTCCCGCCCATCCGCGCCGCCTTGCCGAAAAAGGGCCAGCCATCCATCTCCAACTTGGAGACGAAAAAGCAGGGCATGGCTGCGCTGATGATGATGATGTCGAGATAGCTCAGGTGATTTGAAACCACCAGCCCGCACGTGGGAGGGAAACCCTCCACCTCGTATACTAATACCCAGGCTGATTAGGATGTGCGGGCGCACGCTTGCAGCCACTTGCGCGCGCCGCTCCAGCGTCATCGGCCCGCGCAGGCGCGCCAGCCAGTAGCGAAAATGCAAAGCGCAAGCATGAATACCAGCGCCACAGCGCGCCGGATCCGGCGCAGCGTCACTGCGTGAGCGGGGCCAGAAAGCGGTTGCGCGCCGCGGAGGAAAGCAACTTCAGATCCAGAAGCGTCAGAAAATCGATGGTGCGAAACTCGCGGTCCCATGCCGGCGGCGCTGCAATGCGCGCGCCAATCGCCAGATAGGTCTTCAGCAGCTTGGGAACTTTCACCGGAGTTTGAAGGACGCCGGAGAATCTCATCCGGCGACGATCGATCGGTCTGGCAGGGCGACGGCTGTGCGTCTGCGTCCTGCTGCTCTGTGGGGCACGCGTAAGCTGCGGTCGGCTTCGTCTCAAACTCCGGTGAAACCCGGAAATTCTCAAGCTGGCGATACATCTGCCAACCCTCCGCCGGGTCATTGGAGTTCAAAGAAGAGCAACCGAGCAAATAACGAAGCCCCATGTCGGTAGCATACTGCGCGATCCCCCTCCACAACAACATCAGCACCTCGGGGTGCGATGCTCGCGGTCGATCGAGGCGCGGCCCAGTTCCAGAATCCCCGCGCCGCAGCGGCTCATAGGGCTCGAGGTTGAACTCCTGTTCGGAGTAGTAGCCAAGATTCCGCGCCGCCGTTTCGCCGGACTGCATGCGGTATGTTCCCACCACGCGCCGGGTCGGTTTTGTCTTCCACCAGCAGGTGCTCGCAGACGGCATCGAAACAGTCCATATCGAGACCCGTATCGTAAGAACTCTCCAATCCCTCGCCCAACTCGATATTGAAGACCTTGAAGCGCAGACGGCATGCGGCCTCGCGATCTACTGCCGTTTCCGCGAGCCGCAAGCCGATAATCGCCCCACATCGGCATGAAACGCGCGAGGCGGGCGCAGTCAGCTGCGGCAACATGGGCGCCGGATGCGAATGCAATTTTTGCGATGGAAGCGGAACTGAGATCACGTTGGAGCGGGACGTTGTTAAATTACATGCGGAATCACCGCATCAGTATCCCGCCCGTTTGTAAAAGGAAGGTCAAGCCAATGCGAAAAGGGCGCGATATCTTCTTCAAGCTGTAATGCGCCGGTCATAAAGGCCGCGGGCACACGTGATCTGGCGCACAGAACACAAAAAAGCGGCCGGGAGCAGAGCTGCTGGGGCGCAGTCCCGCCCCGGCCGTTCGAGGAGTCCACGACGCGCCGCACACACAACCACACTGGCCAGAGATGCCAGATGGAAAAATGCCTTATCCCGCTGGGTCGTAGTTCAGGTTCGGGCCCGAGCCACCGCTCAACCTCGGCCACGCTCATCCCCTTGCGCACGGCGTAGTCGGCCACCTGGTCGCGGCCTATCTTGCCCAGGCTGAAGTACCGCGATTGCGGATGCGCGAAGTAAAGCCCGCTCACGCTCGACCCCGGCCACATGGCAAACGATTCGGTGATCTCGCATGCCGGTGTTGGCCTCCACATCGAGCAAGCGCCACAGCGTGCCCTTCTCCGTGTGGTCCGGGCAAGCCGGATACCCCGGCGCTGGCCGGATGCCCCGATACTTCTCGTGGATCAATTCTTCGCTGCGTCAGATTCTCGCTGCGGCCGTAACCCCACTCATCCCGCACTCGCTTATGCAGGCATTCGGCAAAAGCTTCAGCCAGGCGGTCGGCGAGGGCCTCCGCCATGATCGCGTTGTAATCGTCGTGCGCGGCCCGGAACCGGTCGCACAACTCTTTCAGGCCGATTCCGCTCGTCATCGCGAATGCCCCGATGTGATCGGGCAGCCCGGTATCATTTGGCGCGATGAAGTCTGCCAGTGACCGGCAAGGGGGCTCTCATTTCCTGCCCCTCCCTGTTCGCCTGCTGGCGCAGAAAACAGAAGCGCTCGAGCGCCTTCTTGCGTTCGCCGTCCGCATAGAGTTCCACATCGTCGCTCACTGCATTCGCAGGGAATAAGCCGTACACGCCGCGCGCTGTCATCAGGTTCTTTTCGATGATGCCGTCCAGCAGGGCATTGGCCTCATTGAAGACCTGCCGCGCTTGCGCGCCGTGCTCCGGGTGATCGAAGATCCGCGGATAGACGCCTTTCAGCTCCCAGGTGTGGAAGAACGGCGTCCAGTCGATGAATTCGCGAAGCGTCGCAAGGGGAAAATTGTCGAGCACGCGTACGCCGGTAAACTCGGGCACGGGCAGGTCCTCAGCGCGCCACTCGATCGGGGTGCGCCGTGCGCGGGCGGTCGCAAGCGGGACGAGTGCCTGGC
>CAWEAB010000022.1:0-209687 GCA_963806745.1 uncultured Acidobacteriaceae bacterium
GCCGCGATGCCCCAGCATCGGATTGAACTCGTGCAACTGTTCCACCCGCGCCAGCAGCGCCGGCATCAGCTTCTTCAGATCCCCGACTGCCTTCGCGCCATAGTCCTTGTACTTATCGACCAGTTCCTTCTTCTGCCTTAGCGTCCGCATGCGGGAAGGTCGCGATGTCCACCATCAACTCTTCGCGCCGCGGCAAAAACTCGTGCAGCGGAGGATCCAGCGTCCGGATCGTGACCGGAAATCCGTCCATCGCCTTGAAACACGCCAATAAAATCGTTGCGCTGCATCGGCAGCAATTTCTTCAGCGCCGCCCGCCGGTCCTTCTCCTTATCGGCCAGAATCATCGCCCGCATGTGCGGAATCTTCGCCTCGCCAAAGAACATGTGCTCGGTGCGGCACAGCCCGATGCCTTCCGCTCCGAATGCCCGCGCCTGAATGGCATCGCGCGGAATATCCGCATTCGCCCGCACCTTCATCTTGCGATACGGATCGGCCCAAGCCATGAATTTCTGAAGTTCCGGATCGTCCGGCGACGGATCAAGCGTATTCAGTTTGCCCTTGATCACGCGCCCGGTCGTTCCGTCGAGCGAAATCCAGTCGCCCGCCTTGAACACCTGGCCTTTCACTCGCATCTCGCCGGCTTTTTCGTTGACGTCAATATCACCCGCGCCCGCCACGCAGCACTTGCCCATGCCGCGTGTGACCACCGCCGCATGGCTCGTCATGCCGCCGCGCGAAGTCAGAATGCCCTTCGCCACTTCCATGCCGTGAATATCTTCCGGCGTCGTTTCGCCGCGCACCAGAATCACCGGCGTCTTGCTGTCCTTGTGCACCGCCGCCACCGCCGCATCGGCCGTAAACACGATCTGCCCACCGCCGCGCCCGGAGAAGCCGGCAAGCCTTTCGCGAGCACTTCAATCTTCTGCCCTTTCTCATCCAGCCGCGGAACCAGGAAGTCATAAAGCTGATTCGGCTCCACGCGGAAGATCGCCTCTTCCTTCGTGATCAGCCCTTCCTCCACCATCTGCAACGCCACCCGCACTGCGGCCAGTCCCGTGCGCTTGCCGTTGCGCGTTTGCAGCATGTACAGCTTGCCGTCCTGAATCGTGAACTCGAAATCCTGCATGTCCTTGTAGTGTGTCTCAAGCCGCGTCGTAATCTCCCGCAGCTGCTCGTAGACCTCGGGCATCGCTCTTCTCAAGTTCGAGAATTGGAACCGGCGTCCGCACGCCCGAGACCACGTCCTCGCCCTGCGCATTCATCAGGTACTCGCCGTAAAATTCCTTCGTCCCGATCGCCGGATTGCGCGTGAACCCAACCCCCGTTCCCGACGTGTCCCCCAGGTTCCCGTACACCATCGCCTGCACATTGACCGCTGTTCCAAGCATCGTCATCGAAATATTGTTGATCCGGCGATAGTGCTTCGCCCGATCGTTCTGCCAGGAGCGGAACACGGCGTCGCGCGACATCACCAGCTGCTCGTGCGCATCCTGCGGAAAGTCGCGCTTGGCATGCTTCTTCACGACCTTCTTGTATTCCTCAATCACTTCCTTCAGCGCCTTCGCATCGAGTTCGGTGTCCAGCTTCACCTTCCGCTGCTTCTTCTTGCCGTCAAAAACTTCCTCAAACTCCGCCTTCTCAATCTCCAGCACGACGTTGCCGAACATCTGGATCAGCCGCCGGTAAGAGTCATAAGCGAACCGCGGATTGTTCGTCCGCTTGGCCAGCGCCTCCACGCTCTGATCGTTCAGGCCAAGATTCAGAATCGTATCCATCATGCCCGGCATGGAGAACTTCGCCCCCGAGCGCACGCTCACCAGCAGCGGATTCTCGCCCTTGCCCAGCTTCTGTCCCTGCAGCGCTTCGAGCTTCGCCAGCGCCGCATCCATCTGCGCTCTCCACTTCCTTCGACACCGCATTCTTCCGCATATATTCGCGGCAGGCTTCGGTCTGGATCGTGAACCCCGGAGGCACCGGCAATCCGGCATTCGTCATCTCAGCCAGCCCAGCGCCCTTGCCGCCAAGCACGTCTTTCATCTTGCCGTTGCCATCAGCCTTGCCGCCGCCAAACGAGTAGACGTACTTCGTACGTGGAATTCTTTGAAGTGGAGTTTTTGCTTTCCGCAACTTCCGCTTCGGGGAGAGTAATCGTAGCCATGATTTATTAGTCCTTTCGTATGTGCCGGAGAGACCGGTCAGATCTTGAGTGTAGCGCCGGCGACTCGCCGGCAGTCCGGCGGGCGATCCTCGCCCGCCGATCGTCCATCACAGCCTGCTTACTTCGAACCTTCCGTCACCATCTCCGAAAAATCGGCAATGGTAGAGAATTCCTTTACCAAGGTCTGGAGCAATGCCAACCGGTTGGCCCGCAAATGGTCGTCTTCAACCATCACCATGACTTTGTCGAAGAACTTGTCGATCGCAGGCCGCAGCCGCGCAATCTCCAGCAGCGCCTGGTCATAGTTACGGGACCCACGAAGTTTCTCCACCGCGCTCGCCGTCTGCGGAATCAGCGCTGCCAGCTCCTTCTCCGATTCTTCCACCAGCGCCGCCGCCTCCAACCGATCCGCTATGCGTCGGTTATTCTCGGCCGCCTGCCGCAAAATATTCTTCATGCGCTTGAACGCAATCGAAATCGACGCGAAATCCGCCGATCCCCGCACCTTGCTCACCGCCTCCGCCCGCGCCAGCGCATCCACCACGTCATCAGCATCCGCCGCCAGCACCGCATTCACCACGTCATACGCGTGCCCGTGAGCCTCTTTCAGATAAAACTCAAGCCGCTCGCGAAAGAACGCGCGGATCGACCCTGCATAGTCCCCATTCGCAAACTTCTTTTCCGCCGCCGACCCGTCATACTGCGCATGCGCATCGGCCATCATCTCCGTCAGCCGCAGCGGCAGCTTGTGCTCGGCAATCGTCTTCACGATCCCATTCGCCTGCCGCCGCAGTGCAAACGGATCCTTCGACCCGCTCGGAATCAGCCCCAGCGCAAACATGCCCGCGATCGAGTCGGCCTTGTCCGCAATCGAGAGCACCGCGCCCTCCACGGTTCGCGGCACCGCGTCCTCCATCGACTCCGGCTTGTAGTGATCGTAAATGGCATCGGCAACCGCCCATCGGGCAGCTTCCGGCAGGTCCGGATCAAGCTGCTGCGCCTTCGCATAAAGCCCGCCGACGATTCCCTGCAGCTCGGTAAACTCTTTCACCAATTCAGTCGTTAGGTCGGTCTTGGCCAGCAGCGCCGCCTTGTGCACGATTCCCGGCCGCACCGCCATGCCATTCTGCTTGATCGTCTCCGCCAACCAGCTCGCCAGGCGCTGCACGCGCAGCGTCTTTTCGTAATAGCTTCCCAGGTCTTTCTGAAACGTGACATTCTTCAACAACTCAACCCGCGCCCGCAGATCCTGCTTCTGGTCCGTCTGCCAGAAGAACCGCGCATCATTGAATCGCGCCCGCAACACGCGCTCATTGCCATGCCGGATCAGCCCTTCGGCATCGCCGTCGGTATTCAGCACCGCCAGAAAATGCGCCAGCAGCTTTCCATCCGCCCCTTCGATGGCGAAGTACTTCTGATGATCGCGCATCACGGTCACCAGCACTTCTTCCGGCAGAGCCAGAAATTCCGTATCAAACGTTCCCAGAATTACCGATGGAAACTCCGTCAGATTGACCACGGTCGCCACCAGAGGCCCATCTTCCCGCCACCGCGCGCCCGGAATCGTCCGCGTAGCCGCATCCAACGCCTTGCGAATCACCTGCTCCCGCTCCGGAGCGCCCAGCACTTTCGCCGCCCGCAGCGCCTCCACATACGAACTCGGCCGCGCAATAGTCGCGCCATCGCGTGCCAACTGCCGATGCCCTCGCGAGTGCTTCCCCGCTGCGATCCCAAACACTTCCATCGGCACAACCTGGTCGTCGAGCATGGCCACCAGCCAGCGCACCGGACGCACAAAAACTTCGCCGCGCTTTCGCCAGTACATGTTTTTCGGCCAGTAAAGCGACGCAATCTCCTTCGGCAGTCGCCTCCGCCAGAATCTCTCCCGCCGCCCGCCCCTTGCGCGTCACAGTCGCGCCCAGGTATTCGCCTTTCGGAGTAGTCACGCGTTCCAGCGCCCCAACATCCACTCCAACTTTCTTCGCAAACGCATGCGCCGCCGGAGTCGGCTGCCCATCCTTAAAAGCAACCTGCGCTGACGGCCCCGTAACTTGCTCCGTAACATCCGGCTGTGCCGCCGGAATTCCCGCCGCCATGACGGCCAGCCGCCGAGGCGTATCCAGCCACGTAATCGCTCCACTCGGCGCCAAACGCTCGCGCTCCAGCAGCGCCCCCACGCGCTCGCGCAACTCGCTCATCGCCCCGCCAATCATCCGCGCGGGAATCTCTTCGCAACCAATCTCAAGCAAAAAATCAGCCATTGGATAATTTATCTAATGTTCTCAGAATTAAAACCAAGTGAATGTGAGCCCGATCACAGCGAAGCTAAACCTCAAGTATCAAATTCTGCCTATCCGTCACCCAAAACGATGTCATCCTGAGCGGAGCAGTGGCTTCACGAAGTGAAGTCACCTGCGGAGTCGAAGGACCCCTACCGAAGACTCGCGCTTGACGAACGAGGCCCTATCCAACTGGGGCCAATTTCCCCTTCTTTTCCTTTTCCCGAGCCGCAGGCTTCGCAGTCTGATCCTCACCTTTCTTCTCCGCCGGATACTGCTGATCCATCCAAGCCTTGGCAATGCCCACGGCCAGCGCCCGTACCCGCGCAATCACGCCCACGCGCTCAGTCACCGATATCGCGCCGCGCGCGTCCAGAATGTTGAAGTAGTGCGAGCATTTCAGGCACAGATCGTAAGCCCCCAGCAAGGGAAACCGAGCCTTCTCCCGCGCCACTCCATCCTCCGCCGACTTATCCCGCCCCAACTCCGCATACCGCTCCAGCAGACGCTTGCACTCCGCCTCGCACAACTCAAAATGCTTCCAGGCGCTGGCCACGTCCGCCGCTTCAAAGTTGTAAACCGAAAATTCCTGCTCATCCAGCAGCCGCACGTCCCCATACTTCACTTCCCTGCCCGTATCCGGATCGCGCGCCCAAACAATGTCATAGATCGAATCCACATCCTGCAAGAACGCGCAAAGCCGCTCCAGTCCGTAAGTCAGCTCCGCCGAAATCGGATCCAGGTCCACCCCGCCGCACTGCTGGAAATAAGTAAACTGCGTGACCTCCAACCCGTCGAGCATCACCTGCCATCCAATCCCCCAAGCCCCCAGCGTCGGCGACTCCCAGTTGTCCTCTTCAAACTTAATGTCATGCTGCCGCAGATCGATCCCAATCGCCGCCAGCGACTCCAGATAGAGCTCCTGAACATTCTCCGGCGGAGGTTTAAGAATCACCTGCAACTGCATGTGCTTAAACAACCGGTTGGGATTCTCCCCGTACCGTCCATCGGCCGGCCTCCGCGAAGGCTGAACGTAAGCCACCTTGTAAGGCTTCGGCCCCAGCACGCGCAAAAACGTCTCAGGAGCCATAGTTCCAGCTCCAACCTCAACGTCATAAGGCTGCTGAATCACAGCCCCGCGCGCCGCATAGAACGCCTGCAGCTTAAGAATCAGTTCCTGAAACGTCAGCGAATTTGGATTTGATGAGGTCATTAATAGTCGAGCCCTTGGCGATTGGCGATTAGCGTTAGCTCTTAGAAAAGCTCCGATTAAGTCCCTGGGTTCCCCCGTGTACCTCTGTATACTCTGTGGTTCCCGCTTTTTGCCGACACTAAATCAGAGTTTCCGAGCTCAAACCCTATGGTCTTAAGCTAAGAGCCAAGAGCTAATAGCTAGGAGCTGATCTTCTCCAGCATCCCCGCCGTCACCAGCTTCTTCTCAATATGCCGTTCCAGCACCTGCACCAGAAACTTCCTCAAATCCGCGCCCAGCACCTTCGGCCACTCGATCCCGGCAAACTCCGATGCCCGCGACCGCAGCATCTGCGCCGCAATCACCCGCGACTCCGGCGACATCTCCGACGACGCAATCCTCTTATCGTCCGCGCAAACCAACCCATCCGCCAGCGCATGCCAATAAGCCCGCGTCCCGGTAAGCGCCCGTCCGCAAACCGCGCACTCCGAAAACTCCGGCAAAAAACCCATCAGCCGCGTCATCCACAACTCGAAGTACGTAACCGGCATCCAGAGCGCCCGGCCGCTCAACTCCGCCAGCACCGCGAGCGTCAGCCTGAAAACCGCATCGCTAGCCTCGCGATCCGGCATCAACTGGTCCAGCAACTCCGCCACATGCGCCAGCGCCGTCGCCCGCGCATAAGTCACTTCGCCCGTCATCGGCGACTCGATCACCTCGCACGCGTCGAGTCGCACCAACTCCTGCCGTTCGCGCTCGTCATAAACGGCCCGCACATACGTCATCGGCTCCAGCGCGCCACCAAAGCGCCGTTTCGACTTCTTTGCCGCTCGCGCCACGCCTTTGACTTTGCCCTCGAGCCGCGTAAACAGCGTAACCAGCAGGTCGGACTCACGCAGCGGATACGTGCGCAGAACGATCGCTTCCGACTCCTTCAGCGCCATGGGCTATTAAATATCGATTGTAATGGATGGGCCAGCGATCAGCTATCAGCCGTCAGCTCTCAATTCGCGTCACGATTCCGAAGATATTTCGTCGCGTAGTCCAGCCGTTGATTCTTCCGCGGTTGTTTCCGATCTGATAACGATCGCCGGATTGCGCCTTGATCAAATGCAGATATTGAACGCCATTCACTTTGCACAGAACGATCGCTCCAATCTCAAGAGTCTTGTCTCCGGGCGGTTCTACCGTAACCAGTTGTCCGCTCTCAATTCTGCCACTCATGCTGTTACCGCGGGGACGAAAGGTAACAGTCTGACCGGCCGACAGCCGTTGAATGTAGTTTGTCGCCCAGCCCATGGCACCCAGTCTCGACTCGAAATGAAAAGACGCAAGCCGATTGCGGCCTGCGCCCGAGAAAACACCACGACTCCGCTTTCACTGACAGCCGACAACCGACAGCTATCTTCCAAAATACTTCGCGTTCCGCTCCGTGAAGGCGTTCCACTTCTCCGGCAGATCATCCAGCGCAAAGATCGCCGATACCGGGCAAACCGGCACGCAGGCTCCGCAGTCGATGCACTCCACCGGATCGATGTACAGCATCTCTTCGGTCGCGTACTTCTCGGAATCCTTCTTCGGGTGAATGCAATCCACCGGGCAGGCGTCAACACAGGCAGTGTCTTTGGTACCGATACAGGGCTCGGCAATTACGTAGGCCATTTTTTCAGTGCTCCTAGAACTCGGGAAGGGTAACAGAAACTGCAAAAATTGTAGCAGGAATTTTTGCGCCGCGTGCAAGCGGATTTCTACTCCGCTTATGCTTTCAAATCCAGCGAGCCCGAGCAGCCTCGATCCATGGAATCAAGCGAATCAGGCTTGTTCAGGTTCTTAATCCCCAGCGCCCTGCGCAAATGCCTCGCTCGTCTCAGGCTTAGACGCCATCCCCGCCACAGTCCGCGACGGCGCCCCATGCCACGCTCCCGGCTTGAACCCCTCCCGCACCAGCTTGAAAATCGTCCTTCGGTTCTGCGCCAACATCTTCACCCACGCTATCTTCCCCATCATCGGGAAGTAAATTCCGCGGAAGCAAAGTCGCGCCAGAAAAATGTTCACCCGATAGCCAAGGGGTTGATCGCGCAACGAGTCAACCGCCGCGGCCAGCGCCTCCGGACTATAAGCCTCTCTCCATCCCCGGTTCACTTCCTCATGCGCTTCGTCAATCGTCATCTTCAGCGGCGTATGCGCCATGGCAAATGGAATGAACTCCTGCCAGTGCTTCGGCCGCGTCAACCGCCCCGCCTTCTCCAGCCTCTTATATAGAGGAGTCGCGGGCAGCGGCGTCAGCAATCCAAAAATCGGCAGCCCCGGCGGCCACGTCCGCACCTGTCCCAGCGTCCGCTCCGCCACGCCAACCGTGTCGTTATCCATGCCAAAAATAAACGAGGTGATGGCATAAACATTGCGCGATGCCAACCGCTCCAGCACCGCCGCATACTCACCCGGCTTGTTGAACCCTTTATTCACGTCTTTCAGGTTCGCCGGATCAATCGACTCCATGCCGATAAAAATCCACTTCCCTCCCGAAGCCGAGATCAGGTCCACCAGTTCCTCGTCGCGCAAAAGATTCGCGCTGATCTGCGCCACCCAATGCACCTGCGCACCGGCTGCAATAATGTCGCGCAGCAGCGACTTCGTCCGCTTTACGTTGATGGCAAAATTGTCGTCGATGAAGAACACCGCCATCTGGCCCTTTTCTGTGCGGGCCCGAGCCTTTAGCGCTAGCAGTTCATTCACCACGCTTTCATTAGTCCGAAAGCGAATCGAGTCCCCAAAAAATCCAGTCACCGTGCAGAACTCGCAACCGTAAGGGCATCCTCGCCCCGATTCCACCGGAATAATCCGAAACGATCCCCAGCCTTCGCCAATCTTCTCCAGCCACGCACTAGCCGCTTTCGGCACCAGGTTGAACTGCTTCAGGTCAATCGAATCCCACGGTATAACCGGATAATCCTTCAGCGAGGGCTTGCTCTCCTGCCCAAACGCATCCACCGGCGCATAAACAGCCTTAAGCTGACCCCGCGCCGCATCCTCAACAATTCGCGGCCACGTAGCATCGGCCTCGCCCAGCGCGACCGCGTCGGCGTGCTGCGGACCGCCATCACGGCCCAGTGCCTCGTCCGCCATCTCCGTCACGTGTGGCCCGCCCATCACCACCGGAACTCCCGTGGCTCGCACCGCATCCGCCATGCGATACGCTTTGGCGATCATTCGCGTCATCGCGCCAATGCCCACCAGTCCAATCTTGTTGTCGCGCACATACTGCGCGATGCCCGCTTCATCCATGGGAGACGCGTTGCCATCGATGAGCAGGACTTCATGCCCCGCAGGCGTAAGCGCCTGCAACAGGAACATCCACAGATGGGGCATGAAATTACGAGTTACACCGTTATCAGGGTTGTAGAGAAGTATTCTCATGATTCCTTCCGCGATTCCGCAAAATCTTCGGTGCGTGTTTCATCGCAGGGAAGAAATGATGAGCGCCAGGCTCGGCGCCGGCCCTGTGCAGGATCAAAACAGAGGTATTACGATTGAAGTCCTCACCCAATAGGTACTTTACACCTTGGCGCACTTTGGCGCATCTCCGCTTCAGGGCAGCGCCCCCAAAGGTCTATGACGACTGGAGGTGGATCGTTCTCGTTCTAACGCGGATCCGGCAGGCGAATCTCTTTCATGAAATTCCACGCGTCGGCATTGACTTGATCCGCAACCGCGTAATAGTCGTGGTCATGATGTTTCACCTCGACGTAGTGGACGGGAAAGCCTTCGCGGTGCAATAGGTCTCGCGTCTTGCGCACGCTGTCGAGGGATGAGAACTGGTCGTGGTCTCCGATGTAGATGGCCACCGGCGTCTTGCGCGTCGCCTTCTTGACGATCCCGGCATAGTCCGGATCGAGGCGCATTCCGTGGACCGCGGCCGCAGCGAAAAACTGCGATTCGAACATGGCCGCGTCATACGTCAGGTAGCCTCCCATCGAGTTGCCGAAGAGATATACGCGCTGCGGATCGATCTGAATGAAGTGCGCCGCGGCGTCTTCCACTACGCAACGGAAAATGGCCGGGGCCTTCTCTTCGTAAGAAAGTTCGCGAGGCAGGTCCGGGGCGAGTAGCGCGACTCCCTGCTTACTGGCAAAGCGCTTCCATGCGTCGATCATGTGGACGGGCAGGTCGCCCGCTCCGTGCAGCAGCATGACCACCGGGAGATGCGATGTTGCGTCGGGAGAGTAGTACAGATATTGCTGCTCGACGCTCCAGCCCCCCGCGGCACAGCGCGCGGACTTCGTGCCGGAGGTGGCGCTGAGGGAGATTGATGAAACGAGCGCCACGAACGAGATGATGCACGTAAGTCGAAATCGCATTGGGTAGCTTTCTATCCAGCTTTTCGAACCAGATCTTATTCCGCGAGTTCAGCTTAACAAGAAGTAAGTGCCGGGTGCCCCATTCAATCGCGCTTTTTGCGATTGAGTGGGTGCCTTCGCCACTACTCCGTCAGTCTCGGCATTTCGCCTGACCGTATATCTACATTCATACGAAGGGCACGCAGGCTTCAGGCAAAAACCCCTTGACTTAGCCGCGGAGAAGTCCAACCATCAAAGCATAGAGCGCACAAAGCGCTCAGCACCACTTGTTCTTTGAAAAAAGAGAAGAGGTTCTTGACTCTACGGTCCGCTCTCACACGAGCAGAGCGCCTGTGGCTGCAATCTGCGAAACGGGGTGCATTCGACTACCTAACCCTCACGTGCTCAAGACTTTGCCTATAACTCCTTATTCCGGAATACTTTGGAGGGAGGAAAAGCAGAAAACTGGCCGAAATCGCACCTAAACTAAAGCCACGAATAGACTTACAAGAAGTAAGTCTAACTCTATATCTTTGAATACTTTGGCGGCCAACTTACTCTAACTGCCTGATTCGAATATACCGACAAAAAAAGGGGGGGAGGGGGGGTACCCCGGGGTATAAACCGAAAAGACGAACTCAAACCGGGATCAACTCGCGGCTCGCGCTCGGCTCGTACTCCACGATGTATCCCGCCACCGCGCTAGCCGCCACCGTCAGCGGAGATGCCAGATACATCTGCCCCGGCCCGCTCCGTCCAGGAAAATTCCGGTTCTGCGCGCTGATCACCACCTGATCGGGACGAGTAGAAACGCCGGGCCCGGCATTGATGCACGCCCCGCAACTAGGCTCAATCAGCCGCGCCCCAGCCTTCTCAAAGATTTCAATATATCCGCGCCGCCGCGAGTACTCGCGCGTCTCCTGCGAACCAAATTGAATCCAGAACTGCACATTCTCCGAAACTCGCCGCCCATGCTTCAGCGCATCAGCCAGCACCGCCGCATACATATCCATATCTTCATTCTTGCCGGCAGTGCAGGTGCCGCCATAAGCAATCTCAATTGGCACCGGCGTAGAAAGATCGCGAACATATTTGCCATTGCCGGGATCACCAGGCGTTGCCACCATCGGCGTAATCTCAGCCGCGTCAAGTTCGATAACCTGCGCGTACTCGGCGCCCGCGTCGCTCTGCAAGCCAGCGATCATGCGCTCGGCCTCGGCGCGCCCCATGCCGCGCCGCTCCATCAGAAACTCGACCACTTTTTCGTCGGGCGCCACAATGCCGGTAAATCCCCCAATTTCCGCCGCCATATTGGTCATCGTCGCCCGCTCGTCGACGCTCAGAGCCTCGACCGCCTCGCCCGCATACTCCATCACCTTGGCCAGAGCCTGCCCGCTGCGCACGTAGTCGAGATGCAAGAATCTTAAGAATGAAATCCTTCGCCGTAACATTCGGATGCCGCTTGCCGCGGATCACGATCTTCACCGACTCCGGAATCTTGACGCGCACATCCTTCGTGATCCACGAATTGAAAACATCCGTTGTTCCAATCCCGAACGCGATGCAGCCAATGGCGCCAACGTGCGGTGTATGCGAATCCGATCCAACGTTCACCTGCCCGGGCAGCGCGTAAGTTTCGAGCATCACCGAATGGCAGATGCCCTCCGAACCCTTACGGTCGGAGAGTTCGCCATGCAGCTTGATCCCCTGCTGCTCGCGCAAAATCCGCCTGCTTCAGCTTGAGCTGTGTAGCCAGATCAAGCAGCCCCATCTTCTTCTTGTCTTCGGAAATCACCTCATCAAGAAAAGTCAGGTGGTCGCGAAAAAAACGAATGGTGGAAGCGTCATTGACGGGAACATCTTTGCCAACATATTGCTCGTAAAAAATCGAGGCCATCGGCGTGACATATTCGTGGCTGAAGCGCAGATCAACGCGTGTAAAGCCGGTATCGCCGGGCTTGACCACCGGAACGCCGACCGTGCCGTCCGCCGAGATCATGTGCGAGGCGAAGATTTTCTCCGCAAGCGTCATCGTGACGCTTCGCGGTCTTGATCGGCGGCAGAAAGACCTTCCCCTGCATGCGCGCAACATTGAACGGGAACAATCCGCCATATTCAATGACCTGCCGCGTGATCTCATCTTCACTGGCCGTGAATTCACTCAGCGCAATTTCCTCTCCGGCTCGAATGCGATCGATGAGGGAAAAGTTAGTGGACGTCAGCAGTCCAAGGTTCTGGCAATTCTGTTTGTAAATACGCTCAATATTTTCGGCGATCACCACCTGAATTCCGGCACACATCTCGGCGTAGGGAGACTGCTCGCGGCTCGAACCTTTGCCGCGCCGCTTGCCGCTCACCGAACATACAAATCCGCCGTTCTTCACCGCGTTACGCCCAATGGGCGCAATGCCTCCGCACTTCAGCCCGGCATAAGGAATCTCCCCGAGCGTTTGGTCGAAGTAAAAACAAAGATGCGCGGGCGTGATCTCGTCGGTGGAAATGTCGTCGCGCAACTTGGGATTCGGCCGCGGGATTCTTCGTATCCCAAGGCATGTCCCAGCCGCCAAGCTGCTTCTTGATCAGCTCTGGATCTTCGGTAAGAAAAAGAATTCGGCCGTGAAGCCGAATGCGGTCAGCGCGTTTCTCGACCGGGCGGTCGAGCAGTGTATTAGAGTTCCCCACGGCATTATTGTAACGCCTGGGAAACGCGCGTTCAGCCGAGCCGGGAGGCTGAAACTAGAGTTTACGTTCCTTGGCATATTCCACGGGGCTGGCGATTTCTTCGAGTCCGCGCCCGGCGAAGATCTCTTGAAACTGCGCGAGAAGCTCCTCGTGAATGCAGCCGTTCGTGGCCAAAGTTTCGCGGCTCGCAATGTCGAACGGTCCGCCGGAAAAATCTGTAACCCGTCCACCCGCTTCTTCCACGATCAGCACGCCGGCCGCCGTATCCCAGGGATTGAGATTAAATTCCCAGAAGCCTTCGTACCGCCCGGCCGCCACGTTGCACAGATCAAGCGCCGCCGAACCAGCGCGTCGTACGCCGTGCGACCGCAAGGTAAGGTGATGATAAAAATAAATGTTGGGATTCTTGTGCCGCTTCTGGCTGGGAAAGCCGGTGCCAATCAGCGATTCCGCGAGCTTCGCCGTCGCCGAAACATGAATCGGTTGGCCGTTAAGCCGCGCCCCAATTCCCTTTGCCGCGCTGAACATTTCGTCGCGCGTTGGATCGTAAATCACTCCGGCAATGCGCTGCCCGCGAAACTCCACCGCCAGTGAGACGCAAAATACCGGATATCCATGCGCAAAATTCGTAGTGCCATCCAGCGGATCGACATACCACTTGTAGTCACTGCCGGTTTCGATACGTGTGCCCTCTTCGCCCATCACGTCGTGCGTCGGAAAATGGCTCCGAATGCGCTCCAGAATCAGCGCCTCGGATTGCCGGTCGGCAATCGTAACGAGGTCGGCGCTACCTTTATATTCAATCTTCACATGCCGTCGAAAATGCTCCATGAGCAGCTCGCCCGCCTCGCGGGCTATCGCCTGCATGGTAGAAATGAGTTCCGGAGATTGGGAAGATGCCATGTGGCGGATGTTAGCCGTTTCAGTCGAAATCAATGCAGTTCAGGATTGAAGGATTAAAACTGAGAACTGAGAACCGAGAACTGGGAACTATCAACTGTCTTCTCACTTCTTCTTCCCATCCTCGGCAATGTAAACAATCTCGTGCTTGAAGATGAAAAGATTCGGACCATCGTCGCGCGTCACCCGCACCATGTTCTTGTCGTAATATTCGATCCAGCCGCGCACTACTTCCCCATCGGCGAGTTTCAGGCTCACGATCTTTTGCTTTTCGCCCAGCGCCTTCAAATAGTTCGCTTCTTCGTTGGTTTCGTCGGGAGGCGGCGTGCGCTTCTTGAAATGGGAGCTACCGGAATTCAACGGCATCTTGGTATTTTACATTGCTCGCGACCGGCTGCCGAATACAATCGCCCAGCTCACGATTGCGCGCCGCACGTTCCCGCTCAATCCTTCTTCATATAGAACGCGGCTTCCACAGGCCGCACCACGCGCGGAATCCAGAGCGGCCGCCGCAGCCCTCCCGGTCCCGGAGCCGGACGAGCCAATGCCTTCCACCGCTGATAGACCGCGAAGGAAAGATTCGTATCGACAAAGATGTCGCCATAGCGATCATCGGGCGCAGCGCGCTCCACTCGTACCAGCTGATGCCAGCAATGCATGCCGCTGATGGGATCGGGATGCACAGGAAAAGTAATATCCTGATGCACGCCGGCGTCGCTCCACCACACCCGCTTGGTGTCGGGATCGCTGACTTTCGTAGGGCGTCACGCTCGATAGCTGCCGCATCTTCCATTGCCCCTTCCCGACTTCCTTCAGGTCAACCCATGCGCTCGACATGCGTTCAACCTGTTCGTCCTTATTCACGCGCCAGCGGCCCAGATGATGCGAGCAGGCGACCACTCCCGGCGTCAGGCCTTCCGTTACCCACGCATGCAGCACAAAATATCCAATCTCGGTGTGAACTTTCAGCAGATCGCCGGTGCGAATGTCGCCCAATTGCTTCGCATCCACCGGATTCACCCACAGCGGGTTCTTGTGCGAGATTTCATAAAGGAACTTCGCGTTTCCGGAGCGCGTATGAATCAGATTCGGCAGCCGGAAAATCGGCAGCAGCGTATACACCTCGCCCTGCGCGTCTTTTGGCCACTCCACTCGCGGCATGTATTTCGGATCGAAATCGGCCGGCGGATTTCCGAGCGATGCGCCATGCGCCGAACGATGAATATGGCTGCGGTAATACTCGGGCAGAGCAAACTCCGGCCACTTCCAATCCGCCATCGTCTTCGAAAATAATTCCAGCTTGCGCGAAGGCGTGTTGTAGCCCACCACCGGTTCGCCCTCCACCATCACGCCAACCGGCTTGCCGTCCTTCTTGATCACCCCGTTCGGCTCAACATTCGACCCCGCCAGATCCCCCGCCGCTACCGCCTTTTCGTTTTGCCGGTGAACGTCGGTTGTGATTTCGTAGGCGCCATACTTCCGCATGTATTCGAGCGGCTTCAATCCTTCTTTCGCGGCCGCCTCGGGCAATCCTGGCACCGAGTTCTCGAACATCCATCCGTAATATTCGTCGACCGTTAGCTTCTGTCCCGGCCGATAGGGCGATTCGAACCACTGCCGGATCCCCATCGAACCATCCGGATCGATCGCCCAGGAAAGATTGATCCAGAATTCGTCTTCCTCCCAAACCTCGCCCACGTTCGCCTGGTACGTGTAATCAAACTTTTCTCCCGCCCGCTCGCGTAGGACGCGCGCCACCGGCTGTCGAAATCCAATCCACTTCCCGGCATAGGATTCCTGGCTCATCAGATCGTGACGCTCGGAGCTGAATCCCATCGGCAGAACATAATCCGCAAACCAAGCCGTTTCGCTCCACGTCGGCGTGAGCGCCGCGTGCAGCCCGACCTTCTCCTCGTCGCGCAGCATCTCAATCCACGAAAAGCCGTCGGGATAGGTCCAGACCGGATTGAACACCCGCGTGAAGTACGCCTCGATACGCCCGCGGCCTTCTTTGAGGAAATGCGGTAGCAGGAACGACATCTCGTGCGTGCACAGCGGCCACTCCGGCGGATACAGCAGTTCATTCCAGCGCTGTTGTGGCGGCGGAGTCTTGAACGTCTTCGGAACAAATTTGTTCCACGCATTTAGATTGTGGCCGCCGGGAGTGCCCACCGAGCCGGTAAGCACATGCAGCAACATGAGCGCCCGCGCCGGTTGCCATCCACCAAGATTCCCGGAAGCGCTCCCGCGCCAAAGATGCGAAGCAAACCGGCTGCCCGCCGTAGCGATCTCGCGCGCAATTTTGACAATGACCTCGGCCTTGACTCCGCTTTCTTTCTCGGCAAATTCCGGCGTGAACTTCGCATAATGCCGCTTCAGCGCATCGATCGCAGCGTTAAAACTCTGGCCGCGAGCCGAAAAGCCATCAACCTCCAGCTCCTCCCAGTTCGTCCAGTTCTTCACGAACTCAGCGTCATAGCGATTCTCATCGAGAATGACCTTCGCCATCGCCAGCAGCATCGCCCCTTCAGTACCGGGATAGCTCGGCAGCCAATAGTCGGCCATGCTCGCCGTATTCGAAAGCCGCGGATCCACGACCGCCAGCTTCGCGCCCGCCATCTTGCCTTCAATAATTCGCTGCGCGTGCGGATTGAAATAATGTCCCGATTCCAGATGCGCCGAAAGCAAAAGAATGAACCGTGCATTCGCGTGGTCGGGCGAAGGACGATCGGCGTAATGCCACAACAAATACCCCAGCCGTGCCGACGAAGAGCAGACATTTGTATGCGAGTTGTGCCCGTCGATCCCCCACGCCTGGAGCGTCCGCTCCATGATGAAGTCATGTCCGGGCCGCCCCACGTGGTACATCACCTCTTCGCCGCGATTCTCCTGGAATGCTTTGCGAATGCGCGTCGCCAAAAGTCTCCAGCACCTCATCCCACGAAGTCCGTGCCCATTGTCCCGAGCCGCGCGGCCCTGACCGCTTCATCGGATAAAGAATCCGATCGGGATCATGAATCTGATTAATCGTCGCCGGGCCTTTGGCACAAAGACGTCCACGGCTCGCCGGATGCTTGGGATTGCCTTCGAACTTTTCAATCTTGCCGGTTTCTTTATTCGTATAGGCGAGCAGCCCGCACGCCGATTCGCAGTTGAAGCAAATCGTCGGCACAATCTGAAAATGTTTTTCGACGCGCCGTGGCCATTCTTCGGGATCGTATTCGACCCAATCGTCCCACTTCTCGACCGGCGGACAGAAAGCAAGATGGCTGCCGTCCCGTTTGAAATCCGTCATGATTCAATCCCCGTGTTAACTTTCCACCGTCCGCGAATCTCCACAACTCACGTGGGGACAGCCGCCCTCGGCTGTCCACGCGAGCAAAGCTCGCTTCAAACTCTCAACCCGAAACACTCTAACTATTCGGCACACTCTGCCCAGCCATTACAAAGCACCATTCAAAAATCAAAAGCCCGGCCAGCGCAAAAACCGCCGCGACGCCATCGGCAATAGCATTCCCCGGAGCCACCAGCATAATAAGGAGCGGCAAAATGCCGCCCGCACCAATCGCGCCCGCCCAGAACGCCCCAGAAAATGGCCCATGCGTAATCAGCCGCGCCGCATAGCGTGAGTTGTCGGTTGTGTGCGGCATCGCCATCTCGCCGAGCATCATGATCACATGCAACGCCAACGTGATGATCAACGCGGGCACGGCAAACGCCCGCGCCGCATCCGATCCGCCGACACCGTCGGGCAACAAAGCCAGCACCGCCGACCCGCACATCAATGCCTGCACGAACAAATGCGCGGGCAGCAGCGGCGTCTGCCACAGATCGCGTCCCTCGCACTGCCCGAAAAGAAACGCGGTATAAACTGCCGCCGCGAATCCCACCAGCACTGTAGGCCAAAGCAAAATCGCCGTAATCGAGGAGAATCCCAAGACCGCCGCCAACCAGAACACGCCACACAATCCGCTGTAGCCGATCAGAATGAACGCCCCCCGCGCCAGCCACGACTTACTCTGCGGAGTAAACACCACGCGTAAAAACCTCTCTTTATGCTCCAGATCCCAGACCAGCAAAACCGTCGTCAGCGCCGTAAACAAAAGCGCGACCGTAGCTAGCGCGATATCCCGCATGCGATCGCCCGTTAGCCGTCCCAGCGCCATGGCAATCGCCGGAATCGCCAGCGCTCCCGCCCCAATCGATTTCGTCCAGCAATACGCCGGAACCTGCCATCCCCACGGCCGCGCGTGGCTCACGTCATACGCGGCCAGTGCATTCGCTTGCAGCAGCGGACTGTCCGGCGGATAAATCGCTCCGCTACCATGCAGCGCCGCATTGCGCTGCGAGAACATATAGAAAGGTTCATGCCGCGCCGCCGTCGGCACAATAGCGGCCTCGTCCGCGTCGATGTAATAAAGTTTGGGCTGCGTTCCCTGCTCCGGCTTGCGCACCCGCACCGGTTCCCGCGCCACCAGTTGAGCGGCCTCACTCTCCGGATCGCTCATGTCTCCGGCAATAATCGCGTGTTCGGGACAAACGATCACGCATGCCGGCTCCAGTCCCACCTCCGTGCGATGCGCGCAGAAATGGCACTTCGCCGCCGTGCCCTCATCCGGATCGATATAAATCGAATCGTACGGGCAAGCCTGCATGCACGCTTTGCAGCCAATACACCGGTCGGAGTTGAAATCGACGATACCGTCCTTGCGCTGGTACATGGCGGTCGTCGGGCAAATAGTCACGCAGGGCGGCTTCTCGCAGTGATTGCAACGCGTCACCTGAAACACGCGGCGCGTATTCGGATATGCGCCTTTCTCCACGTACTTCACCCACGTGCGATTGACGCCGATCGCCACGTGGTTCTCCGTCTTGCACGCAACCGTGCAGGCGTGGCAGCCGATACACTTGCGATGATCGATGACGAATCCGTATTTCATGCTGGGAAAATAATTGCGTAGAACCGCGCCCCACGGCCTTTCTTACATCATACTTGCGGCAGCCCAAAACAGGTTTACGCCTCTGGCCGTACTGCTTTTACTTAAATCTGATAATCGATGTCCTCAATAATCCGCTGAATCGACGCCGAAAGCGGTTCATGCTTTGACGTCCGCCGCCCTCCAGCGCCTTCACCCGATCCCGCAATTTATTCACCTCGCCAGCCACCGCCGCCAGCGCCTCCGACAGCGGATCGTTAATCTGCTTCGGATCCGTAATCACCACGCGCTTGCCTTCTCGAAACACAATGTGCCCCGGCACACCCACCACGGTGGAATCATCCGGCACATTGCGCAACACAACGGAACCCGCGCCAATCCGGCAATTGCGCCCCACAATAATATTTCCCAGAATCTTCGCGCCCCCGCCCACCACCACGTTATCGAGCAAGGTCGGATGCCGCTTGCCATGCTCCTTGCCGGTCCCGCCGAGCGTCACGCCCTGATACAAAGTAACATCGTCGCCCACAATCGCCGTCTCGCCGATCACCACACCCAGTCCGTGATCGATAAACACCCGCCGCCCAATCTGCGCCCCAGGATGAATTTCAATTCCCGTCAGCAGCCGCGCCACCTGCGAAAGCCAGCGCGCCAGCAGAAAAAAGTTATGCTGACCAGAGCCAGTGATTGATGCGATGGAACCAAACCGCATGCAAGCCGGAGTAGCAAAGATAAACTTCCAGCCGCGAGCGCGCCGCCGGATCGCGGTCGAGCACGGTGGCAACGTCCTCGCGTATATGCGCCAGCAAATGCGGCATGCCCCATTCCGAAAGACGGTCCCAAGAAAGAGGTCCCGGAAAAACCTCGGAAATCACTCCGGCAACGCGGCGGTGGGAATCTGTAGCGCCTGGTTCCGGAGTCCTTCGAAGAGGATACTACTCAAGTAGCGCTCACCGAACGAAGGCAGAATCACGACAATCAATTTCCCCGCGTTTTCCGGACGCCGCGCCACCTTCAACGCCGCCACCACCGCTGCTCCCGACGAGATGCCGACCAGCAGCCCTTCCTCCAGCGGCATCCGTCGCGCCATCTCGATCGATTCGTCGTTCGTCACCGTAATCACTTCGTCGACATAATCGCGCCGCAAAATGCTGGGAGCAAAACCGGCGCCAATCCCCTGAATCTTGTGCGGTCCCGGCGCGCCGCCAGACAGCACCGCGCTGTCCACCGGCTCAACCGCCACCGCCTTGAACGACGGCTTCTTCGGCTTGATGAATTCCGAAACGCCCGTAATCGTTCCGCCCGTGCCCACGCCCGAGATCAAATAATCGACGCGCCCGTCCGTGTCCTCCCAAATTTCCGGACCGGTAGTTTTGAAATGAATCTCCGGATTCGCCGGATTATCGAACTGTTGCAGCATGTAAGAATTCGGCGTCGAAGCCAGCAGTTCATTCGCCTTAAGAATCGCGCCCTTCATCCCCCGCGGTCCCGGCGTCAAAATAATCTCCGCTCCAAAAGCCAGCAGCAGCACGCGCCGCTCCAGGCTCATCGTCTCCGGCATCGTGAGGATAAGTTTGTAGCCTTTCACGGCCGCCACAAACGCCAGCGCAATTCCGGTATTGCCGCTGGTCGGTTCAATCAAAACCGTCTTGCCCGGAGTAATCTTCCCCGCCCGCTCGGCCGCCGCAATCATGTTCACGCCGATGCGGTCCTTAACGCTGGCCAAAGGATTCTGGCTCTCCAGTTTTCCGACAACCTCCGCAACACATCCTTCAGTAACGCGATTCAGGCGAACCAGCGGCGTGTGTCCAATCAGTTCAGTAACATCCTTAGCAATTTTCATGTTGTGCGTTCAGCTCCTGGTGGCTCGCTGCGACAACGCGCCCCGGTCGAACTTAGTACCCTACTAGTATTAATAGACTATCAAGCCACGGACAAAGCAAATTGCGCCTCGGATCCGTGCGCCATTCAAGCGATCGCTCGCAAAGGTCTCCCTGGGACCTCGTGACGGTGGTTAAGATTTCGCCGCCCACCGCTCATCCCGCCGCGGACGGTTTCCGCCGCCCCACCCGCGCCAGAATCCGCCGCACCTTCTTCGGCGAGATCGACAGCCGCGAAGCCACTCGCGAAACCTTCCGTCCCTCCCGCTCAAACACCCGCGCAATCACGATCTCCGCAAACTCGTCGCTGATCTGCCGGAACGTCTTCTCCCCCACCGTACCCTGCGACCACGCCCGCAACACCGGGTCCACGCTTCCCTTGCGCAGAATGCGCGCCCGCAGCGCCTGCAACTCCTGCCAGATATTGTCCGCCTGCGATCCGCCGCAAGCCTCGCGCGCTAAATCATAGGATTCACGAGCCGCGTCCAGGTTGTCGAAAAAAGAATTGCACTGCGTCAGCCCCTGCCACAGATACGCCGTCGACAACAACAGATGATGCTGCGTATGTTTCGCCAGCTCAATCGCCTCCTGGCTGAAGTTCAACGCCCGCCGCGCATGGCTGCTCGGGTCCGTGCCGCCAAACATCTCCTCTTCCACCTTCGCATTCTCGATCATGCATTGGAGAATCCGCGCGCGCCCCATCAGAATGTAGTCGTGCTTCTGCTCCGCCAACTCATACGCCGAAGTCGATTCCACCTCCGCGCTCGAGAAATCGCCATTATCGAGATGAATATAAGCGGCATTCAAAAACACGGTGCCGCTGCCGTGATAATTCGGCCGCTGCTGATAAATCGCCCGCGCCGCATCCAGATGCTCCAGCGCCTCGCGCCGAAGCTGCGTGAGCCGTTGGCGATACTTGGCACGCACCGAACTGCCCGCGCCAACACCTAGGCCCGGCGCGCCAACCTTGGCCGAACTTGAGCTCGAACTGGAACTCTTGCGCCGCCGCTGCACATCGACATCGATCCTCCGCTGCAATTGCAACGCAATCCCGCGCTTGGCCAGCGCCATATTCGCCAGCGAGCGCGCCAGGTTCGGATGCTGCGGATCGCGCTTGCGATAATGCTCGATCGCATTCGCAAAAAGTTCAATCGCCTTGTCGAACCGCCCCTCCCGCCGCGCCATCCGCCCGTAAAACGACTGAATGTTGCCGCAGCGTCACGTAGTCGTCAGTCGGCCGCAGCGCCTTCTCCGCCACCTCCGAAACGCGCACCGCATCTTTCCACTTCCCCTGCTGAAACAAAATCCAGCCTTCGAGCACCTGCATCACCGCCGCCATCCGCGGATGCCCCAGCTCCAGCGCCAGGTCTCGTCCCTTGCCGGTAAAAATCAGCGCCTCGTCATAGTCCCCGCGACGCCGCAGGCAGCGGCCCTTCCAGTAATAAGCAATGGCCAGCAGAAATCGATTGTCCAGTTCCGCCGGCAATCCCAGCACAAAATCAAAATGCGGAATGGCCAGATCCATCGCCTCTTCGGCCATGGCCACCATGCCCTCGGTCATGCGCAGGCAAAGATACTCAGAAATAGGAAGGTGAGACCGCGAAGAAAACCGCCGCAGCAATTCCTTAACCGTCGGCGATGCAGCAAACCCGATGTCGCTCCAGATCGCAAGCAACACCAGCAACCGAGCCGCGCCCGCCTGCCGCGCATCGAGCCCGGCGATCACATCCTGGTGCGCCCGCAAGCAACCCAGCCCTCGTTCAATCTCGCGAGCAGCCACATGCTCCTGCAACTCCGAGAGCAGGCGCTCATCAATTCCAGCGGTAGGAGACGAATCCTGGCGAGTAGCCATCCCTAAGGTTGTAGTTCAAGAAGCCGCCCCAATTCAATGATCTTCGATAGACCAAAAGGGACAAGACAGATAAAGCGACAAGAAAGATAAAGAGACAAGACAGGCCACGTGGGGACAGACGCCCTCGGCTGTCCAGGCGAGCAAAGCTCGCCAAGCAGCGATGGCAATCAAGCCGAAGGCTCGCGGGGCGAATCCGAGAGATGACTCACAGCAGTCTGGCGGTCAAAGCCGCCCACCCACGTTCATCCTTAAAATGTGCCCAGAGATCGTGTTGGGAAGATAACTTCCCGGGGACAAGCGGGCCGAACCCAGCCATCTCCTCAATCCAGCAACCCATAGCTCTCCAGCGTCAAAAACTCCGGAAACTCCTTCCCCGTCATCATCCCCTCCAGAACCTGCGCCGCCTGCTGCAATCGCCCATCGCCGCTCGTATCCTTCGACTGCAATTCCGCCGTCCGCGCCCGAATAATTTCCTTCACAAGCGAAGCCGTCACGGTCTTCCCATCCGACATCCGCGCCCCATGCCGCACCCACTGCCAAACCTGCGCCCGCGAAATCTCGGCCGTAGCCGCGTCCTCCATCAGGTTATAAATCGGCACGCAGCCATTGCCGCGCAGCCACGACCACACATACTGCAACCCAACGTCAATATTCCACCGCAAACCTTTTTCCGTGATCTCGCCCGAAGGCACTTCCAGCAGATCGCGCGCCGCAATCGCCCGATCCGTGCGCGCCTTCGCAATCTGATTCGGCTCCGGCATATACTCGTCGAAAATTTCCTTCGCAATCGGCACCAGCCCCGGATGCGCGACCCAGGTTCCGTCATGTCCGGCTTTCACCTCGCGCAATTTATCTTTGCGCACTTTGTCCAGCGCCTGCTCATTCGCCGCCGCATCGTTGCGAATCGGAATCTGCGCCGCCATCCCGCCCATCGCGTGAATCCCGCGCCGGTGGCAAGTCTGGATCAGCAACTCCACATACGACGCCAGAAAATGCCGCTCCATCGTGACCAGCGACCGGTCCGGCAAAACAAACTCCGGATGCGCACGAAACTTCTTGATGAAGCTGAAAATGTAATCCCACCGCCCGCAATTCAGCCCCGAAGAATGTTCCCGCAACTCGTAGAGAATCTCGTCCATCTCAAACGCCGCCAGAATCGTCTCGATCAGAACCGTCGCCCGAATCGTTCCCCGCGGAATCCCCAGCTCATCCTGCGCAAAACAGAACACATCATTCCAAAGCCGCGCCTCCAGATGGCTCTCCATCTTCGGCAAATAGAAATAAGGTCCGGTTCCGCGCTCCATCAGCGCCTGCGCGTTGTGAAAGAAGTACAGCCCGAAATCGAAGAGCGAACCCGAGATCGGCTTACCGTCAATGAGAAAGTGCTTTTCATCCAGATGCCAGCCGCGCGGCCGCACCAGCAGCGTCGCTGGCTTCGGCCCCAACTTATACTGCTTGCCCTCCGGGCTCACATACTCGATCGTCCCGCGCACCGCATCCCGCAGGTTCTGCTGCCCCTCGATATTGTTGGACCAGGTCGGCGAATTCGAGTCCTCAAAATCCGCCATGAAAACATTCGCGCCCGAATTCAGCGCATTGATGATCATCTTCCGCTCGACCGGCCCGGTAATCTCCACCCGCCGGTCTTCCAGATCCTTCGGAATCGGCGCAACGCGCCACTTGCCTTCGCGCACCTCGGCCGTCTCTGGCAGAAAATCCGGCTTCCAGCCGCCGTCGAGCTTCTGCTGAACCACCCGCCGCCGTGCCAAAAGCTCCTGGCGCCGCTGCTCAAAGCGGGCCGCGAGTTTCGACAGGAAAGCATGCGCTTCGCTCGTTAAGATGGCCGTCTTCAGTTGTCTGCGCCACAGTTTCCATTCGATAACCTTCCAACACCGTGCTTGCGTTCGTAGTCACAAGTTTACCCCTGCCAACACCATAGTCGAGTCATCGGCTCAACGGGTTTCCTCGCTAGGTCAATTTGACCCACTAGGACACCGCGTCCATACAGGGTTGTCCCCACCATGGCTTTCGCGGTCTACTGCACCAGGACGCGATGTCTCAAGAGCACGCCGTCCGGACGCAAATCTTGCAGTGGGGTGAGCCCAATGACAACTTCGAATTCTTCCAACCGGCAGACCAGCAGCCTCGACGACGCAATCTTGAACGCGATGTATGCCCAGAGTCGCGCCGTAGCATCCGCTCTGTTCTATCCGTCGTTGGCGGGCAATAGCTGGGACGACGAGCTCCTGCCCTCAGGCGACTAGCGCATAAGACGAACTCCTACCCAGGCAACTCGCGGATAAGACGAACTCCTATCCTCAGGCGACTGGCAGATGAGACGAACTACTGCCCTAAGGCGACTAGAGGATAAATGGTTTGGGCAGGGCACGGCTTCAGCCGTGCCGCCAGACGGGCTGAAATAGATCGGCTTTAGCCCGAGGGAAGGCTGAAGCGCTCCGGAAAAGAATTCGTGCGCAAGATGGTGGGCGTGCCCGATTCTCAACCGGCCTTCCGGATTGCACCCCACCGAACATCACAGTTTTTCACTTCCATCGAGGAGTACAGTCTTGATCAGCGTTGAAAGCCAGGAAACGACCATGACGATTTTGGACCAGCAAGTTTCCGCCGCGAAAGATTGGTTCGCGAGCCCGCGTTTCGACGGCATCATTCGACTCTACTCCCCGCGCCAGGTCGCCGAGCAGCAAGGTACTCTCGCCGGCGACTACACCATCGCCCGTGAAGCAGCCGAGGCGCTTCTACACGCGCTTGCGCCAGCTCTTCGAAGAGCGCAAGCAGATCACCACCTTCGGTCCTTATTCTCCCGGCCAGGCCGTCATGATGAAGAGAATCGGCATGGAAGGCATCTATCTCGGCGGCTGGGCGACCTCAGCCAAGGGTTCGCTGGCCGAAGATCCGGGCCCAGACTTGGCCAGCTATCCGCTCGGCCAGGTGCCAGACGAGGCCGCCGGTCTCGTCCGCGCGCTCCTCACCGCCGACAAGAACCAGCACTTCACCCGCGCCCGCATGACCGAAGAGCAGCGCCAGTCAACGCCTGCCGTGGACTTCCGGCCCTTCATCATCGCCGACGCCGACACCGGCCACGGCGGCGACGCGCACGTCCGCAACCTGATTCGCCGTTTCGTCGAAGTCGGCGTTCCGGGCTACCACATCGAAGACCAGAAGCCGGGAGCCAAGAAGTGCGGCCATCAGGGCGGCAAAGTGCTCGTCTCCGTGGACGAACAAATCAAGCGCCTCAACGCTGCCCGCCTTCAACTCGACATCATGCGCGTCCCCGGCATCATCGTCGCCCGCACCGACGCCGAAGCCGCCACCTTCATCGAGAATCGCAGCGACGAGCGCGATCAACCCTTCATCCTCGGCGCCACCAACCTCGATCTGCCCAGCTACAAAGCCGGCTATCTCGCCATTCTGCGCAAGCTCTACGAACTGGGCGTCGACGAGGTTCGCGGGCACATGCTCTTTGCCCTCTCCGAGGTCGAGTACGCTGCGGCCTTTGATTGGCTGGAGCGAGTCGGACTACTGTCCATGATCACCGAGCGCGCCCCCGCTCTCAGGAATATGTCATCCACCGAGCTCGACGCGGCGCTCGACAAGATCGACACGCGCTACGTCGAAACCTGGCAGGCGGAAGCGGGTATGAAGACCTATGGCCGCGCCGTCGCCGAACTCCTCGAGTTCCGCACCGCCGAAGGCTATCCCTTCGACATGACCGTCGAAGAGTGGCTGGCATTCGCGAGCCGCGCCTCGCACTACGAAGCCCGCGAACGCGCTCGTTCCATGGGCATTCACGTGACCTGGGATTGCGAGCTGCCGAAGACTCCCGAAGGCTTCTACCACATCCAGGCGGGAATCGGTTACGCCATCGCCAAGTCGCTCGCGGTTGCGCCCTTCGCTGACGTCCTGTGGATGGAGACCAAGACCGCCGACATCGAGGACGCGGAGAAGTTCGCGCAAGCCATCCACGCCGAGTTCCCCGACAAGATGCTGGCCTACAACCTCTCACCGTCATTCAGTTGGGACACCACCGGCATGAACGACGAGCAGATGAAGCGCTTCCCCGAAGAACTCGGCAAACTCGGCTACGTCTTCAACTTCATCACCTACGGCGGCCACCAGATCGACGGCCTCGCTGCCGAGGAATTTGCCACCGCCTTAAAGCAAGACGGCATGCTGGCTCTCGCGCGCTTGCAGCGCAAGTTCCGGCTGCTGGAATCGCCCGTATCGCACGCCGCAAACGCTGGTCGGAGGTCCGCGCCTCGATGCCGCTCTTATGGCCTCGTCGGGTCGCACGGCCGCCACGAAAGCAATGGGCAAGGGTTCCACGCAATTCCAGCACCTGGTGCAGACCGAAGTCCCGACCAAGCTCCTCGAAGACTGGCTCGCAGACTGGAGCAAGCACAACAACTACGCCGAGAAGATTCGCGTCCGCCTGCGCCCGCACACCGCCGGTTCGGAGCTTCTCGAGCTCAGCGTCGTGAACGAACCCAGTGGCGAGAAGCTAGCCAATGTTGTCTTCGCCTACATCCTCGATCGTCGCGGACGCCACATCCTCTCTGTTCGCGACTCGAATACCCTCGCGCCGGTCCGCAAGAAGCGGCTCATGACGGTGGCGCAGCTCTTCCTGATCCATCGTTACAACGCGAATTCGGTGCACTATGTCACGCCCACCGAGGACAACCAGTTCCAGACGCAGAGGATGAAGAGCGTCGGCATCTTCTCCGAGGTCCATACCGAGATCGGGCAGATCATCGTCGCGCAAGTCAGTAAGGAGCGCGTCGCCGAACTGCTCAATCCCGACCGCGTGCTGCTGTCGGAGATGATCCGCAAGACGTCATCACAAGGCGGAATCGCCGCCTCTGCCAAAGAGGAGACGGACGAACTGATGCCTTCGGGAGACTAAGACCCTAAGCTTTCCTTGTGGCATCGGATGTGGTAGGTAGCTGATCCGCGGTCGTAGCCTTCGCTGCGGCCGCGGTTGTCCGTAAGGACTAAATCCTGAGCGATAAGAACTAAGTCTCCGGTATCCGTGTCACCATGCCCGCCACACTCCGGCCCGAAAGGGGCGAGCCATATTAGCCGAGCGTTGGGGAAAAAACACTCATCAGCGTTCAAGAAGGCGGAACAAAAGCGCACGCTTGTGCAATCGCCTGTTAGCGGAAGTCATCGTGGTAATTCCCGTTTTTTGAGCGTAGAGTGCTGGCGTTGATGATTTGGAACACCACAAAGAGAGTAGTGAAGGCAGGCGGCATCGTCCTGCTCGGCCCTGTGGTAGGGGTACTGCTGGGGTTCGTTGTTTCGCTGGTTGTCCGGCCCGATGATTGGCGCTTCGCCCTGTACTTTGTCGATGCAGGGGTCGTTCTAGGCACTATTACGTCATGCGTTCTTGCCAGTGGACTCTGGCATCGCGGAGCCACGTTCCCTATCAGCAGAATTGGGCAAGTGGTTTTGATTATGGCCGTAGTCGGTGCGGCTGCCGGGTCCGGGTGGACAGCGTGGAACTGGAAGCTCCTCCGCCCGTATCACTGGCAACAAGTGGATTCACCGGATGGGGCGTTCAGTCTGAGCTTTCCGGGAAAGCCAAAGGCATCCACCCAATACGAAACCGATGCCATTGATGGCCGCCATTTTCTTTCTACCCGCCTGACTGCTTCACCTGCTCCCCGAATCGGTTACGCGGTGAGTTGGTGGGAGAACCCGGAGCAAAAGGACAAGCCAACCGCAGAGCTATTCGCCCACTTTAGAGACTGCGCTGCGCAAGGGGTTCGTGGAAAGGTTAGAACCAAGGAACTCACAGTTGCGGGGCATCCGGCCATCGACATCGTGACGTTTGATGTCCCCGAAGTGACGGTAATTCACAACCGTGTCATTCGCGTCGGCTCACGAATCTATTCCTTGTGGGTGATTGATGGGTCAGAACACTATAGCCCGGCTTGACCGTCCTGATTTTTTTCACGGAGACACCATTGCGTTCGAGAACGCGGACCATCTCCAAGATGCGTGAGATATGCTCGGCGGCGTCGGTCTTGAACCGACAGATTCCGAGGCGGAATTTGTCTCGTCCGAATGAACTTGGCTTTGCGAGATTCTCGCTGAACCACGCCCGCAGATCGTTGAGTTCTGTCGGAGAACGAAGCTCAACCGTGCTCGTTCTGATTGCCTACGACCCGCGCCAATCCAAATAGCAGCTTTCGCTGTGGCTAAATCTCGTTGCGCTCGCAACCGGGTTCTGAGTGCAATGGCCTGCTTACAACAACTAGGACTAAAATCGAGATGTCCTAAGCATGACTCGTTTCCCCATAGCGCTGTTGCTGATCTCCCTGACGATTCCGGCGTGGTCGCAATCTGTTCGTGAGCTAGTCAAACCCGCACACGACGTGGCCGTTCCCTCCACGATCCGAGCTCGGCTTTCGCAAGCAGCCGACGTTGAGGCTTTCACTCGTTTGTCGGGTCAGGACATCTTGATCGTCTACGATACCGTCCGCTCTACTCCGGGCACGACGGACTTCATGGACAACCGGCCCCACATAGCAATTCTCAGCAACGGTAATGTCAAACTCGATCTCGATGTGCTATCTCTCGTTCCGGGCGGACCGGCAATTTTCAAGGGTATGGCGATTCTACAGGGCTGGGAACGTAACGCCGTTGCGGTATTTGCGTTTAGCTTGGCCGTCGACGGTTCGGGCACGTTCTTTGTCTTCGTGGGCCGTGGACCAAGCGACTACAGGGTGACAGAGGCCCTTCATGGTCTACAAGCACAATTGCGCTTTGGGCCAAAGGATGAGTTGGAACTGTGGAGCGCCAAAGGACAAGACCCGTGTGTCTGGTGTCTAAAGCCCTACAGCGTGACAAAGCTAGGATGGAGCGATGCCAAGCTACACGACGTAGCCCCGGCAACGGACGCGGGAGAGTATCACCCCGAAAATCTTGCCGATGAACCGTTTGTAGTGAGAAAGTAATTCTGCCCGTTGCCGTCATTGGCGGAAAATCGCCATTACACTCATCGACCCGAAAAAGGCGAAGGAAAAGCACACGCTTGCGCAAACGCCTGCCTACAACAAATTAAGAAAAAGCATAATGCTGAACTGGGGGAACGGGGTTCTGAGTGAAATTGCCATTTCGCCAAGAATTATTTATTTGATGGAATCTCGATTCGCGTAGCGGCAGGAGGCCTCGTTGTTTTGCACTCGGGATCGGCACCGCGCCAACGCAACGAATGCCCAGTTGGTCAACTGACTTTCCCTACAATGCGCGCAGCCGCCGCGTCACTCCTCCGAACATCCGCTGGGCCGAGCAGCCGCTTGACCATCGTCCAGGCCTCTCGGCGAAATTTTCGCGCAAATCGCCGCAACTGTCGCAATCTCATGTTGTAGACGAAGTACCACACATACGTGAGCGATTGCAGCAACGCCAGTTCCCGCTGCGACAGCCCGTCCACCGACAATGCCCCTCCAAAATACTTGTCGTACACGCGCCAGTCTTCACTCAGCAGCTTGTATCCATACTGCCCTTTGCGCGCCATTCCCCAAACTTCCGTTCCCGGATACGGCACCATTACGCCCACCGCAATTGAATCGGCATGGCACTTGGCCGCCAGACGCATCGTCCTCAGCGCCGTCCGCCAATTCTCCCCCGGATGCCCCAGAATAAAGAAGGCCGCAGCTTTCAACCCTGCCTGCTGCGCCGCCGCAATCGCTTTCACCGCCATCGCCGGAGTGATTTCCTTGCTGATGTGTTTCAGAATCGCCTCGTCGCCCGATTCGACCCCGAAGCTCACCCGGTAACATCCGGTCTCTTTCATTCGCCGGTACTGGTTTACATCGGCGATGTTGACCCGCGAGTTGCAGCCCCAATTCAGCACATATCCCTTGCGCTCGTTCCTGGCCTTGAGCTTCTCCAGAAACTCATCCAGCCAGCGCTTGTTCAGCCCAAACGTCTCGTCCCGGAACCAGATGTCGTGTTCCCCAAGCTGTTTCTCGATCGCATCGAACTCAGCCAGCACATTATCGACGCTGCGCAGTCTCATCCGCCTGCCCAGCACTCGTTGGCAGAACTTGCATCCGAACGGGCACCCCCGCGCCGACATGACCCCCCACGAAATACGGGGCGGAAACAACTCCCACGCCGGAAAAGGCAGCTCGTCCAGATTCTCCAACCACGGTCGTTTGCCCGTGCGGATCACTTTCCCGCCGTCCCGAAACGCAATCCCCAGAACGTTCTCCAGATCCGATGGCCGCGCGCCACGCGCCTTGGCCTCGGCCATTTCTGTCATCGTGATCTCGCCTTCGCCCGCGGCCACGATATCGATCACCGGAAACTCCTCCAGCGTCCGTTCGGGAAGCGCCGACGTATGCGCTCCTCCGACCACCGTCCAGATCTCAGGATGGCTGCGCTTGACCACCGCACACGCCTCGGCCGCCGTATGAATCTCGTGCGTCATCGAGGTCACGCCGAAAATCTCCGGCTGGAACTCCACGAGATGCCGGCGCAACACCTCGTCCGTCACCGTTTCGTTCTTGGCGTCGAGCACACGAACCGTATGTCCCTGCCGCAAAAGGTAGGCGGCAAGATAGCCCAGTCCGAGGTGTCCACTATTTCGCCGGTGTGATTGCGAGTAGTTCCTGATCGCGGGATGCAATAGCGTGATTCTCATCGCACGCTTTCACGATCCGCCAGCTCGGGGAGGAATGGCTGGGCTTGGTGGAATTTAGGAGATCGTGTTGGAAGGATGTCGCTAGCTGGCATCCCGGCAACCTACAACTATATACCTCGCCCCTTTGTTGGCGCGGCTTTTTCAGTCACAGGATGCCGTTACCGTCGTGTTCCGGATACAGTTGTGCCCAGTACATTTATTTGTCCCGGATACCGGGGTTTACTTCTGCAATCTGACTTCTAACTTCTGACTTCGAACTTCGGACTTCTACCCGCAATCGCCTACCGGGTATCCACTCCAAATCCGAGAATCGCCGTCACTTCAACCGGCTGATTCCCGCGAAACGCCGGACGAAATTTCCATCCCTGGAGCGCGACCAGGATCTTGCTCGTCGTCTCCGCCGCTCCCGGCTCGAGCACCTTGACGTTCTTCAGCAATCCCGAGCGATCGAGCGTGCAGGCCAGAATCACCCGCGATGCTCGCAGTCCCGAAGGCAATTCCTTACGCATCGGCTCAGGCGCGCTCAGCGCATCGCTCGTCGGATGCGCAGCCGAAGCCGGATCGGAATACTGCATCACCGCCGTCCCAATCGACGTCTCCATATAGATGGAGTAAACCTTGCTTCCTTTCAGGACTCCGTAATAGCCCGTGCCAAAAACGCCTCCCGAACTCGCGCCCGCTTCAACGGTAGCGTCGAATCCATGATGCGACGTGGTCGATGAACGTCCCGGTCCATTGCCCGGCGCTTCGCCTCCAGGCGGTCCAAAGCTCGGCAGCGTAATGGTCGTCGTTCCTCCCTGCACCGAAACTCCCGGCACAGCCGGCGCTCCGCTGGTGCCGCTGCCTGCACCTCCCGGACCTGGATAAGGCGAGATTCCGCCATGCGCATTCGCGTCTGATCCGCGGCCTGCGCCGGCGCGTCCCGAGCCTGAGCCTTCGCCGGAGAGTCCGCTTCCAGGGCCGTTTCCGCGGCCAATGCCGTTTCCTCCGCCACTGCCTCCCAGCCCGCTCTTCGCCGTGCCTTCAGGAGACATGGCGATCGCACCTCCACCAGCTCCGTTCGGCAAGCCGACTTTCGATCCGGGCTGGCTCGAAACCACAACTCCATTTCCCGCCGCATTGCCGTTATTGCCCGGAGGCGCAACTGACGAGCCCAAATCGAGCGGACTTCCTGTTCCATTGCCTTTGTTGCCCCGTCCGTTGCCGGTCAGCGACTTTCCTCCGCCGATGCTTGGAGGAGGTGGAACCACCGCGTTCGCGTCGAGTCCAGTTCCGCCGCGTCCGTTTCTCTGCCGTTCGCGCCGCTTCCCGATCCATTGCCCGCGATGCTGGCTGGCGGAGGAACGACTTCGGCCGCGAGCGTTCCGCTCCCAGATCGTCCTCGTCCGCCAGCTTGCGTTCCTCCACTCGATGCCGAAGGCGGAGGCGGAACTGGCTGCGACCGCAGATCTCCACTGCGCGCGCTTCCCCAACTGTTGATCTCGTGTGATGCCGATGGAGGTGGTGCCACCACCGCTTGCGCAGGCAGTGACAGCTTCGCGGTCGATGACAGATCGCGCGTGGGCGCCGAAACTGGAGGCGCAACAATGTCCGTTGTCTGCGACATTTGCGCGCGCGAGCTGGCAAGATCGCGCGGCGTCGCTGCGGGCGCAGGCGCCACGACAGTCGACGCTATCGCGTTCGCCGCGCGCAGCTTGTCGGCGGAGACGTTTGGCGCGGGCGCAATCACGGTCGCATTCGTCGTCAGCGCCGACGAACGCCGCGCGTCATGAGCAACCTCAGGAGCTGGTGCAACCGCGCTCGCGGCAAGCGCGGCCTGATTGCGGCATCGCAGTGCCTGTCCTACTAAGCTCCGGCGCCGGCGGAACCGGAGCAACATTCGGCAACGCCGGCGCAACCATCCGAGCTTGCATTCCCTCCGCTGGAGGCGGTCCCGGTATCGGCTTGAACGCAAGCAGATTCGCCACCGCAGAATCGCTGTGCGGCAAATTAACCTTAGGCGCATCGACCACGGTTTCTCCGGGCTTCGATCCGCGCGCAACCTTGATCGTCTGCGTCCGATGGTGCGCCTGCTGTCCGCCGGCGCGACCCGATTTCCCCGCTTCCGCGCCTCCCCGATCGGCAGTTTGCGGCAACTCGTCTCCCGAGTAGTAAATGACATCCCATTTGGGCCTCGGTGGCGGAACGAACGGCTGCAACGTGGCGATGCGCGCGGGAAGCACGATAACGGCGATCAGCAGCAGAACTTCAAGAGCCCACGACACCAGCATTCCGCGATAGGGAAAGATTCCAACAGGAGCTTCTCCAGCAAGCGCAACGGGCGCGCGTTTGAGCGCCGGACGCCAGGCAGTCTTAAACTCCTGCCACGGCGAAGACCACTCCACTAGCAGACGAGGAGGTTCAGGCCATTGGCTCGCGCTTGGAGCGTTTGCGGGAATGGTTTCGACTTCGATCACAACGCTTGGTTGGGCCTTTTGGGGGATTGGTTTGAGTTTACCGTGAGAACGGTTTTTGGCGTTGGGGAAATTGTGGTCATTTAAGACGCGAAGGCTCGGAGTCGCGCATGTGGCTTTGGTTTTTGCCCCCTCCTTGGCGATCTTTTGGAGTCAAAGATTTGAGCGGGAAGATGGCGCGCAAATCTCTGAGGAATAAAGAGTTGTGCGCTCGGACGCTACCAGTGCCATCAGAGCAAGAAATATCCCCGCAACAATGGCAGGGAGTTGATTAGGCGATGCAAGTCCGCTATTTTCGTGGTGCACGGTTCAAGCATAACCGGAGGTTACGTCCTTCTTGGCACCGATCCTTGTGCGAATGGACGTAACAATTGTTAAATCCCTCTCTAACAATGTCGGCAGTGTCCAGCTCTTTCGGAGCACACTTCGGCGTGGGCTCGGAAAAGAGCGCCATTTCGCTCTGGTTGAAGGTTTGCGCTTTTCCACCCTGGGCTCGCTGTTAATCGTTAGGATCCAATCCCTGGCGCCACATCTAGTAAAGATGCATCGCCAATTTGCGGGCCATGGCCACCTTCGCGATCCTTCAGAATGGGAATACCTGGGTCGGCGTCTTTTCCAGAGCAGACCGTCACATCGTTGCCGATTGCTAACTTTGCGTTGATCACATACACTCCGTTGGGCGTTGAAACTGACATTGAATCGCCGGTTCCTGTTGACCCCACCTGATGCGCATGAGGTCCAAAACGATGAATATGCAAAAACCAGTGGCAGATGCTTCAGTCGCAAGTAATTCTCTCCGGGCAGTCAGGCCACCTGTCTGGGCACGCGGACTCCTCCTCCTCGCTGTCAGCGCTCCCTGGATGTTTTCCGCAGTGCCTGCGCGCGGCCAGGCCGCTGGCACGTCCTCCGGCGCTCCGAGCGTGGTACAAACCGATGTCAAACTGGTGATCGGCGGCGAAACCGTCAAGAACAATTCCGTAGGCACGCTTTCGATTGCCGGCAACTCGCTGCAGTTTGCCGCCGGCAAGAAGAAGGTGGAAGTGGATGCCTCATCGATTGTCGACATCTCCACCAGTGAAGATAGCCGGCAGGACATTACCGGTGCCGCCCACCTCGCGACCATGGCTATCCCTTACGGCGGCGGACGGGTCCTGGCTCTGTTTTCACACAAGGTTGATGTCCTGACGGTGGAATTCAAGAACGCCAACGGCGGGTATCATGGCGCGGTCTTCGTGCTTGCCAAGGGCCAGGCCGCTCCGTTCAAGAAGCAGCTCGTCGCATTGGGCGCGAAAGCCAGCGTTCCGCTTGCAGACCCGGCGCCAGCCGATAAATAGGAGAGCAAAACATTGAATCATCACACTCGAACGGTAGTCTCAGTTGTTTCCCGCATCGTCCTCGCCGGCGTCCTCCTTTTGATAGTCGGCTCTCTCATGGCGCAGCCGATCTCAGGCGAGCCTAAGAGTACGCAGAAGTTCTCTGCCTCTTCCATTCAAGTCGAGCCCACTGATCCGGGTGACGTGCCCATACCACCGGAATTCCGCATCGCCATCTACGAAAATCTGATCACGCAGATCGAGAAGACGGGCAAGTTCCAGCACGTTTATCGCAGTGGCGACAAGGATGCCGCGAACGCGCCCGATTTGGTTACGCTGCACGTTACCGCCCGATCTTTCACCAAGGGCAGCCAGAAGAAGCGCGAAGTCACCACCGTTAGCGGGTCTACGTCGCTGATCCTGAATGTCCGCATCACAGATCACGCCGGCCAGCCGATCGTCGAGCGCGACGTGAAAGGCAAAGTGCACTTCCTGGGAGAGAACCTGCGCGCCACCTACGATTTCTCCAAGAAGGTAGCCAACATCGTTCGTGAAACATTCTAGTCGGCGTAGAATCCAACGATTCCGATTGATGTTTCGTGAAATTTTATCGAAATTCTGGACGGCCACACCGCCGCCGAGGTGCGCATGCCCACATGGTCGCTGGCCTGCGAAGCGGACAATCGCCAGAAGGAACAAAAGAAACGAGCTGGAAAGCTAACTAATTGTCTGTTACTGAATTCCAGTAGATGATGACGCGAGAGTCGGTTTCTGACAGCGCAATGGTGCCTAGATCGGGATTCCACACCCAGACTCGGCGGCGCGTCCAGTTTTGAAATGCGTCGAGGTCATAGTCGAAATAACTAAGAAGTTGGAGCTGGTCATCCGCATCCCGCCACTCCACGCTGACCGGCAAGCGATGGTCCCCGTTGAGGAACTCATAGTGCACATGGGACAGGTCGCACTTCAGGTCGGGATGACACGCGTAGTTGTCGTAATTGTTTTCATCCTGCCGCTCGGTAAAATTGTCTCCCGCCTTCGGTGGCGGCGAGTCCTGGGACTCCCAGAATGAACTCAATCGTCCGTGGTCGACTGTCCAGGTTAAAGTCACCAATTCAGACTTATCGAATAAGGTGAAACTATCGACTTTAGTTTCAGGATCGAATGTCTGCTGCCCACTCGGCTCGCCGTTCTTTCCGTAGCTCGATCGTTCGAGTATCTCACCATCCTTATCTGTCTTTATAACTAGGAGGGCATCGCGCTCTCCGGTTGGATCAACGGACCGCATCTCTTTCATGTGCCCGTATTCGTCGTAGCTGTAGGTCTGCTCCAGGAACACTTTCCCGTTCGTATAAAAGGTTTCTTTCGTTTTGCCGAATGGGCCCACGATGTCGTGGTGATTGAGCATTCCTGTCGACGAATCCCTGCCAAAACGCTCGACGACCCTACCCCTCGCATCGAAGACAAACCGAATGACTTCTCCATGAAAAACGCAATCAACAACTTGGCCAGACGCGGTCCTAGTGCCATCGGGGTAATAATCACAATCCCGACACCAGAGCGGTGTCACCATCGTGGGTCCATCCGGTTGCCCCCAGACGACCTCGCCGGGAAGGACGGTCGACCTTACAGACTTGATCGGCCCCTTGAACCCATCGACCTCTGCATTCGATTGCGCCTTTTCTTGTGCGGCTACAACCCATGAGACGCCGACGACAAGAAAAGCCGATAGGAGACAGCCTCGAACATAGGGCATAACTTTCTCCGCTGTACGTTAAGCAATTGTAGTTCGACCGATGCTGTGTTGTGGGATGCTGCCGGGAATTGCCGGGGATGGCAGTAAGCCATTAACCCTTTTGAATTTTTCTAGCACATGAGAGACACATTTGTGAAACATCGCGTTAGCACTCGCCATCCCTCCAAACGATCCATCTGAAAGGCAAACGACAAGCGCACGCTTGCGCAAATGCCCCTTTTCACCCATTGACCTTCAAAAGGGCGCAACAAAAGCACTAGGTTGTGTTAACCAATAACAAAAGTTACCGCGCTCCTCCCCTCCGTATGGTGCAAAGCAAAGCCGCCCTGACATCGGGCGGCAAGGCGTTAGAGCGATTTCGTTTACTGGCCCGCAGGAATCCATGCTTCAGAGGTCTTCACATCACGGAGCGCAACGTTGATGTTGAAGGATCCGTCGTTGTCTCTGACCCAATGGCCCAACCCCATCCTTCGGCAGTGCATTCTTTCCGCAGATTGCATGCCACCAGTTTGTCACTGAAGCGGCTTCTTGCTTTTGATAACGCCTTCACCGAAGCTGGCAAGGTAGAGATACCCCTGCGCCCAAGCCGCCCCGATAAAGTGATGCGGAACTGCGGTGGTGTCGATCCTCGTCCACGTCGTGCCCAAGTCCGACGACAGGAACGCTCCGAATCGCGTGGTTACAACCGCATCAGGATTGCCGCTCTTTGGTGTCGGATTAAACACCACTCGATTCGCGTAAAACCGGGTTGCATAATAGAACGAATCCGCGTGCGGATTGCTTTCCTCCTTCGGCCGGAGGAGGTGTGGCCACGCTCGTTGTCCAACCGGCTGAAGGAAAGTGTAGGCGAGGGTGAAGGTCTGACCGCCGTCCGAGCTACTGTAGATCAGCACGTTGTCCGTCGAGGGATCGTGATCCGACAGCAAGACGGTCTTGGCATCAAGCGGATCGAAAGCGGCAAAGAAACGGTGGGTCGGGAACCACATCTCTGCCAGTGGCTGCGTAGTCGGCAATCCACTGGATTGGTTCCAGGTTTTGCCTCCATCGTGGCTATAGAACAACTGTGACGGAGTAGACGATGTGCCAGTCGCCACCACGATGCTCTGGGCATCACTCGGCGCCATCGCTACCTGGTAAGGGTTCGTGAACTTCCAGCCGGCGCTGCTCCAACTCACCCCCTTGTTGGTGCTCTTCGACACGACCGGATTTCCGTTTGATTCTCCGGTCACTGCGTACAGGTTCTCGGCATTCGAGGGGTCAAATGTAACCGATTCGATGCCCGTGGACGTGCCCACGCTCCACGTCTTGCACCCGTCTTTCGAGACATACAGCCCCTCGTCTGGGTGCGCGACGTAGCAATAGCCGGAATTGTCCGGATGATATCGGGCTTCTGCACCCTCGCCGGCCGGGCCGCTTACCGGCCATGTTTTGCCGCCGTCCTGGCTGGAGGTCGAGTCATTGTCTTGCAGCGTCGCCTCAACGTTCTTGCCATCGGGCGAGACCGCCACATCGTAAACCAGGGTATTGTTCATGGTTGAAGTCAGCAAGGGCGCTTGACCGGAGCTGCAAGTCGGCGCTAAGTACAACCCTTGGTCTTGCAAGATGTAGCAGGCATCGTCGGTCTTGGACTGGCCCGGTACCGGTATAACGTATCTTATGTCCGTGCCGTCGTACCTGACACCGCAACTGAGGGTGGGGTTCGGGTTTCCATCGCCCGTGAAATAGAGAATACATCCGCTGCCGTCATCGCCTACGAACAGCCGGTGTTGAGTCACATTGCTGAAAGCCATGGTCTGCGAGCCGATCGAGAACAGATTGCAATTGACGGCAACCCAGGTGTTGCCCCCGTCAACGGACGCGTGCGGACACTGATTCCAGTCGTTTTGATCGTCCACACTGGCGTACACCACTTTCGTATTGAATGGATCCACGGCCAGTTCATGGATTGCCCCCTTTCCCGGATGTCCCAGCTTCGTCCAGGAAGAACCGTTGAGCTGGTAGACATCGCCGTCGGTTGACCCGGCGTAGGTCACGCCGGCAGCCGTGATTACCGTGGTCGCACCATCGCTGAGTGCCAGCGACACCGTCCATGTGCTGCCGTCATCGGTGGACTGCAGCACTCCCTTGCCGCTGGCCAGGTACAGTACCGAGCCCGCCAGTGAGAATTGCGTTGACTCCGAGGGGTCCACATTCTTCCAGGTGGTGCCGCCATCGGTGGATTTGAATGTTCCCCCAAACTCGGTAGACGCCAGCACGACCAAAGGGTTGTTCTGATCCAGCCACAGGCCGTTCACTACCGATGAGATGGTTCCATCCGAGTTGGTAAGCCCCTTGTTCGCGGCGGTCCACTTCTTGCCGCCATTGGTGGTGCGATAGATGCCCATCTGCGATGGCGATTCCCTCGGAGTGTTGCCCCACCCGCCCCCGAGATACATGATCTTTGGATTCGACTGCACATAGGCAAAGGCGTTCGCCTTGCCCCCCCAGGTCCCGGCATCCCGGGGACCAATGGAAACCCATTGCATCTTCTTGCTTGCGCCCGGGATTTGCGCAACCGCAGTTGAGATGGAAACGACACTTAGCGCGGCGAGAACAGAGACCACGCACAGTGAGATTTTGAGAGAAATTTTTGAAGCGGACATGATGACCTTCCTTAAGGAATGCGTGAATGAACCAGGATCTCAAACCGCGCGCGAGACGCGGAACACCGAGGATCATCCTACTTTCTTTTGACTTTGGCGGCGAAGAAAACTGGCGATTAGTTTTCATCAATGTGCATGAACTTGCACATGGACTGACGCATCGATGCTCAATGCAAAACCTGACGGCGCTCGTATTCGTCTTCCGAAACTGCAAATCACTTGGCCTTCTCGCCGGTCTCGACGGCAGCGGAAATCTTGTGATCATCGGAAGGGCGGTGATGCAGCAGGACTAAAGCACATACATCCGCAGCATCCACCAGACCAGAAAGATCGCGACGACTGCTCCTGCGATATGGACGATCCAGTCCGCGGCGGTCTTTGGTTTGCCGAAATTGAACATGGCGCAATCGTAACATGGAGCCATCTGACTTCTTGGCGGCACAAGCTGATATCGCGCCCTTCCCTTTTCTTTGCGGACTTCGAGCCTTGCGACTGCGCGCTCAACGCCACGACGGTCGCGACCCGCAGGGTAGCAATGGTGGACAACTAAGTCCGACGGTCGCGACGCTCACCTGGAATCTTGCACATTTTCGAAGGCGTCTTGCGCACAGCGGAACAACACTCACAGCCACCCCCAACGCTTTGAGTGACCACTGCCCTTGCGGAAGCCAGTAATTCGTTGGATAATGCCCCGTCTTTGCCGGAGCCCCATCAGATCCCCCGCACGCACACTGCGACGAAGACAATCATTCCTGGGGAAAGCGTTCCCAATCAACCTAAGGAGATGTCTTGTGCAAAAACTCAGCCGAGGCTTACAACAACTCGGGATTTCGCTTTTCGTTACATTTGCCCTTGCGCTGTCCGCGCAGGCCGCGTACTTACAATCAATCGACCCTCAAGGGTAGTTACAGTTTTCTGACCAATCTGATTACGGCCAATTCCGGCACAAACCAGTTTGCCATGGTGGGAGTTCTGACCGCCGACGGCGCTGGCAACATGACTGGCTCCTACACGTCGATTTCATGGGATACCGTCGAGAGCGGAACCTTGGGTGGAACCTATATCGTGAATTCCAACGGCACAGGCACGCTAACCTTTACATCGGGCTCGACGGCCCAGTTCGCGATCAATCTAACCTCCGTCTCCGCCAGAGTGGCTCGCCTCGTGCAACTCTTGCAGATCAACGACAGCAACAACGAAATTCTTAGCGGGACCGCCGCGCTTCAGTCCACCGCGCCGGTGAGTTACAGCGTGGCCAGCCTGAAAGGCAGTTTCGCATTGCAATACAACCCATCGACCGCCAACGCAGGTCTGGCCGAAGACGGCGGAGTTGCGATCTTCACCTTTGATGGTAAAGGAGGCGTCAAGGCTACGGAGACTATCGTGTACGACGGATCGGTATTCTCGGGAAGCGGCTCCTTTACCTACACCGTGAACTCGAACGGGACAGGGACAATTACGTCTGGTGGAAAAGGACCTTCCTTTGCTTTTGCCGTAAACACCGTGACCGGGACCAAAGCGAAGGCATTCCAATTTCTCGATACCAATACCAGCGACGGCAGCGGCAATCTGGTAATCACGGGAAGCGCAGTGCTGCAGTAAAAGGCTGCAAATTCAAAGCCCCGAGGGCAATGGCCATGGCGCGGCACCAGCCGCGCCTTTTTTATTGCGCGAGCGCTGCTACACTTTTCCGCTGCTAAACTGACAACGTGCGGCAATTAATTGTCAATGCGGACGACTTTGGCCTGACGCCCGGAGTGAACCGGGCGATTGCGGAAGCTCACCGCAACGGCATCGTTTCGTCGGCGACGCTCATGGCTGTCGCTGCCGACGAAGCCTTTCGCGACGCAGTCGAGTTGGCGCGGACGCTGCCGGCACTTTCGGTAGGATGCCATGTGGTCCTGGTCGATGGAAGGCCGGTTTCGGCGCCGGGTGCGGTCGACACTTTGCTGGCCATCCGGTCAGGCGAGCCGGAATGTTTTTACTCTTCGCTATCCGCATTTGCTGCGCGCGCGACGATGGGTGGATTCGATCGCGAACAGCTGGTCACTGAGATCGTTGCGCAGATCCGAAAAATTCAAGCGGCCGGAATTGTTGTGACCCATCTGGACTCGCATAAGCACGCGCATATTTTCCCGGAGATCTTGAAGGCCATGCTGCGGGCGGCGAGAATTTGCGGCGTGCGTGCGATTCGCAGTCCGTTCGTTCCCATGAAGGCGATCATGGCGCAGCAGTTTGCCGGGCGAGCCACGCTGCTGAAGCGCTATGGGCAGGTGCGCGTGCTCAATGCTTTCGCCGGAAATTTCCGCCGCCAGACTTCGCGCGCCGGATTGCGATCTCCGGACGGCGTGATTGGCGTGATCGAGACCGGCTCGATGGATGGGGTTTTGTTGCAGCAAGCTCTGGCGGGATTGCCCGAGGGTACATGGGAACTGGTGTGCCATCCCGGATATGCGGATGCGGATTTGCGGGCGGTACGGACGCGGCTGGTGGAGTCGCGGGAGCAGGAATTGGGTTTGCTGACGTCGGCGGAATTGAAGGCATTTTTGGCGGCGGAAAAAATTCAGTTGATTGGGTATCGGGAATTGGGAAGCACCGTCGAGAGAGCAGTCTAAACGTCAGCGGCCGCACAGCACGGCGACCACACGTTGAACTGTCAAAATCTGACACTTTGTACCGAAGGTGATACTCCTACCGTGTGTGCCAACACCCTGTCGTAACCTCGCGGGCATAACGGATGGCTGTATGATTAAGCCATTCCGCACCGTCAGTTGGGGTGCGAGGAGCACGAATGTCTGGGCAACAAGCAGCCGAACAGCGCCAAACCGTCGATTTGCCGGTGCGCATCTGGGGAATGAGCGCGCAAGGCCGTCCTTTCTCACAGCACGTACGGGCGCAGAACATCAGTTCTGAAGGCGCACTGCTCAACAACGTGGAAAGCGAACTCAAAGTAGGCGACGTGATCGGCCTCCAGTTTGAGGATAAGAAGGCACGCTGCTCGGTGGTCTGGGCCCTGAATACCGGAACCGTCAAGAAAAATCAGGTCGGCATACGCCTGGTGACCGACCAGGAGTGTCCGTGGCGGGACCATTTACCAGAGGGGACAACCGAGGCGGCCATTTCCGCTTCCAACCGCCGTCGGTATCACCGCCACAAGATCAACCTGCCCATCGAAATTCGAGATGAACGGGTGCAGGCGCCGTCGCGAATCAATGCGACCGACGTCAGCGGAAACGGCTGCTATATCGAGACCATGATGCCGATGCAGGTCGGCACCGTGTTGCGGATTGACATCTGGATTGATTCCGACCGTATCAATGCCACGGCCATCGTGCGCACCTGCGATCCGGGCGTCGGCAATGGTATTGAATTTACCGGCTTGCCGGCCGATGGCAAGGTGAAGCTACAGAAATTCCTGGACGCCATCGATCCCCAGCGCGGGATCTCGGAAGCAGAATAGCGGCCTGCTCCGGCGCCTGTGTCTGCCTGAAGCCTGTTTCACTCCCAAAATTTTCCCGGATGTCCTCTACTTTGCGGGCTGCGCATACCGCGCCAGAACTATGGCTCGAATCAAACCGCCCATGGTGAATTCCCGGGCTTCGATGGCGACCGGCAGGTTGAGTTCACGGAGCGTCGCCGATGTCACTGGCCCGATCGAAGCGAATTGAATGTCTTTTAGAGCGGCCGTTCCAGCGCGTGCGCCCAGGAGCTCCGCGAAGTTGCGCACGGTCGACGAACTGGTGAAGGTCACAACGTGCGGGCGGCGCTGCTTGTTCTTGAAGAGTGCGCGTAGACGCGTCTTTGACTTCTCAGGAATCACAGTTTCGTAGGCTTCGACTACATCGACGTGGGCTCCGGCGGCGCGGAGCGAATCGGGGATCACGTCGCGGGCAACTTTGGCGCGCACCAGCAGCACTCGCTTGCCGTTAACTTTGTCGTGCAGTCCTTTCACCACCGATTCGGCGACGTACTCTTCCGGCATCATCTTTACCTTCAGACCATGCTTGACGATGGCTCGCTTGGTGGCCGGACCGATGGCCGCAATCTGCAGATGCTTTAACTTCGTGCGCGGGATGCGCAGTTTGCGAAGACGTTGCCAGAGAGCCTCGACGCCGTTGGCGCTGGTCAGGATTAGCCAGTCGTAGGTCTTGAAGTTTTTCAGGGCTTCGTCGAGCGGCGCGTACGATTTCGGCTTGACGATTTCGATAAATGGAATTTCGATGACGCTAGCGCCCAGGCTGCGCAGGCTGGTCGAGAGGCTACCCGCCTGATGACGAGCACGTCCGACGAGGATTCGGGTTCCGGTTAGCGGGTGATTTTCGTTAGGGGCCATAAAGCAGCTCTCAGTTCTCAGTTGTCAGTAAAGGCAAATCATACATACCTCAACACACAGCACATGCCTGGGAAGCTTAGAAACGTCCGTTCCCTTGGATTTTACTGAGAACTGAGAACTGAGAACTTCTCACGGTTGTTGCGGCAACGCGAAACCTTCGCCGTAGACTTCTTCGAGGATAACATCGCCGCCTCTGCTCAGAAGCGTCGCGCCTACTTCTTCGCCAAGTCGAACGGGATCTTTGCCGTCGCGGGTCTCGCGCAGGACTTTCGTGCCGTCGGGATGCGCCACCAGGCCATTCAGGTGGATCGTTTCGCCCTTCATTTCCGCGAACGCTCCGATTGGGACCTGGCAGCCGCCCCCTAGCTTGTTGAGCAATGCTCGCTCGCAGGTCGTGGTGGCGCGGGCTGCGGAGTCGTCGAGGAATGCCAGTAGTTGGCGCGTGGCCGTGTCACCTCGGCGTATTTCTATTCCGAGAGCGCCCTGGCCTGCCGCCGGGGTCATAATTTCGGCCGGAATTACTTGCTTTACTAGCTGCGTTTTGCCCAGACGATTCAGGCCCGCCGCCGCCAGGATGATGGCGTCGTAATCTCCGGCCTCGAGCTTGCGCAGGCGCGTATCGACGTTGCCGCGCAGGGGATGGATAACGAGGTCAGGCCGAATCGCTTTCAGCTGCGCCTGACGCCGCAGGCTGCTGGTGCCTACGTTTGCTCCATGCGGGAGCGCGTCGACGCTCGCGAATTTGACCGAGCAAAACACGTCCCGCGGATTCTCGCGGCTGGTAATTGCCGCAATTTCGAAATCGTTGGCCAGTTCCGTGGGCAGATCTTTCAGGCTATGAACGGCCAGGTCGACGCGATTCTCCACCAGCGCCTCTTCAATTTCTTTCGTGAACATGCCCTTGGTCCCGACTTTGGCGAGGGCTACATCGGTGATCTTGTCGCCGGTCGTCTTGATGATTTCGAGCTCAACCGTATGGCCTTGCGCGCGTAGCAGATCGGAAATGTGATGGGCCTGCCAGAGAGCCAGTTGAGAGCCGCGGGAACCGATACGAAGAAGGGCCATTAGTTTTGTGCTCCGCGGTTCGAACGGCCCGCAGTTTCTTTGTCGGACTCTTTCCCTTTGTCTTCGTCGTGGAGATTGAAGAGGCGGCGCACCAGATCGACGACCGTGGTCGATTCCGGATCGCGCGCGGCGGTTTTCAGCGTGCTGATTGGTGTGTGCATGATTTTGTTAACGATGCCGCGAGTGAGGGCTTCGACGGCCATCTCCTGGTCCGTGGTCAGCGGGCCCAACCGGCCGCGAACGCGGTCGATTTCCGCCGTGCGGATGGTCTCGAGATGATCCTGAAGGCTAACGATGGTCGGAACCACATCGAGCGTCAGCAGGCGGGCGTGGAATTTTTCGACCTCGCCATTGACGATCGCTTCGGCCTTTTCCGCTTCTTTCTTGCGGTCAGAGACATGTGAGCTGACGGCCTGCTGAAGATCATCGATATCGTAGACGAAGATGCCGTCGAGCTTGTTCATCTCCGGATCAACGTCGCGGGGCACGGCGATGTCGATGAAGAACATGGGTCGGTTGCGGCGCTTCGACAGAAATTTTTCCGCATGCTCGGGCCGGAAGATAAAGTGTGGCGCGCCGGTCGAAGTGATGACGATGTCGGCGGTATCGCAGGTGTCGTAGAGGCGGCTGAACTCGACGGCTTGGCCGTCGAATTTTTGGGCTAGGCGAATGGCGCGATCATAGGTGCGATTAGCGACGAAAATCGACGACGCGCCGTGGGCCAGCAGATGGCGCGCCGCTAGCTCGCTCATCTTCCCTGCTCCGACCAGGTAAACGCTCTTGCCGTTGAGGCTGCCAAATATCTTTTCCGCCAGTTCGACAGCAACCGAGGCAATGGAAACCGAGGACGATCCGACAGCTGTTTCGGTGCGGACCCGCTTGGCTACCGCGAAGGCCCGGGTGAGTAGCTGATCAAGTTGCGCGCGTACAGCGCCGACTGCGCGAGCCGTGGCGTACGCCTCTTTAACCTGGCCTAAAATCTGCGGCTCGCCGACAACCATGCTGTCGAGGCTCGACGCTACGCGGAAGATGTGGCGGATGGCTTCATCTTCTCGAAATTCGTAAAGATGGCTCTCGAACTGGCTGGCATCGACCTGGAAATACTCGCTCATGAACTGGCGCAAGTCACCGGCGCCGTTCTTCATGTTCGCGATGAACTCGACCCGATTACATGTCGAGACGATCATGCCCTCCGCGACCGCAGGATGCTCGGAGAGCTTCTTGCAGGCATCAGGCAGCCGGGATTCAGGAATGGCAAGGCGCTCGCGGATCTCGACCGGAGCCGTCTTGTGATTCACGCCGATGAGTTGGAATCTCATGATGCGATGAACCTGTGCATTCCGCTGAAATAGTTTGCGATCCAGGCAACGATGGCGGCGACAAATGCAACGCTGGCCAGCATCGCGGCGCGACGGCCACGCCATCCAGCTTCGAGACGCGTGTACACCATCAGCAGGTAGACCGCCCACATAAGCACCGAAAGCAAAATCTTTGGATCGAAGAAATCGACTTTGCCGTAGGCAAACGCGGCCACGACCGATCCGGCGATGAGGCCGAGCGTCATAAAGGGGAAGCCCAGCATCAGCGAGCGATAGCCGATATCGTCAATGACCTGGAGCGACGGGAGCCGCGACAACATCCCGCTGCGGCTCTTCGATTTGAGCGCGCGCTCCTGGAGCAGGTAAAGAATGCTGGCGCCGAAGCTCAGAAAGAGGGCGGCGTATCCGGTGAAGATCATCAGGATATGCACAGCGAGCCAGCTGTGCTTGACCGCAACCGACGTAACCACCAGCGGCTGCTGGTTGGTGGCCGCGACGAACGTCAATAAGAACACCAGCGGAAAGACCACGATGCCCGGCGACGTCGTTTTGTAGACGAGGTAGGCGAGCATGAAGACGACCATGATGAGGAAAGCGAGGAGCGACTCGGCATTGTGGATCGATGCGGAGGCGATCTGCCCGGACTGGACAACGGCCTCAGTCAGCGAAACCAGATGAAAGACCATGCCCAGATAAGCGGCGTGAAGCGCGATTTTGCTGAGAATTTCCGAAGTGCGGGTGAGCGCCACCAGAGCGTAGAGAAGTCCCACTCCGTAAAATGCGAGCGCCACGCGAAGCCAGGTCAGTGACATAAAGTATTGATTGCTTGCCAGGTCAGGCCCTTGTTCCCCATCCCCGATTGGCAATTATAGTGTGCCGGGCGAGGCGGGCGCGGGTAAACCGATGCGGTCACAGGGGGATGTGACGGAGATCACAGGGGAGGTTTGCGACAGGTTGAGGGAATAGGTCGAGGACAGGACAACGGAGGGACGCGATACAGGACGGTAGGTGGGTTGGGTGCAAACGCATTTTGAGTGAGGCTGGGATGTTACCCCAACGGTGATTACGGCTCCTGCAAAACGCGATAGCTATCGTTGATTTCCTTCGTACGCGCCTTGGTGAGGTCAGCCTTACAAATATTTAGTTCAGTTGGTTCCAGACTCCCGCCTCCAACGCGAATCGCCCCGACGGCTTGGCAGTGGAGATCACGATACTGCATCCACGCTCTTTGCACAGCTCTGACGCTGGCCCGTTCGCTCGCATCCAGTTGTTTTAGCATTATTTCCAAGGTCGAATTCATTTCCCGATTGGCATTATCGAACTCAAGAGCGAAGCATGCATTCATCACATCTTGGGTTTCTGCGTCGCCGCAATGCCCGAGCAACTTGCTACCCGCGTCTTTGGCTTCTGGCAGATTCATAAAGATGTCCCACGTAATGGTCTGGGGAACTGCCAAAGTAGTCCTTCGCAACCTGCAAGAGGTCAGTGTTGGTCATAACGCCGTATTCAATTCGTGGCTTCTTGCCGGGGACTATTAGGTAATATCCGGCGTTGTCCTTCGCCGGTCTGAACAAAACGACGTCTTTTCCGATACGTACCCGAAACGAGTTCCCATAGACTTCCGAAAATTCGATCCCTGTTTTTTTGAGCGCCTCCCGGACCTTCCGCGCGTAGAACTGAAAATCGGCCAAGCGCCTCGTTGGCATCAGCATCCTTCTGCAACTCGACCTCCTTTACCGGGAAGAAGGCAACGATTGTTGGACCCGCAACCAGTACAACGGGTTGCGTCTCTGCTGCTACGAGGGATATTTGTATCCCGAGGACGCAGCCGAGGGCCACCGCGAAAAACCAAATCGGGCGATTCATCTTGCACAAATTTACGCCGATGACAGGGAGAGTTCTAGAGGGACAAAGTCGGAGTTGCCATCAAGTCGAGCGCGCTCAAAATCCCGCCAAAACACACTAATCGAGCGAGAGTCAGTTTGCCCGACAGCTCGCTATGCGGAATTCGTATCACCTCTCATTCGACCCCAAGGCTCGCCAAGCGCCTCTCCCAAAAATTCAAGATCGACCTGCAACAGGCGGCCCCGGGCTTGCATGTCTTCGATCTCGTCGAAGGCGCGAAAGAGCCGCAGCTTTACGGCGGCGTATTGCTCGGAGTCCGAGAGCGGGCGGCCGTGCGACTCGACCCACGCGAGCACGATGGCGCGCGGCAGCAGGATGCTGACCGAGTAAGTGAGCTTGCGGTCGGAGGTGACGTCGAAGACGTATTCGGTGCCCTGCGGAGGTCCGTCGGAAGGCCGCTGGCCGACAAAGTAATACTGATAGACGTAGCCTTGTGAACCTGCGTACGTTTTCAGGCGGCGGATGGTCATCGGGACCCGGCTCTCAGCGGTCAGCTATCAGCAGTCAGCTGTCAGTTACAGCTTCACTTCACGCAGACGTTTCACCGCCGTCTCGGATGTTAGCGGCGAATAATAGGTTTCCTTAAACGTGTACGAACGGGCTTTGGCTTCGAGAATGGGCATGATCTCGATGTGCCAGTGATAGTCGTCGTCAATGGTCTTCCAATAGCCGAGCGCTTCGGAGGGATGCTGGCTGTTGGGCGAAGTGTGCAGAACGGCGTGGAAGGATTCGGCAACCGTCAGAATGCGCTGAAATGTGCGGCGAAGGAGCGACGCCAGATCGATGAGGCTGTTGACGCGCGACGTGCCGGTGCTTTCGAAGGCGGCTTCGTGGGTGCGCGGGAGAATCCAGGTTTCGTAGGGAACGCGCGGCGCGAAGGGGCCGAGCGCGATGTAGTCGCCGCGCATTTCGACGACGCGCACATTCTGCTTTTCTTCCTGCGCGATGATGTCGCAAAAAACGCAGCGCTCCTTGCCCTGGTAGTAGTCGCGGCTGGCGCGCAGTTCGTAGAGCACGCGGCGCGGAACGAACGTGGTCGCGGTAAGCTGCGACGTGGGATGCGTGAATTCTTGGCCCGCGCCTTCGCCGTGATTCTTGAAAACGCTGACGTACTTCAGCCGTGCATCGCGTTTCAGATCCTGAATGCGGAGCGCGGCGAGGCGCAGGAATTGCTCGACGTCGGCATCGGTGGCATTCCAGATGTGGCCGTCGTGGCTTGGATTTTCGATGAGGACTTCATGGGCGCCGATGGTGCGCATGCGATCATACAGGCCCTCGCCGCGGCGCTGGGCTTCGCCTTCCACGTGGTAGAGAGCTTGGGATGGACGACGGAGCGGGCAGACCACGGGTTGCCATTGAGGCCGGGAAGCGCGGCGATAACCTGCACTGACTCGGCGGCGGGCCCGCAGAACGGGCACACCTGCGGGCGCGGCGCCGGCTCGACAATATCGTCGCCGATGATCACCCAGGAGCGGGTGATGGGATCTTTGCGAAGTTCCATGCACGTAAGAAGAACAAAATGCGGGGAAATCGTCAATGACGATTGGCGTCAGCATGCAATTTACAATTGTAATTTGTAATTTTTCGGCTGCTGTTTCGCGGCGGCGCTCGAGACGTGAAGCGTCCGGCCTGGCCTGTGCGCTAAACATCGTGCTTCTCATATCTGTGTAGAATCTGATAATCTGATTATATGACTCGCTCGATCATTTCGGTTACGGAGGCGGCCCGCAACTTCGCTGACTGCGTGAACCGCGCCCATTATCAGAATGTCACCTTTGTTCTGCTGAAAAATGGCGCTCCGGTTGCGCGGTTGGTTCCTGATGGGGAAAAACTCTGCACCGGGCGTGACCTGGCTGATGCGCTGAGTGAGGTCGAATTGTCACCCGAGGAAGCGAGGGCTTGGCGGCGCGATCTTCGGGCAGCCCGCAAAATTCTCAAAGCTCCGAGCCAGCCGATGGCGATAATTCTCGATGCGGATGTCATCATCCGAGGAGAAAGAGGAACTTTCGACTTGAGCCGCTGGCTGGCCGCTCACGCCCACGAGCAGTTTGAAATGGCGGCGATAACGCTGGCAGAACTGTGGCATGGGGTCGAACGGGCTACGGCGGCGTATCGAGATAAACGTGAACGATACCTGCGCGCGATGCTCCGGAGGCTCCCGATCATTCCCTACACCGAGTTGACCGCACTGGAACACGCACGCCTTTGGGCGTCTTTGGAAGTATCGGGCAAGATGATAGGTTTCTATGACCTCATCTTGGCAGCGACCGCGTTGGAACGCGGATCGACGGTTGCAACTTTCAACCAGCGACATTTCTCCCCAATTCGCGGCCTTAAGGTGATTGCGCCCAAATAGCCCTCGTTGCAAATTCCCAGATTACAAATTACAACTTACCAATCGCCTTATGTCGGACCCTTCCACGCCGCTGATGCGGCAATATTCCGCCATTAAGAAAGAGCATCCCAATGCTCTGCTGTTTTTCCGGCTGGGCGATTTCTACGAACTGTTTTTTGACGATGCCGTGCTGGCGGCGCGCGAGTTACAGATCACGCTGACTTCCCGCAACAAGGAAAAAGGTGTTGCCATTCCGATGTGCGGCGTGCCCTACCACGCCGCCGAGGGTTACATCGCCAAGCTGATTCGCCGCGGATTCAAGGTTGCGGTTTGCGAGCAGGTCGAGGATCCGCGCCTGGCGAAGAAATTCGTGCGGCGCGAGGTGACCCGCGTGGTCACGCCGGGGACGGCCGCCGATTCGTCGCTGAACGCCGAGGAGAATAATTTTCTGGCGGCAGTGGCGACGACCGGAGACCGCGATGGGATTCGCGGCGCTGGATCTTTCTACGGGCGAGTTTCGGGCGACGGAATTCGCAGGAGAGTCGGCTGGGCGGCGCATTCAAGAAGAACTTGAACAGTTGCGGCCCAAAGAATTGCTCTATGGCTCTTCGGCGCCGCTATTTGACCTGACGAAACGGCCCGTCCGGCAAGCGCCTTCGGGCGCATCGGGCAGGCATCGCGCCCGCGACCCGCTGATTCGGCTTGGGCGGAAACTCCTCTGGACGACTGGATCTTCGCTCCGGACCATGCGATTCCGTCTGGTGGAAAATCATTTTGGCGTGCTGTCGCTGGAGGGCTTTGGGCTGGCGGGAAAGTCGGCGGCGGCATCGGCGGCCGGCGCCATCCTTTATTACATCCGCTCGACTCAGCGCGGAAAGCTCGATCATATTGACCGCATCGGATTTTACGAGCGGCAGAATTGCCTGGTGCTGGATGCGGTGACGGTGCGCAATCTGGAATTGATCGAGCCGCTGTTTGCCGGGACGGACGCAGGCGTGACGCTGTTCCGCTGTCTCGATGCGACGGTGACGCCGATGGGCAAGCGGCTGCTGCGCGCCTGGATGCTGCGGCCATCGGTCGAAGTCGCTGAGATCGAGGCGCGGCTGGAGTCGGTTGAAGGCCTGGTCAAAGACATCGTGCGGCGCGAGGAATTGCGACGCACGCTGGAAGGCATTCTCGACCTCGAGCGTTTGCTCAGCCGCGTAACGCTGGAGACGGCGAATCCCCGGGACGTGATTGCGCTGGGCGCATCGCTGGCGCGAATTCCTAAAGTGCGCGACGACGCTCGCGGGATTCGCGGCGGCGCGGATCGGGGCGCTGCATGCGCTGGTCGATGAGCTCGGCGATCTGCGGGCGAAGATCGAGCACACGATTATTGCCGAGCCTCCCCTCACTTTGAGCGATGGCGGCGTGATCGCGCCGGGAATCGACAAAGACCTCGACGAGCTGCGCGACCTAAGCCGGAACTCGAAACAATATCTGGCGAGGTGGAGCAGCGCGAGCGCGAGCGCACCGGCATTGGATCCCTGAAAGTAAAGTTCAATTCGATCTTTGGCTATTACATCGAGATTTCAAAGGCCAACCTGGCGCACGCTCCGACCGATTACGAGCGCAAGCAGACGCTGGTGAACGCTGAGCGATTTACCACTCCTGAGCTGAAGGAGTACGAATCGAAGATTCTTGATGCCCAGGAGAAGATCGTCGAGATCGAGCGGCGGCTGTTTGCCGAACTTGCGCTCGGCGATTGCCGGGGAGGCGAAGCGAATTCGGCAGACAGCGCTGGCGCTGGCGGAGGTCGATGTGCTGGCCTGCTTCGCGCATATTGCGGCGCTGCGGAATTATTGCCGGCCCAAGTTCGAGGAAATCTTCGACGGAACGCCGGAGGGGAAGGTCGAAGGCGCCGCGCCGGAGAGTTCCAACCGAAGCGGCGATCTCGAAATTATCGAGGGCCGCCATCCGGTGATCGAGCAGCAGGAACTGACGGCCGGCGCCTCGGGAAGAACGAGCGATTTGTTCCGAACGACATTTTTCTCAATTCAGCGAGCCACAACATCATCGTGCTGACCGGCCCGAACATGGGTGGCAAGAGCACATATCTGCGGCAGGCGGCGCTGATCGTGATCATGGCGCAGATGGGGTCGTTCGTGCCCGCGCGGTCGGCGCGGCTGGGCATTGTCGATCGCGTGTTCACGCGCATTGGCGCCAGCGACAATCTGGCGCGCGGGCGCTCGACGTTTATGGTTGAGATGACGGAGACGGCGGCAATTCTGCATACGGCAACGGCGCGGTCGCTGATCTTGCTCGATGAAGTCGGCCGCGGCACGTCGACCTATGACGGCCTGGCAATTGCCTGGGCCGCGATTGAATATCTGCATGCGCGCGTGCGAGCCAAGACGCTTTTTGCGACGCATTATTTCGAATTGACGGAACTCGCCGAACAATTGGGCGGCGTGAAGAATTATCACGTGTCGGTGAAAGAGGCAGGCGGGAGCGTGGTATTTCTACGCAAGGTGGAGCCGGGCGCGGCCGATCGCAGCTACGGAATTGAAGTCGCCAAGCTGGCCGGATTGCCGAACGAAGTGGTGGTCCGGGCGCGCGAGGTACTGGCCGAGCATGAGTCGTCGGAGCATCGGCTCACAGAGCGAATCACCCCGGGGTCTTCGGAGTACCGGAGCGTCCAGCGCAGTTGACGATTTTCACTCCGCTATCCCAACCCGTGCTTGAGAAGCTACGCTTGGTCGATTTGAATCGGCTAACGCCGCTCGAGGCGCTAAACTTGCTTGCGGAGCTGAAGAAAGAGATTTAACCGCCGAGATCCGGAGGAGATAACGGGTGTTGCAGATTGTTTCAAAGCCTATGCGGCTTGATTTCGTCGCCGCTATATCCGTTCTGTTTGTCGCAATTTGGGCTACGGCTCAACCGCCTAAATCTGCAACCGATGTTAGTCCCTATTTTCAATCGGCCTTGGCGTTTGAGCACAGAGGAGAAATCGATAAGGCCATCGAAGACTACGAAAAGGCAATCACAGCTACGCCCAACCATGCGGACTCGCATTACAACTTGGCGCGCCTCCTCGTGGCCAAACGAAACTATGATGAAGCAATTCGGCAATATCGAGAGGCTATCCGCATCAACCCCAATGACCCTGACTTTCACAACAATTTGGGCCTCGCACTAAAAAACAAGGGCGATCTTGACTCAGCCGAAGGTGAGTATCGAGCCGCACTCCGGCTCGACTCGAAGCACGCTGATGCTCACTCCAATCTTGGCAATCTGTTCGTTCAAAGAAAAGACCTCAAGGCTGCTATCGCGGAATATCGGGCTGCTATACAGGCCGACCCATCGCATGCCACAGCTCATGTGAATCTCGGAAGCGCTCTCGACGATAGTGGGGAAACTGACGACGCGATTGCTGAATACAGGGAGGCCATCCGCCTCGAGCCTGACAACGCGGAGACGCATTACAACCTTGGTATCAGCTTGGCGAAAAAACGGGATGCCCAAGGAGCGCTGTTCGAACTCCGTGCCGCGGAAAAACTCGAGCCAGACTGGCCAATTCCGCATATCTGGCTGGTGACGCTACTGATGAAGTCCGATCCTCGGGGCGCATTGGACGAATGCCGTGTCGCCGACAATCTGACGCACGACGCGAAGATGCACGATCTGTGCGAGAAACTTGCCACCAAAGTAAAGTAAGAATCGAATCATGCCATCCCCAGGTCCTCGACTTCTACACGCAGACATCGGCCAGCTCCTCATCATCGGCTTCGACGGCACCGAGATTTCTGCGCGTCTCGCTTCCCTGCTCGCGAGAATTCAACCAGCCGGCATAATTCTGTTCGCCCGCAATATTACGGGTGCCGAGCAGACACATCGCCTGCTGCGCGAATGCCAGAAATGCGTGGCCACGCGGCTGTTTACCTGCGTTGATCTCGAAGGCGGACAGGTGGATCGTTTTCGCAACGTGCTCGGCCCGGCGCCTTCGGCCGCTGACGTTTTTGCCACCGGCGATCGCAAGCTCTTTCGCAAACATGGCCACGTGATCGGCGAGAACTGCCGCGCTCTGGGCTTCAATGTCGATTTCGCGCCGGCGCTGGACCTTGCCTTCGAGGCTTCGCGCACGGTGATGGCCTCGCGCGCAGTCTCGGCAGACCCAAAGAAAGTCATCGGCTACGCGCGCGACTTTTTGCTTGGCTTGCGCGAAGCGGGCGTCCTGGGCTGCGGCAAACACTTTCCCGGCTTGGGCGAAGGCAATCTGGACAGCCATCACGAACTGCCGGTGATTCAGAAATCGCTTAAGAAAATGTGGGTCGAGGATCTGGTTCCATATCGAATCCTGCGCAATCAGCTTCCTTTTGTGATGATCTCGCATGCGGCATATCCGGAGGTGACGGGCGAAGCCACGCCCGCTTCGCTGTCAAAGAAATGGATGACTGACATTCTGCGCAAGCGCATCGGATACAACGGAGTCATCGCCTCCGACGATATGGAGATGGGCGCGGTGCAGAAGTTTGCTCCGATTGAGCAGAGCGCGGTGCAGCACATTCGCGCGGGCGGCGATCTGGTTTTGATTTGCCACAGCGAGGAATTGATCGCTCGCGGATACGAAGCGCTGGTGCGGGTGGCCGAGGCTGATGCGCGCTTTCGAACGCGAGTCGCGGAGTCGGCGCGACGGGTGCAGAAGCTTAAGAAATCGGCTCGCGGCTTCACCGCGCTTCCGAAACGCGCTCCTCGCCGACCACCCACAAAATTGAACGGCTCTCGCGCACACTTTGGGAGTTTGGCGAAGAGGTTCGCCTGGCAACGCTGGAGCGTTCCGTATGATTGTCGCGGGCGTAATGAGCGGCACTTCTGCGGACGGGGTCAATGTGGCGCTGGTTCGGATCGAGGAGTCTGATTCTCCCGACAGTTCTCGGCGCACGCCGTCACGTGGACGAGGACGCCCGCGCCACACACTTATCGGGCACGAAGAGTTTCCCTTCCCCGCGCGAGTGCGGCGGGCAATTCTGGCCGCCATGAATGCCGAGGCGGCCTCGGTTGCCGACTTGGCGCGGCTGAATTTTCTGCTCGGCGAAATTTATGCGGACGCCGTCACTCGAACTGCACTGAATTCTCGCGTAAAGCCCGAGCTCGTCGGCTGCCACGGCCAGACGATTTATCATCAGGGCGAGTCAGCCTCCTTTCTCGGACGCAAGGTTGCCGTGACCTGGCAGATCGGCGAAGGCGCGGTCGTGGCGGCGCGCGTGGGCGTGCCGGTGGTTTCCGATTTTCGTCCCGCCGATATGGCGGCGGGCGGCAAGGGTGCGCCGCTGGTGCCGTTTCTTGACTACTTTCTTTATCGCGACCAGCATGTGGGCCGGATTGCGCAGAACATTGGCGGGATCGCGAATCTGACGGCGATTCCGGCGGCCGCAGATATGCGCCAGGTGATTGCCTTCGATACTGGCCCGGGAAATATGGTGATTGACGGTGCCATGCAGGCGCTTTTTGATCGGCGCTATGACCGGGGCGGAAACATTGCGGCGGCTGGCAAGGTGAATGAAAGTATTGTGAGGCGACTGCTCCGCGCGCCCTTTTTTCGGAAGCGGCCTCCCCGGACGGCTGGGCGCGAGGAATTTGGACATGACTATTTGCGCCGGTTTTTGCAGCTTTGCGGCGGCTTGCCCAAAGCGGATCTGGTGGCAACGGCGACCGCTTTGACCGCGCGATCCATTGCCGGTGCGGTCCAGCATTTTGTCCTGCCGCGCGAGAAGAGTTATCGCGAGTTGATTGTCTCTGGTGGCGGGTCAAAGAATCGAACGCTGATGGCGATGTTGCGGCGCGAACTGGCAGGACTTGGCATTGAGCTTCATCATTCGGATGAATTTGGTGTCCCGGCCGAAGCGAAGGAGGCAGTTGCATTCGCCGTCCTTGCTTATGAGACGTGGCATCGAAGACCCTCGAATGTGCCGTCGGCCACTGGAGCGGTGCGGCCCGCGATCTTAGGGAAGATTTCATATGTGTGAGGCGGCCGTCGGTGGTGGGGCAGGTTGCATATCCTGCGCTCCCCAGAACAAAGCTGAAAAGAACACGCGCGGCCTTTGCTCAATCGGGATGACCAATTGCTTCGGCAGTGAGGTTGCTCCCGCCGCTTCTTTTGGCCTTTCTCTTCCCTCTCCTCTCCTGCTCGCAACCGGCCGACCCAAATACGTTCGTCATGATCATCGAGAGCAGTCCGACGAATCTCGACCCGCGGGTGGGAATTGACGCGCAGTCGGAGCGCATTGACGAATTGATTTTTGATGCGCTGCTCACACGCGATGAGCACTTCAATGTGCAGCCCGGGCTGGCCGAGAAATGGGACGTTCCGGACGCGCTGACTTATGTTTTCCATCTGCGGCACGGCGTCACGTTTCCATGACGGCCGGGCGCTTACCTCGCGCGACGTGAAGTGGACAATGGATTCCTTGCTCCAAAGAAAAGTGCGCAGCACACGGGCGGCCACCTACCGCTATGTGGATCGAGTCGATGCGCCGGATGACTACACCGTCGTATTCCACCTGAAAGAACCGTTCGCCAGTTTGCTCTGGAACCTCTCAGCGGGCGCGATCGGGATTGTGCCGTATGGCACCCTCGACGAGATTTCTCAGAAGCCGGTTGGGTCGGGCCCGTTCAAATTTGTAAGCGCCGAGCAGGACAAGGAAGTTGTTCTGGAGCGTAACGATAATTACTGGGGCGAGAAGGCTCGCTTGCCGCGCGTGCGGTTTACGGTGGTACCCGACACCACGACGCGCGCGCTCGAACTGCGCAAGGGGAGCGCAGATGCGGCGATCAATGCGCTGACATCGGATATTGTGGTCGCGCTCGAGAAAGATCCCAAGCTGGCGGTTGAGAAGGCGCCGGGCACAATTCTCTCTTACCTATCCTTTAATATGCGCGATCCCATGCTCCGGGATTTCCGAGTTCGCCAGGCCATTGCCTGCGCAATTGACCGGAAGCCGCTGATCGAATATCTCTGGCGCGGCTTTGCTCAACCAGCGACGAATCTGATTCCAGTACAGAGTTGGGCCTACGATGCCGACGTAAAGAGCCTCACCTACGATCCCGAACGCGCGCGGCAGATTCTCGACGCGGCCGGCTTTCCCGAGCACGATGGCGTGCGTTTTCATCTGACAATGAAGACTTCGACCGAAGAAAGCACGCGACTTCTGGCGGCAGTGCTGCAACAGCAATTGCGCGCCGTGGGCATCGTGCTCGACATTCGGACTTTCGAATTCGCCACTTTTCTCGCCGACGTGAGCAGCGGCGCCTTTCAGGTATATTCCCTCCGTTGGAGCGGGAATGAAGATCCTGACATTTTCGACACCGCCTTTCACTCGCACAACTTTCCGCCAGCCGGGCGGAATCGCGGGTACTACTCGAATCCGCAGGTAGACGCCCTGATCGACCAGGCGCGCCGCGAGACCGACCAGAATGCGCGCCGCGAGGTCTATTTCCGGGTGCAGGAGATTCTGGCGCGTGAGGTTCCTTATGTGAATCTGTGGTACTTCGATAATGTGCTGGTTCACACACGCCGGGTGCGCAATTTCGTTTTGAACCCGTCGGGAAATTACGATTTCTTGCGGACGGCGGAGATCGCGGCGGAGTGAAGTCGCGCGACTGCCCAGGTCGGATTGCTTAGGAGTGAAACCCTTAGGTGCGAGGGGCAATCCGGCCCGCATCCTCTCGCGTGTTACCATCAAAAATTGACTTAATGCTGGCGGTCGTCGGACCTCGATGCCTTCCTTCGCAATCACTTGAGAACTGACGACTGAGAACTGAGAACTGTTATTGAACATCCTCTTTATTGGTGACATTTTTGGGCGGCCAGGCCGGACGATTGTGAAAGACCGCCTGCCGGAACTGGTCCGCACCTACTCGGCCGACCTGGTGATTGCCAACTGTGAAAATGCGGCCGCTGGATTTGGAATTACTCCATCGCTGGCGGAAGAGCTTTTCGACCTGGGCATCGACGTGATGACCACTGGCAATCATGTCTGGGACAAGCGCGAGATCATTGAATATTTTCAGATGGCCGACGGCAATCCGCATAGCCCAGCGCGGCGACTGCTTCGGCCCGCGAATTTTCCCGAGACTCTGCCGGGCTGGGGAGTTTACGAGGGAAAGAAGAAAGGGCGTTGACTACGCCGTCATCAACCTGCAAGGCCGCGTGTTTATGGGGTCGAGCGACGATCCTTATCGCTACGCCGACCGCCTGCTGAAGAACATCAAGGCGAAGGTCATCTTCCTGGACTTTCATGCCGAGGCCACGTCGGAGAAAGTAGCCTTCGGCTGGTATCTGGATGGCCGCGTGACGGCTGTGGTCGGAACGCACACGCACATTCCCACAGCGGACGAAACGGTACTGACGAAAGGAACGGCTTACATCACCGACGTGGGTATGACTGGGCCTTATGACAGCGTGATCGGCGTCAAAAAAGAACTCGTGATTGACCGTTTCCTGAGCGGGATGCCGGCGCGCTTTGAGCCTGCGGCAGGCGATGTGCGGCTGTGCGCGCGTGGTCGTGGAGTGCGACGAGCAGACCGGGCAGGCTCGGCGTATTCAGCGGTTGATGCTTCGCCAGAGCGGCTGATCCGAGATGGAATGTCAGGGGTGCATCCCTCAAGTCCGGAATACTAGTGTCAGATCTGTCGCCTCTAACCTTCGATTTCTTCTAATCCCGCGCTTGCGGTTACTGCTGTAGTTCCCTAACGAGTATTTCACTTGCAAGACAGCGGCGGCGGGGCATTCTATAGTTGTCAATATGCACTGGATGCGGGCAGTGGTTCGTCTTTTAGCCGTAGTGGCATGCGCCGGGCTTTGCCTGGGCGCGGACACACCGGCGGCGCCTGCCCAGCCATCGAATTCCGTTCAAGCCCCCGCACAGAACACTTCGCCGTCATGCGCGAATAATGGGAGTTCTCCTGACTGCGCGCAGTCTTCCTCCACCGCGCCTCCAGCTTCCGCTTCCGATCCGGCTATTGTCCCCGCTCCTCCTTTGCAGCAACCTTCGCGGAAAGATCGCAAAGCAGCGCATCAGGCTTTTGAGCGCGGCCTGCATTTCCAGAAGTCGAACCAACTCGACGAGGCCTTCTCCGAGTTCGAGGACGCCGCACGACTCTCTCCGCAGAATGCGGAGTACATAGGCGCGCGTGAGATGACACGCGAGCACCTGGTATCGACGCATCTCGATCGCGGGAACACGAACATGCTGCAACACCGGCAGTCTGAGGCGTTGGCAGAATTCCGCACCGCGCTCAATCTCGATCCGCAAAATGAGTTCGCGCAGCAGCGTTTGCGTGACGCGGCGGGCCGGCCTGCGATCAGCCCAACGAGTCCGGTGCAGGTCGTCGACCGCAAGGATAGTCTGTCGGTTCGGCCCATAGAGAAGCTGGCGAACTTCCATTACCTCGGCGACGCGCGCGGTTTGCTCGTCACCATTGCTAGCAGCTTCGGATTGTCCATCACCTTCGACGACAGCTTCCCGACGCGACAGGTACGGTTCGACCTCGATCAGGTGGATTTTGCGATGGCCATGCGGGCCGCCTCCGCGGCTACCAAAACGTTCACCGTCCCCGTCGAGGACACCGCCTTATACGCCGCTGCCGATACTCCGGAGAATCACCGGCTCTACGACCGGATGGGAATGTGCACGCTGTACATTCCTAGCGGCGGGGATCCGGCCAAGGACTTACAGGACATCGCGAATTTCTTCCGCAGCGCTTTAGAGGTACGCTTTGTCAGCATCGACCCGGCCAGCAGCAGAATCGTAGTACGCGCTCCAATGGCCATGCTGGATGCCGGCATTCAGGTTGTCGAGCAACTGGATGCGGTGCGGCCGGAAGTTCTGCTCGATGTAAGCGTAATGGAAGTGGACCACACATTTGCCCGCAATATCGGCCTTCACGTACCCGACCAGTTCAACCTCTACAACATTCCCGCGGCTGCCTTCGCGGCCCTGAGCGGTCAGAATGTAAATGACCTGATCAACCAGCTCATTTCCGGAGGCAGCATCAACCAGGCCGGCAACCAGTCGATTGCCGCGCTGTTGTCGCAGCTTTCCGGGCAATCCAATTCCGTCTTCAACACGCCGCTGGCGACCTTCGGTGGCGGGCTCACTTTGGAAGGGCTCAGTCTGGACCATCTGGCAGCGGTCCTGTCATTGAACGAAAGCTCCGTGCAATCACTTCAGCACGTGACGCTACGTGCCTCACAGGGTAAAGAAGCTACATTCAAGCTGGGCGCGCGCTACCCGGTGCTCAACGCCAGCTTCTCGCCGATTTCGACCAGCCCGCAGATTGCCGGTGTTCTGGGGAACCAGTCCTATACGCCACCGTTTCCCTCGGTGAATTATGAGGACATCGGGCTCACGCTGAAAGCGAAGCCGACCGTTCATCAAAATTCCGATGTCTCGCTCGAATTAACGGTGCAGATGCGGGCCCTCGGGGCGACCAACAACAATGGCATACCGATCATTACGAGTCGCGAGTTTACCGGAGGAATTCTGCTGAAGGACGGGGAACCGGCGTTTATCGCCGGCATGATCACGACCATGGATCAGCGAAGTTTGAACGGCCTGCCGCTGTTTTCGCGGATCCCCGGATTTGGCGTGCTGACTTCGCAGCATTCAAAGCAAAACGAAGAAGACGAACTGCTGATTCTGCTGACGCCGCACGTGGTGAGCGATCCGCGGCGTACGGATACCCCGCTGATCTGGCTGAAGTAGCTTCGCGCTACAAGTTGCCCAATGACCGGCGCAATCACCGGAGCGCCCGGTTCAGTTCCCTTCCCTTATTTCACTTCGCGGGTTTTTCCTGCGTTCCCTTTTCCTGGCTGACTTCAAAGTCCACGATCTTCTTCAGCGTTTCTACCGGCGCGGTCGCGCCCACCGAACGGCCATTGATGAAGAGGGTCGGCGTTCCGGTCACGCCCAGCGATTTGCCGAGCGCGAGAGACGCTTCGATGTGAGACTTGGTTTCGGGTTTGGCGGCGCAAGCTGCGATTTCGTCACCATTCACGCCCGCCGCAGTTGCAATGGCCTTCAGTTTTTCGTCTGCATTCGCCTCGGTGATGTTGGCTTGATCCTCGAAAGTTTTGTCGATGAACTTCCAGACGCCGTCATTCGATGCGTGGCCGACGCAGTCTACGTAGGCGGCGCCTTTCTCCGCCCAATTGTGGAGTGGGAGCGGAAAATTCTGAAAGACGAAATGGACCTCGGGCTCCTGCGCAAGCAAAGACTCCACCGCTGGAGCAGCCTTCTGGCAATGCGGGCACTGCATGTCGCTGAATTCAACAATCGTGACGGGTGCGTTGGCGGGGCCTTTTGCGGGGCCGTTCAGCGGGCCCTTTGCAATTTTCTCCCGCGCCTCTTCATAGGGCTTGGCCCCGAAGGGCAGGACGTCGCCCGTGATCGCATGCTTGCCGTCAGCGCTCACAAACAGGCGGTTTGCATTTGCTCCCTGCGGGGTGGTGATCACGATGTTGACTTCGGCGAGCCCGGGAATTTCAGACGGACGAATGTCCGACACCTTCCAGGTAATCGTCGGATCGTACCCGAACGTCTGAAAAAGAAACGAGTTCACCGTCTCTTCCGAGGGCAGCACGGTCACGGCACTGGAAGAACTTGCCACGGACTTGGCTTCCGGCTTTGCGTTCGGACGCTCCGAGAGTTTGGGCTGAGTTTGGGCGAGGAGGCATTGAGCGAGCAGCACAATAGCAGGCAAAAGGGCTGCTTGAAACTTGCGATTCATAATTGTCATAGAAAATTAAATTGGGCTCGGAATCTGATTGTTACAAAAGCATCGGGAATTGTCATTCCACTGCACTCCGTGGCCGTTCACCAGAACACGTCTATTCCGCCTTCGCGGCGATGGGAAATCTGCGTCCATAGCCGAACGCCTTGGGCGTGATCTTGATTCCCGGAGCTGCCTGCTGGCGCTTGTATTCGCTGCCTACGATCATACGAATTACACGCCGGACCAGGTCGAGATCGTAATTGTGGGATTCAGCGATCTGTTCGGCGGAATGCGACTCTTCCACGTAGTCTTCAAGAATAGTGTCAAGGATATCGTAGGGCGGCAGAGAGTCGGAGTCTTTCTGATCGGGCCGCAGTTCGGCGGAGGGCGGCTTGTCGATGGTAGCCTGCGGGATAAGTTCCTTGTTTTCCCGCCCGTTGACATAAGCTGCGAGTTTGTAAACCAAAGTCTTCGGCACATCCGAGATGACCGCAAGCCCGCCCACCATGTCTCCGTAAAGCGTGCAGTAGCCCACCGCGAGTTCGCTCTTGTTGCCGGTGGAAAGCACGAGCGCGCCAAACTTGTTGGATAGCGACATGAGTAGCAAGCCACGAGCGCGCGACTGAATATTTTCTTCCGTCACATCTTCCGCTTTCCCCGCAAACACCGGAGCCAGCGTCTGGCGCGCAGCGTTGTAAATCTCGGTGATCGGAAGAAGTTCGAAGCGGATTCCGAGATTCGTCGCCAGTTCGCGGGCGTCGCTGATCGAACCGGGAGAGGAATACGGACCGGGCATGCCAATGCCGATAACGTTTTCCGTGCCCAGCGCGTCCGCAGCGATGGAAGCGGTAAGCGCAGAATCGATGCCGCCGCTGAGGCCGATGATCGCACGCCGAAAGCCGCATTTGTGGACGTAGTCGCGCGTACCTAGAACTAGCGCCTCGTAGGCGCTGGCCTCCTCGCCGGGAATCTGTTCGTGGATGTCTCCGGTGAGAGAAGCCGAGTCGAAGAAAACCAGATCCTCTTCGAAAGATTTGCCTTGGGCGATAACCCGTCCGTCGGGAGCAATCACCAGGCTTGATCCATCAAAAATCAGACTGTCGTTTCCTCCCACCTGGTTGACCATGGCGACCGGTACTTTTTGGTTCCTGGCGATGGCGGCCAGCATGTCACGGCGAAATTCACGCTTGCCCAGCGCAAAGGGCGAGGCTGAAATGTTGAGCACGAAATTTCCGCCGGCGCGCACCAGTTCTTCGACGGGATCGACAACGTAGAGTCGCCTGTTCCAGAAATGCTTGTCGTTCCAGGCGTCCTCGCAGATGGTAAGCGCCATTTCCTTGCCTGAAAAATTGAAGAGTTGCTGGCTGCGGGCGGGAGCAAAATTACGCATTTCGTCGAAGACGTCGTAGGTGGGGAGCAGCATCTTCGATTGGATAAACTCGATGCGGCCGTTGCGAAGAAGCGCGGCGGAGTTCATCACGCTTTTGCCGGATTCGGCGTACGCCGGTGTCACCATCCCGCAGATCACTGCAATGCCGCTGGTTTCAGCCGCGATGCGCTCGACCGTAGTGCGATTGCGCTCGACAAACCAGGCACGCTCGACCAGATCCCGCGGCGGGTAGCCGCAGACGGCGAGTTCAGGAAAGAGGATGAGGGCGGCCCCGGAGCTCTGCGCTTGCCGGGCAAACTGGATAATCTTTGCTGAGTTGCCGGAAAAATCCCCGACAGTGGGATTGATCTGGCCCAGGGCGATCTTCACAAGGTTAGTTTAAATGCAGCCATTGAAACATTGAACCATTTAGTCATTGAGTCAGTACACGAACTCTCAATAACCAGATGCTTCCATCACCCAATGATTCAATTTGCGCTTGTCGGCAGCCAATTCGGGCCCGGTTCGCCGCCCGGCGGCCCAGGCGTGGGTTGCGGCACTGGGATCGCTGTTGGAGCCGGATTTTCTCGATTTGCGTCCGGCATATCTTCGCCCGGACGACGCAGCGTCGGCGCACTGGTAGGACGGCCTTCCTGCTTCTTGGCGACCGTCGTATCTTCCAGGTTCACCTCTTTTTCGACGCGTACCACCTTCTGGCCGTCAACTTTCATGGTCTCGACTCGCACGACTTCGTCCCCGACGAAGCGTATGAAATCGACATCTTCAGGCGGCGTGCCGAAGATCCACTCTTCGTAGCTGACGTCGCCATCTTGCTCGCGCACGCGCCTGGGTGGACGGCCCTTGGCATAAATCACCATCTGCTGGTTCATGCCAACCAGCACCTGGTGATGCTCGATCGCATCCTTGACCTTGGGTGGCACAGTTTCGAGATACGCTTCAACTGGCGATTTTGAATCAAAATCGAAAACCGGCCGCAGGAGTTGCTTGAGTTCAGGCCCGGTGAGATCGGGCACGAATTTCTCGAAATACAGTTCCACGAACGAGCCGCGCGGATTCGTTGGTTGCTCCCCGCCCGGAGTAACCACGGTGGGCTGCGCACCTTGAATCTGGATGTGCTGATACCACTTCCCTCTTTTAACCGGGCCCCCGTTAATTTCGAAGCGAATGAGATTGGACTTGATAATCACATCACTGATGCGGGCCTGGTCGCCAGGCTTGGCCGCCGGACCCCACAGCGCCATCAACTGCTGCAATTCCTCCCCGTTGGGGGTGATGGTCCCATCCCTGAGCTTGAGCCCTGTCTTGCCCATCGGAAAAGTCGTGCGGATGTAGACAAGTTCAGCGTTGAAGACGTGCAGAATCTCTTCCCGCGTCTTGGCAGACATGGGCTTCTGGGCAGGCGGTTTCGAGGAAGGGGTCGGAGTGCACAACGCCCCCGACGAACAGAAAATCACCGCGAGAAGAAAGGATGAAAACGACCGGCAGAATCCGCGGCAAAAACGGAAGGACTGCATAAACCACCCCGGGCCCACGCGAAACATTATAGCTCTGCTTGCCACCACGGCATAATTTCGATGTTGTGGACTTAGGAAGAGATGTCCGCCGAAATCTCCAGCCCCTGCCGGGCGACCTTAAGGGGCAGCATGCGGCCTCCGGCCTCGGTCACAGCGCGTGAAACGGATTCCTGCGCTCCTTCTTCAACCATCAGCAGAACGCAGCCGCCTCCCCCTGCGCCGCAGACCTTGGCAGCCCGGCCACCGTTCTTTTGCGCGGCGGCAATCAACTTGTCAATCAGCGGCGTCGTGATACCGGGAGCGTTGGTGCGACGCAGCTTCCACTCTTCCCGAAGCAAGCGCGCAACGTCTTCCCAGTCGTGGCGCAGGAACGACTGGTGCATTTCGCGGGCGATCACCACGATCTTCTCGAAATTGCGGAAGACATTCTTGTCGCCGTTGATATGGGCTTTGAAGACTTCCCAGTTATTGATGCCGGATTGCCTTGGCGCACCCGTATAGGCGAGCAGAAAACGAATATCGATTTCTTCAGGAGCCACTGGGATCGCTGCCCGCCGGACGCCGTCGGGGTCGAGATGAATGGCGCTGACACCGCCGTAGAGGGCCGGATAGTAATCCTGGCAGCCGGTGGGCACGGAGATGATCTGCGCTTCGATGTTCTGCGCGATGACGCGCAGTTGTTCCAGATCGTAGTCGCGGCCCGTCAAACGGGCGAGAGCCCCGCAGGTCGCAATCATGAGGGCGGACGAACCGGAAATGCCCGCGCCCGCCGGAGACTCGGAGTTCGTTTCAAGGCGAAGGCCATGCTCCGGCGCAAAGAAGCGCAGGCAGTACGCTGCCAGCGGATGGCGCGGCTTGGCGGCCTTGGTCAGTTCGTCGAGGTCTTTGAAAGACTCCTCGCGGCCGGTATCAAGCGAACGCAGTTCGATGCCCGCTCCCGCGAGCGGCGTTATACGGCAGGTCGTCCGGATCTGTAGCGCGAAGTTGAGCGTGAGCGCGCCGGGATGGAACAAGTACAGAGGCCAGAGATCGATCGTGCCTCCAGCGAGGTCAGCGCGGCACGGGGCTTGCGCCATGATGGTCGGGCCCGCCGGCGAGGAGGACGTTTTGGCCATGCAGATTTTGTATCACGGTTGCGTGTGACAGGTAGTGATCAAAGGCACTCTCCATCGTACCCTGGCGGCCAGATTTGTGTTCTAAAGGCGAGTCATCAGGACTCGTCACTACGGATCGATTTTGGCGTCGCCTGTCACTGTGTCATTCCCTGTAAGGGTTACCGTCGACGACACACTCCCAAGGTAGTTGGCATTCCCCTTGTAACTGGCCTCGACCGCATGCTGCCCCGAACCCTTCGGAGCGACGCCGGCCGCGATGGCGGTCGCGGTTTGCGTCTGCCCAGTAAGTACAACGGTTACCGAACTCGTCGTATTGTTCGCAGCGGCGAGGTCAGGGAGGCCGTCGCCGTTGAAATCTCCTATGCCGATGCCAACAGGATTGGTGCCGACAGACGGACTGAGCGGCGCGGCAAAGGTTCCGTCTCCTTTGCCCAGGAAGACACTCGCGCTATTGCTGCCGGCGTCGCCCGTCACAAGATCCGCAATGCCGTCGCCGTTAACATCGGCCACTACAACGGTGTAAGGGATTGAGCCCGATTGTAGAGTCGGCGCAGTCTTGAAGGTTCCGTCGCCTTGGCCAAGCAGGATGGTGACTGTTCCAGGATTCGGATAACCGTAATTCTGGTTCGAGACTGCCAAGTCAGGAATGCCGTCGCCGTTGAAATCTCCGGCAGTGATCGAAAGCGGCTCAACACCGGTCGCAGGTTGGGATGACACCAGACTGAAGGTCCCATCCCCGTTTCCGAGAAATATCTCCACCGTTTCGCTGGAGTCACTCACGACAGCCATGTCGGGATTGCCGTCGCCATTCAAGTCCGCAATGGCCACACTGCTGGGCCCTACGACGGAAATCTTCGCGCCGGGCGTAAACGTCCCATCCCCATTGCCCAGCAAGATATCAACCGACGAGGATCCGAAGCCCACAACGACTAGATCGCTCAAGCCATCGCGGTTGAAGTCTCCGGTTGCCACCACGAAAACTGCACTTACGTTAACCGGCGACATGGGAGTGAAGGTGCCGTCACCGTTTCCGAGCAACACCTGAACCTGGTTAGCGTCCGGCATCGAGATGGCGAGATCCGGCTTGCCGTCGCCATTGAAGTCGGCGACTGCGGCGTTGTTTACGTTTTGTCCAGTCACCGGGAAGGCCGGAGCCGCCGTGAACGTTCCGTCGCCATTACCCAGCAGGATGTTCGCGTCGGCCTGTGGCGTAAAGATGCTGTAGACCGGAACGGCAAGATCAAATCTGCCATCGCCGTTGAGGTCAGCAATGGCAACAGATTGCGGGTAAGGATTGGTCGACGGGGCGCTCGACTGCAAAAAGTTCAGCGCCAGCGAACCCATACCGAGAGATGCTTGCGCCAGAACATGATTGCCATCCGTGGTATCGACAAAAGATACTTTTCCACCCGGCGCGGCTGCCGTTGCTGCATTGACCAGGCCTGCAACTGTCGCGGTCAACTCGTAGTCACCTGGGCTGCCGCTCGCGGCGATCGATGTGGCAGTCACGAACTTGCCGGTCACGGACAGCCGAACTTTTCTGGAACTGCTGCCGGAGTATTCTTTCCTTCCATTGGGCGTTCCGAGGAATATCGCCTTGTAACTGTGCTTGCCGATGCCGGGAACAAATTTCATGATCGCCGTCCCGGCGCTGGTTAATTGCGCCGTTCCGAGGAGATGAATATCGGTGCAGCTTGGCGTAGTCGCGTCACAAAACCTTACCTGCCCGACAGTGACCGGGATCGCTTTTGCCTTCACCGTCGCGGTCAGAGTGACAACGGAACCCGATTGCACGGAGGCAGCATCATCGTAAGCGCCTTGGGACGTCAGCGCCAGGCTCGTGGTGGTTGTGGCTGCCGCGGCGGGGAGACTGGTCAGTAAGAGGACTGGCAACAACGCGACTAGAGTGGGGAGATACACGTTGTAATTTCGGCGTTTCATAGGGTCCCCCGGGTCCGGAGTTTGCGGGCCGCCAAGTTCGATGCTCTTGTACGCGTTGCGCGAATGAAAAACACAAAACGCACCGTAGATAGCTGGGGCCGCGATTGCGACGCGGCAGAAAATGCAGCTTATTAGATCACATTCAAGGCCCGGGAATCTGTGACGGCGAACTATGACACTGCCCGCGTCCTACCGGGCAATACCGGGGTGAAAGCCAAATCTTCGACGCAAGATGTCACCTTCTCCAGTCACCCTCGCCTGAGTACTTCAGTAACGGTCGCCTGTACTTTAAGCACGTGAGGTAACCTATGAGACCCACCTTAGAATGGAGTGAACCGGACCGGCATCCCCCGCGCTCGGGCCGACTGGACTGCCCTTTTGAAGCTCAACCTGCCTATACCCGCGCGCATTCCGCTCTTGTACGTCATCCTCGGCGTGCTGCTCGCGATCAGCGTTCTGCCCATGTACTTCTACTCGGCGCAGATTGAGGAGATGAATCGGGAGCGCCTCAAAACCAACGAGATGCTCCTGCAGAACACGGTCACGCGCTCCTTGGCCGATGACATTTCTCACCACCAGGAAACGCTCCGCATGATGCTGGCGAACCTGTCATCGTCGGTGCAAGTGGAGAGCGGTAACGATCTGGGTGATCAGCATATTCAAACGCCCGAACTGCGGGCGTTGCTGGAAAATTTTGTTTCCTCCTCGACCGACATTGCCTATGCAACTCTGCTGAATGCCGACGCCAAAGGCGTCTCGGCCGGGCGTATCGATCCCGACGCATTCCTGCAACGCGAACTCGAACGCGCCTACCAGGCAGCGCGTGAAGGCCGCATCTACAGCGGTCAGCCGCTGATGGTGGGTGCCGGAAAAAACGCCAAGACGGTCATGCTGGTCAGCTCGCCCATCATGTACGGCGGGCGATTCCTTGGGATGGTCGGGTCAGTGGTTGATCTGGAATACCTGATCCGCCGTCTCCAAACCGTGGGCCTTAGTGGCCTGATGCCCTACGTTGTCGATAGCCAGGGCCGCCTTGTCGCGGCCGCCACCCCGCAATATGCCACCGGGCAGGATATGTCGCATTTCGAAATTGTCCGGAACTTTGTGGACGTGGGTGCCAAGGCCCAACTGGCGGCCACCCGCGAATTCACCGTCGGCGACAAGAATCCGCAAATGATGCTCGGGACGTACAGCCCGGTAACCGCGCTCGACTGGGCAGTTGTCGTCCAGAAGCCGCGCGATGAAGCCTATCGCGGAATTTATGAGATGCAGCGTACCGGGCGATTGCTGGCGTGGCTGGCGGTATTCGTCAGCGTCGGTCTGAGCATCCTGTCGGCGCGGCGCATTACCAGTCCGTTGCAGACATTGGCGCAGTCGAGCCGAGCCATCGCGCGCGGCGACTTCTCCCACCGCGTCCATTTGAAAACACGCACCGAAATTGGCGAACTCGCCACCACCTTCAACACCATGTCGGAGGAACTGGAGCAGTTCGTCGAAGACCTGAAGCGGGCCGCCGAAGAGAACAAGGCCCTGTTCATGGGCTCCATCCAGATGCTCGCCGGCGCGGTCGACGAAAAGGATCCGTACACGCGCGGCCACTCCGACCGCGTAACGCGTTACTCGCTGATGATCGCGAAAGAGATGGGGCTGGATCCCGGATTCCTGGAAATTCTTCGCGTCTCGGCTCAATTGCACGACGTGGGCAAGATCGGCATTGAAGATCGAATTCTGAAGAAGCCGGGCGCGCTGACTCCGGAAGAATTCGAGATCATGAAGACCCACACCACCAAGGGCGCGAACATTCTGCGTCCGGTCCCGCAGTTGCGCGAGATGCTGCCGGGAATCGAATTGCACCACGAAGCTCTCAACGGGCGCGGGTACCCCTACGGATTGAAGGGCGACGAGATTCCGCTGCTGCCGCGCGTGATCGCGGTGGCCGACACCTTTGACGCGCTGACCACCAATCGGCCGTACCAGAAGGCGTTCGATCCGGTCGAGGCGGTGCGTATTATTCGCAACCTGTCAGGGCAGCGGCTTGATCCCACCGCGGTCAATGCCCTCCTCGCGGTATTCCAGCGCGGAGAGATCCGTCTTCAGAAGCAACTGCCGGATATGGTGTCCAGCTCAACCCGTCGCGCCCTCCTCCCATTCCAGTGCCCATGCCGGATCCCTTGACCGTCGAGACCACACGAACCTAGCAACTTGTGTAATTGCATAATTTGGCGATCGCGATCCTTCGCGTTTGCGATTTCCAATTACTCAATTACAAAATTACCCGATTACCCAATCCATTTCGCTGCTTCCCCTATAATCGAAGCTGAATGATTCAGACCTTATTTGGCAGCCTCGACGAAGAAAAAAAGCCCAGTTTTATAGAGCGCATGAAGGAGGCCGTCTCGCGCACGCGCGAGAACCTGGCCGAACGCATCGAGGAAGTCGTGTCGATCGGCAAAGAGATCGACCGTTCCACGCTCGACGACCTGGAAGCAACGCTGATCGGCGCCGATCTCGGAACAACCACCACGCAGGAGGTGCTCGACAAGCTGCGCGACAAGGCGGACCGCAAGCAAATTAAAGACGTGGCGGAACTGAAGCGGCTGCTTAAAGAAGAGCTGCTGGCAATCTTGACGGCGACTCCCGCCCGGCCAGTGGCGCGCGTCGACGGCGCGCCAGAAGTGATCATGGTTGTCGGCGTCAATGGCGCGGGCAAGACGACCACGATCGGTAAGCTCTCGCAGGTATTTCGCAGCCAGGGTAAAACCGTCATGCTGTGCGCCGCGGATACATTTCGCGCGGCCGCCATCGAGCAACTGGAAATCTGGGGACAGCGCACCGGAACAGAGGTCATCAAAACGAAGGCCGGCGGCGATCCCTCCGCCGTGTTGTTCGACGCTCTCCAAAAAGCGGCGAGCCGTAAGACCGATTACGTGATTGTCGATACCGCTGGCCGTCTGCACACGAAACAGAACCTGATGCTGGAGCTCGAAAAAATGAAGCGTACGGCGCAGCGCATCGTGCCCGGCGCGCCCCATGAAACCTTGCTTGTGATGGACGCGACCACCGGCCAGAACGGCTTGCAGCAAGCCCGTCAGTTCACGCAATCGGCGGGCGTGACCGGGATTGTACTGACCAAGCTCGACGGCACCGCGAAAGGCGGCGTAGTGGTGGCTATCTCGCGCGAACTGGGATTGCCCGTGCGCTTTGTCGGCGTCGGCGAAAAAGCCGTCGACTTGCTGCCCTTCGACGCCAAGGATTTCGTGGATTCGCTGTTTTCGTAAAAGCCGCTGTCGGTTGTCGTTCATCAGTCATCGGTGAGCAGAGATTTGTCTTAACCTCTAAAATCTGACCCCTTACCTCTACCCTCCTCCGCCCACCCTAGCTTTGTTCCTCCGCGCTGCGATAGTCTTTAGAGTTCATGACAAGTGACGAACAATTCATGCGGAGAGCGCTTGACCTGGCGCGCGCCGGAGTCGGTCTGGTCTCGCCGAACCCGGCGGTAGGCGCGGTTGTCGTCGAACCGGGCGGCAACGAGGCCGGCGCAGGTACGCACACCTACGACGGCATTAAGCACGCCGAAGTGATTGCGATCGAGAAAGCCGGAGCGCGAGCGCGCGGCGGTACGCTCTACCTGAACCTGGAGCCGTGCTCGCATCAGGGACGAACCGGCCCCTGCGCGGATGCTGTGATCGCAGCGGGAATCACGCGCGTGGTTTGTTCCATGCAGGATCCGAATCCTCAGGTAGCGGGACAGGGGTTCGCCAGATTGCGCGCGCGCGGAATTCACGTGGATGTCGGCTTGCTTGACGCAGAGGCGCGACGGTTGAATGAGGGCTTCGCGAAATTCATCCGCCATCACACACCGCTGGTGACGCTGAAGGCAGCCATGACCCTGGACGGCAAGATTGCGCCGCCTCCGGCGATCGCAGTGAATGCGGCAGCACCGGCTGGATCCACGGAATCTCGTACGCCCACCGAAATCGCGGCCGGAGGGTCGACCGGCGGCTGGATCACCGGCGAGATCGCGCGGCGGCACGTGCACGTGCTGCGTCACGAAAACGACGCGATCATGGCAGGCGTTGGGACAGTCATTGCCGACGATCCGCTGCTCACTGATCGCAGCGGGCGCGCGCGACGCCGTCCACTATTGCGCGTAATCCTCGATTCCTGGCTCCGCATGCCAGAGACTTCGCGTCTCGTGAAATCGGCGCAAGGTGACGTGCTCGTGCTCTATTCCCAGGCCGATGAGAAACGCAAGGCTGAATTGGAAAAACTTGGGCTGCGAGTCGAGAAGGTAGCCGGACATCTCGACGGAAGGCCGGATTTGCCGCACGTGATGCGGCACCTCGCCCAATACGACATTACGAGCGTACTGATTGAAGGCGGCGCCACCGTAAACTGGAACGCGCTGTCATCGGGAGTGGTGGACAAATTGTTCCTCTTCTATGCGCCCAAAATTATGGGCGAAGGTGCGGTCTCGTTCGTGGCGACTCCGGCCGAAGGGCACCGGCACGTCGCCCTCGCGGCCAGGCGGATTCGCCTGCATCAGTTTGGAGAAGATTTTGCAGTCGAAGGATATTTGCGGGACGTTTACCAGGACTGAGCTTTATTTCGTCATGCAGTCATTTTGTCATGGCGTCATTTCTATCGGAGGTTTCATGTTTACCGGCATTGTTGAAGAAGTTGGGAAGGTGTCCAGGATCGAAGTTCGCGGAGAGAATCGGCGCATCACGATCTCGGCAAAGAACACGCCGAAGGAATTGGGAACCGGTCAAAGCGTTTCTGTAAGCGGAGTCTGTTTGACGGCGCTCGACATTCAGTCAAATTCGTTTTGCGCCGACCTCGCGCCAGAGACATGGCAGCGCACCTCCTTCTCGCGCATACACGAAGGCGCGCTGGTCAATCTCGAACTGCCCATGAAAGCCGACGGCCGCTTTGGCGGCCACATTGTTCAGGGACATGTCGACGGCGTCGGCAAACTGATCGAGTTCGAGCGCATCCTAGACTCCGACGGACAGCCCTCGGACAATTGGTGGCTGCACATCGAAATCCCGTCCGATGTCGAGAAGTACACTGTGTTCAAGGGATCCATTTGCATCGAGGGCATCAGCCTGACGGTTGCTCGGCTGGAGAAGAATCGCTGCACCATCGCGATCATTCCGCATACGGTTGAATTGACGAATCTGGGATCGCTGAAGCCGGGCGACCCGGTGAACCTCGAGGCCGACGTCATCGCCAAGTATGTGGAAAAAATGATGACACGCGATGCGGAACAAAGTTCACTGACCGTTGAGGAACTGGTGAAGCAGGGGTTTTGATAAAACTGCCGCGTCCCGGCGAAGGATTTGTAAATGTGAACTGGCAGTACCGACTTGGTTCTAACTGGGAAGGATGGAATCATGGGCCAGCCGGGCGCTGGCCCTCACTTTTTCTAAGCCTCCAGCTTCAACTCATCCAGTTCCAGGAATTCCTGAATGATCGGGTGGTCGGACTTTTCCATTTCCTTGTAGGTTCCAAAGAAAATGGCTTCGGCCTCGTGCAGGAAGACCAGGCGATCCGCCAGTTTTTTGGCGAGGCGCATGTCATGCGTAACCACGACCGAGGTCAGGTGCAGTTGCAGCTTAAGACGCGCGATCAGATCCCCAAGCAGGTTGCCCATCAGCGGATCGACCATCGTGGTGGGCTCGTCGTAGAGCACACACTCCGGCTGCGCCGACAGCGCGCGGGCAATCGCGACCGAACGCTTCATGCCGGTCGAGAGGTCAGAGGGCAGCATCTCGCGCATCTCTTTTACGCCCACCATCTCCAGCAGCCCATCGACCACCTGAAAGATCTGATCTTCGGAGAGTTCGCGTTTTTCGCGCAGCGGGAAGGCCACGTTTTCGCCGACGGTGAGGGAATCAAAGAGTGCACCGTTCTGGAAAACCATGGTCACTTTCTTATGGATCTCTTCGAGCTGCGGCTCGGTGTAGTCCGTGATGTCCTGGCAGGCGACGATGACGCGGCCGGAGTCAGGCTTGAGGAAGCCCATGATGTTGTGCAGTGAAACCGATTTGCCGACGCCGCTGCGGCCCAGTATGCACACCATCTCGCCCGGCAGCACGTCAAAGCTTACGTTCTTCAGCACCTTGAGAGAGCCGAACGCTTTCGAAACATTCTTGAATTCGATGTAGGGAGCAACTGCCCCGGGTGTGGTCGTGTTCGCGGCCATGCGCTACAGGATGGCACGAAAGGTGGATTGCGCTCAAGGTATAAGATCGGCGGCGGCCCGACGGTCGTCCGGCGTGTTTACATTAAAGAAATTCTTCTCGGAGAATCCGGCCGCGGCCAGTTCCTCCAGTTCGATTACGCGCACGGCGGCTTTGGCAAAGGCGGCTTCGATCTTGTACTTTTCCGCATTTAGCGAATCTTCAGCAATGGTCGCAAAACCCGGCCGATAGACGGCGCAGAGGGGCTGTAAGCCGCGGCCCGTGCGGGGAACGGTAACAACCGCGGTGGTCTCTGCGGCTTTGTTGAGGAGAAACTTCAGCAGATCGGCGGTCACAAACGGCATATCCACCGCCAGCATCAAATTCAAACCGGATGTCGAATGCGCCAGCGCCGCATGAATTCCCCCGAGCGGCCCGCAGTTTCGAAAAATGTCGGAGACCACACGGCCATAAGGGCCGAAGATTTCGGGATCGCCGACAATGGTGACCTCGCCGCAGATCGCACGCAGCGTTCCAAGCGCACGCTCCAGCAGGGTCTGTCCACGGAAATCGATGAATGCCTTGTTTTCTCCCATGCGCGTGCTCTTGCCTCCGGCTTGAAGGTAGGCGGCGCGGGAGATTTCGTTCGTGGCGGACATGCGAATGCCATATCAGCATAGCCCGCCACGGGAGACTGCGAAATATGAGAATTAAAGGCCGATTCCGCCGCCGACAGCCCCCCGCCCGATCTGAGTGGGGACGAGGCACGACTCGGGTTTTGGCACCTGCCGCCTAGAACACCTTCCGGAAGGTCCAGAACAGGAACCCGGCCAGCACCATCGACGCGGGCAGCGTCAGCACCCACGCCATCGCCAGGTTGCGTACCGTGCTCCATTGCAGGCCGGAGCGGTTCGCGGCCATCGTCCCCGCGATGCCCGAGGAGAGCACGTGCGTGGTACTCACTGGCATGCCGTACCAGTCGGCAAGGCCGATGGTGAACATGGCGGTAATTTCGGCGGCGGCGCCTTGCCCGTAAGTAAGGTGCTCCTTACCGATTTTTTCACCTACCGTGACCACAATTCGCTTCCACCCGATCATCGTCCCGAGCCCGAGCGCGAGCGCAACCGCTACCTTAACCCATGATGGGATAAAGCGCGTCGCTCCATCGACGTGCTTCTTATAGTTGTCGAGCGCGGCCCAATCGGCGGTGTTGATCAGCGTGGGCTGATTCTTCTTCATCAGGCGTAGCGCCTCGCTGACGACATACATATCGTTGCGGAAGTTGCGCACTCGGTCGTTCGGAACCTTGGCCAATTCCCCGAACAGTACCGTCTCATTACCGATGTCGCTGATGAGCTGGCGCAACGCGAGCATGGTATTCGGGGTGAATTCCTTGGAACGGATGTAGTCGGTCAGTTCCTCGCGGTCATCGCCGATGACGGCATTCGGGCTGACGTATTTGGAAACTACCGTGGCGGCCTGTTGCGAGACCGCAATAAAGTCGTCGGAATCCTTGCGCGTGACGGCGTGATTGAGGGCGTAGGCGGTAGGCACGGTACCTACGAGGATCAGCATGATAAGTCCCATGCCTTTTTGGCCATCGTTCGATCCGTGCGCGAAGCTGACGCCGGTGCAGGTCAGGACGAGTAAACTGCGGATCCAGAAGGGCGGCGGCTCCGTACCCACGGGCGCTTCATAAAGCGCGCGATTCTTAAGCACGGCTTTCATCAGCCACAAAAGCAGAAAAGCGCATACGAAGCCGATGATCGGCGAGAGCAGAAGGGACTGGCCTATCTTCGTAGCCTGCCCCCAATCGACCCCGCTGGTCCCGGTGCGCGCGGACATGAGTTGGTTGGCGATACCGACGCCGATGATCGATCCGATCAGGGTATGCGAACTGGAAGCGGGCAGGCCGAAGTACCACGTTCCGAGGTTCCAGATAATGGCCGCCACCAGCAACGCGAAAACCATCGCAAAACCGGCCTTGCTGCCAACTTGCAGGATCAATTCGACCGGCAGCAGCGAGATGATGCCGAATGCCACTAGGCCGCTGGACGTGAGAACGCCGAGAAAGTTCCAGAAGCCGGACCAGACAACCGCGACATGCGGTTCTAAAGAGTGCGTGTAAATCACCGTGGCAACGGCATTGGCGGTGTCATGGAAGCCGTTGACAAACTCGAATCCCAGAGCAACGAGTAAAGCGATACCCAGCAATACATAAGGCATGATCGGGCCGGAACCGACTGTGGAGAGATCCGAGAACAGGTGGTAGCCGGCATAAATGAATCCAATCAACACCACAATGCCGAAGCCGATCATCCCGATCCTGCCCGGGCTCCGGTTGATTTTTGCATCCAGAACGGTTGTCGCTGTGCTTGCCATAGAGGGCCCTCGTTCGCTCGTTTATTAGGGAGTTGGGAATTCCGGAGGCCACCCCGAGCCTCCGCAGAAGGAGCAATATACGGAATATTTGTTACGGCAATGTGAAACCTCGATGAATGCGGCCCGCAATTTTCGGGCGCTCCCTGCATGGAGTTGCGCCCTGCACCTTGATTGTGAGATCACTAGATTTCGCCCTTATGCCGACTTTTGCCGCCATTGATATTGGATCGAACTCGGTCCGCCTGAAGATCGCCCGTCTCCACGCCGGACATCTCAAGGAAGTCCACGAAGACCGCGAGGTCACCCGGCTGGGCGAAGGCGTGTTCTCGGGCGGACTGCTGGCTCCCGAAGCGATGTCGGAAACCGTGCGCGTGCTGCGCCGCTTCAACCGCGCGATCCAGGAGTGCGGGACCGATGCGGTACGGGTCGTGGCGACCGCGGCTCTGCGCGATGCGCGCAACTCGCACGCCTTTCTGGAATGGGTCCGTTCGACGACTGGCTGGACCATCGAAATCATCTCCGGCCTCGAAGAAGCCCGGCTGATTCACCTGGGAATCATTTCGCATGCCCGCCTGGGCGCTTCGAGCGTTTTACTGGTGGACCTCGGCGGCGGCAGTTGCGAACTGACGCTCTCGCGTGAAGGGCATATTCGTGACACCGTGAGCTTGCCGCTCGGCGCGGTTCGTTTGACAGGTGACTTCCTGAAGCATGATCCACCGCGCAAACGTGAGCTGAAACAGCTGCAAAGTCTTGTGACGCGCGAAGTCGGCCGCATCCAGAACCGCATTCGCGCGGCCCGCGTCGGAACCGTGATTGCCACCTCGGGAACGGCCGACGCACTGGCCGGCATTGCATGCCACCTGGCCCGAACGCCGAACCGGCGAACCGCCATTCGCGTTACCCGCGAGATGATGCGGCGCATCGTAAAGCAGATCACCCGCCTCTCGCTGGAACAACGTCGCAAGATCCCGGGCATTGGCCCGCGGCGGGCGGAGATCATCTGCGCCGGCGCTGTCGTCTATGGTGAACTGCTGGAGCGTTGCCATCTCTCCGCATTTCGTTATTCGCCGCTCGGCTTGCGCGACGGCATTCTGGAGCAAATGGCGGCCGAGCACGACCGCAACACTCGCTCCGGGCGCGTAATCGAGTCGGAACGGTGGGAGTCCATCAAGCGTGCGGTCGAACACTACCGGGTTGACATGCATCACGCGTTGCATGTCCGTGACGTGGCTCTCCAGCTCTTTTCGAGTTTGAAGTCGGTGCACCAGCTTCCGCCGGAGTACCGCGAGTGGCTGTCCGCGGCGGCTATGCTTTACGAAGTGGGCGACTACGTGAATCGCAACGGGCATCACCGCCACACGTACTACATCATTGCGAACTCTGAAATTTTGGGGTACACGCCGCAGCAGCGCCGGATCATCGGTTCGATTGCGCGCTATCTGGGAAAATCGCGTCCGACGCCCGGCGATGGCCCTATGAACGGGTTGAATCCGGAGGATCAGGAATCCGTCAAGAAAGCCGCCATGCTGCTGCGCATGGCGCGCGCGGTCAACATCGGACGCAGCCAGTCAGTCTCTAAGATGGGAGTTTCCGCGCGCAATGGCCGCGTTTCCATGAAGCTGGCGGCCCGTGGAAATGCCAGCGTGGACCTGGAAGTTTGGGCAATCGAAAAGGATCGGGCCTATTTTCGCGAGGTCTTCGGCCGCGAACTTTCCGTCGCCGCCGTATGAAGCGTACGCAGGATGCGCGGCGTGATACACCAACTCAGCGATCCGGTGTTGCGGCGCATTTCAACCTTGGCCACAGCGCCTTTTTTCAACTCGATGACGGCCTCGCAACCCGTGTCGCTGATCACGCGACCAAGAAAGTCCCGCAGATTAGGATTGTGGCCCACCAGCATGACGGAATCCTGCCGCGCGTATTTTTCCAGCATCTTCTGGAAGTCGGCAAACGCGGCCTCCGGACGCAGCGCGTTTTCCTTGACCAGCCTGCCTTCATGTCCCATTTCATTTCCCACCAGGGCGGCCGTTTGCATGGCGCGCTTCAGCGGACTGGTGATGATCACATCCACCTGCACGCCGAGCGCCGCCAGAGCGCGGCCGATGTAGCCGCATTGCTCGATGCCATCTTTGTCGAGCGCCCGCTTTTCGTCATTTTTTGCGCTCCCGCCCAGTTTGCGCTGCCCGGCACTGGCGTGGCGTAAGAAGTAGACAAACATGTTGAAAAACTATTCCTCTCCGAACAGGAATCTCTCGCTCACATCCTTCGTATTGGATGCTATCGCTTTTGGGGAGACACCGCGCCGCTGCACAGCAACTGGGATATCTTCCGGCGATTCCTTCCCTTCCGCAAGAGCGACGAGGAAATCCTGCGCGCTGAAAGCCGCTCGTCCCTGCGGTGGACGCTTGCTGCGTCCGGTTGGCGATTGCCAGGCGCGCAAATATCGCCCGTCTTTCTCCAGGAATCTCGCTTTCAAGTTGTCGGCAAGGTAGGCCGCGAGAATCTCATGCAGCACCCGCTCCCGCAGAAGGCGATCTTTAAGCGGGAACAAGACCTCGACCCTCTCGTGCAGGTTGCGCGACATCCAATCGGCGCTGCCCAGGTAGATTTCGCTGTCTCCGCCGTTTTCAAAACAGAAAATACGGCTGTGCTCAAGAAAGCGCCCTACAATGCTGCGCACCCGAATGCGGTGGCTGATCCCGCGCACTCCGGGCCGCAGCGTGCACATGCCGCGCACGATGAGGTCGATCTCCACTCCCGCCTGCGAAGCGCGGTACAGGCACTCAATCATCTCTTTATCGACAAGGGAGTTCATTTTGGCGACAATGCGCGCCGGGCGCCCCTCGCGGGCGTGTTCGGCCTCGCGATCGATGAGCGCCATGCACCTCTCTGCCAGGTCCAGAGGCGCAACCATCAGCGGACCGTAGTCCACATGTTCGGCATAAGCCGTCAAAAAGCTGAACACATCTTGCACCGCCGCGGTAATTTCCGGGTCCGCCGTCAGCAGGCTTAGATCGGTATAGAAGCGTGCCGTCGAGGCGTTGTAGTTGCCCGTGCCGAGGTGGGCGTAGCGGCGCGTCACTCCGTCGGGATCGCGGCGCACTAGGAGCGATAGCTTGCAGTGCGTCTTCAATCCAACCAGCCCGTGAAACACCTGCACGCCAGCGTCTTCCAGGTCGCGCGCCCAGCGTATGTTGGAGGCCTCGTCGAAGCGCGCTTTCAGTTCGACCACGGCAGTCACTTCCTTGCGCGCAGCTGCCGAGATCAGCGCTGGCACGATCAGCGAATGCTCGCTAGTTCGATAGAGTGTCTGCTTGATCGAGAGCACGTTGTCATCTTCCGCAGCCGATTGAATAAACGAGATCACGGCATCGTAAGAATCGAAGGGATGGTGGAGCAGGACATCGTGCCGCCGCAGCTCCTCAAACAGATCCCGCGACTTGGCCGTCAGGCGCAATTCTCGCGGAACGAACGGTCGGAACTTCAAATCCGGACGCGCCGCTCCTTCATAAACGTTGAAAAGACGCGACAGGTTGACCGGGCCATCGACTGGAAACACCTGCCAGGGCTCAAGCTCGAAGACCGTGCGCAGGCGCTCGATAATCTCCGGATCGGCGGCGGATTCAATCTCCATGCGCACCGCGTCCCCCTTGCGGCGGTTGTGCAGTTCGGCGCGCACGGACTCGAGCAAGTTCCGTGATTCTTCTTCCTGCAAATACAGATTGCTGTTGCGAGTAACCCGAAAAGCCGCCGACGAAACAATGTCGTAGCCCTTGTACATCCGTGTAGCGTGGTGAAGAACCAGGTCGGCTAGAAAGATGAAATCAAACCTGCCTTCCTGCGATGGGACCTGCACCAGCCGCGGCAACGCCCGCGGCACCGTCACTACACCGGTATAGGTCAGCGAGGACCGCCGCCGGCGCCGCAGCAGCAGCGCCACGCAAAGCGCTTTGTTGATAACCCGCGGAAAAGGATGCGCTGGATCGACCGTGACCGGGGTCAGCAGCGGATCCAGTTCGCGCTCGCAGTAGTCTTCGACGAATGCCTGTGCCTCCTCGTCAAGCTCATCGATCCCGAGCACGCGAATGCCCTGCTCCGCCAGCGCCGGGCGCAGCCTGTCGTTCCAGCAGGAGTATTGTTCGTCGACGAACTTGTGGGTAACGCGATTGATCAACTCGCGCTCCTCGACCATGGTCAGGCCGTCGGCGGTTAAGGCATTCTGGCCGTCTTCGAGTTGTTGCAGCAGTCCGCCAACCCGAATTTCGAAGAACTCATCAAGATTGCCGGCGGTGATGGCAAGGAACTTGACCCGCTCCAGCAACGGATTGCCGCTGTCCTCGGCTTCCTCGAGCACGCGCCAGTTGAATTTCAGCCACGACTCTTGCCGGTTCAAGAAGAGCGCGCGGCCGCTAGGGGCTTTACGAGCCATAGAAAAAAGCCGAATATCCACCGTCTCTTCCGGCTACCCTTCGCACCTTGGACTTACCCACTTCAGGAGGGATTTCCAGTTCGACAGAAGATGACTGCCTTCAGATTCGACCCCGGCTCTTTACGCTGGGGGAATCGCAGTACATGCGGCTCTTTCGAGTATACCAAGAACAAAAAAGGCGCCGGATGTGGCCGGCGCCCGAGTATGAGGCAGGGTTTGCAGCGTCCTTGGCAGGAAAGAAGACCCCGCGCCGCTGCAGCGCGGGATCGAAGCCTTGATTACGGCAGGTAGTAGCGGAACGAACTCAATACCATCGTGTCCAGTCCGCCCGGTTGCAGGCCCGGCGTTCCCGCCGGCAGACCGCCCGCTCCCGACCAGGTGTTGCGCGAGAGGTAGGAGAACTGGTTGCCGTACTGGAAGGTGCCCCGCGGTCCGGTATAGAACTTGTACCAGAATCCAGCGGTTCCCTCGATCAGTGCGCGCGTGTCTGCCGTGCAATTCGCAAGCGCCCCAGGCGAGAAGCCGCCCGAGCCCGGCGCGACCTCCGTGTAACATCCGGTGTTGTTAAAGGTCGGCGCGCCATAGCCGACATTCTTCTTTTGGATCGGATCGTAGTTATAGGTTCGGCCCGCGTACTCGACCCCGCCGTAGCTGTAAAGCGTAAGCTTCTTCGTCTTGTACTCGAGCGTGCCGAGCCCACTCAGGTTTCTGAGCAGGTGAACGGTGCCGTCGGGATTGATCGAAGTGTCCGACAACCCGCCTGTAGCATAGCGCCCGACGCCGTTGCCGCCAGCACCCTTCAAGCCGAATACGAGGTGGTGAGCAATAAGAAAGCGAGCGCTCGCGCCCACGCCGCCGCCTGCCTTGGAGGTGTTGTAGGCCCCCGTAGCCGTAGTGGCGCCAGTGGCCGTGCAAATGGGGTTCGCATAAATGTTCTCCACGCACGGGAAGACGCGATCGGTGAACCGGGCAAGCAGTCCATAGACTTCATAGTGGCCAAAGCCCGGATCGAAAGCGATCTTGGCGATGATGTCGGGCGAAGGGTTGAACGAGTAGGTCGCCGCCGCTGTTGTAACTCTTGCCGTCGCCATTTGCGCCTAGCAGGAAGTTGGTTTGGGAGTTGACGACTGCGTTCCCATGGGTCGTCGCCGTAGCTTGTGGATTCTCGATCGCGACCGCGACCGCAACCTTGTCGTTGAAGTTCTTGGTTAGACGGATGCCCCACTGACGGGCATAAGAGAAGCCCACGTTATACCCTGCATCGATCGTCTTAGGCCGGGCGTCATTGGTTTTGCCCATGTCGTCGTCGGGAGCGATTCCCTTCCCGTTTTCGGTAACCAGGCTAAACGATTGTCCTGCGAGGAAGCTTACGCCATTGTTGAACTTCGCCTGAGCCCACGCTTGGCGCAGACGGAGCGTGTAGCTGTTGGTGGAGTTGGATGTCGAAGTAACGCCAGCGGATAGAAAGTCGGCGGAAACGTAGCTGGAAAGATCTACGTTCCCAAGGCGGCCATCTACAAATGTAGTGATCTTCGACTGCCGGCCCGAACCGTAGAACTCCGAAAGGTGGCTTTGCGAAGCCCCCGGCATGGTTAGGTTGTTAAACGGTGTCGAGACGTCGGCCGACAGGGCTCGCGACCGCCAGAGGGCCGCGCCTTCTGCGTATCCGCCCGGAGTAATGTTGATCCCCCGGAACCGGATCGTAATCGGGCTCTCCATCTGCTTGTTGAAAATCTCCGGTTCAGGCTGCTGGCCCGCGACCATCGAATCCTGATAGTTCAACACCGCGTTTTGCAGCATCGGAACTTTCGACGAAGAGAAGTTGACCGACTTCAGGCCGGCCACGTCGCTCTCCAGCGCGTCCACGGTTTGCGACTCTTTCACGGCCTCCACCTGAGCGGCATCGGCTTTGGCCGACGCGGCTTCGGCGGCGCTTTGCGCCTGCTGTACAGCCTGGTCGCGGCGATGCAACTCATTTTTCAAGGCCTCAATCTGCTGTTGCGCGGCGGCCAGGCCATCTTTCAGCGCCTGAATGTCCGCCGCGGTGAAAGCGGCTTGCGGCGCGGACGCTTGCGTCTTTGCCCGGGCTGGGGCCGGTGTTGGTTCCGCGCTTTGCGCCCAGGTGTTGCTGAGCATAGCCACCATCGCCAGCGTGATGACAAACAACTGTGTGGGTCGTTTCATACGATTGCAGTCCTCTCCTTGGGGTGTTTTCATTTCCCGCCGGTGTTGAAAAAGGGGGAAGAACCGGGGTCCGGAAACCGCCTCGGTTTCCATAATGTCTATCATACTACTAGACTACATAGACAATGTAGCAATTATCCTGCCAGCCCGCAAGCCGCGCCTTTTTCCCAAACTCCATGGTTTCATTGCATTATGCGAAGGCCGCGAACCGGCCCCAGGGACCCGTGCGCAACCGCTTTTCACATATTGGCGGGCATTTTTCCGGAAGATCGCCGCAAGCGGCAAGAAAAAGGAAAGACGAACGGTTCGGTCCCCACAGGAAGGACGCGCCGAAAATGGCTAGCCGCGAGCCTTGATCGGGCTCGCGGCCGTTAACTCGTTAGCCTTCGAAGCGAACAGCGCTCCCCAGCAGGCCGGGAAAACTCAGTTTCGCCGTCAAACACCCAATTTCCATGGTCGATCTTGGGTGGTCGATTTTGGGTGGCGCAGCGCTTCAGCGCTGCGGTAATTGTCTCGTTTTGAGTCCGGCTTTAGCCGCTGGGGTGACACATGTCCAGCAGAGAAACAACTCTCCCCGCGGCCAGCTAGTGCACCTGTTGAATGGTGGCTTTGACTTTCTCGGCCACGCTCCCAGGCAACGGCGCGTAGCTGAGCTGTTGCGTCATCTTCTGGCCCTCGTTCACCATCCAGTTCAGGAAGTCGACGATAATCTTTCCCTTGGCCGGGTCCTTCGACTGCGCCGGAATCAACAGCCAGGTGAAGCTGGAGATCGGATAAGCAGTCTTGCCTGGTGCGTTCGTGATCGAAACCCGGAAGTCCGCCGGCATGGTCTTCACCGACGCTGCCGCTTCCGTCACACCTTCCAGCGACGCCTTGACGAACTCTCCCGCGGCGTTCTTCACCAGTCCGAACGGAATTTTGTTTTGCAGCGCGTAGATCAGCTCGATGTAGCCAATCGACCCCTGCAACTGCCGAACCTGTCCGGCTACGCCTTCATTGCCTTTTCCCCCGAGACCAACCGGCCATTTCACCGAGGTCCCCTTCCCCACGGCCGATTCCCAATCTTTGCTCACCTTGGAAAGATAATCCGTAAAAATAAAGGTCGTGCCGCTGCCGTCAGAACGATGGACCACGATAATGCTTTGGTTGGGAAGATTGACGCCCGGATTCGCCTTCGCGATAGCCGGATCGTTCCAGTTCGAGATCTTGCCGAGAAAGATTCCCGCCAGCGCCTCAGGAGTGAACTTCAGTTCTGCGCTTACACCCGGCACGTTATAGGCGGGCACGACCGCGCCGAGCACGGTCGGAATGTGAAAGATCTTGAACTTCGCTTCCTTTAGCTGCTCGTCGCTCATCGGGCCGTCACTCGCGCCAAAATCGACCGTTCCGTTGATCACCTGGCGAATGCCGCCGCCGCTCCCAATCGACTGGTAGTTGATCTGCACGTCCGGATGCAGCTTGTTGTACTCGTTGAACCACTTGGAGTAGATCGGATAGGGAAATGTAGCGCCCGCCCCATTCAATGTCATCGTTTCGCCCAGTACGGGCAGGGACAATGCAAGGCACGCCAACACCAGCGCGATGCGTCGGATCACAGGATACTCCTCCTCGATATTTTTATAGATATCCAGCTTCGGTTCTATCGGCGAAGTATTAAAGAACTGTTACAGGAAGGTGAATTTCTCATGAACGGCAATGCAGAAGCAACAATTTAGCGGCAAGTCACTGTGAGCCAGCCTTCATGTTTCGAACTCCAGATTTACTCCCTCTTTTCAGCGGAACGCTGCGACCAAAGCGAGGCGAGCGCAGGTTTCTCCGAATCGTGATGCCTGCCCCACATATCCAACCTTAGATGCATTGTTGCCGCATACCGCGGCGGATGGCAAGCAGGAATTGTCATCTTCTGGCAAACTTTAACGCCAAGGACTTCCTACCTGTGAATGATGAAATAATTTATGCGCCGGGCTGGCCCGGCATCGAACCACGTTGGACCTCCAGCGCCAAGACGGGCATCGGCACCGCCCTCAACCTGCACAGCCGCGTCTGGTTCACCCTCAGTCACGGCATCCTCAATGAAATTTATTTTCCGCGCGTTGACCAGGCCTGCACCCGCGACTTCGGTCTCATCGTCACCGATGGCCGTGGATGGTTCTCCGAAGAGAAACGCCACTGCACCTTCGAAAATCTTCCCATCGAGCCGGGAGTTCCCGTCTACCAACTGCGCAATACATCGATCGACGGTCGTTACCGGATCGAAAAAGAAGTGCTGACCGATCCCTGGCGCAACGTCGTACTGCAAAAAATTCGCTTCGTGCCCATGCAGGGTAGTTTGCAGGATTACAAGTTGTACGCATTGCTTTCTCCACACCTCGGCAATTTCGGAAGCGGCAACTCCGGATGGATCGACGCTTACAAAGGCCGCCCCATGCTCTTTGCCCAGCGTCAATTTTCGGCGCTGGCACTCGCTTCCTCCGCCCCCTGGCTCAAACGCTCGGTGGGATACGTCGGAAACTCCGACGGCTGGCAGGACCTTTCGCAGCATTTCCACATGGCGTGGGAGTACGAGCGCGCCGAAAACGGCAACATCGCCCTCACCGGCGAGATCGATCTCGCCGCCTGCAACGGCGAGTTTATTCTCGCGCTCGGCTTTGGCGGAATCTGGGCCGAGGCCGGACAGCAGGCCATCTCCTCCCTCCTCACCTCCTACGACAGGACTCGCGAAGACTTCGTTTTTCACTGGCGTCACTGGCAAAAAGGTCTTAAGCATATCGATGCCCCCCCTCGCGACAAGGATTTGTATCGGGTCAGTACTGCCGTTCTGCGCTGCGCATGAGTCCAAAGATTTTCTCGGCGGCATCATCGCCAGCCTTTCCATTCCCTGGGGCTTCAACAAGGGAGACGAAGACCTCGGCGGCTACCATCTCGTCTGGCCGCGCGATCTGGTCGAAAACGCTGGCGGCTTGCTCGCCGCGGGCGCCAACGATGATGCCTTGCGCGTCCTCCTCTATCTCGAGGCCACGCAGGAGGCCGACGGCCACTGGGCTCAAAACATGTGGCTCGACGGCCGCCCCTACTGGAACGGATTGCAGATGGACGAGACCGCGTTTCCCATTCTGCTCGTCGATATGTTGCGCCGCGAATCGCCTCGATGCTTCGAGAATGCACACCGTTGGTGGCCGATGGTGCGCAAGGCGGCGGCCTTCATCGCCACCAACGGCCCGGTTACACAGCAGGATCGCTGGGAAGAAGATGGCGGCTACTCGCCCTTCACGATGGCGGCCGAGATCGCCGCTCTGCTGATCGCCGCCGGCTTTGCCGACGAAATGGGCGAACCGCAGGCCGCCGAATTTCTGCGCGCCATGGCCGATACCTGGAACTTCAACATTGAGCGCCGCACTTACGCCATGAACACCGACCTCGCCCGCCAGGTCGGCGTCGAGGGCTATTACGTACGGATCACGCCTCCCCCCGCCGCCGACGGCGCCTCGCCCTTGCAAGGATTCGTTCCAATCAAAAATCGCGTGCTCGGCTCGATTGCTCCAGCCGCTAGCGATCGTCAGCCCCGATGCGCTAGCACTCGTACGTTTCGGCCTGCGCGCCCCCGATGACCCGCGCATTCTCAACACGATCAAGGTCATCGACGCCCTGCTCCGCGTGAAACTTCCCTCGGGTCCCAACTGGTATCGCTACAACGGTGACGGTTACGGCGAGCACGAAGATGGATCTCCCTTTGACGGCAGCGGCGTCGGCCGCCCCTGGCCGCTGCTGGCCGGCGAACGCGCACATTATGAACTGGCCGCCGGACGCAAAGACACAGCCGAGGCGCTGCTGGCTGTAATGGAAAACTCCACCGGAACAACGCGCCTGATTCCAGAACAGGTCTGGGACGCTCCCGATATTACCGAGCGCGAACTGTTCGCAGGAAAAGCATCCGGCTCGGCGTGTCCGCTCGTCTGGGCCCACTCCGAATACATCAAGTTGCGCCGCTCGCTCCTCGATGGAAAGATCTTCGATCAGCCTCCCCAGACGGTGGAACGCTATCTGGTTCAACAAAAATCTGCCGACTACTACAACTGGCGCTTCAACAACAAACCGCGCTCCATGCCTTGCGGAAAGAAGTTGCGCATTCTGGCGCCAGAGCCGGCCCTGGTTCATTGGAGCTTCGACGGTTGGCAGACCGCTCAGGACAACGACACTGCCGAGAGCGGGTGGACTCTACAATACCTGGATCTGCCGACCGAAAAGCTAGTGAGCGGAAAGCAAATCGTCTTCACGTTTTACTGGAAGAATCGCGGCGAGTGGGAAGGCCGCGACTACATAGTCACCGTGGAATGAGCTTTTGCCGATTGCACTCGCCGACAACACCCGCGCAAAGCTTTAAGCCTGCATCTCGCTTCGTCTTGACAAGTCGCGAGTAGAGTGCAAAGCCGCAAGCGGCAGCAATCAGGAGAAACAATGCGCCCCGTCCTCGCGGTCCAATAATCAGCCACCCACCTCCAAACAGCGCGGCATAAACCATCGCGCAGCCAAGAACCCAGCACAGTAGATTGCGTCCTAGATCTCGGGTTGGCGTGACGTCGGGCGCGAGCCGCGCAATCGGCTGCCATCCGCTAATCTGCGGACGAACATGCCGATAGAAATCCACCAGCACGCGCTCAGGTTCCGGCGACGTCAGAAACGTTACGGCCACCCACACCAGCGTAGTCAGCGCAGTCGTCGTCAGTGCGGTCTTGGCGAATACGACCGGCGAGTTGCCGGAGAACGGTAGCCACCAACGCAGCGCCAAGGCCGAAATTAACGCCGTTGCCATCGCCGAGATTTCGCTCCAGGCATTGATGCGCCACCAGTACCACCGCAACAGATACACTCCGCCCGTGCCGGCGCCGACCTCAAGCACAAACTCCCATCCCGAACGAATCGAAGCTAGTTGCGCCGAAACATAAGCCGACACGATGACGAGCAACACCGTCGCCAGTCGCGAAATCGTTACGTAGTGCCCGTCGCTTCCATCTTTCTTCAGAAAGCGGCGATAAAAATCCGCAACCAGGTACGATGCGCCCCAGTTCAGCTGCGTGGCAAATGTCGACATGAAAGCGGCCATAAATCCCGCAACCACAATGCCCCGCAACGCAGGCGGAACATGCTGCGTGACTACCATCATGTATCCCGCTTCGGGATGCTCGAGCTTCGGATAGAGCACGATCACCGAAAGCGCAGTCAGAATCCACGGCCACGGTCGCACCGCATAATGCGCAATGTTGAACCACAGCACGGACAGCACTCCATGACGTTCATCCTTCGCGCTGAAGATGCGCTGCGCAATGTAGCCCCCTCCGCCCGGCTCAGCCCCCGGATACCAGAACGCCCACCATTGCAATCCAAGGTTCACCAGAAAAGTCAGCGCGGGCAAAGTCCAGAGCGCCTCCGCACTAAGCGGACGCGAGAAATCCGGAAAGAACGATGTCGCGTCCCCTGCGCTCGGCCCCGCAGCCGCGCGCATACTCGCCAGTCGCGACAGCATCGCTCCCATGCCTCCGCAAGCCCGCACACCGTAATAGGCGACGCCGATCACGATGCTCATCTTGAGCACAAACTGAAACAGGTCGGTCCACAGCACTCCCCAAAGTCCGCCCAGCGCGACATAAAGACCGGTAAACGGAATCAGAAAAAATACGCAAACCATCAGCGCGCCGCGATCGGTAAGGCCAAGCGTCGTCGCGACGATCGTCGTCATCGCCTTCGTCACCCATCCCAGGATCAGGCAGTTCATCAGCAACCCGAGATAAAGCGCTCGGAACCCGCGTAGAAAAGCTGCCGGCTTCCCGGAATAACGCATCTCCGCAAACTGCACATCGGTAAGCAGCCCTGAACGCCGCCACAAGCGAGCAAATAAGAACACCGTCATCATTCCCGACAGCAGAAACGACCACCACAGCCAGTTCCCGGCAACGCCCTGCGAATAAACCAGCCCGGTGACGACAAGCGGCGTGTCGGCCGCAAATGTTGTCGCGACCATCGATGTGCCCGCCAGCCACCAGCTCACGCTACGCCCGGAGAGGAAGTAGTCGTCGACGCTCTTGCCGGAGCGGCGCCGAAAATAGAGGCCGAGCACGAGTGTGATCAGCAGGTAGGCAGCGATCGCCGACCAGTCCAGCACAGTGAAGTTCATGCGATGCGCCCAGAATACTGCACCGCGCAGGCGGCGAAAAGTTGCGCCTTCGGTTCATCGAGGGCAAGTGTAGCGCCGGCGTCCCGCCGGCTGTCCGGCGGGCGTCCTCGCCCGCCGCACTCGCCCCGGCAAACGTCGCCATCGTCTTCCGCACAGCCGATGACAGTCGTGGAGGATGCGCCGGCTTTGTTAGACTCTTCTTTCTCCTCGAGGACTCCATGCGCATTTTGTTGCCTGTTTGCTATCGTCGTTCTAATGACCGCCTTCATCCAAGCTGAAACCTTGCCAGCTCCACCCGCGATCACTGATCCGAAACAAATCACGTCGAAGCCTGACGCGCGCGTCGAGAAAAATCTCACCATTGAAAAGCTCTACATGACGCGCCAGGTCGGCGGCGCCACCTGGTCGCCCGATGGCAAGACCGTCGCCTTCGTCAGCAATCTGAGCGGGCGCAATAATCTCTGGACAGTCGCGTCCGAGGGCGGATGGCCAATGCAACTCACCGTGAGCGATCAGCGCCAGACCTCGCCCACATGGTCGCCCGACGGCAAGTGGATCGCCTATATGTCCGATTACGACGGCGACGAGCAGTGGGACATTTTTCTCGTCTCGCCGAAGAATGGGCAAGTTGTGAATCGTCACCAACACACGCGAGATCGCCGAAGAAAGTCCGGCATGGTCGCCCGACGGCCGCTACCTCGCCTACATGGTCAAGCCAAAGACGTCATCCGTATTTGAGATCGACGTCTACGACACAGCACTGCGCGACGTAAAGCACCTCACTACCGGCACCGCCAAAGACCGCATGAACGTCGCGCCCATCTGGTCCGCCGATGGCAAGTTTATTTTTTATACGCAGGAGCAGTCCAAGGGCACCGACTCCAATATCTTCGTCGCCGAGGTCGCGAGCGGCGAGAGCACGCTGCTCACGCCCCACGAAGGCGAGAAGCTGCACAGCGCCAATGACGTCTCGCCCGACGGCAAGTATGTGCTCATCACGTCGAACGCCGGCAACGGTTACGACAACGCCGGACTGCTCGACATTGCGACCAAAAAGATTCATTGGCTCACGCAAGACAAGTGGGAGATCGCCGGCGACAGCTTCGCTCCCGATGGCAAGTCTTTGCTCTACACCGCCAATGTCGATGGCAACAATGAGATTTACTCCTACGACATCGCCTCCGGAAAAGCGCGCGCCCTGCCCCTGCCCAAAGGCCTGAACTGGCCAAGCGGCCGCCGCTCGCCATTTACCCGCGATGGCTCCCGTCTCCTCTACACGCACACCGGAGCGACCGCGCCCGGCGATCTCTGGGTATATACGCTCGCGGACACCAAGTCGCGTCAACTCACGCATTCCCTCGTCGGCGGCGTACGCGCCGAAGATATGGCCGAACCCTCCCTCGTCCACTACCCCAGCAAAGACGGCAAATGGACGATCTCGGCTCTCATCTATGTTCCATACAATCTGCCCCGCAATGGCCAGCACCCGGCGATTGTGTATGTACACGGCGGGCCCGCTGCACAGACCGTGAACAGCTTTCAATCGCTTCGTGCAGTACATGGTGAATCAGGGCTATCTCGTGATCGCGCCGAACTATCGCGGTTCAACCGGCTACGGCAAGGAATTTCAGCAGGCCAATCTTTTCGACATGGGCGGAGGCGATTTGCAGGACGTTCTGGCTGCCGCCGACTGGATCAAGCAAACCGGCTATGTCGATCCGAAAAAGTTGATCCTCATGGGCGGAAGCTACGGCGGCTACCTCACTATGATGGGCGTCACCAAGGCTCCCGACCTCTGGGCCGCGGGAATTCCGATTGTGCCCTTCGTCAACTGGTTCACTGAAATTCAAAACGAAGATCCGATCCTCCAGCAGTCTGACCTCGCCACCATGGGCGACCTCGAAACGAATAAGGCCCGTTACGAGGAGCGCTCTCCCATTAACTTCGTCGATCAGATCAAAGCGCCGCTCTACTTGCTGGCCGGAGGCAATGATCCGCGCTGCCCAAAGTCAGAAACGCAGCAGGTGGTGGATGCCGTGCGAAAACGCGGTGGTGTGGCCGAGGCAAAGATTTATGAAAATGAAGGTCACGGCTTCGCGCGCGTGGAAAATCAGATCGACGCCTACAAGCGCGTCGCTGATTTTCTCATCGCGCACGTTCCGCCCGCGGATTGCGGGTGTGAGTTGAATCAGTAAAAGGTCTCTTTGTCTGAAACATCGAGACATTAGATCTCCGCTTTGACTACTGCCTATTAGTTCCGCCAAAGCTTATCTTTTCGGGACTTCCACAAGGTGCTCCTGTACTCCGCCCATTCCGATGGGTGGGCAACTCGCATGGCGTGAGAGTCCTCCAATCACCTCACGTGGCGGGCCTCTTTGGTTAATGGAAGCCCTCCCGGCGATCTGGGATTTGCCCATAGCCGGAAAGATGAGCACGTGCGATGTCTTTTAGGAGGTCCGTTGTGAAGAGGTCGATTATCAGGAAGCCCCTTCGTCTATTGGCAGCCGCTTTGGCTGTATGCACTTTCACCACCCTTACTCAGGCTCAAGCCCAGTCTGAGAAATCCTCCAGTTACAACGAAAAAGTGCTGTACGCGTTTACCGGTAATAGCGATGGATGGTTACCCTCATCAACCCTTCTCCGGGATGCCCAGGGAAATCTTTACGGTTCCACCGCTTTTGGCGGGAACTACAGTGGCCACTGTAATTCGGGTCCCGTATACGGAGGCTGTGGCGTGGTCTTTGAAATCAGCGCTTCGGGAAGCTTCAGCGTCTTGCACACATTCGACTTTAGCGATGGAGCCGATCCTGCAATCAAAACACAGGATAAAAACGGGAATCTTTACGGAACCACCTCCTGGGGCGGCAACCCCTGCCCGGACGGCGGATGTGGCCTGATTTTCGAACTGACTCCGACCGGCGTGTTCACGGTGCTCTACAAATTTACCGGCGGTTCCGACGGAGCCAATCCTAATGACCTCATCAGGGACGACCAGGGGAACCTCTATGGCACAACCATTAATGCTGGTTTTGGCCAAATATTCCAGCTGACCAACTCCGGCAACTTTAAGGTGTTATACGTGTTCGGTGAGCTTCCCGACGGAGAACTTCCGGAGGGAATAATCCGCGACAGCGCGGGAAACCTCTATGGCACCACCGCCTGGGGCGGTACTCACGCCGCTGGAACCGTGTTCAAACTGGACACGACTGGCAAAGAAACGATCCTCTACAACTTCAAAGGAAAATCCGACGGCGGTTTTCCTTTCGCGCCCCCGGTCATGGATAGCGTGGGAAATCTCTACGGCACTGCATCTCAAGACGGCTATGAAAAGGGCGCATGTGACCCTCTCTATTCCAACCTGGGATGTGGGACCGTTTTCGAAGTAGACACGTCCGGAGTCTTTTCCAGACTTTTCGCTTTTAATTTTGTCAACGGAAACTACCCCGGCCCCTTATCGGTAGGTGCCGATGGAGTCGTCTACGGAACCACCAGCTTCGGCGGCAGTTTCTGCGACCCAGCGGGTTGTGGTGTGGCGTTCAGGTTGAATTCCAAAAACAAAGAGTCCGTCTTGTATGACTTTCCCGGGCAAGCTTCTGGTTCCCGGCCGGGCAAACTCGTCGACGACGGCGAAGGAAATCTATACGGCACCACGCTTTTGGGCGGTGACCCTTCTTGCCCCTACCAAAGCGGTGCGGGATGCGGATCGGTTTTTGAGCTGACGCAATAACCTCGTCTCCTCACCCTCAATCAACAAAATACGGGAGCCTGATACACGGGCTCCCGTCGATCTCCGAGTTGTGGGTTAGTCGTCGTCGCCGTCATTGTCCGGCGGCTCCATGGCTTGTTTCTGCGCCTGGCCCAGGAAGTAACTTGCGGGCTGCACGGCAACTGTCCCCGCATACGGCCGGAACGATCCCTGGAAAAAGCTGATGAGATCGGTGCTGGAGCGAGCATCGGCCACCCCCATCGTGCCTTCGGTCACGCCATACACTCCTTCAATCGTCCGCAGGATACTGCCAAAATCGTACGTGCCATTATCGATGTACTGCTTCGGCGTATAGGCGGAGATAACCACAGCGGTACGCGGAACCCGGTCTGATAATCGGCCTGGCAGTTCAGCCTCGTGCAAGGCAGCCCCGGCTGTTAATCGCGGGCTGATTGTCCGACCATCCTCCCCAATCGTCCCAGGTCACAATAATGGCGGTGTTGTTCCACAAGGTCTCGCCTTTATCGGCTCCGGCGTACACGTAGGATTCTGGCCGATCGCGTTGACGACCGCCGTCACCCACGATGGACCATACTGATCGTTCGCCCCGGCATGATCCGACCACGTTCCATCGGGAATGACCCAGCTCACCTTGGGCAGGTTGCAGTTCGTGATGTCGTTCAGAACGTCGGCGCCCATCAAATTGAGATCGACGTTGCTGGTCCATTCCGATCCCGTACATTTCAGCTTGACGTCTCGCTTGTTGGTGAATTTCGGCACGCAAATGTCGGCGATGGAATTCGGCGCCGTCCAGATCGAACCGGCTGAGGGAGCGTAATACTTCCAGCTCATGCCCATGCCGTCGAGCACAGCTCCCATGTTCGTCTTGGTATCGCAGAAGCTTCCGACCGGATTGCCGGGAGGATTATTGAGCGCCGTGTTGGTCGCCGGGCACTCCTGCACCGAATTGCCGTCAAAGGCAGCGCCGTTCGTGCAAAGCGTGTTTCCCGGCAACAAAGGAGAGACGATCTTCGTAGTCGCGTCAGCGGGCGCCAAACAGCCCACCGCCGTTCCCTTCGGCCCGAAGTTCGCGGAGATGAATGTCGAGTCCATATCTTCCGCCGCGGAGCGCGCCGAGGTCCCGCTGAAAATAAATTGGTGCGCCGGGTAACTCGGACCCTGGTTGGTCTGGTACATGAAGTTCGCCCAGCCATAATTCTCCGCATAAAAAAGATATGGATCGAGAATGTGTCCGGCCGACCCGTCATAGTTGGTGACGGCGGTGTTGTCGACGTAGCCATAGGAATCATTCACAGGCTTGATCTGCCATGCTCCGTCATTGCGGCAACCATAGCCCATGGTCGGATCTGGATCGCACATCTGACTGAACGCGGTATGCGAGTGACTGGGGTCGTTGCTGCCATAAAGCGGAACCGGTTTCAGCGTGAACGGTTTTACCGTCCCCGACTTATTCGTCAGGCCGCAGGGCGAAACATCATAGCAACTCGTCGTGACAGGACTGGGGGTGCAGGCAGACAATCCGCTCGCGCCCTTTGGGATCGGGCATGCCGGAGTGATGAAGTGGAAGAGGTTGTCGGGAGTGCGATTCTCCTGGAAGATGACCACCACGTGGGTAATCTGAGGGGGAAACAGCGTGGGACTGAGCACCATCGAATGCGACTGGGCTGACAGGTTAGAAGACAGGATGCTGGTAGCAAGAATCAATAGCGGGAGAGACTTCGGGAGAAATTTCACAGGGCCTCCTTGCTAGGCGGGTGGGCTGCATGGCAACCTCGCAAAGTCCGCGCGGGGCCGCCGGTTTCGACTGGCGGAGATGACAACCGACCGTCCAGTCAGCGAGCGTGGACGTGAGTATCCTCTTGTTTCTTGCTGGCTGTCAATTAGGAGTTTAGCTAAGAGACTGCCAGGAGGCCATGCCTGATTTTAGTGTCCCGGGGAAACGAATCGCGTTACAACGCAGCCGGATGCCGTCGAGCCGCAAGCTTTTTCTTCTCCGCTTCAAACCGCAGATAGAGCATGTAGAACACAATCAGCAGATTGATAACCAGTACTGCCAGCCTAAACCATGTCGGGTGGCGAATCAGATCGTCCGCTTCAAATGGAACATAGATCCCTCCCGTAATCGCGGCCATCCACTCCGCCCATGGCAGCGCATACCAAAGACCGTAGGCTTCAATGAAGCGGAGGATAACGTAGATGCTGGCCACCAGTGCGATCTTCCATACCCGCACATCGCTCACCCGGTAGACCAGGTCAATGAAAAACCCAACATAGTGGTGGTACGGGTTGACGTGCAGAAACTCCAGCAGGCTCTCGGCCACGCCCCAGATATTCTTGTGGCGCATGGTGAGCAGGCCCACACCTGCCGCCAGCACAACCAAACCCTTCGCCAGTTCGACTGTGGCGACCGTGCGCAGACCTTTGATGTGCTGGGGATCGCGAACCACTTGGTGCATCGTGGCATGGATGAGCGGAGACGTTCTCACGCTTGATCGCGCACGCTGGCGCGCAACTCCTCGACAATTTCCTGGGCCGCCTTGTGCGCCGCCTCGTTCTGGCTGACATCGAACGAAATCGCACCCACGCGGGCGTGGCCGCCTCCGCCGTAACGCTCGCATACCTTGGCCAGATTGACGGTGGGCTCGCGCCGGGACCACGGATTCGACCCGACGGAAACCTTGACGCGAAACGAACTCTTGCTCACGCCCACGCTGTAGATGGAGTCGGGATGCAGGTAATACGGAATGAACTTGTTGTAGCCTTCGAGATCGTAGCCCGTGATGTCGAAGAAAATTGTCCCATCGCTCTCTGCCGTCCGCTCGCGCAGGATGTCGATTGAGCGGCGATGCCGCTCCAGCAGCGGCGGCAGCACGGCGGCAACAAAAGGTTCTTCCAGCAGTTCGGCGAGCGACTTATAGGCCAGCAGCGGGATCAGCCTCTTCACAAAGTCGCGTTCGGTTGCAGCTTCAATAGCCATCGTCAGTTTCATGGCGGGCGCCTGCATCTCGACCGCCGACTTCGCGTCGTCATACATCGCGCCGTCCACGATGTCAGCCCAGCGCACCAGTTCGGCGATAGGACGCGGATCGAAACCAAAACGTTGTTCGGCAATCATCGCAATAAAGCCGGTACAGGACTTGAATCCGGGGTCGTAAAACTTGCGGTTGCTCTGATCCTGCTCGAAATGCGCCGCATCCGCCGGAGTGAGGAATGCGCTTTCATGGTGATCGAACCACCACGTGATCTTCGGCGAACTCGAGTATTTGAAATCGACGATGGCGTTTTCATCGCCGTCAAATTGCTTTTCATCGAACAGCGCGCCCGCCCGATGAAGCAGTCCGGAATAGACGAATTCGACGTCACTCCGCACACGCTCGCTGTAAAAACGGCTGAACAACGCGGCCGAGCACGCCCCGTCAAAACATTTGTCGTGATAAAAGACCCGAACTCGCAAAATTTCGTCCTCAGACCAGCCCTTTTTGGGCGGAAGTGAAAAACAACTAGAGTTGCTGGTTTGGCGACTTATGTCAAGGCGAACTTTAGTGGATAGCACGTGGAGTTTCGACTGGAGACGTGCCCTGACGTGCGTCCAGACCGCCGCGAGCAATACGCAATACTATTTCTTCCGTCGCCGGATTTTCAGATCGAAGCTGACCACTCCGTTCTGGTCGCGCAGCGCCACAATCGAAATATTGCGCGTTATGTTGTATTCGCCCTGGATGATCTGCTGATTTGAAACAGAAACATTCGTGCTGTACGTCAACGTCAGATTACTCACCACCTGCTGCTCAACTGTGACCTGCGGCCCTTGCGTACCGCGATAAACGCTGGTTTCGCTGTTGAGACCCTGCGGGTCGATCTTGATCCGGCTCACTCCAAACAGTCGCTGCACGCGGCTGCTGACGCTGCTGTTCAGCGCCTCATTGAGCAGCAGATTGGAGGCGTCGCCGCCAAATCCGAGAGAGCCGTTGGGCTGCGCATAAGCGGCTTCCTCTTGCGTTCGACCGAGCGCCAGCAGCGCGATCACATCCTGTTCCGGCAGTTGCGGCTCGGACTGCCATGAGATCTTCAGGCCATTCGGGGCACTGGCGTCGCCGCGGAAACGTACCGTGATGTCGTAGTCGCGCACCCGCGTCGTTGCCTGAAGGTCGATAACAGGCTGCGTCTTCGCGGGATTGGCGAAAGTCACGTCTCCGCGTTCAAGCTGGTATTTGTTGCCGTTGAATGAAATCTCGCCTTCCAGAACCTCCGCCCGCCCCAGTACAACCGGCCGGTCAGCCGTGCCTCGCAATCTAAGATCGGCGTTGCCCGAAAGCCTCGCGATCGCGGTCTGCATTTGGAGTTCCGGTGTCGTACTGACATGAACATCCAGATGGAGCTTGCTGGCCAGGCTGTCGGCTTGCGTGAAGGTAATGTTTTGCCGGCTCCTCTCGATATACGCCGCAAAATCGAAGCCCGGAGTCACCGCCAGCTTGGTAACGACCACGTCCCCGCTCAGTACCGCCGAATTCGAAGTACCCGTTAGCCGAAGATTGGCATTCGCCGTCGAACTCACGCCCGGCGGATAACGCAGGCGCACGCCCTTCGCGGTCGCTCCAACGTCAAGTTGCGCCACGCCGTGATCGTAACTCGCCAAACCGCTGAGCGTGATCGTGCCTCCGCCCGTCGTTCCGCTCAGGTTTTGAATCTGAATGCGATTGCGGTCGAACACTAAAACACCGTTCAGATCGCTCAAGCCACTCGGAAAGTCGTTGTGGCTGAGAAAAGTATCTTTTACGTCGAGCCGCCCTTGCAGAACCGGTTGCTCGATTGTGCCGCTGGCATTCAGGCTCACCCCCAGCCTGCCGCGCGCCAGAATTTTCGGGTTCAGCGACTGGAACAGGGTCATGTTGATCGTCCCGTCGAGTCCCAGATCCAATTCCTGCGCCCCCGCCAGATGCGCCCGGCCGTGCGCTGTGAAGTCCGTTCCGCTGCCGTTCAGGTGGAAGCTCTCGATCATCAGCGTGCCATCCACCACCTCAAAGCGAACCGGCTCCACGCTTTGCACCGCTACCTTTTCCACCTCCAGGCTGAAGGAATTTAATTGTGCGGAAGCCTTCAGTTGTTGCGGAAACCGGAGTGGACCGCGCAATTGCATCGTGCCATCCATCGGCGAGCGTCCCGTGATTTTTCCCGGCAGGTAGATACTCAGCAGAGAAACCGCATCCAGATCGTGGAATTCGAGCTTGAGATCGGCGGGAAAATCCTCTTGCAGGCCAACCGTTCCCGCGATATTCAGCCCGGACTTGCCGAAATCGGAGTGCGCCTTGATATCCAACTGGTGCCCCGCCGTGACCGCGTCGAGATAGAAATCGCCCGCCCGCTGCTGGTCGAAGGCAAGATCCCTAAGCCGCACGTGCGCATCGATGGATGGCGCTTCGAGCGTGCCGCTTACACGCGCCGAGAATTCGGCCATGCCATCCATGCGGAAACGCGAGGACTGAAGGCGAGGAAAGTGGCTGACGTCGAGATTACGTCCGGCCACGCTTACGTGAAATTGATCGCTCGACGTGCTGACGCCGCCGCTCGCGGAAAACAAGGCGTCATAGGCCCGGGCTTCGACATTGTTGAATTGCAGTTCATCATTGGCCAGCCGCAAATCCCCCTTGGCGGAAGGAACCGCCACGCCGTAAACCACGCCGTCTCGCACTTCAAAGTGGCCGTCTCCGTGAGGCGCGGCGCGTGTTCCCGAGAGATTAACCGTGAGACCGAGACTGCCCGCCAGCGGCCGGTCGATGCCCGCCAGCCGGGCAACTTCATCAACGTCACCGTTCAGAAGATCAAGGTGCAGAGTAAACGGCGAGTTCGCCGCGAACTCTCCGCCTGCCAAAGTTGCGCTGACGTCGAAATGAGCGATCGCGTGTCCGTGAATTAAAGCGCCGTTGCGCGCCGCCACATTATTGCCCGAATACTGGAACCCGGTGGTCAGCGCGTCCCAGTGGACGGTCTGCGCCGGGGTTCGCCGGGTCGCGGGCAACACGGTCTCAAAATCGTAGACTTCGAGGTTTCCATTCAACGAAATCGCGGAGAGCCGTCCGCTCGCGTTTCCCGACAGGGTCGCGAAGCCGTGGACCGCGAACGGCAACTGTGGCGAACCATACACCGCCTCGAGAAGCGGCATCCACTCTCGGACATTGTGCGTGGTCACCGAAAACCGCAGCGCGGAATCCGCCGACAGATTGCCCGAGGCCTGCATCTCGGAAGCCGGTGTCGCCAGCCGGAAGGCGCTCAGTTCCAGTTCGTCGCGAGCGCTCCGGTAGGTCCCCTCGATGCGCCCGTTCACCGGGATTTCATTCGGTGCCAGCCGCCCCGGTGCGGAGATTTCAAGCTTCGCACGCGTTTCGGCATCGCGAATCGACCCGATCCATGCCAGATCGACCGTGCCGCTCGCATTTCCGGCGAAGCTGAGGCGATCGAGCGGCAGGCGGGAGTGCTCAGAACATCCAGCGCCGGCGCCAGCGGAAACGCCAGTAAGTTGCAGATGTAACGTGCCACGTTGCACGTTCGGAGGTGTACGCGTCTGAGCGAAGGCGGCTCGCGGTTTGGCGCGCGCGGCGCTCCCGCAACCGGCGCCAGCGATTCCAGCGAATTCTGCCAGTTGGTTACATCCACGTCCCCGGCCACATTGCCGCCCAGCAGACTTGCTTTCAGCGAAGGAATGCGGAAACGCACTGGGTCAATCGAGAACGCGGCTTGCGCGCGCCCATTGCGCAGCGAAACCGTTTTCCCATCCGTCCATTCCAGTTCCTTGGCATCCAGCGTCCCTTCCATCGCGAACGTCCGCAAGTTCCAGGACCCTTTGCCTGCAAATTGCGTGGTGCCCTGACGAAGATGCGGCTCACGAATCACCGTAGCCAACTCGTGCAGGTCGATGACGCCATGATATTCGCCGGTAATCTGCGGATCGCGATAATCCTCGAGCCGTCCCTTGAAGTCGATTTCGGAGTGTCCCGACTTCGCCGTCAGCCTTCCGATCTCCGCGTGATGCCTCGCCAGAACGACGTCGGCATCCCCGCTCCATGTGAATTCGCCGAGCGATCCCCAGTTCGTTTTCACGCTTCCCGCTCTCAGGCGGGCCTCATAATGCTGGCGCAGGATGGAGAAATCCAGAAGCAGCGCAAGATCGCCAGCCGCGAAGTCGAAGGGAACCTTCCTGTCCTGCCACAAAAGTGTGCCGTCGTGCGCCTCGATCCGCGCCACCGACAGCGACATGAGATGCTCGATCGCGCTGCGATCAGAGGAAAGCTGCACCGCGGGCGCGGGCACGTTGGTCGTGCCGTCCGGGTAGGCAATTACATGCACGACCGGACGCTCCAGCACCAGCGAGTGCAACCCAATGGACTTCTCGAAGAGCGAGATGATTTTCATCTCGGCCTGTACCCGCTCGACCTGTACAAAAGGCGCCTGGTCGGCCGCTTCCCGCCCATGAATCGTGAGATTGCGCGCATCCACCCGCAGGCGGAACGGGATCGTATGCAACTCACCCAGTTCGACGCGCCCGCCTGTGGCTTCCTCAAGCGCCGCGATGACCCGGCGTCGCATGCGCTGTTGAAATGAGTCAGTGGTCACCCACCAGGCGAGCAACCCCAACGCAACCACACAAAATGCGAGAAACGAGAGGAGCAGGTTTCGCAGAATCCGGCGGCGCACCTTAGGAACCGGCTGCTCGCTCAACGGTTTTGTTCTCCGGATTTCGGGTCGGGAGTATGGATGTGGCCCTCCGAACGGAGATTGGTCAGCCACCCCGTCAACAATTCATTCAGCTTCTGTTCCGCCAGCAGCGTCTTGATCCGGCCATAAACTTCCGTGAGCGGCTTGGCCTCCGCGCCCGCCTTCTTGAGGTCGGGGAGCAGCCGGTCCCGGTAATAAGTCTCGACCGCCTGCTGATCGATATGGATGGACGGCCGCAGCCGATCCTCCACCAGCTTCATCAGTTGAATCTGATTGCTCAAGTGCGACTCGAGAGATTTTTCCGTCAACCCGCAGCGTTGCAAGGCGGCGCGCCATCCGGCCTCTGTCGACCCGTTCGGTTGGAGTTTACGGACTTCGGCAACTCGTTCCGCCACCTCGGGTCCCGGCGCGGGCTGCGACGGGCGCACTTGCTCGCGCAATAATTCCTGGTCGATCAGGCGATCAAGCGCGGCCTTGCGGTCGGCCTCGCTAAAAGAACTGGGGTCCTTGCCGTCTTCAAAGGCCTCAAACGCGACCTCCTCCTCCCAATCGCTTTGCAAAACAACATGGCCGTTCACGTTGGCGACCACGCGGTCGACGATCGGCCCGGCCCACCCAGAAATCGGCAACACAAATCCGAGCACAGCAGCCAGCCCGGAAAACTTCCACAAGAGTGGCGTGCGCATTGCCAATCGCCGGAATATCGGCCAGCGTTTCATCAGAATGACTGCCCTACGTTAAAGGAGAAATTGAAATGCGGAGCCCGCTGCACGCCCCAGATGCCAGTCTCGTATCCATTGATAGGATCGATCGTGATGTTAGTGTAAGCCGGAAATGCCGGTGGGTTTAAATTGTATCCGAAGTCAAACGTCAATGGCCCAATGGGCGTTTGATAACGAACTCCCATTCCGATCGCATGCGATACGTAGTTGTAGCTGCATTGCGAGATCTGGCCTTGCGGTACTGGCAGAAAGCACAGATCGCGGTCCGGTTGGTGAAACCGGCCCAGGCTGGAAAGCATCTCCTGCGGACGCGCAAACACGTTGCCCATATCATGAAAAATCGTGAACCCGACACTATCGTGAAGAAAGGGCACAGTCACGTTCGGCATCCGCAGTTCTAGATTATTCAGAAATACGGCACTTCCGCCCACCGGAAATCCCGTGATCGGATCGCGCGGCCCCGCTTGGTTTAACCCGAATCCGCGATTAGAGTTGCCCCCGCCACTGTAAAAACGTTCGGGCAGTGGGATAAGCGACTGGGTCGCCGTCGCTTTCTGATTGGGATCCTGCGCAATCGTGCCGGCAAATGGATTTTCGATTCCGATGGTCGTGGAACGCGCAAATACGAATCTCCGCCCGGTGATCGGATTCCGCCCAAACGAGTAATACGTGGAGTTCTTCAACAATATCCGGCTGAAATCCGCTTCCGATCCAAAGTAGGAAGCAGCCACCCCTCCTTCAACCGAGGTATAGCTCCCGCGTGTCGTCTCCAGATCGTTGTCGCGCCGGTTGCGCACATACAGAAAATTAGGAGAGCCCACGCGCGTCGGTTTAGACAGCAACGGAATCAGAGCCGCCTCAATCTCCAGGTTGGACGCTTCCACGCGGCGATAGGTAAACCCGTAGGAAATCGTAGTAAGGTCGCGATCGTTTCTGCGGAACAGAACCTGAAGATTCCTCAGGCTGGCCTCAAGCCGTTTCGAAGTAAAAGTCGAAACGTCAACCGTGTTGTCGTAAAACGTGGTGAAGGTTAGGTGAATATCCTCGCGGTTGAGCAACTTCGGTATGTCGTAACTGACCAGCGCTCTTTGCTGTAGTCGCCCGACGTTCCCCTTAAAAGTGAAGGTCTGGTCGCGCCCTCCCACATTGATGCGGTTGATGGCGAACAAGGCTCGCGGGCTCACACCCGTCTGGCCCAGTGGTTGGTTGGTCCCAACCGCCGGCTGCCCGGTTTGAAACTCGAGGCCGCCGCCGTAATCGAAGGTGTAACGCCTCGCTTCCCGCGCCGTGACCACTACATTCTTGCGTGACTCCGTGCCGTCCGGGTTCTGGATCGCCGTTTCCACTTCGCTGAACAGGCCCAGATCGTACAGGCGGCGCTGGGTCTCGAGCATGTCGCTCTGACTCAGCGGTTCGCCCGGATGCACCCGCAGCTCGCGCCGCGCCACCCCCGGCCGCGTATGATCGAGCCCGTCCAGAAAAACCAGATTGGTGAAAAACTGCTCGCCCTCATGGATGGTAAAAGTCACGCCCACTCGCGGCAACCCATCCGGCCCTTCCGGAGCGCTCTTGTAGGCCACGTCCACCGTGGCGGTTGAAAAACCGCTATTGAAGTACTTGCCCAGAATCAAATCGCGATCGGCCGCCAGAGTCGACTCGTCGAAGCCCTGCCCTTCCGCAGTCGAAATCTCCGGAAGCTCGTCCGTGGGAAGCGTGTAATTGCCCTCGATCTGTACCCACGCCACCCGCGTCTGCGGGCCTTCTTTGATCTTGATGTCCACCACTAGCAGCGAGGGATCATTCTGGTAGTTCGGTGATCAGCTTTCCATTGACCTCCGCCTGCCGGAATCCGCTGGCTCGATACAGGTTCTGAATGTTCTGGACATCCGAGTCCAGCAACACCTGGCTGTAATGCCCGTGCCGAAAGAAATGTCCCGCCGCCTCTTCCTGCAAGCGCGCGCGGATCAACTCGTCTGGAAAGTACTGATTGCCCGTAATTCGAATAGCCGCAACTTTGTGTCGTTCTCCCGGCTTGATCGTGTAGACAATGTTCAGGCTCTTGCCGTTGGGCACGCTGTCCTGACTGACTGACACCGTCGCTTCGAAATAACCCTGCGACTGCATGTGATTCTCGATGGCCCGCGAACCCTCGTTCAGCAGATCCTCATCGACCGCGCCCTCCTGGTAGATGGGCACCAGCCGGTGCAAGGTGCGCTGGCTCAACCGGTAGCCTTCCGATGCGATCTCAACCACCGGGCCCCGATCGATCTCAAAGGTGTAGTCCACCGAATTGCGCTCGGCATGATAGTCGGCGCGAGCCAGCGACACTTGCGCCAGCAGCCGGTCCTGCTTTTGATAACGCGCCCGAATCCGCTGCAGCGCGCGCGCTACGTGCGTCGAAATGACTGGGTCTCCGGAATGCAGCTTGGCGATGTCCTTGATCTCATTCTTCGAGTAATTCGTGTCCCCTTCCACGATCACATCCCCCACCACCGCCCGCGGTCCCGGCAATATCGTGAAAGTCAGATTGACCTGGTGCTGCACGTCATCCCGCTGCTCCAGACTGTTGATGGTCGCCTTGTGAAAGCCGTTCTCTTCCAGAATGCGCCGCATGCCGGCCTCGGCCGTATCGAGCTTCTCCTTCGTATAAAGCTCGCCAAGTTGCAGGCGCGTCGCGCTCGTCAGTTGATTCGCGGACGGGTTCACGTTGACGCCCTCAACCGTAATAATCCCCACAAAATAGTTGGCAACGGTATTGAAGCGAATTCGAATGCCCGCTGTCTCGGTGCGATTAACCTCCGCCTGAATGTCGGCGAAACGCCCGGTGCCAAACAGCGCCTTGATTGCATCACGTAGGTTGTCGCGCGTGAGCGGTTCGCCCACCTTGAGCGGCGTTACCCCGATCAGGCTTGCCGCTTCATCCGGCGGAACTCCGGGCAGATCGATCTCGTCAATCGTCAGCCCCAGATAAGGATTGATGGCGCCGAACTGCGACGTCCCCGGTTCTTCCGGCTTTTGGTCCCCCTGGGGCGCGGCCCAACTCGTCGCCGCCAGCGCCAACAGCACGCACGGAATCAGCAGGAAAATTATGGGACGCACGGCATCAATTTGTCGCAAAATCTCCCTTCCTGCCGCCCGTCCGTCGAAAAAGACACCCTTCGAATTCGATGAACGGATCATCGCCACGCGTTGCTCGGAAGAAGTTTTCTGACCGCCACCTATAATAAAGGGTTAAAGCCTTACCAAAGGTAATCGCCTAGGGACTGACGGCACTCCTAAGTAAGGCGGGGAATGAGATTTCATTGCACTTCAACGACCGCTACTCGCGACAGATTCTGTTCAAGGAGATCGGCGCCGAGGGCCACGCCCGGCTCGCGCAGGCTCGCATCGTCATTGTTGGCTGTGGTGCGACCGGCTCAGTTCTTGCATCGCTCTTGGCGCGCGCCGGTGTCGGAACCATCCGCATCGTCGATCGCGATTACGTCGAGCCCAGCAACTTGCAGCGCCAGTCGCTCTTCGACGAAGAAGATGCCCGCGAATCCGTGCCCAAGGCGATCGCAGCCGCCCGCCAGATTGCGCGCTTCAACTCCGAGATCGTCGTCGACCCGCGTGTCGCCGACCTCGTTCCGCAAAATGTTGACGATCTTCTCCAGGCATGCGATCTGATTCTCGACGGCACCGACAACTTCGAGACCCGCTACCTCATCAACGACTACGCCGTAAAGAATTCCCTGCCCTGGATCTACGCCGCCGCCCTCGGCAGCTACGCCGTGACCATGAACATTCTCCCCGGCGAAACGGCCTGCCTCGCCTGCATCTTCCCCGACTCTCCGCGAGGCGCGATCGAAACCTGCGAGACCGCCGGTATCCTGAATTCAGCCGTCACTCTCGTGGCCTCGATCGCCTCCACCGAAGCCCTGAAGCTGCTCGTGGGCGCGCGCACAAAAATGCGTCGCACCCTCCTCTCGTGGGACGTCTGGAGCAACGAGCAGGCCGAAGTAGCCTCCGCCAACCCGCGAGCCGCCTGCCGCGCCTGCGGCGAACGCAACTTCGTCCACCTCGCCGGCGAAGGCCGCCCGCACATCACCCTCTGCGGCCGTAATTCCGTCCAGATTCACGAGCGCGAAAGGCCCGTGGACTTCGCCGAAATCAGTGCCCGTCTCCATCCCCTCGGCAGCGTCCGCCACAACGATTTCATCCTGAAATTTTCCCGCGATCCATACGAGATCACTCTCTTCCCCGACGGCCGCGCCATCATAAAAGGCACCACCGATACCGCCATAGCCCGCAGCCTCTACGCCCGCTACATCGGCAGCTAATTCCGAGGATCTGACGCGACAGATTTTTAAGGTGTCATCCTGAGCGCCGAGAGGTGAGCGCAGCGAGCCGAACAAGTCGAAGGACCCCTACAGTCTCATCGGACCGTCGCGAATCATAGCAAGGCATGCCGGAAATCGCACAACCCACTGCATCTCCCTGCACGATCTGCGCACGACTTTGCATCGCCGCTCGCGTGCCGACCCGCGAAATCAGCCGGCTTCACCCCGTTTTCACCCAAGATCGCCTGAAATCCCCGACATCGTGGCTTTCGGCCCGCCCCTCCCCAACGGCCCGCAAACTGCATAACATCCGTCAGAGCAGTTTCTGTCTGTGGAGGCAGTATGCGACCCTTTGTGATTCTTTGCGCATTGACCCTGGTTGCTGTCGCGGCCTTTGGCCAGCAGCCCGGCCCCCATCCCTACATTCCCGGCTATGGTTACGGCCCGTTCGCTCCGCTCGTCACCACTCCGATGATCTCGCTCGAAACCGTCTCGCCGAATCCGGTGGGCGCTTCGAATGCCACCACCGGACTCATCGCGGGCGCAACCAACTCGACCGTCTCCGAACTTGAGGGATCAACGAGTTCTAACTACACCGCCGCCGTCTGGTACCAGGGCGGAGCTCCGCTGGTGGCTCCCGACGTCAATCTCTTTCCCGAGCCGCTGGGTCGCGGAATGCATGCTCACCACGGCCCCATGGAAGACCACGGCATGATGGAAGAGCGCGAAGAACATCATGAAAAGCGCGCCCAGTGGACCTACTTCTCCGGCCCCGAATACACCGCCGACGTAGCCAGCGCCGCAAAGACCGGGCCCAGCAAGCACGTCTACACGAACGACGACGTAACCCGCCAGAACAACAACAACGGCAACGTCCATTACGACAGCAAGACCGAAAAGATCCAGTAGTTGTTATAGCAGTCGTTTGATTCGCAGTAGTTTTTCCTTCAGTAGTGGGGAACGGTGGCTCTCAGTCGCGCCTCGCATCGCGCCTGAGAGCCCTTCGTTTTTACGAACGATCCGGCAAACAAGCCGACCTCGTACTCATCAAGGGCGACCCGTCCAGACAAATCGAAGACATCAATGAAGATAGAAACAGTTTTCAAAGACAGGATAGGCTACGACTCGCAAAAGCTGACCGATTCTGCAAGGGGAATAGTCGGAAGCCGCTAAAGCGTAGCGCCGGCGTCCCGCCGGCTGTCCGGAGGGCGTCCTCGCCCGCCGTCGCTCAACTCTTCGGGCAATAGCGCCTTTCAATGACCCGATGGCCCGATGAAGAATGACCCGATGCTCCCAATCTGCTATCTTCGTTCGGTCGTCCTTTCACCCACATTCAAATGCCATTCTTCCATCCCTCCGGCCGCCCCTACCGCTTCACCATCCTGACGTTCATCAGCCTGATTGTGATGGGAAGCTATTTTGCCTACGACAGCATCGGAGCCCTCGCGCCCACGCTCATTGCGGATCTGCATCTGAGCCGCAGCACCATCGGCAATCTCTACACCGCCTACTCCGTGGCCGCCGTCCTCATCGTTTTCTTCGGGGGCATGCTTTACGACAAGCTCGGCCCGCGCCGTTCGAGCTTCCTGTTCTGCATGCTGGTCCTGGTGGGCGCCACCATCGTCGCCATGGCTCACTCGAGCTGGCAACTTTTCGCCGGGCGGTTAATCTTCGGCGGCGGATCGGAAGCGTTGATCGTGGTGCAAAGCGCGATCATCAGCCGTTGGTTCAAGGGTAAAGAGATGGCCCTTGCCTTCGGCATCGCTCTCACCATCAGCCGTATCGGAACTCTCTTCAGCTTCAACACCGAAGAACTCATCGCCCGCTATTTCGGTAGCTACCGGGTCGCACTTTGGGCAGCCGCAGGCTTCTGCCTGTTCTCCGTGCTCTGCAATCTGGTCTACAACGTCATGGACCTTCATGGCGAGAAGGTGCTCGCGCTTCCGAACGCCGCGAGGGTGGCGACAAAATCGTCTTCTCCGACATCCGGAAATTCAACTCTTCCTACTGGTACGTTGTCTTCCTCTGCGTCACCTTCTATAGCGCCATCTTCCCCTTCACCGCCCTTGCCACCGACATGTTCCATGACAAGTGGGGCATCCCGCTGGTGAGCGAGTCCACGGGCGGCTTTCTCTCCCAGATATTCGACAACTTCCTCCACATGTTCTCGACGGCGCCGGGAGTCACCAGCATCGTCATCTTCGCGTCCATGATCTTCGCGCCCTTCGCCGGTAATTTGGTGGATCGCATCGGCAAGCGCGCCACATTGATGGTTGTCGGTTCCCTCATGCTGATTCCCGCCCACCTCGTCATGGGCCTCACCCATTGGAACCCGCTCCCCAGCATGATCGTGCTGGGTGCGGCATTCGTCCTGGTTCCCGCAGCCATGTGGCCGTCGGTTCCGCTGGTGGTCGAGGAGAAGCGTGTGGGCACAGCCTTCGGCCTGATGACCGCCATCCAGAACATCGGCCTCGGACTATTCCCGCTCCTCAATGGCAAGCTGCGCGACGCGACCGGAACCTACACGGCAACGCAGATCATGTTTGCGTGCCTTGGCGTGGCCGGACTCATCTTTGCCTTCCTTCTGCTCGCATCGGACCGGCGACACGGAGGCAAGTTGGAGCAGGGCAAGCTGGAACAGGAAAAGAACCAACAGCCAGCCTGAACAACCCCCACGGCCAAGGGTCAGAAACCATCCGCGCGGGAAAAGCGTAATCAGCCCAAATCAACTTTGTCATCCTGAGCGTAGCCCTTTCAGCGCAGCCAGCAGCGCGCAGTCGAAGGGCCCCTTGCCTGTCTCAACCCGAAGCCGGCTCGGCAAGGAGTTCTCTAGCACTCACCGTCCTCATTCCAAATCGATTCGTCCACCCGATCTCGACGAGCCTCCGCCGAGGCTGCCCCCATCGCACCGTAGGCCGTATTACCAAAGTGCTCTCTATGTCTCATCCGTGTCCCGTTCCCGTAAAATCATCTCCTCGAAACCCTGCTTTTGCTACCGTTTTTGGTATTCTTAGCGAACCAGAACAGGCGTTATCGCCCGAGCAACACCGTTGGCAAATTAGTACAACGGAACGAGTAAGCAGCCGCATCTGAGACAGTAGCGGCCGGAATAGGCAACTTGACCGACCCGAAGCAGCGAATCACCGAATTAGAGGCTATTGAGCGGGCGAAGCAGGGCGACGAGAAAGCTTTCGAAACCCTCTATCAACTGCACAAGCGCCGTGTCTATTCTTTATGTTTGCGCATGGTGTCCAATCCTTCGCAGGCCGAAGACTTCGCGCAAGAGGCGTTTCTTCAGCTTTTCCGCAAGATTGCCACCTTCCGCGGCGAATCCGCATTCTCCACCTGGCTGCACCGTATGACGGTGAACGTTGTCTTGATGCAGCTGCGCAAAAAGGGATTGCCTTCGGTCTCGCTCGAGGAAACTCTGGAGGCCGACGAAGAGGCGCCACGTAAAGAATTCGGCGCGGACGATTTGAAGCTGGAAGGCTCGGTCGATCGTTTACAGTTGCAGCGGGCCATTGATCGCCTGCCGCCGGGCTATAAAACGGTTTTTGTGCTCCACGATGTCGAGGGATTCGAGCACAATGAAATTGCCCAGATGGTGGGTTGTTCGATTGGAAACAGCAAGTCGCAGCTTCACAAGGCGCGTTTGAAGCTGCGGGATTATCTGAAGTTCATGAGAGCCGAAAAGGCCAAGACTGGATAGCAGCACTGCGGTTTTCGGGGAGAGAGTGCTTATGAAGTGTGCTGACGTAGATCGAATCTTGCCTGACCTCGTCGATGGCCTGCCTATCGAAGGCGGCTACGATCCCGAAGTTCAATCCCATCTCAGAACTTGCCCTGATTGTTCCGCCCTCGTCTCTGATCTCAAACTCATCGCCAGCGAGGCGCGTCAACTTGCCGGTTCTGAAGAACCGTCGCCCCGGGTCTGGGCACGCATCGCCATTGAACTGCGGGCGGAAGGCCTGATCAAAGACTCCGAATTTGAGAGCTTGCAGCCCGCCCTCTTGCCCTCCCGGCCGCGGCGATGGAGTCCATTCTGGCTGGCACCGGTCGCCACAGCAGTCTTGGTAGTTGGCTCCTACGTCTTGATTCACCATCCATCGCACCACGCAACTGCTCAGGTGATTCAGCCCGTCGTACAGCAAGCCCAGCAGCAGGCTGCTGAGCAGACACCGTCCGAGCCCTCAGCACTGTCTCCTGCTAAAGATCTGGCGCAAAACTCCTTCCCAACAAATTCGAAGAATGCCACAGCGCCCGCGGCCAAAAACGCGCCCGAGCCGATCGAAGAGGCCGATGCCCAGGCCGCGCCTCCCCTCACCGACAATGAATTCCTGACGGAAGTTTCCGAGCGCGCTCCGACCATGCGCGCTACCTATGCAAATCAGCTTCAGGCGGTAAATAATGAGATTCGCGAGACCAAGGCGTATCTCAGCCGGTACCCCGGTGATGTTGACGCACGCCAGCATTTATTGGAAGTTTACGAACAGAAGGCATTGCTCTATCAGATGGCTTTGGATCGCATTCAATAAGCTTTAAGGTAGGCCGGATACCCGGCCAGGAAAAAAGGGGCTTTTGTCATGGAGAGGCTACAGCAGACCACGGTGGTTACTCTGATGTTGGCGACCTGTTTGGCGTCGGCCGCGATTGCCGAGTCTCGCAAGGAGATGCGCTTTAACGTCGGCCCCAAAGCCAACATTTCCGTCGACACGCAATTCGGCGCCATTTCCGTCAAGCCCGGCAATAGCAATCAAGTCGTCGTCACCGCTATTTTGCAGTCCGATAAGACCGAAGTCGATAACGAGCAGCGCGGCAACCGCATCGAAATCGCCTCCCACCTGCTCCCTGGCGCGGATGCACAATCCGGCCGGGTTGACTACGAACTGCTCATTCCCGCCGACGCCACCCTCAGCCTCCGTTCCAGCACCGGACCGCTCTCCGCCGAAAACCTTCAAGGCGACCTTACCTTCGAAGGAACCGATGCCGTAGTCAACGTCCACGACGTCAGCAACGGGCACGTCCATGTGACCACCATGCGCGGCCCCATCACCCTCAGCGACGTGAAGAACGGCCACGTCGAGATCTCCTCCATCAGCGGGAGCGTCGCCATGACTTCCGTCGATGGGCCGTTTGTTCGCGCTGATTCCGGCAGCGGCAAAATTTTCTACAAGGGCGACTTCGGCTCCGGCGGCGACTACAAACTTACGACCCACAGCGGAGACATCGAAGCCATCGTTCCCGGCAACACTTCGGCCGATTTCAGCGCGCACTCCATTCGCGGCAAAGTTCACAACGAGCTCGACCTCATCCCACGGCACTCCCGGTACATGGTCGAGCAAGGACGCTCCTTCTTCGGAGCCGTCGGCCAGGCCGCGTCCAAAGTCGTGCTGCATTCCTTCAGTGGTAAAATCCACCTCAAGCAACGCTAAGTTCAACCGTCAAACAGGCTGCTAATGGGAAGGCCCGCATCCTTCTCTATCTCTGGTCTCTTAAAGAAGGGCACAGCTTCAGCTGCCCCAGCTGCTCTCTTTGGGAAGGGCACGGCTTCGACCGCGCCGATAGAATTCCATAAGCGGAAGGGGCTTTAGCCCCTGAGGGACTCTCATTCAACGGATAAATTCACAATGACCGCCCCAGATGTCCGCGCCGTGTTTCTAGTAGGCTTCATGGGTTCCGGCAAGAACACCGTCGGCCGAGAACTGGCCCAGCGTCTCTCCTGGGATTTCATCGATCTCGACGCCCGCATCGAGGCGCTAGAAGGCCAGACCATCCCTGAACTCTTCCGCACGAAAGGCGAGACCTATTTCCGGGTGGCAGAAAGAAACGCTCTCGCGCCAACTCCTCGAGTCCCTCGCCCGCGATAGCGTCGTCGCTCTCGGCGGCGGCGCTTTCATGGACGCCCGCCAAATGCTACGCGTCTGGCCAACAGTTTTCCTCGACGCTCCCGTCTCCGAACTCTGGCAGCGCTGCCTCGACCACGAAGCCGCCGAAGGCGTCCAACGTCCACTGCGCGGCAATCAGGAAAATTTCGCTCGCCTGCACGAAGCGCGCCTTCCCTTCTACCGCCAAGCCTCGCTAACCGTAAATACGTCGGGCAAAGCAGCAAACGCCATCTGCCAGGAGATCGAGCGCGGGCTGCAACTCACCGGGCCGCGCCCAACTGATGACCGCCGCCCTGATTACTGAAGACATTCCGGCTCCCGCTTTTGGGACCAGCGATAAAAGCTTTCTCGTTAAGATGTTAGGTAAGGGCATCGTCATCCGATCTCGAAGACGAGCCGGTACAGGAGAATTCCCCGTGAAGTCGTCGTTCCGTCTCATCAGATTTCTATCCGCCATCCTCGTCGCGCTACTCTGCTGCCTGCTCGCATCCGCCGCGCCATCGCCCGGCGACAAAAGCAAAGACAAAGATAAAGACAAGGAAAAAGAACCGGCGAAGCAGGTCATCGACTCCGGCTCCTTCGGCGTCTTCATGAGCGGCCGTCGCGTCGGCACCGAAAAATTTTCCATCGAGCAGACCGGCAGCGGCAGCGTCATCAAGTCCGAGTTCAAAACCGACAATGAAGCCAACCAGGCTATCCAGGACTCGATCCTCGACCTCAATCCCGCCGGCGAACTCCAGCATTACGAATGGAAAGAGCTGAGCCCGGGCAAGGCGCATTCCGTCATCATCCCGAATAACGAGTTCCTCAATCAAAAATGGTCCGCCGGCCCCGACGACAAGGAACACGATCAGCCCTACCTGCTTCCCCACTCCACCAGCATCCTTGACGACTATTTCTTCATCCACCGCGAGGTGCTCGTCTGGAAGTTCCTTGCCGCCACCTGCAAGCAGGAAAAAGGCCAGGTGCAATGCCCCATCAAGCAGCGTTCGCAGTTTGGAACGCTCGATCCGCGCCAGCACGCCTCCTCGCCCATGGCCGCCGAATACCTCGGCCGCGAGAAGGTCACCTACAAAGGCAACCAGCAGGAGTTCAATAAAGTCGAGTTAAAGACCGAAAATGGATCCTGGTTCCTCTGGCTGGACGACGGATTCAAGGTAATGCGCATCGTAATTGAAGGCGATAATACCGAGGTCCTTCGCGATTGACATGTTCGCGACGATGTTGTGGGATTTGTGGGGAACCTCTCGGCCTAAGCGGTCGAGTGATGAGCCACAAAATTAAGGATAGGGCGCCACTGTTGCCCAGGCTGCAAATTTGCCATTGACTCTTCTCGACACACGCACCTCCCGGGTTGTATTTACACTGCTGCTCTTCGCCCTCGGCCTCGGCTTCCTCTATACCGCCCGGCGCACTCTGATTTTGTTTCTCTTCGCCATCTTCTTCGCTTATCTGATTAATCCAGCCGTGGGCCGCCTCGACAAAATTGTTCGCGGACGCATGCGCGCGGTGGCTGTCATCTACCTTCTTCTCCTCTTGGCAGTCGGCTTATTCTTCGTGCTGGCTGGACCCAGAATCAGCCGCCAGAGCTCCCGCCTCGGCGAGGCCCTCCCCGGCCTCATGGACAAAGCCACCAACGGCCAGATCTCTGGCCCCATCGGCGACCTGGCCGCTCGCATCAGTCGCGAACACGGATGGAGCAAGGTCACCCAGGCCCGGATTCAGGGTTTTCTCTACACCCATCGTGAAGATCTCGGCCAGCTCGCGCAGCGCATCGGCGTGCGCGCCGCCGAAGCCGTGCAGGCGGTCTGGGTGCTCTTCCTCGTTCCCATCCTCGCCATCTTCTTCCTCCGCGATGGCGACACCTTCCACGCCGTCGCACTCACCCTGGTCCAGTCGCGCACGCAGCGTGAATTTCTCGATAACGTCCTTCACGACCTGAACGAAATGCTGGCCCACTTCATTCGTGCGCAACTGACCCTCGCGGCCTTCTCCTTCGTCATCTACTCCTCAGTCCTCGGAGTAATGCGCTTTCCCTATGCCTTGATGCTCGGCACCGTCGGAGGCGCTCTGGAGTTTGTCCCGGTCGTCGGACCGCTGGTGGCCGGCGTTGTCATGGTGATCGTCGCCGCACTTACCGGCTACCATCCCATCCTCCTTCTCCTCGGATTCCTGATCGCCTGGCGAATGGTCCAGGACTACGTCATCGCCCCGCGCATCATGGGAAGCAGCCTGGAACTGCACCCCCTAGCCGCTCTCTTCGGAGTGCTAGCCGGCGGAGAAATCGCCGGCGTCTTAGGCGTCTACCTCTCGATCCCGGTGATGGCCAGCCTGCGCATAGTCTGGGTGCGCTGGCGCCTCTACGCCGAGAAGCGCAAATTCGGCCCGCTCAACGAATACTTCCCCCACGAAATCGGCCACGATCACCCATAACGCGCAGGCTCCAGAGCAGCGCCCGCGACCGCATCAAAGTAGCGCCGGCGTCCCGCCGGCTGTCGTGGGGGCGTCTCGCCCCCACACCGTCCAGCTAATCGAACTCATCACTCTCACCCGAATTTTCCGCTGGTATAAAATCACAACTTACCCTTTTCTCCAAATATGTCGAACAAATTACCTGTAGGAATTCTCGGTGCCACCGGCATCGTCGGGCAACGTTTTATCCAGGCGCTGGAACAGCACCCCTGGTTCGAGGTCGCGTGGCTGGCTGCCTCCGATCGCTCCGAAGGCAAGCCCTACGCCGAAGCCGCCCGCTGGCGTCTGAAGACCGCCATCCCCGGCCGCATAGCCAACATGACAGTCTCCCCCGCGACGCCCGACGGCGCTCCCAAAATAATTTTCGCCGCGCTCGACGCCGCCATCGCTCGCGAACTCGAGCCCCAGTTCGCCGACGCCGGCTGCGCCGTAGTCTCCAACTCCAGCGCCCTGCGCATGCAATCCGACGTGCCCCTGGTAATTCCCGAAGTCAACGCAGATCACATCGCGTTAATCGACACACAAACATGGCGCAAGCAATCCAGAGGCTTCGCCGTCACCAATCCCAACTGCTCCGCCATAGGGCTGGTGTTAGCGCTAGCTCCGCTCCATCGCCATTTCGAACTCGAAGCCGTAATGGCCGTAACCATGCAAGCAGTAAGCGGCGCAGGCTATCCCGGCGTACCTCGCTAGACATCCTCGGCAACGTAATCCCCTACATCAAGAACGAAGAAGAAAAAATGGAAGAGGAGACGCAAAAACTGCTGGGCAAGCTAAAAAGCGGCAAGATAGTGCCGGCCCCATTCTGCCATGAGCGCGCAATGCAATCGCGTAGCGGTAGAAGACGGCCACACCGAATCGGTCTCCATTCGTCTGAAAAAGAAAGCCAAGCCCGAAGAAATCATCGCCGCCTGGAACGAATTCACCGCCGAGCCGCAGCAACTCCGCCTGCCCAGCGCCCCCGACAAGCCAGTCGTCTACATGACCGCCCCAGATCGTCCCCAGCCAAGATTCGACGTAGATCTAGGCGGAGGCATGACCACCGCCGTAGGCCGCCTCCGCCCCTGCAACGTCCTCGACTGGAAATTCACAGTCCTGTCCCACAACACAATCAGAGGCGCAGCCGGAGCAGCTCTGCTCAACGCCGAGTTGCTGAAGGCCAAAGGCTACCTGGGATGAAGCGCGCGCCCAACACAAAGCCGCCGTCTCTCAGAGGCAGCCGGAGGGCCTGGTGCTCCTCTGTGGTCCTCTGTGTCCTCTGTGGTGAAAGCGTTTTTGCCGCGAACCGCCGAGTTGCTGAAAGCCAAAGGCTACCTGGGATGAAGCGCGCGCTCAACACAAAGCCGCCGTCTCTCAGAGGCATCCGGAGTGCCTGGTGTTCCTCTGTGGTCCTCTGTGTCCTCTGTGGTGATAGGGTTTTTGCCGCGAACCGCCGAGTTGCTGAAAGCCAAAGGCTACCTGGGATGAAGCGCGCGCTCAACACAAAGCCGCCGTCTCTCAGAGGCAGCCGGAGTGCCTGGTGTTCCTCTGTGGTCCTCTGTGGTGAAAGGGTTTTTGCCGCGAACCGCCGAGTTGCTGAAAGCCAAAGGCTACCTCGGATGAAGCGCGCCCCCAACACAAAGTCACCGTCTCTCAGAGACAGCCGGAGCGCCTGGTGTTCCTCCGTGTTCCTCTGTGTCCTCTGTGGTGAAAGGGTTTTTGCCGCGAACTCCTCTGCACCAACAAGGAGGAATCCCCGCCCATGATCGTAATGAAATTCGGCGGCACCTCCGTCCAAGACGCCAAAGCCATCGACCGCGTAGCCCAGATCGTCCAGGGCCGCTTAGCCGATCGCCCAGTAGTGGTAGTCAGCGCCATGGCCAAAGTAACCGATTCCCTGCTAGCCATGGGCAAAGCCGCCGGCAGCGGCGACCGCAAGACCGCTCTAAAGATGGCGAGAGCTCTCCGCGAGCGCCACTACGAAACCGCCGGAGAGCTCCTAGGCACCGCGCTCTTCACCGAATTTCACAGCAACTTCGGCGCCGACTTCGAAGACTTAGACGAACTCCTCCGCGGCATCGGCGCAGTAGGAGAAATCACGCCCCGCACCTACGACTACGTAGCCTCCTTCGGCGAGGTCCTCTCCAGCAAAATCGTAGCCGCCGCCTTCGTAGCCCGCGGACTCCCCGGCGCTCACGTAGATTCCCGCCAGTGTCTCCTCACCGACAGCGCCTTCACCAAAGCCGTTCCGCAATTCGAAGAGACCAACGAGCGCCTGAAGAAAAAAGTAGCCCCGCTGATCGAGTCAGGCCAGGTCCCGGTAATGGGCGGCTTCATCGGCTCCAACCGCGCCGGCATTACCACCACCATCGGCCGCGGCGGCTCCGACTTTTCCGCCGCCATCTTCGGCGCAGGCCTGGGCGCGCAGCGCATAGAAATCTGGACCGACGTCGACGGCATGATGACCACCGACCCGCGCCTCTGTCCCGACGCCCGCCGCATCAAAGTCATCAGCTTCGACGAAGCCGCCGAGCTAGCCTACTTCGGCGCCAAAGTCCTGCACCCGGCCACAGTCCTGCCCGCCATCCAGCAAAACATTCCCGTCTACGTTCTCAACTCGCACAACCCAACCTGCGAAGGCACCAAGGTGACCGCCCGCGCCCCGCGCTGCAAAAACATCTTCAAAGCCATCGCCCTCAAGAAGAAAATCACGCTGGTAGAAATCGCCGCCCCGCGCCGCCTGCTGGTCCACGGATACCTCAAGTCCATATTCGAAGTCTTCGACCACCACCACGTAGCTGTAGACGTGGTCTCAACTTCGGAAGTAAGTGTCTCGGTCACGGCGGAAACCAACGAATCCATTCCAGCGTTAGCCGCCGACCTGGCCAAACTAGCCGACGTAAAATACGAAGGCCGCAAAGCCATAGTCTGCCTCGTAGGAGTAAACCTCCGCGAAACCCCCGGCATAGCCGCCAAAGTCTTCGGCCTCCTCGAAAACGTAAAAATCCGCATGATCTCCCAGGGCGCCTCTGAAATTAACCTGACCTTCGTGATCGAAGAAGACGACGCCACCGAAGTAATCCGCAAACTACACCAAGCCTTCTTCGCAGAAGCCGACCCCGAAGTCTTCGCCTAAGCCAAGCCAAAGTGTTCGCGTAAGCCAAGGCCGAGGTCTTCGCCTAAGCCAAGCCGAAGTGTTCGCGTCAGCCGACCCGGAAGTCTTCGCGTAGACCGTGGAAGAGCGGCCCTTGAGGGCCGCGTAGCCGCCCGCGTGAAAAGTCTTCGCCTGGAAACCTGAATTCGAACCCTAAAAAACTCTGTCATCCTGAGCGAAGCAGGAGCTTCACGAAGTGAAGTGCCTGCGAAGTCGAAGGACCCCTGCAAACTCATCTACCGCCGCAAGGCACTCTCTCCAGTGATGGTCGCCGTCTCCGCACATTCCGAACGCTAGGCAAAAGTCGCGCCAGACGGAGTTCAAGTCCCAGAGGACGGTCGCGAATTCCACGACCCTCAGACCAACCGATCCAGAACCAATGTTTCGAAATCGCCGACCCTCTCGAAGACCTTGTCGTTCGTCACCAGGGCCGTAGCCTGCGCCTCAATCGCCGTCGCGGCCTGCAACGCGTCCGGCGTTTTCAATCCATGGAGCGCCCGAATTCGTGCCGCAAGATCCGCGATCTCCAGGCCGGGCGGAATCCAATCCAGGTTCGGATAGGTAGACAGCAGCCCATTGAAGTCGTCCACAAGCTGTGCGTCCCCTTCCCGGTAGGCCACGACGAGCAGTTCAGTCATCGTGATCGTAGACGTGACCGCCCTGGACTCCGGAAGTTCCAGCCACGAGAAAATAAGCTTGGTAAGCGGCAGGTATTTCGGGTGGGCTTCCAGTTGATAAATGAAGACACTCGCATCCAGCGCAACTCTCCGATGACGCCGTAGAATGCCGGCCAACCGCCGCTCTACCGCCAACTGGCGCGTTCTTTCTTCAAGTAGTCTTTTGGATATTTGCCCCGGGCCAGCCCGCGGATTGCGGCTTCATACGATTTCGGTTTTTGCAGGAGCAGAACTCTGCCGCCGCGGACAAGCACATCAATCTTGTCGCCGGGTTTTAAGCCCAGCGCCTCGCGAGCCTCACGCGGGATCACGATCTGGTTCTTTGTCGAAAGCGTAGCTTCTGCCATGCTTTACATTTTAGCAGAAAGTAAAGCGGACGGTAACCGACATCACATTCGATCTATCTAACGGCCACCAAGAAGCACGACGGTTCTCTGCCTGCCAATAGCCTCGAAGCAGAAAACCAAGTTTGACCTTGTCCCCGGCAGCATGCGTCGACAATTCTGCGGCCAATTCCTCGGGGGAGCCTACACGCTTGCCATCCACCGCGTTAATTACGTCACCGGGATGCATGTTTGCAAGGGCCGCAACACCATTGGGAGATTCGTCGGTAATTTCTGCTCCCGGATTCCTACCCACAGCCACCGTAATTCCGAGGGAAGAGATACGCCATTCCGGCGACGCTGGCAGTGCGCGGCGCGCTTGCGTGTTGCGGCGCTGCACTTGTGCGGCTCCTGCCTCCGAAACTGTAGACGATGCCGACTGAGGCCCGCACATTGTTCTGTGTCACTGATGGTCCACCTCGAATGTTGTGCCGTGTAAAACATAATCGACCCCTGCGCGAACGGAGAATGGCCCGGAAACCTTCCATTGCAGGCCGCCACCAAAGGCACCGGCAAGACTGTCCTGCGATGCCGATATGCCCAATGCACCTCCGCTAAGATGATCCCCACCTATCAACGCATGAACAAAAAGTTGCCTAAAATTGATCCGCGGCCCTGCGCCATACGAATAGTCACTTACACTCACGTTAACGCCCTCGATGTCATAGGATTTGTAATACCCAGCAACATCAGCTTCGGCCGCAAACCACCGGTTGAAGTTGCCAGATATGGAAGCCTCCCAACCGTTGGCATTCTGTCGGGATGTCGGACCGTTCGTATCGATGTTTAGATAGGAATAGCCACCGAAAAGATCCGCACGCGAATCTTGGCTAAATGCGCCACTGGAAATGAATAGGCAAACCAGAAGAGCACAGACGGAGCGCATGTTCATTCGTTCTTACCTCAATAAGTTGTGCGGGGGAATAAAGACGGCAACAGCCTACACACTAACTGGCCACCTGTCCAGCAGTGTATGAAGTACGATAACTCTCGCTTGAAGGCCGACCACGCATCCAATGACTGGGTGGCGGGTGGCCTGATTAGATAACCGTGTCGGCTCCAGAGCCGTCCGAGTAGACTTGGTGCGCTCAAGCAACCAAGGCTCGGAGGAAAGGAGCCGAGCACATGAAGATTGTAGGTTGTGATTTGCATACGCGCTACCAGCAGATTGCGATGCTGGATGACGAGACTGGCGAGCTGATCGAGCGTCGTCTGGAGCACGCCAGCGGAGAAGCGAAGGAGTTTTACGCAGCACTGACCGAGGCCGGTGCGGGTGGGGATCGAAGCCACCGGGCACACGCGCTGGTTCGAGCAGATGCTGGCGGAGTTGGGGCACGAGTTGTGGATCGGGGATGCGGCGCGGATTCGCGCTTCGGCGGTGCGCAAGCAGAAGACGGACGCGCGCGACGCGGCGCAGCTTACTGGAGCTGCTGTTGAGCGGGCGGTTTCCGCGGCTGTGGCGGCCGACGATGGGAAGAGCGCGATCTGCGGCAGTTGTTGTGGCATCGGCAGAAGCTGGTGTGGATGCGCAACGCGGTGGGCAATCAACTGCATGCCCTGGCCATGGGCGAAGGTCTGTGCCGGAAGAAGCAGCTGTTCACCGAAAAGGGACGCGCCGAGTTGGAAGCGCTGGCGCTGGATCGCGTGGGCCAGCCGGCGTCGGCAGGAGTTGCTGCGCATGCTGGACCAGCTCGATGCTTCGCTGGAGAGTTGGATCAGGCGGTGAACGAACAAGCGGCAGCAGAATGCAGAGGCGGTGCGGTTGATGACGCATCCGGGAGTGGGTCCGGTGACGTCGTTGGCGTTTGTGCTGATCGTGGGTCCGGTGGCTCGATTCGAGCGCAGCAAACAACTGGTCAGTTACCTGGGCCTGAATCCGCGCGAGCACTCTTCGGGCGGGAAGACAGAAACTGGGTGCGATCTCCAAACAAGGCAATCCGATGATGCGCGGGTTGCTGGTGGAAGCCGGACACACGGCGGCACGACTGGATGCTGAGTTACGGCAGGATTATCAACGGCTGCGGCTGCGCCGCGGCGGGAGCGTGGCGAAGGTCGCGATCGCCAGGAAGCTGGCGGTGCGGATGTACTGGATGCTGCGCCGCCAGGTGAATTACGCGCAGCTGGTTCGCATGCAAGGCAGCTCGAGGGCCACCCTGGTGCAGCAGTAGATCACCGTTAGGCTGATTGGAGCGCCTTGCCTCCCGGAAGAGCCGGGAGTCTGAACAACGAATCATGGTCGGAAGTTCCGTGACCGAATAGATGGCTGGTGGAACCAAGCGTCCACCGCAGGATTCTGAAAGCGGGCCTTGGTCGATGAGCAAAGCAAAGAGCAACCAAGAGCAACACAAAAGCAAAACCCTCCACGAAGGAAAAAGAAAAAACTTTCGGCAGTGGAAGTGTCTCTTGACAACGCCGACACGGTTATAGAGGGTGCCCCACCCTTCGTTTTGTGAAGGGTGGGATTCCACGCCTGCCGAGTGGCGGGTGGCCCAGGCTTTTGATCTTGCTCGCATCACCAACCCAGTGGGTGCCCCATTCTTCGCGCGATCTGTGCGCGAAGGGTGGGAAGCAGACTGCTTGCACAAAAGATGACGCCTCTACTCCAACTCTCGTATGTACAGATGACGTAGCATTGGAATATGCGGCCTTGAATAATTCCGGCGCCCGACGAAACTATCTCAGCCAATCCTCCAACTCCACCCCGCGCTCCGTCTTCTCATCGCGATACTTCACAATCACGGGCGTGTAGAGCGACAAATTCCACTCCGTCCCCTTGCCTTTGGTCACAGCCCGCGAGCCGGGTACAACCACTGCGTTCTCAGGCACGACCAGCGGATGCTCCGCACTCGCGCGATAAACCTCGCCACGCACCAGATCATAAAGCGGCGTAGAACGCGTAAGAATCGTGCCCGCTCCCAGCACCGCCCGCGCCCGCACCAGCGTCCCTTCATAAATGCCGCAATTCCCGCCAATCAGAACATCATCCTCAATAATGACCGGCGCCGCATTGACCGGCTCCAGCACGCCTCCAACCTGCGCGGCCTTCAGTGACGTTCCAACCCCTGTTTACTACCCGGGCGTTCCCACCAAAGAACAAGCCACCATCATTGAACTTCGCCCAAGCGAGAAGCGCACCAACATTGACTTTCAGTTGCCAATCGAAGACCTTCTCAAACCTGTGGGGCAACCGGCAGCCAATCATTGAAGGAACCTAAGAGGGCCTTTACCGCAGCCACTCCTCCAACTCCACCCCGCGTTCCGTCTTCTCATCGCGATACTTCACAATCACCGGCGTGTAGAGCGATAACTTCCATTCCACGCCCTTGCCTTTTGTAACAGCCCGCGAGCCCGGCACAACCACGGCGTTCTCAGGCACGACCAGCGGATGCTCCGCACTCGCGCGATAAACCTCGCCCCGCACCAGATCGTAAAGCGGCGTAGAGCGCGTAAGAATCGTCCCCGCTCCCAGCACCGCCCGCGCTCGCACCAGCGTCCCTTCGTAGATGCCGCAATTCCCGCCAACCAGAACGTCGTCCTCGATGATCACCGGCGCGGCATTGACCGGCTCCAGCACGCCTCCCACCTGCGCGGCGGCGCTCAGGTGAACGCGTTTCCCAATCTGTGCGCACGATCCCACCAGCGCATGCGAGTCGATCATCGAGCCCTCATCCACGTATGCCCCGACGTTGATAAACATTGGCGGCATACAAATCACCGAGGCCGCAACATAAGCCCCTTCCCGTATCGACGACCCGCCCGGCACCACCCGCACCCGATCGGCCAGAGTAAATCGCCGCGCCGGGAATGTGTCCTTATCCACAAAATTGAGAACCGCGCCATCCGACATCTCTGCCAGTTCGCCCAGCCGAAAGCCCAGCAGGATGGCCTGTTTCACCCACGAATGAGTAATCCAGGAGGAGCCATCAGCCCCCGCAACTTTCTCAGCCGCCCGAATCTCTCCGCGAGTAAGCCGAGCCCGAAAATCCGCAAAGACAAGCCGCGCGCCAGCAAGATCGCCAGCGCCAGAGTTCGCGTACAGGCCTTCAACCGCCGACTTTAATTTCAGTATCGAGTCCGCCATAAGTAACGCAATTAAAAATTAAGGAATTTAGGACTGTCATCCCGAGTAAAACGAGGGACGAGCAGTCCACAAGAAGCGTCGGGACCAACCTGGAGCAAACGATCGTGGACCCAACAGTCGTGGAGCAAATCCGAATAAGCTAACAGCCAATAGCCAAGAGCTAAAAGCTGCTCTCACCCAACACACTTGCATTCGCTGCGAATCAGCACCCCCGGCAGCGAATGCGTTGCCTCGCGAGCCTCCGCCGGATTCGAGAACGGTCCGTGCCACTTCGAATGATTCGGATCGTGTCCCGACGGCCGCCCCTTGCCCGAACTGCACTGCCCGCAAGAAGCTCGATGCAGGATCACCTTATGCGGTCCAGCCGCCCAGCTTTCATACACAAAAAATTCGCTGGGTGCCGCAACTTTTGCCGCAGGTGCGAGCAATCCCACGTCCGTCGCGATCTTTTGCAGCTTCGAGCGCGTGTCGCGCCGCATGGGAAGCATCGGGAGACGATATATTTCCTGGATCTTCCCCATCATCGCCAGCACCGCCTTCACCGGCATCGGGTTCGATTCGATAAAGTTGGCCTGCATCAGCGGCAGATATTTTCGATGGATCGCCCGCGCCGCGGCCCAATCGTTGTTGAGCGCCGCCCGGGTCATCTCCGCCATCTCCCGCGGAATCTCATTCGACGCCACCGAAATAATGCCGACTCCCCCGAGCGCGATCACCGGCAGCGTAATGGCATCGTCCCCGGAAAAAACCAGGAATGTTTCCGGCACCGTATTCAGCACATCCGCGATCTGTGAAATATTGCCGCTCGCTTCTTTCACTCCGGCAATGTTTGGCACTTCGCTCAGTCGCGACAGAGTCGCAGGTTCAATATTCGCTGACGTTCGCCCCGGCACGTTGTAAAGAATGATTGGCTTGTCCACCGCTTCGGCGATGGCGCGGAAGTGGCGATACTGTCCCTCCTGCGTCGGCTTGTTGTAATACGGCGATGCCGAGAGAATCGCATCGACGCCCGCGCGCGCAGCGATTTCCTTCGCCTTCGCGACCGCCTCGTTCGTGGCGTTTGACGTGGCTCCGGCCACGATGGGCACGCGTCCCGCCACTACTTCAATCGTCACGTCGATGACGTGCAGCCACTCGTCGTGCGTAAGCGTCGGAGTCTCGCCCGTCGTGCCGCAAGGAATCAGAAAGTCAATGCCCGATTCCACCTGCCACGCGACCAGGTTACGAAGCGCAGATTCATCCACCGCGCCGTCGGGGGTGAACGGCGTGACTAATGCTGTACCACAACCTCTGAGTTGCATGATCCTAAGAATAGCGCGAACCGAAGGCAGGTGTCAGGTAGTCAGCGTGACCTCGCATGTACGGGAATGGCAGACGGTTCCGTGTTCACCGTCATGAGTTATGCGGAGTCCGCTCTCCGCGCGCCGAATGGCTCATGTCGCGCTTCATCTGATGGAGAGCGGTCGCTTCCGCTTCAGTGCGACCATACCCAAGCGCCCTCAATGTAGCCACGCGCCGCTCGTACTTGTCGAGAACGGTGTGGCGAGACCGGGCAGCAGCGGCGCGACCAAGCGATGAATGCTCTCCGCGACACTCATCCCGCTCCTCGAGCTGATCCCGTATGCCAACGTAGATCATCATCGCGGGCACGATGAGCAGGATGACCGCACAGAAAACCATCACCGCGTCCAACCAATGATCGAGAGCAAGAGCCATCACGTCATGCAAGAGACCCAGCAGGTGAATCTCGATCGACAGCCACGTCAAGGCGGCGATCAGGACAGCGGCGCTCAGGGTGTAGTCGCGCTGCGACTGACGCAGGTAGAGGAGGAGAGCGATGACGACGAGGAGGAAGACGACGACCATGGGGCTGCCTGCGACCACCGTCCCAAGCTGGACGGCCATTCCTTGAGGCTATGGTAGCACCGCTGGGCCGGACGGCGAGGCGCTCCCTGTGGAGCATGTCGACAAATGCTCCACGTGGAGCAATAGTTGACACTTTTGTATGTACAATAGGCGTAACAGCCGCATAATCAGACAGTTACAAAACTCCAAAAAGCGCTCGTTTTCAGGAATTCCATGTATACATGCGCCTTCTTGCCTTTACAGTTCGCGCCAGATGTTGCGGAAGTCGTAGATGCCGGATTTGCCTACCAGCCATTCGGCGGCGCGGACGGCGCCTTCGGCGAAGCCGCGGCGGGACTTGGAATCGTGGCAAAGATAGATGCGGTCGGCGGGGGAGTTGAAGACGAGTTCGTGCATGCCGACGGCGTCACCTTCGCGGAAGGAGACGATTTCCAGTTCTTTCTCGGCTCGCTTCGCGGATTATTTTCTGCATGACGATGGCGGTGCCGGAGGGAGCGTCTTTCTTTTGCGCGTGGTGGCGCTCGAAGATCTGGCCGGAGTAGTCGAAGTTCATGGCGGCGGCGGCGGTCTGGACGATCTCAAAGAACAGGTTCACGCCGATAGAAAAATTCGATCCGTAGAGAAGGCCACAGTTTGCGGCGATCGCTTGTTCGCGGAGTTTCGGGAGATGGTCATACCATCCGGTGGTGCCGATGACGATGCACTTGTGAGCGCGGATGCAGGCCTCGGCATTGGCGACTACCGATGCCGGGGTAGTGAAGTCGATGACGGCGTTGAAGGGAGCGAGGAATTCAGGGGTGAGGGCGCGGGCATTGGCATTGGATGCGCCGCTCAGGGTTTGCACGTGGTGGCGGCGTTCGTGGGCCAGGTCGGCGACCATGGAACCAGTTTTGCCACAGCCCAGTATCAGAAGCTGCATATAAATTTTCTCCCAAAAGTCGATAAGGCTACGGAGATAGTTTCCACTTTAAATTAGCGGCGATCTTTTTACATTTCTCTGACAACTTCCGGCAGGCGCTGCGCCAAGATTTGGGCTTCGGGACCTCGGGCCAAATCCTCCACAATCCAGGTGAACTATGAAGAGTCCTTGCACGCGCCTGCTTCTCTGCTTCGTCCTTCTGATCGCGCCGGCATTCGCGGCGACTGCGACCTACACGGTCACTGACCTCGGCACACTGGCCGGCATGGACTACAGCGTGGGGCGGGCGATCAATGCGAGCGCGCAGACGACCGGGGCATCCGGAACGAACGAAAGCGACATTGCGCATGTTTTTGTGAACAGCAGTGGGATATGGGAAGACCTCGGAACGCTGGGTGGGTCGAGCGGAATTGGAAACGGAATCAATGCGTCGGGCCAGGTCGCCGGGTATTCGGTAAACTCGCACAACACATATCGGGCGTTCATCTCAAGCGGGGGCATGCTGATCGATATTGGGGATCTGGGTGGCGGCTCGGCGGTGGCTTATGCCATTAACGACGCCGGCGACGTCGTGGGATCGGCGGTAACCGCGGAGGGCGGCAATCATCCGTTTCTATACAGCAATGGCCAGATGATCGACCTGGGCACACTCGGTTCCCCGGAAGGCACGGACTGGTGGAACAGCGCGCAGGGCGTGAACAACTCCGGCGTGGTAACGGGCACGTCATACGACGCGCAGGGAAATTTCTTCGGATTCATCTGGACGAATGGAAAGATGACGAAGATGGGCACGCTGGGCGGCCCATGGAGCCAGGCAAACGCCATCAACAATGCGGGGCAGGTTACGGGCATCGCCTACACCAAGTCCGGCAGCGCGCACGCCTTTATCAGCAATGCCCAACGGCAAATTGAAGGATCTAGGTACGCTCGGCGGAAAGTTCGGGACTTCGTGGGGCTATGCCATCAACGATGGCGGGATCGTGGTCGGCCAGAGCACAACCATTACCAACGACTACCACGCGTTTGTCTTCGACGGAAAAATGACCAAGGACCTGAATAAGTTGATTCCGAAGGACTCCGGCTGGGTGTTGTATGAGGCGCGCGGCATCAACAACGCCGGACAGATTATCTGCACCGGGATGAAGAGCGATGGCACGCAGCATGCGATTCTGCTCACGCCGCAGGAATGAGGTTGCGCGACGCGACCAGATTCGATCTTGGGGCATTCCGCTCCCAAGGCGCAGGTGGGGCGGCCAGTGGGATGCGGAAGGTTAAGCTGGACGCGAGTGTCTTCATCCTTCCGAGATTCGAGATCTACGGAGTCACTTCAAATATGGTCCCGTAACCGACCGACCCTCCGAAGGCGGTTGCGCCATAGAGGTTTCCTGCGCCGTCCAAGGTCAGGCTGCTAATCGGGGTTGATCCATCGGGACCGCCGAAATTCCAGAGAACTTTTAGCCGGTAGTTTTTGACGGTCGTATATCGCCCCGCTACCAACTCGAAAACAGTTCCCAGCCCATTGCTGCCGCCCTGCATCGTAGTGCCGTATATGTTGCCCGCCGCGTCCAGGATCACGCCAGCATAAGGACCATCACCAGCAGCCCAGATCTGGAGGGGCTGAATCTTCCATACTCCGTTCTCCTGGTGGAGTTTGTAGACTTCTGCCGTAGGGGTTTGAAACCTAAAGGGAGGAAGTCTATGTCTTGCGAGCATGAACAATTTCCTTTTTTAGGTGGAAGGGATCCTAACACTTCTAAACGCCGTGTAATTGTCTGTTCTCACCTCGCACGCGTCAATGTGCAAGTTATTTCATCACTAATGCCTCGGGGTTATCGGCGGTCAGGCTTCACCAGAAACAAAGCCGGACAGCTCGTGGCTTGCGAGATCAGGGACATTCACCTTCCCGCAAAAGGAGGCGCGAATGTGGAGACCTTGGGATTTTTTTGGTGTCGGTTGTGGCACCGCAACCTACGAGATATTTCTAGCGTGGTATGCCAACAACTTCAGTGCATTGATTGACAAGCGCCCGGCATTCGGGCAATATCCAAGCACAATTTGCCGGCGCGCTCTACCCCTCCGCGTCCCCCTATCCAGCCGGCAAATCGGGGTGCCTGAGGCGTTTCCGAAAGAGCTCGGGTATCGCTGTGTATCCCTGAGGAGACCACTATGCAATTAGCCCGCATGATTCGTGCCGCTTTGTTCCTGTTATTGAGTTATTCAGTTACCTCGATCGCACTCGCCCAAACGGAAAGCGTGATTTATAGCTTCAAGAATCCGCCCGACGCTTTCGGGCCGCAGTGCAATCTGGTTCTCGATGCGGCCGGCAATATGTATGGCGCTACGTTCAGCGGCGGCGCGAACAATCTTGGCGCGGTGTTCATGGTGACTCCGACTGGGAAGGAATCGGTTGTCTACAGCTTTGCCGGCGGCGCCGATGGAAGCCATCCGATTGCGGGATTGTTTTGGGAGAAGAAGACGGGCAACTTGTACGGCACCACGTTGTATGGAGGAACAACTAACAGCGGCACTGTGTTTATGGTAACTCCGGGCGGCAGCGAGAAAGTGCTTTACAGCTTCAAGGGAGGAGTAGACGGCGCCAATCCGTATTCGAGTGTGGTGAAGATTGGGGCGAACATCTTCGGCACCACGAATGGAGGCGGCGCATACGGATATGGCACGGTGTTCAGGCTGGCCGCGTCCGGCAAGGAAACGATTCTGCACGACTTCAACTCGGCGTTCCCGACGCTGGATGGTTCCTATCCTTACTCTGGTCTGGTTCTTTACAAGGGGCTGCTCTACGGAACGACGACGATGGGCGGCGCTTCGAATCTGGGAACGGTTTTTTCCATCAGCAAAACCGGCAGTTATAGTTTGCTTTACAGCTTTAAGGGCGGGTCGAGCGACGGGCAATACCCCTACGCGGGAGTGGCTTTCGACAAGAGCGGTGTTCTGTACGGCACGACCTTTGGCGGCGGGACGGACAATGCAGGAGTTGTGTATAAGCTGGCGGGAGGCTCGGAGAGCGTGCTGCATGAGTTTCTGCGGAACGGATCGGACAGCATCAACCCATACTCGAGCCTGTTGTTCGTGAAGGGAAATTTCTACGGCACAACAACGGGTGGGAACGCGGACGGCGGCACGGTCTACAAAATTACGCCCGCGGGCGTGCACACAGTGATTTACTCGTTCGCAGGAGGGGCCGACGGCTACAACACTTACTCGGCTTTGGTGTTGAACGGGAACAATACTTTTTACGGGACTACGCTGAACGGAGGCGACGCGACGCTGGGGACAGTCTTTAAGGTTGTACCGTAGTCAGAGCGAAGACTTTGTGTGGCCGCACCATGCGATCCTGCTTACGCCGCAGTGACGAGGTTACGCGGCGCGAACGCCAGGCTCGAGCAATGGACGGTTGAGCATTTAGCCTGCCTCCAGACCCCAGACAATTGTTTTGTGAAGACGATTTTTCGCTCGGCCACTTGCGGATAGCTTTCTGAAACGCTACCCTCCTCGGACCGGCTGCGAGCCGGCATTCCGAGGAGAACTGCTCATCCATGGACGTGCAGGGACTGTGCCCACTAATTGAAGTTTTTGACATGCCTGCTTCGCTGGCGTTTTATCGAGACATTCTTGGATTCTCGATTGTGAATCAATCGGGCTCGGGAGACGATTGCGGGTGGGTTTGGCTGCGGCTGGGGAGCGCGGAGTTGATGCTCAACACCGCCTACGATGTCGGCGAGAGGCCAGAGAAACCTGATGCACAGCGGGCGACGGGGCATCGCGATGTTTGTTTTTACTTTCATTGCGCGGACCTGGATGCGGCGCATGCGTATTTGACGTCGAAAGGCGTGAGCGCGAGAAAACCTAACACGACGTGGTATGGCATGCGGCAGATGTACTTCGCGGATCCGGATGGTTTTGGAATTTGCTTTCAGCATCCGGTGGAGAAGGCTGGCGGTAACTAAGTTGACCGTCCCCCGGGCCTCGATGCAATGCTTATCCCTAACTCAAGATGAGAGCCGCGCGGAGGATGGCGCTGGCAGGCTGGCTTGTTCTTCCATCAGCTTTTGGCGTTTTTCGTAATGCTTCTTGCGGAAATGGCCCATGGCGCGCTGTCCCCACGCGCGGACGAAATAATAATTGAGAGCGCTGCCAATTACGGAACTGGCTAGCGGAATGAGGCGGCCAGCCCACTTTTCGACTACCTCGGTGCTGGCCTGGGCAGCGATGCGCTGAATTACTTTAGGCACGAAACGGTTGACGACTTCTTTTTCGAGGAGTTCGCGGCTGATATCGACTCCCGCTGCGCTGGCGGCGGCGATCCACAATTCGGCGATCTCATCGTCGGTATTCATTTCGAATCCGTAGACGAGGCTCAGTTTTTGAATCGTGCGCATGGTGATGGCGGAGAGGATGCCGAGGTCGGGCACGATGGTGAGAATGCCGCCGAGGCCAAATCCCGCGCCCTCGGCGGCAGCGATTTTCATGCCGCCGCGAATGATCGACTCCGCTACTTCATCGAGGCGCGAGGTTTCCACGGAGTAGACGCCATGGAAGGTAACGATGGGCAATCCGTAGGCGGCGCGCAACTGGAAGAGGAAGCGCTCGGGGTCGACCCTGACGGTTTCGTAGGCGCGCGTCAGGCCGCCACGGATTGCGTCTTCGGTGCGGCGACGGAGCCAGGATTTCTTGTCGTCGGTCATGATTGCGTCGTTAGTCGCTAGTCGTTAGTCGTTAAGTCTTGGGTCGCGAGGCTGTCGTTTCTCGTCCTCTATCCTTCGGTGCAGGGTTCAGTCCATTCCGCTTTGAAACAGATCTTCGATCTGTTGCCGCCGCTTCAAGTTTATCGTTAATTGCCCGGCATAGTTGCTGGTATCGAGATGAGACGGGACGGGTCCCTCCCGAACAATGGTGCGGGCTAGATCGATGGGCCTGATTACCAATGGGCGGGCGGGCTGTCTACTCTGTGCTAGCATCAATTCTTCGATGCCCACTGGAAAACTGCATATCGTTCCGCTTGGCGGGATGGGCGAGTTCGGCATGAACTGCATGGCCATCCGCTGGGGTGACGACATCATCGTTGTCGATGCCGGCCTGATGTTTCCTGAAACTGAGTTGCTGGGAGTCGACATCGTCGTTCCCGATATTTCCTATCTGCTGGAGAATCGCGCGCACGTGCGCGGGATCATTCTGACGCACGGCCATGAAGATCATATTGGCGGGCTGCCCTGGGTGCTCAGTGAATTGAATGTGCCGGTTTGGGGGACGGAGTTCACTCTGTCTTATGTGGAAGACAAACTGGACGAGCACCAGTTGCTGGACGATGCCGACCTGCGCGATATGCGAGCGGGCGAGCGGTTCAAGATTGGGCCGTTCACGATTCATCCGTTGCAGGTGACGCACAGCCTGGTGGATTGCGTGGCGCTGGCGATTCATACGCCGCTCGGCGTGGTGCTGCACACGGGCGATTTCAAGGTCGACCCTACTCCTACGGACAATCGGCTTTTCGATCTGCACAGCTTTGCCGAGTATGGGAAGCAAGGCGTGCTGGCGCTGCTCCAGGATTCGACCAACGTGGAGCGCAAGGGTTATACGCCCAGCGAGCGCGCGGTGCATCGCAAGTTCGAAGAGATTTTTGTTCGCACCGCAGCGGCGGTTGTTTATTTCGTGCTTCTCGTCGTCGATTCATCGCATCAAGCTCGCGGTGGACATGGCATGGGAACACGGCCGGAAGATTTGCTTTATCGGCCGCTCGATGAATAGTTCGTCGGAGATCGCGGAGGATCTGGGGTACATCACGATTCCGGACGGGATGCTGATTCATCCGGGCGAGATGAAGAATTATCCGCCGGAGAAGGTTTGCGTTCTGATCAGCGGGACGCAGGGAGAGCCGCTGTCGGCGTTGTCGCGCGCGGCGGTCGACAGCCACAAACACGCGAAGATCGAAAAGGGCGATACGGTGGTGCTGTCGTCGCGCATTATTCCGGGGAACGAAAAGGCGATCTACCGTGTAATCGACCATCTGTTCCGGCGCGAAGCATTCGTGATTTATGACGACGGATCTTATCCGCCGGTGCATGTCAGCGGACATGCCAGCCAGGAAGAGTTAAAACTCATTATTAATCTGGTGCGGCCGAAGTACTTTATTCCGATTCATGGCGAGTACCGGCAGTTGAAGCTGCATGCCGAGTTGGCGGGAACGATGCGGGGCGCGGTCGGCAACGTGATGCTGATCGAGAGCGGCGACGTGCTGGAGATCGACGAACTGGGCGCGCGCAAGGCTGGGCGGGTGAACGTTGGGCGCGTGTGCATCGATTCAGGCTCGCGGACGGACGTGGTGGAGGATCTGGTCATCAAAGACCGGCGGCATTTGAGCGAAGACGGATTTGTGATGCCGATCATCGCCATCAACAAGCTGACGGGACGGGTGGAATCGGCGCCGGAGATTGTGACACGCGGATTTGCGTCCGGCGAGAATGGCGTGATCGAGAAGGCGCGGGAGATTGTGATGGAGACGCTGGACGCCTCGAGCGCCGAGGAAAAGGCGGATTACGGCGTGATCAAGGAGAAGATCCGCACGGACTTGAAGCGCTATATCTCGCGGCAGACGCAGAGAAGGCCGCTGATCATGCCGGTGATACTGGAGATATAACAGTAGTCGGCTTCGCGGCCGTGTCGCACCGCCAGGATTACAACTTCTTTGCCATCGAAGTAATAGAGCGCGATGTAGGCGCCGCCGCCAAAATCAATTACCCATTCGCGAAACTCCGGCAATAGCTCTTCGACAGGACGACCGATCTCCGGGTGCTTGCCAAGAGCTTTGATTCCCTGCCTGATCGCCTTCACGGCACGCCTGGCCGCGTCGGACTCTTGGGGAGGAGGAAATCATGGAGGCGCGCCACATCGCGCAGAGCGGCTTCGGACGACTTCAGTCGTGGCATTTAGGAGGCGCGACTTTTCTTCCTTCTTCGAGTTTGGCCAGCCAGGTATCGGCTTCGTCGGCCGTGACGTGGAGGCCGGTCGTCTGATAGTGAGTCCAGGCGGTGAGGGCATCGCGCCGTAACTGTTCGCGCTTTTCTTCGCGCTCCACGTACTGCTCAATAGCCTCACACATCAACCAATGCGGCGAACGGCGGCGAGATGACGCTAGGCGCTGGACGCGCCTCTTTGTATTACCGTCGAGCTTCAGACTAGTAGTTAATGATGCGGCCATTCTCGGTGCCCCAAGGTGTTACTTTATCATACTTCTAATATCAGGTCGCGACTGGGTTTGCCGTATCAGTTGTCTGTCACCGTCGGGTCGGATCACGCAGACCACATCAAACGAGCGGATTTTTCCGCCGGAGCCCAGGGAAGCGTGCGAAGTCGCGGTCGGCGGTGTAGAGGATGCCGCCATGTTCTATTGTGAGAGCGGCAATCTGTGCATCGCTCACGAGGGGACCGGGGGCCTGGCCTTCCACGACCATCCGGTGAAACAAGGACCAATGCTCTTCGCCCGGAGAGAGTGCGCGCACATTCGGCTGGCTTAGCCACTTGTTCACGATTTGAACCGCGGCGGCCACAGACAAGCGCTCCCCTGGCAGGCGCGAATCGGTCATGATTCGCAAGAACGCCGCAATCGATTGCCAAGGCAGGCCGACGGGTTCGCCGCCCGACAGCGTCTGCTCCAGCCACTCGCGGGCCATCGAATGATGAGCCGAACCGCTGTTATAGGCATAGATCAGCAGATTGGCGTCCGGCACGATCACTTGTGGCCCGGACCTTCGAGGTATTCCAGCAACTCCTCGACCTTGTCGAAATCGCGCGGCAGCCCAAGATTGATGGGCGTTACCTTGAAGGGTTTTCGGACTGGCTGCTTCGATGCCATCAGCCCCAGTTTGAGGTACCTATTGACGACCTGCTTGAACGGCTCGCCCGACTTGCGGACTTCCTTTTTCAACAGGACGGCCACATCGTCGTCAAGTGTCAGCGTCGTTCGCACCTCATGATTCGATGCTATAGACATCATGATGTCAATGAGTAAAGCATCACGATGTTTTACCTGGGAGCGGTTGCAAAATGCGGCCGGACAGGGCACTCTACAAAGTAGAAATGGTCTCGCTGGCCGACATACAACAAGCCCAATCCCTCCTGCACGGCATCGCCGTCCGCACTCCGCTGTTGGAATGGACCGGAGTTACCGCCAAGCGCAAGCTGTTCCTTAAGCTCGAAAATTTGCAGCCGATTGGGGCGTTCAAGCTGCGTGGGGCGTACAACAAGGTTGCATCTCTCAGTGACGAGGAGCGGCGGCGCGGGGTTATCACTTATTCTTCCGGCAATCATGCGCAGGGGGTTGCGTACGCCGCGCGGGCGTCTGGGTGCGAAGGCGGTCATTGTGATGCCGAACAATGCGCCTCGGAACAAGTTCGAGGCGACGGCGGCGCTGGGAGCGGAGATCGTTACGGTGGGGCCGGGTAGCGAAGAGCGGCGCGTGCGGGCTGAGCAGCTGGCGGCGGAGCATGGGTACGCGATCGTTCCGCCTTATAACGACGAAAAGATTATTGCCGGGCAGGGCACGGTGGGGCTGGAGATTCTTGAGGACTTGCCGGAGGTCGAAACGGTGATTGCGCCGGTCGGTGGTGGGGGATTAATCAGCGGAATTTCGGCCGCGATCAAATTGACGAATCCCGCCATCAAGGTGATCGGCGCCGAGCCGGAGCTTGCCGGGGACGCGCGCGCTAGTTTGAAGGCCGGCCGTGTCGTGGCGTTCCCTGCCGAACAGGTTTCGCAGACCCTGGCGGACGGGCTGCGGACGCAGAGCGTGGGCGAGATTAATTTCGCGCATATTCGCGCCTACGTGGACGACATTGTTTACGTGAAGGAAAGCGAAATTCGCGAAGCGGCACGGGCGCTCAGTACGAATTCTAAAACCATTGCCGAACCGAGCGGCGCGGTGAGCGTGGCGGCGTTTCATATTTCACTCCGCGGAATTGCCGGCTACTCGAAAGAACGTGGCCGTGATCAGCGGCGGCAATATCGATCCGCAATTGCTTGCCGAACTTCGCGGCGCTTGAGCAACCCGCGCCGATGCGGTTGTCCCTCCGCTAGCTGCCCAGAGCTTCAATCACCCAGAGACGGAGATCGCGCAGAGTTTGCAGAGCTGCGATCGACATGCCTGTCTCGCGAATGTACAATTCTCCGTTCCCTATCGGAGGAATTTTTGACCCGCTGGCTTGAACAGTTCTTTGGACTTGTGAAACATGGCACGACTGTTCGCCGCGAAGTGGTCGCGGGCCTGACCACATTTTTCACGATGTCCTACATCGTGGCCGTCAATCCCGCAATTCTGAAGGCGGCTGGCATGCCGGTTGGGGCATCGCTGACCGCGACTATTCTTACGGCAATTTTTGGAACGCTGGTGATGGCGTTCTATGCCAACCGTCCCTTCGCCATTGGTCCTTACATGGGCGAGAACGCGTTCATCGCGTTCACCGTGGTGCACGTTCTTGGTTATACCTGGCAGAGCGCGCTGGGCGCGGTGTTTGTCGCTGGCGTGCTTTTCACGCTGATGACTTTGTTTCGCCTGCGGCAGTGGATGGTCGAGGCTATTCCTCCGACGCTGCGCTACAGCTATGCCGTGGGCATTGGACTTTTTCTAACATTCATCGGGCTGAATCAAACTGGAATCGTCGCGCTGGGCTCGCCGGGAGCACCGGTGCGGCCGGGACATCTCACTTCGCCGCCGATACTGCTGGCGATCTTTGGATTTCTTCTGATCGTGGTACTGAGCATTCGGCGCTTTCCGGCAGCGATTCTGACCAGCATTCTGGTGACGGCGCTTCTGAGTTTTGTGCTGCGCGTGTCGCCGGCTCCCGCCTCGTGGGTCAGCCGTCCGCCCAGCCTGGCACCGGTTTTCATGCAGTTTGATCTGCGCAGCCTTCTGAGCTGGGGATTCTTTCCGGTGGTGCTGACCATTCTCATCATGGCGTTTGTCGACACGATGGGGACCTTGATCGGCGTTTCGGCGCGGGCCGGATTCCTCGACAAAGAGGGAAATCTGCCGCAGATTGAGCGGCCCATGATGGCGGATGCGCTGGCTACGACATTTGCGGCGGTGATTGGAACAACGACTTCCGGCGCTTATATCGAATCGGCGACGGGGGTGGAAGCGGGAGGACGCACGGGATTGACCTCGGTCGTCACTGCGCTTTGCTTTGTGGGAACGCTTTTTTTTGCGCCATTCATTTCCGCGATTCCGCCGCAGGCATACGGCCCGGCGCTGATTTTTGTGGGCCTGCTTATGTTGACACCGATCACCCGCATACCCTTCGACGATCTCAGCGAAGTGGTTCCCGCGTTCGGCGTGATTGCTCTCATGGCCTTCACGTACAACGTAGGTGTGGGAATGACGGCGGGATTCGTGCTTTATCCCTTTTGCAAACTGGTGTCTGGACGGCTGCGCGAGGTTCGGCCCGCGCTCTGGGCGTTGACTGTTCTTTCTCTGCTGTTCTTTGTTTTTTATCCGTATTCGTGAAGCACAACGACTCGACGAAAATGTGCGTCCTATCGGGTGGCGTCCCATGATTCGCTTTGGAATTGCAGGTTTCGGATTACATGCGGTGCGACGGTTGATGCCGGGATTCGCTCTGGCCGAGAATTGCAAAGTGGTTGCTCTGTCGCGGCGCAATGCCGCGAAGGCGAGGGAGGCTTCCGAGCGCTATGGAATTCCTTATGTATTTGCATCGACCGAGGAGTTGTGCCGCTGTCCGGAGGTGGATGCCGTTTTCGTGGCTACGCCGAACGCCAATCACCTGGCCGATGTTCTGGCGGCCGTGTCGGCGCGAAAACCTGTGCTCTGCGAAAAGCCAATGGCGCTTAATGCTGAGGAATGCCGGCAGATGATTGATGCGGCGAATGCTGCCGGCATGCTGCTGGGCGTTGCGCAGATCTTTCGCTTCGAGGAGAGCACGGCGCGCTTTCGTGACCGTGTCGCGCGGGGTGATGTTGGCCGTCCATGGTTCGCGCGCGCAGAGTTTTCTTATCCCGGCATTGGCCATGCTCGCAGCTGGATTTCTGATCGCCGGATTTCGGGAGGCGGCCCGATCGCCGATGTGGGCGTGCACTGCATCGATACGCTGCGCTATGTCTTGCAGGACGAGGTCGTTCGGGTGCATGCGGCGGATCGCTCCGACGAGCATTCAGGCGATGTGGAGGCGGCCGCGGTCCTGACCCTGGAGTTTGCGCGAGGAACGCTCGGCACGGTGCTAGTGTCTAACCGCGCCCACTATCGCACACCCATGGAGATCGTGGGAGACGGAGGAGTGTTGCGCGCGGATGATGCTCTCAATGTCGAAAGACCGATTCGGATCGAATTGTGGCGCGAAGGCACTTTGGCGGACGGGGAGACCGTCTCGAATCGCCTGGCTTACGCGCGACAAGTTGATGCGTTCGCGGAGGCCGTGGAAGGTGGAGCTGAGTTTCCAGTGCCGGGAGAGGAAGGGTGCAGGAATCAGCTTGTTCTCGACGCAGCATACCGCAGTGCTGAGTCCGGCAAGACTGAAACCGTTCAATTCAATGATCCCGCTAAGCGGTAGCAGGACCTGAGCTTGCTTGAGACGGGATGCACAAAGAACCCAAAAATAAAGAAGCGCCCCGGATTATAAAATCGCGGGACGCCCGAACAGCCCTCCCCCAGGTCTGCTCAACGCCAAGGTACGTCATGCAGGGAGGCGGTTGAATCCCACCATTGGGTGGTAAGGGGGCACGAAAGAACCACTTGCCAAACGGGCAAACTTTGGTAACATGCGTTAACTGCGGTTGGTGGTTACCAGCCGCGCTTGGTTCTGGAACTCCCGTCTCCCGAGTGATAGTTGGGCGGGCCCCCCGATCTCGAACCTGATCAGCCTTCTAGCTCGATGGAGGGCAAATCCTTGGCACTACGGCAAGAACTGTAGGTAAGGAGCTTGTTGCGAGTGTGCAGCGAATTGCAACCAAGCAGGCAATAAGGCGTGAAGATATTTCTGTATGTGATTGAAAAATAAGAAAAAAGTATAGAGATTGGGTTTGGAATGGCAACTGCTGTATGTGGGTGGGGCGATCTATCTTTAGTCGTTGACCTTTGGTAAGGGTAGGAACTCAGCATTACAGACTTTTGGGAGGAACAAAAATGAGGCGAGTGCTAATTATCTCGTTGTTGGCATTGGCGTTGCCAATGTCCGTTTGGGCGACCAACATTTCGCTAACCAACCAGCGCGGCACGATCTCCATTACGGATTCGGGCATTACGTCGAAGGGATCGCAGCTGACAAGTTTCAACGGAATTCAAGCTCCTCCGGGAAAGTCTCTCGGCTCGGTTAGCTACTCGACGGGCGCGTTGATCAGCGGCTCGATCGCGGCGGGCGGAGTTTTCTCGTCGGCCGGTTCGACGTTTGACGTCATTGGCAAGGGGAATTATGGTGAGCCCAAGGGCCCGATCTTCACGGGCGAGTTCACTGGCAATGTCAATTGGACTCTGGTAAGCCAGACCGCTTCGAAGGAAGTTTACAGTTTGAGCGGCAGCTTGGCGGGCCAGCTTTATAACGGCGTGATGGTGACCGGTACGACAAATCAGACCATCACCACCCACCCCGGACAACTGAACCAGGGCGTCGGCCACATCACCCTGGGAAGTACGCAGTTGACGACCCCGGAACCCGGCACGCTTGGCTTACTCGGCACCGGCTTGCTCGGAATCGCGGGTATGTTCCGCCGCAAGAAGTCGTAACGCTTCTATCGGTTCGCTCGAACACACTCACCTTTAGCCCCGCCGGAAGGCGGGGCTTTTCATTGTCCACAAAGCCCACCGTCCAAGTAGGATTTCATTCCTCCGGATCATTCACGGTCCTAGGGGAGCCTCTTATGCTCTCACCTCCCCGGGATTCTCACTGGCTGTTGAGCAAGATTACGGCCGTAACTTCCAAACCGGGCTTTCGAGTTGACCGGGGGTTGGCGCAAAAATACATTCAGGGATGGAGGCTGTATGAAGGATATCCATGAAGTTCTGCGCCGCAAACAGGCGCAGCACGCGCTCTTGGGCAAGCAGATCGAGATGTTACAGCAAGCCGCCGACAAACTGCGCGAAGTCGCTCCTTTGCTGGCCGAAAACGACGAAGAAGAGACGGCCGTGCTTGCGGAAGTAAGCGAGGAAAACGGAAAGTCGATGGCCGCTGCCGCCGGCGCGCATTCTTCGGGCGCCGCGCCCAAGACAGCACGAACCACCACTCCGCGGTGGCCGTAAACGCGCACGGTCACTCGCGGATCGTACCAGTAGCCAGCCACGGTTTCAGTCGCCGCCACGCTTCCGCGGCGATTGAAAATCCCGCCCGCTTCATCCCGGAATTTTCCCGACCTTTCCCGATGCAATAGAATTGCGAGTCGCGGCCTCATTGGCGTAATGCATGCCCGTGGGGCAGCGAAGAATCCCTACTCCAGGCCGAACGTTTGCTCACGCGCCCCATCACGCGTTTCGTGCTTCTTGCCGTCGTCTGCTGGCTGGCGATCACGCCATTCCTTCGTTGGGGCAGTCCCTCCGGACACGACTTCGAGTTCCACATGTACTCGTGGATGGAAGTGCTGGCGCAATGGAAGCAAGGCATTGTCTACCCACGCTGGGCGGGACTGGCGCATTGGGGCTATGGCGAGGCGCGGTTTTTGTTTTATCCGCCCTGTCGTGGACGCTGGGCGCAGCGCTGGGGGCAATACTGCCGTGGAAGATCGTTCCCGGGGCATATTGCTGGCTGGCGCTCACGCTGGCGGGAGCCAGTATGTATGCGCTGGCGCGGCGGTGGCTTCCACCGCCGGACGCATTATTTGCGGCCGCATTCTATGCCCTCAATCCCTATCATCTGCTGATTATTTATTGGCGCAGCGCCTATGCGGAACTACTCGCCGCGGTTTTTGTCCCGCTTGTTCTGCTGTGCCTGTTGCGATTGAGGGAAGGCGGAGTACGGCCGGTTTTGTGGCTTAGCCTGACGCTTGCGGGGGCATGGATGGCGAATGCTCCTTCGGCGATGATGATTCACTATTCGGCGGCGGGGCTTGCCGTGTTGATTGCGGTGCGCGAAAACTCGCTCCGCGAAGCTGCTCGATTCCTGGGACGGGTCGGAATCGCGATTCTGCTGGGCGCGGGATTGGCATCCTTGTATCTTGTGCCCGCGGTGTATGAAGAGCCGTGGGTCAATATTGCCGCGGTTATGTCCGTTGGAGTGCGGCCGCAGGATAATTTCCTCTTTACATACTTGCCTGATTCCGACCACAACCGCTTTAACCTGCTTGTATCGCTGCTGGCATTGGCGGAGGTTGCCGCATTGAGTGTGGCGGCTTGGTTTGCGCGCAAAGCATTCCGGGATGAGAACGATGGGATGCCGGTACGATCGCGGCGCCTGGATTCTGCTGGCGGCGTGGGGAACGGCAACGGCTTTCGTAATGCTTCCGATCAGCAATTTCTTCTGGCTGCATCTGCCGAAGTTTCGGTTCGTGCAGCTTCCCTTCCGCTGGCTGCTGTGTCTGAATGCGCCGCTGGCTTTGCTGTTGGCGGTCGCGACTGCCCGGTCAACTTTCAGCGGGCTGGAAATGGAGTTCGCGCGCTTTCGTCTGCGCTTCGTTGCTAGCTGCGCTTCTCGTCTCCGGGCATCGTATCCAGCCGCCGTGGTGGGACCAAGCCGCCGATATTCAGGAGATGGACGATGCCGTCACCGATGCCACCGGCTATGAGGGCACTGACGAGTACGTGCCGGCCGGGGATGATCCTTACGAGTTGAATAAAGATCTGCCGCAGGTTAGCGATGCCGGGGGAGAGGCCGTGAACGTTCAGATGCTGGCCTGGAGCGCGACGGAGAAGCATTTCACGGTGCAGGCGGGATCAGCGCGAAGAATCTTACCTTGCGGCTGTTCAATTATCCGGCATGGAATGTGCTGGTGAACGGTCGGCGGGTTGAGACGCAATCGTCCGAGGTAACGGGTTTGATGATTGTTCCGGTGGCAGCCGGAATTAGTGACGTGCGGGTCTCCTTTATGCGGACGCCGGATCGCTTGGTTGGCGGGGTCATCTCTGGAATCAGCATCGCGATCTTTGCCGCGCTTTGGATTGGGACATTGCGCTTTGCCAGGGAGGAATTGTGATGCGGCTCACTGTTCTCGTGGCGACTTCGAATCCGGGCAAGATTCGGGACTTTGCCGGAGCCGCCGCCGTACACGGAATTACGATCGCCGGAATCCCGGGCTTTGATTCTCTGCCGACCGTAGTGGAAGACGGCGATAGCTTCGAGGCAAATGCGCGCAAAAAAGCAGAAGAATACAGCCGCGCGGCGCCGGGCGAAATTGTAGTGGCGGATGATTCCGGGCTGGAGGTTGACGCACTCGGCGGCGCGCCCGGCGTGCATTCGGCTCGGTATGCCGCCGAGGAACCAACGCTCGCCGAAGAGAAACTCAGCCGATGAAGAGAACAATGCGCGGGTGCTGCGGGAACTGGCAGGTGTGCCCGTTGAGAAGCGCACGGGGCGATTTGTGTGCGTGCTGGCGGCGGCCCGCGATGGCCGAACGCTGGCGACCTTCCGTGGAACGGCAGAGGGCGTCATCCTCGATGCGCCGCGTGGGAAGAATGGCTTCGGGTATGATCCGCTTTTCTATTTTCCGGAGATTGGGAAAACTTTCGCGGAGCTTTCGGCGGAGGACAAGTCGCGGTATAGCCATCGCGGGGCGGCGTTCCGGAAATTTCTGGAGTGGCATGAAGCAAGGTGCGTTTGAGAACGATCAACAAAAACACTCTTTTGTGAGCCCCGTCACATCCTGTTGTTTTCAATTCTTCTAACTTACTGTCTTTCCAGTTTCTTGACGCACACTCGCTTGCGCGCCGATAATAGAAAGTTTTCATCTCCGTTCCTCTAAGGAGCTGTCATCGTGGCTTCCGCCGCCAATTCTGTTGCTCCCACTATCAAGCCCGGGGTCGCTCCCTTGCGAGCAGGGGAAGGCAATTCGTTTCTGCTGCGCCGCCTGCATTCGCTGTCCGGCATCGTGCCGATCGGCGCGTTTCTGCTCGAGCACTTCATCTCGAATTTTGAAGCGTTCCACGGACCGGAGGCTTATGGCAAGCAAGTCGCGTTCCTGAACAGCCTACCCTTTGTGCTGGTGATGGAAATTTGCTTCATCTGGATTCCGATCCTCTATCACGGTCTGTATGGCGTCTGGATCTGGTGGCGCGGCGACTCGAACGTCAGCGATTATCCGTGGCAGGGCAACTGGTTTTATACCTCGCAGCGCTGGACGGGGATCATCGCTTTCATTTACATGGTGCAGCACACCTATTACTTGCGCTTCACGGGCGTGCATTTGCCGACGAACCCAATGGCTTCTTTTTCCAAGGTGCAGGGAGAATTTCAGCATCCATGGATGATCGCGTTTTATGCGATCGCAATCGTGGCGGCGTCGTGGCACTTTGCTTATGGAATCTGGCTATTCTGCGCGAAGTGGGGTATCACGACTGGGGAAAGGGCGCGGCGGCGGCTGGGGTATCTGTGTCTTCTGCTGGCGCTTGGTTTGATTGGGCTCGGCGCGGCCAGCATGTACGGATTTCTGAGCCATCCGTATCACCCGCTGGATTCGAGCTCTTCGGAAAATATTGTGATGGTGAAGTAGAGCGTGAATTGATGGAATGTCCGGGAACCTCCCGGCAGATTGGACTCATCGAATGGCAGCTCCAAAAATTATTGTGGTGGGTGGTGGGCTGGCAGGCCTGGCCGCCGTGATCAAGATCGCCGAAATGGGCGGCGAGGTTGACCTCTTTTCGATTGTCCCTGTGAAGCGCTCGCACTCGGTGTGCGCGCAGGGCGGCATCAACGCGGCCAAGAACCTGAAGGGCGAAGGCGACTCGACCTGGCAAGCACTTCGACGACACGATTTATGGCGGCGATTTCCTGGCCAACCAGCCGCCCGTAAAAGACATGTGCGACGCGGCGCCGGGGATTATCGATCTGCTGGACCGCATGGGCGTGCCGTTCAATCGCACGCCGGAAGGCTTGCTCGACTTTCGCCGCTTTGGCGGAACCTTGTACAACCGCACGGCGTTTGCGGGCGCTACGACCGGCCAGCAACTTCTTTATGCACTGGACGAGCAGGTGCGGCGATATGAGGCCGAAGGCAAGGTCAAGAAGTACGAGCACTGGGAGTTCTTGTCGGCGGTGCTGGATGGACAGAGCAACTGCCGCGGCATCTGCGCGATGGACCTGCGGACGATGGAGGTGCAGACTTTCCCGGCCGACGCCATCATCATTGCGACCGGCGGCATTGGCGCGATTTTCGGCAAGTCGACGAATTCGGTGGTCTGCACCGGGTCGGCGCAGTCGGCGCTCTATCAGCAGGGCTGCTACTACGCCAACGGCGAGTTCATTCAGGTGCATCCGACCTGCGATTCCCGGCGAGGACAAGCTGCGGCTGATGTCGGAATCGGCGCGCGGCGAAGGCGGCCGCGTGTGGGTTCCGAGGACGCAGGGCGACAAGCGCGACCCGAAGAGCATTCCGGAAAACGAGCGCTGGTACTTCCTGGAAGAGTGGTATCCGAAGTACGGCAATCTGGTGCCGCGCGACGTGGCCACGCGCGCGATTTTCAAAGTCGTGTTCGAAGAGCACCTCGGCATCGACGGCAAGCCGATGGTCTATCTCGACCTGACGCACATCGACCGCAAGGTGCTCGACCGCAAGCTGGAAGGCATTCTGGAGATCTACGAGAAGTTTGTCGGCGACGATCCGCGCGACGTGCCGATGAAGATTTTCCCCGGCATGCACTACACCATGGGCGGGCTGTGGGTGGATTACAAGCAGGCGACCAACATCCCGGGAATTTATTGCGGCGGGCGAGGCCGAGTATCAGTATCACGGAGCGAACCGGCTGGGCGCGAATTCGCTGGTGTCGTGCATCTATGGCGGATTCGTCGCCGGGCCCGGAGGCCGTGCAGTATGCGAAGAACCTGCAAGCCGCGCCGGCCAACGGACATTTTGACGCCGAGCGCAAGCGGCAGCAGGAGATCAACGACGGTCTGATGAAGGCGGACGGCAAGGAGAATCCGTTCCTGCATCTGGCGCGAACTGGGCGAGTTGATGACCAAGAATTGCACGGTCATCCGCTACAACAAGAAGTGCCTGGAGGCGGACGCCAAGGTGGTGGAGTTGCTGGAGCGCTTCCAGCACATCAATCTGAGCGACCGAACGCAGTGGGCGAATACTACCGTCGCGTTCGCGCGCCAGCTTTACAACATGCTGCAACTGTCGCGCGTGATCGCGCAGGGAGCGGCCATGCGGGATGAGTCGCGCGGCTCGCACTACAAGCCGGATTTCCCGGAGCGCGACGACGCGAACTGGATGAAGACGACGAAGGCATCGTTTGCGCCGGATGCGGATGAGCCGAAGTTTGAGTTTGAGCCGGTGGACGCGGGGCTGATTCCGCCGCGGCCGAGGAAGTACTGAAGCCTTTGAGGCGCCTCGATCAATGCAACGGATGGCGCGAATGAGTACAGAGATCCTTCGCTTCGCTCAGGATGACAGAGTTTGAAAGGACAGATTGCAGTCGGAGCTAAGACAGAGATTGAGCTAGGAGCTAAAGGCTAGAAGCTAATGGCTAACAATAAAACCGTAATTATCAAGATCAAACGCCAACTCACCCCCGACGCTCCAGCGACGTGGGAGGAGTTCGAGATTAACTACCGGCCGAATATGAACGTCACTTCGGCGCTCATGGACATCGCGGCCAATCCGGTCACACGCGACGGCAAGAAGACTACGCCTGTCACCTATGACTCGAATTGCCTCGAAGAGGTCTGCGGCTCCTGCGCCATGATCATCAATGGCAAGGCGCGCATGGCTTGCTCGGCGCTGCTCGATCATCTGGATAAGCCGATCAAGCTTGAGCCCTTCTCGAAGTTCCCCGTCGTGCGCGATCTCGCCGTCGACCGCAGCGTGATCTTTGAGAACCTGAAAAAGGTCAAAGCCTGGGTGCCGGTGGATGGCACCTACGACCTCGGCTCCGGCCCGCGCCAGTCGGCTGAGATGCAGGAGGCGGCTTATCCGCTCTCGCGTTGCATTTCCTGCTGCTGCTGCATGGAGGCTTGTCCGCAGTTCACCGAAGGCACCGGCTTTGTGGGCGCGGCTACGATTTCGCAGGTGCGGCTGTTCAATACCCATCCGACCGGTGCGGAACTGAAGCGCGAACGACTGGCAGCCCTGATGGGCGATGGCGGCATCCAGGAATGCGGCTATGCGCAGAATTGCGTGGAGATTTGCCCGAAGGATATTCCGCTGACGAAGTCGATTTCAGAGGTCGGCGGACAGGTGATGAAGCAGGCGATTGGCGATCTGTTCAGGAAGTAGGGCCGCGGCAAGGTCTTTCGGACCGAGGTCTGTATTGTCACGGATTTTCGCCGATTTCGGCTGAGGATCGGAAGCATCACCGGCCATTCACGGTATCGGCGGGAAATGCAGTTTTTCCGCCGTTCGGCGGCCTGGGGCCGCATGCCCATCGGCTCAAAAGCCGCGCCCAGAGCCTGGTACCGTGCCTTCTGGTTACTTCGTAACTCTCTTCCGTAATGGTGTTTGCGACGATTGTCTTGCCACAATTGTTGCGGGCTAGGTTACAATTCATCTTCCTCTAACAAAAATAGGGGATTCCCCTACGCAAAGGCCGATGACCCAAGGGACGCGTACCTCAATTCGGTGGCCGTTTTTGTTGAGCTTGCTGGCGCTGCTCGGCTGCGCTAGCGGGACGGCTTTCGCGCTCCACCCGGTCAATCCGCACCACCGCGTCGTGCATTCCCGACATCCGCTGCATCACGTTCGCCGCATTCTTTGGAACCCGCTTTTCCGCCCGTCGCACGATTCCCTGCTGCTCCAGAATCAGGAGGTCGACCGGCTTCAGCTTCCGCGCATTTATGACGACGTGCAACTGCAACAACTGAAGGACTCAGGCGACCTGGTTCCGATCGTGCCAAGCGAGTCGCTGCGCATCGAGCCCAGTTTGGACCCTTCGCGGCGTTATAGCCGGGTGTGGGCGCGCGATTTTGTTGAGGACCTTTCCGAGGCTTACTACAGTCGCTTTCACGAGCAGATTCAGTTGAACTCGGCGGTGCGCACGGTGAAGGTTCAGAAGAAGCTCCGCCGGCGGAATCGTAATGCCGCGCCTGCGGAAGGCGAAACCGCCTCGTCTCACCTCGCGGGCATAACGGTTGACCTGCAACGCCGCGGCATGACCAAGCAGCAGATCCGTTTTATGGAGTCTTATCTTTTCTATCTCCGCGCGCTTGGCTTGGTCGAACCTGAAGAAGAGCGCCGCCACTGGTGCTTCCACGTGATGGTCTCTGACCGCTATGAAGATTGGCGCCAGACACAGACTCTGCTGCCGGTTCATGAACAGGCGATCCCGGACACGATTGCGGCCTCAAACTGATCTTCCCTTGTTAGTTCTCTTCACTCCATGATTGTTTTAATGGCTGGCCTGCCGGGTACCGGCAAGAGCACTCTGGCGCGCGAACTGGCGCGGCGCACGGGCGGCTCGGTTCTTGGCAAGGATGAGATTCGCGCGGCGATCTTCGCTCCTGAGGATATTGAATTCTCTACTGCGCAGGATGACTTCGTGATGGAGGTCATGCTCCAGGCAGCCGGGTTCCTTCTGCGAAAGAACCCTTCGCGCACGATCTTCCTGGATGGCCGGACGTTCTCGCAGTCTTATCAGGTCGAGCGGGTCTTCAAGTTTGCCGAGGAGTCGGGGCAGGTTTGCCGCATCATGGAGTGCGTCTGCACGGATGAATCGGCGCGGCGGCGGCTCGAAGAGGAGCGCGACACTAACCATCCGGCGGCCAATCGCACGTTTGCGCTCTATCTCGAGGTCAAGGCTCGCTTCGAACCCATCACGCGCGAAAAAACCGTTGTCTCCACCGAGCAACCGATCAATGACTGCGTCCAGCATGGCGCTCGCGGCGCTGTCTTAAACCATAGCGTGGACAGGCGTACGCTCCTTATTTCACCTCAGCCATCGGGTCGCCCCGCGTCATATAGAATGCGTATCCAGCTATGAACAAGCGATTTCTCTTGCTGCTCCTCGCGCTGCCGATCGCTCTGCCTGTGGGGGCACAGACGGTCAGCGCCAAGGCTCGTCAGATTCACGATTCCGCGATTGTCATTGACACGCACGCGGATACACCGCAGCGCTTTCTTGATGAAAATTTCGATCTTGGTTCGACTGATCCTGGCGATCACGGCCACATCAGCCTCGATAAAGCCAAGGCTGGCAATCTGGGCGCGGAATTTTTCTCCATCTGGGTTGAGCCGGAGACGAACCAGGGCCATTTCGCCCGCCACACGCTCGATCTTATCGATTCGGTTTACGAGCAGGCGGCGCGGCATCCTGATCGGATGATGATGGCATTTAGCGTTGCCGACATTGAACGCGCACATCGCGAGCACAAACTGGCTGCGCTCATGGGAATCGAAGGCGGCCACTCGATCGAAAACGATGTTCATCTGCTGCGTGACTACTACCGGCTGGGCGTGCGCTACATGACGTTGAGCTGGTCGAATACAAATGAGTTCGCAGACTCGTCCGGAGATATCAATAAACCAGGCATCGAGCACCACAACGGGCTCACCGAGGGCGGCAAGCAGATTGTGCTAGAGATGAATCGCCTGGGTATGCTGGTCGATATCTCGCACGTTGCGGATAAGACTTTCTGGGACACGATCGCGGTCACCAAGGCGCCGGTGATTGCCTCGCATTCTTCGGCGCGCGCGTTGAGCAACCACCCGCGGAACATGACCGACGATATGCTGCGCGCGGTGGCGAAGAATGGCGGCGTGGTCGATGTCAATTTCTATAGCGCGTTTGTGGACGAGAACTATCGCAAGGCGTCCGAGGCGCAAGCCAGCGATCGGGCGGCCGCGGAGAAGGCCTATACCGATAAGCTCAAAGCCGAAGGCAAGACGCCGGCCTATGTGGATCTTGATCGCATCGATCGCGAGTGGTCGGCAAAAATCCCGCGGCCGCCACTGAGTTCGCTCATCGACCACATCGATCACATTGTCAAGGTTGCGGGCGTCGATCACGTGGGGTTGGGCTCGGATTTCGACGGCGTCAGCGGGGCCACGCCGCAGGGCATCGACTCCGCCGCTGATCTACCGAAGATTACGCAGGCTTTGCTGGATCGCGGCTATAGCGCGAATGACATTCGAAAAATTCTCGGCGGCAATGTGCTGCGCGTGTTGGGGGAGTGTGAACGGGTTAGCCGGGAGATGCAGAATACTAAACGACAGTAAATTGATGGCGGCATCCTGGAGCTAGTTAGATGCTTCGATACGAGTACATCAAGCGCGAGTGGATCGTCTCTCCGGCGGCGCGTCGTATTTACCGGATGTCCGCCGGTATTTCAGTCGCTTTCTTCATGTTTTGGATGGTGCTGACAGTCAAAGGAGCAATCAGTGGAATTCCGGACGTTCTCATGCCCGTCGTGAAGCCGCTCATCCTGGTTGGCGTAATTGGGGCGGGAATCACGCTGGTGGGCATGGAATTGTTCTTGATTCGCTTTGACAACTCTCATCTACTGAAACAATTCTTCTGGTTCTTGGCGATGTTGTTTCCTATCCTCGGGCCGGCCCTGTATTGCTTCGTCGTCTATTCAAGATCGGAAGTCCTGCGAAAAAGCTGTCGCGAGACCGAGTAGCTTCGCTATTGTGAGAGTCAATTCGGCAGCCCGGTCCGAAAATCCCTCGTTCGGTTGTGTACAATTATTTTTTGCTAGAAGCACAAAGGAGTCGTCTATGAGAAGGGTTATCTGCGCGGCTGTCTTAGTCTGTTGTTGCTCGTTGCTCAGCGGAGCACAAACTTCCGCAGCCCAGTCCGCCGCCAGCACCGATCCGGTGGCTATCATCCACACTACGGCTGGAGATCTGCACTGCACGTTATTTCCCAAAGTTGCGCCTCTGGGAGTCGCTAACTTCATCGGGCTTGCGCAGGGCACCAAGGACTGGACGAGTCCCGTCGGTCACGTTAAAAAACACGGCGTTGCTTTGTACGATGGCACCATCTTTCATCGTGTGATTCCCGAGTTCATGATTCAGGGCGGGGATCCCTTAGGAAACGGCACTGGCGATCCCGGATATAGATTCAAGAACGAGACGACGGCCGCGGTGGGGTTCGACCGTCCGGGACGCCTGGCTTATGCCAACTCCGGTCCAGACACCAATGGTTCGCAATTCTTCATCACAGAGGTTCCCTACCCCAGCCTGGATGGGAATTACACCATCTTCGGCCAATGCGACGATGCTGCGGTGGAACTGGTGAAGAAGATTGCCCGCATGGATCGCGACCCAAGCAACGATCTTCCGCTCAGGCCCATCAAGATCACGCACATTGAGATCAAGCACGCGGGCGCGGCGGCTGCCAAACCCGCGGCGAAGCCTGCGGCCAAGAAAGCGACTGGGACCTAGAGACCATTTAAGGATTAGAGAGGCTTATGCCCGGCCCTGCGATTTGGCAGCCGATTCAGGCGCACGATAAACTACTGCAACAATTTAAGGAGACTTATGACCCGCACTCCCGGAACTTATGCCGTATTTGAAACCAGCGAAGGCAATATCGTCTGCCGCCTGTTTGAAAAAGACGCGCCCAAGACCGTCGCCAACTTTACCGAACTTGCCGAAGGCAAGCGCGAGTGGACGCATCCCACGACGCGGAAGAAATCGAAAGACCCGCTCTATCATGGAACAATTTTCCATCGCGTCATTCCCGACTTCATGATCCAGGGCGGCGACCCCCAGGGCACCGGCATGGGCGGACCGGGCTACCAGTTTGAAGACGAGACCAAGGGCTCGCCGCATCGCTTCGACAAGCCGGGCAAACTGGCCATGGCCAATGCCGGACCGAACACCAACGGCTCGCAGTTTTTTATCACCGTCGCGGCCACCGAATGGCTCACCGGCAAGCACACGATCTTCGGCGAAGTGGTGGAGGGCTATGACGTCGTGGAGAAGATTTCGAAGGCGCCGCGCGGGCGGCAGGACCGGCCGAATAAGGAAGTGTCCGTGAAGTCGGTGAAGATCGAGCGCTAGGGGAAATCGCGCGAAATAGCAAGCGGGCGGCCTGGAGACGGGCTTCCCCTGTCTCTCATTCGCCGGCAAAGGCGCAACCGTGGATCAGGTCAACGGATCACCGATTCAATGTGATGCCGCTCACACTGCCCGGTGATAACGCCCGTCGAACTTCCGCCCTTCCCTTCATTATCTTTATAATCATTTTTAATCCCGAACATCTCTGGAGGCAGTCGGCATGGCGCAGTTCAACGGAGTTCCGGTTCCATCGAACGGGCAGAAGATCGAATACAGCAATGGCAAGTATCGCGTGCCCGACCGCCCCATCATTCCCTTCATCGAGGGCGACGGCACCGGCCGCGACATCTGGAAGGCATCCGTGCGCGTGTTCGACGCGGCGGTCGAGAAAGCCTACGAGGGCAAGCGCTCGGTCGCGTGGTATGAGGTTTTCGCCGGCGAGAAAGCCAAGGCCAAATTCCAGAACTGGCTGCCTGACGATACCATCAGCGCCATCCGCGAATTCCGCGTCGCCATCAAGGGGCCGTTGACCACGCCCGTCGGCGGCGGCATCCGCTCGCTGAACGTCGCGCTGCGCCAGATCCTCGACCTCTACGCCTGCGTTCGGCCAGTCAAGTATTACCAGGGCGTGCCTTCGCCGGTGAAGCATCCCGAGCGCATGAATCTTGTGATTTTCCGCGAAAACACGGAAGACGTTTATGCCGGCATCGAGTGGGAAGAGGGCACCGCTGATTGCGCGCGCCTCATCGAATTCCTGAACAAAGACATGCTAAAGGGCGGCAAGAAGCAAGTTCGACTCGATTCGGGCGTCGGCATCAAGCCGATTTCTATCACCGGAACCAAGCGCCTGGTGCGCATGGCCATCGAGCATGCGCTGGAGAACAATCTCAAGTCGGTCACGCTGGTGCACAAGGGCAATATTCAGAAGTTCACGGAAGGCGCGTTCCGCAAGTGGGGATACGAGCTTGCGACCGATGAATTCCGCAGCCAGGTGGTGACCGAGCGTGAGAGCTGGATCATCGACAACAAGGACAAGAATCCGGCGCTCACGGTTGAGCAGAATGCCAATCTGATCGAGCCGGGGTTGGAGTTCGCGACCGACGATTTCCGGCAAGCGCTTTATAAAGAAGTGAAAGATTGCCTCGACTCGATCTACGCGACCCACGGCAAGGGCGTGTGGAAGAAGAAGCTGCTCATCAACGACCGCATCGCCGATTCGATCTTCCAGCAGGTTGTAACGCGGGCCGACGAATATACCGTGCTGGCGACGCCGAACCTCAATGGCGATTACATCTCCGACGCGTGCGCGGCGCAGGTGGGCGGACTCGGCATCGCTCCCGGCGCGAATGTCGGCGACGGATATGCGATTTTCGAAGCGACCCACGGCACCGCGCCTAAGTACGCCGACAAGGACGTCATCAACCCCGGATCGGTTATTCTTTCCGGCGTGATGATGTTCCGCTTCCTCGGCTGGACCGAAGCGGCCGATCTGATCGAGCAAAGCATCGAGCGCACCATCCAGCAAAAGAAAGTGACGTATGATTTCGAACGCATGCTGGAAGGCGCCACCAAAGTGAAGACCAGCGAATTCGCGACCTGCATGATCGAGAATATGCAGGTTCCGGTCGCGGCACGCTAGACGTCACCCCGTTTCCTCTGTGGTTATAGATTTTGATTTTTCCGTGTGAAAGGACCCTTCATGCGCAATAAAGTAACGATCGTCGGCTCCGGCAACGTCGGAGCTACCGCCGCCCACTGGATCGCCTCGAAAGAACTCGCCGACGTCGTGCTCATCGACATCGTGGAAGGCGTTCCGCAAGGCAAAGGCCTCGACCTGCTCGAAGCCATGCCCATCGAAAAACGCGACTCCTACATCAAAGGCACCAACGACTACGCCGATACCGCCAACTCCGACATCGTCGTCATCACCGCCGGCATTCCGCGCAAGCCCGGCATGAGCCGCGACGACCTGCTCAACACTAACTACAAAATCATGAGCGACGTGGTCGGCAAAGTTGTGCAGCACTCGCCGAACTGCATTTTGATCATCGTCTCGAACCCGCTGGACGCGATGGCGCAGGCGGCTTACAAGCTCAGCAAGTTTCCGCGTGAGCGCGTGATTGGCATGGCCGGCGTGCTCGACTCGGCGCGCTTCCGCGCCTTCATCGCCGACGAGCTTAAGGTGAGCGTCGAAAACGTCAATGCCTTCGTGCTTGGCGGACATGGCGACACCATGGTGCCGCTGCCCCGCTACTCGACGGTGGCCGGCATTCCGATCACTGAACTGATCCCGAAGGACCGCCTCGATGCGCTTGTCCAGCGCACGCGCGACGGAGGCGCCGAGATCGTAAAGTATTTGAAGACTGGCTCGGCGTACTATGCGCCCTCGGCTGCGGCGACCGAAATGGTCGAGGCAATTCTGAAAGACAAGAAGAAGATTCTTCCCTGCGCCGCTTATCTCACTGGCGAGTACGGCATTAACGGCTTGTACGTGGGAGTGCCAGTGAAGATCGGCTCAAAAGGCATCGAGCAGATCATTGAGATCAAACTGACCGCCGACGAGAAGGCTGGCCTGGACAAGAGCGCCGCGGCCGTGAAAGAGCTGTGCGCGGTGATCAACGTCTAGCGCGGCCCGCAGGCGCTAAAGCGCGGACTCATTTGCAGCGATCCAGCGGCAAGACCAAGGTCGAGCCCTCTCCGTTTCTTTGGGCTCGCCGAGGCCTAGGTGCATCCCCCGCGGCGGGTGCTGAAACTGACCTCTTCAGTGATTCACCATCTGCTTGACCGTCGCTGAACTGGCGGTGTGGAAAGCGTCCCCGGGATAGCTGGCTTCGACAGTGTACGCGCCTGCGGCGGCAAATGATGTCGTCAGCGTCGCCACCCCATTATTTTTCGTCGTCCCCGGCCCTAGCATGCTGGTGCCGTTGTAAAAAGTGACCACTTCGCCATCCGGCACCGCCGAGGAAGAGGTAATAACGGCTGTGAACGTAACCGATTGGTTGACTTGCGATGGATTGGGTGACGATTTGACCATCGCCTTGGTGCCAACCGTGAGCGCGTTCAGGAGCACGCCAACCGTCCCATTGCCGCACGGGCCGGTGGGGCACTGGTTGGCGACGACCACATCAGCCCGGTTGTCGGCGTTGACGTCCGCGAGCGTTACCGCGATGGCGTTCTCACCACCAGAGCTGTAGCGGATCGGGGCCTGGAAAGTTCCGTCGCCGTTGCCAATCAGTATGCCCATCCCGCCCGGATGATTGTTGCGGCACTGGCCGGTAGCCTTCAGGCAAAAGTCCGCCACCACCAGATCCGGCTTGCCGTCGCCGTTGAGGTCGGCAACCGCAACCGAGTCCGCCTCCGATCCGGCGGTGCCGTAGCTCACGGCCGATTGGAATGTGCCATCTCCTTTACCCAGCAGGACACCTACTGCGCCACTGGTATCGCAGTAGTTGGTCTGGCACCTGGTCGCCACGACTAAGTCTTGCTTGCCGTCTCCATTCACGTCGCCGATGGCGACCGCAGCGCCGAGCCAGCCACCCGCTGCATAGGGGACGGCGGGCCCGAACGTTCCGTCGCCTTTACCCAGCAACACGCTCGCTCCCGCGTAGCCACAGTTGCTGCAACCGTAGGTGTTGCCTACCACCAGATCGAGCTTGCCATCGCCGTTGACGTCTCCGACCGCAAGTGAGGTCGCAACGTGACCGCCCGAGTCATAACCGGCAGCGGGCAGGAACGTTCCGTCGCCCTTGTTCATCAGCACGCTTACGCTGCCATCGGAACTCCCAAAGCAGTTCCCGGCATGGTCCAGGGTTTGGCATCCGCTTACGACAACAATGTCGGGATGGCCGTCGCCGTTCAGGTCTTGAGTCGCGACTGAACCCGCAAGAAAGCCAGCCGCGCTGTACTTCGCCGCGAAAGCGAAGGTGCCATCCCCGTGACCGAGCAGAACATTCACCTGATCGTTGTCAACGAACTGGCCTGCGAACTGACAGGACATCGCCAGGACAAGGTCGGGATGGCCGTCGCCATTCACATCCGCGATCGCGACGGAAAAGGGCCTGCAAAGACGATCGTCACCACTGTCGTATGAGACGGCCGCATTGAAAGTGCCGTCACCGTGGCCGAGCAGAACGCCCACGGTGGCAATGTAGTCACTGCTGCAAAAAGTGCCCCCGGCGCACATGTTGCTCACGACCATATCCGGAATGCCGTCGCCGTTTAGGTCTCCCGCCGCAACGCCAGTGCTATAGGATCCATCCGAGCTATAGACGGCCGCCTTGGTCAACTTCAGAGGCGGTTTCTTCCCGGCCTCAGCGTGTTGCGCGCTCAACTGGGCTACAAAAGTGGCACACAAAAAAGCGAAACAAAAGCAGACAACGCGAAGTGACTTCATAGGATCCCCCGGCATGCAAGCTTTTTGTGCCAGACTGCCCCATGGGAGCCTAGTCCGACGCTGTTAAAGAACGGTAAATTCCGAGGGGGAATGAGCACTCAGAAGCAGTGAAAATTATCCCGATACTGCCAGGAAACGTCAGCGGAGCATCCCGGGTGAATCGCCCTCTTCCATCCCGACGAAAATTTTGCGGAAGTTTTCTGTCGCGTGAGCCAATCCGGCCGAGATTTGCGCATTACCTAGCAGGATAGGTTTTGCAAGCTGGACGGCAGGATCTTGATAGCCTGCCGGCTGCGGAACTATCCCACCAAATTGCGGAGGACATCATGAAGCAACGCGGAGCTACTCACCGAATCACACATAACAACTTGCGGCCTTCGTCGGCGCGAGGCTCGCACAACCTCAAGCCTGCCCTTCTCCGTGCTTGTTTGTTCCTATTCCTCTGTGCCTTCGCGACTCATGAATCATGGGGGCAGGATAATCGCATCCCAGTCCTTGTGAGTCCGCTGGTGCCCGATCATGTTGTTCCGGGTTCCGGAGATTTTCAACTGACTGTCAACGGAAACTTCCCAGACGACTTGCGGGCCAACCCATTCTGTATTGGAACGGTACCTCTTGGATTCCCAGTGGGTTAGCAAAACTCAGATGACGGCGACGGTTCCGGCCGCTCTCGTCAAAAGTGCCCGCACTGCTGCCGTGACTGCGAGCCAGGGTTGAAATCGGACCCACTGTACTTCGCGGTGTCGGAAGCGCATTCCATCGGCAAGTGGCAGCGGATCGACCATTCGTTTGGCACCCAGCCAGAACAGGTGGCTGTCGCCGACCTGAATAACGATGGCATTCTGGATATCGTGGCAGCCGACGGACCTAACAACGCGGTCGAAGTGTTCCTGGGTCTGGGGAAAGGCTCGTTCGCCAAACCGGTTACTTATGCAACCGGCAGCAATCCACTGGGAGTCATCCTGGAGGACGTATACGGCAACGGCCCGGACATTATTACGGCCAATTACGGAACCAGCTATGGCCTCTATCCTGGAAGCGTCTCCCTTCTGTTGAACAATGGAAATGGTACCTTTCAACCGCACCTCGACAACCAGGTAGGGCGCGGACCGATTGCACTGGCAGCAGCCGACTTCGATGGCATCGGCGAAAGAGGGCTTGCCGTGTTAAACAGTGTGGACAATTCGGTCATTTTGTATCAGGGCGGCTGCAGTTATTTCTACTGTCAATGGGGTCCATTTCCTACCGGCAACTATCCGGTGGCCATGGTGGTCGGGGACTTTAATCGGGATGGCGCGCCCGACATAGCCGTTGCCAATTTTGGATCGGGAACAATATCGATCCTGATCGGCGACGGCCAAGACAGCTTTTATCCAAAAGTGGATTATCCAGCCGACGGCGGTCCAACATCGATTATTGCTGCCGATGTCGATGGTGACGGTATTGTTGACCTGGTTACTGCCAACAAGTGTGGTCATGCAGCGCAATGCGGGAACCCGGGGACAGTGTCTATTTTTCACGGAAAAGGGGATGGGACATTCTCGCCTGCCGCAAACTACTCTGCCGGCAACTATCCTTACACCGTGACGGCCGGCGATTTCATGTCGAATGGCACGTTGCAACTTGCGGTGACCAACTGGAATTCGGGGCTTATCACCTTTCTGAGCCGCAGTCAGAGCACGTGGAAAGTTCTTTCCACGGTCTCCACGAATGGCAAACCGGTCGGTATGTCCACTGGCGATTTCAACAACGACGGCAAACTTGACCTGGTGGTAGGCGGAGACAGCCCGGCAGGGTTTTCACTCATGCTGCAACCTTGACCGCAGGGAGCGCGGCGACCATCGCCTTGGTGGTGAGCGCCATGCTGCACAGCGAAGATCTGCGGGCGAGAGGGGCCCACAGCGCGACGGATGGCCCTGCCTTCCGCAGGCACAACAAGGCAATGGATGTCCCATCGTTCGCGCATGCGCAGGGTGGGCAACAGATAATCGCTTTCAATTGACGCCCCTCGGGTCTCCAGGACACCGTCATCCCCGCATTGAATGATCCCGCCGACCCCGCTATAGTGTGAGGGATCAAATCCACCATGGATTTCGACCAGCTCGAAATTTTTCTGGAAGTGGCGCGCCTCTCCAGCTTTTCGCGCGCGGCGGAGAAGCGTTTTCGGACGCAACCCGCCATCTCTTCGCAAATTCGCGCCCTCGAAGAAGAAGTCGGCGCGCGCCTGCTCGATCGTTCGGGAGGCCGCGTCTCGGTCACCGCCGCCGGCAAATTATTTTTCAAATATGCCGAGGAGACGATCGAACATCGCAAGACGATCCTGACCGAGATTGCCGAGACCGAGCGCGTCCCTCGCGGTGAAATCGTCGTCGGCGCCAACGAGGGCACTTGCCTGCACATCCTCCCCGAAGTCTTCGCCCAGTTTAAGCGCGACTATCCGAGCGTCGCAGTGAGCGTTAAGCGGTCCGACTACGCGCGGATTCTCGAGTCGATTCTCGAAAATGCCGTCGACTTTGGCTTCGTCTCGCTCCCTGTGAATGACAACCGACTTGAAGCCCAGATGATTCACCGGGACTATCTCGTCGCGATCACCGCTCCCAAGCACCCGCTGGCAGCCAAGAAGTCCGTTACGGTGGCTGAAATCGCGCCTTATCCGCTGGTTCTGCCGAAACTCGGCCATACTCGCGATGCGCTCGACGCGCTGTTTTATGACCATCACGTAAAACCAAATCTGGCGATGGAACTCGATTCGAGCGAACTGCTTAAGCGGTTCGTGGCGGCTGGCGTCGGCGTGGGTTTCATCGCGCGTTCCAACATCGAAGAGGACATTCGCGCCAAGGCCCTCGTCGCCCTCGCCCTCGCCGATGTGCAGATCCGCCGCGATCTCGCACTGGTTTTTCGCAAGGATAAATCGCTCAGCCGCGCCGCCCGCGCCTTCATGGACATTGCTCTGCGCCAGCATAATTTTGCTCCGGCCGCCTCGGCCGTCTCCAAACGCTCGCGATGACTCCTCCCCTCTCCATGCAAAGGCTGCTTGTTCTCGTAACCGGATTGTGCCTCATGCTGGCCACGATGTCGCAGGCCCAGAAGCGCGCCGCCAGCAAGACACCAGCCTCGGGCGCAACACCCAACAAGCTCATCTCGGTCAAAGTCAAAGGGAGCACTCGCTATACCGACAAGGAAATTCTCGGCGTTACAGGCCTCAAACTCGGACAGGACGCCGGCGACGGTGAATTCAAGGAAGCCACGCAGCGACTCGGGCAGTCCGGCCTGTTCTCAAGCGTCTCGTATTCGTTCTCTTATTCCGATGCCGGGGTCAAAGTCGAATTCCAGCTCACGGACAAAGACAAGATCACACTCTTGCCGGCGCGGTTCGAAAATTTTGTCTGGTTCAGCGACGCAGAATTGCACTCGGTCCTTGAACAGCGCGTACCCTTGCTTAAAGATTCTCTGCTGCCTGACTCGGGCCGATTGGCGGATTATGTCAGGGAGACGCTCCAGGCACTCCTCACCGAACATGGCTTGCCCGGGCGCGTGGAGTTCCTGCGCGAGTCCAAACAGGATGGCAGCGGGTTGCAGGCAATCGTCTACCGGGTGGAAGAGGTCAGCATCCGCATTCGCAACGTGGAGTTTCCGGGGGCCTCGCCTGAGCAGATCCCTTACCTCGAAAGATCGGCACACCAGTTATTGGACGCCGAATACTCTCGCTCGAAGATCGCCGCGGTCGCGCAGTTCGATCTGCTCCCTACGTACTTAGCGCGCGGCTATCTGAGAGCGGCTCTTGGCCCCTCCGATGCCCGGGTGGTGAGCGGGCCTGGCGTCAAAGCCGATGACGACGAAAAACACCAAGGATACTCAAGGCGGGGAGACGGGATCGAATGATGCCAACTCAAGCGACGTAACCGTCGATGCCATCGTTCCCGTGACGCCGGGCAAGATCTATACCGTTTCTGGAGTTACGTGGAAGGGAAACACAGCGGTCCCTACCGACGAAGCGGCGCCTCTCTTCCATCTCGCCATGGGCCGTCCCGCCGATGCCGTGCGGATCGTAACCGACGCGGAGATTCTGACTCGCCTTTACCACAGCCGCGGTTACATGATGGCCGAAGTTAAGCCCGACGCACAGCTCGACGACGAGAAGGGCACGGTTCATTACGACATGAACGTCAGCGAGGGCGACCTCTACAAAATGGGGGAACTGGAGATTGCGGGAGTCGACACGGCCTCCAAAGACCGCCTGCACGCCGCCTGGAAACTGCGTGAAGGCGAACCCTATAATGCTGAATACACGCGCAAGTTTGTTGAGGAAGCGCCGCGCCTCCTCCCCAGCGGCCTGCGCTACACGGTCAACGTCAACGAAGTGCTCTCGAAAAAAGACAAAGCCGTGGACGTCACCATCCAATTCAAAGTGCAATAAACTATCGTCAAGGAGAAAGCCCGCATGAAACTCAATCGAATCGCCACCGCCGTTCTGGCGCTGGGAATTGCATCGCTTCCATCGCTAGCCGCCAATAAAACCAAAACTCTGACCGGTGAGGTCAGCGATGCCATGTGCGGCGCGAAACACCAAATGCCCGGCGCGGCGGCCGATTGCACGCGCGCCTGCGTCAAGCATGGTTCGAACTATGCGCTGGTGGTGGGCGATAAGGTCTATACGCTGGCGACATCCGATCAGGCTGCGCTCGATAAGCTGGATAAACTGGCGGGCGCGAAGGCCAAGGTGACCGGCGAAGTCGATGGCACGACGATCAACGTCAAATCCGTCGCTGCGGGTTCGTAAAAATCCGCACTGGAACTCTTCCGCTAATGAAAAACCGGCAAGCCCTAAGGGCTGCCGGTTTTGTTTTCCAAGCTTCGTTCTTCTAGCTTCTGCTTTAGTTCTGCGTTCCGCTATCGCCATCAGGACGCCGCTTCAGCGTTGGCCGGTCGTCATCCCCGCTCTTGTCAGATCCCGACTTATCGGTGTTCGACGTGCGCCGCAGTGAGGGCTTGTTCATTTCCTTCTCGTCGAGCACCTTGTGCCGGTTCTCGATCATCGCCAGACGGCTCTTCACGTCGTCGAACTCCGAGGTTGAAACGATGTACTGCGTCTTCGCCGGAAGAATGGTCGCGATTTCCTTCTGCGACTCTTCGATCCGGTCCGGGGTCTGCGGATGCGACGCGAACGCCTTGGCCAGCGTACCCGGCTTCTTCTTTTCTTTAGCTTGAATCTTTTCGAAGAAGCTGATGAATGCCTGCGGATCGTACCCGGTCTTGTACATGTATTGCAGACCGAGATAGTCGGCTTCCGCTTCGAAGTTCCTCTGGAACTTCATGAAAGTCAGCGGCAATCCCAGGCCGGCTGCTTCGTACACGGCGTAACCAATTCCGCCGCCAACAAAGATCAGCGGGATCGTTCCAATATTCGCCCAATTCGCTCGCGTCATCTGGCGCATAGCGTGGCGCGCGCATACGTGAGCAATCTCATGCGCCATCACTCCGGCCAGTTCGGCTTCCTCATCGGCCGCCAGAATCAATCCGGAATTTACGTAGAAGAATCCACCCGGGAGCGCGAATGCGTTCACTTCGTCCGAATCGATGACCTTGATCGTGAAGGGCACCTGCGCGTCGGAGTTGCGCACCAGGTTCTGGCCGATCCGGTTGACGTATTCATTCACCACCGGATCCTGCACCATCTTCACGCTGTTATCGACCTGCATCGCATATTGCTTGCCGACCTTGATCTCGGTATCCAGTGAATACCAGTCGCCCAGGCCTCGGCCGCCGACTTTGCGATTGCCGATCGCATCGACGTCATCCTTGCCGCCCGTATGCTTTACCTTGTTCGGATCGGCTTCCTGCGTGACCGGCGGATTGGCGGCGGTGCTCGCGTCTGAACTATCCTGCGTCGTCGGCTGATCGGTCGGATCAGTCGGGGCAGGAGCGGGCGTGCTTGTCGGCTGCGACGATGGAGTCTGCGCCGTCTGACTCGCGCTCGTCTGATCCTTCGTGGACTGATCTTTGTCCTGGTCCTTGGCGGTCTGGCCCTGCGTCGAGGAAGCTGGAGCCGATGCGGCAGGCGTCTGGGAACTGGAAGTTTGCGAGCTTTGATCCTGCGCGGCGGCGAACGAAGCCATCAGGAGCAATAAACCGAGGGAAATCAATGGTTTGCGATGCGACATTTTACACCCCGTGGGGAACCAGTCCGTTCCGACCAAGCTGTCCACGATTATACCTCCGATAGCAAGCCCAGTTGGACGGTATTTCCCTATCAGTTGGACGCTTTCTCTGGAAGGAACGTTACTCCTTATTTTGCGCAAATGCTGTCGTAGTCGATGGTTCGCCAACGAACACGCTCACCCTCGGCCCGAGAAGTAGGGTTCTCGAGGTCGAAACGGCAAGTTCATAGCTCTGGGCTTAATCCGGTGTTACCATGGCCCGTTTCTCAAAGTTTCGTTTCGCGAACATTTCGAGAGGGTCCCCCATGCTAAACCGGCGTAATTTTCTCTCCTCGTCCGTCATCGCTACCGCCGCCCTTGGATGGCGCGGCAATCTCTGGGGGCAACTCGGCTCGGCCCCCGCTCAGCTCCCCGACCGTTCGCTGTACGACAAGAACGAAGACGCCTACTGGCACGAATTGCGCAAGCAATTCCTCATTCCTGCCGACGAGGTCTACCTCAACAATGGCACGGTAGGCTCCAGCCCGGCGCCGGTTCTGCGTGCCATCTTCGAGGGCTACGAAACCAGCGAGAAGATGAACCAGCAGGATCCCGAGGACTATCCCATCTGGGGCTATGCTTCGTGGAACGAGTTCCGCGATCCGCTGGCCGCGTTTGTCGGCTGCCATCGCGACGAGATCGCCATCCTGCGCAACGCCACCGAAGCTAACAGCTACATCGCCAACGGCGTCGACCTCAAGGCCGGCGACGAAGTCATCATCACCGATCAGGAGCATCCGGGCGGCGAGCATCCCTGGGACCTGCGCGCCAAGCGCTACGGAATCGTGGTCAAGAAAATCACACTCCCCAGGCCTGCGCAGAATCCAGGGCACATCGTTCAACTTTTCAACGACGCCATCACGCCGCGCACGCGCGTAATTTTCTTCAGCCATATCACGACCGTCACCGGAGTTGTTCTGCCCGCGAAGGAAATCTGTTCACTGGCCCGCAGCAAGGGAATTCTCTCCGCCGTCGATGGCGCACATGTTCCGGGCATGATGCGACTGAACCTGCACGAACTGGGCTGCGACATGTATTCCTCCAGTCCTCACAAGTGGCTGCAAGCGACCAAGGGTTCCGGCTTCCTCTACGTGCGCGACGAAGTGATCGACCGCCTCTGGAACACGATTGCCACTGAAGGCTGGGACGATACGAAACTCCGCGCGGAGCGCTTCCAGCGCATCGGCAGCTCGAACGTGCCCGCCCTCTGGGGCTTGCGCGCATCGATCAAGCTGGCGAATGACATCGGCATGGATCGCATTGAGCGCCGTCATCGGGAACTGGGAAATTACATCCTCGATGCGATGATCAAACGCGGGGCTGAATCCTGGACCTCGCCGGACGCGTCGATGCGTTGCGCAATTGCGACGGTAAATGTCCCGCCGGTCCCGCGGATGGAGCTGGAGAACTGGCTCTGGAAAGAGAAGAAGATTCGCATCCGGGGCGGCGACCCGCACAAGCTCCGGCTGTCGACGCCGTATTACTTATCGAAGCAGGATATTGACCGCTTCCTGGCGGCGTTTGACGAATTCAAGAAATCGAAGGCGTAAAGCGGCGTTCAGAAATCCGGCAGACCCAGCTTGTCGCGCACCCAGCGCCGGCTACGTCCAGCGGAACCAGCGGAGCGCGAGCGCGAACGAAATTCCGCCCCAAAGGGCAAGAATCAGCAAACGAAGCGACTGCGAAGGCAACGAGGCTCCCTCCAAAATCACCGCCCGCAGCGCATCATTAAGCGCGGTCAGCGGAAGCGCCTTGATGAAGGGCAGCGCCATTGCTGGAAAATGCTCGTAGGAGAAAAAGACACCGGAAAAGATCCACATCGGCATCATGACGAGATTAATCACACCGCTCGCCGTCTCAACTTTTTGCGCGCGACAGGCAGCCAGCAAACCAAGTCCGCCGAAAGCAATTGCGGCGATCGACCCGACTAGCGCAAGCGTCAGGAACGATCCTGTAACCGGCATGTGAAACACGAGCATGCCAAAAACCAGCAGCAACCCGACTTCCACCACCATCAGCACCAGCCGACTGCTCATCACCGCCAGCAAAAAATCGCTGCGCCGCATCGGAGTCGCCACAAATCGCTTGAGCAATTTTCGCTGCCGCATATCGACCAGCGAAAATCCGACGCCCCACATGCCGGAGTTAATCAGGCTCATCCCAATTAATCCCGGAATCAGAAAGTCGATGTAGCGTGAGCCTGGCGCGCTGGACGCCGAGTTCACGGCCTGAAGTTTGTCGGCTCGTCCGGCATTGGCTTCGAGCGTGTCGATCGCCATCACGCGCGCATACATGCTCTCGGGACGCGAAGGATCGTAGTAGTACCAATACATGCCATCGGGTTTCTGTTCGACCACGACATCGAACTTGCCGAAACGAAATCCCTTCATCGCAGCCTCGCGATCCAGAACGACCGCGCGCAACGGCGACCGCTTGTCCGCGCCAGAACCACCCAAGACTGGCCGCAATCTGTTCGGCATTTTGTCCGGCAATGACGGCTACGGAATTCTGATCGGCAGGTTTATTGCGGAAGGCGATGCCAAGGCCGAGCGAGAGCAGCAGCGGAAATCCAAACACCCAGAACACAATTTCCGGCTCGCGCTTGAGTTCCAGCAGCCGCACCCAAAGCAGATAACGATAAGCCGACCAGCGGCCGGAATGCGGCGCTGGCGCGCTCGAAGGCTTGGAAGAACTCCCGATCTGAGGCGTTGGCGGAGTTGTCGTTTCCGTGGTCATCACTCCTCCCTCAAATGTCGTCCCGTGAGCTGCACGAAGACGTCTTCCAGGCTCGCCTGCCGCGTGCTCAGGTGATCGAGCCGATGTCCTCGGCCATTGACCGCAGCGAGCAAAGCAGGAATGGTGAGATGGGGCTCGCGCACGTTCAAGCAGATCGAATCGTCTTCATGGCGAACAGCCTCAACACCAGGAAGCGCGCGCCAAACGTCGAGATTGCCCGATGTGAGATCGGCAGTTGTGGAGGCTTCACCATCGCCGTTTGCGCAGCTTGCCTGGAACTCAACGACGTGATGTCCGCCCAGTCGATCGATCAGTTCCTCTGGCGTTCCTTCCGCGATGATCACTCCCTGATCGACAATCGCCAGCCGATCGCAGAGTCGCTCCGCTTCGTCCATGTAATGCGTGGTAAGCAAAACCGTCCCGCCCTTCTTCTGGAAGGTTCGAATGATCTCCCAAAGCTGGCGGCGGCTTTGCGGATCGAGTCCGGTTGTCGGCTCGTCGAGGAAGAGAATCCGCGGATTGCCGACCAGCGCGGTAGCAACCGCCAGGCGCTGTTTTTGGCCTCCGGAAAGCTTGCCCACCCAACTGTCGGACTTCTCCGTGAGTTGGAGGTCTTCGAGTACTTCGGCTGCGGCTCGCGGATTGTCGTAGAAACTGGCGAAGAGTTCGACGGTCTCGCGCACAGTCAGCTTTTCGGTAAGCCGCGTCTCTTGCAGGGAGATGCCGAGCCACTCGCGGAGTTGGCGCGGATTCTCGCTCCAGTTATGTCCGAAGATCCGCACATCGCCCGAGGTCGGCGCCAGAAGGCCCTCGAGGATTTCTATGGTCGTGGTCTTCCCTGCCCCATTCGGGCCAAGCAGTCCGAAGCATTCGCCGGTCTCAATGCGCAGGCTGATGCCGCGAACGGCTTCGACTTTGCCGTCGTAGGTTTTGCGCAGATTGGTGCACTCGATTGGAGTCCCCACCTGGAGAATTCTAGCGTAGTCGGTACGGGCGGCGCAGGACGCGTTATTCAGGCGCACCACCGATCCGCTGCACGCACGCGACAGGAACGTCGGCACAGCACTCTACGGTGCTGAATGCGAATGCTCGGCTGGCTTCGGAGTCGTGCCCCTTGCGTCCTGCCACAGGATGGCATTGAGTTTGTCCGTATCGATCGCATCGGGGCGGGAGAAATCCATACGCGAAGACTCCTTCGCGCCCGGAGCCTTCTTCGGATTCACTCGATAGATCAGCCCGCTGCGCAGATTCCGATCGTCAGCCTGATAGGACGGCTGCGTGCCCTGCCCCGCAAAGAGAGGAATCATCAGCGGTGCATGGGCGTCAAAGAGGTTCATCGGGGGTAGACCGAGCAGCGACTCCATGGTGTGCATCATGCTCACGGTTGTGTAGAAGTTGTGATCAACATAGGGCTTTTCCGCGTGGGGCGAGTACTTGCTGATCTGGAGCGCAATCGACCGATGCGCGTCGACATGGTCCGCGCCGTTCTGCGCGTCGTCTTCGACGACGAAGATAGCCGTATCGTCCCAATATGGACTGTGCGAAACCGCGTCTACGACGCGGCCGACTGCGAGGTCGTTATCAGCGACGGAGGCCTGTGGCGTGGGCTTGCCCGGGCGCGTGCCGCCGGTGTGATCGTCAGGTAAGTAGAGCAGGGTGAACTGGGGCAGTTCTTTTTCCGTACCGCGAGCTTTTACGAATTCGTCAAACTCGCGCAGGAACTCATCGGCCCGAAGCTGGTCGGGATAATCGATTTCGAAGTCGGGATAAAGCGGATCGAAGTGATCGCGCTGCGCGGCTTTGGTGGCGCGCACGCTCTTCAGGCGCGGCACCGCCCACGGCCACGGACTCGGGCCGCCGCGCGGATTGCCGACATTCTCCGGAAGTGGCTCGCCGTGCTTGATCTCCTCCGATTCGCACTTGCCCGCGACCGGCGATGGAGTTCCTTCCATCGGCGAACTTACGCGCTCACTTTTGCACCAGGTGATCGCCATCATCTCGCCGTAGATGCGATACGAGAGGTGGTTCTTGGCGAGGTTGTCCCACAAGTAGCCGGTCGCAGGATCGTCCACGTCGGGAATGCCCTGCTCGAGCGGATACTCGTCGGCGACTTGGCCGCTGAAATCGTAGGTGCGCTCCTTGCCGCGATAGGCAATCGGCCACGTCTTCTCGTTATAGTCGGAGGTGATGGAGGCGTCGGACCAGAGGTGGCCGCCGCCGGAGACCTCGCCGCTGTCGTAGAAGTTGTCGAGCACACCGAACTTCAAGGCGAGTTTGTGCAGGTTGGGGGTGATGTCAGCTCCGTACATCGTGAGCGATGGGTCGCTGTTGCCGACTGACAGGTCGCCGAGAATCTGATCGTAGGTCCGATTCTCTTTGAGGATGTAGATGACGTGCTTGATCGGATTCTTGCCGCCGGTGAACTCGAACTTGCCGGGATCATCGTTCAAGAGATTGTCCTGCTTCACCTGCGCGGTATAGGCCGGAAGATTGCGCTCGATCTCGGTGAGAGTGAGGCGCTGGATCGAGCCGCCGATGAGGGTTGCAATGTAGGGATGTTCATGCGGATGCAGCTCGGTCTTGAGCGAGGAGCGCATGTTATTGGGAATGCTGCCCGTACCCTTGGCGGTCGCGATGAGCAAGTTGTCGCCGGCGATGGCGAGAGCGCTGGGATACCACTCGGTTGGGATGAAGCCGGGCTCTGGAAGCTCTGAGATGCCGACGGATGGCCGCGCGGTGGCAGTTTGCGTAAATCGAGAACGGCGACAGCATCCAGGACCCAGCGGCGGCAAAAAGGTAGTCTCCGTCGGGCGAGAGCGCGAGGGCTTGCAGGACAGATCCTGGTTCTTTGAAGCTCGCCTCATAGATGCGGTGGGCGGTAGCCGATCCGAGATCGATCGCGTCAATGGCGTCGGCGTTGGCTTGCGCGACGTAAAGAGTTTTTTCGTCGGCACTGAGCAGAATCGCGGTGGGGTGAGCGCTCGGGCCTGCGGTGCTGCTTGGCCCGTCCGGCCTCTGGATATAGAGCCAATTGGAGACTGTGCCATTTTCTAGATTGAGTTCCGCGAGAGTCGGACGTGTTCCACAGGGTGACCCATGCCCTGGTCGCGGCTCTGTTGACGACCACCATGTAGGGATAGGTGCAGGCACGTAGTGGCTGCGGCTCAGATCGAATGACTTCAGAATCTGGCCCGAAGAGATGTCGAGCAGAACGACATTGTCAGACAGATTGTTGGCAATCAGCAGCCGGTCGCCGCTCGCACTCGGCAGGACCGCGAATCCGGCGGGATATGGTGGAGCGGTTCCCGCGGGCGTCTTTCGTATCCCGTACGCAACGACTTTGCCCTCGGCTACTTGCTGCGGCGGAATCTTGATGAAACGTTCGGGAGCGACTTGACCGTCCGCGAATTTGTATACCGCGATGCCGTTTCCCGTGCTTGTTGGCTCTTTGCCCTCCGGATCGGTGATCGATCCCATGGACGCGTAGAGATGCCTGCCATCGGTGGCGAAGGCGAGGCCGATGAAATAACTTTGGTGCGTCGAATTCGAATCGGCGAGCAGGCGGTCGTCGGGAAAATCGCGCAACTGATTTGTGGCAAGGTCGAGGATGCCGATCGACTGTCTTGCTCCGCTCTCGCTCGTGCCGTAGCCCTGATTGAGCAGAGCGGCATAGCGGCCGTCCGGACTCATGGCAATGGTGGCGGGGAAACTATTGGTTCGCGCGATGAATCCGGGGACGGGGAGAGTCAGATTCTTGCTGGTGGGCAGGTGAATGACGCGCGAACGCTGATTTGCGGCGCGGGCAGTGACGAATACGACAATTGCGGAGAAGATCGCAATCAGGAGAAGGGCGGAGGGTTTCTTCACGAGCGGAGACCTCGAATGGTTTGTACCATTCGTGATGGCGTCGGGGCAAACTCACCGCGCGGAGTTTCGCGGCATGGTTCTATTTCGCCGCGGTCAAATGCGGTTCCGCGACTATTTCGACGACTCGCGACTTCTTGATTCCCATCAACTCCACGGCTTTCGCCGCGATATGCTCGGCTGAGACTTCGAATTCCTTGATCAGTTCCCACGGCGCGCCCGAGTCGCCGAAGCGATCTTTAACCCCAATCGCTCCGGTGATCACCGGCAGACTGTAGAGTTCGACGGATTGGGTGATGATGCTCGCCACGGGCCAGGCCAGCGCGCCGATCTGGTGCTCTTCGGCGGTCAAGACCACGCCGGTTTCGCGGGCCGCGCGAACGATGGCGTCTTTATCGAGCGGCTTCAGCGTGTGCATATTCAGGACGCGCGTTTCATAGCCGAAGTCCTGCTTCAAAATCCACGCCGCGCGCATGGCTTCCGGAACCATCGGGCCGCAGGCAGCTATGGTCAGGTCTTCGGATTCGTCGCGATATTCGGATTCGAGTTTGGTTTCGAAGGCTTCGATGAAGTTGGCCGACTCTTTCCGCAACCGAATCACGTTGGCTTTGCCGAAGACGAACGGCGTCTTTTCGTCGGTGACAACCGGTGTGGCTTCGCGCGCGAAGCGAATATACTTCGGGCCGACATGCTTGAGCAGCAGATAGTCCGTAGCCTTGCGCGTCTCGACCATATCGCAGGGGACGACCACGTTCATGTTGGGCAATCCGCACATGGCGAAACAATCTTCGAGGGCTTGGTGCGTAGCGCCGTCAGGGCCGACGCTGACGCCGCCGTGCGCACCCGCGATCAGAACATTGAAGTTGCCGTAGCAGATTGAAGTGCGAATCTGGTCGAGATTGCGTGCGGCCGCAAAGGTCGCGTACGTGCCGAAGACCGGGAGCTTCCCTTCTTTGGCGAGTCCGGCCGCGGCTGACGTGGCGGACTGCTCGGCGATACCCATGCTGATCCAGCGATCCTTGCGATCGGGATTCTTGGCATAAAACTCGCTGATGGTGATCGAGCCCGAAATATCCAGGCCGAAGCAAACTACGCGCGGGTCGTCGCCATTGACGGCGAGCGATTGGCCGAAGCCGAGACGCGTTGGCTTCATCTGAACCTTCATGTTCTCGGGGACATTCCACCAGTAGTTGCGATGGAACTTTGGCATCTTGGCATCGAGTTTCTGCTCTACTTCAGCCTGGTATTTTTTGGCGTGCGCGAAAAGCTGCTCGACCGGGATCTGGCCTTCGAGGCCTAGTTCTTTCAGTCCCTTTTTCATCTCTTCCAGATTCGGCGTGCGGCCGTGCCATCCGGCGATGTCTTCCATGAAGCTGACGCCTTTACCTTTTACTGTGTCGGCGATGATCACCGTGGGACGACCGCGGCCGATCCTGGCATCCTCCAGCGCCTCGACTACGTGGCGCATGTCATGGCCATTGATGGTGATCACATCCCAGCCAAAGCTGGCGTACTTTTCTTCGAGCGGCTCGACGTTCATTACGTCTTTGACCCAGCCATCGATTTGCAGGCGGTTGCGGTCGACGATGCCGACCAGGTTGTCGAGATTGAAGTGGCCGGCTTCCATGGCCGCTTCCCAAATCTGGCCTTCCTGCTGCTCGCCGTCGCCCATGATGCAGAAGACACGGTGATTTTTCTTGTCGAGCCGGGCCGCGAGCGCGAGGCCGACGGCGATGCTGAGGCCCTGGCCGAGCGAACCGGTGGAGACTTCGACGCCGGGCAGTTTGAGCCAGTGCGGATGGCCTTGAAATGGCGAATAGAGCTTACGGAGGAGCGCGACATCTTCTTTGGGGCAAAAACCGGCGAAGGCCAGGCCGAGATAGAGGCTGGGAGCCTTGTGGCCCGTGGACCAGATAATGCGGTCGCGGTCGGGCCAGTTCGGATTCTGCGGATCGTGGTTGGCGACGCGCAGGTAGAGCGCGGCGGCGATATCCATGATGGAGAGCGTTCCACCGGCATGGCCGGAACCGGCGGCGCACAGGGCTACAAGATCGTAGCCGCGCATCTGGTTGGCCTGCTCTTTCAGTTGGTCGATGCTGTAGTTGCGCAGAACTTCGCCGGTGGTCGAATTCTGAATAGACATGGGGCTGCTCCTTGGAAGGCGCCGGGAATTGGGCAAGGCGTAAAACGGCGCATAGGCTTGCAATTCGAGGCTAACCGGGCATGTCGCAGGGGTCTGTGAGGAGGGTCACGGGTGGGGGTGATGGGCGTCTGGACGTACGGTACGTTTGCATCCTGAGCGCAGCGGAGGACCCTTGCATTCCGACGGTGCGTGCAAAGTGCATGGATCCTTCGCTTCGCTCAGGATGACAGCTCTGATTGTTACTTCGCAGACCGAGGGGTCGCCGGACTTATCGCGCCGATTTGAAGATGGCGAACACTGCGCCCTGCGGGTCTGCCATGATCGACAATCGGCCTACGCCTTCCATGGTCATGGGCGGCATGAAGAGTTTGGCGCCCATTTCTTTCGCCTTGTTTGCGGTGACGTCGACGTCATCGACCATGAAATAGGCGAGCCAGTGCGGCGGCACTCCGGGTTGCATGTACTTCGAGGGCGGCAGGCCCCCGATGAAGTGCTCGCCGTTCTTGATGTGAAGATAGCCGGACTGGTCTTTTGGGTCGCTCACGAATTGCCAGCCGAGCAGGGCTGAATAGAACTTCTGCGCCCGGTCGGTGTCGGTCGTGTTGAGGTCGCCCCAGCAGAGCGTGCCATGAACGGAATGGATGCCGATGCCGGCATTCTTCTTCGGCTGCCAGAGGCAGAAGTATGCGCCGGTGGGATCCTGAATTACAGCCATTCGCCCGGCATCCATGACCTCAAAGGGAGGCATGATTACCTTGCCGCCGAGTTCAGTAACCTTCGCGGAGGAGGCGTCGACATTTTCGACTTGGATATAGAGGATCCAGTTGGGCGGAACGTGCTGCGCCACCTGCTCAGGACGAAGCGTATAGGCTGCGGCAGCGTCTCGATTCTCCAGGCGGAAGATGGTGTAGACCTCGGTCGGCCCCATCGGCATGTCGTTGGCCGTCCAGCCGAAAAGCGTGCCGTAGAAGCGCTTGGCAGCGGTCTGGTCGGAGGTGGCTAGCTCTATCCAGCAAAACGATCCGGCGGGGTGATGCGAGATGTGTGTCATGGCGGTCGAATTCTACACCAACTTGCGTGGGTGGATTGTCAACGTTGGATGAACGTCAGCGGATGAGACGCCGCTGGCAAACAATCTTCACCACAGAGGACACGGAGGACACAGAGGAAATTCATTCTTCCCGCATACGCCGCTCGCCTCTGCGGTGGATCTAAAGATTCTTCGCGGTCCAGGCTTCGATTCTGCTTAGCGCCTTGTTCAGGTTCTCCAGCGAATTGGCGACACTGAAGCGGAGATAGCCTTCGCCGTATGCGCCAAAAGCGGTGCCGGACAGACCCGCAACCCCAGCTTGCTCTAGCAGCGCGTCGGCCAGTTTCTTCGAAGGCCAGCCGGTTTTGGTGATGTTGGGGAACGTATAGAACGCGCCCTTCGGCATGCGGCAGGAGAAGCCTTTGATCTTGTTCAGACCGGCGACGAAAACGTCGCGGCGCTGCCTGAACTCGGCGCTCATCTTGTCGACCGAGGATTGATCGCCGCGCAGGGCTTCGATGCCCGCGATCTGCGTAAAACTCGCGGTACATGAAGTCGCGTTGGTCACTAGACGCGCTAGGGGCACGGCAAGATCGGGGCGCATTACGCCATAGCCCAGGCGCCATCCGGTCATCGCGTACGTCTTGGAGAAGCCATCGAGCAGGACGGTTCTCTCTTTGAAGCCGGGAACGCTCATGATGGAGAAGTGGTCGCCGTCATAAATCAGGCGGCTGTAGATCTCGTCGGAAAGAACAAGGATGTTGCGGTCGCCGATGGCTTCGGCCACTTCGAGAATGTCTTTCTTCGTGAGCGTGCCGCCGGTCGGGTTGTGCGGCGAATTGAGAATGATGAGCTTGGTGCGGTCGTTGATCAGCGAGGCCAGTTCTTTGGTATCGAGCGAAAAGTCGCGCTCTTCGCGGATGGGAATCGGAACTGCTTTGCCCATGCAATAGTCGACCATCGACTCGTAGATGGGGAAGCCGGGATTCGGGTAAATGACTTCGTCGCCGGATTCGATGAGGGCGAGAATCAGGAAGAAGATGATCGGCTTGCCGCCGGGGACGACGACGACTTCATCGCTGGACACGGGTACGTTGCGGGTGCGGCTGACGTAGTCGGCGATGGTCTGGCGCAGCTCAGGGAGACCGGCGGAGGGCCCATAGTGGGTCCAGCCCTTATGGAGGGCGTTGACTCCGGCTTCGATGACATTCGAAGGCGTATCGAAATCGGGTTCGCCGATTTCGAGGTGAACGATGTCCTTGCCCTGCTTTTCGAGGGCGCGCGCGCGGTTGAGAACTTCAAAGGCGGTTTCGGTACCGAGCCGGGACATACGGCCGGCGAGACGTAATTCGAGCTGGGTTGGTGTGGCGGTTGGCATTCTATGGCCTCGGGATAATTGTCACGCCAGTGATGGGGAACCGTCAATTGTAAGGGTCACGGAGATTTGTGATCGAGGTCGGAGGCGAAGGCCAATTCAGAAGTGAGAAGTCAGATTGAAGAAGTAAACCCCCGTCTGACTTCTTACTTCGGCAACTATTCCGAGATCGTGCTCTCTTCACTCTGGGCGCGCAGGACGCGGTCGACCGAATACGGAGCGCGTTGCGTGGGCTCGTGGTAGTGACGGACCTGCATCTCGCCGAGAAGGCCGACTGCGAGCAGATTCAGTCCGGCTAGAAGCAGTACCGCAGAGAACAACATGAGCGGACCGTGCTTGGTCATCACGTCGGTCTGGTGCATGAGCTTTTCTACGCCGAGATACGTGGCCACGGCGAAGCCGCTCATGATGCTGAACATTCCGATCGTGCCGAAGAAGTGCAGCGGGCGCGAGAGATACTTCAGCAGGAAGCGGATGGTCAACAGATCGAAGAAGACGCGGAAGGTGCGCGAGATTCCGTAGTGGGAGACGCCGCGTTCGCGATTCACGTTCTTGATGGGAACTTCGATGATCGACGCGCCATGCCACGAAGCAAGCGCGGGGATGAAGCGGTGCATCTCTCCGTAGAGCGGAACCTGAGTGAGGATGTCGCGGCGATATGCCTTGAAGGTAGTGCCGAAATCGTGGATATCAACGCCACTCAGCTTGGCCATCAGCCAGTTGGCGCAGCGCGAGGGAAAGCGGCGCAGCCAGAAATTATCAACGCGATTCTTGCGCCAGCCGCTGACGATGTCATAGCCCTCGGCGATCTTCTCGAGGAAGAGCGGGATGTCGGCGGGATCGTGCTGGAGATCGCCATCCATGGCGATGATGTATTCGCCGTGCGCGTGGTCGAAGCCGGCGGCGAGGCCGGCAGTCTGTCCGAAATTGCGGCGGAGCTTTACCACTGTGACGCGGCTGTCAACGGCGGCGATTTCGCGAAGGAGATTGAACGTGCCGTCGATCGAACCATCGTCGACGAGGATCATCTCGAAAGTTTCGCCGTTCGCCTCCATCACTGACTTGAGGCGGGCGTAGAGATCCGTCACATTCTCCTGCTCATTGTGGAGAGGAACTACGATTGAATATTTGAGCACAGTGCTTTGATTATACGGGATTGGCATTGGATTCCGGGGTAACTTGGGTGGTCAGCGTGCGGTGCGTTCCGCTTCTTCCAGATTCTTCTCCGCGGATTTACACGGATTCTCGCAGATTGGAACACCTTTTTTCTTCTCTTTATCCGCGATGATCCGCGTGCATCGGCGGAGAAGAAGTTGACGGTCGACTGTCGCACCCAGCCCATACACGAAAGTAACCTACACAGACTGGAGCGGAGGGCTGAAGATGGAGATGTCCGAAAACCCGGACGTTACTTACTTATGCCGCAGAAACTCATGGATGTTCTCATGCTGGGACGATGCTCGCACGAATTTTCCTGGCCGCGCCGCGCGGCAAGTGGGGAGTATTACCAGGTTTGCATGTTGTGCGCGACCGCCTATCAGTACGACTGGAAGACGATGCGCCGGGGCAACCGGGTGGAAGAGCCGCTGGCCGAGACGACTACAGTCCGGCGACGCTCAAGCAAGAAGCAGCCGACCTGGGTCCCGCGGGCGCGACGCCTGAAGGTAACTCTGCCATTGCGGTACCGCGGCAAGAATCTGACTACATGGTATGAAGGCTCGATCCAGAACATCAGCCAGTCCGGAGTGATGTTTGTTGGACCGCAACAGCTCCCAGCGAATGCCCTGATCGAGATGATCTTCGAGATGCCCGAAGAAATCTCCGGACAGAAGAACAGCAACGTGCTTTGCCAGGGGAGAGTGGTGCGGGCGAAGGATACTGTGAAGACCTCGGCCGAGGAACAGGATGCGGCTGAGGGAGATACGTTCACACTGGCGGCTTCGGTACTGGATTATAAGTTTCTGCACGCACACTGAATTTGGGTACTACTTCTTCTCCGCGGATGAACACGGATTCTCGCGGATCGATTCCCTGTCTCTTTCTCTTGCTTTTGCTTCTGAGGCTCGCCTGCCCTCCTGAAAATCACTGCTGACCGCATCTAAACGCGCATAGAATTAGGCTTCTTCCCGGGAGGCTTATGCGATTCAGGAGGCGAATGCTGGGCGTGGCTTTTGCTTGTCGGTTTTCTTGTCTTGGGCGCGGGTTGCGCGAAGGCGCCCAGCGACAGCCAATTAACCGAGCAGATCCATTCGAAGTTCAAGCAGGATTCCGGATTACAGGACAAGACCATCACGGTGCAGACTTCGCAAGGCGTGGTCACACTGGCGGGAACAGTCGACAACGATGCGGAGCGGACGGCCGCGGCGCGCTATGCGTCGACCATGCCGGGAATCAAGGAAGTTGTGAATAATTTGCAGGTGGTGGCGCCGTCTTCAGCGGCATTGGCGGAGCAAGTGCCTGAGACCGTTGCGGCGGCGCCGTCCGTCTCTGCGCCAGCGGTGAAAACGCGCCCCATCGATGAACGAGCGCGCGCTACGTCAGATTCCCCATCTCAACGTTCTCCATCGTCCGGGGATTCGCATGCCAGTTCGTCGGGCGCGAACGCCGACTCCACCTCAGCGGATAATTCCGCGGGTGCCGCACCACCGCCGGAGGAAAAACAAGTCGCCGAGACCATACCCGCTCCTGAGCAGGCAAACGGCTCGCCTGACGCCCCATCTGCGCCCGACGCTCAGCATTCCGAACCTCGTTCCGAACCACGACTGATGACCATCGAATCCGGGACAACGATGGCGATCCGACTGGTGGACGAGATCGATTCGGAGACTGCGCAGCAGGGGCAAACCTTTCGCGCCACCCTCGATTCGCCGCTCTCGGTCGAATGGGATGTGGCCATTCCCTCCGGCTACAACGTGGAGGGCCATGTGGTCGAGGTGAAGAGTGCGGGGAAATTTGCGGGCCAGTCAGAACTGGTATTGACGCTCGACAAGATTCTGGTACGTGATAAGAGCTACGACATTCAGACTGACGATTACCGCCGCAAAGGCCAGAACCAGTCGACGAAGACGGCCGAGAAGGTGGGAGTGGGCGCGGCGCTCGGAGCTATCATCGGCGGGATCGCGGGCGGCGGCAAAGGAGCCGGCATTGGAGCCGCGGCGGGCGGCGGACTCGGCGGCGCCACGCAAGCGGCGAGCAAGGGAAAACCCGTCCGACTGGAGAGCGAAACGGTGCTGAACTTTACCTTGCAGGCACCGGTTACGGTGACGCAGGTTGAAGAGGGTCCGCGGCGGGAACGGCACAAACTGGAGCCTTCCAAGTAACCGGGCCGCCGAAATCGTCTCCAGACGTGCTTAGACGCCCGTGCCGGACGCAATCTGACGGCGATACCCGATAGTCACCATTTCTTGTGACGCTGCTCACAATTGAGCCGTGCGAGGCAGAACTACACTGGGCCGTGGTGCGCAGTGTCAGTCGGGGACTGTGTGTCCCCAAGGAGGAAGTCATGAAAGTCTGGAAAAATGTTTGGACCATAGCCGCGGTGCTCGCGATGGCGGTGATGGCGCTGGCGCAGAATGAGCCGGCAAAAGAGATCAAGCACGTGCCCGTGAAGCAGACCTCGCCGGCGTCGGGCGTGGAAATGTACAAGAGCTATTGCGCGGTTTGCCACGGAACCACCGGGAAGGGCGACGGGCCGGCGGCATCGGCGTTGAAGGTTCCACCCACCGACCTGACCGTACTGGCGGCCAATAACGGCGGCAAGTATCCGTCGCTGAAGGTTTCGGCGATTATTCGCGGCGAGGAAACTTTGCCGGCGCATGGCAGCAAAGACATGCCGATCTGGGGCAACTTGTTCTGGAGCATGAGCGGCGGGCACGAAGCCGAAGTGCAACAGCGGGTCGCAAACCTGAACAAGTACATCGAGCTAATGCAGAAGAAGTAGTTTCAGCGCTCCAATGCGCGGTTTCAACGATCCGGCCTCGATTGCATATCTCCCACTCATCGCTCGCAACGCGGTGAGTGGGTGCTTGGACTCTTCCTTACGACCTGTGCCGGTTGCCCCGCGCTCGCCGTACTGCTAAATTCTTTCCAGCAAGATTGACACAAAGTATCCACCCATCCAATTTGTCGTGACGGTTGCACTTGCGCCACGAGTAGCTGGGCCGTCGTCGAAACACATGCCGAATTCCGGGCCAAAGGAAAGCAGCGCAAAGCGAAGTTGGATCGCGCGTCATCGCCACGCCGCGTGGCTGCAATACAGCGGCGCGGCGGTTGCGGTATGGGTAGCGCTGAGCCTATGTGGTTTCTCGCCCGTGTTGCACCGGCATGCCTTTTCGCTGTTCCTGGCGGCGGTGCTGTTCACGGCCCGCTTTCTCGGATTCGGACCGGCCATCTTCTCTCTGGTTCTCTCGGCAACCTGCCTGGATTTTCTGCAGTACCACGTATTTTCCGCCGGCATTATTCAAAATGCGAATCTGGAGCGCCTGCTGGTGTTTTTGGCGATTGCAGTTTTTGCGGGCAGCATGGCGCGCCAGAAAACTCTCGCCGAGACCCGGGCAGAACGTTCGACGCGCGAGATGGCTGCGATCGTCGAATGTTCCAACGATGCCATCTTCAGCACTGATCCAGATGGCACCATTACCAGTTGGAATCGGGCCGCCGAGATTCTTTTTGGCTACAGCCGCGAAGAAGCACTTGGCATGGCGGGGACGTTGCTCTCGCCTGAGGACCGGCGGGAGGAAGCAGAAAGAAATCGGCGGACGTTCAATGAAGGCGGCAATGTAGTTCCTTACGCAACCGAGCGCCTTCGAAAGGATGGGAAGCTGGTGCCGGTGATGTTGTCGGTGTCTCCGTTGCGCGATCGCCGCGGCGTTATCGTGGGCGCTTCGGTGATTGCGCGAGATATCTCGGCCGAGAAGCAGTCGGAAGAGGCGGTGCGCCGAAGCGAAAAGCTGGCGACGGCGGGGCGGCTGGCCGCGTCTATCGCACATGAGATCAATAATCCGCTGGAAGCGGTGGTCAACCTGCTTTACCTGGCGCGCGAGGATTCGGCAAATGCCGCGCAGTATCTCACCATGGCCGAGCAGGAAGTCGGCCGGGTGGCGCGGCTGGCGCAGCAGACGCTGGGCTTTGTGCGCGATACGAATTCGCCGGGACCGATCAAGGCCGCGCTCATCATGGAGGAGACGCTCCAGCTTTATGCGCGCAAGATCGATTCGCGGCAGATTCGCATCATCCGGCGTTATCGCGAGGCGAGAGAGATCAACGGCTATGCGGGAGAGATGCGGCAGCTCTTCGCAAACCTGGTGGTAAATGCGGTGGAGGCGATGGACAAACAGGGCTCCTTGCACGTGCGCGTGGCACCCGGCCACGACTGGCGCGACCAGCGAGAAGGTCTGCGCGTGACGGTGGCCGACAATGGCAGCGGCATTCCGGAGGCAGAACGGCAACGCATCTTCGAGCCGTTCTATACGACGAAAAAAGACACGGGCACCGGGCTGGGGTTATGGGTTTCCAGCGGGATCGTGCGCAAGCACGGCGGCTTGATTCGCGTGCGGAGCCGGGTGGATGGGGGCAGCAGCGGCACGGTCTTTTCGATTTTTCTTCCTTATGAGGCCGAGTTCAGCAAGGTGGGATAGGGTTCCCTCGCGTTTGGTCTCCCAAAATATGAAGAGCCGCTGGAACTTTGCGCGGCGGGAGCCCGTATGTAGGAGCGGAGGAGTTGATGAGAAGAATCTCTTTGCTTCTGGCACTCATGATGATGGAATTCCTGGTGATGCCCACGCCATCCTGGTCGCAGGCCCCGTCGGATGCACGCGCGGAAATCTTGATCCTTGGGACCTATCACATGTCGAACCCAGGCCGCGACATCTACAACATGCAGGCCGACGATGTGCTGGCTCCGAAACGGCAGCAGGAGATGAGCGAACTTGTGGAAGTATTGAAGAAATTTCATCCCACCAAGATCGCCATTGAAGCCGATATAGGGAGCGAGCGTGTGGCAAAGGAATATTCGGACTACGTTGCGGGAAAATACACGCTGACGCGAAACGAGACCAATCAAATCGCATATCGGCTGGCCAAAGAGCTTGGTCACAAAGAAGTCTATCCGGTGGACGAAGAGGGCGACTTTCCTTGGCAACGCGTGGTTGACTATGCCAAGGCGAGTGGCCGGAAGGAAAAACTCGACGCGATAGGGGCGAGCACGGGCGCAAGAGTAAAAGAGCAGGATGATTTCCTGAAATCACACACGGTGCTCGAGATGTTCGAGTACATGAATTCCGACAAGCGCGTGGCCGACGACGTTGCCTTCTATTTTTCTCTCGTGCCCTTTGGCGAACCGGGAGACTACGCGGGATCGGACCTGCTGGCGATGTGGTATCAGCGAAACATTCGCATCTACCGTAACATTGTCACGCTCGTTGAATCTCCGAACGACCGGATTCTGGTGCTCTATGGCGCCGGGCATCTGGGCTGGCTGCAGCAGGACGTTGCTAATGATCAGAGCGTGAAGCTGCGCAAATTGGCCGAATTTACCGGACAGAAATGAATTCGCGCTCAAGACCACCCATCGGTTACCCCAAGCCGCGAGGCATCACGGGACCTTGCCGCGGTGCCTGACTTCCCCCAATCCTGACAGTCACTTACGGTCGGCATCGGTACAGTACCCGAGCAGTGACCTTCGTGCTTGGAGGGCTCCCGGCACCCCGACCTATAATTAAGAAAACCTTACAGGATGGGCTTTTCTCCGACCGTGGAATTCATTTTTGAAGCCGCGATCTTCGCTTTGGGGCTGTGCTGGGGCAGCTTTCTGAACGTGTGCATCTACCGGTTGCCGCTTGGCAAGTCGGTGGTGACGCCGCGTTCGGCGTGCCCGCATTGCGGCAAGATGATCCCGCTCTATCACAATGTTCCCGTCCTGAGCTGGCTGATTTTGCGAGGCAAGTGCCGCAACTGCAAGGAACCGATCTCGCCGCGTTATATGGTTGTGGAACTCCTGACCGGCGCGCTCTTCCTGACCTGCTACCTGCACTTTGGACCGACACTGGCTGCGGTGAAATGCGCGGTGCTTGGATTCTTGTTGCTCGGGTTGGTCTTCACCGATGCTGAAACGAAGTTGCTGCCGGACGCGATGACCTTACCGGGATTAGCGATTGGCATTGGCTTCAGCCTGATCGTTCCGGTGAACGATCTGGCTTCGCGAATCATACCGGGACTGGTGTCTTCCAGCATGCGCGACGCAATTTCCTGGCGGCTCTGGTCGCTGTCGGATTCCCTGCTGGGCGCGGCCGTCGGCGCTTCTTTCTTGTACGGCGCGGCTGCGATCTATCTCCGCGCGCGCGGCGTCGAGGGAATGGGATTCGGCGACGTCAAGCTGATGGCCATGATCGGCGCGTTTCTGGGAACCAAGCTGACGGTGCTGACGATTTTTGCGGCGTCGCTCGGAGGATCGATTTTTGGACTAAGCGCGGTGCTGCTGGTTTGGCTGAAGCGGTGGCGGCGAATTGAAGCGCGCGGCACGCCGAGCCTCATAGCACGGCGCAAGGCGTGGCAATCGGCGCGCATCATGCTGCGTTATTACCAGATGCCGTTCGGCGTCTTTCTGGGCTGCATGGCAATGCTCTCGTTCTTGTTTGGAAACGTGCTGCTGCACTGGTACTGGCGCGCGTTGTGAGGATTTCGATTATGGGAGGAAAGATTTTTATGAAGCGACTGATTGCGGTGGCAATGACGATAGGTGCTCTTCTGCTGCTCGGCATTGGCCTGTCCGCGCAAACTTCAAGCCAGTCTTCGGGACAATCCCTGGGAGACGCGGCACGCGCAGCGCGCCAGAAGAAAGCTCAGGCGGAGCCGGCTACCCGTCATTACGATAACGACAACCTGCCTACGACTGAAACACTGAGCATTGTCGGACCGGAGGCGACCGCGACGTCGCCCGCCGATCAGCAGGCGACCGCGCAGCAAGCCGAAGCCAAAAAAGCTGCGGACGCGGAAGCGCGTCAGCAGGCAGCCACCGATCTACAGAAGAAACTGGACGCGCAGAAGTCGAAGATCGACCAGCTTGCGCACGAGCTGGATCTGGATCAACGCGAGTATCGTCTGCGCGCCGTCGCTTACTACGGCGATGCGGGCACGCGCCTGCGAGACAAAGCGACTTGGGACAAAGACGAAGCCAATTACAAGAGTGAGATTGAATCCAAGCAAAAGGCCCTGGACGACGCGAAGGCTCAGATGGGCGAATTGCAGGAGGAAGCGCGCAAGGCGGGCATGAAAGAGAAAGAGGCGGACGCCAGCGCAAAAGAAAGCGACAAGAGCAATACCGACGACAACAAGAAGTAAGAGCTAAACTTCCCGGCTTGGGGCGCAGCGCTTGCCGAGGGCGGGACGTCCCCTTCGGCGGGTTCACGGCAGGCTTTCGGGACAGCCGGCAAGATGCCGGCGCTACAGCAAAGCTAAGTTTTCATCCGTTCGCGAATCTGCCGGGCATGGTGTCGTCCGTGGACGAGATGAAATTTGCGCCATTCGTCCGCGTTCAGTGGACCGAGGAACGGATGGTCCATGAGAGCGACAGCCCCAAATCGGCGCTCGCACTCGGCGAAGCCCGACTCCATCTTTTGAATCTCCACAAAAATGTTGGACGCGAACTTCCGCGGAGAGCCATGCCTTGAGGGATGGCCCGTTTGGGAGCTGCCCTGCCCTTTGGCATGTAGCCGAGATTCACAACCAGCAATTTTCCGACGCGATGCTTCAAGGTCGCGGCCGGTCGCCAGGGGCACGCCCTTCTCCACGCATTTCCCCAGCCCGAAGTTCGTGTTCTTGTAGCTGAGAAAAAGATGCTCGAGGATCTGAGCGGAATTCCACTTGCCTGGCGGAGCCATGATCGAGCGCATGATCGCTGGCGCCGTCGATGGCGTCAGCCAGTTCCCTTTGCAACTCTTCCAGATGCGAAGGCATGAGAACTATGTACGAGTGGCGGCAATTGTATAGGAATCTGGTGCACTCGTTGAGTACAATGATCGCGGTTATTCGATCTGGCGGTTGAAGGAAAAGATTCAGCCATTTACCGGAAAAGAGGCTGGAATGAAAAAGTTGCTGATCGCGATTCTCGCGGCGACCCTCGCCGGGTGCTCATCGGCGCCCACAACCTCCACGACTGAGAAGCCGCAGCCTAAAGCTCCGGAAACGATCACCGGCAGCAGCGCCTTCTACAAGTGTTACATCACGGCGCGCGGATGGGCTCCGGATGCGAAGCCGTTTCGCGTGGAATCGGCGGCCTCCAAGAGCGGCGACGGGAAGGCGACCGAATGGCGCTCGGGATTTGCCTCACCGGCGCGGCGCAGCACGCAATCGTATACCTGGTCGAATGGCGACGTCACCCACAGCGTGGAAGACACTTATAGCCCATCGAATTCATCGACACAGGTTTTCGACGTTCAGTTTCTGAAGACGGATACCGACAAGGCTTTTGCCATCGCACAGCAGCATGGCGGGGATAAACTGCTGGCGAAAGACCCCTGACACACCCGTGCTGTATGTCCTCGACTGGAACCATCAGACCAATGAATTGCTGTGGCACGTCATCTATGGAACGGATCGCGATACAGCGCGCTGCGGGTGGCAGTGAATGCGTCGACAGGAGAATTTTCGCACCTGGAAAAGTAGGGGATCCGGCTCGGGGGACGCGGTGGGGGGGGTGCCCCCACCTATCCTCAACGCGCAGAACTAAGCAAAGGCGGTCGTCGTTAGCGGGTGCCGACGAGCCATTTGCAATTACACCTGGGACGCTCTAAAGTCGAAGACAGGATGAGCCGCCACGTGACCATCGAAACGCCCTTTCCAAGTCTCGCCGAGACAGCTCGTGCTCTTGGCGTGTCGCCGGCTGAGGCGGAGCGCGTTCAGAAGATTTTGTCGGAACACAAGCCGCGCGCGCGCGCACGAGCCAACGGAAAACCGAGGCGAGGGTTGAGATATGCCCAAAAGAGAGCCTCGAAGAAGGCCTGAGCAGTATTCTGTATTCCTGAATGTTCCTTACGACCGGGCGTTTGAAAACCTTTATCTGGCCTATATCGCGGGCTTGAGCGCTTTCGGATTGATACCCCGCGCCACCCTCGAAATCCCCACCAGTCGCCGCCGGCTTGAACGAATTCTCAGTCTTATCGGGGAGTGCAGGTACTCAATTCATGATCTCTCTCGCGTACAACTGGATGCGAGGTTCCCGCGCGTGCCAAGGTTCAACATGCCATTTGAACTCGGACTGGCCGTGGCACAGAGCGCCGGAAAGAAAGAGTCATGGTACGTGTGCGAGAGTGTGCCGCACAGGCTAAGCAAGTCGTTGAGCGATCTCGATGGAACCGACGTTCGCATCCATGGAGGCGGCGTGCGTGGAGTTCTCGGAGCGCTGTGCGATATTTTTGTACGAAAGACGCGGCAGCCTTCCGTTCAGGAAATGTACCGCATTTACCTCGTCCTGAGACGGACCCTGCCCACGCTCATGCGGCAAGCTGGAGCCAAAGATCCATACGGCGCACGAGTTTTCCATGATCTGATTTTTGCCGCGCGGGCAGCGCATTCTGCGTCCACTTACTAGGTTCGAATCGCATCCCTGAGAGAAGCGCACTTGCCGGGCAGCTGGCCGGGCGGCTGGATTACTGGTGTTTTTCGAGCTTCGCGAGTTGGGTGTGGGCTTCTTTGGCTAAGGGGCCGTCCGGGAGGATCTTGAGGTATAGCTCGAAGTATTTTTTTGCTTCTTCTTTATTGCCTAACTTCTCTTCGCACTCGCCCACGCGGAAGGTAGCTACGGCGTCGTTCTGCTTGTAATAGAGCGCTTCTTTGTAGCGCTCGAGCGCGCCCTTATAGTTCCTGCGCTTGAAATAGAAATCGCCGACCTGGATGTCTTTGTTCGCCTTGTAGGGGTTCCAGGGATGGAACTCCTGGACGTCGGAACTGGAACTGGAATGGCGTCGGAGGGCGGAGGGGCGTCCAGATCGGAAACGGCTTCCGCGCTGTTGGGATGATTTTTGGCGTCGTCTTTGGGCGCGGCGGTGTCGATGCGAGTATCGCGGCTGGAACTTTCCTGCGTGTCATCGGGCGGGGCGGCGGGCTTCTTGGCGGAGGAATCCTGTGCCAGCGCTAATGTGGCTAGCAGGAGAACAGCGGTTGTCAGAAATCCCAGGCGCACGTTCTTATCTCGTCCCTTATTTTATCGCTTAATTGTTGCTTTCCGGCTGTTCCGAGCCCTCTCATCGATCACTCGGGGGGAAACAATTCGTCGAATAATCTGCGGACGAGCTGGTCGTATTCCTGCTGGCCATGCTCCTGCTGATAGCGAGCAACGGCAGGGCGAATCGGATCCTGGTAGCGCTGGATGTGCGTCGCGTTTGTCGGTGGCGATGTTCGCCGTTGCAGTCCTGTTTGCGATGCCTGTTGTTGCGATCCCGCTCGTTGCGATCCTTCCCCGCGTGATGGCGGGCGCGGCCAGTTTTTTCGGTTCCATTCCGGGATCCGAAGTCGTGGCCGTCGATTGCTGGCGAGCGAAATGCAGGCGGAAGAATTGCTCGTGCAGGTTGTTCACGAGCTTGAGGGCTTCGAGAGCGCGACAGCCTTCGGCGAGGCTGCCCGAGGAGTCGACGGCGTAGATGTTCGGCATGGACCAGAGCGACTGCGTTGTCTCGCGTTCCCAGTTGTGCTGGCTGAAGTGAAAGTCCAGCGCCCGGAAGTTGTGAAGCTCGGCGACGGTGATCAGCGCCTCCTCGGGAGCGTCAATCTCGCGGACGTAGTCGTTCCATACGCCCACGATGCGGTCCTCGGCAATGAGACCTGAAGGATCAGAGACGGCCGCATATTCCGCATGAGCCACGCGATGGCGAAATTTCTGGGCCGCCCAGAAGAGATGGCGATGATGAGTGAGGACTTCGGCGACCGCATTCACCAGCTTCCGGGCGTCGGCCTCGGAGTGGATATTGGCGGCGAGATCGTTGATGCGAACCGCTTCTTTACGCTCCGGCTCGCGGCTGAGCCTGAATTGTTCCTCTTTCTGCTTGATCTGTTCCTGTTGCTCCGCGAGTGAAGCGCGGCGCGGTCTTGACCGCTTCTGGAGGCGTGGGAGCGGACGTGGAAGCGGGGGATTCCTGAGGGGCGCCGGCGAGCACGAGCGCGAGAAGAGGGATCGCAAACATAGTTGCCTCCCGATCAGGCTGAATTGTATCGCAATGCTGGTGCGATGCCGTGGCTTGAACGGACGGTTGCCAATGACGCAAGTACCAACGCTTATTTGCGCAAAAAATCAGGCCGCCTATGTCTGGCGGCCTGGTTTGGCAATTCCTCCGGGGAGGAGGGAACTTAAGAAATTACATGGATGGCGGATTGGCGCTGGCCGAAGGGCTCTCCTGCTGCTTGTCGGTACCGGCGCCGGAGTTCGTCATCAGGTGAATATCGACGCGGCGGTTCTTGGCGCGGCCGTCGCGGGTCTTGTTGGAATCGACCGGCTTGTCCTTGCCGAGGCCGATCAAATAAATCTTGTAGGCCGGGATGTTCTTCTCCGAAGCCAGGTACTGAATCACCGCATCGGCGCGGCGCTGGCTGAGTTCATAGTTGTAATCCGCGCCACCCACGGAATCGGTCCCGCCTTCGACGGTGATGATGTAGCCCTTGGTGGAGGCAACGCTCTCGGCGAGCTGGTCGATGGCTTCGCGCGCTTCCTTGGTCAGGTTGTCCTTATTAAAGCCAAAGTGGACGGAGGTCTCGGCTACCGAGCGATAGTTGTCGAGGTTCACGACCGTGTTGGTCAGAGTGTCGACACGCTGAGCGGCAGTGTTGGCTGCCATTTGCGCTTTGTCGGCGCTTTGGCCGGCGGCGAGAGCTTTCTGATCGGCCGTGTTGGCGGCGTTCTGCGCGTTTTGAATGCCAGCCTGCGCGCGCTGGTCGACGTCTTTGATGGCCTTGGTGTTCTGGGCCGTCAGATCGTCAAGTTCGTTGGTCTTATTGATCAGAGGCGTCGTCTGCTGGCGCACGTAATTCTTGGTGGTGCAGCCGATGGATGCGGCGACGGCCAGTGCCAGCATTAGGGTCAATGAAAGTTGCTTCATGCGGTTTCGGGGCTCCTTGCCCAAATAATTGCTGTCTTCAACTGCTCTTCGATGTCTATTAAAGCACGAAGGATGCCAATGTCGAGGACGCGAATTAGGACAGTAAGAACATTGATAATCAATGGGTTACGGGCGCGCCTGGGGATAGGAGAGCGGGTCGACGCCGGGGCAATCGAGTAAGGAAGAGTGGAATTTTTATACGGTCCAGGCTCGGGCGGGGCGGTTACATGACGGGAGGGACCGTGATCCCCATGACTGCGAGAATGCGGATCAGTTCGCGGCGAACGACGGCGGCGGTGGTGAGGAGGAAGCGCTTTCGGGCCTCGTCGGCTTCGACGAGGATCGGATGCTGGTGATAGAAGGTGTTGAAAAGCTGCGCGAGTTGGAAGGCATGCTTGGCTAGATAGGCGGGCTCGGTGGTGGCAATGCATTGGGCGACTACATAGCCGGTTTTGGAGGCGGCTAGCCAGAGTTCCCAGATGCCGTTGCCGGATTCGCCGGCGAGATATTTGGCCAGATCGCTCTTCGGAGATGCGGCTCGCTGCGTTGGTCAGAAACGTGTCGGGATCGAATCCGCCTTTGCGGAAGATGTTGGTGGCGCGGACGACGGCATACTGCGCGTAGGGACCGGTCTCACCTTCGAAGCTGAGCGCGTCTTTGAAATCGAACGCGATGACTGAGGGCTTGGTGAACTTGAGCATGAAATAGCGCAGGGCGCCGATGGCGATTTGGGTGGCGATGGCGGCGCGCTCGTGCTCACTTACTTCGGGATGGCGGGAGTCGACTTCTTTGCGGGCGGAGGCGATGAGGGCGTCGAGCAGGTCATCGGCTTTTACGCCGAAACCTTTGCGGCCGGAAACCTCGATCCAGGGGCGGGCTTTTTCTTCTTCGCTGAGTTGGTAGCCGAGTTCGGCGGCGCAACGCGGCGTGAGGGCGACCATCTCGTAAGAGAAATGCGTGTAGCGGTCGGCGGCTTCGTCGTGGCCCAGGCCGCGCAGGGCTTCGATAACCGTGTTCTGGGCTTCGGACTGGCGGGTGTCGATTACGTTGTAGATTTCGGCGACATCGCCAAAGTGGGGATGATCCTTGGCGGCGCGCGGGATCGTCGGGCGTGGTGGAGATCCAGCAGTCGTGCGCGATTCGGATAGCGGAAGAATTTGCGATAGCTGAAGTCACGGCCGAGGAGGCCGAACTTCCACATGTGGTAGGCGATGTCTTTGCCGACGTAGCCGACCGTGCCGTTGGAGCGGACGATTACTTTCTGGTCGTCTTCGGCGATTTTGTCCGGATCACCCGAATTTGCTTCCGTCGACTTCGGCGGAGCTTCTCGGCGCTCTTTGTGTCTGCCTCAGCGTCTGCGGTTTCGGATTTTGAAGTTCCTGCGCGGCGCATGATCCAGCAGCCTTTATTCTTGCCTTCGTTTTCGAAGGTCAGGACGCCCGCTTCCTTCAGCTTGGTGAAGGCGGCGTCCCAAAAGTGGAGATGAAGGATCTCGCTCTCGCGCGGCAGGAAATCGTATTCGATGTCGAGGCGCTCCATGGTTTCGAGGTGGCGGCGCAGGACGGCGGTGGAGATGACTTCGGCGATCTGCGCGGTTTGGTTGTTTCCCTCTTCGATGGCGCGCATGGTCGCGCCGCGAGCGGCGAGGTTCTGTTTGTCTTCTTCGTACCAGCGCGAGACGCGGGCGTAAAGGTCCCAGCAATAGAAATCGAAATGTGGAGCGGCGGCGAGGGCTTCGATTTCGGCGCGGGATTTTTTTTCGATGTTGAGGAATCCGACGACCACATCGGCGACCTGAACGCCGGTGTTGTCGATGTAGTTCTGGACGTCGACTTCCCTGCCGGCGAAACGCAGCAGGCGGACAAAGGTATCTCCGAGGATGGCGTTGCGAAGATGGCCGATGTGCGCGGCCTTGTTGGGATTAATGCTGGAGTGTTCGACAAGAACTTTGCCTTTGGTGACATCGGCTGGCGGAGTCTGATCGGCGGCTAGCGAGGCAGCGGCTTCAGCACGATTGACGCGCACATTGATGTAGCCTGCGCCAGCAACCTCGAATTTTTCGATTCCGGGCACGGCGCCGATGCCGGCTACGATCTCTTCGGCAATTTTGCGCGGAGCCTTGCGCAGCTTGCGGGCGAGTTCGAAGGCGATGGGGAGGGCATACTCGCCGAACTCGATTTTCGGCGGCTGCTCGATGACGATGTTGGCGACTTCAAGCTGGTAGGTCCGGCGCAGGAATTCGCGCACGGCGTCAGACAAGCGGCGTTCGAGATGACGGTACAAGAAACTCCTCTAAGTGATGGGAGAAACAGTGATTCTAACAAAGACACAGCGGGCGGCGGGTTTGACGGAGGTACGGGTGCAACCTATGATGAAAAAACGCTGGCGTTGGGCGGTATTCGTCCTTAGTCCTTGGTCCTTCGCGAGCCAATATGGATACGGGGGTCATTGCAACCCCACAGCGGCGCTGAAGTGGCAAATGCTTCTGCTTTCCTAGCGACCGAGGACGATCGACTAACGACTGACTTCCTATGCGCATTGCCTACCTCGACTGTTTTTCCGGCATCAGCGGCGACATGTTTCTGGGCGCACTGGTGGATGCTGGCGTTCCGGCGAAACTGCTTGAGGATACGGTCGCGGCGCTGAATGTTGGGGCCCGGCTCGAGATTTCGCGTGTGATGCGAGGCGGCATCGCAGCGACCAAGGTCGATGTCTACGCCCATGGCGAGAAGGATCTGCCGCGCGAGGAGTTTTGGGAGCAGAAGGGCGCGGGCGATGCGGACGCGCATGGGCACGCGCATTCCCATGAGCATCACCATGCTCACGAGCATGGCGAAACACACGAGCATAATCACACTCACGAACACGGTCGTGGGCTGACCGAGATTCGGCAGATCATATCGGCGGCGGCGATTTCCGACGGCCTCGAAGAAGACTGCGATTGCAATTTTCGAAGCACTCGGCGCGGCCGAAGCAGAGATTCACAATACGACGATCGACAAAGTTCACTTTCATGAGGTAGGCGCCGTCGATGCGATGGTGGATATCGTTTGCGCCGCCGTCGGCGCCGAAGCACTCGGCGTGGATGAATGGGTGTGCTCTCCTCTTAATGTTGGCGGAGGCACCGTGAAATGCGCGCACGGAACGCTGCCCGTGCCCGCTCCGGCCACCGTGAAATTACTGAAAGACGCGCCAGTTTATTCGTCGGGACCGCAGGTTGAGTTGGTGACTCCGACGGGCGCGGCGATCGTGAGGACGTTGGCGAAACGGTTTGCGGCATTCCCGGCTATGAAGATTTCGAGGGCGGGTTATGGCGCAGGCAGCCGCGATTTTTCGAATCATCCCAATCTCTTGCGGCTGACAATTGGAGAGGCGGTAGCTGTGGATGCGATTGCGGGAATTGCGTCGCATGGCGCAGTCGGAGCATCCGATGGAGTCTCGCACGATCGCATCGCCGTTCTCGAAGCGAATCTCGACGACCTCAATCCGCAGGTATTGGCGTTATGCCATGGAGCGTCTGTTCGCTGAAGGAGCGCTCGACGTATTCAGCGTTCCCGTGCAGATGAAGAAGAATCGCCCAGGAGCGCTGCTGACTGTACTGGCGAAACCGGAAGATGCGGATCGAATGACCAAAATAATGTTCGCCGAGACCTCTACGCTGGGAGTTCGGCGTCGCGTCGAGGCCAGGCAGGTACTCAACCGGCGATGGGAGACGGTGGACACATCATGGGGCCCGGTGCGTATCAAGATTGCGAACCTGAACGGAACGGTATCGAATTACGCACCCGAGTTTGAAGATTGCCGGCGGATCGCGTCCGAACATCATGTGCCGCTGAAGACGGTGATGCAGGAGGCGCTGCGCTTGTACACGCAGAACGGCCGGGAATGAAACACATAGTTCGGTGTTCACTTGATGCAGCGTTCGCTTAATTCAGCATCCGCACAACACGACAATAAGTTCCGATGTAATCTAGAGGTCCAGGCAGGAGAATGGCCAAAAAGTTTTACATTACGACTCCTATTTATTACGTCAATGCGCGGCCGCACATCGGGCATGCGTACACCACGATCGCGTGCGACACGATTGCGCGCCGGCATCGCATGCTGGGCGACGATACCTGGTTTTTGACCGGCACCGACGAGCACGGGCAGAAGATCGAACGTGCGGCCCAGGCAGCGGGCAAGACGCCGCAGCAGTTTACCGATGAAGTGTCGGCGCAGTTTCGCGGGCTGTGGGACCGCATGGGCCTGAGCTACGACGACTTCATTCGGACAACCTCGCCGCGGCACAAGCAGGGCGTGCAGGCTCTGTGGAAGCGGATCGCCGACGCGGGCTACATCTATAAGAGCCACTACACGGGACAGTACTGCGTGTTCGATGAACTCTACGTGGACGCGGTCGGCACCGGCGCGCCTTGTCCGGAATGCGGGCGTCCGACGGAGACGGTGCAGGAAGAGAATTATTTCTTCAAGCTCTCGGCGTTTCAGGATCGGTTGATCAAGCTCTATACGGAGCAGCCGGAGTTCATCCGTCCGGAGACGCGCCGCAACGAAGTGCTGTCGTTCGTGAGCGGCGGGCTGCGCGATCTCTCTATCAGCCGAAGCACATTTTCATGGGGCATTCCCGTGCCCGACGATCCGAAGCACGTGATTTATGTGTGGCTCGACGCGCTGGCCAATTACGTCACTGCGCTCGGCTACGGATCGAACGACACGAGCAAGTATGAAAAATATTGGCCCGCCGACGTGCACATGATCGGTAAGGAGATCGTGCGCTTCCATTGTGTTTATTGGCCGGCATTTCTGATGGCAGCCGGCCTGCCGCTGCCCAAGGGAATTACGGCGCATGGGTGGCTGCTGTTTGAAGAAAACAAAATGTCGAAGTCGCGCGGCAACATTGTGCGGGCCGAGACGATTGTGGACGTGCTTGGGACCGACGCGCTGCGCTACTTCCTGCTGCGCGAAATCGTGTTTGGACAGGACGGCTCGTTCAGCTTTGATGCGCTGGTGCAGCGCTATAACGCCGATCTCGCGAATGGCCTTGGCAATCTGGCCAGCCGCACGTTGACGATGATTACGCGCTACTTCAAGGGGGAGGTTCCCTACCCTTCGCATGCGGCGCACCAGCCGCAGGATGATGCGATTGCGGAGACGGCGCGAAAGGCGATCGCCGACTTCGGCGCGTTTTTCGATCAGTATCAGTTTTCGAAGGCTCTGGAATCGGTATGGGGACTGGTTTCGGCGGTGGATAAGTACATCGTCGAAAACGAGCCATGGGCGCTCGGCGACAAGCAGGACGAAGAGAGCCGGCAGCGCCTGGCGACCGTGCTTTATACGAGTGCGGAGGCTCTGCGAATTGTGACGGCGCTTGCCCATCCGGTGATGCCGGAATCGACGGCGAAAATCTGGGAGCAGGCTGGACTCGGGGACATTAAGAAATTCGACCTCACAAAACTCGCCTGGGGCCAGTTGCATCTCGGAACAAAGCTCGGCGAGGTGAAGGCCGTCTTTCCGCGGGCGGATAAATCGGCGGTGGAGAGGATGCAGAAAATGGAAGAGCAGAGTGGAACGACGGGCGCCTCGCCCGTCCAACCCAGCGCGAGTGGAACGACGAGTACGCCGGGTGAGCACTCGGCCGGCCGCGACGCCCAGTCAGGCTCAGCCTGCGGCCGCAGCCGCAGCCAAGCCGCCCGCTGCAATTCCGGACGGCAAAATCAGCATCGACGACTTCGCGAAGGTTGAGCTGCGAGTGGCGCAGGTAAAGACGGCGGAGCGCGTGAAGGGCGCCGACAAGCTGCTGCGGCTGGAGGTTGATCTTGGGACCGAAGTGCGGCAGCTGGTGGCCGGGATCGCCGAGGCTTATGCGCCGGAAACGCTGATCGGGCGGAAGGTCGTCATCGTCGCGAATCTGGCTCCGCGCAAACTGCGCGGGCTGGAGTCGAATGGGATGATTGTCGCGGCATCGCCTGAAGGCGGGAAGCCGGTGCTGGCGAGCTTTTTGGAGGATGTGCCGCTGGGCACCGGCTGAAGTAACTGAGCCGCGAGCCTATCGCTTTTAGCTGCCTACGCTTTTAGCTTTGTCGCTTGCGAGCGGGGACATCGATCTCCGGCACTATAGCTCCATAGATGGTCGTCTGTGGCCGGGCGTCGGTCCGACTAGTCTCTCAACCGGCAAGCGGTGGAGGTGAACTCTGGTGCGATGGATCCTTTCGTGTGACGATGTTGCAGGCCCGTTCGCTGGTCCGTTTCAGCTAGTGGTTTCACAACCTGTTTTGCTACTTTCACCCGTGACATTCAACCTAAACGAACAGCACTCAGCTCTGGCTCCAGATAGGCCTTGTCCCCTTGCAGTGGATGTCGATGTTCATTGACTCCCACGCTCATCTCGAAGGCACGCGCTACGACGCCGACCGCGAACGAGGTGTTGGCTCGGGCCAAGGCGGCGGGCGTCGGCGCCTATCTCGCCATCGGCAACGGTGATGGGCCCGACACCGCAGACTGCGGCATTCGTCTCGCAGAAAAATACAGCGGCCAGCCGCAATATCCCGAGATCTGGGCCAGCGTCGGGATCCATCCGCATGAGGCCAGCCTCGCCACCGACGCCGCTTACGCGCAGATGGCCGAGTGGGCAAGGCATCCGCGGGTGATTGGCTGGGGCGAGATTGGGCTCGACTACTTTTACGATCACTCTCCGCGCGAAGTGCAGAAGGCGGTTTTTCTGCGGCAGATGGAACTGGCGCAGGCTGCGAAGCTGCCGATCATTATCCATTGCCGCCCATCTGACAACAGCGAGAATGCCTGGGATGATTGCCTGGCGATGATCGCGGAACACTGGAGCGCCGCGCATTTGAGTTCCGCCGGGCTGGGCGGAATTTTGCATTGCTTTACCGGCAGCGTGGAGCACGCGCGGCGCGGGCTCGACCTGGGCTTCATGATCTCCTTCGCGGGCAACATCACCTTTCCCAAGGCGCAGAACATTCGCGACGCCGCGCAGTTCGTGCCGCTCGACCGGATGTTGATCGAGACCGACTCGCCCTATCTCGCGCCGATTCCGCATCGCGGCCAGCGCAATGAGCCGAGCTATGTGATCGAGACGGCGCGGCAGATTGGGCAACTACGCGGGATTCCTGCGGAAGAGGTGGGCCGGCAAACGGCGGACAATTTTTTCAAATTTTTCAAACTGGGCGAACGCGTCAAGCGTTAGCCACCGCCAACGCAGGTCAGCGCGCCGCAATGCACGCGAACCGGGGGCACAATGCGATCAAACCGCTTTACCTGTCCCAGAGTTTGCTTCTTCTGATAACCTCAAGAGTGCGAATTTGTGCGTGCATGGGGCTTTCGCGAGGCTCGGGACGGGCGGCAATCAGCAGCAAAAACAAGTGCTTCCCCTCGCCCGGCACAACAATCTAAAGGAGTAAGGCAGAATCGATGCCCGACAACAGTTTTGACATCGTCAGCAAGATCGACCTCCAGGAAGTGTCGAATGCGATTCAGCAGGCGATGAAGGAAATCACGACGCGATTTGACCTGAAGGACTCGAAGTCGGATATCGCGCTCGAAGGCAAGGATGCGATCATCCTGCATTCGGCCGACGAATTTAAGCTCAAATCGATCAACGATATCTTTCAGGCGAAGCTGGTGAAGCGCGGCGTACCGCTGAAGGGCCTGACTTACGGCGTGATTGAACCGGCGGCCGGCAGCACCTCTAAGCAGAAGATCACCATGCAGCAAGGCATACCGATCGAAAAGGCGCGCGAAATCGTGAAGTTCATAAAGGATTCGAAAAAGAAGGTGCAGGCTTCGATCCAGGCGGACCTGGTGCGGGTCAGCGGCAAGGATCGTGACACGCTGCAACAGATCATCGCGTTGCTGAAGCAGAAAGACTTTGGGATCGACATGCAGTTTACGAATTACCGGACGAACTGAGATCCACCGCCGAGACGCGAGAGCGCCGAGGAGTAACGGGCAATGACATTTCAGAATCTTATGTCTTTTGACCGAGCATCTCGGCGAACTCGGTGTCTTGGCGGTGAAAGATTACATTGAGCACAACCAGCGCCATTAACGGGAAAGAGATCTTCGACCTGCTGCGCGACGACATCGTCGCCATCGAAGAGCAGTTTGGGCAGGACACGGTCTCGAACGTTGCCGCCATCACCGAGATTGGCGAATATCTGCGCGCCGGCGGCGGCAAGCGGATTCGCCCGGCGCTGTTGCTGCTCTCGGCCAAACTGCTTGGCTACAAGGGGCGCGGAGCGGTCAAGCTCGCATCGGTTGTCGAAATCATTCACACCGCAACGCTGGTTCACGATGACATCATCGACGAGGCCGATACTCGCCGCGGACGTCCGGCGGCTAACACGCAATGGGGCAATTCGAAATGCGTGCTGGCGGGCGACTGGCTTTACATGCAGGCCTTCAAGATCGCGGTGCAGGAGCGCAATTTCCGCATCCTCGACGTGCTGATCGAACTCACGCAGCAGATGGTCGAAGGCGAACTGCTCCAGATGGAAAAGCTGGGCAAGCCCATCTCGCTCGAGGAGCACCTTGACCTGATCTATCGCAAGACGGCGTGCCTGTTTTCGGTGTCGATGCGCGTGGGCGGCATTCTGGGCGGCGCGACGACACAGCAGGAAGAACGGCTTGGCCAGTACGGACGCGACCTTGGCATGGCGTTCCAGATCGTCGACGACGTGCTCGACCTGACCGCTTCAGAAAGCGTACTCGGCAAACCGGTAGCCAGCGATCTGCGTGAAGGCAAGGCGACGATGTCCGTAATTCACGCGCTCGAGCGCTGCACTCCCGCCGAACGCCTCCAGATCGAAGCCGTGCTGCGCGATCGCGCCTTTAATGGCGTCACCCACGCCGATATCCTGGCCATCCTGAATCGTTACGGCTCGATCGAGTTTGCGAACAAGGAGGCCGCGCGCTACGCGGAATCCGCGCGCCAGGCTATCTGCGTATTCCCGGATTCGGAGATCAAGCGCGCGCTGCTGTGGGCGCCGGAGTTCGTGGTGGCGCGGGAAAAATAGCCGGGGGCCTTCCCCGCACCTTTCTGCACACCTCATTTGTTTGCGTCGCTGCGACTACCTTTCGCATCTTGGTTATACTGCACAGACTGTCTTCCTATGCATGACCTGGTCTGGCTGATCTCACATCACGGCTATGTGTTGCTCGCGGCCATCTGTTTTGCAGAGGCGATCGGGCTTCCGGTGCCGGCGGCTCTCGCTATTCTGACGGCGGGCGCGGTGGCGGCGTACGGCCAGCTGCATCTTTATTTCGTTCTCCCGGCAGCGGTAATCGCGACCCTGTCTGGGCGACGTAATTCTGTTTTTTGCCGGACGCGCCAGCGGCTGGGCCTTACTGGGCTTTTTGTGCCGGCTGTCGGCGAATCCGGAAACCTGCATTCTGCGCTCGGCAGAATATTTCTATCATCGCGGCAAGCTGACCTTGCTCTTCGCCAAATTCATTCCCGGCATCAACACCATGTCTCCGCCGCTGGCGGGAAGCATGCGCATGCGGCCCAGGCAGTTTCTGGCGTTCGACTCGCTGGGCGCCATGATCTATATCGGAAGCTACTCGATCGCGGGATATCTCTTCAGCGACGTCCTGCGAGACATCACGCGCCGCTTGCGTACCGCCGGTTCTGCGGCTGAGGCCGTCTTCGGCATCGGTCTCGCCGTTTATATCGTGTACCGCATCGTGATTTACCGCCGCTATCGCCTGCTCGATACCGCTCCGCGCGTGCCCGCCGACGAGGTCGGACGCCGGCTGGCGGCAGCCACTCCGGGCAGCATTCTGATCGCTGACGTGCGCAGCCACGGATATTACGACGCCGAGTCGGAGCGCATCGCCGGGTCGGTCCGACTGGAGCCGAATCGCATTGAAGAAGAAGTCAAAGGTCTTTCCAAGGAGCGGGAGATTTATCTCTACTGTACTTGAGCACGCGAAGCCACGAGCGCCCGGGTGGCGCAAATACTGATCAAAGAAGGTTTCAAGGTATTCGTGATCTCCGGCGGACTTCGTGCCTGGCGCAAAGCGGGTCAGCCAGTGGAATCCGTGCCCGACGACGATCTTATTAAGCTGCCAACGTTCAATTGATCTTGCAGTGCGGCGTCTCGCAGGCAGCCCGGGCGTCCCGCCTGTCGCGTGGATGCGGCGAAGCTTGTGACCTCGCTCCTTGGCAGGCTAGAGTCGTGATGCTATCTTGCCCTTATGGGACGTGCTTCCAGCGTGTGCGGAGTGATTCTTGCGGCGGGCGAATCCTCGCGCATGGGTAGCGATAAGGCGCTCTTGCCCTGGCCTCCGCAGGCCGCTGCCGCCGGAACCTTTCTCTCGGCAGGCATTCAGCTTTTCGATCCCTATGTCGACGTTGTGCTGGTGGTGACCGGCAAAAACCAGCAGGATCTCGCTCCGATCGTGTACGCCAACGGCGCGTCACTGGTGCTGAATCCTCATCCAGAGCACGGACAATTCAGTTCCCTCCAAGTTGGATTGCGTGAGGTGCTGAACCGTGGGCGAGATGCGGCCATGATTACGCTGGTCGACCGGCCTCCGGTTCTTCCGGCGACGATTCAGCTTCTGTCGGACGCGTTTGACGAGGCGCTCTTGCAGGGGAGATGGGCGGTCGTGCCGGAATATCAGGGCAAACATGGACACCCGATTTTCGCGGGGCGCGAGTTGATCGAAGCCTTTCTGAAAGCGCCTGCGACGTCAAGCGCGCGAGATGTTGAGCATGCGCATCAGGACAAGATTGTTTATGCGCCGGTGGAGGATCCGCTCATCGTCGCCAATATCGATACCCCGGAACAGTATGCGGATTTACGAGCCTCGACATCAGTGATGCCCGCAAGTTAAATTCTCCTGCACGCAAACCATTCATGACGACCCTGACAGCCAAGCAAACTAAATTTATCGAAGCCGTTCTAGCACTTTCACCGCGGGTCGCAACGTTCGATTGCGATGGCACACTCTGGTCCGGCGATGCCGGCGAAGGATTTTTTTTCTGGGAGATGGAGCAGGGGCTCGTCTCGCCGGAAATTGCGCGCTGGGTGCGGGCGCGGCACGCCGACTATCGCGCCGGCAAGGTTCCGGAAGACGTGATGTGCGGCGAGATGGTCACCATGCATCATGGCCTGCGCGAGGAAGACGTGCAGCGGGCCTGCGATACGTATTACGCGCTCGCGGTGGAGCAAGGCGTCTTTCCTGAGATGCGGGAACTGGTGCGGCGTCTGCGCGAGTCTGGGTGCGACGTCTGGGCGGTCTCATCGTCGAATCAGTGGATTATTCAGTCGGCGATGAAGAGTTTCGGGATCCCGAACGATCGGATTCTGGCGACGCAGGCCGTGGTGGAAAATGGAGTGATCGCGGACCGTCTAATTCGTATCCCGAGCGGGCTGGGAAAGGTTGAGGCTATTGAGGCGGCAGTGAAACGTCCGCCTGATTGCGCCTTTGGGAACGCCATCTGGGATCGGGAGATGCTGGCGCTGGCACGGCATGCATTCGCGATTAATCCAAATGCGAATTTGAAGGAAATTGCGCTTGCGAACGGATGGACGGTTTATCAGCCGGAGTGGAAGAGCTTTAGCTTTAGCTTTTAGCTTTTAGCTTTTAGCTTTTAGCTTTTAGCTTTTAGCTTTTAGCTTTTAGCTTTTAGCTTTTAGCTTTTAGCTTTTAGCTTTTAGCTTTTAGCTTTTAGCTTTTAGCTTTTAGCTTTTAGCTTTTAGCTTTGATCTGTCAGCTATCCGTTCGATCATGACGCCATCACACAATCGAGAGAGGTAGCGTCTCATGCAACTAAAGGGCAACACGATTTTGATAACGGGGGGAGGAAAAGGCATTGGTCGCGGTCTGGCTGAGGCTTTTCACGCGAACGGCAATCAGGTGATTATCGCCGGCCGCGGGAAGAAGGCACTGGAAGAAACAGTGTCGGCCAATCCGGGGATGAAGGCTGCGACGGTCGACATCGCCAACGGCGACGCAATCGTTCGTTTTGCCGAGGAGATGAAGCGAGATTATCCGGCTCTGAACGTCGTCATTCTTAACGCCGGAATCATGAAGACGGAGGCAGTACAACGTGGCGGATTGGCCGATGCAGAGGCCATCGTAGCGACGAATCTGCTCGGCCCGATTCGCCTGACCGCGGCGCTGCTGCCGATCCTGCTGTCGAAGCCGCGGGCGGCGATCATGACCGTATCCTCCGGGCTGGCATTCGTGCCGCTGGCAGTGACGCCCACTTACTGCGCCACCAAGGCCGCGATTCATTCTTATACGCAATCGTTGCGGTACCAACTTCAACACACACAGGTTGAGGTTCTGGAGCTAATCCCGCCGTACGTGCAGACGGAATTGCTGGGACCCGGCGGCCTCACGGATCCGAACGCGATGCCGCTGAAGGATTTCATCTCTGAAACAATGCAGATCCTTAAAAACTCTCCCAACGTGACGGAGATATGTGTGGAGCGGGTGAAGCCGTTGCGGCGCGCTGAGGCGAGCGGCAGCTACGATTCGTTCTTCAAGACGTTCAACGATCGGGCAGCATCCGCACATGAGACGCTGTAGGGACATGCGGTGACCGGATCTGCTCGAAGCCAAGCGCCGGTTTCAGACTTCCCGCAACAGTGCTGCGAGCGCATCCAGGGCGAGTTGAGCGGCGTGGCTGGATGCTTCGGGCAGCCCTCCAACTTTCGTCAGCAGCTCTTCCCTGCTGATTTCTCGAGCCGACGCCGTGGTTCTTCCTTTCGCTAATTCCGTGATCGCGGAACCGCAGGCCATGGATGGAACGCATCCCTTGGCAAGAAAGCGAATGTCTGCGATTCGACCTTGATCCAATTTCAAACTTAGTTCCAGCACATCGCCGCAGACGGGGTTCTCCACGTGCGCTTTGGCATCTGGATTTTCTACCTGCCCCGCATTACGCGGATTTTGAAAATGATCGAGAAGTTCGGCCGAGTACACAGCGTTATTGTAATGGGCTGATGCTGAACTTCTTCTCCGCGCATTTCATTTCCCTACAATAAGAGGATGCCCGATTCGCACGCGCCACGGAGGATTGCCTGCCTGCAACCGAGCGCAACCGTGATTCTGGCCAGCGTGGGCGCGCTTGACCGCGTGGTGGCCTGCACGAAGTATTGCGCCGACGTCGTCTCCGGACTCGAGACGCGCGACAGGCTGGTCATCGCCGATTCGTGGACCGCTAAGGCCAGCGAGATTCTCGCGGCGAAGCCCGATCTCGTAATCGCCGCAGTTCCCTATCAAGAGGCTGCGGTCGCCGAAATTTTGAAGGCTGGCGTGCGATTTCTCGGCCTCTCGCCGCGCACCCTCGACGATATTTATACCGATATCGCGACGATTGCGGGTTGCGCCGGCGCCAGCGAGCGCGGTGCGCAGGTCATCGCCGAGATGCAAGCGGAGATCGAACAAGTTCGGCTCAAGACCGCCAGCCTCCCGAAAAAGCGTGTCTTCTGCGAGGAGTGGGGTAAGCCGATCATTGCTTCGCAATCGTGGGTGGCGGAACTGGTGCAGGCTGCCGGCGGAGAATTCCTGGGCAAGCCCGCCGGGCAGATCTCGGCGGACGATGTGGCGCGACTCGATCCCGAGGTCATCATTGCGGCCTGGTGCGGCGCGGGAGACCGCGTGCCGCTGGCTAAGATCATTCGCGAGCGCGGCTGGTCGGAAACTTCTGCCGCTCGGAATTCGCAAGTCTATTGCATCTCCGACGAACTGCTGAATACACCCGCACCAACATTGGTCGCGGGATTGCATGCCCTGAAGGCCGCGATTCATCCGATGGCCGTCAACACGTCCTCGGAGGTGACTCCCGGTCTGCGCTCGATTACCGACGATTCGCATGACCGATCAACGATTCGCCGATTGGTTTAGGATAGAAAATCATGGTCTCTTCCCCGCAGTCCGAGAAACAAGACGAAGTGCGCGCGGCTATCGACCGCTTGAATTCCGACTCCCGCTCCGCCGATCAATTCATGAAAGGCATCACCCTGCTGCTGAACGAGAAGATGCTCAAGTACAGCTGGGTCGGCTTCTACATGCTGGACAATGGCGCCCAGCCGCCGGTTCTGGTGCTGGGAGATTTCCAGGGCGCAATGACCCCGCATACGCGCATTCATCTGAACCAGGGGATCTGCGGCGCGGCAGCCTCTTCCGGCAAGACCGTGGTCGTCGATGATGTCTCCAGAGATTCGCGCTATCTGGCCTGCTCGCTCGAAACGAAGTCGGAAATCGTAGTGCCGATTTTCGTGAACGGCGAGGTGGCCGGCGAACTCGATATCGACAGCCATTTCCCCGCAGCCTTCGGCCCCGAAGACCGGCAACTGGTCGAATATTGCGCTCAACTCGTTGGCAAGCGTCTTGAGTTTGAATCGGTAAAGGGCCGCTGACTCTGTCCCGTATGAAGCATGTAGTCGCGGCATTAATCGTCAACGACGGCCTGATTCTGGCGTGCCAGCGCACGCGGCATCAGCCCATGCCGCTCAAGTGGGAGTTTCCCGGAGGCAAGATCGAGGAAGGCGAGCAGCCCCGCGATGCCTTGCGGCGCGAACTGGAAGAGGAACTGGGAATCGAAGCGACCATCGGCAACGAAGTCGCGCGCCTCACACATCACTATCCGGGCGGCGGGGCAGTGGAATTGCGCTTCTTCGAGGTGCATGAATACCGGGGTGAGCTCGAAAATCGCATCTTTCGCGAGATTCGCTGGGTGAAGCGAAAAGAATTACTGGAACTCGATTTCCTCGAGGCGGACCATTCCCTGGTCAAGGACCTGGCGGCCGGAAAACTCATCTGAGCGAGGCCAGCTACGATTCCCGAACGGTCACGACCGGGCACGGAGCCTGACAGATGACCTGGTGCGGCGTGACCCAAGGCAGATGGGCCGACACTCTCGCCGAGCCGTGATGAGCCCCCATGACAATCAAGTCCGCTTTCAGGCGTGAGGCTGCGCTTGCGATCATTTCGGCCGGCATTCCAACTTCGACTACGAAATCGGAGTTTGATTTGGCTCTGCTCGGGAAGCAGTTCCGCGATACGCTTTTCTGGCGGCGTCGGTTGCCAGCTTCAAGATAATCGCCGGGCGCGTCCGGTTGAGGCTTGACGACGTGCATAACGGTGAGCCGGCCATGCTCACGCTCCGCCAGGCCGATGGCAAAGGCAAGCGTCTTGCCGCAGTCGTTCCGCAGATCCGTCGCGTAAAGAATTCTTCGAAATTCGAGGTCCATGCCGGGGCTTTCCAAAACATGTGGCCCGACCATCAGTACGGGACATGACGCGCAGCCGAGAATTTCTTCCGCAATCGAGCCGAGCAACAGTTTCTTTAAACCTCCGCGACCGTGCGTTCCCAGCACCATCAAGTTGATGCCAAGCGTCGCGGTCAGATCCGACAGTACCTGCGCCACATCTCCCTCGCGGAGCAGTTCGCGATGCTTGACGCCCTGAAACGGGTCCTCCCGCACCAGGCTCGCCATCTTTCTTTGCGCGGAGTGGAGAAGATAGAAAGGATCGGGCGGCTGCACGTCACTCAGTTCCTCGCGAACCACGTGCACCGTGTGCAGCGTGGAACCATAGCGCCGGCAGAGTTTAATGGCGTAGGAAAAGGCGGCCTCAGAGCACACCGAAAAGTCGGTGGCGAACAGGATGTTCTGGAGAGAGACGTTCGTCGAAGCAACTGCGGTATCCATCGCACACCCCCATGGAAGGCGGTGCCGGAAGCGGGCAGGCCACAGTGTGGCCCATCCGGATTATCTTTCCGGGTCGATACAAAATGCCGTGATTCCTATCACCCGCGGAAGTGACATGCGCTGTGATTATGGGAACGGTGACGATTCCCTTGCGCTCAACCGGCCTTTCCGCTCAATTGGCCCCACAGAAGAAGTGCGGTCAGCACGATCATGATTGCGGTCGTTGCCCAGGCGATGACATTGAATGTCGGGGTATTTACGAACTCTCCCATCAACTCTTTCTTATTGATCAACAGCAGCATAAAAATCAGCACAAATGGCAGAACCGCGCCATTGACCACCTGCGAAGCCACGATGATCTTGACCAAGGGCAAACCGGGAACCAGCACCACGACCCCGCCGGCTACGATCAGGGCCGTGTACAACCAATAGAACGCCGGGGCCTCGGAGAATTTCCGGCCTACGCCCGACTCAAAACCCAACCCTTCGCAGACCGTATAGGCCGTCGACAATGGCAGAATCGAGGCCGCGAACAGCGAGGCATTAAACAGCCCGAGAGAAAACAGAATGTAGGCGTAGTCGCCGGCCAGCGGTCGAAGCGCCTGGGCGGCGTCGGCCGCTTCTCGAATTTCGGTCTGGCCGTGAACATAGAGCGTTGCTGCGCAGGCCACGATGATGAACCAGGCGACCACATCCGTAAAAATGCAGCCCACGATCACGTCGAGTTTTGAAGCCTTGTACTGCCGCCGCGTCACGCCTTTTTCGACGATCGACGACTGCAGATAGAACTGCATCCAGGGCGCGATGGTGGTACCGACGACGCCGATCACCATGTAGAGGTAGGAGTCTTGCTTGAAGGCGGCGAGGTGCGGCGGCGTTACGGTGGCCTTCATGGCCTCGATCCAGGCGGGTTTGGCGATCACGCCGGCGAAGATGTACGTGATATAGAAAAATGATGCGGCCAGGAAGATTTTTTCGACGCTCTTATATTGGCCTTTGACAATAATGAGCCACACAATCACCGCGCAAACCGGGACCGAATAGTACTTGGGAATGCCGAACAGTTCCATGCTGCCGGCGATGCCGGCAAACTCGGTGATGACGTTGCCGAAGTTGGTGATCAGGATGCCGAGCATCATCAGGAAGGTGATGCGCAGGCCGAACTCTTCGCGGATGAGGTCGCTAAGCCCCTTGCCGGTAACGGCACCCATGCGGGCGCACATTTCCTGCACCACGATCAAGGCGATCGTGATCGGGATCATGGTCCACAGGAGCATGTGGCCGAACTGCGCGCCGGCAGCCGAGTAGGTGAAGATGCCACCGGCATCGTTGTCGACGTTCGCGGTAATGAACCCTGGTCCTATGACGGCAAAAAACAATAGGATCTGGATCTTCCAGCGTTTTAGAAATCTCATGCGCGCAGTTCACTGAGGTGCGGATGGGCAAAAATATCTTCAAGGACGCCATAGGATAAACGGAGTCTGCGCCATCGAACAAACAAAAACGTGCTCAACGCGAAGAAAAAGGCGCGCTCGGAAGCGCCTTCACGCCAGCACGGCGTCACGGCCTTCAACAGTCGCGCGAATCAGTTCGAGCAGTTCGGCCGCAATCACACTGGGAAGATCGTCGTGGGTCAGGCTTTCGCAGAGGGCGATCAGCATCAAGCGCACGCGCCCGCTGTCGCCATCGGGGAGGCAGAATCCCGCCCCCGTGAACGTATCCTTGTGAAAACTGCGGCTCGGCAACGGGACGCGATGCACGCTCGTATCGCAGGAAGTGCCCAAGATCCGCGAGGGGCGAGCCGGAGATGGCAAACTCCCAATCGATGACTGCTGCCACTGACCAACCGTGGTGGCCGCCTCGCACAAGGACATTGCGTTTTCCAAAATCGCCATGCACTAAACATCTTTGCGACTCCATTTCGGCGAAATCCGCCGCGTTCGCCCAGGCGAACGCGCTGATATGTTCTCGTAGCTCGGAAGGCATGCGGCCTTGCAGGTTGTCGGATTCCAGACACTGGTCCACAAAGCGCGGCATCGGATCGACGCCTTCCATAATCGGCTTTGAAACCGTTGGACCGGGAGCGAGCCATCCCGATTCCGGGAATGTGAAGCGCCCAATCTGCGCGAGTGTTTCGCCAATCGAAAATGCAGCCTTGCCGATTGCATCCCTGTCTCCGCTTCTTTTCAGGTCATGGAAGGAAACAGCGTCCACATACTCCATCACGAGAAATGGCGGAAGACCGTCCAAGTCCTCGGGCTCCGCATGAATCACGCGCGGGACAGGTAGCGAGGAGCCTATCAAACCGAATAGATCAATTTCTTTTTGACATAACGAGGGATCGTGTTCGTAGATTCGCACCACAATCCACTCGGGCTCAACATTCAGGTGCACTTTGAAATTCGCGTTCCGGAGGCCTTCAGTCAGAGGCTGCACTTCGAGGGCGCGGCCCGCGCCGCAGGCGCGTCGAACGATCCTGTCCAGATCGGATGGCGAAACCGAGCGCCTCGGTTCCGCGCGAACCCATCGTGCTTCATGAGGAGCCCCGGCTATCATGGTCCTCGATTACGCTCGCGCCCGTTACAGTTTGGCGCGCAGCATGTTGATGACGTCGTCGGGCGTGATCACGCCCATGAGCTGATTCTTGCTGTCGATCACCGGCAGGGTAAGCAGATTGTATTTATCGAAAAGCTCGGCAAATTCTTTTTCCTTCGCGTCTTCCTGGCAGTAGATGAGCGGTTCCTGCGTCAGCGCAAGCAGGGGCGTCCCCAGAGGCGCGAGCACGATTTTTGCCAGCGGGACCGCCCCGGAGAGCGTGCCATGCGAGTCGACAAGAAAGATTGTGCTCATGCTTTCCATGCGCCCGTCGAACGTGCGCATCATTTCGATCGCATCGTTGGTCGTCGAACCCACCGGGAGCGCGATGTATTCCGTCGTCATGCGGCCGGCGGCGCTATTCTCCTTGAACTCGAGGAGTTCGCTGACCTCCTGGCGCTCTTCCGGCTGCATCTGCACCAGAATCTCCGCCGTGCGCTCCTCCGGCAGATCGGCCAGCAGATCGGCGGCCGCATCCGGCTCCATCTCCTCAACGATGTCCGCCGCGCGGTCGGAGTCAAGCGATTCGACGACCGCCTTCTGGACCTTCGGCTCAAGTTCTTCGAGAGCCCCCGCCGCCACTCCTTCGTCCAGCGTTTCAAAGACGGCTTCGCGCTCGTCGGGTGCCAGGTCCTCGATAATGTCAGCCAGGTCGGCAGGATGCAGCCGGGCTAGTTTGTCATAGGAAATCTTCAGTTTGACGCGGCGCGCCGCATCGGTTTCGATCAGGTCGACAAAATCCCAGGGTATTTCGCGGGGCGGCACGCGTTGCAGTAATGCCCGCAAGGCAGCCGCGGGAACCATGCCCTTGAGCAATCGTCGAAGTGCGCCGCGCGCTCCAACATCGACGCCGCCAACCCGTAACTGCGGATGGCCGAGGCTGATTTCCTGATGAAAATCGACGTCATTGACGCGCACGACCTTGCGGCCATGAACGTCAATCACCTGCTGATCGAGCAGATCGCGGCTCAACATCAGCAAACCTTCCGCGCCATCGGCAACCAACCAGTCGCCCGCCAACGTGGTCGCACGTACGCCGCCATTAATATCTGAGATCGCGCTCAGCGGCAGCAGACGATTACCCGAGGAGGTCTTTACGATGAGCAGAGAGATTCTGGCGCGGTCTTCCTGCGGAGTCAGCGCAACCTCGCGGACCCGGCCCTTGCTCGCGCCCGTCGAGTCATAGACCGGCGACCCCAGCAATTCGCTCAGTGTAATCGTACTTATCATCAATCAGATGCCGACATGAGAATACAAAAGTGCGCGGGCAGAAGCCAGAGTATTTCAAGGCGCGGCGAGAACCTGCGCCGGACAAGCGATTGGCCACTTCACCTGACAATGCCCGCCGACTCGCCGCGAATTCCCGGGGATAAAGCTCGCGGATTATCCGTCGCATGGGTTGTGGAAAAACAACTACATTTTCTGTGAATCCCGCATGGCACGCGGCGATTGACATTCGCCATGCCAGACTGCATTATTACCTACACCAGACTGGCCGAAGAAAAACTTCTTGGCTAAGGGAGGATTTATGGTTCAGTTTTTCCGCAACATATGGCAGGACGAGGAAGGACAGGACATCGCCGAATATGCTGTGATGTTAGCGGTCATTCTGGTGCTAGTGATCGGCACCGTCCGGTTAATTGGATCCAACGCCAACACCGTATTCTCGAACGCGGCCAGCGCAATCCAATAGGACAACTCGCGTCTTCATGAGATCGTAACCCGGGCGTCCTGTTTAGTCGCCGGGTACCCTATTTCAACCTCCGGGTGCCCCATTCAATCGCGTTGTTTCGATTGAGTGGGGGCCTTCGATGCCTCTTCCCACCCTCGTTCCCCGCAGCTAAGCCGATGTCTTTAGCCGCCACCTGCAAAACATGAGCTGGTCTCGCTAGACCCTGAGCCATCCCCGGAACGCTCTGCCGGCATAGTAAGATTCCGCTCCATTGTGATACACAAAAACAGTATTGAAGCGGCGATCACAAAAGAGGGCTCCGCCAAGTTTTCTGATGCCAGGAGGCGTTTTCACCCAGCTCGACGTTTTCGTGTCGAAGTCTCCGAGCTTCTGAAGCCCTCGATATTCTTCTTCCGTCAAAAGCTCAATCCCCATGGCCGCTGCCATACCCGCAGCATTGTCTTTTGGCTTATGCTCTTTTCTTGACTCCAGCGCTTCCCGGTCATAGCAAAGACTTCTGCGGCCATTTGGACTCTCGGCGGAACAATCATAAAAGATGTATTCGCCCGTTTTCTTGTCCTGACCGACAACGTCCGGTTCCCCGCCCGTTCGTTCCATTTCACCGAGCGACCAGAGTTTTTCAGGATTCACTTCGAGCTTTGCTAGAACTTGAGTCCATGCGAGACCTTTGTGACGATCCATGTTTTTCTCGAAACGAGCTTTCAAGGCTTTGAGCAATTCTTCACGTTGCTTGGCCGATAAATCTTTCGTGTTGCTCTTAACTGATTGGCGCATAATTTGAGATCCCTCGATTCATTGTTTTTGAGTTCCCTTGGGCGGCCAGTTGGGCGCTTTAATGCCAAACAACTGCGCGTACTCAGCATTGAGCCGCTGCCAACCGGCAAACTTCGTGGCATCGCCACCTGCGATACGGCCGATCGGAGTTCCACTGAGAAGGTGATCCAGAACGTCGAAAGAAATATGCCATCCGGCAGCGCCCATGGAGATGAAACGACGATCAATCTTGGTCCACAGCGTCAGGCGCGTGCCCCGGCCTGAGGCCTCCAGTTCCCACCGCATATCGCCATATTCAAGCGCCCTGGGCGCGTCGACTCGGGTGATTTTTGTCTCGATCGGCGTGCCCGCTCCCACCCATGTAAGCTGTACCGTCCCAACCGCACCCAGGCTTCCACCGGTCACAAAGGGCGCCCACTCGCGTAGTTGCGCTGGATCTGTTAGCGCTTCCCATACTTTCTCCGGCGGATGGTGCAGCTCTCGGACGACGATGAGCGTCCACTTCTCCCCCTCCTTCTCCACTCGTGCCAGGTTGGCGGGACCTGGTGTGTACGGCTCGAGATTTGTCATCTTTTTCTCCCTGCCTGCGCGCCTATGCCTACCACTTTGCCAGCTGCGTAAGCTGAATAAGGTTGCCGCAGGTGTCGTTCAGCATCGCAATGGTCGATCCCGTTACGCCGGTGGGCGGCATCGTGAACTCGGCGCCGCGCGACTTGATTTGCTCGTAGTCGCCCTTGATGTCGTCCGTGAAGAACATGATCGCGGGCTGGTTTTGCTGAAAAATCGCCTGCTGATAAGTCTTGGCCGCCGGATTGTTATTCAACGCCAACTGCAATTCAATTCCCTCGGGCTGCTCGGGTGGGGCCACGGTCAGCCAGCGATATGGGCCCTGACTGAAATCGGTTTTCTTGGCAAAGCCCAGCACCTCGGTATAAAAGCGCAGAGCCTTGTCCTGGTCGTCCACGTACAAACTGGTCACTTTGATTTTCATCTCTTTTCTCCTTTTTCACTGTGCGCTTTGGGCCGCGCCGTTTTCTTTCTGGTCTTACGTTTTATTGGTGTTGATGATTCATCCGGTTGATGACCCGTGCGTTCGTGATCCATGCGATCGAGGTGGCGTTCGAGAGCATCGATGTGAGCGGACCAGAAGCGGCGGAATTGAGTCAGCCATGCATCTACCTCCTGAAGTGGTTCAGGCCTAAGCCGGTAGAGCCGGCGCTGCGCATCCACAGTCGACTCGACGAAACCAGCGTCGCGCAGCACCCGCAGGTGCTTGGACACGGTCGGCTGCGGCATACAGAGTTGGCGCTCGATCTCTCCCACCGACTGTTCTGACAAGACCAGAAGGCTGAGTATCGCGCGGCGGTTGGGCTCGGCGATGATCTCGAAAACAGATTCCACGCCTTTTATATACTCTAACTAGTATATACGTGTCACGGAATATATTAGGCAAGCAGCGCTCTCGCCAGCGAACCATGAGGCAACGACACGGGCTGAGATGGCGTCCCCAAGGAAGAAGCAAATCAGTCCTATCTTCGTTACGGCTCGGACAAGTTGCATTCTTGCCTCATTGCAATACGAAAAAGGCCACCAGGTTGGCTATGTCGTTGGCCACGGTACGGCTAAATGAATGTCCTTGATGCAGGTAGGGCAGTATTCGCGATCATAACCCTGACTCAATCATGTGCTCGGCCACTGAGTGTGACCGGGATTATTGAGATGGTCCAGACCTCTAGAAGGAGCGCAACGCCTTTGAGCTGTAGCTAACCAATAGATTTGCCAGGTGATGCAGGCGTTATGCCAAAGCGGTAGCACGCCAGAGGTCGCTCACCCGCCCCTGAAATGACGGGATTTGGTGAGATCTCCGTTGTGTGCACTGGTCTTGCCGACCTTATCTCGAAGATGGTCACTTTTGGGCACGGACTGTAATTCAAGCGCCATGGGTGTAAGGAGGGCCGGTTTGCGCAGTGTCGGTGTATCAGGCCGGCATGTCGCGCCTTCGTCTTGTGACAGTGCTACAGAGATTATTATTTGTGCTACGCTGCTCCGAGACCCCGCTAATCACAAGAAGGTGCGTCGTGGGAAACCTCAGTCGTATTGGAGTATCGATCGATTCAGAACTACTAGAGCGGTTCGACTCGTTCATCGCGCATCAGGGCTACGACAACCGCTCTGAAGCTTTTCGTGATTTGATTCGCGATCGTCTTGTCGGATCGGTCGTTGTCGCGCCGAATGCTCTTGTGGTAGGCACGGTCACGCTCATCTACGACCATCACACTCGTCTGCTTCCGGAAAAGCTTACCGATCTCCAGCACAAGTCGCATGCAATTGTGATTTCCACGCTGCATGCGCATCTCGATCACGAAAACTGTCTGGAGGTGGTGGTACTGCGGGGCAAGTCGAAAGACGTTCAGAAGTTGGCAGACCGCCTCATCAGCACAAAAGGCGTGCAGCACGGACGCCTGGTCATGAGTTCTCCAGAGACGGTGTCGTTCCGTCCCCACTCACATCGTTGAGGCCGTGTAGGCCGTCAACTTTTCAACAAATCGGTAATCGCCTTTACAATGCGCCCCTGTGTGTAGCACGATTATCACGTTCGTGCCATGCCTCCTGCGGCACGAATGCAGAATATGCGACACATTCTTGGGATGGGCGACGCAAGACGGGGTGTGGTTGCCGCCAGAACCCTGGCTCTGTTCCTGATGCTGATGCTTTCGTCGCTTCCGACGACCGCGCAGGAGAAGACGCCGGGCACAACGAGTAGTAAGGCCTTTTCGCCTCAGCTATCTGCAACTGTCGTTGACACCTCTGGCGCGGTGATTGCAGGCGCTACCGTGCGGCTTCGCAGCGCGAACGGTACTGTACAACAAACGATACAGTCGGGCACGAACGGCTCCTTCATTATTTCTGGACTCTCGGCGGGTAATTACCGACTGGTGGTATCGAATCCCGGTTTTGAAACCAAAGAAATCCCAGTGACCATAGCGCTCAACGGAGCAACGGCGCAGCTGCGCATCTCTCTGGCTGTCAGCTCCCTGAGCACCACTATAAACGTGCAGGGTCGGGCCGATGACCTCATCGGAATTGCCGATTCCGGCACACAGGGAACGGTGGGCGCAACGGAAATTCAAGAACATCCGATTCTTCGTTCGGGAGAAGTTTTGGAGACAGTTCCCGGTCGTCATCATCACGCAACACGCTGGCGGCGGCAAAGCCAACCAATATTTTCTGCGCGGCTTCAATCTCGACCACGGCACAGATTTCGCCATTTTCATCGACGATATGCCGCTGAACCTGCCGTCGCACGCGCATGGCGAGGGTTACTCGGACATGAACACCGTCATCCCGGAGTTTGTGAAGCGGGTGAATTTCGAGAAAGGTCCTTATTACGCGGATGTCGGCAACTATGGCTCGGCTGGATCGGCCCACGTGGAATATTTCAAAACGCTGCCCCAGAACTTCTTCCAGGTGGAAGGCGGCATGTATGGCTATGGGCGGGCCGTTTTCGGCGTATCGCAGAAGCTCGGCTTGGGGCGGTTTGCTGTACGGCGGAGAAGCGTATCACGATGACGGCCCATGGACGCATCCGGATAATTACTACAAATTCAACGGCCTTGTTACCTACAGCCAGGGAGGAGACGCCAATGGTTTCAGCATCACGGCCCGCGGTTACCACGGAACATGGCACTCGAGCGATCAAATTCCCGATAACGCCGTGCCCCTGGTTGGTTTCTTCGGCGCACTGAACCCGACTGACGGTGGTCATTCCCAGCGTTATAGCCTGCAGGCCGAATGGCATCGCCGCGGCGCAAATTCCGAGACGAAAGTCACGGCCTACGGATTTTATTATGATCTCAATTTATTTTCCGATTTCACTTACTACCTGACGGACCCCATTCGCGGCGATCAGTTCGAACAGCAGGACAGGCGCTGGGTGGCGGGGGTGGACGCACACCACACGATTTTCAGCCAATGGTTTGGCCGCAAGGTGGAAAATACGTTCGGCCTGCAGGTGCGCAACGATTGGATCCACAACGGCCTTTACCAGACGGAAGATCGCGTGCGCACGGACAAACTTGATGTCTCCACCGGCACCACTCTGCCCGCGACCACGGAAGCGGATCGCTTTACGGACACGCAAGCAGGTTTTTATGTGGAAAATAAAATCCAGTGGGCGGAAAAATTCCGCACGGTCGCGGCCCTGCGCGGCGACGTGGGACACGTTGACGTCACCAGCCTGGTTACCGCGGCCAATTCCGGCACGGCCAGCAAGGTGCTGCCCAGCCCAAAATTAAGTTTGATTTTCGGCCCGTGGTCCAATACTGAGTTCTATGCCCAGGGCGGATTCAGTTTTCACAGCAACGACGCGCGTGGCGCAACGCAAACGGTGGAACCGGTTTCGGCGGACAATCCTTACCCCAATACGCCCTCCTCAAAAATTCCCCTTCTGGTCCAAACCAAAGGCGGGGAAATCGGCGTGCGCACTGTGGCCGTCCCACATCTGCAAAGTACCCTTTCGCTCTGGTATCTCCACAGTAATTCCGAACTGCAGCAGGATGGCGACACCGGAGGCACGGTTGCTTCAGAACAGTCGAGCAACCGCTATGGCGTCGAATGGGCGAACTACTACACGCCACGGGAACATTGGGCTTTTGATTTTGATATGGCGGACTCCCGCGCGCTTTTTACCTCAATCGATGGAGATGATGCGGCGCCGGGCAGCCCGGGTGGTAAGTGGGTGCCCGAAGCGGTTGGGTGGGTGATTGCATCAGGCGTGACAGCGCGCGATCTCAAAGGCTTTTCGGGGAGTTTGCGACTGCGGTACTTTGGCCCGCGCTATTTGACGTCCGACGCAATTTATCGCTCAAATTCAACAGCATTGCTCAACGCGGAGGTTGGCCATCGAATTAAGGAGAAGTGGCGCGTTTCGGCCGAATTGTTGAATTTGCTAAACCGCCGCGATCACGACATTGACTATGCCTATACCTCACAAATAACGCCAACAGCCGCGCCGGCATTCACAGACGTTTTCCACCCCGTCGAACCGTTTCAGG
>CAWEAB010000023.1:0-130786 GCA_963806745.1 uncultured Acidobacteriaceae bacterium
CGCCAGGTATCGCGGTCACGGGCCGCCTCCGGCGGGAGGTCCCCCATTTTCAAAACAAGGACCGTCTCACCCCGCAAAACTCGCCGCGATGTCCAGGGAAAAAGAGTTCTTCCCTCCAGCCCTTTTGGCGGCGGTACTCCCGACGATTGATACACGTGTGTCAATCGCATCGGTGCCGCAGCGTCTTCACCGGATGATTGCCAGAGCATGGAGCGGTCAAGACCCAGGAATTCACACACGCGACGCTGGGCGTCTTCGATCTGGCTGTCCATCTGGCGGGGAGCCAGAGCTACAAAGCGCGTCGAAATTCCAGCCAGCAGTGTCTCGAATCGCAGGCGCTCCAGCAGAGCCTTTTCAGAAGCAACCAGCCTTTGGTTCGCCGCTAACAGTTCCGCTGTTCGCTCTTTTACGCGCTGGTCCAGTTCATCATGGGCCCGCTGCAGCGCGTCTTCCGCCTTCTTGATGCGCACAAGGGAGTTGACTCGCGCAAGAAGTTCATTGTTCGGAATTCCCTTGACGATGTACCCATCCGCCCCGATATCAAGCCCGGTTGTCTGCGCCTGGCTTGAGGTGCTGAGCCCTGACTGGAGAGCCACGAAGGTACGTCGCATGTCGGGGTTGGCTTTAATTTGCTTACATACCTCGAAACCGCTCATGTCGGGAAGCACCACGTCGAGCACAACCAGGTCGGGGTGAGCCTTGGCGACTGCTTCCAGGGCATCTTTCCCCGTGGTAGCCTCTATAACATCGTAGCCGCCCGAAGCCAGGACCGCCGACGCGGACTCGAGGATACCCGGGTCATCGTCAACAACCAGTATCTTCACCCTATCACTCATGCAATTGGCGCCTGTAACCAGAGGATATTGTCTGACGAACCTGCATGATTGTCAAACGGGAAGCTGCGACGCAGATAAGTGGACGAGGACTGCTTCAGAAAAGGTAGTAGATTCCAGTACGCACTGCCCAGTCGTACACGTTGGGTTGTCCGATCCCCCACAGGCCCGCGCCGGGGCGAACATACATGCGGAGATGTTCCCCGAGCTTCCTACCCAGTTCTAGTTCGAGCTTTGACGCTGTGTTACCTCGCGCCGTCGTCGCTGTAATCGTGTCACCCCGCTCAGTCGCATGTGTAGCTTCCCAGTTGACGATCAGATAGAGCCTGAGCTCCGTCCACCAGTTCTCCGACCACCCGGTGTATAATCTGGCCTGCGCCTGCGTGTAGTTGATACTTTTGTACGACGAATTTCCTGCGTACGAGAAATACTCCTGAATCCTGAATTTCACGACCGACCGGAGTGCCCTGATCGGGGTTTCGATTTGAAACCCTGGCCCGGCCTGCCACTTACCGGAGGTAATCGTCTGGGCACCTGTGGGAAAATAGAAGTCGCACAAAGCGATAAAGCTGAAATCGGGCTTGTCGAGGATGCGATAGTTCAGCCTCGAGAAAATGTCACCGAGCCCGTTGACATCGCCATTCTTCCCGACGTAAGGAATGTCGGTGCGAAAGGTAAACCTGCTGGTGATGGGGAAGTCCATACGCGCAATCTGCTGGTTCTGTTCAGTCTGACCCCCCGGATTGGTGGACTGGGCCTTCTTCTGATAGTAGTCATTGATCTCGAAGCGCGCGCGATTGGCCGGGGTTTCCGACCCGGTGTCCTTTGCATTCTCGGTCATTTTGGCCATGAAGGTGAAAAGAGGTCCCCGCCATGGCGGCGCCCCGGCCTCTTGTGTGCCCTCTTGGGGTAAAGCGGCCTGCTGCTCCTGCGCGGTCTGCTCAGGCCTAGTCTTCTGCTGGTCGGAAACCTGTCCCATGATCTCCGGAACAGAAGTCGAAAACAGCACAACGATCACTGCAAGTGCCATAGCAAGTCTGCAGAGTGATGTGCTGCAATCACGGCGCATCAGAAAATCAATTGAAGCCGGAGGCCGAGGACCGTCGCCGTGTCTATGCTCTTCGTGCTCACGATGGATGTCCCGGCCGTGTTGATACTTACAACGTTTTTCTGGGCACCCCGGATAACCTGTATGTCCGGAGTCAACTTCATCCAGGGCGTTACGGCGATATTGTAGTAAGCCTCAAACCCCTGCTCGTCCCTCAGTGCCGCCCTGTCGGCAAAGGGGCCGGTGAACGTGGGGCTAGTGATATCGATGTAATAGTAGCCTATGCCATAGCTATCCAGAGGCCGGCCGGGGATAACTCCTTTGCCGCCGACTCCTATGCTGTAGAAGTAGTGCATGAAGTTGGGATTGCCGTCGGACGCGCCAAACCGCCCGAAGATGCCGATGCCCTGGCCGGAGCCTTTCTTGGGCTCATAGAAGTATTGATCAAAATTGTAGAACATATTCCAGGTGCCTTTCTTGTTCTCAAGCGCAGCATTCTGGATAATGAAGCGCGCGCTCTGATCAATCGACGTGAACTCTTTATTGGAAGTAGTCACGCCCAAAACCTGATGACCCGTAAGCCCGAAGAAGTTTGTTCTGATACGGCGCCGAGTAGCCCGGGGGAATCTCACCCCCAGGCCCTCACAGATCCGTACGTGACAGTCTCCCGTCATACGGCTCGTATCATCCCGCCGCTCAGATAACCCGGCGGCGTGGCCTTACCCTCCGGCTCCTCCCATTGCTGGTTGGCCAAACAGTACGACCAGATGACCCAACCCCTTCGCTCCATCCCCATTACAGGGACTTCAACGCTACTGCGGGTCGGTCCGCCCCTGTGCCCCGCATCGGTACTTTCACCCTCGTGGGGTCTTCCCACTTGAGTTTCTCCCTTACCATCGGGGCGACAGGTTCCCACGTTCCACACAAGAGCCTGGTTTCAGGTTCACGCCACCTCTATGCCGGGCGCCATCCAGACAGTAAGCAGGTTTCTTCTGGGCTTTTCCTGGGAGAGTGAAAGGCCCCCAGTTTTGACGCCGCCTAATTGTTTTCGACACCTCATCAGTGGTTCACTTGCGCTCGTCTCCCTGAACCTCACTTGACACAATCGTATCGCGCCTTTTCCGTAACGCTCACCACCATGACTACCGGGTAGGCCGGAGGAGTTTCACCTCCAGCCCCCCACAGATCCGTACGTGAACCTCGCGGCTCATACGGCTCGTGCAAACCATAAGTACAAAGTCTTCCGACCATGCACTGGCACAGAAAGAATGGGTTCCTCCCATTGCTGGTTGACCCATGGTTCCTGTTAGATTTGCTCATCCCCTTCGCTCCATCTCCATTACAGAGACTTCATCACTACTACGGGATGATCTGCCATCTTCATGAACATCGATACTTTCCCCCTTCGCGGGCTTCGCTTATAAGGTTTTCTCTTAGCATTTCATGAAGACTTCCCACGTTCTGCACAAAAGCCCGGACCAAGCTCGTGCCACCTATACGCCGGATGCCACCTGGGCAGTAAACAGGTATCCCCCAGATTTATCGTGGAGCAGTAAAGAAACCCCACTTTCGACATCGTTTGACTGCTTTTCGACGCTTACGTTGGTTAGCTTATCGCTCACCTTCTTGATCCACACCTGACGCATTTACTACGCCTTTTCCTCAACTGCTCACTAACCTGAGGCCTTTCAGCACCCAAGCAGCGTGAGGCGGTTTAGAACCTTTCCCTGTAGAACGGCTCTGAGGGGCCTACCCTCATCTCTTGTACAACTTCGTGGCGCGACTTAACCGCAGCAGCTTGAGGTGGTTTGAAGCCTGTTCCTGCAAACCGGCTCCGAGGGGCCTTCCCTCATCTCTTGTGTGACTTCGTGGCGCAACTTCACCTGACAAAGGTGTGCCTTCGCTATCCCTGAACGCGATCATGTACTTGGCACCCTTGCCCGCGGTTTGGGAAACCATCCCCGGACTGAGCGAGTAGTAGTCGGTGAACATCCAGATCCGGGCGTCAAGCGCCAGATACGGATATGCTCCGGCAACATTTCTCCAAGCCAGATCCTTCGACCCACCCAGGTTTGAGGGGGTACCGTCAGCGAAGGAATTGAGCCAGCAGCGACGGTCAGGATAGACGTGAAGGTCGAGACCGCTTGCCGTATCTTCAAACCCAACGACACGGCTCATCTTGTAGGCTGTCTTTGCGGCGCGATCGAGAATCTCACGTGTGTGTGCGTCAGGATTGAAGGGTTGGCCCTTGATGATACCTATAGCCGCCAGCATGCCCAGCCAGTCGGATTCGGCGAGATTGCCGTCCTCGCTGTCCACGAGTTGCTTTAGCTGGTGGAAGACGCTGCCATTGCTGACCGGAAGCATGTTGGCCGGGACGCCGGAGGCATCGGGGAATTGCATCGGCTTAGCGGTCTCTTTGCCATTTAGCGGATAAATCTTCGATTGTTCAACTAATGAGACGGCAGGCGTCAGATTCTTCGGATCCTGATAGAACGAACGCAGGAAGATGAACACGTTGTTGGTTGCTGAGCGGTAGACGAAATAGCCTTCCGGCACAGGTCCCTTATAGCCGGGTGGAATAGCAAGAATTTGCCGCCCTTGCCCGCGTCGGGTCCAAAGAAACCGACGTCCCCAAAGAACTTGCCGCCATCCACCGGGATGGGGCGCTGCCAGAAATCGAGCAGAATTCCCTGGAGGTTGGGCGGCGCCTCGAACACGAGCGGACCATCCTTGCCCAGGTCAACGTAGCTCATGGCATAGATGACATCGGAGTTGGGGGTGGTTACCAGGGTCTTGGCGTCGAGCCGCTTTTTCCAGACCGGCAGTACGTTGTAGCCGGCGCCGAAGACCTTTTCCGAGCCGGTCTTCATGCCGAGCGTGTTGATGAGCGGCAAAGCCCAGAGATAGGTCTGCGTCGCCCGCTGGAAGAGCAGTTCGTCGCGCAGCGTCTGCGCGGTCTCCTTCGTGGGGCGGTTTTCCGAGAACGGCAGGTTGGCCAGTTTATCGAAGCGGGTCTCCTGAGCGAGCGCCTGCGACGCAAGGTCGCCAATGACCAGCGCGCCAACGAGCGCGGCGGTGAGGAGGGTTTGTGAGCATTTCATTTTCATAGTTGTCTCCTTTTTGTTGTTGATAGATTTGTTTACTTCACCAGTTCGATCTCACTTGGACGCCAGGTTTTGTCGAAGAACGGTTCGAGCGGACCGTAGAGGCGCAGGATGACGTTCCAGCCTTTGCCGGGGACAGTCTGAACCCAGTTGGCTTCATGTCCCGCCGGAGCGGTCGGGCCGAAGTAAACATCCACCGAGGTGTCCGGATTAATCACGATTCCCTTCTTCTGACTGCCCATGCTCGGGAATTGCTGGTCGGTCTGCAGCATCGATATAAAGAACCTTAGGAGATCTGCTCAGTGCGCTTAATCACGATGGCTCTGTTGGCCCTCAGCCGCGACCCTGCCCGCCCAGGAAACGCGGACTGCCCTGGTGGAGCGGGTGGGCGATACCGGATTCATCCAGGTGGAGGCGAATAGCTTCAACGCGCTGAGTCCGCGCCAGCAGTCGCTGGCGTATTGGCTGACACAGGCGGCTATCGCCGTCGATCCCATCATCTATGACCAGCAGTCGGCCTACGGCCTGCGCCAGAAGCGCGGCGACATGCCCGAGAATCTGCCCATTAACGGCCGCAACTACCTCACTCCCGGCGAGCTTTTCCCCGGCGTGCAAGCAGTGGATGGCGCCGCGCTCGATCCCGGCAAGAGCGGCTCGCAAACGCTCAGCATCGACAGCAGCCTTGGACGCACGACGCGCTACGACTTCGACGAAATTGAGTCGATGGACGAGACCAAAGGTGCGGCCGAATTTACGCTGCCTATGGAAGCTGTCCGGGAGGTCGTCGTTTCCCGCGTTCTGCCCGAGACTTACCAATCTCTCAACGCCGCAGGCTCCGTCCGCGTGCAAACGCGCATTGGGGGCGACGAATGGCACGGCAACATCTTCGGCAATTTCCGTGAGCAGTCTCTGGGGCTCGCCGGTTTTCCCGACAATTCCGATTACAGCCGCCAGCAATACGGATTCGGCGCGGGCGGCGCAGTTATCAAAGACAAGGCCTTTCTGTTTGTCGGCGGTGAACGCAGCAAGCAGGACGGCCTTCTGCCCGCCGAAGTGGGATTCCCTGCCCCGAATGGCATCGCACTCCACGACGCTTTTTTCCGCGAGAACCTGCTGCTCGCCCGCTTCGACTACAACGTCAGCGAGAACATGAAGTTCTTCGTTCGACTGGGCTACGACAATGCGGGCCAAGTCGGTCCCGACAACAGCTTTTCCAGTTATCGCAACCAGCTCAACGTTCCCTCGGCCGCTTTTGGCCTCGATTGGAATCACGGCCGCTTCGTTCATACGTGCGCTTTGGGATTCAAAAGATGGTCAACGCCGTCAATCCCGATCTCGGCGCATCGCTGATCGACCCATCCGCGCCCTTCCACCTTCAGCTCGGCTCGTATTCGATTGGGCCCTCCATCGTCGGACCGCGGCAAACGATCCAGCGCGATCTTTTCGGGCGCTACGACAGCATCACGAGATTTCGAGTGGATCATGCCATCCGCTTCGGAGCATCCATTCACCGCATTAATCAGGGAGATTTCTGGGCTCCGGGCAACTTCGGCCCGTCGGTGACAAGTTCGAACGGGCTGGCCACCATCTCCGCGATTGACGGCAATCCGCTGCTGCTCACCGGCGGCGCGGAAAACCCACTTAACTATCCGGTTGGCACGGTCACGATTTTTAACGGTCTCGGCAATTTCAGCGAAACCTCCGCCTTCGGCCGCCCCAATGGCGGACACAACGACACTCGGCTCGAAGGTTATTTTGGTGACAAGTTCAACGCCGTGCCCAGTCTGAACATCACCTTCGGCTTGAATTACGTCTACGACACCAATCGCACCGATAGCGATCTTGCCCCGATTCCCTGCTCCGCAATCAACACGACACTAGTCGGCACACCGCCCTGTACGGGCAGCGATCTCATTCTCAATCAATTCGGATTTCTTCCGCCCTTTAGCCAGGATCTTTTCCAGCCGCTCGGCAATCGCATTTACAGGCCCTATCACAACTTCACTCCGCAAATTGGCCTGGCGTGGGATCCCGGCCACAATGGCCGCACCGTGGTGCGCGCGGGCGCCGGCTTCTTCTACGACAACTTCCTGTTGCAGAACATTTACCAGGATCGTGTCAACCGCCTCTCGAATGGGCAATACAATCGCAGCCTGACGTTGTGTCCGGTGGGCTCGACTCTGTTCCCCAATGCCCTGCAACAAGCACAGGGCGGCCAGCCTTACATCACGAACTCGGTCGACGGGCTCGACATCGCCTCGCAGATTTGCGGGCAGCCTCTCGGCTCCATGCAGACTCCCACGGGCGGCGGCTCGCCGGTCGAAGTCGCCACCGCCATCCAGGACCTCCAGGCGCAGTTTCAAGCCGCGCAGGCCGCTACCAGCGGCGCCAATGTCTATTCGCTCGCCAACAGCCTGGCCGATTTCGGCGGCATGATCGCCCCCACCTTCCGCACTCCGCTGGTCGTCCACATGATGGCTGGAATCGAGCGCCAGATGGGCGTGCGCAGCAATTTCTCCATCGATTACATCCGCGACATCGGCACCGGATTCCCGCTCGGCATTGACTCCAACCACGTCGGTGATGCGAACCTGCTCACCGACGGCGTCGAACCCGAATCCGGCGCTGAACACCTACGCCGCCGAGCTTTCCGCCATCAACAATACCGTCACGCCCTACGGTTGTGGACCGGCAGTTTCCGCAGGCGGCAGTTCGCAGACGGCGATCAACTGCTATCTCGCGGCCGTCCCTAACGCCAGCATCACCGACTTCGCCCGCAACGGCCTCGACTCCTCCAACTCGTTCTGCGGACCGTTCCCGTGCTCGGTGCTGGGCAAGCCAGCAAGCTTCATTCGGCGGCGTCAATCCGGCCGTTGGCTCCAACATCATGTACTTCCCCAGCGGACGCTCACAGTACCAGGCGCTCCACGCGACTTACCACACATCGAGCGGAGCCAATCCGATGCACCGCGTGCAGAAGATCGATCTCGCGCTCTCTTACACGCTCTCACGCTACCGCAGCAACGTCGCCGAGCCCAACGGTAGCGGCGGCGACTACTCGTTTCTGACCGTCGCGCAGGATTACAATCGCCCGCACCTGGCCCATTTTCATTCCTCGGGACTCGACCGCACGCACCAGATCGCCTTCACTCCGACCGTAGAGACGCCTTACGGGCTGCGGATTTCGACCGTGATGCTCTTTGCGTCGCCCCTTCCGGGCAGCGTCTACGCGCCGCAAGTGGACGGCGGCGGCGTGGCGGGCGAAATCTTCCGCACCGATCTCAGCGGCGACGGGACCGTCGGCGACATGCTGAACGGCACCTACATGGGCACGACCGGGAAGTATTCCGCCAACAAGATCAACAACGCCATCACTTACTACAACCACAATATCGCTGGGCAATTGACGCCGGCGGGCGGGGCCCTGGTCAATGCGGGATTGTTCAGTCCCAGCGAGTTGCACGCCCTTGGCGCCTATGCGCCACTGATCTCTTCCTGCAATCCGCCCGACCCCAGCTGCGGAGTACCCGGCCGCTCCGCAGAAGCAAACTGGTTCAAGACCATCGATCTGCGCCTCAACTGGCCCTTCGCCGTGGGCGAGCGCTTCAAGGTCGAGCCGAACTTTTCCGTGTTCAACGTTTTCAATCTGGCGAACTACGGAGGGCCCGGCAACCAGTTGAGCGGCATCCTGGACGCGTCCCCGGGCACCTCGATCAACAATTCGACTTCGCCGGGCGTCTGCGGCAATGCGGCCGCCTACTGCACCTCGCGCCTCGACCGCGTGCTGCCGGGCTCCGGCGTCTACAGCAACGGCGCGCCGCGGCAAATGGAATTTGGGGTGAGGATTACCTTCTAGACGTCCCGAGGAGTTGAGGCCGACGCTCGACACCCAGACGGTCAGCGGCAGAAGAACTAGCGGTCGGTGTTGGACGACGCTCCGCGCGCCGCGTTTTCCTTCTTCGTCACCGCAAGCGTCTGCGTCCACTCACCGGCAGTCTTTAAGTCGGCGGCTCGCAGGGCCGGGTCGTTGCACCGTATCTCTGCCCGCTCGCGGTACAAGAGATTCAGATAGTTCATCGCGTCTTCGAGGTGTGGATCGAGTTCCAGCGCCTTGGTCAGCTGATTGATGCCCTCGTTTACGTTCGAATAGTTTGCGTCGCTGACCTTCCCGCAAGCCTCAATGTTCTTGACGGCCAGGATTTCTCCAGGCTTCATCCCCAGTTTCGTCTGTTGCGCTTGCCGAATCTGCGATGACTCCACCCAGTCGATGACCGCGATCCAATAATGCGGCTCGGGATCGTCGGGATCGAAATTGTTAGGGTCAGCGTAGACCTGTTTCGCTTCGTCGAATTTCTTCATTTTGACATACAACTTCGCCAACCCCTTTGAGGCCTTGACCGAGGTTGTCCTTGACATGCCGCACTCGATGACCTTGCGATAATGCTGGATCGCCAGGTCGCCCAGGTCGCTGTTCTGTTTGTCCTGCGCGTCGGGTTTGTAGAGCTGCGCATAGGCCTCGCCGGTATTGAGTTCCGCCATGCAGTTTTGCGGGTTCAGCGCGATCGCTTTTTCCAGGTGCTCAATGGCTTCCGGGTAATTCTTCTTTTCGAGGGCGTCCATTCCGGTGCGATACTCCTGCACTGATTCCCCCCACTGTGAATTGTCAGGCAGGCTCGCGTGCCCTTGGAGAGTTTGGCCAACCGAGAACGACACCAGTGAGAACAGCGGGACGAGCGCCAAAAACGAGCAACGAAATCGGTAATTCATGATGGGAAACCTCCCCGAAACTCGGCGTCGATTGAGACGATAATACAGAAATCCAGAGTGGGGCAAATGTGGGCTACGCTCCTTGGGCCAAGCCAAGCCCCCTTTCTTCTCTGCGAGCCCGGCCAAGAATATCACGCGAGTCGCAGGGTCAACTCAAGAGTCGTACGAACGTGAAACGCTAATACACCTTGCCGACGCGTTGCGCGTTCCGTGACTGCTAGCTCAAGTCGGCGGCGCTTCCCCACTTTGTTCAAGCTCGCGACTCGAAGCCGCTGCTCGCGGTTCGAACTCCGGCGCTCACACTTGGCCGGCGAAATCCTTCCTCGTCTTCTCGCTCGGAACACCGCTCCCAGAGCCCGGAAGACGCCTCTTTTCACTACTTTGACCGATCTTTTGCCACAAGAGCGCAAACTTTTTATCACTCCAATATTTTTTTTGACGCGAGCGTCGTATTCGCTTGACTTAATCTGTGGATGAGCTAGATTTGCGTGCAGTCAGTGCAGGTCACCTGCTTCCCCGCAGGGCCTCACTGGTGGGATGTTGCTTCTAACGTTAGATTCACAAAACTTCCAGGAGGAAATTCAGTGAAATTGAAAATGTTGGCGGTTCTCACTCTCGTAGTTTTCGGATGCGCTTTCTCTTCGGCTCAGACCTTCGGGTTCGGAACCGCGGGCGGCGATTATCTGTATTGCAACTATGAGTCCGGTTTGACGAACACCTTTGGCGCGCCCTATGCTATCTGGCAGGCCACTGACAACCTGAGCGCTTGTGGTTTGGGCGGCAACGCCACCATGGTCGGCGTCACCGCAAAGTTGGCCAAGACGGCCAATCCGGGTGGATTCGCTCTGAAGGGCGTTTCGATGGCTGACAACCTGTACGATGCGTACTCGTCCTATGCCTTCGGCTACTCGGTCTTCACGGGCGAGCAGTGGGATGTGACCCAGAACGTAAAGTGCACCAACCTCGGCTCCAAGAAAGTCACTGAAGGCTGGATCGGTTTTGCCAGCGTCAGCGGCTTCGTGTTCGGCGACAATTACGGCGTCCTGGCCTGCTCGATCCCGAGCAAGGGCAAGGCGAACGTGAAGGGCCTCTCGACCGGCAGCGCGAAGTCCCCGCGCAGAAAGTAACTGCTTTTGACTCTCACGAGTCGGACAGGCCACGTCGCTATGACGTGGCCTTTTTGTTGCCCTTGACTTCCGTAACCAGTGGGCCCCCGTGTTCCGCAGTAAAATTCCGGAAGAGACGCCCCTGTAATGTTCATGGTCTATTTCTTTCTTGTATTCTAGGCGGTATGGGGCTCAGGCTGAGGTGCCTGGTTTGGAGCGGGGCTACATCCGGCTGGGCGACCAGTCACGTAAATTTTCACAGCGTTGCGAAGGGGAGAGCGAAATGGGTAGAGGTATCGGGATTCTGTTTTCGGTTCTTTGTTGTATTTCGATCGCCTGGGGGCAGGAGGCCGCTACGCCGCCTGCGCCGGCCACGGATAACGCCGGCAAAACAGCGTCGGCCAGTTCAAGTGGCTCCGCTGATACTGTGACCAGCACGGAGGCGCCTTGGGACAAATTTACAAATTTCTCTGCGCTTGTGACGGGCGGCCCTCTGCCCGGAGATGACGACGAGATTCACATCTATCGCTCCAAGAATTTACTGCGCATGGAGGGTCACGACCAGCATAGTTACGTCATCCAGAATCTGGCCAAGGCAAACGATGTCAAAGTTCTCTCCAAAGCCGAATGCCTCCAGATGGCCATGTCCTTCTCCCGCTCCTATCCGTTCTCTCTTTCCGCAGAGGGCAATACGTATAAAAAGGTGTCTCTGGGAAAAGAAACCGTGGATGGCCACTCCTGCGCAGTCGAGGAGGTAACCATTACGTTTGCTGCATCAAAAAGACACAAGGATCCGCTTAAAATCAAAGTCTGGGAAGCGGAAGACCTGCAAGGGTTTCCCATCAAGGTACAAACGCAGTCGCACCGCTTCATTGAATACCGGAACGTGGACCTGGGCCCACTCGATCCCACGTTGTTCATCTCTCCGGCCTCGTGCGATCGTCTGGAGTCCGAGAAGGCAAAGGACGCGGCGGGAAAGAAGAAGGCACCCGTAGCCAAGTCACAGCCTGCCGACAAATCACAATGAGCAATAAGCTGAGGGCGACTGTCTCTCGCCCGCGCTCCAGATAAAACCAATCTCCCGATTCGAACACGCAGATCGCAATCTAATTGTGAGGATGTTGAGTATGTCCGTATTTCGCTGGTTCTTGTATGTCGTGGCTCTGGCTTCGAGCGTGCCCGCCGCCAGCCAGTCTGACGCGCCCAAGCCCGTGGTTCCGGCTCGCTCCGATCGTCCCAATGTCATCCTGGTCACTGTGGATACCACGCGCGCCGACCGTATGGGATTTCTCGGTTCCAAGCGCGGCTTGACGCCCAACCTCGATATGCTGGCCAGGGACTCCGGAGTCTTCACCCGGGCCTACTCCCAGGCGCCACTCACGCCCGCCTCTCACGCCAGTATCCTGACCGGAACCTTTCCGCAATATCATCAGGTGCTTACTTTCCTGCTCCCGCTCTCCAAGGATTTGCCCTACCTCCCTGAGATCTTAAAGCAGCGCGGGTATTCCACCGCCGCCTTCGTGGGCTCGCTGGCTTTAGACCCAGCATGGGGAGTTCCCGGTTTCGAACGTGGCTTTGACACCTACGGCGCTGGCTACAAGTGGGAAGGCTACACCCCCGAGACCCGCTATGAAACCACCGAGCATCGCGCCGCTGTGGTGGTAAAGGACGCTCTGGACTGGGTCAGCAAGCATCAGGAGGGCCCGTTCTTCCTCTGGGTCCATGTTTACGACCCACACGCGCCCTACGACCCACCGCCGCCCTACAAAGCCCGCTTCGCAAAAGAGCCCTATGACGGCGAAATCGCCTATTCGGACGCGCAACTGGGCAAGTTCTTTAAGCAATTGAAGGCCTCCGGCCTGTACGACAATTCGATCATTGCCCTGACCGCTGATCACGGCGAGTCGCTGGGGGCGCACGGCGAAACCGAGCATGGAATCTTTATTTACGACGAGACCATCCATGTTCCGCTGCTGATCAAGTTCCCCGGCAAGGCTACTGCTGGCCACACGGTCCAGGAGCGTGTAGAACTGGTCGATATCATGCCGACCTTCCTCCAGTCACTGGGCATCGCCGTTCCGGAAAAAGTGCAGGGCCAGTCGCTTCTCGGGTTCCTTGCGCCCGGAACGCCCGCAGGCGACGAAGCAGCTCATGCCTGGCACGACCGGGGCGCCTATTCCCAGGCGACTATGGCCATATAGCGTTCGCCTGGAGCGGCCTCCAGTCTGTGCGTACGGGCAAGTACCTCTACATTCAGGCGCCCCGCCGCGAACTTTATGAGGATGCGGTCGACACCAAGGCCGCACACAACCTGGCTGCCTCATCTTCTGCTGTTGCGGATACGCTCTCCGGCCAAGCTGGAGGATTTCAAGAAAACCACCACCAACACCGGCGAGAGCCCCAAAGCTGAGCTCGACTCCAAGAATGCCAAGAAACTTGCAGCCTTGGGATACATGGCCGCCCGCGGCGAGTCCACATGGCGGGGCACCAACAGCACATGGCCCGACCCCAAAGACAAGATTCACATCGCCAACACCATTCTCCTGGTCAACAGCATCATTGAGAATTACCACTGTGCCAAAGCTGTGCCCGTGATCAAAAAATCGCTTGTTACCGATCCCACCATCGCCATGTTGCATTTCTTTCTCGGTGGATGCTATCTGGAAAAAGAGGACTATAAGGACGCGGTCCCGGAGTTGCGCAAGACAGTCGAACTTGACCCCGCTTTTACCCATGCCCAGATGAATCTCGGCCGAGCTCTGATCGAACCTGCACGACTATGAGGGCGCCGCCACCGCTTTCGAACATGCCGTCAAGCTCGAACCGTATCTGATGGACGCGCACGTCTTTCTCGAAGTCGCCTATGCCCAATTGAACCGCATCCCCGAGGAGATTAGCGAGTGCCGCTTCGTTCTACAGGTCGTTCCCGATCACTTCGGCAGTAATCTCAACCTTGGACGGTTCCTGATCAAGTCTGGCGATCTGGAAGGAGCCATCCCTAGTTTGCAAAAAGCTGCCGCCATACGCCCCACCCGTCCCGGCCCGCACTTTTATCTGGCTGACGTCTATACCAAGCTGGGGCGCCAGGAAGATGCCAGGAAGGAGCAAGCGGAAGCTGAGCGCCTGGCGGCACAGCTTAAAAACCAGCCCAAACCCGCTCCGGAAACGCAGCCGGAGTTACCGTCAGAGATGAACGGTCCCGGCAAAGGAGAATAGTCGGGATGGGAATGACCGTGGTTACAACGCGACGAATGCTGTGCCTGTTTTGGCTGACCGTCAGCGCTCTGGCGGCCGTGCCTTCCAAAGCAGCCAAGGGCAACCATCCATCGGCGGCTCAGCCGAACATTCTGCTGATCACGCTCGATACCACCAGAGCCGACCGCATGGGATTCCTCGGCTCTGACCGCAAGCTCACTCCGAGCCTGGATGCTCTGGCTAAGGAGTCGATCGTCTTTACCCATGCATATGCGCAGTTTCCACTGACGACCGCCTCCCATGCCACCATCCTTACGGGCACGTACCCACAGTTTCATCACGTAAACGGCTTTGGACTCCCTCTGGCTGACGATCTACCTTACGCACCCTCGATTCTGCACGCCCACGGCTACCGGACGGCCGCCTTCATCGGCTCCATCATTCTCGAGGCCCGGGCTGCGTATGCCCCGGGCTTCGATCGCGGTTTCGACACCTACGACGCCGGATATCACAACAACAATCCCGGAGAGGACCGATATTCCACTGTGCAACGTCGGGGAAGCGAGGTTGCTTCGCGTGCTCTGACGTGGCTGGCCAAACACCCCAAGGGCCCGTCCTTTGTATGGGTCCATCTCTACGACGCCCACGATCCCTACGACCCGCCTGAGCCTTACAAGAGCCGCTATCCCTCCCAGCCCTATGATGGCGCAATTGCCTACGAAGACTCAGTCGTGGGCCACCTGTTGCGGCAATTGAAACTGCGTGGCCTGTATGACCACACTGTAATCGCAATCGCAGCCGATCACGGAGAATCGATGGGAGCGCACGGGGAAGATACCCATGGAATCTTCTTGTATGACGAGACCATTCGCGTGCCTCTCCTGGTCAAGTTGCCGCGCGGCGGCGCGGCGGGCAAGCAGGTCGAAAACCCCGTCGAACTCGTCGATCTGCTCCCAACCATGCTGCAAGCCGTTGGGGTTCCCGTGCCCGAGGCCGTGCAAGGGCAATCGTTGTTGGAGCTCGTAAGCGCGGACCAGGCAACGAAGAAGGCTTCCGGCGGCTGGAAGGACCGGCCCGCCTACGCGGAGTCAGACTACGGACACCTTACCTTCGGCTGGAGTGCCGAGCAGTCGCTGCGTACGAAGAAGTACCTGTACGTTGAGGCCCCACGCCGCGAACTTTACGACCAGCTAGCGGATCCAAAGGAAGAAAACAATCTCGCCTCCGCCTCCGCTGCTGTCGCCGACACCTTCGCCGCGCAGACCCGCGATTTTCGGAAAAAGACCGCAAGCGATCGGGAAGCGCCGAATGCGCCACTAGATCCGTCTGCCCAGGAAAAATTGGGTGCCCTCGGATATATGGCTGCGGTCACGCAGGCTCACGGGGACAGTCACGAACGCGGCGCCGATCCAAAGGACAAGATTCAACTCGCCAACATGGTGCACCATGCCGAGGTCCTTCATCAGGATACCCACTTCGACGAGTCCATCGCCATACTTAAGGAAGTCATGGCCAGACAGCCCGATTTGCCGCTCCAAAGTAAGCTGGGTTTATGGTTGATGCATAACAAGCAATATCGGGAGGCGGTACCCCTGCTACGCAAAGCCATGGAGATGGATCGCGAATCGCCCATGACGCATTTACATCTGGCCCAAGCTCTCGCCCATGTGGATGACCTCAACTCCGCCATCGAAGAAGCGGAAATCACCGAAGCAAAGATCCCGCAAGTGATGGACGCCCATTTTCTCTTGCAGATGCTTTATACGCAGGCCAATCGTCCGCAGGAGGCCATCCGGGAATGCAATTTCATCCTTGAGTCCATTCCGGATCACTACCCTAGCTACCTGATCCTCGGCCGTGAACTGGATGTTTCCGGTGAAACCGAAGCAGCAATTGCAGCACTCAAAAAGGCAGCTGCGCTCGACCCGACGGCTCCTGATCCGCACCTGATCATGGTTGAGGTCTACAAGCATATGGGACGTAAAGTGGAGGCGGATCGCGAACTCGCCGCCGCTAAGCGCCTCGGAGCTAAACCCGAACAGCTCTCCCACTAGCTCGGCCGAATACGCCTTACGCCTTTGCGGGCAGTTTTGAGCTACCCTCTATCGATTCTGCTCGGGATATTCAAAAACTCCGCGGCCCGACTTCCGGCCCAGCCTCCCCGCCTTCACATACTGCGCCAGCAGCGGGCATGGTCGGAACTTCTCGCCTAGAGTTTTATGCAGGTACTCGAGGATGTGGAGGCGCGTGTCGAGCCCCACCAGATCCACAAGTTCAAACGGTCCCATCGGATGGTTGAGCCCCAGCTTCAGCGCCTTGTCGATGTCTTCCGCGCTCGCGATGCCTTCCTGCAACATGTAGAAAGCTTCATTGCCGATCATCGCGTTAATGCGGCTGGTGATGAACCCCGGCGCTTCTCTCACTACCACCACTTCCTTGCCCATGCGCTTGCCCAGGTCGACCGCCGCCGCCAGCGTCTCCTCGTCCGTTTCGAGCGCCCGCACCACCTCCAGCAGCTTCATTTTGTGCACAGGGTTGAAGAAGTGCATGCCGACACACTTCTTCGCACGATAGGTAACGCTGGCAATTTCCGTCACACTGAGCGATGACGTGTTCGAAGCCAGAATCGTCGTGGGCCGGCAGATCTTATCGAGCAGCGTGAAGATCTCGATCTTCGACTCCATCTCCTCCGGCACGGCTTCGATCACCAGGTCAGCCTGCCGGGCCGCTTCGTCGACCGAACCCGCGTACTCAATCCTCGCGAAGGCCGCTTCGGCCTCGGCTGGGTCCACTTTGCCAAGCTCGACCGCTTTGTCCAGATTGGCGCGGATCTCGCTCTCCGCTCGGCGCAGTGCATTCGGAAGAATGTCTTCAAGAATGGTGCGGCAGCCCGCCAGCGCGGCGGCATGAGCGATGCCTCGCCCCATAATGCCGGCGCCGATGACAGCCACCGTCTTGACTTCGGCCACTACTTGGTCACCTTGTCGAGCTGTTTGTCGAGCTGCTTCAGAATGCTCTCCAGGCTGGGGTCGGACTTGCGGATGTATTCGGCGAGGCGCACTTTTTCGTCTTCGCTCATGGTCGGCAGAGACGTGTTGACGCGCCGCAGAATCGCGGCGATGTCGTCAACATAATTCATCATACGAATGAGTTCTCCAGTTGCGGGCATGATTGCTCCTTGCTTCTTCGTGAATGATTATTGTTAATGGACGGAGAGCATTTAGTAAAGTGACTTTCAGGTCATTGAAAACAAAAGATTCAGGGGAATGTCCCGCCGCCTGCTCCTTCCTTCTCATTCTATTCGTGTCGCCAGTTTGCGTTGAGAAGCAAAAAGGTTCTTTCCGCTTGACGTCTTCCCGGTGCGCGGTTTTTGTCTCCGCAATCTGACTTTTCCGCCTCCGCACCCAAGTCTGCTCAATCCCAACCTATCTGATTGCCATTATCGTTTTTCTTCTCTCCTTATCACCCGGAATCGTGACCCTTATCACTTCAATTTCCTCTTTCCGATGCGACACTTCCCCTGTCCTCCCCGGACTGCGGGTTCGCCGCATTTACTAATAATCTTAGCCAGACATCAAAATTGCGGTCGGACTTCGCTCGCAGGTTCGCTTAAGAAGCACGACTCATAAGACCCAGGCAACCGAGTCGGGGAGGCATAACTCCCAACGATCAACCTTCGTGATCCGGTAACCCCGTCCCCCCAAACGGCCATGGATCACCTCAATTCTGTGGAGGGACCAAATGAAACGCGTACTGCTCGGACTGGCCTTATTGACTCTCGTATTGCCAATCGCTGCCAGGGCGGATGGAATCACGCTAACCAACCAGCGTGGGACGGTCACAATTCTGGATTCGGGAATCACATCCCGGGGCTCGCAGCTCACTAGCTTTAACAACATTCAGGCTCCCAAAGGGCACGCCATGGGCACCGTAGACTACGCCACCGGCGCGCTCGACAGCGGCAGTGTCTGGACGGGAGGAACCTTCTCCAGCATCGGATCTTACTTTGACGTCACCGGCGTCGGAGGCTACGGCGAACCCAAAGGACCGATCTTCACCGGCTCTTTCGTTGGCGAGATTTCCTGGACCCTGATCTCATCCGCCAAGTTTCTGCACGTCTATGAACTACAGGGCGACATCGCGGGAGAGCTCTGGACTGGCCGCATGGTGACAGGAACTACCACCCAGACGATCTACACCAAGTGGAACCAGGAAGTAATCGATCACAAGGGCTCAATCAAGCTGGGGACAACTCAGCTCACAACCCCGGAGCCTGGCACCTTGGGCCTGATGGGAATGGGGTTGGCGGCATTGGCGGGGGTGCTCCGCCGCAAACGTTCGTAAACGTAAGTTGCTGTCTTAATCTCAACCAGACAAGGAGGGCCAATCATCGAGATCGAGGGGGACCACAGCCCCCTCGATCTTCGTGTTGTCTGCGCGGCTCGTGCTTCGTCCGTGCGAATGGCCCGCATGCTGTCACGCGGGAGCGCGGCGCACCGAGCTGCATGCCTTCGCCGGTTCAAGCCTCTCCCGGGCTTGACGCGTGCCGTCGTAACAGCGTAATCGAAAAAACCAGAATCAGAATCAGCAGGCCGAGCAGCCCAAGTTCCGTCATCGACGCGCTGAACATGCTCGCCGTTCCGGCGCTCCACGTGCCGCCATTGGTCAGTGCAGACGCTTCGAGCGTAATCACCAGAATCCTTCGGATGGACGCGATCAGTCCAACCACCAGGAACGGCTCCGTGACCAGCACGTGCGAGCAAATCGAAATTCTCACCGTATGCAGAACTTCCACCAGCATGAGTACGATCAGCAGGTGGTCGAGCACCTGCAACGTTTGCGTTGAAATCGTCCATGAGCGAATGCCATTCCACAGCAATACGGCCCCGTCGCAGATCGCCGCTGTGGCCGTAATAGTCAGCAGTATGGCGAGAACTCCGTAGATTCCGACTTCGGCGTTTCGTGCGTACACCTCGAAGTGGGAATGTTTGCCTTCCGCGCTCATGCAGCAGGGTAGCAACAAGTGGTGGCATGAGCAATCGAGGTGGGCTCGTATGACAAGTAGGCCGAATTGACCTAGCTCTTTTTCCGGATCATTTGCGCCGATCGCAGTTCGTCTAATACACCAGGTGCAGAATAGCGTTCTAGCTCTCCAGCTTGAAGCGCGTCTCCGCCAGCCGGTAAAGCCGCCGCCAGACCAGGCGATTGGTCGTTACCACAACAGCAGCAAGAGCGATCGTGCCCGCCAGCAGCAGATTGAAGTTCTTCGCGTCTGTGGCGCCGGAAATCAGAGCACCCACGCCCAGCGTCGAATACGTCTGCCCCTTGAAGTGAAAATATTCGGCGACGATGCTGGCGTTCCACGCGCCGCCCGACGCAGTGACCATGCCGGTCACAAGAAACGGAAAGATTCCCGGCAAAATCAGTTTCTGCCAGCGCTGCCAGCCGCGCAGCCCGAAGACGCTGGCCGCCTCCTTAAGATCCGTGGGAATCGCCATCGCTCCGGCAATGACGTTGAACAGGATGTACCACTGCGTTCCGAGCAGCAACAGAACGATGGAACCGAGCCCCAGTCCTCCGCCCAGCCGAATCAGTATGAGCAGCACCACCGGGAAAAGGGCAGTGGCGGGAACCGAAGCCGCGATTTGCGCGAGGGGCTGCGCAATGCGCGCCAGTCGCGGGCTGAAGCCAATGGCGACGCCCACTGGAATCGTCCACAGCGCGCCCAGAACGAGGGCAGCATTGACTCGAAGGAATGTCGCGCCCACACCAAGAGCCAGTTCGTGCCACTCCGCGCTGTGCAAACCGGCCAGAGTCATCGCAACGCGCACCACGCGCATAGCCGATCCCGCCCAGCAGCAGAATTCCGACCAGGCGCCAGAGCCACGACATCGCCACGCTCGCCTCCCCCGATGGCGCCGGCTCATTCTCCCTTGGCGCGAAATACTGCACCATCTGCTCGCGCAGCGGGCGAACTGCGCGCTTACGCAGATAGGCCATGCCACGCGAGCGCCGCAAAAAATCGAGAACCCATGAACTCGGCGCGCTCGCGCTCTCCACCTGCTCCATTTTGAATTTTTCCGCCCAGGCGATCACCGGTCGCCACACCAGCTGATCGATGAGCACGATCACCGCGATCATCGTGAGGATGCCCAGCAGAATGGATCGCGTGTCGCCATCGTCCGCTGCCGTCTGGAGATAGGAGCCAAGGCCCGGCAACCGGAAATCGCTGAACTGTTCGCAGGCCATCAGAAAAAACCACGCGCCCGCCACCGACATCATGGAATTCCAAACGAGCCCAATCGTCGCGTAGGGCAATTCCATCTTCGAGAAAACGCTGCCACCTATTGAAGCGATAGATCGCGGCTGCTTCCCGCATCTCGCGCGGAATGCTCTTGAGCGAGGCATAAAAACTAAACGCGATATTCCACACCTGCCCGGTAAAAATCAGCAGTACCGCGCCCAGTTCAACGCCCAGTTGCCGCCCGGGAAAAAGCGCCGCCATCGCCAGCATGACGCCCGGCAGAAAACTAAGAACGGGAATCGATTGCAGAACGTCGAGCAGCGGAATCATGAAGCGCTCGGCGCGCGCGTTGTAAGCCGCGATGTATCCATAGGCCAGCGCGAAAATCAGGCTGAGCACATACGCCAGCGCGATCCGCAGCAGCGAATACGCCGCATAAACCGGCAGCGCCCCAAGGCTGCGGCTGATTTCAACTTGCGGATGGAACGGCCCGAGCCAGTTGCGCGCGATCTCGACCGTGCCATAGAACAGCGCCAGCCCCGCCGCGAACATCACGACGTCCGGCAGGCTGGCCGCGCTCGGCCGCGGCAGCATCGACCAGATTCGCAGCGGTGATCGCAAACGCAGCCGTGGCGCATCGCCCCGGCCGCTTTGACCGACGACCGCTTCGAGGAAGGCCGCGCAGGCGTCTCTAGCTCGGGAGTCGTCAAGGCTGCACCGGCGTAGTCGGCGGATGCGGCTCGGAGACCGGCTCGGCCAGTACCAGCCGGTGCGATTCCCGATCGAAGTCGAAAATCTCCGCATACCGCCCCCAGTTCATCGCGGTCTCAAACTGCCGTTCGACCTCGTCCTGGCTGAAGTGCTCGTCGAGAATGTCGTAGAAAAATTCTTCCGAGATCGCACGATCGGTCTTTTTGTGCAGAATACTGTCGATCTGCTGAAGGATCATGACGTGTGCCAGCGCGGCTTGTCGAAAGAGGGTCTTGCGCGCCAGGATGTCAGCCTCGGCAAAGCGCGTGCCGTCAGGCGTAATCTCCACGTCGCCTTCCTTCAGCGTCGCGAATCCGAGCAGCACCGCACGCCTCCACGATGGGCAGCAAATCCTCCGCGTCCATGATGAGGTCTTCCGCCAGCCGGTAAAGGTCTTCTTGTCCGCCACGGTCCTGCAAAAGCTCGAGCAGCCCGGCGATTCCGCCGACTCGTGCATGCGGCAGCATCTGATATTTCTGCCGCGCCGGCTTCTGCGCCGCAGCCTGCGCTCCCGGCGCCGCGAGGGCTAGGTCGGGCTGCGTCATGATCTTGTAGACGTAGTCGACCAGTTCGACAAAGCGCGGCGCTTTCCGATCGCGCGGCTGTGCCAACTCCACCGCGAAATCCGCCCGCACGCGCGCCGGATTTCTCCCCAGCACGATCACGCGATCCGCCAGCAGGATCGCTTCTTCAATGTTGTGCGTGACGATAAAAATCGCGCTCGTCGGCATCTTCTTGCTGAGCCAGAGTTCCAGCAGTTCGTTGCGCAGATTTTCCGCTGTCAGCACGTCGAGCGCCGAAAAAGGCTCATCCATAAAAAGCACTTCGGGCTCCACCACCAGCGCGCGCGCAAAGCCCACGCGCTGCTTCATGCCTCCGGAAAGTTCTTTGGGATAAGCGCTTTCAAAACCGTCCAGGCCCACCGTGTCGAGAATGCGCAGCGCGCGCTTGTGCCGTTCCAGCGCGGGCACGCCCCGCGCCTCCAGCGGTGCCTCGACGTTATCGATGACGGTCAACCAGGGGAATAGCGCGAAGCTCTGGAAGACAATGGCGACGCCCGCATGTTGCTCAGTCAAGCGGCTTGCCATGCCAAAGCACTTCGCCCGAAGAAGGCTTGCTTAGCCCGGTCAGGATCCGCAGCAGCGTCGACTTGCCGCAGCCCGAGGGCCCGAGCAGCGCAATAATTTTCCCCGGCTCAACGTCAAGATCGACAGGCGCAATTACCTCGATACGACTGCCATCCGGCTGCGTATAGAACTTTTCGACCGCCTGCGCGCGAATAATTGGTTCGGCCACAAAGAAACTCCAAACAGCGAGTCACAAGTAAGTCAGGTAAAGGTACCCGGTGTCCCGAAAAACCGAAACGCTGCCGGCGCCGCGGCCTTCAGCTTAACTGCTTTTGATTTCCAACGTATGAATAAGAGCCTGGATTTTATCGAGAATTAAAACTGAGAACTGGCTACGCCGCCCACTCCTCTTTATTCGCCGCCAGCGCCTGCGGCAGCCGATCGCAAACCTCGGCAATCGCCGCCATCTTTCTTGCGATCTCTGGCCGGAGCAGGCTCGGATCGATCCGCCACCGCCAGTTTCCATCCTCGAGGCTCGGCACATTCATGCGCGCATCGCTCCCCAGGCCGAGCATGTCCTGCAGGGGCACGATGCAAAGGTCGGCGACAGAGTTCTCCGCCGCGCGAATCATCGCCCAGTGCACCCCGTCGTCCGACCGCCCAATATAACTTTGCAAGCTAGCGCGTTCATTTTCCGTCGCGCCGCTCGCCCACCATCCGCACAGCGTGTCGTTGTCGTGCGTTCCCGTATAGACGACCTTCTCTTTTTTAAACGTGTGCGGCAGATGAATATGCGCGCCCGCGTCGCCAAATCCGAATTGCAGCACCGCCATGCCCGGAATCGCCAGCCGGTCACGCAGCGCGTGCACGTCCTCGGTAATGTACCCGAGGTCCTCCGCAAAGAATGGCAAGTCCGCCCAGCGCCTCACGCACCGCCGCGAACAGATCATCCTTCGGCCCGTCCACCCAATGGCCGTGGATCGCCGTCGGCTCGTTCGCCGGAATCTCCCAGAACTGGCAAAAGCCGCGGAAGTGATCGAGCCGAATGTAGTCGAACAAGCGCGTGGCCCAGCGCAGCCTGTCGATCCACCACCCGTAGCCGCGCTCCTTCATCACATCCCAGCGATAAAGAGGGTGCCCCCAGCGCTGACCATCCTTGCTGAAAAAATCCGGCGGGACTCCCGCGACCACCTCCGGCTGAAGCGCGGAGTCTAAGCGAAACAACTCCGGATGCGTCCAAACATCGGCGCTGTCGAAGTTGACGAAGATCGCGATGTCGCCCGCAATGCGGATCGACCGCTCCGCGCAATAAGCCCGCAGCGCCTGCCATTGCTCGTAGAAGAAGAACTGCACGGCGCCGCGGACGGCCAGTTCGTCCGCCATCTCGGTGCTTGCCGATCGCCAGCGCCTCCGCCTCGCGATGGCAGAATTCGCGCGGCCACTCGTTCCAGCTTTGGAGTTTGAAGCGTGCCCGCAGCGCGTCGAAGAGAACAAAGTCGTCCAGCCACCACCGATTATCGCGCCGAAAATTCTCGAAACGCTCGCGGGCATGCGTCGGTGCAGACTTCAAAAAATTATTTGCCGCCTCAAAAAGTAACGGGAGCTTCTGATGAAAGACAGCTGAGTAGTCGACCGGCCCGGCTCCAACCGGCAGAGCTTCAAGTTTCGCGCGATCGATCCAGCCGCGCTCCGCCAGACGCTCCAGGCTGATCAGCAGCGGGTTTCCCGCGAACGCTGACGTCGATGAGTAAGGTGAGCTTACCAAATCCCAGCGGCCCCAGCGGCAAAACCTGCCAGACACCTTGCTTCGCTGCCGCCAGAAAATCGGCAAACGCATACGCCGCCGGACCAAAGTCGCCGATCCCTCCCCGCGCGGCAAGCGAGGTGGGATGGAGAAGGATTCCGCTGGCGCGCGCGAAAGGCATGTAGAAGCAGTTCTCAGTTGTCAGATACGATCATGGAGGGATCAAGGAGGCACCTGCGCCCCGCCCGTGCTGGCAAGAAACTAAGCATGAGCACAACTGAACCGCCAGTCGCTACTCCGAGCCTTCCTCCGGCCCTTCCGAGCCCTGCCCATGCGTCAGGTTTTTCATTTCATCCGAATTGATCTTGAGGTGATTCGACTTCTCCATGTCCTTGCGCAGGCTCGAAAGGAACAGTCCAAACGTCTCATTCTGCTTCGCATCGAGCAACGACTCCCGGATCCCATCTTTCTTCGCGGCAAATTCCTGGTCGGTCGGTACCTGTTTATCGAGCATCTTCGCCACGATTCCATTGGCTCCGGAAACGATCGGCCCGCTGACCTCGCCTTGCTTCAGCGAGAAAATCGCACTCGCCTGACCCGACAATGAACCAATCTGCGGCACTTGTCCGTCAGGCGCCACAAAATCGCTCGTCAGGAAGTTGGCGCCCAGGTCCTTCGCCGCCTTTTTCAAATCATGATCGGCCTTGGCGCGGTCGGCCAGTTCCTGCGTCTTCTGCTGCGAGCAGAAACGCAGAGCGCTGATTCTTGAATTCGCTCTCGACCCGGCTGCGAATCTCTTCAAACGTCGGCGTTGCCGGCGGCCGCACCGCCAACAACTGGAAAATCTACATAGCCTTGCGGAACCGTCACCGTATCGGGCGGCGCCTTGTCCGGCTCATTGAACACCGCATCCATCAACTGCGGACTCGCTCCGAGCCCCGGCAAAATGTCATTGTGGCTCACGAAATCGGTCGCTCACAACCGAATCGTCTCTTGGCCGCGGCCGCCTTGTCAAGTCCGTCCGTCCGCGCCGCGCTCAGCAAAGCGTTCGCCGCCGCTTCGGTCGCGCGATCCGCTTTCTGTCGCTTCACTTTTTCCAGAATTTCATTCTTCACTTCAGCCAGCGACTTCAGGTGCGCGTCATGTTTGTCTTCCACCTGAATAATGTGGAACCCATAGTTCGACTTCACGAGGTCACTGATTTGTCCCTTCGGCAGTGAGAATGCTACCTTCTCGAATCCGGAACCGTGCGTCCGCGCCCGATCCAGCCCAACTCACCGCCGTCTTTCGCGGTTCGTATCTTCGGAATATTTCTCCGCCAGCTTGGCGAAATCGCCGCCCGCCTTCAACTGCTTCAACACATCTTCCGCTTTCGCGCGCGCCGCGGCGACTGCCTTCTCATCTTCCTTCTGTCCCGAGCTCAGGAAGCGGAGTCTTGATCAGAATGTGCCGAACCTTCACCTCGTCGGCCACGCGATACTCGTCACGATGCTGATCGTAGTAGGCCTGAAGATCCTGATCGCTAACAGTTGGTCGCCGCCGCTACCTTGCTGCTATCGATGACCACGTACTTGATCTGCCGCTTCTCGGGAATCGAGTTGTTGTAGCTCGCCTTGTTGCGCTCGTAGAACGCCTTCAGTTCCTCATCGGCCGGATGCAGCCCTTTCAGGATGTCGGCCTGCGTGATGACGGCATACTCGAATTTGACCTTCGTGTCGCGGCGCAGAAACTCCTCGTGCACCTCCGAATCCGGCACAAAAGCGCTTGCCGTAACCAGCGCCTGAAGCTTGCGGATGAGAATGTAATCCTTCTCCAATTTCTCAAACTGCTCGATCGTCAGGTTGTTGCGCTGGATGAAGTCCGCGTACTCTTCCTGTCCAACGAACTTGCCGTCCGGAAAAAACTGCGCAGCCAGCGGCCCATGTTGCAGGTCATCGCGCAACTCTTCGTCGTTCGTCCGCAAACCCAGACGACGCGCCTCCGCCACCATCACCTTTTCATTGATCAGCTGTTGCGCGGCCTGGTTCGTAAACATCGGCAGCAGCATGGCCATTTGCGGCCCTCCTTGCGGAAACTGCCGCTGGAGCATCTGGCGCGCCGTCCGTTGCACCTCGTTTACGGTGACACTCTCATCGCCAACCGTCGCCACCACCCCGGCCGGAGGCCCGCTCAAACCAAGACTTCTGCCCATGCCTCCAGGAATGAGCGTGATCGCCATCGAGGCACAAATAATGACTAGCAAAGCCCCCAGGATAATCTTCAGGGTTGGGCCCGCGTTTTGCAGAGTTCGAATCATAATGTAGATTGCTCCGTCAGACTGATTCCGCCAGATTACAAGCCTACTTGCAGGGGTATTCTGCGCAGGAAGTTGAATGCTTGATTATAAACCATAGAGCCGCGCCCGACCGTAGCGGTGGCGACTCGCCGGCAGTCGTACGGCGCCCCGCCGCCACACCCAGTCTCCCTAAATCGAGCAGGCAAAATTGAAGCTGGCATCCAGGGAGGTAATCTGCTAATCGACTAACGACTGAAGGCTAATCTAAGGATACTGAAACGAATACCCCGCCGCCTCGTCCCCCGGACATAAACCGCGTGTTGTACTCCAGCAAGTAATCCAGGTGTTCGCATCGTCAGGAAATGATTGCCCCGGATAAGGATAGCCGCGCATCCCGCGGAACGGCAGCGGCTCAACCGAGTCGCCACGATAAGCATAGAAATCCATATCCTTCTCGTACCCGTCAGCCACAAAGAAATAATCACGCGCCCAACCAGCCGGCAGCGCAGGCAAGTGAGCCGGATCGAAATCCAAAGCCACCTCGTCCCCCGACCCAAACACAACCAGCTTGTCGTCAACCGAAGTCAGCAGCGGCAGCACATCGCCATACCGCGTGTAAGCCCCCGCCGGCCGCGTGTAAGGCCCGGTAGCGCTGGCCTTCTCGTAAACATATTTCACGTTCCCTGGCGGCGAATCTTCAATCTTGAGCGGGAATCCATGAAACGAGAGCCCAGCTCGAGTAAGGGGCACAGAAGAAATGGAGGCACGGGCGCCCCATCCCGTGCGGAAGGCAGAACTGTGCGGTGGCAGGAGCGCCAGACCAATCCGCGCGGCCCTGCGCAGTCCGGCTGACGAGAATCGAGTCCCAATAAATCTGCAAATTAGTAGTAAGCCGAATCCGCCGAGTTCCCACCGGCAACTTCCCCGAAAGGTCAGCGGTCATCGTGCGTGCCCCGCCCGCCGGAAAGCCAAGGTCATCCACCACGCGCACCCACGTCCCGACCCGTTCTTTGCAGCATCTGCCGACACCGGCTTTGGGAAGGGCACGGCTTCAGCCGTGCCGTCACTGTCGCCTTTTTCTTGCGGCTTCAGCCGCTGAGGGGAGGCATGCGATTCCACCCAAGCCTCCACATAAGGAGCAAACGGCGCCAACCCGGCCTGGTCCGCCGCATACATGCTGTTGGCTGAAAAATATTCGACCTCGCCATGCATCAGCAGCCAGAGCGGCCCGCCGCGATAAGCCTCGCCTAAATCCAGTTCCAGCGAATGCGGCTCCGCGAATCCCAAAAACGGCAGCACCTTGAAATCGCCAAAATATTTGATGCGCCACCAAAGCGAAGGCAGCACATCGTGCCCATGCTCATCCCAAGCCCCAGCCGGAGGCCGCGCATCTTTCTTATCGCTGAAAACAACTTTGAACTCCGGATACGGCGGATTCGAAGCAAAATACTCGTTCGGATAAACCTCAAACTCCGCCGGATGATCCACCGCCAGCAACCGCACCGAATCCAGATAGACCGACTCCTCCAGCGGCTCCATAAATCGAAAACTAAGTTTCCCATCGCGCAACCGCAGAGCCGAGCGATCAACCTTGATCGCCTCCGTAGGCCGCGGAATATTGCGTTCGATGTTGCCGCCGTGGGTCCCAACCCAATGCCCCACCACGCCCGCGCCCAGCATGTCGCCAACCAAGGCATACCGCGTCCCATCCCAGGCAAACAGAGTCGGACAAGACGACCCCCGCCGATCGATCTCCGTAATCGTCTGCAAACTACCGCCCGCTACATCAATCTCATCCTGCAAAACGCCAGTCGGCCACAGCAACCGCACCACATCCGCCTTCTTCGCCTGTCCCAGCCCAATCGTCAAATAAGGAGAATTCTGCCCCAAATATCCCGATGACCCATAAACCTCAAACTTCTGCCGGATGCCATCCGAAAAAACCTCCACCTTAGTTCCAATCGCCGACTTGTTATCGTTCAATCCCTTAAGCGCCAGCCGCAAAGAATTATTCTTGTTCCCGCCAACATTGCGCAGCAAAACCGCCGGCCCATGATTCTGCGTGATCAGCAGATCGACGGCGCCATCATTGTCATAATCGCCGGCAATAATCGCGCGCGGCTCCTTAAGCTGAATCTTGTCGAGGCCAACGTCAGTCGTAACATCCTTCCATCCATCCGGCCCAAGATTGCGAAACAGCCGAACCTCGCCGCGACCGTCTTTTGTCTCGCCAACCGCAGCTAAATCAACCCAGCCGTCGTTGTCATAGTCGAGAGCAACGACGCCGTAGGCGCGGCACCAATCGACTTCAGGAAACGGCGCCTGCTCGAAGCTCTCGCCGTGATCATTACGCCAAAGAGTAATGGCAGGCATGCCGTCGTGGGTGAAAGCAAAGTCCGTCCAGCCATCATGGTCATAGTCAAGTCCAACAACCCCCAGGGTCTGTAACGTCGACGGTGGCAACGGCTTGCGTACACGGAACTTCCCCTCGCGCGGGTTCTCGAAAATTGCCGGCCCATTCTCATCTCCAGTCACAACGAGATCAACAGCGCGATCATTGTTGTAATCGCTACCTAAAGTCGTGACTGCAAGCCTTCGGGACACTCCAACCTCGTCACTCACATCGGTGAAGATGCTATTACCGTTATTCCGCCAGATCTTGGCAGGCATCGGCGAGGCGTGCGATTCGCCATTAATGACCGGAAGAACCGCCAGGTAAGTGCCTACCAGATCCAGATCCCCGTCGTGATCGTAGTCGACGAAATTGAGCCCCGTCCAAAAGGTTTGAGCGCTTCCTGCGACCGTTGGACTGAAGACATGTGCGGATCGAGTAACGTCGACGTAGGCTATTCCCTTCTCGTTGTGAAGCAGGTGAATGCCCGCGGCGCCCTCGCTCACTGCCAGATCCGGAAAACCGTCGTTGTCATAGTCGCCCGCAGCGCATCCCGTAATGCTTTGCTCTGTCGCAAGGCCCATGCGCCGGGTGACGTCCGCGAATTTACCGTCTCCCAGATTGTGGAACAAAGCGGGTTTCCCTGTTCTTCCGATAAGTAGGTCAATGCGCCCGTCAGTATCGTAATCAATAAAACACGCAGCAACATCTACATAAGAAGCCGCGCCGCCTTGCGTTCCGCTCGCTGCCGTCCAACCCAGTCCAGCGCTTTTCGTCTCGTCCACAAACTTCACGTCAATCTGCGCCGGCACCTTCTGCACCGCCAGCGGCGAATCCTCCGCCAGCGAATACTTCCCCTGCTCTCCGTATGCCAGGCTGATCGGCCTGCCCAGTTTGCTTTCCGTCACATACTGAAATCTCTTCATCGCTGCGTGCGCCGGATCGGCCTGCCCCTGACTGCTGGTACGCCCGTGCCAGCCCAAACTGCGCCGAGGCATGCAACGGATCGATCTTCAGCGCTCGTTCAAACGCCGCAATCGCTTCCGGAAATTTCTTCAGTTGCGCATAAGTCGCGCCCACAAAATACCAGCTATCCGCATCGTTCGCGTCGATCTCCGTAACCGCCGGAACGCCTCAAGCGCCGCCTCCTCATTGCTCGCATTCCGGTAGCACAGCCCAAGATTGAACCAGGCATGCGCATCGCCCGGCACATCTTTAGCGGCTTTTTCCAGCACCGGCCGAGCCTCGTCGAGCTTCTGCAAATTCAGAAGCGCCATCCCCCGATTCAGTGCCGCAATCTTCAAGCCGGATCGGCCGCAAGCCGCCGCCTCAAACGCCTTCAGCGCCTTATCAAAAAGCTGCTGATTCATGTAAGCGGCACCTAGATTATTCAGCCGTGCCGCTTCGGCAGGACTAGACGGAGAATCGGCACCCAGCAAGATTAGACAAAATGCGAGTGCAATTACGGAGAAGATAGTGAGCGAGAGAAGAGTCGATTTCATTACATCGCGCGCTAAACTGCGAGCATTATAGCGGCCTTCCGTCAGAATCAGTGACCGCGATCTCAGACAGCGGCTGTGCACCTCCGAAACCGGGAAGGGCACGACCTTCAGTCGTGCCAGTACACTTGCCAAAATAGATCTGGCGCTTTTAGCGCCTGGGGACAATCTCCGCTGGCTATTCTTCTCCTATACAGGTGCGGATGCCGCGCCTACTTCGTCGCGTACTTCCGCGTACCGACCACGCCGCTTCCCTCTTTAATCGTGACCGTCTCGCCCGCCGCCACATCCGCAATCTTCTCCACCGCTCCACTAGGCCACTGCACCTCAACCGCCTCCGCCTTCGCCCGCGCGCCCAGCCCAAACGTCAGCACCAACTCGCTGGCTGACAAATAACTCGACCCCGATCGCATCATCTGCCAGTCCTTCTCGCCACCTGCCGTGACCCGGACCACCGCCCCAATCCCATCGCGATTCGATTTTGTTCCCACCAGTTTCACGCGCAAGCTAGCATTCGTCACGCCCTCGCTGCGATACAAATGCGCCGCCCCACCGTTAGTAGTCACCAGCACATCCAGCGCTCCATCATTATTGATATCCGCATACGCCGCGCCCCGCGCCACTTTCGGAGCCGCGAACGCCGCTCCCATCTTCGCCGTCACTTCCTCAAACTTGCCGCCGCCCAAATTGCGAAACAAATGCGGAGCCTCCGCATAACTCACGCGCTTCTGCACCCGCTCGATGTCCTTGTCAATATGGCCATCCGCCACGAAAATATCCGGCCAGCCGTCATTGTCGTAATCGAAAAAGAAACACCCAAATCCCAGCGTCAGCAGCGTATCTCGTCCAATCTCCGACCGCGGCGCCTCATCCACAAAAAGTCCGTTCCCTTCGTTGTGATACAGCGACAGCATCTGGTTCGCAAAATTCGTAATGATCACGCTCGCATTGCCCGACCGATCATAATCCGCCGCATCCACGCCCATGCCCGCGCGCGCCACGCCATCCTCGCTGAAGGCCACGCCTGCCAGCACTCCGCGTTCCTCAAACGTTCCGTTCTTTTTGTTGATGTAAAGTTTGTTCGGCTGCGTGTCGTTCGCAATCAGCAAATCCGGCCAGCCATCGCCGTTCGCGTCGAGCACCGCAATCCCCAGGCTCTTTGAAGTGGCGTCATTCAGTCCCGCCTTTGCCGTCGCATCCTCGAACTGTCCCATCCCCTTGTTGTGCCACAAACGCACCGACGTTCCCTTGTACGACTCCGGCGTGCAATACGATTTGTGCGTCCCATCCAGCGTGCAATAAAGATCGCCCGCCTGCGACCACTGCACATAATTTGCGACCACTAAATCCAGTTTCCCATCGCGGTCATAATCCACCCAAGCCGCGCTCGTAGAAAGCTCATTCGGCCCCATCAATCCGGCCGACCGCGTTACGTCCGTAAATGTTCCATTTCCGTTGTTGTGAAAAAGCCGGCTCTGCCCAACCGCACTAATAAAGATGTCGTCGAACCCGTCGTTGTCATAATCGCCCACCGCCACGCCCATGCCATAAAACGAAACCGACAGCCCGGCCTTCACCGTCACATCGCGTAAACGTCCCATCATGGTTGTTGTGGTAGAGCTTCGGCGTAGTCGCACCGCTATGCGGGTGCCCCGGCCAGTCCGTCCCATTCACCAGCAAAATGTCCGGCCAGCCATCATTGTCATAGTCAATAAACGCGCACCCCGGGCCCAAAGTCTCCGGTAGCCACTTTTTCCCGAACGCACCATTGTTATGCGTGAAGTGAATCCCAGCTGATGCAGTTATCTCGCGAAAGGTAATGTTCTGCGGATAGCCAAACGCCGTCAGCAAAAGCAGAGTCAACATCCACCACAGAGGCACCGAGACACGGAGAAAACAAATTTCCTTATTTTGATCCCCTCCGTGTCTCCGTGCCTCCGTGGTGAAAACGATTTTCGCGCCGCTCATTTATCCAGCCCCGCCAGCGGCACTGAAACATGCTCATGAATATTCTGCCGCTCGTTGTTGTCCTCGGGATGCGCCAGCCGGTAGGGTCCAGTAATCGTCTGCGAAGCCTCGTCCGCCTTGAATCTCAAATACCGCGCTTCGTGTTCCTTCGCCATCTTCTCGTCGCCCAGTCCGTTGTAGCAGAGCATCAAATTGTAGTGCGCCTGCAAATCCTCCGGATCAACCTCCAGCACGCGCTGCAGCACCCTCACCGCCTCCGCATACTTCCTCTGCAAAAAATAAACTCGTCCCAGATTATTCAATGCCACGCGGTCCCGCGGATACTGCGCCAAGACAATCGCAAGATGCGTCGCTGCGCCGTCATAGTCGCCGGTAGTTTTCAGGAGCGATGCGTAAAAGAAGTTCGCCCGCGCCAGCTTAGGGTCGAGCGCCAGCGCCTTATCCAGCACCGTCCGCGCCCGCCCCAAATCGCCCTCCTGGAGCGCCGCACGACCAATATTCACCCATCCGTCAGGATTCTTCGCGTCGATCTCCGTGACTTTCTCGAACGCTGCTCGCGCCGCCTTCAGATCGCCCTGCAACAGCAGTCCAATCCCATAGTCGTTCCAGCGCTGCCAATCTTCTTTCACAAGTTGCGTCGCGGGCTTCGGCGTCGAGCGCGCGCCTCTCCAGCACATCGATCGTCACCGTGTTTTGCGCAAGCGCCACAATCGGCAGATCGGGAATCTTTTCCGCCTTCGCCGAACTCCCCTTCAGCGAGGCGTCAAAAAGAAATTGCCGGTCGTCGTAATTCGCATTTACTGCCGACGAATCTGCTGCTGGATCTGGCCTCCCCGCAAAAGCAAACTGCGTATTCCACCATGCAAACTTCCGGTAGCACAGTCGCGCCGTTAAGGTAATTTTCTTTCCCGTTTTTGAGGGCACCTTCAGGCGGAAGTGCACCGTATCCGCCGCCCCCGGCGGAATCAGCCGCACATACACCACCGACCGCGTCGCCCAAGCATTCCGCTTGTTGATCGGATTGCCGTGCCCATCCACTTGCAACGAACGGTAAAAATGCGCGCCCTTCTCCACCGGCACCCTTGCCGCCATCCTTTACCATCCCGCTCCAGAAAACCGTCTGCCCGCGGTCATCCACGCCTTTAAGCTCAAGCCACGTGTCGTACGCGTCCACGGTTCCACCCGGGAAAAAATGGCCGACTCGTTTCGTACGCACAACAACGTCAATACGAACCGAATCCCCGCGCCGCACCGCCGCTGGCACGCGATTCAGTGGCGCCGTCACCGGCGCAGCCCCGCCATTGTCCTCAGGCGCTGCCGCCACGGTCTCGGCCTCTTCGCCAACCGCGAACGTCGTTGCCAGTTCGTGCTGCCCCGCCGCCTTCGCCCCAGATTCGGATTTCGTGCTCTCGTCCGCCGCCGACAGCGCAAAAATATCCACGCTCAGCGCCCCACTCGTCAAGAAATCTTCCGTCCTCTTCAACTGCACCGCATCTTCATTCGCCGTTGGCACCGCCGTATTCGCGCCCGGAAAGCGATGCGAGTGCACCTTGCCATCCACATTCCCCATATCGCTCGACCGTTCCAGTGGCATGTGGCAATCCGCGCACTGCTGCGGTTTCGGCGGATAATAAAACGACCGCGCCCCCTGCCCGGAAACTCCGCTCGCCTGCCAGTTGTCGTACTCGTTAAATCCGCGCAGCCAGCGATAGTGATTCACCGGCACATCCAGATGCACCTTGTGGCACGACGAGCAGAACTCCGCCGTCTGCTCGCGCATGAACGGCTTCAAAAACACGCGTCGGTGCGGCTCCGGATTCAGCTTCGTAATCGTGTCATGCAAATATCGCACGACCGGATTCTTGCTTGCCGCCATCTCGTGCAGCTTCGGATACTCCAGATAAAAATCAGCCTGCCCCATCGTGCTTTTCACGTTCGCAATCGAGTGGCACATCATGCAGCCCAAGCCGGCCTGCGCCTCGGGCGAGTGCACGAACTGCTTGATCGGCATATCCATCTTGCCCGCATACAGCACCGCCGGATCGTGGCATCCGCCGCACCATTTCGAAGGCCGCGTCCCCACCGTGTCCTGCATGTACTCGATCGATTTGCGGTACCACTGATTATTGAATGAAGAAAAATGATGAGCCGAGCTGAACCACTGGTTGTAAATATCCTCATGGCAGCGCTTGCATGAATCCGACTCCATAAAAAACTTGCTCGGAATTTTCTGCCCGCCATAAACCTGCGCGGAACTCGGAAAAAACGGCCCAGCAGCCCCGTCTCCTTCGCTGTCCATGCTGAGCGGCGGTATCTCCGGATTGCGAATAACCGAACTTTGCAGCCACCTGCTCTCTCTCTGGTAGTGCGCAGCCCAGCCGATCAGTCCAAGTGCAGCAAGACAAATTAGCAATCGAACGATGGCATGAGACCCGGCGAAACCGCGGGCGCCCCGTCCCATCCACTCCGCCAGCAAACACCCGACTCCAGCCAGGCAGAAAATAATATGCGCGTACAGCAACCGGAATTCGCTGCGCGCTGTCCCCGTGTAAATAAGGAAGAGCCCAAGCACAGCGCCCGCGCCCAGCAGGAGCCATCCCGACTTCCAAAGCCAACTCCCCTGCAGCAGCAATCGCCTAAGCACATACGCGCTAACAATCGCCGAGACAATCCCGCCGAGCGTATGTACCACCACCATCGCGGGATAAACAAGATTCGCCTGGGGAAACGGATAAAGATACGCGGCCGACGCGACCAGCAGAAACAGCAAGCCGCGCACGAGCTTCGGTGCCGGGGAGTCAGGAATAGACATCGGTTGGATCGGCGGAATTTATTTCAGTCACAGTTGTGGCGCAGTATAACGGCCGGCGCCAGCGTTCTCAAGCCCGCCGCTACCGCCAGCACAACTTCTTCCTCCCAGGGCCGCCCCACAATCTGCACGCCGATCGGTAACCCGTCCTGCGACGAGCCCCAAGGCACCACCGCCGCCGGAAATCCCAGCAGATTGAACCACTCGCAGTAAGACCACGCATCCAGATACTTCACGCTAGTGCCCTCGACCGACCACTCGCGCTCGCCATGTCGAAACGCCGGAATCGCCGCCACCGGGCAAATGAGGACTGGATACTCGCGCATCTGCCGCAAAATCTGTTCCCGTAGCTCATCCCGCCGCAGCCAGGTCGTAAGCAGCGACTCGCCAGAGTGCGATGGCAACTTCGCATTCCCAGCCGGAGTCCACGAACAAAACTCCCGCAAAAGCGGCGACAGCTCTGCCTCGCGTCCGCGCATCATCGGCCCCAGAATCATGCCACCCGCAGTGCCAAAAAGCTCCCACCAAAGTTCCCGAGCCTCCTCGAGTCCATCCGGACGAAACGCATCCACCCGAAATCCAGCCTGCGCCAGAGCACCAGCGGCGCCCTCAACCGCCGCGCGAGTCTCGGCAGTCACTGGAGTTCGTCCGTCATTAGTGAAAAATCCAATCGGTCCCGACCACGACCGGTCGAACGCATTGGAACTCCCGAGGGTGCCCCATCCTAATGCCGGCCCTTTTGCGGCGTTAGGGTGGGGATTTTCGCCGCGATGATAATCAATCCCCACAGGAGCCGAGCAGGGATCCCCATCATCCCACCCTGCCATCACCTCGAACAGAATCCGCAAGTCCTCCACTGTCCGAGCCATCGGACCCACAACCCCCAGCAGCGCAAACGGCCCGCCCGACTTCGGAAAATGTCCAGTCGAAGGAATTCTCCCCGGCGTCGGCTTCAGCCCGCAAATTCCGCAAAAGTGCGCGGGCACGCGAATCGACCCGCCGCCATCGCTCCCCACTCCGCCCGCCGAAAGTCCCGCCGGCAATCGCCGCCGCCTCGCCGCCGCTCGACCCGCCCGCCGTCCGCGTCACGTCCCAGGGATTATTCGTCCGCCCATAAAGCAGATTGTCCGTCTCCCAAGCCATCAAATACTCCGGCGTGTTAGTCACTCCCAGAATGACCGCTCCCGCCGCCCGCAACCGCGCCACCAAGGGAGCGTCCTCCGACGCCACATATCCCGCCCGCAACCGAGACCCAGCCTCGCACCGATGCCCGGCCACATCGATCGAAGATTTAATAGAGAGCGGCACGCCATGCAAAGGCCCAAGCGACCCTTTATCGCCACGCATCACAGCGTCCTCAGCCGCCCGTGCCTGCGCCATCACAAGCTCGGGCTGCCAATCGACAAACGCATTCAAAGAAGGATTCAACCGCGCGACACGGTCCAGATGCTCGCGTGCAACCTCGACAGGAGAAACTTCGCGAGCCCGAATCCGCCACGCAATCTCGCGCGCGGAATACAAGGAACGCTCATGAATGCTAGCTTGGCAGTTCAAGAAAGGTCGTTACCTCTGCAATCTGATCTCTGACGTCTGCAATCCGACGATTGCACTTCACTTCGAATAAGCGTTTTTCACCACTTCCCCGCCCTTCATAACAAACTTAACTTTCTCCAAAGTAGTAACATCCGCCAGCGGGTCGCCATCGACGGCAATCAAGTCCGCAAACTTTCCCGCCTCCACCGTCCCGATCTTGTCCGACCACCCCAGCAGGTCCGCATCATTCACGGTCGCCGTCTGAATCGCAGCCAGCGGCGTCATCCCCAGCTTCACATACACCGCGAACTCATGCGCATTCAGTCCATGTGGATACACCGCCGCATCCGTTCCGAATCCCACCTTCACTCCCGCCGCAAATGCCCGCTGCACATTCTTGCGCGCCGCCGGGATTACCTCACGCGCCTTCGCCACTAACTCTGGAGGCGTCCCAATTTTCTCCGCATTTTCCAGAAACCAGTCTCCTAGATAAAGCGTCGGCACCAGATACGTCCCGTTCTTCTTCATCTCCGCAATCCCAGCGTCATCGAGATACGACCCATGCTCAATCGAATCCACGCCCGCCCTCGAGGCCCACAGGATTGCCTGCCCTCCATGCGCGTGCGCCGCCACCTTGCGCCCCAGCCGGTGCGCTTCCTCCACGATGGCTCTCATTTCTTCCTCCGTATACTGCGACGCCTGCGGATTGTCTCCATGCGACAGCACCCCACCCGAAGCCATGACCTTAATCAAGTCCGCTCCATACTTGATGTTCTGCCGGACCATGTGGCGCACTCCATCGACTCCATCGGCCACTCCGTCGCCGCTAGCGTGATATTCGAACGGCAGCAGATTGTTGTCCCCATGGCCTCCCGTAATACTCAGTGGCGGCCCGCTCACCAGCATCCGTGGGCCCGGCACATCGCCCGCATTGATGGCGTCGCGCAAGGCCACATCGGTGTATCCATCCGCGCCCACATTGCGCACCGTCGTAAATCCGGCCTCCAGCGTCACGCGAGCATTGCGCGCCCCGTTCAGCGCCTCGCGCGGAATTGAAATCCCCAGCCGCGAATACCCGAAATTCGTAGTGAATGTCAGATGCGTATGAGCATCGATCAACCCCGGCAGCACAGTCGCTTTCGAAAGATCGATGACTCTCGCATCCGCCGGCAGAGCTTCATTCGTGGAATCTCCCACGCTGGCAATCTTGGGGCCACGAATAATAATCAATTGATTGCTGAGCATCTTCCCGCTTCTGACGTCCAGCAGTCGCCCGGCGCGGATCACAACAGTTTGCGGCGCGGCAGCCTGCGCCAGGCAGAAGCTGATCGAAAAAACGGCGATCCAGAGAAGCAAACCGAAATGCCAAGAAACGAAACGCGTGATCTTCATTCCATTCTCCCCACAGGAAATTGCGTCTGGCTGAGTACGTTACATGCTCTCGCAGCGGACGGCAACCGGAAGCACTCTGGCCCACTGTGCTGTCTGAAGCTTTTTGAGTCGCGGTTCGACTCCGTTGCGCGGAGATTTTTATTTCTTGGTAGGGACGCCAAAGCAATGCGAGTAGCCGTCGTCGTCTGTCAGAAAAAACTCGGTCTGCCCGTAGTCTCGATGTTCAAGTTCTGAAACACCATACCCAAGTCTCTTCAATCGCTCTCTCGTTTCGCGTATATCCTTCGGCGCCCAGTAGAGTCGAATGCCCTCGTAGTCTTCCGGTTTCGCCGGATTCCCCGCCCGTTGGTTCATCATGAAATATAAGTCGTCTTTCCGAAGCATGCAGAAAATCAGCCTGCCGTCCTTACGCATCTCCGAACTCGTCGAGAATTCGAGACCATCCACCCACAGACGCAGACTCCTCTCCAGGTTGGCGCTCGGAATAACGGGAATACATGATTCAACCGGCATAGCAGTCTCCTTTGCCACTGTCTAACACGACACACCTCGGTTGACAACCGCACATTGCCGAGGCACTATTTTCCTGCGGCGTAGGGCGCATCGGTCATTGGTCATTCGAAAGGGCAACGCCCGCCTACACAGGAACACACCTGCGCCTATGCCGAACCTCGAAAACCTCAAGAAGCAGGCCAAACAATATCTGCGTTGGCACCGTGAACGGTATTATCCGGTCGCAGCCCACATCAGGGCTGCACTACCGCGGTTTCACCAACTCAGCGACGAGCAGATCCTGGCCGCGAACTTCAAGCTCGCGGATGCGCAGGAACTGGTGGCTCGGCAGATGGGTTTTGAGGGATGGCAGGCGCTCAAATCAGGAGCAGAGGCCATGCCCGCTGAAATGAACGGCAAGCCCAGACAGACGATGCCACGTCCCATTCTCAATTCCATTGAGGCGCAACTCTTCGTTCGGGACATCAAGAATTCCTGCGATTTCTACACCAGCAAGCTCGGCTTCGCCGTCAACTTCCTCTATGGCGACCCGCCCTTCTACGTCCAGGTCCTCCGCGACAAGGCAAGCCTCAACTTGAGGCTGGTCTCGGAACCTGTGTTCGCTGAGGATATTCGCGAGCGCGAGCATCTGCTCTCCGCTACCATCACCCTCGCTACCGCGGATGCGCTTAAACAACTCTTCTTGAGTTACCGGGCCACAGGAGTGCCCTTTCACCAAACGCTCAAGAAGGAGCCTTGGGGCGCTCGAACCTTCGTTGTCAAGGATCCCGATGGAAATCTCATTCTCTTTGCTGGCCCGGCCGATTGAAGTGACGTCCGACAACCATTAATGGATTGAGAATAGTATTTTGAATTAGGACATTACGACCATTCGTCACGCATGATAGCCGGCTGATATAACGTAATTGCCGAAAGCAGAAATGACAGGCGCGCGGTTCGTACTGCCATGGTTCGTATGGTCAAGCAAAGTCGCACTTCGCCCCTACCGCCACCGGACTCGCCCTTCACCCCGAAGCGCCGGAAACCCATCCCGCACGAATTCGTACTCGACGCGCTCGCTTCCCTATCTCCACGAACCCGGCCTATGTTCGGATGCCTCGCAGTCTACGTTGAAGACAAGATCGTCCTCATCCTCCGCGACAAGCCCAATCAGACGCAGGACAATGGCGTATGGCTGGCCACGACGGTTGAGCATCACGCAACTCTCCAGCGCGACTTTCCCAGCATGCGCTCTATTAAGGTGCTCGGAAAGAAGATCACGGGCTGGCAAGTGATTCCATCTGACGCGCCGGATTTTGAAGAGGCAGCATTGCGCGCATGCGACCTGGTCCTCGCCGGCGATCCTCGCCTCGGAAAGATTCCGGGAGAGCGGCGGGCCCGAAAATCAAGTGCCGGCAAGACGACAAAACGCGCGCACCACGTTGGCCGCAGCAAGAGGCCGACCAATCGCAAGACTCGATAAGAAATCGGATTCGATGAAAAATCCGTGAACGACGAAAACGCCGCCAATCCGCTTCCGGCCGGCATCCGCGCCGTCGCCGCGCTGTTCACCCTCGCCGGGCTCTATCTCGCGATCCTCGCCGTCATCATGCTCGCCAGCCCCGGCGCCATTCCCATGTCTGCCGGAGCCCCGCTCCTCTTCGGCCTCGAACTGGCCGGCCCCTACATGTTTCTGCTCATGGCCCTCGCCGGGGGAGCCGTAGCCTTCGGACTTCTCAAGCGCAACAACATCACCCGCCACGTCGCCATGCTGATCGCGATCACCGGAATCGTAATGTTGATTCAGCCAGTCTCCGCTGCCACGGTCATGGCCAACCTGAAGCTACTCGTCGAGTCGGGGCTCGGAATCATCCTCCGCGTGGTCGTAGCCTGGTACCTGGCACGCGCCGAGACCGTCGAAGAATTTCGCCGCCCAAGTCGTAATCCAGACTCACCAATCTGAAGGGTTCCGACCCGCTGGGGTTATGGCCTTAGGGCCATCTAATCGTTGACGGGCATGGATGTGATTTCGTACAAGTAAGACTCCCGCCCCACCGCATTAGGTCGCGAGCCGGCACGCACCGCTCCCAGTTTCTCGACCGCCTTTTGCGAACGCACATTCTGCGGGCCGATCAGAAAGACCACGCGTTTGACGAATCGAAAAGCGTGCCGCAACATGAGCCGCTTCATCTCTCCGTTGTACCTGCCGCCCCAGTACGCTCGCGCCAGGAACGTCCATCCGATTTCCACTTCGCTCGCTTCCTCGTCGTAGCTGTGGAACCGCGACGAACCAATGATTCTGCCATCTTTGCAATCAAGCGCCGTCAAAGCGCCTCCCGACGCCAGCGACTCGGCAAACAAAGCCGCGAACACGTCGGGCTGATAGCGATCCGCGCCGGATGCTGCTCCCAGATAAGCGGGTCCGACGCCACCGCGAACAACCCGTCCGCATCATCCGCGCGCAGCGGCCTCAGTGCAACCAATTCGCCATTCAGTGTGGGCTGAAAATCAAACGGCATCCGCCACCCATTCGGGCCATCATTTTGAGCGCATCAGTGTGAGCGGAGAGAGGAGCTACCGCCAGTGCTCCAGATAATACAAGGCCCCAAAAGCCAGAACCAGCGCGGCTCCCGGAACCGTCAACGCCCGCAAGTTCCGCAGCGGCCGCTTCCAGTCGGCGGTAATAAAAAACAGCAGAATCGCCGGCACAATCAGCACAATCGTCAGCTGAAAAATATGCGCCGACGCTCCCTCGTCCGGCTGTGGCGTCTGAAAATATCCGCTGATCACCGTCAACAACGCCAAGCCCGACAGACCTGTCACAACTCTGCCACTCACCCTATTGATTCGCTCTCCACGCATACTGCGGCTCCTCTCTTTGCGTGATGCCATCACCACCGACCTCACGCTACCGATCGCCCACAACAACGCGTCCCAATCGCTCTCGACAAAATCCATTTCCCTCCGCATCGCCGCGCCCCACTCCCTGGCTCCAGGCCGCGCCCGCCGGATCGCAGCATCCAACATGCGCATCGCCAGCCCACGAATCGGCGTCAACTCCTTGCCCCGCCCAGCGCGGGCCGCGCCGGCACGCGCTTCGGCACCACCGCGCACTCGCGCGCATACCGCAGTCCGCCTCCGGTCAGCCTGTACATATGCCGAGGCGGCCTGCCCGGCTCAGCCTCTTCCCAACGCGTTTCCAGCGCCCCCGCTTCTGCCAGCCGCATCAGGATCGGATACAGCGTGCCTGACTTCAGTCCGGTATCGCGGCTGATGTCATATCCGTATTTCCAGTCCTTCGCCGATTGCAGGAACTCGCGTAGCACCACAATCGTCTGGGCAGAGAGGCGCACCTTCATTCCATTACTCTACATATATAGACTTAAAAGATCAACCTATTTGGCCCTGAGAATATACCTCCTGAGGAAGCCTCCACTTCGGTCCGCATTCTTCTGCCCGTTTCAAACGACAGACTACAAGACACTGCCAGACTTGCCAGACACAAAAGGCACAAGATACACAGGAGCGTGCTGTCTCTATGTCATCCCATAGCCGCAACTTCCGCTAATTGAATTGCTCGGTGGCTGAATTCCGACTTACGTCAGTGAAGTGCCTGATAAGGATGGCTCCCGCCGCACGATTCCGATTGGAATGCTGTTTGCTCTCCCTAGTCCAACTTACTCGGTGGGTTAGGACAACACAATGAGAGATGTTTCCCTGTAGGACATCTCCTTGACCTCTATCCATCGAATCCGGAGGGGGAACACATGAAATCAGTGTTGGTGTCTTTGGGACTGCGCGGAGCTCTCGCACTCCTGGTGTTGGGTCTTTTCTGCGGGCTGTCAACTTTTGCGGCCGCGCAAACCGCATCGATCGCGGGAACTGTAACCGATGGTAGCGGAGCGGTGATTTCGGGAGCGGAAGTTACCGCGCGCAATACCGCAACGAATGAATCGCATAGCGCCACTAGCAGCGACACGGGAGCTTTTTCCATTCCTGACTTGCAAATCGGACCGTATGAAATCACGGTGAAGAAAGACGGCTTCAAGACCTTCCACCAATCCGCTGTTCAGCTGACGGTGGCGCAGGTGTTGACGGTAAATGCAGCCTTGGCTCCAGGAGCGATCACCGAAGAATTAACCGTTGTGTCGGAGCGCGCGGCAGATGTCGATCGCGAAACCTCTCAACTCAGTAACCTGGTGGACTCGCAGCAGATGGAAAGCCTGCCGCTCATCACCAGAAATCCCTATCAACTCGTATTGCTCTCGCCAGGGACTTCGCAAACCGATAGCAGCACCGGCGGTATCTCCGTAAACGGCGCGCGCGACCGCAATAACAATTTCATGCTCGACGGCGTCGACAATAACGACACCTCCGTTCCGGGCGGCTTCAGCAGCGTGCTCGGAGCAAATCCCGAATCGACCGAGGAATTTCGCGTTATCACCGACAACTACAACGCCGAATTCGGCCGCAACACGGGCGCGATCATCGACGTCGTGACCAAGAGCGGCACGAATACGTTCCACGGCAACGCCTACTACTTCGGACGCTGGAACGGCTTCGGAGGCGCGCGCGATTACTTCAATCCGGGCGTAGGGCCGAATGCCGGTCCAATGAATCCCTATCAACGCCATCAGTTCGGATTTTCGTTCGGTGGTCCAATCATCAAGAACAAGACTTTCTTTTTCTTCAATGACGAGATGGATCGCTTCCTCACCACTCTGACTGACAACGCCTCAGTGCCGACGGCGGGGTTTCTATCGGGAAAATTCAACTACACCTACACCGATACCAACGGCAATTCACAAACCGTGCCCATCGACCTGACTCCGGGCGGGGCGAATAATCCACTCAACCTGCCTTTCGATCCCACCATGCAGAAGGTGTTTGCCAAATATCCGGTCGTCCCGGATTCGCAGTCGGCCGACGGCATCGCGGGAACGATTTTCTTTCCCACCTCGTCGCGGCAGAGTTCTTACAGTCCCACCATTAAGCTCGACCACCATATCAATGATCGTGAATCGGTGAGCCTGCGCTATGGCTATGGCCACTTTTTCGATCCGAACCCCGGATTCAACGACATCCTTCCCGGATTCGGCGCGACCGAGGAGAAGGCCATCGGCCAGGGCCTGGCTGCGCAGTTGACTTCGACGCTTAGTAATAACTTGGTTAACAACTTCCAGTTTGGCTGGAACCACATTTACGCGGCGTTCTATCTATCCCCGTCGACGATCAGCACCCTGGACGCGCCCGGCGGCGAGGACAGTTTCGGAAATGGTTGGGACTATCTGCTCAACCCGTTTACCAGTTTCGCCAGCAGCGCAGGTGGATCGGACAGTCAGGCCCGCAAGACGGGTACCACCAGCTATTCCGACACTCTCACCTGGGTGCGTGGCGCGCACACGTTTAAGTTCGGCTTCGACTTCCGCGATGTGAGTGAGTCGGGTTATGACAGTTTCACTTCCCGCCGCCAGTTGACGCTGGACCCTGAACTGGCGTTTGGCGGTTTTGATCCGGGCGTTCTTGGTAACGAGCCGCCGAACGATCCAGGTACAGCTCTGGTGGATGGAGCGAATGCCTACTGGGGATTCGTCATTCAGGACCTCCAGTCCCAGTTCTTCAATCGAGCCGCGACCCGTACGCCTACCGACAACAAGAACTTCAAGCAGCATGAGTTCGATTGGTTTGCGCAAGACAGTTGGAAGCTGCGGCCGAACCTGACATTGAACCTGGGGGTGCGTTATCAATTCAACGGCGTTCCCAATGAAACCGGCGGGAACGTAGCGAATTTGTTCCAGGACCCAGGTTCATTTGCAACCGGCCAGCCCGTGGTATTCACACCCGTAGGATCGGGAACGGGACATCGGCTCTACGACCCGGACTACACCAATATCGAGCCCCGCATCGGTTTCACCTGGGACCCGTGGAAGGATGGCAAGACGGCAGTGCGCGCCGGCTTCGGCATCTTCCACGACCGCACCTTCGGCAACGCGTTTGGGAACGTGCGCGCAAATCCCCCCTTTCAGGCGCAATACGCTACCAACCCGTTCGAAACTATCAATGACTTTTTTGGGTCGGGAGCATTTCCCTCCCAAGATACCCACGCAGACCCCTTCGGCATCCATTCCTGACCAGTCGCTGACGCCCGGATTGGTGATCTTCGACCGGCATTTTCCGAACGCCACCAGCAACAACTGGACGCTCGATATCCAGCGTCAACTTCCCGGCAACAACGTAGTCGATGTCGCCTACGTAGGCGCGATGGGAGTGCACGTCTGGGGGCAGCGCGACGGCAATCCGCCTGATCCCGCATTAGTGCAGCAGTTGGTAGCGTATTGCAGCGATCCGACCAACGCCTTCGGGTGTACCCCGGAGACGGTGAGCGGCAACTTGCTCTACGAGGGCGCGGAATTCGGAATATTACCCTTCGACGCCGTCACTAACAACGCCCTGCTCCAGCCCAATTATCAGATCGACGAGTTCAACTCGATCTATCACGGGCTGCAGACCAAGTTCACCCATCGCATGAGCCACGGCTTGCAGATCCAGGCGGCCTACACGTGGTCGCATTCGCTGGACGACTCGGTCGATCCTCTGACTCCCGCCGTTGGAGCGCGAACCTTTCCGCGAAACTCGCGAAACCTGCGGCAGAGTTACGGAAATTCCGACAACGACGTTCGCCATGTGGGCGTGATCAACTACGTTTGGGAATTGCCTTTTGGCCGCGGCAAAGGTCAGTTGAATTCCGGCGCATTGGGCCGCGCCATGGAGGGCTTCGAACTCAGTGGAATTTTCACGGCGCAGACAGGACATCCCTTCAATGTTCGCGGCACTGAAGATACGCAGCGAACCGGCATCGGCGCGTGGGCTTATCAGGTGGGAGACCCGTTTGGCTCAGGCGCGTCCTGCGGCGCTACACCCGCGGCGGGAAGCTACGTTTACTTCACCAATCCATGCGCCTTCACCAATCCACCCTTTGGCTCCCCTTCCAACAATGGCCGGAATCGGTGGTATGGTCCGGGCTTCTGGGATTGGGATATGACAGTCGCGAAACGGATGACCATAACCGAACGCGTAAAAGCGGAGCTGCGCTTTGAAGGTTACAACATCCTCAATCACACGCATTTCGTGAATCCGGGCACGGACTCCGCATCGCTCGGAAACGTGATCGGCCAATCGCAGTTCGGAACCATCAGCCAGACCTACACGCAGCCGGACGGAACAACGTCCGCGCGCCAGCTTCAGGTCGCGCTGAAGGTAATTTTCTAAAACCTGGCTGCATGATCGGTGGTGGGCGGCAATTTCGAAGGAATCCTAAGACGCTGGTTCCTCCGGAGTTGACCGCCGCTGCTGAACGCCACTAAACGGATCTCAACTACTGGCAGGCTGCGGAAGGATCTCTGCACGTCCGGGAAGGGCACGGGAGGATCTCTGCACATCCGGGAAGGGCACGAGTTCCACTCGTGCCGATAAGCGCTCCGTAACCAGTAGCGGCTTCCAGCCGCTGCGGCAATGCGGTGGCGCGGAGTGAGTTTGTACGGAGCCTACTCAGGCAGCTAAAGGACTTACTCGACCGTCATATGAAACAGTGGGATGGGGCACCGGGAAGTTCCGAGCATCAGTCCGCAGCCTTCCGCAATCGCTCCTTCACCATTTTCCTAATCAAAGCCGCAGGCAAGGGCTTATCTGTGGAGAACTGAATCGTTCCTTTCGACGTGGAATAGCTCTTGAGCTCCTCTTTAAATTCTTCGATCACAGCCGCCGTCGGGAACAAACTGCAGTGATCGGAAAATCCCGCGTACCAGAGCAGCACACGCTTGTACTTGAAAGCTGGAATCCCGTAGCTGATCACCTCCGACGTCTCCGCGGGCACAACCGACCGTATCGCCGCGCGAACCGCGTTCAGGGTGTCGCGCGCCGCCTCAGGCAAAGCTGAAAGATATTCGTCCACGCTCTTGGGAGTCGCCTTTCGCTTTCGAGCACTCGCCTTCTGGGTTTTCACTTTTTTCATGCGGCCAATTCTATCGAACCTTGAAGTCTCAACCAGACGGACTCCATCTGAATTGATCTGAAGACTCCATTTTTCCTGACACGATTCGCCCTCAATTGTCGCTATTACAAGTGAGGTGGGTTATGGCGAAAATCATAGAGTTCTACATCCCCGTAAGTTTCAGGAAGAAAGCAACCAAGTGGGTCCCCAAAGAAGAATGCGGCAAAGTACTGGCCTTCGCCGCACCGCAAAAGAAGACGGCGTAACCACAACCCGGCAGCCAGCCCAAAACTCGACGCAGGCGGTGACTGCCCCCGGAAAACGGCACTTAAACGAAATGCTCCCGAGCCCGCAAACCGTCCATTTCCAATGGGTTAGAATGGGACAATCGATATTGTAAGTACATTAATGTACAACATTGCTCCACAAGGAGCATTTTGAGGGATGTGCTCCCCGTGGAGCATGAGGTCTCGCCGCCCGTCGACCTACCTCTTGCTGGGGGAGGGCTCGCCCACCCGCTCGCTGACCTTGAAGGTCATCTTCCCCGCCTTGGCGTCGACGATGAGGTGGTCGCCGTGGAGGACCTCGCCATCTAGAATTTTCAGGGCGAGCGGGTCCTGCACCAGCTTCTGGATCGCCCGCTTCAGCGGCCGCGCTCCGAAGTTGGGATCGTAGCCTTCGGTGAAGAGCAACTTCTTCGCGGCGTCGGTCAGCTCCAGAGAAATTTTTCTGTCGGCCAAGAGACGACGCAGGTCTTCGAGTCTCAGGTCGACGATCTTCACCAACTGCTCTTTGCCTAGCGGACGGAAGATGATGATGTCATCGACTCGGTTCAGGAACTCGGGCTTGAAGTGTCCGTGCAAAGCGTTCGTCACCTGCTTGGAGGCTTCCTCGAAATCGCGCTCGGTGTGCAGGGTTTCGGCTTGCAGGAAACTCGATCCTAAGTTCGAGGTCATGATGATGACTGTGTTTTTAAAATCTACGGTGCGGCCCTTGCCGTCGGTGAGGCGGCCGTCGTCCATGATTTGCAGGAGGACGTTGAAGACATCGGGATGCGCCTTTTCGATTTCGTCGAAGAGCACGACCGCGTAGGGACGGCGACGCACTTGTTCGGTAAGCTGTCCACCTTCTTCGTAGCCTACGTAGCCTGGGGGCGCGCCGATGAGACGCGAGACGGCGTGCTTCTCCATGTACTCGGACATGTCGATGCGCAGCATGGCGCGCTCGTCATCAAAAAGGAATTCGGCCAAAGCCCGCGCCAGTTCTGTCTTTCCGACGCCCGTTGGTCCGAGAAAAATAAATGAACCGATGGGACGCTTGGGATCGCTGAGTCCGGCGCGCGATCTTCTGATCGCGTTCGAGACCCGCTCTAACGCTGCGTCCTGTCCAATTACTCGGAGGCGCAGACGATCTTCCATGTTGATTAATTTTTTTACTTCGCCTTCGAGCATCTTCGAAACTGGAATGCCGGTCCACTTGGAGACGATGCGCGCTACGTCTTCTTCGTCGACTTCTTCTTTCAGCATGCGGCCAGATGCGGTGCTGGGCAAGGCTTTTGAGCCGTCTTTACTTTTGGCTCCATCTTTCGCCGGGCGGCCTTCGAGTTGATCGGTAATCTTTTTCAGATCTTCCTCGGCCTGGCGAATCAAGCCGTAACGAATCTGCGCTACGCGTTCGAGGTTGCCCTTACGCTCTTCCGCTTGCTCTTCAAGTTTTAACTGCTCGAGTTTTTCTTTGAGCGCGCGGGCTTTTGCGATGACGTCTTTTTCCAGTTTCCATTTCGCTTTGAGCGCGTTCGACTTCTCGCGAATGTCGGCGAGTTCTTTTTCTACGAGGGCGAGGCGCTCGCGGGAGCTGCGGTCGTCTTCTTTTTTCAGGGCCTGCTTTTCGATTTCGAGCTGCGTGGCGCGGCGTTCGAGCTGATCGATCTCGGTGGGCATGGAATCGATCTGGATGCGGAGAGACGCGGCGGCTTCGTCGATCAGGTCGATGGCTTTATCAGGCAAGAAGCGGTCGGAGATGTAGCGATGCGACAGCGTTGCCGCCGCGACGATCGCCGAGTCTTTGATTCTTACTCCGTGATGGACTTCGTATTTTTCTTTCAGGCCGCGGAGGATCGCGATGGTGTCTTCGACGTTTGGCTCGCCCACGAAGACGATCTGGAAGCGGCGTTCCAAGGCCGCATCTTTCTCGATGTACTTGCGATACTCGTTGAGCGTGGTGGCGCCGATGGCACGCAGCTCGCCTCGGGCTAACGCGGGCTTGAGCATATTGGAGGCGTCGATGGCGCCTTCGGAGGCGCCGGCTCCTACGAGCGTGTGCAGTTCGTCGATGAAGAGGATGATCTTGCCTTGCGCGTCTTCGATTTCCTTGAGGACGGCCTTGAGGCGATCTTCGAATTCTCCGCGATATTTTGCGCCGGCCAGCATGGCTCCAAGGTCGAGCGAGACTACGCGCTTGTTCTTCAGGGCCTCGGGCACGTCGCCCGAAATGATGCGCTGGGCGAGGCCTTCGACGATGGCGGTCTTGCCAACTCCGGGCTCGCCGATCAGCACGGGATTATTTTTGGTGCGGCGCGAGAGGACCTGGACTACGCGGCGGATTTCTTCGTCGCGTCCGATGACCGGGTCGAGTTTGCCACGGCGAGCGGCTTCGGTCAGGTCACGAGCGTAACGCTCGAGCGCCTGGTATTTGCCTTCCGGATTCTGGTCGGTGATGCGCTGCGATCCGCGGACGGAGGTGAGCGCTTTGAGAATCGCCTCGTTGGTTGCGCCGTGGCGGGCGAGGAGTTCCTGCGCCGGATCGCGCTTGAGGCTGGTGATCGCCAGCAGAAGGTGCTCGGTGGAGACGTACTCGTCTTTGAATGCGTCGGCTTCCTTGAAGGACTTTTCCAGAAGCTGGTTGACCTGCGACGACATGGTGGCCTGGTTGGCACCGCTGCCGGAGACTTTGGGGAGCTTTTCGATTTCCTGGTAGATCTCGGCGAGGACAGCTTGCGGGCCGATGCCGATTTTTTCGAGGACGGGGACGACAATGCCTTCCTTGTCCTCGACGAGCGCGGCGAGAAGATGGATGGGTAGAAGCTCGGGATTGCCGTGCTCGGAGGCGAGATCGTTCGCGCGCTGGACGGCTTCCTGGGCTTTGACTGTGAATTTATCCCAACGGATGGGCATGGGTTACTCCATTTTGTAATTTGCGTAATTTCGTAATTTCGTAATTTGATCCGAGTGCACGAAGCTTTTCGAGGAGATCTCCTTCTCTGGCAATGCGCGTGTCTGGCTAAACTCCGTCACGTGATTGTTGTTCTCGGTCACGACGTTTCTTTCTGCATTGTGTACCAGGAACCGAGGACGGAGCAATGCCACGGCCTCCGTCTCCCTCAGGGGCTGAAGCCCCCATTTCTTTTGTGCTTTCGGACGGCACGACTCAGTCGTGCCCTTCCCCCTTTCATGAAGGTACGGACCCACGACGCCAGTTATTGGATGTGGTCACCGCGATTTGGTTCTTTCCGCTTCAACCAGTCTGCATCTGCTTTGACCAGCCGGCGTCTCCAGATATCGGGGAACTCTATGGAGAAGCCGATCTGGCCGCCGATTCTTGGGCTGGCTATGTAGCGGCCTCCTAACAACCCCAGGTCGAAGGTAACGCCGCGGTGGATGGCGTATTGCGCTCCGAGCATGCCCTGCAATTGTTTTCTGCCCAGGGCGCTGTTGCTGTCGTAGCCACCGTAGAGTTCGCCTCCAACGGAAAATGGCGTGCAAGTGAAACAAGAAACGGTAGAAACGGATTTTTAAATGCCGACCTCCCGTGGTATTGCCCGCAAACAGGTAACCGAGATTGACGTTTACCCTCGTCTTCTCCGACAGCGGCTCCTGCACGCAAAGGTTCAGCCAGTAATCGATCAGTCCCGAACCCAGTTGCTGCTTCTCGTTGCCGGTCGGAAATTCGACATAGAAGCTGGCGCCAAGCGTAACTGGAGCCCGATGATGACTTATGGAAATTCCATTTGACGCCCAGGTTGGTGCCCCCAACGCCCGCCGATCCGTCGGTCTCGCGATAGATGCCGAGATAGGGGAAGTCGACGTCGAACTCCAAATTATGGGGCAGGCCGTAGTTGAACTTATAGTTCGCTGTGTTCTGCCGGAGATTCGGGTATTGATGCTGGAGAGCGTGGTGTTCATTGAAAAGCTCGAAGTGGAACCGCCCCGCTCGGTCACCGCGGATCGTCCGTGTAAAACGGCAATTGCGCGTGGAGCGATATGGCCATGAAGCAAACAAACAGAAGGAGAAGGACCCGAGATCGGTGGCGCATTCGCAGGCCCCTTATTATGACCCGAGAGCGTTTTAATCACGGAATCATCCTGGGGCTCGGTTGCGATATTGTCGCCTAAATGATGAGGCCGGGGAGCAACGCCTCGGCCTCATTTCCTCAGGGGCTAAAGCCCCATCATTCTGCGCTTCTAACGCGGCGCTAAAGCGCCGCTCTTCCACTCTTATGCACCCTTAAGTCTGATGGACTCTTATGCGGCGGTCTTGGCTGACTTCGCTTCGAGGGTCTTATCGCTGGCTGGGCCTTGCTTTGCACTGCCGACGTTCACCTTGATCTGCTTCGGCTTGGCTTCGGCTTTCTTGGCCAGCTTTATCTTCAGCACGCCCTTGTCGTAGTCGGCCTGGACGCTGTCCTGGTCAACAGTAGTAGGCAGAGTGAAGGTGCGAGTGAAGCTGCCGTATGGCGCTCGACCCTGCGATAGTTTTCTTCCTTTTCTTCTTTTTCGAACTTGCGCTCGCCGTAAACGGTCAAAGTGTTGTTCTCGATGCGGACATCGATGTCCTTCTCGTCGATGCCGGGAACTTCGATTTTGAGCGTTACGTTGTGCTCGTCTTCGTAGACGTCCACCGGCGGCGCAAAGGTGGTGCTGGTCAGCGCCTCTTCCTGTCCGCCCTGTGAGTCACGGAACAGACGGTTCATGCGGTCCTGTAGTGTAACGAACTCACGGAAGGGGTCCCAACGGGTAAGTACTGTCATGGCTAAATCCTCCTACGAAATTTGATGGGAGCTACATGCTTGCGGCAGACATGAATTGCCCTGTAATGAGAAGCGCAGCGGCTCTCGATTCGCATTTATTAGCGTGATTGCAACTATAAAATATGAGTGTATTATTGTCAATACATGAATTAAGCTTATTTTCAAGCAGATACGGATAAAGTCAGGCACTTGAGATAGCCGGTTTCGGGGATATTAAGGAGCATCGGATGGTCTTTTGCGGCTCCGCGGCTCTCCAGCAGGCGTAGGGATCGGTGGGCGTCGGTCGCGGCGCTGGAGATGGTCTGGATGAGGTCGGCGGCGCTTACATGGAAGGAACAGGAGCAGGTGATCAGGATTCCGCCGGGCTGGAGCATTTTAAGGGCACGGAGATTGAGTTCTTTGTAGCCGCTTAGGGCTTTGTCGAGATCGCGTTTGGTTTTTGCGAAGGCAGGGGGGTCGAGGACGATGGTGTCGTATTTTTTGCCGGCATGGGCGTAGTCGCGGAGGAGGTCGAAGGCGTTGGCTTCGATCCATTCCATTTCGCGATTATTCAGGGAGGCGTTTCTGTCGGCTACTTCAAGGGCGGGGCGGGAGCTGTCTACGCCGGTGACACTCTTGCAGTTTGCGGCCAGGTGAAGGGCGAAGCCTCCCTGGTAGCAGAAGACGTCGAGGGCCTCGCCTTTCGCATAGCGCGCGGCGGCGGCATAGTTTTCTCTCTGGTCGAGAAAGGCTCCAGTTTTTTGGCCTTCGAGGGCGTCATAGTGGAAGCGGACGTTGTTCATTTGGATAATTGTCGACGTCTTCTTGCCCCAGAGCAGGGCGGAATCGCGCGGCGGGAGTTGCTCGAGTTCGCGGATGCGGGGCTCGACTCTTTCGAGAATTCCTTCTGGCTTTAGTTCCTCTACCAGCGTTTCGATGATGGCGCCGCGGACGGGCTCTTGGTCCATGGCTTGGGTGAGGATCTGTAGGGAGATGACATCGTTGTAGCGGTCGATGATCAGGCCGGGGAGGAAGTCGGCTTCGCTGAAGACTACGCGGTAGGCATTGGTGTTTTCTGCGTATTGTTTGCGATAGGCGATGGCGGCCCGGATGCGGTCGGCGATCAGTTTTGGCAGGTCGGTTACTTCTTCTTTATTGCCGGCGATCATGCGGATGGCGATTTGCGAGGAGGAGCTGTAGAGGGCTGTGCCTTGGAATTTTCCTCTTTGATCGACTACTTGGACTGTGGCGCCGGGTGGGATATCCGGCGATGCGGTGATGTCGGAGCGGTAGACCCAGGGGTGTCCGGATTTGAGGCGCGTGGCGCCTCGGGCGGAGACGGTGACGGTTGGGTGAGTTGCGGCTCCTTCGGAAACTTCGGCATTAGGCGATGTTACATCGGCTGGCTTTGCGGGCTAGAGCCAGAGCCAAAATCTTAACCACCGAGTACACGGGGTAAGACCAAATCTTACTTGCTCGAAGCCGGCGATGCGGAGCTTCGCTCCGCCGGACAGCCGAGGGCGGCTGTCCCCACGTGAGGATTTCTATGCGCGGACGGGCAGTTCGCCGTTGCGAATTCGAGAGTTGTCCGGGATAGCGACGTCTTCACCGGCGCGAGGCTGGCGGTTACTGCTCCCGTCATCACTTTTTTCAGCGCGGTTTGGAACTCATTCATCTCTGGTGCGGTGCCTACGGTTATGCGGACGTGGGTGGGCCAGACTGGCCAGATTCTTCCGATGTTTACTTTTTGTTGGGCCATGGCTTCGATGACTTCCTTGCCGGGGCGTTTGGTGTCGAGCATGAAGCAGTTGGACTGCGATGGGACGTAGGAATAGCCGTTGCGATCGAGCCAGGCGAAGACGCTGGCGCGGACTTCCGCGTTGGTGCGCTTGCGCTCGGGAACTAGCTGGGTTTCTTTCAGGCTGGCGGAGGCCGCGGCTAGCGCGGTGATCGGGTTGAAACTCCATCCGCCGTAATGCTCGACTTTTTCGAGGATGGAGGGCTTGGCGATTATTACTCCGCAGCGGAGTCCGGCCATGCCATAGATCTTTGAGAACGTGCGCAGGACGATTACATCTTTGTCGGCTTTGACGAGGTCGAGCGCGGAGTCAGTGTCGGAGAAATGGATGTAGGCTTCATCGACCATGACTACGGAATCTTTGGGTTTGTTCGCGACCAAGTATTCGATGTCGGCGTGGCTGGTTACAGTGCCGGTTGGATTATTGGGATTGGCGATATAGAAGATGCCGGCGTCGGGTGCCGCGGCCAGCATGGCTCGGACGTCGTGGGCGTAGGCTTTGTCTTTGGCCAGCGGAACTTTGACTACGCGGGCTTGGACGAACTCGGCAGCGTGCATTCCGGCTTCGTAGCCAGGGTCGGCGGTGACATAGCTGCGCTGGGGCGAGGCGAAGACGGAGACGGCGTAGTGCAGCGGGTCGCTGGAGCCGGGATAGAAACGGATATAGTCAGGGTGCAGGCCTTCGAGCTGGGCGTATTGATTGATGAGCTCGTCGGTGAGCCAGAAAGAGTAGCGTCCGCCTTGCGGGGCCATTTTGATGACCGCTTCGCGGGCAGCGGCGCAGGGGCCGAGGGGATTTTCGTTGGCGTTGATCATGACGCCGTCGCGGGCGATCCGGATGGGAGCGGCGGCGTGGGCCAACATGGGCTCAGTCATAATGCGCAGTGCGCCGGCGGCGGCCGCGGCGGCGGAGAGGGTCAGGAAAGAACGGCGGGATGGGGAGATCGTTGGACCGGTTGACATGGCTCACCTCACGTTCCGGACATGTTACCGCAGATTGGGGCGGCCCGGCGCATGAAGTGCTTTATGAACTATGAACAAGGAGCCGGCGGAATACCCTGAGAGGCGGGTTAGCTGGCGGCTGTGTGTTCGGCGGGGGCGGGCGAGTGCGCCTTGTGGTCTTTGTGGCCTTTGGCGTGGTCGCGCTGGGCGGAACGCAGATCTACGTGGAGGATGTCGAGCGCGCTACTGGGAATCTCCGCGCCCCACTCTTCCATCTCCGCTTCATCGAAATGGCCGTTGAGGCGGATTGAAGTCTCCGTTAAATCCTCGGGAAAAGCCTGGCGGTAGTTGCCTTCGCGGTTAAGGATTTCGCCGATCTGGCGGCCGGAGTGCATGTCGTAGATGGCGCGGGAGGCGGTGCCGCTGTGATTGCTGAGGACGAGCAGCACCTCGCCGGCTTCGCCGTAATCGGGACGGTAGTACCAGGCTTGCGGGGAGTCGGCTTTGGGGCGGGCGCGGCGGCTGGCGTGGGCGGTGTTCGACGGCCTGCTCGGGCTTGGGCTCGTTGGCTGGATTGTAATAAAGGACGCGCTGGCAGGAGTCGCAGAAGACGATTTGCTGGCCGTTGAAAACTTCGTTGTAGTGCTGCGGGCGCAGGCGGACCTGACAGCCCATGCATTTCTGCTCGAGGACTTCGGCGAGGCCGGTGCGGCGGAACTTCATGACGCGCTCGTAGTGGCGGAGCAGGTCGGGGTCGATGCCGTGGCGGAGGCCGTCGCGCTTGGCATTCCACTCGGTGAGCTTTGCCTGGTCTTCGGCGGTGACGCGGCGGGCGTCTTCTTTTTCTTTTTCGATCTCGGCGGTTTCGGCTTTGAGCTTGGCTTCGGCGGCCTTGACGTCTTTTTCGCGGGCGTCGACGTTAACCATGACCTCGAGGATGCGATCCTCGTTGATGCGAATCTCCTGCTCGGAGAACTGGATTTCGTGGAGGAGCGCTTTGTATTGCTCGTTGGTTTTTACGTCGAGCGACTGGTCGCGGTATTTGGAGATTTTGCCCTGGAGGTCCTGGATGGCGGTTTCGAACTTCTTTTTGTTGGCTTCGTCGGCTTTGGCCGCTGCGCGCGCCTTTTCGAGATGGGCCCTGGTGCCGGCGAGCTTTTGTTCGATCGCCGCGATGCGCCGCGGGAGTTCGGCGATCTCCTCTTGCAGCTTGCGGATCTCCTGATCGGCGATCTGGAGTTCTAGCAGTTTTTCGATGTCAGGAAGCATCAGTTGGGCGTTCTCAGCTTTGATTTTAGCATGTGGGAAACGGTCGTCGCGGTTCGGGGCTGGAAGGCGGAGACGCGGCGGGCGGTTGCGTCCGGGCATGGAACCTTCGCCGGCGCGGGGCTCGCTTCGCTTGCGGCGCTTCTCGCTCAGGGTGACAGATTTCAGGAGGGTTATACGGTGGATGCATGTGTGGTAGGCTGCGGGGTTTGGTTTTTCCAGCCATTGATTTGGAGGTGTTCCTTGACGAGTTCTGCGTTGAGAAATTCTGCGTTGGTTATTTTCTTGTCGTGGTTGTTTTTAATGCCGGCTTTGGGACAGACGCCAAAGGTGGAAAAGTCATCCTCTGAATCGGCGGTGGTGGAGCGGGTGGGGGATACGGCGTTTCTCCGGGTGCTGGCGCCGAGTTTTGCGGCGCTGACGCCGCGGCAGCAGGCGCTGGCCTACTGGCTGACGCAGGCTTCGATTGCGATCGATCCGATTATCTATGACCAGTTTTCGGCTTATGGGTTGCGGCAGAAGCGCGTGCTGGAGGAGATCGTGGCGCACTCCAAGGGCGTGAATCCCATCGTGCGCGACAAGATTGCGGCGTACACGAAGGTGTTCTGGGCCAATCGGGGCAATCATAACGACATTACTTCGCAGAAATTTTTGCCGGGATTTACGTTTGTGAATTTGCGGCTTGCGGCCGCGTCGGCTTGGCAGAATGGCGGATTCAGGACGGCTTATGGCGATATGCCGGCGTTTGAGTCGGTGGCGGCGGTGAAGCGCGAGGTGGACGACTTGCGGGCGGCATTTTTCGATCCTGAGTTTGAACCGATGGAAGTGGCGAAGAGTCCGGGCGGGGGGAAGGACGTGATTCAGGCGAGTTCGAATACTTTTTATCCGGGATTGAGCCTGGAGGATTTGAAGGGATTTGAGGAGAAGTATCCGCTGAATTCGCGGGTGGTGCGCGGGGCGGATGGGAAGCTGACGGAACTCGTGTATCGGGCGGGCACGCCGGACGGCAAGGTTCCGCCGGGACTCTATGCGGTTTATTTGAAGAAGGCGAATGAGTGCCTGGCGAAGGCGCGCGGTTATGCGGAACCGGGGCAGGCGGAGGCGATTGGGCATTTGATCCGCTATTACGAGACGGGCGAATATTCGGAGTGGGTGGCGTTTGGAATCGCCTGGGTGCAGAACAACGCGACGGTGGATTTCGATAACGGGTTCATCGAGGTGTATCGCGACGCGCGCGGGGCGAAGGGGAGTTCGCAGGCGTTTGTGACGATTACCGACAAGCCGAATACGGCGGCGATTACCAAGCTGGCGGAGAATGCGGCTTACTTTGAGTCGAAGGCGCCATGGCTGGACCAATACAAGAGGACTTCGTTCAAGGCGACTTCGGTGAAGGCGGTAGAGACGCTGACCGAGACGGGCGACTTCAGCGTGAGCACGATCGGCGACAATCTGCCGAACGAAAATGAAATTCACGAGAAGTATGGCTCGAAGAATTTTATTTTTACTGGCAGCATGCGGGCGCTGAACGCGGCGATCGGGACGGCGCTGATTGGGGAGTTCGCGCCGGATGCGGCGACCGCGGAGCGCGGCCGGAAGTATGGTCCGCAGGCGGCGGATTTGCTGGTGGATATGCATGAGGTGATCGGGCATGGGTCGGGAAAGTTGAGCGAGCGGGTGAGCGCGGGGGCGCAGTCGTATCTGAAAGGAGTATTTTTCGACGCTCGAAGAGGGACGCGCCGATCTGATGGCGCTGTGGAACGTGTGGGATCCGAAGCTGAAGGAGCTGGGGCTGATTACCGATCAGGAGGAAGTGGCCAAGGCGATGTACGATCGCGCGGCGGCGGTGGCGCTGACGCAGCTGAGCAGGATTCCGAAGGGCGACACGATTGAGGAAGATCACGAGCGCGACCGGTCGTTGATCGCAAACTATATTGCCGACCGGGTGCCGGGGTCGATTGAGCAGTTCAAGCGCGACGGGAAGACTTATGTGCGGGTGGCGGATTACGAGAAGATGCGGAAGGGCGTCGGGATGCTGCTGGCGGAATTGATGCGCATCAAGGCGGAGGGAGATTACGACGCGATCAAGGCGCTGGTGGAGAAGTATGGAGTGCATTTCGATCCGGCGCTGCGGGATGAGGTGATGGCGCGGTATCAGAAACTGAATCTGCCGACTTACTTTGCGGGCGTGAATGCCCGGCTGACGGCGCGGTTTGGGAAGGATGGGGCGGTGGAGAAGGTGGAGATTGGGGAGCCGGATGTGGTGGGGCAGTATCTGGAGTATGGGGCGATGTTTGACGCGGGGCTGCGGGGAGAGGGGGCGGTAAGGGTAAACAAGGGAAGAGGGAAGATTTCTTTCCTGGATCGGGCGGCGTAGCTTCGCAGGTGCAGGCGGTTGTGGTACCCACCCTTCGCAACGTGCGCGAAGAGTGGGGCACCCCGTCGTGTTGGTGGCAACGAAAGTTAAAAGCCCGGGCCACCCGCCCGACTCTTCACTTGAGCGATGACCAGAAACGGTCGATTCCAATATTGAGCTTGATTAGAGGCGTGCTACTCGCGGTGTCATGACGATGGAAATAAACCGCGCCCTCTGGGGACGTCGTGTCCACAAAGAAGTAATCGCCGCCAGCGTCGACTGCAAAGGGAAAGAAGTTTACCGGAACTACCTTCCGATCTAGCACAAGGTCATGATACGCAGCAATTGCAGTGTCCCCGTTTTCCACCTTGAGGGGGAGAAACTCGGCAACGAGTGTATCCAACTTCTCGTCTTGAAAACCCGCAGGATCCGGAATGCCACCATTCGCCGAGAGGTAAAGCGTGCGTACCGCTGCCGGGAATCGAAGACCCAGCTGCGTTTCCACATCTGCGATATCCTGCGGTGTGATAGTGGTGTACGAGTCCATAAATCTCATTTGTATTCTTTCCCTTTCGCTTTCTCATTTGGCGAACGCCACCCGAGTGCCCCATGCCAGGATGCTTATCCAAAAGTCCGGTCCAGCCGCCCAAATTGGGCGCTTCGATTTTTGCCAGCCCTATTCCTCATCAATGGTCACGTGAACCTCTTTCATCTCCTTAATCTCCGCGATAACAATCGCATGTGTCCCATTGCGCTCGAATGCGATCCCGCTGGCTCGCACGTATTTGCCCACGAAGGGCATCAGCTTTTTCATCTGACTGTAGTCGGGCATTTTGTCGGAGATAGCTTGATAGAGGTCGCCATCCTTAGTCAGGATGGCGATCGGCGAACCGGCCCTCACGCAGTCTCGCGCGCACTTGAGGCTCAAGCTGGTCGCGTTGCCATCGAGGTTCTGAATGGGGCATGCGATATCCCGCACCAGGCCTTCAATAGTGACTTGCGATCGGTTTGCGCGAGAACCTTCCATCGACGTTTTGTGCGCGGGTTGAGACGACGCCAGGACGATCTCGCAGCAGGCTAGCAAGCAGATACTGAAGGGCCGGATCATTGGTTCTCCCTTTCACGAGCAATTGATTCCTCTGCAATCCGCGGCTCGTGACACCGACAAGCAGCAAGGCGGAATGCGAGCGCTGCCACCGCGAGCCGGCAGATTTACGCTGGCTTGTAGATCAGGCCGATGGCTACGCCCACGACAATCCACTGAATGAAGTAAGCGATGGATTGATAGATGGTCAACGTGAGGCCGATGTTCAGGTTGATGTAATTGTGGATGGCGAAGGTGCAGACCGAGAACAGGCCGATGAGCGCGCCGAGATATAGGCCCGATACGATGCCGCCGCCAGCGGTATAGATTCTTGCGTAGAGAATGACGACGACCACGATGGCGATGAAGATGGCGACCATGCCGTAGGGCATCACCTTCATCATTTCTTCCTTGGGGCGATAGACATTGGGATATTTCGAGAATTCGGTTTTCATGGAGGGCCATGCGGCGAACATGGCAAAGCCATAGATGAAGTAGGCGACCATAGCCCCGAGGGAGGCTAATGCGATGCGGGCGTAGTTCACGGTGACTCCTGTTGAGGCGGGGTTGGATGCGCCGGAGAATTCTACATCAGGGGGTTACTCGGCGGATGTTGACCGGAAACCGGCGTCAATCCAGGTGTTTATTCGAGCCGTCGAGTTTGTCGTAACGCAGCGTGCAACTCCCGATGGGACGGTGATCATCACAGAAGCCGCGCCCAGGAAGGACGAGCAGAGCTCGAAGTAGATCTACCGACCTTCTGACGGGATAGGCCGAAGCTTTTCGGCTGGAGGTTGGTATGGCAGCGCGCCGCTGGCAGTGGTTTTCTTTCGTCTTGATCGCCTTCGTCTTCGCGTGGGCGACTCCTTTACAGGCCGGCTCGCAGGCAACCGGGCCGGAATACGTCTACACCTCGAATTTTGGAGATTTCACGATCTCCGGATTTTCCGTCAATGCGGATACGGGCAAGCTCACTAAAATCAAAGGCTCGCCGTTCCCAACCGGAGTCGGACCGCTGAACTTTGCCGCCAGCCGCAATGGGCATTTCCTTTACCTGACGCTGGGACAGTGGTCTCCGGGCGGCCCGTGCGGCAATGATCTTGCGGACGGGGTCAGCTACGCGATCGCGCCCACGACGGGAGAATTGACGCAATTGGACGAGGTCACCTTGCCGGATTATTGTCCGTCGGACTTGATTGTCGATCGGACAGGCAAGTTTGTATATGTGGCGCTGATCGACTGGGGACCTCCCAAGGTCGGAGCGATCGCCGGTCTTAAAACCAAAGGCGGGGTTTTGACGCCGGTTGACGGCACGCCATTCTTATCGCCCATCGAAGCCCCTGCCGGACAAGGTGCGGCGATAGGGGCGTTGGCGCTTTCGCACGATGAGACCGTGTTGTATGCATCGGATCCGAATGATGCTGCCGGAATTCTCATTTTCGACCGTGACACGAGCAGCGGCGCGCTGACGTTCCGCACAACCTTTGACTCGGAGAGCCCTTTCGGGCCAATTGCGATTACGCCGTCGGGCAAATATCTGGTGGCGGCTCCGCCTGTGGGGGCTGGCTTGTACGTGTACTCGATCGGCACGAACGGCGATCTGACAGCGGTTCCCGGTTCTCCGTTTGCGAGCCCCGACAATAACTACGTGAGTGCCATGAGCATTTCGCCGAATGGGAAATTTGTGGCGGTCGCTGAACAGGGAGGAATTGTCGTGCAAAAGATCACTCCCAAGAATGGCGCATTGACCCTGGTACCGGGTTCTCCGTTTGGAGGTTACTTTCCTATGGCGATCACGTTCGACCCGTCGGGAGAATTTGTGTATGTGCCGGGAACTGGCTACAGGATCGACCCGGAGACTGGTGTTCTGACAAAGGTTGGGACCTTTAAAACCGGGAGCTACGCGCTCGACATTATTGGGGTTCGGCAATAGAACTCGTTGGTCAGCCTCGTGCTGCCGCTTCGATGGCGGCCACGTCGATTTTCTTCATGGTCATCATCGCATCGAAGGCGCGTTTGGCCGCTGCGCCACCGGCCGCCAGGGCTTCGGTGAGTGCGCGGGGCGTAATCTGCCAGGAAATTCCCCATTTATCCTTGCACCAGCCGCATTGGCTTTCCTGCCCGCCATTGCCGACAATGGCGTTCCAGTAGCGGTCGGTTTCCTCCTGATTGTCGGTCGCGATCTGGAAGGAGAAGGCCTCGCTGTGCTTGAACATGGGACCGCCATTGAGGCCGATGCAAGGAATGCCCGCCACGGTGAATTCAACGGTCAGAGCGTCGCCCTTCTTGCCGCCGGGATAGTCGGACGGGGCGCGGTGCACGGCGAGCACGCTGCTGTCCGAGAAGGTTTCGGCGTAGAAGCGGGCTGCGGCCTCGGCGTCGCGGTCAAACCATAAAAAGACAGTATTCTTAGCTGTTTTCCTGGCCATCTTGGCGAATCCTTTCGGTGGCGGGCGTTGCGCGCGTCACGTCGATTGTATTGCTTGACGAGACGCCGCCGAGAATTTGGATGGCATTGCCTCATCGCGGGTTATCCCGTAGGTGCGGTGCCGGTTCTGAGGGTAATGGGGTTGTGGCGCCGATTTGCTCCTGCGGGCATGGGGTGCTTCGACTATGCCGGCTCGCTTCGCTCACCTGGCTTCCCTCCGGATGGCAGCACAAGGGGTAGGGAAATCACCGCTATTGAGAGGCGCTTTCTCCGGGCATGGGATGCTGCTGCTCATCGGCCTGCGGGACTAGCTGCTGGTAGATGGCTCGCGGGACATTGGATTCCCAGTAGCCGGATGTTTTCGCGAAGCCTACGATTCCGAAAAACAGAATGGCGATTCCTGCCGCCATCGCCCAGACCGGAACTTGCGGCGGCGTGAGGCCGGGGAGTTTTGGCAGAGAGAGGTTCAGCGTGTCTTTGGCGGGGCAGACGGCTACACACTCGAGACAGCCGGTGCATTCCGCGGACTTGATGGTCATTAACTTGTCGACCGGTAGCAACGAGGGACAGGCTTTGGCGCACTTGGCGCAATCGATGCAGCTCTCGGCGTTGCGGCGGATGCGGGCGGGGCTGATAAGCGCGGTGATTCCAAGGAGCGCGCCGTAGGGGCAGAGATAGCGGCACCAGAAATTCTGGATGAAGAGAGAGGCGATGGCGAGGAAAGCGAGCACGATGGCGGCGGTCTCGCCGAGGTGGCGGAAGAAGTTCAGCATGCGGACGTCAGCGATGATGCCGTAGGGGCTGGCCATGAAGGCGGAGATTTCGTCGGCTCCCATCGAAAAGGCGGCTACAACGAAGAAGGCCAGCAGCAGGTATTTCAGGCTGCGGAGGGCGAGGTCGAGCCAGCGCGGCAGGTGAAAGTTGCGGCGGAATAATTTTTGGCCGGCGCGCCAGAGGTATTCGGAGAGGGTGCCGACCGGGCAGAGCCAACTGCAAAATGCTTTGCGGAAGAGAAAGGAGATGGCGAGGAAGGCGATAAGGAGAAACATAGCCGCGGGATGGACGGTGGGCACGTGATGAGAGAGCAGGAGGTAGCGGAGGTTCATGAGGCCGGCGATGGGGAGCCAGCCTTCGATTCCGGCCGGGCGGGGCATGGAGGTTGATGCGCCGCCCGGTTCGAATTGTCTTACCCAGATATAGAAGATGGCGCCTAGCCACCCGTTGAGGAGGAGGAAGGCTGCCTGGAAGACGCGGCGGGCCGGTTGGGAATAGTCGCGATCGGTGCGGCGGATCAGTTTTTTCTTTGGGCTCGCGGTTGGAGTCGAGTGTGCTCCTTGCGTTGCGGTTAGCGGAGTTGCCGCGATTTCTGGAGTTTCGATTTGCACTTGCGTTCCCATGACGCCATCCTTGGTCTAAGCCTAACGGGCGTGCGAACATCTGCATGTGACCTATGTCACGCCGCTAATTTTTTTGCCTGGTTGGTTGCAGGTTGGCCTCCCGGCGTCCGGTCGTGATAAATCTTGTACTTGCCGATTCAGGTTGCCATCTTTCTTTTTTTTGCCGGAGCGCTGGGGGGCGCCCTGAATGCCGTCGCGGGCGGTGGAAGCTTTATTGCCTTTCCCGCGCTGCTGTTTACCGGAGTTGCGCCAATTCCGGCCAACGCTACCAATACCGTCGCTCTGTGGGTGGGAACTACTGCGAGCAGCGGCGCTTATCGCAAACATCTGGATATATCGCGGCGGGTGATGGTTCCGCTGGCCGTGACCAGCGTGATCGGCGGAATTGCCGGGGCTTATCTTTTGCTGCATACGCCGGCACAGACTTTTTTGCGCGTGCTGCCATGGCTGATGCTGGGCGCGACCTTGCTGTTTATGTTTGGCGCGAAACTGGCGCGGTCGAACGAGGGACTCTCGCGGGATATTTCAACTTCGGCGCTGGTGTTTGCTTCAGTATTCGAGCTGGTCGTGTCGGTATATGGAGGTTATTTTGGCGGCGGCGTGGGGATTCTGAATCTGGCGATGCTGGCCGTGATCGGGATGACTGACATTCATGCGATGAACGCGCTGAAAGTGGTGCTGGGCGGGATTATTAATGGCGTCGCGGTGATTACGTTCATCGTGAAGGGCGCGGTGGTCTGGAAGCAGGGGACGATCATGATTGTGGGGGCGCTGGTGGGCGGATATCTGGGCGGCGCACTATGCGCAGAAGCTGCCCGCGGCTTGGATTCGGGGGTTTGTGATTGTTGTGGGGATTGGGATGACGGGTTATTTTTTCTGGAAGGCGTACGCGTAGCGAGGCTTAATCCGGCAGTGCGGGGAGAACTGCCCTGAGCTGCAACTTGTAGGCTGCGAGTGCAGGGGTCCTTCGACTGCGCGGGCTCGCTTCGCTCGCGGCGCTACGCTCAGGATGACAGTTTTATTTTAGATTGCAGATTCGTGGCGAAGCTGTGACGTCGAGCGAATACGCGGTTTATATCCTGCAATTCTTTTTCACTTCGCGGCGGCGAGGATTTGTTCCAGCGAATATTCTGGAGTTCGCCGATACGTTCGATGGTGATGTCCGGCTTGGGGAATTGGGCTACCAGCTTGGCATCTAGCGCGTAGTGGCCCTGGCGTGGAAACACTGTGGTTACTCGCTTGCCCCACTTTTCTTTTATGGCAGAGAGCAGACGGACTTTGTCGTCGACCATTACGTAGTGCTTCGCCGGATATTTGGCTTCCACGTCGTCCAGTTCGAGTTCTTTGTGGACATAGATGAGGACGTGGCCTTCGAAGGCGTCGTAGAGGCCGGAGCGATCGACCTTGCGCGGCTGGAAGACTACGTCGCCGTCGCTGAGAATCACCGCCTGGCCGAGTTGGCGCGCGTGATCGACGGCGTCCAGCGACTCGGGAAAGAGGCGGTTGGCGAACGGGTAGTTGATCATGAAATAGGAAACTTCGAGGAGCTTGGGGTCGCGGGGACGCTCGATGCGGTAGCGCTGGAGGGCTCCGAGGTAGTCGGCATAGCCGAGCTCGGTGCGGAGCTGCTCGAAGATCTGCCAGTAACGCTGGGCAGCTTCGGCGCTGACCTTGTTCTGCAGATGGCGCTGGAGGTCGGCGGAGACGCGATCATTGTCGATCAGGGTGTTGTCGACGTCAAAGAGGAAAACGATGTGGGAGGTGGCGTCGGCGCGATTCATGGTGGTTGTCTCTGGGAGCGATCATAAATTATGTCCCGGGGAGTGGGTTGGCCGGGGAACTTCTTTTCCCGCGGATCACACGGATTTTCTCAGATGGATTCGTTCAGGAGTGAGCATTGTTGCTGCTGGAATCTGAGCGTGGGAAGACCCCATTTTGCCGCATAAATATTGGGGTTGAGATGGGCTTGCCTTGGCTGGCCGGGTGTAGTAAAAAGGCACTTCTCACTCTGGGGGATAAACCGCCGTAGCCGGGACGAAACCCTTTGCCTCACGAATCCGCCATTCACGCATCTCAGGAGAACCCTCGTGGAACATATTGATGCAGTGATCATGAAGCGCTTCGATACGCGCTCCAGTCGGCCGTGCGAATTTTGCCGGGAGCTTGATCCGCAATTTACCCATCGCCGGCCGCTCGACCAGATGGTCGCGACTGCCCGCAAAGCGACTGCGGCAGCACATTTGACGGAAGACGGCTATGTGAGGCACCGGATCCTGGAATTGAGGCGAATTACGGCCCGGGCGCCGCTGAATGCGGCATAAGTGCAATATTTTGCTGTGTTGCTTATGGCCGAAGGTAATGACAATTTTCTACGCAACTTCACCCTTCCTTTGAGTTCTAATTGAGTGGTCCCGAATCGCCCGAGTTCGGGGAACTCGAACTTTCTAATCCCGAATGTCTGAACGAAGAGATTCGCGTTTCGGGCGTGCCGGGACGGAGTACGTGCCGACGATGATACGAGGAGGCCGCCGATGCTGGCCGCTCGACGATTATCTTTCCTGTTAGCGCTGTCACCTCTTTGTTTGATTGCTTGTTTGCCCTTGCCCCTTCGGGCACAGAGTCCCTACATGGATTTTCACGGCGTTCCAGCTTCCGGTATTGGGGGAACGAGCGCCGCGTTTTCCGCCGTGCGGCCCAACGCGAACGCATATGGGGGAGCGGCGTTCGGGTGCTGTGCGAGTTTCTTCTTTCCGTCCAGTTTTTCGCCGATGGTCCCTTATCCGTCGTTTGGGACCGATCAGCGTTCCCACCACGGTCATCGCCGGCATAGACATGACGGCGATGTGGTCGTGGCCGAGCCTGTCTTTATTCCGCTGGCATTGCCCTATGCGGCGGACCCAGAGGATGACGCGGACGAGCCGGACGAAGCTGGACCGGCGAGAGGGGAACCCACCAGGGCAGCGCAGGCTGATACTCCGAGCGGAAGTAGGGCTGAACGCCGGCTGGCGACTATAAATGGAATTCCCGAATCCGAGGAGCAGGGCGCGGGCGGAAATGCAGGGGAAGATTTGGTCGCGAGCGGGGACGCAGGTTCGGCCGCGCTGGCGTCACCAGCCGAGGTAGCTCCCGGTCCGCCGGAACCGGTGGTTGCGCAGCCGACTACGGTGCTGGTGTTTAAGGATGGACACCGCTCTGAGGTCGTCAATTACGCGATCGTGGGGGATACATTGTTTGATTTCTCCGGAGAGCGTGCGCGCAAGATTGCGATTGCGGATCTTGATATCGCGGCCACCCAAAAAGTGAATGACGCAGCCGGCGTGGAGTTTAAGTTGCCGTCGGCCACGGCGAACTAGGCGGGCACGATTTCAGATTTTTTTGGAAATGCCAGCCGCTCGCCAAGCCCTGACGGCGACGCTACCTTCGCGGTGTTCCCTTTCTTGGGCCATTTCCGCTTGACACTTCCTTACCTGTTAATGGATACTTATTCATTAGATTGGATTTTTATTCATTGACTATTATGTCGAAAACAGCACGACACAAAGCGATTCTTGATCTGCTCGACGACGGCCCGGTAGAGAGCCAGGAGGCGCTTCAGCACATTCTGGAGCGCCGGGGGATTGATGTGGGACAGGCTACTCTTTCCCGGGATATCCGAGAGTTGAAGCTCGTGAAAGGGCCCGACGGCTACCGGCGCGCCACCGAGAAATCAGTCGCGGAAGGCGTTCTGCCTTCGGTGATGCACCTGGCGCACCAGTTTGTGCTCGAGATCAGGCAGGCTCAGAACATGCTGGTGGTGAAGACTACGATCGGGAGCGCGCAGCCGGTGGCGGCGGCGCTCGACGCATCGCACTGGCCCGAGGTGGTGGGGACGATTGCGGGGGATGACACCGTGCTCGTGATCGCGACGGATAAGAAGAAAGCGCAGGCGCTGGCGCGGCGGATTCGGGATATGGGTTAGTGGGGCGTGGGCAAGCCACATTTGGAAAACGCAGTCGAAAAAAAGGAAGAGTAAAAACTCCGCCCGAGCGAAGCGCGGAACGTGGCATCCCCGACACCGGGAGATGTTTTGGAGATTTGGACACGCTGAGGGATTTGTTTTTTTGAGAATGGAGTGCAGAACGAAGAAATGTATAAGACGCAAATGAGAAGTGAAACTATGGCAGTCAACCATTCGGCACATCTGCTGGCGGAGCCGGTTGCGCCGCGCGATCTGATTTCGGTGCATGACCTGGCGCCGGCGGAGATTCAGCAACTGTTCAACTTGACGGCAATGCTCAAGGCACGCCCGGAGGATTTTCGCGGCGTGCTGGCGGGCAAGCAGATGGTGATGTTTTTCGAGAAGCCATCGCTGCGCACGCGGCTTACGTTTGAGGCGGGCATGGACAGCCTGGGCGGAAGCACGTTTTTTGTCGACCAGACGGCAAACCGTTTGACGGCGCGCGAATCGCTTTACGATATCGCGCATAATCTGGAGCGCTGGATCGACATCATCGTGCTGCGGACGTTCAAGCACGCGACGGTGGAAGAGATGGCGACGTACGCGGGCGTGCCGGTGATCAATGCGCTGAGCGAACTGGAGCATCCTTGCCAGGCGTTGGCGGATTTCTTTACGTTGCACGAGCATTTTGGCGATCTGAGGAAGATTCATTTTGCTTATGTCGGCGATGGGAACAACATGGCGCACTCGCTGCTGCTGGCCGGAGCTTCGATGGGCGCGAAGGTTTCGATTGCCACACCGGAGAAGTACGGGTTGAATCCGGTGATCCTGACGATGGCGCAGGCGATTGCGGAAGAGACGGGCGCGACGCTGCGCATCGGGAATGACGCGCGCAAGGCGGTGAAGGGTGCGGACGCGGTTTACACCGACACCTGGGCGAGCATGGGTCAGGAGAGCGAGGCGGCGGAGCGGCAGGCGATTTTTGCGCCGTTCCAGGTGAATGCCGGGCTGATGGCGCTGGCTGCGCCCCATGCGCGTTTTATGCATTGCCTGCCCGCGCATCGCGGATGCGAGGTGACGGATCAGGTGATCGATTCATTGAATTCGGTGGTGTTCGATCAGGCGGAGAATCGCCTGCATATTCAGAAGGCGATTCTGGTTTGGCTGTTGAGCGGCGGCGTGGGATCGTTTTTCCATCCTGGTTTTTCGACGAGGAGCGCGCATGCCCAGTAATTCGGGCCAAGAGAAAATCGTTCTCGCATATTCGGGAGGGCTGGATACCTCCATTATTATTCCGTGGCTCAAGGAGAACTATGACTACGAGGTGATCGCGATGGTCGCCGACGTGGGCCAGGGAGATGACGTGGAAGCGGTCGTCGATAAAGCTTACAAGACGGGCGCCAGCAAAGTGGTGGTTGAGGATCTGCGCGAGGAATTTCTGACGGGGTACGTTTGGCCGGCTTTGAAGGCTGGGGCTGTTTATGAAAACAAATATCTGCTCGGGAACTTCTCTGGCTCGTCCGGTGATTGCCAAGCATCAGGTGGAAGTGGCGCTGCGCGAAGGCGCTTCGGCCGTGGGGCATGGATGCACGGGCAAGGGCAACGATCAGGTGCGGTTTGAGATGGCGTATCAGGCGCTGGCTCCGGAGTTGAAGGTGGTGGCTCCGTGGCGCGAGTGGGATTTGAAGTCGCGCGAGGATTGCCTGGATTACGCGGAGAAGCGCGGGATTCCGGTGGCCGCGAGCCGCGAGAAAATTCACAGCCGCGACCGCAATCTCTGGCATTTGAGCCATGAGGGCGGAGAGTTGGAGGATGCGGGGAATGCGCCGCTGGCTTCGACGTGGCAGATGACGCGGTCGCCGCAGGATGCGCCGGATAAGGAAGAGCAGCGTCGAGATTGGATTTGAGAAGGGCGTGCCGGTTTCGGTGGGCGGGCAGACGCTCGATCCGGTTTCGCTGGTGGAACTGTTGAACGAGATTGGTGGACGGAACGCGGTGGGCCGCATCGATCTGGTCGAGAACCGGTTTGTTGGGATCAAGTCGCGCGGATGCTATGAGACTCCGGGCGGGACTTTGCTGCTGGCTGCGCATGGCGAACTTGAGGCGCTTTGCCTGGATCGCGAAGTGCTGCACTTCAAGCAGCATGTGGCGTTGAAGTATGCGGAGCTGGTTTACTTCGGGCTTTGGTTTACTCCGCTGCGCGAGGCGCTGGATGCGTTTGTTGAGACTACGCAGCAGAATGTTACTGGGACTGTGGCGCTCTCGCTCTATAAGGGTAATGTTAGCGTGACTAGCCGGCAGTCGCCGCACTCGCTCTATCGGACCGACCTTTCTTCGTTCACGATGGGCGCGGGTTATGATCAGAAGGACGCGGAGGGATTTATCCGGATTCTGGGCTTGCCTTCGCGGTGCCGGGCGGCTATGGAAACGAATCGCGGCGTTGCTGCCAGTCTGCATGAGGCGTCCAAGTAGGGCTCGGTGGGCAGCGCGTACGTGCTTGCCCGGCGAGTTGTGGCGCTGCCGGCGAAGTGCATAGATCCTTCGCTTCGCTCAGGATGACAATGAGGGAAAAGGTTTCAGTATGAAGATGTGGTCGGGTCGCTTTCGACAGGGGCTTGATCCGGAGTTCGAAAAATGGCAGCGGTCGTTTGGCTATGACCAACGGCTGCTGCCTTTTGAACTTGCGGCCAGCCGCGCGCATGCGCGGGCGCTGGAACATGCTGGCGTGCTGAGCGCGGAGGACCTGGCTGAGATTATTGAGGGGCTGAACAAGATTGCGAAGCTGGTCAAGGCTCCGGAATATCTGGACGATCCGGAGGCGGAGGACGTTCATCATTTTGTCGAAAAGAAATTGGCGGCGCTGATTGGGCCGACTGGCTACAAGCTGCATGCGGGACGCAGCCGGAATGAGCAGATTGCTACCGACCTGCGATTGTTTGTGCGGGCGGCGATTGACGAGTTGCAGAATCTGCTGGCGGATTGGATTGAGGCGATTGTGGCGCGGGCGGAGTCAGCGGGCGCTGCGGCTATGCCGGGCTTTACGCATCTTGCAGCCGGCTGAGCCTGTTCTCGTCGCGCATTGGCTGTTGGCTTACGTCGAGATGTTTTTGCGCGACTCGGAGCGGCTGGCTTCTTGCCGGAAGCGGGTGAATGTTTGTCCGCTGGGTTCGGGGGCGATTGCCGGGGCTACTTTGGCGCTGGATCGGCGCGCGATTGCGGCGGAACTTGGCTTTGACGACATTACCGCGAACAGCATGGATGCTACGAGCGATCGCGACTTTGCGATCGAGTTTGTGCAGGCTTTTCTCGTTTTGTCGCTGCATCTGAGCCGGTGGGCGGAGGAGATGATTTTGTTTTCGACTTCGGCTTACGATTTTGTGGTGCTGCCGGAGGCTTATTCGACCGGGTCGAGCGCGATGCCGCAGAAGAAAAATCCAGACCTCTTGGAGCTGGTGCGTGGAAAAGCGGCGCGGATGGCTGGATTTGCTACCGCGCTGGAAACGGCGGTGAAAGGCTTGCCGCTCGCTTACAACAAAGATTTGCAGGAGACGCAGGAGCCTTTGTTCGGCGCGGCGGACACGGTGACTTCCATGCTGCCGCTGGTGACCGGATGGATGCGGGCGGTGGAGTTCAACTTCGCGAAGATGGATGCGGAGGCGCGATCGGGATTTATGAATGCCTGGGCGGCGGCGGCGTATCTGGTGGAGCGGGGCGTGGCCTCTCGACAGGCGCACGAAGCGGTTGGAAAAGCTGTGAAGCTATGCCTGGAATTGAAATGCGAGTTGCAGGACTTGTTGATTAAAGATTTGCAGGCGATTCATCCGGCGTTCGATGTGGACTTGCCGGCGCGGCTGGAGTTGAGTGAAGTGCTGGCGATTCATGATGTGCCGGGCGGGACGGCTCCGGCACGGGTGCAGGCGGCTATTCGGGATGCGCGGGCGCGGATCGGCGCGCTGCGACCGCAATTGCAGGCCGCCATCGGCTAGTCGGTCTCAAACCCTATCGATCCCCTCGTAACAGTCTTTCGATCTTTCTTCACACTCCAGCATCTAATTTCCCATACGAGTTAGGAGCCTTACCCTGATCGGAAGAATTGTTTTCTTAGTTATATTTCTTGCGCTTGTTTATGCGGTGCAGCGCTTTTGGTTTCTGCGGGCCTGGAACTGGATCTCTGGACTAGCCGGCGCGCACTGGCGCGCGGGTTTGCAGATTGTGCTGATTGCCGCGGCTGTGGCCTTGTTTGCCGCGCTCTTCGATTCCCTGCTTGGACATGTGGTTTCGCGGGCTCCTTTCGGCAAAGGGCTGATTGCTTTTTCGCGGATATGGATTGTCGCTTCTTTGTTTGCGCTGATTGCTGTGAAGTCGGTGGGCGGCATTGAGTGGGTTACTGCTGCGGTCTCGAATTTGCGGCATGGGGCTGCGGTTGGCGGTCGTCGTGAATCGGGCGGTGAATCGGGCTTTGACGCTTCGCGGCGGACGCTATTTCGTTATGCCGCCTTTCTTGCCGGTAGCGTTCCGTTTCTGGCGGCTACTTATGGATTTGCCGCTGGGCGTTTGCGCTATACGGTCGAGCGCGTCGATGTGCCGATTGCGAATCTTCCGCCTGAACTGGATGGGCTGCGGATTGCGCAGTTGAGCGACATTCATATTGGGGATTACATGCCTCCGCGGGAGATTGCGCGGGCGGTGGCAATGGCGAATGAACTTTCGCCTGACATTTCATTTGTTACCGGAGATTTTGTTTCGAGCGAGGGCGATCCGCTCGATGTTTGTATTGGCGAACTGGCGAAACTGCGCGCTCCGCTGGGCGTTTGGGGCTGCAATGGAAACCATGAGATTTATGCGGGCGTAGAGGATCAGGCGGAGCTGCTGTTTCAATCGCACGGGATGAAATTGCTGCGGGCGCGCAATGAGGTCATTGAGCATAACGGCGGGCGGTTTAATTTGATCGGCGTGGATTATCAGCGTGACCACATGGTTTCCGGCGAGCGGACTGGACCGATGCTGGAGGAGATTGCATATCTGGTGCGGCGCGACATGCCGAATATTTTGCTGTCGCATAATCCGAATTCGTTTCCGCGCGCGGCGGAGTTGGGGATTGAGTTGAGCCTGGCTGGGCACACGCATGGCGGTCAGGTGAAGGTGGAAATTGTCGATCACAATATTTCGCCGGCGCGGTTGATTTCGCCGTTTGTGGCGGGATTGTTTTTGTTGCCGATGGAGCCGTCAGATGGTGGCGGGCCATCGTCGGTCGTTGGTCGTCAGTCGTCGGGAAAAGCTCACGGTGCCGACAGTGGGGTTACCCACTCTAACGCCGCACAAAACGCGACGTTAGAATGGGGGACCTCCGGCTCCGGGAGCACCAACGGAACTTCGAAGGCTGCGCTTTATGTGAATCGCGGGCTCGGGACTTTTGGATTTCCGGTGCGACTGGGCGTGCCTCCGGAGATTACGCTCTTGACGCTGCGCAGAGCGTGAAGTTCTCGCGCAACTCGACCGGGCTCGCAACAAACTGCGAAGCTTCGCTTCGCTGGACAGCCGGGGGCGGCTGTCCCCAGGTGATTTGCGGAGCCTGAAACGGCAACTCTTCACCCCACTTCGCCTCACTTCGTCCGGCCCCAAAAAATGGTATAATTATTGGGTTCGATCAATCAGATAATTGCCTGTAAATACAATAACTTAGCGGCACTTTTGGCACACGATAACTGGGGAGCTTCGCTCCGCAGAACAGCCGGGGGCGGCTGTCCCCGCGTGGGTCGTAGCAAGGCCCGCATGGTTTTACTGAGAACTGACGACTGAGAACCGAGAACTTCTTTCATGGCTGACGATCAAAATCCTGAACTGCCTTTGACACCTCCTCCTGGCGGCGACGGTCCCACGGGGCCGGGCGCGCTTAACATTCAACCCGTCAATATTGAAGAGGAGATGCGGAAGTCGTATCTCGACTATTCGCTGTCCGTGATCATTGGGCGCGCGTTGCCGGATGTGCGCGACGGATTGAAGCCGGTGCATCGGCGGATTCTTTACACGATGCAGCAGATGGGGCTCGCGCCGGGGCGGCCTACGCGCAAGTGCGCGCGTATCGTCGGCGAGGTGATGGGCAAGTACCATCCGCATGGAAATCTGGCGGTGTATGACGCGTTGGTGCGGCTGGCGCAGCCGTTTGCCATGCGCGCGCCGCTGGTGGATGGGCAGGGAAATTTTGGGTCGGTGGATGGCGATCCTCCGGCGGCGGACCGCTATACGGAAGCGCGGCTGACGCGGGTTTCGACCGCGCTGCTGGAAGATCTGGATAAAGAGGCGGTGGATTTTTATCCGAATTACGACAACTCGGAGACGCAGCCTACCGTGTTGCCGGCGCGGTTTCCGAATCTGCTGGTGAATGGGTCGGATGGAATCGCCGTGGGCATGGCGACTAAGATTCCGCCGCACAATTTGACCGAGATTGTCGATGCGACGATCACGCTGGTGAATAATCCAGCGGCGCAGTTGCCGGAGATTTTGAAATTTGTGCAGGGGCCGGACTTCCCTACCGCGGCGATTATTCATGGGCGGGCGGGAATTTTTGAGGCTTACCGGACCGGGCGCGGGCGCTTCATGATGCGAGCGCGCGCCGCGATTGAGAACGTTACCAAGGAAAAGCAGGCGATCATCGTTACGGAAATTCCGTATCAGGTGAACAAGGCGCGGCTGATCGAGCGCATTGCCGACCTGGTCAACGACAAGACGATCGACGATATTTCCGACGTGCGCGACGAGAGCGACCGCGACGGAATGCGGATCGTGATTGAGTTGAAGCGCGGAGCCGAGCCGCAGATCGTGCTCAACCAACTGTTCAAGCACACGCAAATGCAGGAAGGCTTCTCGATGATCCTGCTGGCGGTGGTGAACCAGCAGCCGAAGGAAATGGGGCTGATCCAGGCGATCCTGCATTTTATTAATCATCGCGTGGATGTAGTGCGGCGGCGGACGGCGTTTTTGCTGGCGAAGGCGCGCGACCGCGAGCACATTCTGGAAGGCTACCTGACGGCGCTCGATCACCTGGACAACGTGATCACGATTATTCGCGCCAGCGCGAACCGGGCGGATGCGCGGGAAAATTTGGTCGCGTTTTTTGGCGGCAAGAAAATTGACATCAATGTGACCGGGCGCGCGCCCAAGCTGCCGGCGGAAAAGCCGTTTACCGCGAAGCAGGCGGACGCGATTCTCGAATTGCAATTGCACCGCTTGACGCGGCTTTCGATCGACGAAATTTCGAACGAGTTGAAGTCGGTGCGCGAGAGCATTGCCGAGTTCGAAAGCGATTCTTGGGTCGGAGAAGAAATTGCGCGGCGTGATTATCAAAGAGCTCGAAGAAGTGAAGAAGCTGTACGGCGACGCGCGGCGCACGCAGATTGAAGATGAAGCGGCGGAGATTCTGCTGGAAGACCTGATTGCCGACGAGCAGGTTGCGGTGACGGTCAGCCATTCGGGATATGTGAAGCGGACGCCGATTTCTACTTATCGCATGCAGCGGCGCGGCGGAACCGGGCGCACGGGCATGAAGACGCGCGACGAGGATTTTGTCGAGCAGCTGTTTATCGCGTCGACGCACGCTTACATTCTGATTTTCACGAACACCGGGCGGGTTTACTGGCTCAAGGTGTATGAGACTCCGGATGTGGGCGCGGCGGGCAAGGGCAAGCACATTGGGAATCTCGTCGGGTTGCAGGCGGGCGAGACCGTGCGGACGATGGTTGCGGTGCGGAATCTGGAAGAGGCGGGGCGATTTATTTTCTTCGCCACGCGCAACGGGACCGTCAAGAAGACCGAGCTGAAAGATTTTTCGCACGTGATGTCGCGCGGGATTATCGCGATCGGCATCGACCAGGGCGATGAACTTGTTGCGGCTACTTTGACCGACGGCGAGCAGATTATTTTTCTGGCTTCGCACGATGGTCAGGCGATTCGGTTTGAGGAGTCGGATGTTCGACCGATGGGGCGTCCGGCTTACGGCGTGCGCGGCATGAATCTCGACAAGGGCGATTACATTGTCGGCATGGCGACAACGGCGAAAGACGCGAAGCAGGCTGAATTGGCGGCTGCGAAGGTCAAGGCCGCGGCTGGCGTCGAAGCTACCGCTACCGACGAGACGCTGCCGATCAAGGGCTCGCTGATTCTGTCGGTGACGGAGAACGGCTATGGCAAGCGGACTGCGGCGGACGAGTACCGGTTGCAGGGACGCGGCGGTTCGGGCGTGATCAACGTGAAGACGACCGAGCGTAACGGCAAGGTGGTCGGGATCGCGCAGGTGAATGAAGAGTCTGAAGTGATGCTGATCAGCCAGTACGGGAAGATCATCCGGATGGACTCGAGCACGATTCGCGAGTCGGGCCGCGCGGCGCAGGGCGTGCGGTTGCTGTCGCTGGAGCCGGGAGACCGGGTGGCGGCGGCGGTGGTGATTGCTCCGGAGACGCCGGCGGAGAATGGGACGTTGATACAGTAGTCGGGGAGTCCGTTCGTCGGTGGTCGTTCGTCGATTCGCTTAGAACTCTTGGCGCGGGCATTTTTGCCCGCGCCATTTTTCATTCGGAACAATTTTAACTTCAGCTCTCGCACTCGCGCTTCAATCAAGCTTTCGGCGGCTTTCATCGGAACAATTCTGTGATCTCGAATCCGGCTTTGTGCGAATAGCGCTTCCCACTCGGGGCGGGTGCGCTCGCGGCCTCCGGGCATGAGGAGCATTTCTATGTCGAGCCACTTGCTGGGATGGGGATCGGAATTTTCGGGAACTACCATGTCTACGATCAACAGGCGGCCGTCGCGATGGCCGGCCAGAGCCTTCCGGCAGTTGGCTAGAATCTTCAGACACTTCTCGTCGTTCCAGTCGTGCAGGATGTGCTGCATGTAGTAGGCGTACGGCGCCGGCGGGGATTTCGTCGAAGAAATCGCCGTGGATGGTCTGGCAGCGCTCGTCCATTTTTAGCGCGCAGATGTGGCAGTTCGCTTCCTCGATTACGTTGGGGATGTCGAAGAGAATGCCTTTCATGTTGGGATAGCGGGTGAGGATTTCGCAGAGGACTGCGCCGTGGCCGCCGGCAACGTCCATGAGCGTGCCGATGCTGGAGAAGTCGTAGGCTTCGAGTAACGCGGGCGCGATGCGGCGGCTGAAGCAGGTCATGGCCAGGTTGAAGTCGTAGGCAACTTCGGGATCGGCTGAAGATGGCTTCGAAGGCGGTTTGTCCGCAAACTTTTTCGACGGCGGGCTGGCCGGTTTTGACGGAGTGCTCGAGTTCGGCGTGGACCTGGAAGTGAAATGGATTGCTGATCCAGAGGACCATGTCGCGCATGGATCCGGGCACGTCGGAGCGTAGAAGCTGCGAGATGGGCGTGATGGCGAAAACTTTTTCCGGGAGTTCGGCGAAGACTCCTACGCTGGCGAGGAGGCGCATGACGCGGTAGAGAGCATCTTCATTGCTGCCAGTCTCAGCGGCGAGTTGCGAGACATGGTGCGGGCCGTCGGCTAGCAGGTCGGGGATTTTCAGGCGCGCGATGGGTTGCAGGGCAGCAGTGACTACCATGCCGGTGGTAAGTTGCATTAATCGCTCGAAGGCCTGGGCTTGTATAGGGTGCGCGGGGATTTCTGTCGTTGCCATGGTTCCGTACGATAGCACGGAGTTGAGGCGGGATGGGCGGAACTTCTCTTCCGCGGATTGCACGGATTTCGCGGATGATTTCTCTCATTTAAGAGGCGAGGTCGAAGCTGCGATGTTTATACCTCCGGTGATTCCTGTGACGCCGGTAATCTTTTTCTTGCCTTCCGGTCATGCTGCAATGGGCTGAACGCTGGCCGGTTTCGGCTGGAGGCAATATGAATTTTACGATTCTGGTAGCTCTGGTGGCGGCGGGCGCCGTGGTTCTTGGTCTGGCGAAGATCCTGGTGCACTCGATTGCGCGCAAGGGTCAACGAGCGGCTGAGACCACGCGATAGATCATCGACGTTCGGCCGATTCTCGTGCGATCGAGTGGATGCAATAAGATCAATCTGAGTAGCTTTCCTTCCCACGCCCGTCTACTTCGTTACCCCGGTCACTTCCTGATAATCCTCCCGGTCATCTATCGTTAACCTTAGAGATAACTGCCTGCTCCTCGCGTGCACACTTTTTAGCGCATCGGAGTTGCCTCGCCTTGATAGCGAGATTCTTTCTCATAGCGGGATTTTGTGGTGGAAAAAGAACAAGAGAAAGCCGACGGGAACCAGGAGCTACTGGCACGGCCCATTCGCGAGCTTGGGCTGCGGCTTGAGGGGTCTCCTGTGGAGCGGTTTGTGGAGCAACTCTACGGCGAACTGGAGGCCAAGCGGCTGACAAAGTTTCGTCCGACTTGTTATTTGACCGACGAGTGGGGATGCCCGTCGGGTGAGCCGATTATTGGGATCCCGTTCTATCTGGCGAATGCGGAGCTGGCGCTTTTGGAGAAGCAGGCGCATGACCTGGAAGATGCGCGCGAGATCATGATGTATCTGCGGCATGAGGCGGGGCACGCGTTTACGTATGCGTACAAGCTGCACACGAAGCCAGAGTGGAAGGAAATGTTCGGGTCGTTCCGGCGGCCTTATCGCGATAACTACCGGCCGGCGCCGTTTTCGCGCGACTATGTGCGGCACTTGCCGGGATGGTACGCGCAGAAGCATCCGGATGAGGATTTTGCCGAAACGTTTGCGGTGTGGCTGACGCCGCGGTCGAACTGGCGGAAGCGGTATCGCGGATGGCCGGCGATGGAAAAGCTGCGATATCTGGATCGGCTGGCGCGGAAGTTGGGAAAAGCGGATCCGGTGCGACGACGCGGCGTAACTGATATCACCGTGGATGACATGGAAATTACCGTCGCTGAGTTTTATCACCGGAATGGGCGCGAGGAAGTTGCCGTCACGGAGCTGACTCCGGACACGGATTTGCGGGATTTGTTTTCGGTATCGAAGCGGCGGAAGACGGCGATTGGGGCTAGCGAGTTTCTGCGGCAGCATCGCAAGCCGGTGATCGACAAAGTTGCGCAGTGGACGGGAGCGCAGAGGTCATTGATCAAAACGCTCGTCGACAACATCGAGAAACGGGCGGGAGAGCTTGGACTGCGGGCGGATAAAACCCGCAGTGCGGAGCATCTGGCAGAAGTGACTGCTTATGCTACCGCTCTCGTTATGACTTACGTAGCGAAGGGAAAGTTTATACAACCGTAGGAAGGCAGCTATTAGCGATTGGCCATTAGCTCTTAGGTAGCACTTCGACTTCGGCTTTCGCTTTGCTTTGGAGATTGGATGATTGGAGCACACATGAAGATTGCGCTGCTTTATGACTTGTGGAATGAGGATCCGGTAGCGGCCGCGGCAAAGGCGGACGCGGCAGACGGAAACGCGGACGACGCAAGCGGTTCGGGGCGTGGCGGTGGCGGCCGGAAGAAGCGCAAGGCGATCAAGAAGGTCAAGAAAGAGAAGACCGACCGCGAGGAGATCGTCGAGGCGCTGCAGAAGCTGGGGCACGAGACTTCGCATGTGGAGTTGGATGGGCGTCCACAGTCACTGCATACTTTGGCGAAGTGCGATGCCGATTTGCTTTTTAATCTGACAGAGTCGTTCGACGGCGATGACACGAAGGAAATGAACGTGGTCGCGTATGTGGACCTGCTCGGTTTGCGGTACACGGGCGCGGGGCCGCACGCACTTTTTCTCTCGCAGGATAAGGCGGTGGCGAAAAAGATCTTTGCTTTTCACGGAATTCGAACGCCATTCTTCGCGACTTCGTATCGCGGGCGTATTGAACATGCGCATGACATTTCGTTCCCTTTGATTGTGAAGCCGGCCTGGGAAGACGGGTCGATCGGGATCGATGCGGGCGCGGTCGTGACAAACGTCCGGGAAATGATGCAGCGGATCGAGTACATCCAGGATGAATTCGATTCTCCGGCCCTGATCGAGGAGTACATCGAGGGGCGCGAGATTTATGCGGGCGTGCTGGGGAGCTATGACAACGCGCAAGTGCTGCCGCTGGTTGAGCTGGACCTGTCGCGACTTCCCGAGGGCACGCCGAAGATTGCCAGCTACGACGTCAAGTTCGAAAAGAACACAGAGGCTTACAAGCTGACGAAATCGGCGATCGCGGAAGATCTGGATGAGGCAACTACGAAACGTTTGTCAGATACAGCGGTGGCGGCATACCGGGCGCTGAAGCTGCGCGATTACGGACGTGTTGACATGCGGCTGGCGCCGAATGGCGATGTGTACGTGATTGAGGCGAATCCGAATCCATGGCTGGCCAGCCGGCAGGAATTTGCCATGGCGGCGAAGGCTTCGGGGCTGTCTTATACAGAGATGATTGGAACGATTGTCGATCTGGCGATGAGCCGATACGGCAATTCCAACCTGGCGAATGCCGCGACCATGCGGTAAGACCGTTGATCGCTATTTGAATTTCAGCTCGTTAGCGTGCTGTGCCGGCGCCCGCCGGCTGCAATCTTTCGTACACTTCTTCGGCGCGCTGCAAGGCCGCCTGCACGTTGTCGCAGATGTTTTCCTTCCCGACTAACTCCTCGAACTCGGTCTCCTGTATCAGGCGCAAGGGTTGCTCACGCGCTCCGCAGAGGATCAGTTCGCGGCCGCTTGCTTTGAGTGTTCGAGCCACCTCTTCGAGCGCGAACAGGCCGGTCGCATCGAGGGCAGTCATGTTGCGCAGCCGCAGAATGACTACCGGCGGAATCTTGTGGATGTTCTCAGTGACTACGGCGATCTTGTCGGTCGCGCCGAACAGGAACGGTCCGTGAATACGGAAGATGGTTGCGTAATAGGGGATGTCCTTATCTTGCAGGATGTGGACGCGGCCGTCTTCGATGTAGTCGTCGGTGACCTGCGAGACCGTAGTGGTGGCGGCTACTCGGCTGATGAAGAGTAACGCAGCGAGGATCATGCCAGCCTGGACGGCGACGGTGAGATCGGCAAATACGGTGAGGGCGAAGGTGACCAGCCAGACACTGACGTCGGTCTTGGTCAGTTTGAGCAGGCCAGGGATTTCGAGCCACTCGCCCATGTTGTAGGAGACAACCATCAGGATGCCAGCGAGGACCGCCATGGGCACGAAGCGCACCCAGTGCGAGGCGAACAAAATAATCGAGAGCAGGGTGAGCGAGTGAATGATTCCCGCTACCGGCGACTGCGCACCGGCGCGAATGTTAGTGGCTGTGCGAGCGATGGCGCCAGTGGCCGGCAAGCCGCCAAACATCGGAGAGATGACATTGGCCACACCTTGTGCAACGAGTTCGACATTCGGATTGTGGCGGTCGTTCGACATGCGGTCAGAGACTACCGCGGACATCAGGGATTCGATCGCGCCCAGCATAGCGACGGTGAGCGCCGGGCCCAGCAGTCCGTGGATCAACTCGGGGCGGAATGTGGGGATCTGAAAATGCGGAAGGCCGCTGGGGATGCCTCCGAAGCGGCTGGCAATGGTTTCGACCGGCAGCTTGAAAACTTCAACGATGATGGTGCCCAGGACCATGGCGACGATGGCGCCGGGAATGCGAATGGAGATTCCGCGACAGACGACGATGATGACAACAGTACCGGCGGCGAGCAGCGTGGCTTCGATGGAGATGGTGTGAAAGCTTTGAGCCAGGGCTTCCATGCGTTGCCAGAAAACGCCGGGAACCTTTTCGAGCTTCAGACCGAAGAAATCTTTTACCTGGGTGCTGGCGATGAGAATGGCGATGCCATTGGTGAATCCTATGACGATGGGGCGCGGGATGTACTTTACCGCGGTGCCGGCGCCGGTCAGGCCCATGATCATGAGGATGACGCCGGCCATCATCGTGCAGAGGAAGAGGCCGTCCACTCCGTGCAGGGCAACGATTCCCGAAACCACAACCACGAAGGCGCCGGTGGGGCCTCCAATTTGTGTTTTCGACCCGCCTAACAGGGAAATCAGAAAGCCGGTGACGATGGCGCAGTAGATGCCGGCCTGCGGCGTGAGACCTGAGGCGATGGAAAATGCCATCGCCAGCGGCAGAGCGACCAGACCGACGGTAATTCCGGCAATTACGTCGTGCAGAAACTTGCTGCGGTTGTAATCACGCAGGCAGAGAACGGACTTTGGAAGCCACTGGTCCCCCAAGAGGGATTCGATCGAGAAAGCAGGAGCCATGTTAGTAGCAATTATCGCAGGGAGGGCTTGAGCTGTGCGTGTGACGGCGGGCACGTAGGTAATAGGCGGCGCGACGTTATTCTGTAAAAGACAAGGCTGCCTGAAATCCGGCAGCCTTGCGAAGCTGTTAAGCAGCGCGGACAAGGGGGTCCGCGCCATACGTTTCTAGAACAGATTCCACAGATACTGGTTGTAGACGTCGTGGTGGTATTGCACCTCGGGCGCCTTGACGAATGTGCCCAGCAGGCGGGGGCAGCGGTCGGCTGAGGCCTGTTTCAGGTCGGCATAGCGGCCTTTCACGTCTTCGCCTAGAAGCTTCGAGGTCCACTCCGCTTTGCGGAAATCTTCCATGGCGGTGTAGATGTTGTCGGGCAGATAGCGCTCGGCCTGGCGGAGGTTCTTGATCTTCGAGGTTGTGCCTTCGAGTCCGGTCTTGAAGATCGAGAGCATGACCATGTAGGGATTCGCGTCGGGGGCGACGGAGCGCACTTCTACGCGCATGCTGCGCTCGTTGCCGATAGGAATGCGGATCATCGAACCGCGATCCACGGGAGATGCCTTGATCTGGTTGGGCGCTTCGAAGTGCGGATCGAGGCGGCGATAAGCGTTGACGCTCGGATTCAGCAACAGGCAAATGTCATTGCCGTGCGTGAGGATGCGATCCAGAAACTCCCAGCCGGACTTGCTAAGTTTCTCTTCGCCTTTCGGGTCCCAGAAAATGTTCTTGCCGCCTTTGCTGATGGAAACGTTGGTGTGCATGCCGCTGCCGTTTACGCCGACCACCGGTTTCGGCAGGAAACAGGCGGTCAATCCCATGTTGCGCGCCACCTGGCGGCAGATGAGTTTGTAGAGCTGGATGTGGTCGGCGGCAGCGACGACCTCGGCGTAGTTGTAGTTGATTTCGAACTGCGAGGGCGCGACCTCGGGATGATCCTTTTCGTTCTGGAAGCCCATGGCGCGCTGGACTTCGGCGGTGGTGTCGATGAAGGTCCGCAGCGGATCGCCGGGCAGAGAGTGATAGTAGCCACCGGTGTTGACGTATTCGAACTTTGCCGGTCTCGTGATAGGTGCGTTCGGCGTCGGCGCCTTTGAAGAGGAAGCCTTCGATTTCATTGGCCGCGTTGAGCGTGTAGCCGTTCTTCTTGAACTGACCTTCGGCGAAAGTTTTGAGGACGCCGCGCATATCGGCGGAGTAGGGTTCGCCACCCTTGTCGATGACTTCGCCGAAGACGAGAACTTTGCCCGGCCCAAAGACATCGGCGGGAGCCCAGTAGAATGCGGCCCAATCGATGCCGAGGCGGAGATCGCTTTCGCGCTGGGCGGTGAAACCGCGAATAGAAGAGCCGTCGAACGTAAGATTGTCGTAGCTCTTAAGGAGAAACTTCTTGTCGTAGTCGAGCATGTGCAGACGGCCTTCGAGGTCGCTGAACAGGACGGTCACGGCCTTGATGCGTCCTTCGTCGGCGAGGTATTTCAGGCGGTCTTCCTGGATCTTGCCGGGAGAGACGCGGTCGAGGCGCTGCTTCTTCGCCTTGAGATTCATTTCTTCGAGTTCGTCGTAGGGGATCGAGAGAAAGTTGCGCAGTTCAGTTGACATGCCTCTCCTCTTTTGGAAATCGCGTTCTAAAAAACACGTTCGCAAACAGCCACGTTCGGGCCGAGCCCGGAATAGTTGGGCGTGGGGATGAACATAATAAGGTAGCGCGGCGAGGGGAATGAGACAAATAGAAATCGATTATGGAGGGGATTAGGGAGATTTATTCAGTGAAAGTGCATCGGTTCCGGTGCAATGTGCGGGCGAGATCGGGCTATTGAATCACTGAGCGATTGAGACATTGAATCATTGGAAAATCCCACCGTGCCCACAGCCAGTGGCTGATGCCTTCATCGCGTTAGTGAAATATGGATCCGTGAAATAATCGAAGTGCGAGGAATGCCTGTGAGTTGCGCGATTTGCGAGGTGCGGAAAGAAAAGCGGTTTTGTCCGGCGGTGCATGGGCGGATTTGTGCGCAGTGCTGCGGGGAGCAGCGCGAGGTCACGCTCGACTGCCCGAGCGATTGTATTTATCTCTTGCAGGCGCGACAGCAGGTTCGGGAGAACGAGAGACCGCGGGACACTGCGGAGTTGGATCGGGCCGCGATGTTCCCTGACGTTGAGATCGGGGAGCAGTTTCTTTATGAACGTGAGGAGCTAATCATGGGCCTGAGCTTTGCTCTGGCAAAGAGCGCGCGAAGTGGGGCCGGAATTGGCGACGCGTTCGGGTCGTCCGGGAACCGTTCGCTCACGGATCGCGATCTGATTGGAGCGCTAAGCTCGCTGGCGCAAAGCTACAGAACGCTGGTTCAGTCGAGCCTGATTTACGAGCAGGCGACGGCGAATCCAGTGCAACAGCAGGTGGCGCGCGACCTGGAAACGATGGTGAAGGAGTTTCGCGAGGCGGAGGTGAAGCATCTGGGATACTCGCGGCTGCGGGATTCGGAGGTGCTGAAAGCACTCGTATTTTTGCTCCGGATGGGAATTGCCCGCACTTCGGGGCGGCCGAAATCGCGGGCATTCGTGGATTTTCTGCTGGCGCAGTTTCCGGTGAAGGCGGCTGGGATTGCGGCGCCGGAGGAGAGTTCGAGCCGGATTGTGATTCCGTGAAAGCCGCCGGGCTGAGTCATTGTCACCGGTTGCCAATTCTGGCAGCAGGCTCGGGTCTTAGCGCTCGGGGATTACGCATTTTTCTCACCTACTCTGCGCACGATTTGCCCTTCCTTCAGAGCTTCCAATAATTCAATTGCTTTCTTGTTGAGGACCGGATGGCGGGCATCGGGGGCGATCTCGACCAAGGGCTCGAGAACGAACCTGCGCTCCTGCATGGCGGGATGAGGGATTGCCAAGCCGGGCTCGCTGACGACTTGATCGCCGAAAAGGACTATATCGATGTCGATTTTGCGCGGACCCTTGTCGCCAAAGCGCATGCGGCCCATATCGGTCTCGATGGAGAGTGCGGACTTCAGCAGTTTGCGCGGGGACTCTTCGGTTTCGAGTTTAAGTACACAATTCAGAAACCATGGCTGGTTTGTGAACTCAACCGGCTGCGTTTCGTAGAATGCCGAAAGGGCGCGAATCGAACCGACGGACTTCAATTGCGCGATCGCTTCGCGCAGGTTGGCTTCGCGGTCTCCGAGGTTCGAACCTAGCGATAAGTAGGCGACTTCTGCCATTTGTTCTTTTCAAAACGCGGGATTTTCCAATCACTCGCGGGTCGGAGACAGATCGCGAGCACTCGCCAGAGAACGCACGGCGTCTTTGAAGACGCTGCCGCGATGCTCGTAGTTCTGGAACTGGTCGAAGCTGGAACAGGCCGGCGCGAGGAGAACGATGTCGCCGGGGACGGCGGAGGCGGAGGCGCGCTGGACTGCGTTTTCCAGAGTTTCGGCGTGATCGATTTCGGCGGCGGATTGAATGTGGGATTCGATTTTGGCGGCGGCCGCACCGATGGTGTAGACGCGCTTGACGCGGGCGCGCAGCAGATCGTTGAGAACGGTATAGTCGCTGCCCTTGTCTTTACCACCAAGGATGAGGTGAATGTTGGCGGGGAAAGATTCGAGGGCTTTTATGGTGGCGTCGACATTGGTGGCCTTAGAGTCGTTGTAGTAATCGACGCCTGCGACTTGGGCTACAAATTCGAGACGGTGTTCGACGGCTTTGAAGTTCTGTACAGCTCGCCGAATTTGGGCGGGATGGGCGCCGGTTAACATGCCAACGGAGATGGCGGCCAGAACGTTTTCGAGGTTGTGAGCGCCCTTGAGTGGAATTTCGTTTAGCGCCATGATTTCGTGCTCGCCTTCTGGAGTTTGCGTACTGCCAGCCACGCCAGCAGACAGGAGTGTCGGGGCTACACCGCGGAAGTAGATGTGCGCGCCACGGACGAAGGCTCCGACGGCGATTTCTTTTTTCCGGCTGAAGAGGACGCGCTGGGCTAGCGTGCGCTCGGCCAGATCGATGGTGGCGGGATCGTCGGCGTTCAGCACGGTGAAATCTTCGGGGCCCTGATTTTCGAAGATGCGGGCTTTTGCGTTGACGTAGTTCGCGAACGTCTTGTGGCGGTCGAGATGATCGGGCGTGATGTTGAGGATCACGGCGATGCGCGGGCGGAAGTCGACGATGGTTTCCAGCTGAAAGCTGGACACTTCAAGAACGGTCCAAGTCTTGGGCGTGGCTCGATCAACAAAGCTGATGGCCGGCGTCCCGATGTTGCCGCCTACAAGAACAGGAATGTTTGCGGCAGCGAGGATTTCTCCGGTGAGGCTGGTGGTGGTGGTTTTGCCGTTAGCTCCGGTGATGGCGGCGATTGGGCCGGGTAGAAAGTGCGCTGCCAGTTCGATCTCGCCGATGACTTTTTCGCCGAGGCTGCGGGCCTGGACGAGTTGCGGAGCGTCGACGGGAACGCCCGGGCTGACAACGATGAGATCCTGATCGCGAAAGGTGCGGTCGCCGTGGCCGCCGGTTTCGACGGCGATTCCATGCTCGAGGAGAAGCAGGATTTCGTTGCGCAGTTCGGCTTCGGGCTTGGAGTCGGAAACGGTGACCCGGGCGCCGCGAGACTTTAGAAAGAGAGCGGAGGCCACGCCGGATTTGCCGAGGCCGACTACGAGCACGCGTTTGTCTTGCAGATCCATGGATGTGTTCCAGTAGGGCGAAGAAAAGCAGATTCCTCGCTCTGCTCGGAATGACAATTCTAAATGAATTGCTTGACGTCTTACCTTAACTTCAGGGTCGTTAGCGCAAACAGCGCGAACACTAGCGACGCAATCCAGAAGCGCACGATCACCTTCGACTCCGACCAGCCTAGCAGTTCGAAATGGTGATGGATGGGCGCCATCTTGAAAATTCTTTTCTTGCGCAGCTTGTAAGAGCCAACCTGCAGGATCACCGAGAGCGCTTCGATGACGAAGACTCCGCCAATGAAAGGGAGCAGTAGCTCCTGCTTGATCATGACGGCAACGGTGCCGATGGCGCCGCCGAGGGCGAGCGAGCCTACGTCGCCCATGAAAACTTCGGCGGGATGCGCGTTGTACCAGAGGAATCCGATGGAGGAGCCGACCATGGCTCCGCAGAAGATCGTGAGTTCGCCGATCTGCGGCATGCGCTGGAGTTCAAGATAGTTCGCGAAGGTGGCGTGGCCGCTGAGGTAGGTGAGTACGGCGAGCGCTCCGGCAGCGATGACGGTGCAGCCAATGGCGAGGCCGTCGAGGCCGTCGGTAAGATTGACGGCGTTACTGGACCCAACAATTACGATCACGACGAAGGCAACGAATGGCAGAAAGGCTATGGGCCAGAGATGAGGATTTCTTGCCAAGTGCTCGATTACGAGGTCGGGCTTGAACTGCTTGAAAAATGGAACGACGAGTTTGGTGGAATATTCTCCGCGATGGTCGAGCACGATAAGAGCAATAGCGATGACGATGCTGGAGGCAATCTGGTAGCCAAGTTTGGCACGCGCCGTCAGACCCAGGTTGCGGCGATGAACGACTTTCAGGTAATCGTCGGTAAATCCGATGGCCGCAAAGGCTAGTGTAGCGAAGACGGCAATCCACACGAAGGGATTACTGAGATCGGCCCAAAGCAGCGTCGGGACGAGGATGGCGATGGCGATGAGCAGGCCGCCCATGGTGGGAGTGCCGGCTTTTTTCTGGTGAGCTTGTGGGCCTTCTTCGCGAATGTACTGGCCGATTTGAAAATCGCGCAGACGCTGGATGACGATTGGACCGACGATGAGTCCGGTGAAAAGCGCGGTGAGACTCGCGAACGCAGTGCGGAACGTGAGATAACGAAAAATACGGAAAGGCGGGAAGTAATGAAAGAGCTTCAGATATAAGAGCCAGTAAAGCAATCCGCCTCCGAAAAAACAGCTGTCAGCTCTCAGCCGTCAGCTCTCAAAAACACGTTTTCAGTTGTCAGTTGTCGGTTCTCAGTTACATCTCTTTCGCCACTGCGTTATTGGCGCTTCCGATCCTTTGTTTCCACGTTTCCAGCGCCTTTTCCAGCTTTACTCCGCGCGAGGCTTTCAGCAGCACTACATCGCCATCTTTTGCTTCGCGGGCCAGCCACTCGCCGGCCTCTTCGGGAGTGGCTACGAACTCGGCGCGGATTCCTGCTTTCTGCGCACCCTCGACCGTCGCTGCCGCCAACCCTCTGACTCCCAAGAGCACGTCGATCGCCTTTTCTCCGATGTGGCGGCCGCATTGGCGATGAAGTTCTTCGCCTTCGGGGCCTAATTCCAGCATTTCGCCCGCGACCACAATGCGGCGTTTGCCGGCATGGAGGCGAGCGTATCCACCATCGCGTTGAGTGCGTTCGGATTGCAATTGTAGCAATCGTTGATGGCGGTGATGTTGCCTAGGTGAACGACCTCGCCGCGCTTGTCGGCCGGAGCCATCGACGGCAAGGCGGCAGCAATTTCGGAAGGCGTGATCCCGTGCTCCAGCGCGACCGCAGCCGCGGCTAGTACGTTGTAGACATTGTGTTGGCCGAGCAACGGGCTGTGTATGGATTGACGCAGGCCATCACAGATCAGGTCAAAGCGCGTGCCTTCACTTCCGACCGGTTCGATTTTTCGGCCCGAACGTCGGCGATGGACTTAAGTCCGAAGAGAATGACTTTGCCTTTGAAGTCGCGGCCGAACTGGCTGACGTATTCGTCGTCGGCGTTGAGGAAGGCCGTGCCAGTGGCGGGCAGGGATTCGATCAGTTCGTATTTTGCGCGCGCGATGCCGGCGATCGAATCGAAGAATTCGAGGTGCACGGGGCCGACATTGGTGACGAGGCCTTCATTGGGGAGCGCGATGCGCGCGAGGGCGGCGATTTCTCCGGCGTGATTCATACCCATTTCCACGACAGCGAGGTCGTATTCGGGCTCGAGCGTGAGCAGGCCGAGAGGCAACCCAAAATGGTTATTGAAGTTGCCCTTGGTGCGATGGACACGGAATTTCGTCGACAGGAGATGCGCGACGGCCTCTTTGGTGGTGGTCTTGCCCATCGATCCGGTGACGCCGATGGCGGTCTTTCCCCATAATTTTCGGACGGCGGTGGCAAGAGTTTGAAGCGCGACCAGCGTGTCATCAACGACCAGCAAATTCTTCAGATTGGGATAGCGCGGTAGCTGATCTTTGCGAACTACTGCGGCGATTGCTCCGCGCACCAGGGATGCTTCTACGAAATCGTGGCCGTCAAGGCGCTCGCCTTTCACGGCGAAGAAGAGATCGCCCGGTTGGACGGTGCGCGAATCGATGGAGTATCCCTGCGCGATTGCGCGCGCGTCATGGTCGCCGACGGCGGCGATAAACTCGACGATGCGTGAGAGCGAGAGCTTCATGCGGTGGTCCCGGTGGGGCTCGCCTGATTTTCTTGAGCACATTGATAGCCAAGCGCAGCAAGCGTTTCTCGGGCGACTTTGACATCGTCGAACGGGATCGACTTGCCTCCCGCGGTCTGAGTTTTTTCATGGCCCTTGCCGGCCAGAAGAACGATGTCGCCGGGCGCGGCTTGCGCAATGGCGAGCGCGATGGCTTTGCGGCGATCGGGCTCGGTTTCATATTTCGTGCCCGATTTCTGGAGACCAACGAGCGCGTCATTGATAATGGCGCGCGGATCTTCGGAGCGGGGATTGTCGGAGGTCAGAACGACGAAGTCGCTTCCCTTGCCCGCCGCCTCGCCCATCAGCGGACGCTTGGTTCGGTCGCGGTCACCACCGCAGCCGAAAAGGGTGATGAGCCTTCCTTTCAGGCTTGCGACCGCGCGGGCGGGGGCACCTGTAGCTCCCTTTGAGTTTTGCGCGACGAAATCGCGGGCGATTGCGGTGAGGTTGCGGAGCGCGTCATCGGTGTGCGCGTAGTCGACCACTACGGTGAAAGGCTGGCCGCAATCAACGCGCTCGAAGCGGCCGGGAACGCGAGCCAGGCTTGCGATTCCTTTGGTGATGGCCTCATTGGAACATTTGCGCGCGTAGGCGGCGGCAGCAGCAGCCAGGACGTTGTAGACATTTACTTTGCCGATGAGCGGCGACCAGACAGCGAGATTGCCTGCTGGGCTTGCCATCTGGAAGCGGGTGCCCTGGGAGTGATCTGGAGCGACTCCGCGTGGAAAGTCACCGGCGGTGAGGCCGTAGGAAAAAACTATTTCACTTTTCTTGCCGCGAAAATTTGCACCAGGTCGCGGCCAAATTGGTCATCTGTGTTGAGAACAGCGGCGCGCGGCGGTTCGGTTCCGCAGCCTTCGAACAGAGTCTTTTTGGCGCGAAAATATTCTTCCATGGTGCCGTGATAGTCGAGATGGTCGCGCGTGAGATTGGTGAAGACAGCGACGTCGAAGGGAATTCCGAAGACACGTTGCTGCTCGAGGGCGTGGGAAGAGACCTCCATCACGGATTCGGTCACGCCCTGGGCCAGGCCTTCCGCGAGCAACTGATTCAACTCGAGAGATTCGGGCGTGGTGTGCGGGGCAGGAAGAATTTTCCCGGCGACATGGTATTCGATCGTGCCGACTAGCGCGGTCTTGCGACCCGCGGCTTGCAGAATAGACTCAACGATAAAAGCTGTCGTGCTCTTTCCGTTGGTGCCCGTGATGCCGGTATTGGCGATGCGCTCGGCGGGACGCTTGTAGAAATTTGCGCTGAGGCGGGCAAGGGCTCGGCGACCGTGGAGAACCCGCGCCCAAGCTATTCCCTGCCGCGGCTTTTCCGTAGGAGAGTCAGTGACGATCGCTACAGCGCCGGAGGCAATGGCTTGATCGATGAAGCGATTGCCGTCACTCGACTCGCCTTTCATGGCGACGAAGATACTACCGGATTTCACGCGGCGGGAATCGTATTCGATGGCGCTGACAGGCGGATTGCCGCTTTGCGAAAGAACCTCGGCGCCGTCGAGAAGTTGGTGGAACGTCATTGTTTCGATTCTATTTCACTGGTCGATTTACTGAAATGACGGCCCGGATGCACCGTTGGCTGCAGGAAAAGTGCCTTGCCGCGCGCCGGTACAGAGCGTCAGCGTGTCGAGGTCCATTAACCTCGCAGAGAACCTTACTTGCTGGAGTTCTCGCTGCGCTCAGGATGACACAGTGGAGACGTCCCCCACCCAGCTCCGAAGATTGCATCTTGGTTCGCTGAAACGCAACACGACTTCATCGGCTGAAACGCACTACGATCCGTGCTCCTGAAGCAACATGGACACCAGGCAGCGGAGATTGCTCGCGAGCTACACCGCTGCCGAGCGCGTCCAGTTCGAGTCCAGCATCTTCAGCTACTTCAAGAGCGCCTCGGAGATTCTTGCCGAGGAACGACGGCACTTCTACTCCGCCTTCTTCCACGTCGAGAACTACCGTGCCTCCGGAGGGCTTGGATTGCGTGGCGGCACTTTGTGACGGTGGTGCGGCTGGCGCGGAGAGTGGTGGGGTTGCTGATTCGGAGTCGGTTCGCGTAATTGCCGCTGCTACTGCTTGTGTTCGATCGGTCGACGGCTTGGATGTGCCGGCGGCCTGCTCCGCGGGTGCCGGCTTGAGTTGAGACGCGCTGCCTAAATCGCTGGCTGCGTCCGCCATGTCGAGGCTTGCGCCGAGGTGATCCGGAGAATTCTCTTCGAGATTCCTCTCGGGCACGTTGCGGCGCGCGAAGAGAACTTGACGGCTGGGCGGCAGTTCGACGTCGTGCTGGACGTGCTCGTATTCGAGAACCTGCTGCACGATGCGCTGGAAGATGGGCGCGGAGACCTGGCCGCCCTGATGGAGGCCGACGGCGGAGTCGAGGATCACAACAACCGCGATTTGCGGATTGTTGATGGGAGCGAATCCGGCGAACGAGCCTACGTATTTGGTTTTGGAATAGGCACCGGTATTGGGGTCGACTTTCTGGGCGGTGCCAGTTTTCCCGGCGGAGCTGTAGCCTTCCAGGATCGCCTTGCGGCCGGTGCCATGGAGCACGACGCCTTGGAGCATCTGGCGCATTTCGGCGGCGGTCAGCGACGAGATTACTCGCGTTCCCTCGGCAGGTTGAAAAGCAATCGTCTGGGGAGCGTTCTGCGGCGCGACTTTCCCGGCTACGATGCGCGGCGGAATGCGCACGCCGTCATTGGCGATGGTTGAGATCAATGCTGTCAGTTGCACGGCCGAGATGCCGATTTCCTGCCCCATGGAGATGGCCGCGAACGAGACCTTCGACCAGCGATCGGGCGGTTTGGTCATGCCGCGCGTCTCGCCGGGCAGCTCGATGCCGGTGTGCTGGCCGAAGCCGAAGCCGCGAATGTATTTGTAGAAGCGGTCGTTGCCGAGGCGCATGGCGACCTTGATGGCGCCCACGTCGCTGGACTCGGCGATGATGTCGGCGACGGATAGCATGCCGTGCGGCTTGCTGTCGCGAATGCGCATGCCGTTGATGACGATTGAGCCCATCTGGCAGTCGAACATCTCGTCGGGGCGCGTGACTTTTTCTTCGAGGCCGGCGGAGATAGTGACCATTTTGAAGGTCGAGCCCGGCTCGTAGATGTCGCTTACGGCGTGGTTTTTCAGATACTCAGGCTTGATGTCCTTGCGATTGTTCGGATTAAAGGTGGGGCGGTTGGTGAGCGCCAGGATTTCGCCGGTGTGCGGATTCTCGACGACTACCGTGCCCGCGATGGCTTTGGTCTCTTCCATGCCGCGCTGGAGCTCGCGTTCGGCGATGGCCTGGATATTTTGATCGATGGTGAGGACGAGATTTTCGCCTTGTGTCGGCTCCTGCTCAACGCTGGCGAACCAGCGCTTGCGAGCGTCGACGGAGATCATCAACTTGCCGGGCTTGCCTCGCAGCTCAGAGTTGAACTCGCGCTCAAGGCCGCTGAGGCCTTGATCTTCTGTGCCGACGTAGCCGAGGACTTGTGCGGCCAGCTCGCGCTTGGGATAGAAACGCTTTGGCTCCTTTTGAAAGTGGATGCCTGTCAGGTTGAGGGCCCGGATGCGGTCGGCGGTCTCGGCGTCGGCCTTGCGCGCGACCCAGCAGAAGGTCTTATGGGCCTGGCAGTCAGCCAGGAGAACTCGCGGATCGTCTCCAGTGATGCGGGTGATCAGGCTGATGACGTTCGCCAAGTCGGGCGTTTCGCTGGGTACTACAAAGGCCGACTCTACCTGGATTGACATGGCCAGTTCGTGGCCGGCGCGGTCGTAGATCACTCCGCGCTTGGCGGAGAGTTCAAAGCTCCGCTGCTGCTGGTGCTGAGCACGGCGCTCAAAATCTCCGTAGCAGAAAATCTGGAGGTAGACGAGACGGACGCAGATGACAATAAGCCAGAAACAGAGAAAGCCGGCGAGGGCGTAAAGACGAAAGCGCGCGGTGCTGGAAGAGTTGGTTGCGGTCACTTGCCAACCTCAGAAACTTTCGGCGGCCCCTGGGAGCCGCCGCGAGAAAAGTTAAAACCGGCGGACAGGAGTGTCCGCCCTGGACTAGCTATCGCGCCGACACGACCGAGACTGGTGTTGCGCTGGCCATGACCGGTGAGCCTACTTCGCCGCTGGCATCCATGCGAATGACCTGGCCCGGATCGGGAGACTGCAGGCCCATCTTGCGGGCTACTGCATCGATACGGTCGGGATCGCGCAGCGAAGACTCTTCGAGGCGGAGCGCCTGATTCATTCCGGCCAAGCCATCGCGCTGCGAACGGAGAGCTTCTATCTTGTAGCCGTATTCGATGGCGCGGAAGTGCTGAAGCGCATATCCCATGACGAGCAGAAAAAGGCAGCACAGGACGACGCCGAAAAAGCGCATCTCGCGCTCGCGCCGCGGATCTTCGACCTTGACGAGGCGCGAGTTGTCGATAGTCTTGCGGAAATAAATTTCCGGCGTGCCCAGCCAGCAGGACTTGCGGGCGCTCTGCGATATGGGTTGCATTGCGACGGCGGCGCTCATGATTGCTCCAGACTTTTCCGGAAACCTTGACTGCGTTTCTCTCTATGCCACTTCTAATTTCGAATCAAATTCAGCATTTTCCTGGACGGCAGCGAACCAGGAGTCGGCCATGAGTGATTCGGCGATTACGAATTCTTGCGCTTCTATGGTTAGTTCCGCGCGCTCCACCGCCGCGAAGAGTTCGTCGATTGTCGAGCCTGTAAACATTGTTCTTATTTCCGCCTTCGTCTTCGGACTTGGCCTTGTTTCTCTTTCTGTTTGGCCTCTCCGAAATAACTCCACCACAGAACCTGGGAAAACCGGGGCTGAAGCCCTCTTTTAATCGCTCAGTTCTACAACTGACCTGCCACAAAACTTTTACCCGGCACGCCTTACTATCACCGCACCGGGAGCCCGGCGGTTTCTCCGGACCAACTCAATCTCATCCCGCGCTACGTTCTCTCCGCCGCTCGCTACGTTCTTTCGGCCGCCCGTAACTTGGCGCTGCGCGAGCGCGGGTTGCTTTCGATCTCTTCTTCTGTGGCCGTCAGCGGCTTCTTTGTCAGCAGCCGGTACTGGCCTTGCTTTGCGCCTTCGCGCATAGCGTCCTTGACGATCCTGTCTTCGAGCGAATGAAAGCTGATGACCACCAGCCTTCCGCCCGGCTTCAGCACGCGAGGCGCCGCCTCCAGCAGTGCTTTCAGATCGTCCAGTTCACGGTTTACGAAGATTCGGAGAGCTTGAAAGGTTCTGGTCGCCGGATGAATACGCCGTTCTAGCTTGATTCATGGGCCGGGCCGCGGCTGATATGACGTCAACCAACTGCTTTGTCGTCAAGATCGGCCGCGCCCGAACCAAGGCTCTGGCGATTCTCCGCGACCTCCTTTCCTCACCGAATTCGTAAATCACATCGGCAAGCTCACGCTCGTCGAGGTGGTTTACCACTTGTTCGGCGGTTCGGCCGGACAGCGGATTCATCCGCATGTCCAAGGGCCCGTCCGCCTGAAAACTGAATCCCCGCGCTGGATCACCGAGTTGCAAGCTGCTTACACCCAGATCAGCCAGCAGGCCGTCGAGTGAGGCGGGCGGAATGCGCTCGCCTACTTCGGCAAAGGACGCGTGCATTAGCGTCACGGTCGGCCAGCCTACGTGACCGGTCACCGGTCACCGCTGAGCCGGCATGCTGCAACTTTGCGCGGGACCGCTCCAGCGCCGCCGGATCCTTATCGAAGCCAATCAAATGTCCCGGTGCGCCTAGGCGTTTTGCTATTTCTGAACTGTGCCCGCCCAAGCCCACCGTGGCATCCAGATAAGTTCCGCCACGCGTTACGGCCAAGAAATCGATCGCTTCTTTTAAAAGAACCGGAACGTGTCCAGCCTGCCCACGCCCACCCCACTCGGGGATGTTTTGTCCAAAATCCGTTTCCACTAGATGCCCAGGTCGTCGAGCGTCTTTGTATCTTCATCCGTGAAGGGCTCTTTGATCTCCTTGTCGAGCGCTTCCAGGTTCCGGACCTCCAGGTAGGTCAGATTTCCGAGCACTGCCACATCGCCGCGAATCTGCGCCGCTTCGCGCAGAGTCTGGGGAATCAGCAGACGCCCCTGCCCGTCCATCTCTACGACCTGCCCGTAATAGTTCGTGCGCGTTAGAAACTTCTTCTTCGTGGGATTGAAGGTCGAAAGCTGAGCCAGCTTCTGTTCGATCCGCTCCCATTCCTCGAAGGGATAAATCTGAGCAATAACGCCGTCCAAACTTGTGATGTAGAATCGCTGGGCGTATTTCTCGTCGATCACCCGTTTGTATTCCGCGGGGACTTTGAGCCGTCCTTTTTCGTCCACGCGAGTTGGGTGATTTCCGCGAAACATGTGCCCTGCTGGTTCTGGGGGTCCGTTTATTTCTGGCTGCTACCACAGCCAACAGTACGAGGGAGGTAGAAGCGGCTGCAAAACAGGTGGAATCGGGTTCGTTTGGGCTCGTTTTGGGGGTGTCAGTCATTAAATCCACTGGCGCCTCGTAAAGTCACAGATTCTGCCCCGAACTTTACTGCTTATTCCACTTTCAACCACTTTTGACCACATGTTACGCCTAAGTGGTTTATTGTCAATAAGAAAGTTTCAGGTTGAGACGACGCTTTGGGACTCAAATTGCAAAACGCCGAAATGTTGTGGTTAACGAAAAAGATGACCACAATGGATTGTGTTTATTGCCTTGGTTCGGTAGCCGACCTTTCGCCAAAGTTTCGCCATAGCGGACTTTCAGTTGCAAGGCGCGGTTGTGGAAATCCTGGTCGCGGTCATTCTGAATGCCCCACTATGCGCAGTTCGAGCAATGGGTCGCGGCTCCGCTGGAGAAGGTTTTTGCGTTCTTCGCCGATCCGATGAACCTGCCGCGCATCATGCCGGCATGGCTCGATATCAGATTTGAAGAATCCGTCCTGGTTCCCGCGCCCGGAGCACCCGCCCACTTTGCGGGGGCCGGAACCAGGTTCGTGGCTTCGTATCGCGCGCTTCCCTTCCTGCCGATGCGGATCCGGTCCGAGGCGCAGATTGTCGGCTTCGGTCTGAACGAATTTTTCGCCGACATTCAGACCAAGGGCCCGTTTCGCAGCTGGCATCACCGGCACGAGTTCGTGGCGGAGAACCGCGGGGGAATTCCCGGGACGCGCATTCGCGACCGCATGGAATACGAAATCGGCTTCGAACCACTGGGCAGAATCATCAACGCGCTCTTTGTCGCTCCGCAGATGCGCCGCACGTTCGCCTATCGGCAACGCGCGGTGGAGCGACTGATTGTCTCAGGCGCCTGACCCGGTGCCAGGTTAAGTTCTTCCCCGGCATTCAGGCGGGTAGTAGACTTGTGCCGCATTCCAAGCACAATTTAGGGGGCAACGATGAAACTGAATACGGCACGCGTGTGGGTGGGCGGCATTGCCGGTGGTGTGGTGTGGAATGTGTGGAGCATGTTTATCGGCATGCGGCAAGGCCCGTTTTATGAGGCCATGCAGAGGCAAGGTCTGTTTCTCAAGGCGTCGCGTTACCCATTTTTCGTGGGGCAGTGGATTGGGCTGATTTTCGTGATGTCGATCATCCTCTCCTACTTGTACGCGTGGAGCCGCTCGACGGCAGGCGCGGGACCGAAGACGGCGCTCAAGATCGGGATGCTCGTTGGATTCTGCGCGGGCTTCCCGAGCAATTTTGCGCAGGCGGCGTGGTCTCCGGTTCCGCGAGTGCTGCCGCTGGGATGGATGCTCGATATGTGGGTGGGGTCAATTCTGGCTACGCTCGTGGCGGGATTTTTGTACAAGGAGTAGGGGGAGTCTCTTCGACTGGGTAGAGAGACGGGGCAACGCAAGCCCCGTCTCTACCGTGATCTTTCGCTATGCCCTACTTCGCCGGCTCCACGAAAACCGCCGTCCCGTAGGCGAGCACTTCCGTGACACCCTGCATCACTTCCGTGGCGTCGTAGCGAGCGCCGACGACGGCATTTCCACCCATGTCCGCGGCGTGCTGCAGCATCAGGTCGAAGGCTTCTGCGCGCGTCTTTTCGCAGAGATTGGTGAGCAGGCTGATGTTTCCGCCGACGATCGTCTGGAGGCCGGCGCCGATGGTGCCGAAGATAGAGCGCGAGCGGACGGTGATTCCACGGACTACGCCGAGCGTGCGGACCACGCGAAATCCGTCGAGTTCGAACTGTGTGGTGACCATGTTGTGCGGAACCATGCGTCCCGTCGCTGCCGAGTAGCTGCCCATGATTTCTCCTGTTGCGATCGAATGATCGAGAGTTGTCCTGACCCTTCTTTCTACTCTTTTCCAGTTCACGGCTCAATTGCAAAAGCGGGTTACACCGGCGAGAGTTTCCATATAATGATGGCTCGCTTTCGGTACTGATTCGAGGAGGCTCCTTTGTTCTCACGCCGCCGATTTTTGAAAGCCGGATCCATTACTGCGACCGCTGGTGCGCTGCTTCCTCAACTTGCCCATGCAGCGGAGAGCGGAGAGATTCTTCCACCAGCTATCGCCGGTCTGAAATCAAGGCGCGACGAATCCAAGCCAATCACTGCGGAGGAGCGCGCCGAACGCCAGGAGAAAGCGCGGCAGTTGATGCGCGAAAACAGCCTCTCGGCAATTTTGCTCGCGCAGGGGACATCGCTTGTCTACTTCACCGGCATTGAGTGGTGGGGCGGAGAACGATTGTTTGCCATGGTGCTGCCCGCCAAGGGCGACGCCTTCTATGTGGCACCCGCTTTTGAGGAAGGGCGTGCACGCGAGCAGATCGCCCTGGGTCCTAACGGGAAGAATCCCGATGTGCGGGTTTGGCAGGAGGACGAGAGCCCATACACGCGGGTTGCGCAGGGTCTTGGCGATCGCGGGATTTCGGGCGGCACGATCGGCTTCGAGGAGACGGTGAAGTTCGTCTTCACCGACAACATCCGGAAAGCCGCAGCCAGCGCGACCTTCACGAGTGCAACCCCGGTTACTGCGGGCTGCCGGATGATTAAGAGCGCGCATGAGATCGAGTTGATGCGACTGGCGGCAAAAGTTACGCTGGCTGCCTATGAGGCAACCTACCGATCGCTGAAGACCGGCATGACGCAAAAAGACGTAGCGAAAATGGTGGAGACGGCGCATCGACAGCTCGGGTTCGAGGGCGGGGCGGATGTGCAGGTCGGAGAATATTCGGCGTTTCCGCATGGCTCGATCGCTCCACAGGAGATTCGCGAAGGAACGATCGTGCTGATGGACGGAGGCTGCTCGGTGGAGGGCTACGCTTCGGACATATCGCGCACCTATGTTCTCGGCAAAGCGAATGACAAGATGAAGCAGGTTTTTGAGATTGTCCATCGCGCGCAGAGTGCAGCGCTGGCGACGGCTCGGCCGGGAGTCGAAGCCGGAGCGGTAGACGCGGCGGCACGCAAGGTCATCACCGATGCAGGATACGGTCCGGACTACAAGTACTTCACGCATCGTGTCGGCCATGGCATGGGAATGGATGGGCACGAATGGCCCTACCTGGTGCGCGGCAATACGACAAAACTGCAATCGAACATGACGTTCAGCGATGAGCCGGGAATTTACATTCGCGGCGAGTTCGGAATTCGGCTGGAAGATGACATGCACATTCTTGAAAACGGCGCGGAACTGTTCACGCCGCAAAGTCCGTCGCTGGAAGATCCGTTCGGGAAGGGCTAGTTTAAGCCGAGAAGTTCTACTAATTGGCGTCTTTCAGCAACTGGCTGAGGGCGTGGACATCGCCGGGACTAACGTCGCTGACCACGATATAGCGCAACCCGCCTTGGGTCCAGGTTTCCATGTTAAAGGCGAGCTCGCGAGCCGTGCTGCCCATGCCAATCGGAAATATTCCTGGGCGGTCCTGAAGAATAAAGAGCGAGAGATCGTGGCTGCGAAGCTGGAACAAGAGCTGGGCGGCCGGGTTGTGCTCAAAATAGGCGACACGTCCGCCGACGAGCTTGAAGGAAGAACCCGGAAGCTCTGGAAGATTGAAGGTGAAGGGGAGCTTCCCCTGAAACCAGGGCTTGACTGTGTGCCGATCGGACGAAATAACATCCACGGGATTGGAACTCGCCAGGGTTGCGACGTGCAGGTCGACGAGTTCAGCGAATGCTTCCTCGCGCGTGGTATGCCGGACCCAAAGCGTGATTCCGAGAACGAACAGCAACAAGAGGACCGCAGCCACAGCCAATCTGGGCATCCAGCCGAAAGTCCAGGCGGGCGGGCGCTTCGGATGAATGCTTTTTTCAATGCGCGCGCGGAACTCGGGCGAAGGTGAATAACGCGCAGTGGCGGCTCGCGTCAGGCGTTTCATCTGGAGGCGGTTGATGGCATCGGCGGCGCAAGCGGGGCAAGTTCGCAGATGGGCCTCGAAATCCGCCAGCTCCTGCTGCGATCCGGCGCCATCGACGTACAGATCGAGCTTGCCGCGCATTTCGTCGCAGGTCATCGCGAGGCCCCCAGTAATTTGGACGTCAATGATTCACGCATCGCTTTCCGAGCGCGAGAGAGGCGCGACATCACGGTTCCGATCGGAATGCCGAGGGTTTCGCCGATCTCCTGATAACTCATTTCCTCCGAATCGCAGAGGAGGATAATTTCGCGAAACTTCACTGGCAACTCTTCCAGCGCCTTCTGGATTGTCTCCTGCTCGGCGCGCGCGATCAGGGCGGACTCCGGAGTTTCTTTCGCGGCCGGTTCGACGACTTTGTCATCGTCGTTGTCGCTATCGAGCGAGATCGATGCCGCAGCCTTCAACCCTGCCTGAGTCGTGAGGAAGGTGTTGCGCAGAATCCGGTACATCCAGGCGCGAAAATTAGTGCCCTGCTTGAAAGACGAAAAACCTCGCAGGGCCTTCATATACGTCTCCTGCACGAGATCCTCGGCAGAGGAGCGGTCTTGCGTGAGCCAGTGAGCGAAATTGTAGAGGCGGGCGAAGAGCGGCATCGCCAATTCTTCGAACGATCCGATATCGCCAGTACGCTCACCCACAGGCGAACAGTTTACCTCGGGAGAGAGGCTCGTCGTTGCTCCCTTCAAAACATATAACTGCGCAGGGCAAAAATTATTCCACATTTTGCATGGAGATTCCGGACCGCGCCAGGCTCTCGCCCAAATGGAAACTACCCGCGGGAATCGCGGGTAGCTCCTTCAAATCTGAATATGGCTGGGTTCAATGAGTTTATTTTGTGGCGGGCTCTGGTTGCAGACTGGCTAACTGATTCTTGATTGCCACCGCCAGACGACGGACGCCCTCTCGAATCTGCTCGGGAGACGCATTGGAGAAATTCAGGCGGAAATGGCGTAGACCTTCTTCGGCGTAGCCGTTGCCCGAGTAGAACGAGTCTCCGGGGACAAAGGCGACGTTCTCTTTAAGCGCGGATTCGAAAAGGCGATGCGAATCCATGCCAACGGGCAAAGTTACCCAGAGGAACAGGCCGCCCATGGGATGAGTCCAGGTCGCTTCGGGCGGGAAGAATTCCTGAAGCGCCTGGAGCATGACATCACGGCGCTCGCCGTAGACACGGCGAATGAGCTTGATGTGCTCGTCGAGGAAGCCGTCGCGGGCGACCTCGTAGGCGATCATCTGTCCGAAGGTAGAGGTGTGCAGGTCGGCGCCCTGCTTGAGCTGGACGAGCTTCTTGATGACTTCGGGAGGAGCGACGATCCAGGCCATGCGCAGGCCGGGGGCCAGCGTTTTGGAGAAGGTACTGAGGTAGATCACGTTGCCGATCTCGTAGCCGCGATCGCGCCGCAGGTTTTCGCGGTCGAGTACGACCAGCGGAGGCAGATGCTCGCCCTCATAACGGAGCTGGCCGTAGGGATCATCTTCGACGATGGGGATGCCGTAGCGCTCGGCCAGGAGCACGAGTTCGTGACGACGTCCCTCCGACAAAGTTGTGCCGCCGGGATTCTGGAAATTCGGGAGAATGTACATGAACTTAGGGCCGGAACGGAGCGGCTCTTCCAGGAGGTCGGTGCGGACGCCGTCGTTGTCGTTGGGCACACAGAGATATTCGGCGCCATAGACGTTGAATGCCTGGAGCGCGCCGAGATAGGTGGGCGCTTCGACGAGAACGCGGTCGCCGGGATTGATGAGCAGCTTGCCGATGAGGTCGAGAGCTTGTTGCGAGCCGGAGGTGATGAGGACGTTCTCGGACTTGGCTTTTACGCCATAGCGCGAGGTGTGGCGGGCGATCATCTCACGGAGCGGCTCATAGCCTTCGGTGGCGCCGTACTGGAGGGCCATGCGCCCGTTCGTTTCGAGAACTTTGGCACAAGCCTCGCGGAAGCGCTCGATCGGAAACACGTCAGGGGCGGGCAAGACCTCCGGCGAAGGAGATGATCTCCGGTTTCTGGGTGATCTTGAGAAGCTCACGGATAGCAGAACTATGAACATTCTTAATGCGTTGCGCGTAGCGGGACGTCCAGGCTGTCGACATGTATATGCTCCCGTTATTTGAGTCTACATTGTCGATTCGGGGAATGCGGTGATGTTGGAGCTTCTCGAGGTGACAAAAATCACCGGGGAGGGGTGACGGAAGTCTCCGGCAATCACTCCACCACCCACTCCTGCATCCGGCGCAGCAATGACGCGGGAGCGTCGGCCTCGAGTTCGACCAATCCGCCACGGTATTTACGCGAGTAGATGCGGGCACGAGCCTCAAGAAGGGCAAGCATTTTTCCTTCTTTTTGGGGAATGCGGAGGCGAACACGGCTCGGCCTGTCTTCTTCGAGGACAGCATCGATTTGATCGAGGAGGGTGCTCAATCCGATGCCTTTGGCGGCGGAGACGTGGATCGTCTGGCTGTCGTCGCGCAAGGATTCTCGCTGCCTCGGAGACAGGAGGTCGATCTTGTTCATCACATGCAGGCGCGGCTTTTTATCGGCTTCGAGTTCCTTGAGAACGCTTTCGACTTGGGTGTCCTGCTCGGCGGAGATAGGACTGCTGGCATCCGAGACCTGGAGGATCAGGGTTGCACGCTGGACCTCTTCGAGGGTCGCGCGAAAAGCGGAGACCAGAGTGTGCGGCAAGTGGCGGATGAAACCGACAGTGTCAGACAGTACGATGTTGCGCTTCGACGGCAGTTCAGCGCCGCGCAGCGTTGGATCAAGCGTGGCGAACATGCGTGGGGAGGCAACGACATTGGCATTCGTGAGCGCGTTAAACAAGGTTGACTTTCCCGCATTCGTATAGCCGACGAGCGCCACGGTGGCTACGGGAACCGATTCGCGGCGCTGGCGCTGCTGGGCGCGGACGCGGCGGACATTTTCGATCTGCTGCTTGACGTGGCGGATGCGGCGATGGATTTTTCGGCGGTCGGTTTCGAGCTGAGTTTCGCCGGGTCCACGCGTTCCGATGCCGCCGCCGAGCTGCGACATTTCTATGCCGCGTCCCGCGAGCCTGGGTAGCATGTATTCGAGCTGCGCCAGCTCCACTTGCAACTGGCCTTCACGGGTCCGCGCATGTCTGGCAAAAATATCGAGAATCAGCTGCGTGCGATCGATGACACGGGTATCGACTACGCGCTCGATGTTGCGCTGCTGCGAAGGCGAGAGGTCGTGATCGAAGAGGATGACGTCGGCGGAGACCGATGCGGAGGCGCCCGCAATTTCTTCCAGCTTGCCCTTGCCGATCAGGGTCGCGGGATCGGGGCGGTCGCGATGCTGCATGAATTCGCCCGCGATCTCAGCGCCGGCGCTGCTGGCAAGCGAGCGCAACTCGTCGAGCGACTCCTCGGAGCTGAAGTCGGGTGAATCGGTCCGGCGGCTGGGCGCGATGCTGGTGGCGTGATCGCGAGCCGCCTGCGCCCCGGCGGTAAGCGGCGTTCCTGTGGCTTTTCCCGCTCGTCCGCGCGTGCGGAATTCTACCCCGACAAGAAACGCACGCTCGCGGCGTTCCGATGGATTCAGTACTGCCTTGGGCTCACTGCGCGAACTGCCCCGGTCAGCAAGTCTGGAATGGTCTTTCGGCAAGCATGCTTATTCTATCTTCATCTCATCCTTGCGTGCCGGAACCGGGTATGGCTGTTGCCTCGCCGATGGTCGCAACCGAGGCGGGTTTGCCCTCGGCGTGACTGTGCGCCCCACGCGCAATGACCACCGTCGAGATGGCGTGCTTAAAAATCAACTGCTCCTGATTGCTGGTTTCGAGCACAACCGAATATTTATCAAACGATCGAATCCGGCCCGTTAACTTCACCCCACTGACCAGGTAGATCGTAATGTTGTGCCGCTCCTTACGTGCTGTGTTGAGGAAGGAATCCTGAATGTTCTGTTGTGCCGGCTTTGCTTCCATAGCCGATCTCCTTTTTATTTGCCGTTACGGTGCCGCGTGTTAAGCCTAGGGAAGGGCGATTCACGGCACCGTTCGTTTTGTTGGCCTCTACAATACGTGCATACCCCCCCTTTTTCAACATCCGTTGCAACTAAATTAAAACGATTTACGAAATGCGAACAGGGAGTACTATCGGGTATCATTTCGCTCGCCAGTTCTCTAGAATCATTCGTTTTGAATTTCGACGATTTCGGGCAAACAGAACAGGAGCCTAGCTTTGAACATCAATCTCCCAAGCGATCTCAATACAAACCTCCTCATGATGTTTCGTTGGGTGCACTTTGTGGCAGGTATCACATGGATCGGGTTGCTGTACTTTTTCAATCTGGTTAACGTTCCGTTCATGAAAGGTCTCGATCCGGCGACTAAAGGCAAAGTCTTCCCGGACCTCATGTCGCGCGCGCTCTGGTGGTTTCGCTGGGCCTCGGTGTTAACCGTGCTGATGGGTCTGGCGTACTGGGGCAAAATTGTGGGGACTGATGCGCACAACGGTGGCGCGTCCGCGGGCCCGGTGTTTGGATCGTTTTTCCTGATTTGGACGGTGGCCTGGGCTCTGATGTATGCATGCGTGATTCCGGGCAAAGGACCGCTCGACAAAGGACCGGTGCTGGCGGTGATCTATGTTGTGATCGTGCTCGCCGCCGCCGCGACCTTTCTGCACTTCAACGATCATGAGATGGGAGAGCAGTCAGCTGCTCGCGATCGGTATCGGTGGCGGCATGGGATGGATGATGATGCTGAATGTGTGGGGCGTGATCTGGCGCATCCAGAAACGGATGATCCAGTGGACCGCCGACAACGCGAAGAACGGCACGGCCATGCCGGAAAAATCGAAGGCGATGGCGCGGCAGGCGTTTCTTATGTCACGTGCAAACGCGTGGCTCTCGTTGCCGCTGCTCTTCCTGATGGGCGCGGCGAGCCATTACCCGATGTTCGGTAAGTGAGCCTGATCGTAGCCAGGAGCAAGAGAGCGGCCGACGCTCGGAAAGCGTGCTCTGGAAGCGGGCCGGGCTGATGCCGGTGATGCGGCGGAAAGAGCGAGTAAAGTGGCTTTGATCCGCGAAGCCCGCAGCCATGGCAATTTCAGCGATGGGCATTTCGAGTTTTAACATCCGCTCGCAAGCGGAACGAATGCGAAGCCGGTGGACGTATTCGCCGATTCCCTGACCACTCCATTTGCGAAACACGCGGGAGAGATGAACGGGATGGACTCCCGCTTCGCTGCTTAACGCTTCGAGTGTCAGCCGATCAGAGTACTCAGCGCGGATCTTGTCGAGAACGCGTTTTAGCCATGCTGGACGTTCAGCTGGCCGGGTCCCGGGCACGTGCGCAACGGACGCGAGGAGTTCTGTGAGCAGGCTTTCCACGGTCAGTTCGTCGGGTGCCGCTGAATGCAGTTCGCGGTGGAGCTTTATCCCGAGCCATAAGGCGGGCCCGCCGGAACGGTCTTCATAAGGATGATCGAGAGAAGGCCGACATTCGGCTTCGGCGTCGTTCAAGTGCGCTCGCCACTCCGGGCGCAGTTCGATCTCAAAAAACTTCACGCCGCGCGGGCCGATTTCGTCCTGGTGGGGAATGCCGGCGGGGCGGAACATGATGGTGAAGGGCTGAAACTGAAATTCCTCGCGGATGTAGCGCTCGCCATATTGGCCATCGAGGACGACTCCGAAAAAAGGCAGCTCGTGAGAATGGGCCGGGAGCTTGCGTGCTGACCGATGGCGAACGTCGGTGAAGATGGCGCCACAGCACTCTTGTTTGGCCTGGACCTCACCATAAAAACTTCCGGGAGCCAGTGCCTTTCCCGAGTCCGCTCTATGCTGGCATTCCGACATGCCTTCCTCCGGGTTCAATCTTCATTGGTTTCAATGTTGCCTTTGTTCTAGACGCGGGCGACTTGCATTCGTTATCGTTGCGCCCAGTGTTGGGGTTCATTTAGGAGATCGTTCATGATTCGTTTCAGTTTCTGCCTTTTGTTGTGTCTTGCAGTTCTGCCGATGCTCGCGAGCGCGCCGGGAGTTGCCGCCGGCAGCGCGTCGAATGCTCCTGAATATACGGCTGACGGGAGTCTGGTGTTCCCTGCGAATTACCGCGAATGGATCTATCTGACGACCGGCCTGGACATGGACTACAACCCTGAACTGATGAATATGGATCACTCTATGTTCGACAACATTTTCGTAAATCCCGAGGCTTATAAGGCATTCGTCGCGACGGGGACGTGGCCCGATAAGACGATTCTGGTGCTCGAAGGACGCATGGCTCAAAACAAAGGCTCGATCAACCAGAAAGGGCACTTCCAGACAACTGACATCATGGCTCGCTCGATCCACATCAAGGACACGGCGCACTTTCCCGGCGGATGGGCATTTGTGGGATTTGGAGACAGCAACACCGGAAAAACGTTCCCGAAGCAGGCTGTGTGTTATTCATGCCACGAACAGCATGCGGCTGTTGATACTACCTTCGTGCAGTTCTATCCGACGCTGCTGGAGATCGCGACGAAGAAGGGGACATTGTCGCCGGCGTATTAAAGGAAGAGGCCGCGAAGTAAGAAGTAGAGGTCGACCCGTCCGCTGTGTAGCAGACAGCTTGACTGCGCCGGATGCCCCCGGACAACCGAGGAGCGGCTGTCTCTCACCAGCTTGTCAGGCGCCAGATGTTAATAGTGCCCCCCAGGTTATCGACGCACACCAGAGTAATCTCGCCTCCCTGGCTCCCGTTCTCTACGAATGAAATCAGCATGAGCGAGTTGGTGGAGTCGATTGCGGAGCTGTCCGGGGCGCGCGAGGAGTGGCGTCCGACGCCGCGCTGGGCTATCGGCGCATGGCTGGCTTTTTATCTGCTTGTTTTTGATTTATGCATTCCGCATGCACGGCGGTTATTTATTTATTGATTCGGCCAATCTGGTCGTGCACGAGGGCGGGCATCTTCTCTTCAGCTGGTGCGGGCCGACGCTGTGCCTGTGGGGAGGGACGATTTTCCAATGGGCGGTGCCGTTTTTGCTGGCGGCTTATTTCTTTTCTCAACGGCAACGGCGGCATTCGTCTTCTGCCTATTCTTCTTTTTCGAAAACTGGCTTTACACCGCGACTTATATGGCAGATGCTCGGGCAATGGTGCTGCCCTTGGTAACGACTGGCGATCCCGATTTCGTAGAGCACGACTGGAATACGATTTTCACGAGTCTTGGCGTTCTGCAATATGACACCGCGATCGCAGCCGTCGTCAGGATGCTTGGCTGGTGCGGCATGCTGGCGTGCGTTGTCTGGCTGGGCGCGCGCCTGAAAATTACGTCGCAGGACTAACGGCGGGCTCCGGCGCCTTTGTTGGCATCGCCTTCGGCGCCAAATCCCACGGCTTGCCATCGAAATACGAGGGCAGAGCTAGCCCAAATAGCTTCAGGATCGTCGGCGCGATATCGACAATCGCGGGCTTCTCTTCGGTGAACTTGTGGCTGGAGAAGAGCACTCCCGGAACGAGGCGCGGATCGATGCAGTGATCGCCGCTCCAGGCCTTCATGTTGTCTTCGAAAATCTTTTCCGTGACCTTGCCCATCACCGAATCCCACGAAGCGCGATATCCGGCGCCGTAGCCGACGAGAATGTCAGGAGCATTTTCAGAGTAGGGTCCACGATAGACATTGTTGGTCAGGAACACGCCGGTGATTCCGACCGTGCCGGAGGCGGGATCGACAAGGCCATTTAATTTCTGCTTGATCTCTTCTTTCAGGGCCTGGGCTTCGCTCGGGTCGACGGTCCCCTGCTTCTCGCGTCCTTTAAGATTCAGGTACAGGCCGTTGAGGCCCATGGTGTAGGCGCGGGTGCGCGACCAGTCGACGTCTTCAAACCAGTCGCCGCTCTCGGTCTTTCCGTCTTTCAGCGTGAGATAGCCATTCTGATGCAGCCAGGCATTCAGGTTCATGCAGCGCGCAAATGACTTGAAGCCGTGGTCGGAGATCACCATCAGCAGCGTATCGTCGTCGATTTTTTCCATGACACGGCCGATGAGCTTGTCCATGCGCTGGTAGAGATCTTGAATGACCTCGCGGCGCTCAGCTTTCGGCACATCGCGCGCGGCGGGATGATCTTCTTCGAGGTAGCGCCAGAACATGTGCTGAATGCGGTCGGTCGTGTCGAAGACGCAGGTGCAGAGGCCCTGCTGCGTCTTGTCGAGCGCGTCAAAGAGCATCTGCTCGCGATCGTGATGATTGCCGTAAGCCTGAGCGAGGAAGGCGTCGTCGTCGAGCACGTGCTCGTTGAGCGCCCAGGTATCTTCGGCTAGGCCGAGCGTAGCGAAGGCTCCGTAGAGCTTCGCCAGATAAATCGAATATGTGACCGGATGCGAGATTGGAAGGTCGGGATGGCCGGGGTCGATATTGACCGGAGTCACGTAGACTTCGACCTCGGGCGAAACTTCCTTGAGATAAAAACGGCAGATGCCGTGCGCGTTGAAGCCGAGGCCGGCTTTGAATTCGATCGGAATCCACTCGGAATATTCGCCGACTTTGAGCGTTAATTTCTCCGAACCGACTGTCAGACGGGCGGTTTGCGCGGCTATGTCAGGCTTGATCTCATAGGCAACGCGCATTTCGTGCCCTGCTGTCTCGGCCAACGGGTTGTCCGGTCCTGGGACATAGGTGTGATAGACGCCGTTCTTGCGCTCAATGGGTGCGCGCACTCCACCTTCACGGAATTTGTCTCCGGCGACACGCGTGGTGCATAAACAAAATGTTCCCTGGCTGCCTTTCAAATCCGGGACGCACATGCCGGAGAGTAGAACTCCTTGAAATTTTTCCGGCGGGAAGGTTACCGGCACGCGGATCACAGAACTGAAGATCCCGGCTTTGCCGAGCCAGTGCCAGAAAGGCGTGCCTTTACGCATGGCTTTGATTTCGGTTTTGCCGAAAGGGATGGAGTATTTGCCGATCTTGATTTGACGCTTCGGGCCTTTGATTTCTGCCGATGAAAGAAACGGCAGGTAGTGGTTCCGGTCGCACGCCAGGAAGTCATAGATATTATGCTTTCCGGGATTGACGCCGGTCATGAAGGTTGACCAGGCAACTGGAGATATCGCAGGGAACGTCGTGCGCAGCTTGTTGAACGTGCCTTTGTCGCGCAGCTTCGCGAGATTCGGCAGCCGGCCTTCCTTCATGAAGCGGTCGGCAAGTTCGGGATCCATGCCGTCGAAGCCGAGAATTACGGCGCGGTTGAAGACAGCTTTTCCATAGGCGTTGCGGCGGCGGAAGAAGCGGAATAACTGGCGCACCGGCCAGGTGGCGAGCGCATAAAAGGAATACAGGAAGGCGACGAAAATCGCCCAGAATGACGAGAGCACGGCGAAACCCGCGCCGGGACCGGCGTAGGCGTGCGCGGCGACTGGCGACAACAACACCGCGAGCAGCAGAAGGATACTTGCCGTGCGAACGCTCTTGCCCCCACATGATCTACTCATACTTCAATCCCCAGAAGCTCCTTGAAAATAAATCCGGCAATCATCGACAGAATGAAGAAGAGCCAGATCCAGTTCATTTCGTATCCGGCGATTCCGAGTGGAATGTTGCGCTCCGGATAGTCGACGGTAATTGTTTCGACCGCGCTATTAGCGGGCAACGCCGACTCTCCCGACGAGAAAAATCTCTGCCAGAAGTGATCGCGCCAGCGCTCGGGCGAAAGCTGCGCCAGTTGCGACGTGACCCGAACTGTTTTGGTTACAGGATCGCCACCCGCGTCGGTTCTTATTCTCACATCGTAGGCGCCTTCCTGGCTGGCTACGAGGCGCCAAACAACTTCGTTATCGGCTGCAATGTGCACCGGCGGCGCGCTGGCGGTAATCTCCGGCGGCAGATCGATGGCGATGCCGTCGAGGGCCTGCGGACTGTCCACGCGGGCTGTTACCAGAAACGGGGTATTGGCCTGAATTCCCGTCAAGCCCAGCGAGCGATCGAGCCAGACAATCATCAGTGTGATCGGAATGATGACGTAGAGTAGCGGCTTAAATGCGAGTTTCAGGTACCGCACCGTGCCGCGCAGCACTTTGCCATACGAGCCCATCACGACGTGCAACTGGTCGCGGTACAGGCGCACGGCCAAGAGGTGAGCCTTCAACTGATCTTTGGCGACGCCGATGGCTTTCTGATCGGAGGTGTAGCCGAACAGAACGATCATCAGCAGGCCGATCACGATCGACAGCACGACGACAATCATCAGTGGACTGGTGACCCATGAGGCCAGCAAAAAAGCCAGACGAGCAGGTGTCCTCGCCGTCGTCATCGCAAGTTGTAAGAGGATCGCCAAGCTACTCGATGTACCCCAAGCCGCGCAGGCGCTTCTGAATGTCTTCCTTCGAGGTGTTGCTCTCGTCCGGCGGAATGATTTTGTTGGTTTCTTTTTCGAGCATGTGGATGACGAATTCGTCGATCGATTCGTATCCGGCTGCGTCCGAGCACTGTTTTACTTTATCGAGTAGCTCGCCTTCGATTTTTACCTTGTGTGAACCGAACATGATTTCCCCTGTTTTCCTTTATTGCTGGCGCTACAAATTGCTTATCGCGCGTGAAACACCGATTGGCCTTGCATCTCTTTCGTCTTCGCGATACCGTACTCCGCCAAAATCGTCGGCGCAATATCGGTCAGCGCCGGCGCGTCCAATGCGATCTTGCGATTGCTCAGCAGCACTCCCGGAACTTTTGTGTAATCCATGCAGTGATCGCCGCTCCACGGATTCGTGTTGTCTTCGAGCACGTCGGGCGGGAACGCGCCCAGAATCGTCGTCCAGCCAGCACGATATCCGCGATTGTATCCAACCAGCGCGTCGGGCCCGCTTTTCGCGTAGGGTCCTTGATAGACCTCGCTCGCCAAATCAATGCGCGTGATGACCTGTGAATTGTCTTTCGGATCGCGGACGCAAGCAGCTTATCGCGAATCTCGCGCATCAGAGCGTCGCCCTGCGCGGGATCGACACTGCCGTCTTTTTCGCGGCCCTTCATGTTGACGTAAAGGCCGTTCAGGCCCATGCCGTAGGCGCGGGTGCGGCTCCAATCGACGCCCGCGAAAGGTTCGTCGCCGGTCGCGTCGGGCTTGCGAACGATGTAGCCGTTATTCAGGAGCCAGGTATTCAGGTTGAACGAACGATGATAGGGCGCGAAGCCATGGTCCGAGAGCACGAGCAGCGTCGTGTTCTCATCGAGCTTCGGCAATATCTCGCCGATGACCTGATCGATCTGCTCGTAAAACTCTTCGAGCGCGCCGCCGTATTGCGCGGCCGCTGGCCGCGTCATAGAGCGGACTTTGCGGGTCGGTGAGCCGCCACATCATGTGCCCGTTGAGATCGAGACTGGAGAAATAGAAGAAGAAAAATCCCTCGTGGAACTTAGGGAACTCGGCGTCGAAGGCGCGGCGGTGTTCGGAGAGAACGGTGTGCGCCTGCTCCAGATATTCCTTGTCGTCGAGTACCGAAACCATGCGGGCCTTCGTATCTTCCGCGATGCCTTGCGTATGGTACTCACCGATCTGGTGCGCGAGGTCGCGCGAGTAACTTGTCGGGGTGGAGATCGGCAGCGCTGGATTTTCCGGATCGATATTGATAGGCGAAACGTAAAGCTGGAAGCGGGGGTGCGTCTGCTTGAGGTAAAAGCGGCAAATGCCCTTTACGTTACCGATGACGGGCATGAGCTGAAACTCGACAGGCAGCCAACCGGTCCACTCGCCCTCTTTGAGCACGAATTTCTGTCCCTGGAGCTCGATGCGCGCAACCGGTTCCAGCGGGTCGACATCGACAGTGAAGGGTTCCGTCGCTGGCGGTGCGTCTTTCAGGAACGTGTTGTTCGGGCCGAGGAGATTGCTCGTGACGCGATTATTCTTGACCTCAACTTGGACAATCTCTCCGCCTTCGACGGCGCCGACGGCAGCGGTGGCGTCGTCGGTATAAAAAGTGAAAGTGCCGTAGGTGCCGCGCAGGTCGGGCGTTCCCATGCCGGAGAGCGTGCGGCCCTTCGCGTCAATCGGCGGAAAATTTGCCGGAATCCGGTAGACGAAATTGTGAATGTGGTTCTGGTCAAGAATCTCCCAGAAGGCCGCGCCGTGGCGCAATTGCTCGGCGGAACCGCTGCCCAGGGGAATGACCCACTTTCCAAGATTGAAGCTGTGCGCGGGGCCTTCAACCTTCGAGGTCGAAAAATAGGGCTGAAAGGTCTTGGGGTCGCGATGGATGAAGTCAAAGATGCCATGCCCGCCCGCGTTCATGCCGGTGATCAGATTCGACCAGGCGACCGGGCTTTGCGGCGGAATGCTGGTGGTCAATCGCTTGAACGAGCCTTGCTGCGCCAGCCGGACAAAGTTCGGCATCTTGCCGTCGGCCATGAATTTCGTCAACAGGTCCGGATCGAGGCCGTCGACGCCGATCACGATCATTTTTCGCGCGTTGGCCGCTCCATGAGCACGCTCGCAGGAGACGAAAGAGAGCACACTCGCCCCGCACACGACCAGCAGACACACCATCCAAATGTACTTTTTAGTTAACACAGTCAAATCTTGGGTCAATTCGTGAAGGCCGCAGTGAGCCAACTGCTGGCAAATGGCGCCAGAGGATAAGCTATCTTATCAGTAAAGCGCTACGCGAGGCAGCACCAATTTGGCCTAGGGTAACTGCCCGGTAGTCACTCATTCGTTCTTGGACTTAAGCCGCATGAAAAAGCGTCTGCTTTGGACTTTGGTTGTCTTCGCGATGGCATGGCTGGGCTGCTGTGCGGGTATTTACGCGGCAATGCGGCAGCCTCCGGAGTCGTTCGGCCGGGTCATGACGTATATTCCGGGCCCGGTAGCATTTCTGGCCTTCCCTTTTGAGACGCTGTGGACGCATGCCCGAGCCGGGGAACTGAGGCCGGGCGACGCTGCGCCTGATTTCTCACTGACAAAGGTCGACAAAAGTGGCGCATTGCGGCTATCAGCACTCGCGGCGCAGCACCGGCCCGTAGTGCTGATTTTTGGGAGCTATACCTGACCACCTTTTCGGCGGGAGGTTCCCGCCCTGAACCAACTCTACGATGAGTATCGCAATCGGGTTGAGTTTCTGGTTGTGTACATTACGGAGGCTCACCCCAGCGATTTGTGGCAGATGCAGAGCAACATTCGGGACAACGTGGTCTTCGCCAGCCCACGCAGCGAAGAAGAAAGAGCGCTGGTTGCGGGGGCCTGTGTTTCCAAACTCGGCATTAAGCCTCCGGCAGTCCTCGATCAGTTTGGCAATGCCACGGAGCAGGCGTATACCGCGTGGCCCGACCGGCTCTATCTGATCGACGCTAGTGGACGGGTAGCATATAAGAGCCGCCCCGGGCCGTTCGGCTTCAAGGCGGACGAACTGCGGGCGGCGCTGGAGCGGGCTTTCCCCCGCTGAGGGCTTGGGGAATGGGCCGCCTGCCTTTACACTTGCAATCATGATTCGGAAACCGTTCGTGCGCGCCAATCTGGCTCTTTGCAGCCTGTTCGCCCTGGTCGTTACGGCAACTGCTGCCTCCAAACCTAATCTGGTCCTCATCACCCTAGATTCCGTCCGTGCCGACCGCTTGAGTTTTCTCGGCGGCAAGGGCGCGACGACCCCTAACCTAAGCCACCTGGCGGCGGAGAGTATCGTTTTTGACCATGCTTACGCGCAGGCGCCCGGCACGGTCGTTTCGCACGCGACCATTCTGACCGGCTCGTATCCGCAGAATACCGGCCTGAGTGAGATCGGAGGCACCCTGAGCGCCTCCCTGCCGTCCCTTCCTGACGTGCTCAAGAACCAGGGCTACAAGACGGCGGCCTTTGTCGGATCGATCGAACTCGACCCATGGAACGGCCTCGCGCAGGGACTCGATCGCGGCTTCCAGAGCTATGACGCGGGCTTTCGGCCGGCGGTTCCGGGGGATTCCAAGCCTCCCGTGACGGACCGCAGCGGCGCTGAGGTGGCTGCGCACGCCGCGGCATGGTTAGCCAAGAACGGGCAGGGACCGTTCTTTATCTGGGTACACATCAACAACGCAAGCGCCGCGCATGCGGGTTACAGTGCTGCCCTGACGGCAGCCGACGCAGCAGTCGGAAAACTGCTGGCGGCTCTGAAGGCGCAAAAGCTCGACGCGAATACCGCAATCGTCGTCGTTGCCGACCACGGTCAGAGCCTGGGCGCGCACGGCGAAGAGGGGCATGGCATCTTTCTGTATGACGAGACGATCCACGTGCCGCTGCTGGTCAAGCTGCCGGAGGCACAGACCGCGGCAAAGCAGGTTACCGCGAAGGTGAGACTGGTGGATGTTGCGCCTACCGTACTCGAAATCGCCGGCATCCCGGTGCCCTCGCAGATGCAAGGTCAGTCTTTGTTGCGCGGTGGCAAAGTCCGGAGGCGGCTCGGATCAGCCGGTCTATTCGCGCAGTGACCTCTCGCAGCGTGGTTTTGGCTGGAGCATTCTGGAATCCTGGCGAGCGGGAAAGTATCTCTACATCCGCGCCCCCAAACCTGAGCTTTACGACATGACCGCCGATCCCGCGGCGGCGCACAATCTGGCCCAAAGCTCGAAGGCCACGATGGACACGATGGCCTCGCAGCTCGACAGCTTCGATCGCCGATTCAGCGGGCAGGGCGGCAAATCGGCCTCGGAGCTGAGTTCTTCGGAGATGCAGAAACTGGCCTCGCTCGGCTATGTGGGGCTGCAAAGCTCGTCGGGCGCGGCTACTGCGGCCACTGGAACGGACCCGAAGGACAAGATCGAAATGGCCAACAAGGTTGTAGACGCCGTGCCTTCGTTGCTCGCGCCGTCGAAGGCGGATCGCGCCCTGGTCGCGCTCACGCCGATCGTTGCAATTGACGGCAATCTCTATCTTGCGAATTACGCGCTCGGCGTTGCGTTGGCGGAAAAGGGGCAATACACGGAAGCGGCCAAGTATCTTCACAAAGCAGTTGGACTTCAGCCCGATTCAGGCTGGGCGCATTATGAAACCGGAGCGACGCTGCTGAAGACGGGCGACTTCAAGACCGCCGTCGTACACCTGGAGATTGCCACGACTCGACTGCCGGGCTTCGCACCTGCACACTCGGCGCTGGCGCAGGCCTACGAGAAGCTGGGGCGACCAGAGGATGCGAAACGCGAGAAGGCGAAGGCGGGAGAGAAATGAGGCACGTCTTACGAGTTTATTCAGAAGTCTGAGCTTTTAATTGACTGGCCTTCGCGCGCTCTTCGCCGGCGTTCTGCGCTTGCCCCAGTTTGTCATAGGCTTCCGCCAGGAAGGCATGCGCTTCGAAGGAATCGGGCATAATTTGCGCGGCTCGAATCAATTTCGCCAGCGCGGTATCGGCATGTCCCTCGCTCAAGAGCAACCGGCCATACGTCAGGTTGGCCTGAAAGTAGTCAGGCTCTATCTCCAGAGCTTTTTCGTATTCTCTGGCCGCCTCGGGAAGCTGCTTGAGGCGTACGTGTACGCCTGCCAGGTAGAAACGGTACTTGGCTGAGGTCGGCTGGCGATCGACCGCCGCCTGTATTTCCGGCAACGCCGCATCCCATTGCCCTTGCTTGATCAGTGCGATTCCCAGTTCGCTGTGCGCCAGAGAAGAATCGGGCGCTCTCTCGATCGCGCTCCGTAGGTACGTCACCGCTTCCTGATATTTCTCGTTATGGATGAGAACTCGGCCGAACTCCAAATAAGCGGGAGCGGCCTCAGACTCATACTGCTTCACTAACGATTGCAACTTCCCCACCGCTTCATTCTCCCGACCCTCTTCAAGATCGAAAAGAGTTTCGTGCAGCTTGTTCGCATAGTCGATCTTGTCTTTCGGGTCGATCTGGGCGTTTTCTTTACTGGTCGAGTTATCAACCGTTGAACCTAAATAGCCGAGGGAGCGCAGGTTTTCTTCCTGGGACGAATCGAGTTGCTTTCGTTTAGTTGTGGCGCTGCTCGTCTTTTTCCTGAAGTCCGACAACTGACTGTCCATGGTATCTGCGACGGCCTTGGCGGAGGTTGCCAGATTTTTCAGGGCTCCGGGGTCGGAGGATTGATCGTAAAGCTCGCTTTTAGGGGCCTGGACGTAGAGGTACTTCTGTACTCGCCAGGAGTGCAGATCACTCCAGCCGAACGAACGGTGCGGGTAATTTGTCTCGGAGTAAATCGCCCGCTCAGCCTTTTTTCCAGCAACCTGCTTTGCGGCATCCATCAACGGTAAGAGGGATTGCGCCTGCATGGTGGCGGGAACGGACACTCTAGCAAGTTGTAACAACGATGGCGCGACGTCAGCGAGCGCAACTCGCTCCTCCACCCGCCTGCCCTGGAACTTCTCGCCAGGAAGCTTAATCAGCAGCGGCACATGGATGGTTTCGTCGTACAGGAACATGCCATGCGTTCTCTCCCCGTGTTCGCCAAACGCCTCGCCATGGTCGGCCGCGACCGCGATCACGGTGTTCTGATAGAGCCCGTGGCGAGCCAGCACCTCGAGCAGGCTGCCCACCACCGAATCGGTGTAGGCGATTTCGCCATCGTATGGCTCGGACGCAAAGTGCGTCTTGAATGGCTCGGGCGGATCGTAGGGCTCGTGGGCGTCGTAAAAGTGCAGCCAGACAAAGAATGGACCGTCCGGACGGTGACTTAGCCAGCCCATCGCGCGGTTGGCAACATCCTCGGCGCGGCGCTCCATGCTCTGATAACGGTCTTCGCCGGGCTTGGGATTGTGAAAGTCAGAATCGTAGAAATCAAATCCGCGATCGAAACCCGGCGCCGCATTACGAACCGGATCGAGGACCATGGATCCGATAAAAGCCGCTGTGTGGTAGCCGCTTTGGTGAAGAAGATCGGGCAGATAAGGAATGTCGGGACGCAGAGGGGAGCCCAGGTCTTCGACGTGGTTGAACTGTGGGTAGGTTCCAGTGAGCAAGGCGGCGTGCGAAGGAGTAGTCAGCGGAACCTGTGCATAAGCCCGCGTAAAAACCACGCTGTGCTTCGCCAGGGCATCGAGATTTGGAGTCAGGCCGCGATCCGATCCCAGAAAGCCCATGCGGTCGGCGCGGGTTGTATCGAGGGTGATCAGAATGAAATTTGGGTGATTGACGGCGACTGGGCGGTGGGGAGGCTTTGACGTTTGTGTCCCCGCAGGACTCAGGGAGCAGAGCAGGATTACCAAGATAAACCGCATAAAGGGATGAAAAAAGATTAGCACGGACGCGCTTGCCGAAAGCGGGCAGGAACGACAATCGTGCGTGAGGAACAAAAAAGGCCAGCCTTTCGGCTGGCCTTGAAGGGTTACAGCAAGTTCGTTTAGAAGTCGAAGCGCAGCGCGAGTTGCGTGACGCGCGACGCGTTGATCGTCGATAGCGAGGTCCCGAACGTATTGGTGTCTGCGAGGTTATTGTCCGGGTTCGAGAAGTTCGTGTGGTTGAAGACGTTGAAGAAATTGGCCTCGAACCTGAGGTTTGTCGACTCAGTGATCTTAAAACCCTTCTTCACGCTGAAATCCGTGTTGAAGAATCCCGGACCATTCAGCGTATTTCGTTGCATCTGTCCAACCGCCTTTCCTTCGCACCACAGGCCGTCGTTCACGCTCGCCGGGCACGCCACACCAGTTGTCGTGGCGGTGGTGCCTCCGTTGAGTGCTCCCCAGTAAGCTCCACCTGGATCATTCAGGTAGCCCTGCCACGGTTCATGACTGTGGTTGATGCTGCTTGTAACCTTGCCAGGTCCAATGTAAGCCTGTCTGTCGGTGAACTCACCGTCCTTGTTGCTGTCCACCGCGCCATCGAAGACCGAGAATGGCGCTCCGGTTTGCCACGAGACGATTCCCGCAAGACCCCAGCCACCGATCCACCGATTCGACTTCGCGAAGGGGAGATCATAGACAAAGCTGGTCACGACGCGGTGCCGGACGTCAAAGTCCGCCGGACCGTAGTCGATCTGGGGATTGGTGGGATCCATCGGGTAGGCGTGAGCGGTGCCGCTGATTTTTGCACTCAGGGTATCGCTGATATCATCCATCGCTTTGGAGTAGGTGTAGTTGGCGTTGAACTGCAGGCCAGCCGAAAAGCGCTTGCGCAGGGAGGTCTGCCATCCGTGATAGTTCGAATTGCAGCAGTTATCGCGGAAGCTGATTCTGCCGTAGTTCGGGTTCACCAGACTGTGGCTAACTCCGGACACCGTCCGGCCGTCATACGTTCCCGCTCCCAGAACACCTTCCAGTTTGTGGCCGAAAGTGCCCACATAGTTCGATTCCAGGACGAAGTCCTTGGCAATTTCGTACTGCACGCCAAGGTGCGCCTGCTCGTAGTATGCAGTCACCAGGTTCTGATCCATGGCACGGATCGAGGGTGTGAGGCCATGACCGAAGAAAACGTCGGTTCCGGTGAACGGGTTCTGGAGGAGTGCTTGTGTCTCCGGCACGGTAATGCCCGGGAAGCCGAAGAGAGTAGAAGCCTTCAGGCCGAGCGCAAACAGCGGCGGGTTAAAGCGAATATTTTCGAACGTGTTGTTGTACATGCGGTCATAGTTGATGCCGAATCCGCCGCGCACAACCATCTTCTGATTTCCAAGCGCGTCGTAGGAGAATCCGAGCCGTGGGCCGAAGTTATTGAGGTCCTTGTTCCACAGATCGTGATTCCGCTGCTGCACCGCGCCCGTCGCGATGCCGGCGTAGAAGATACTATCGGTCGGATAGAACGGGTTGGTGCCGGGATTTGGAATTGGAGTGACGTTATTTCCGGTATAGAAATTGGCGTCGATGTTCGGCAGGTAGTTGTGCGGAGGTCCAAAGTACTCCCAGCGCACGCCCAGGTTCACCGTCAAACGTGGGCTGATCCGCCAGTCGTCCTGGACATAAGCCGCAACTTCATTCGCGCGGAATCCGCGGTAATAAACGGGGAGCGCGCCAGTAATAGGATTGAGGGAAGCGCCAGCTTCAGCGATGCCGCCGAAATACTGATAGCCGAAAATCCCCTCTTCAAAGTTGTTAGTGAACATCCCGTCGGTCACCAAATCCTCGGTGTCCATGGGATAGACGTAGCCGTTCTTCTCGACGTCGAAACTGCTACCGTTCCGGGTGCGCGAGAATTGTGCACCTGTCTTGAAGTTGTGCTTGCCCTTGGTGATGGAAAGATCGTCTTTCCAGACGAATTCGTTTTCCGTAAAGAACTGCGGCAGGTTGTCCGCCATACCGTAGCCGATACCCGGTGAATCGAAGTAGGAGAGGACGCTGGGCATCCCCACGACCTTGGGATCGGACGGGAAGTTGCCAGTGTGACGAACAAACGAGAATCGCGCCTGGTTCAACACGTTGGGACTGAAAGTGTGCGACCAGGCGATGCCGGCGTTCTGCGCCCGGCCATGGAACAATTCGGTCGGTCCCATGACATTGTTGCCGCCATACGGGAAGGTTCTGTCAGCGTTGTCGTAGAGGTAGGAACCGGTCAGTTGGTCCTTCGTGCTCAGCTTATGATCGATCTTCGCCGCATAACGCATCTGGTTGGTCGTTTCACCACCCGGAACGGTAATCGTGGCGAAGATTGGAACCGGATAGGTCACCGTTACCGGCACCCCGATGACATCCGGCGACGTCCACAACCCTTGGCTGACATTGGAGAAGTTCTGACAGTTTCCTGCGCCGGTCGAGCAGAGCGGCAGAGCTTCCTGCGTTTGCATGCTCTGGTAAGTGGCGCCCAGCGTCGAGTTCGAGACACCTGTCGGTGGTGCTGTCGAGAAGATCCCGGGACAAGGCTCCCCGGTGAACTGCATACAAATACCGTTGGGATCGCTTTCTTGGAAGGTGGCAAACGCTCCGGTGTTCACGAAATTCAGAAAATCATTCGTGATGGTGTTCGCGGTGAGGGGGCTCGTGGTGCGCAGGCGGTGAGATTCTATTGTGAAGTAGAAGAACGTCTTGTCCTTAATGATCGGACCACCAACGGAGCCGCCAAACTGATTGCGGATGAGGTGATCCTTCTCGCCGGCGAGATTCGTAAAGAAGTTCTCTGCCGCAAGAGCCTGGATGCGGTTGTATTCGAACAAGGAACCGTGCCACTGATTGGTTCCGCTCTTCAGCACTGTATCGGTAACGAAGCCGCCACCCTGGCCATACTCGGCCGGAGGAGTGCCGTCAATGACGCGATATTCCTGAATGGCGTCGGGAGAGATTGTGGTTACTGAACCACCCGTCCCATATACGGTTCCACCACCGCCCGTGCCCTGATCGTTGTTGTTGAAGCCATCCACTTCGAAGTTGCCGCTACCTGGGCGCGTGCCGTTGATCGCAGGGCCGCGATCGGCAACGCCAGCGTTAGCCGCAGGTTCTGAACCGGGCAGTAGGCCCATAAAATCGTTTGAGTTGCGATCTTCCAGCGGCATGTCCTGCCAAACGCGGCGGTCAACCGCTTGACCGAGCGATGCGTCTTCCGTCTGAATCAACTGAACACCGGCTTCGACCGTGACCTGCTCGCTGGCCGCGCCAACTTCCAGTTGCACATCCCGCGTGATGATCAAACCGACGGTTGGGACGATATTTTGGACCTTTACCGATTTGAAACCCTTCGGACTGACTTCAAGTGTGTAGGTACCAACCACTTCCAAGGCCGGGAAACGATAAGAACCAGAAGCGTTAGTTGTTGTCGTGCGCACGACGCCAGTCGCGGTGTTGGTTAACTTCACTGCGACACCGGACACAATCGCGCCCGTCGGGTCAGTTACCGAGCCGGTCAGTTCGCTGGTTCCGCCTTGCGCGAATGCTCCAACGCATAGCGCCACTACCACGAACGCCAACAGGATGCTTGTCCACATACAACGGAATCTAGATTCCATTGATCTCTCCTCTTTGTGATTCTTGGAAATCCTAAAAGCTGTCATCTTGATGTTTCCTAAACCGAGCATTGCCAGACCCGTTAAAACGTGATGATGTCGCGCGGGGAACACGGCACCGGAAATGTTTAATTAGCAGAGCTAGACACCCATAACTGGCAACAGAAATGCAATCCCTATTCCAAAGAAGGAATAGCGAATAAGACATGTAGAATCAATACAATAAGTTCTACGGCAAGACCCGTATACACTTTATAGAATGATAGACAGCCCCTGTTATATGGAAAGTTGTATATTTTCTCAACAGTCCCAGTCGACCTTCCACCCCGAATGAAGAAAGAAACGCAATCTATCGGGGGCCTAAAGCACGGAATTGCCCTCTTCAATCAGGCTGAGTTTTTTGCAGCGCATGAGGTTCTCGAGGATATATGGCGAGCGGCTTCTCAGCGGCACAGCCCCGCGGCGGAATTTGCAGGGATCTGGTGCAACTCGCGGTTGCGTTTCATCATGAGTCGCGGGGGAATCTGGTCGGGGCCCGGTCGGTGCTGGCGCGCGGGGTTAGAAATCTGGCGGGCGCGGAGGAGTCGCTGCCTGAACTCGATCTGGAACGACTGCATCGCGCGCTGGCGGATTGGCAAGTCTATCTTGCGGGCGATGGTTCGCGGCCGGGGCTTCCACGTATTGAGCGGCGCGCGCGCCCTATAAGAACTTCGCCTGCTAAAATTCGGGAGAAGTGAAACCTGCCGAGCCAACCACCGAGACATCGACAGAAGCGTCAGCGAACACATTGTCCAAAACATCGGCCGAAACAACGACTGCATCGTTGCCTGCTGCGCCAGTGGCCGTTCCTCTGCTCGACCTTCGGCGGCAATACAACACCATTCGCAAAGATGTACTGGCCGCAATTACGCGCGTCTGCGATTCACAGGGATACATTCTTGGGCCTGAGGCAGAGGCACTTGAACGCGAGATATCGGCGCTGACAGGCGCGGCTGCAGCGGTCGGCTGCGCCTCGGGAACTGAGGCGCTTTGGCTTGCTTTGGTTGCGGCTGGCGTTCAGCCTGGCGATTCGGTTATTACTACCGCATTCAGCTTCTTTGCTTCGGCCAGCGCGATCGTGCGGGCGGGCGCGACGCCTGTGTTGATGGACGTCGATCCGGAAACGCTGAATCTTGATGCGGAGCTTGTGCGTCGGCGGATCATCGAGAAGCGTCCCGCGAATCTGCGCGCAATTCTTCCCGTTCATCTTTATGGGCAGTGCGCGGACATGGACGCGTTCGCGGAGATTGGGCAGGAGTTTGGCGTTGCGATCGTCGAGGATGCGGCACAGGCAATCGGCGCGGAAGTGGCGCGGGCGCGGCGCCGGTTCGCTCGGGTCGACCGCTGCCTTCAGCTTTTATCCCACCAAGAACCTGAGCGCTTATGGAGACGCGGGCATCGTGACGACCATGGATTTGGGCATGGCGGAGCACATGCGTCAGTTGCGCAACCATGGAAGTCCGCGGCGCTACTATCACGATGAGTTTGGCTGGAATGGACGCATGGATGCGATCCAGGCGGCCGTTCTGCGCGTGAAGCTGACGCATCTGGCGGAGTGGAACCGACAACGACAGGAACATGCGGCTGCTTACGATCGGCTACTCGCGGAAGCGGGGTTGATCACATCGTCGTCCACAGGTTCGCCCGTTCGCTTGCTGGCGCGCAGTTCCAAAGCTACACATGTGTTCCATCAATACGTGATTCGCGCGGAACGGCGCGATGAGTTGCGGACGTATCTGGCTGATCGCAAGATCGGCTCGGAGATTTACTATCCTCTGCCTTTGCACCTGCAACCCGTGTTTTCCTACCTGGGAATGAAGGCGGGCGATCTGCCGATTGCTGAGCAGGCTGCCCAGGAAGTGCTGGCGCTGCCCATGTTCGCCGAGTTGACTGAGGCTGAGATTCGTCGCGTCGTGGGACGGGCATCGCGGAGTTTTACTCCTAGCTGTTCCGGTTCACATTCCAATACACAAAGAGCCTTTTGAGGGCCAATCGCGGTCTGAGCGTTTACGGCATCTCGCTTGCGACTAAAGGGCTTTCTTCATCGTGCGCGGCGGGGGTGTATTTTCGCTGATGGGTTGCGGTGCTCTTTGCGCAGCGGCTTGGCGGCCTCTTCTCCCGGGGCCAAAACTCGGCGGACGATTGGAGTATTCAGTTTGTATTTTCGTTCACTGAGCCTGCCGTCCTGGTCAATTACCTGCACGGTGAAAGTCGGCAGCACGCCTTCCTTTCCGAAGTCTTCTTTCGACAACGTCACCGGCAACATTCCTTCGAAGCGTTCGCGATATGCGGTTTCGTAGCGGTGACGCTTGACGTTCCAGGTAAAGACGCGCACCTGATTGAAGTCGAATGGCAGGCCGTCTTTGGGCTCGGTGAGAACCATCAGATATTGGGGAACTTTCTTTACCTCGCCCTTGTCCTCGTCCTGGACTTCATTGAGCGTGAAGAAGGCAACGATGCGCTGGCCTTCGGCGTATTGAGCAACGTCGAGGGGAACATCGAGGTCGACCATGCGGGCCAGGACCCAGCCCACGCGGCCATGACTGTCACGGACCAGCCACCAGTCTTCGATAACGGGAGGTGGACCGGCGCGTTTCACCGGCGCGCCGGTTGGCAGGGTTTTACCGGAAGAACTCTCGCCCGGCTCGTCAAAAGCAGCGGGATTTGTTTTTTCGTATGCGATTTCGGGCGGCTTAGGCGCCGACTGTGATGCGAGAGAGGGCTCGACGACGACATTTTTGGGCGCCGGTTTTTCGGCAGGCCTTGGCGGAGGCGCGATGCGCGGCGCGGTTGGGGGCGGGCTGTTCTTGTCCGCTGTGCCTCGTTTCAGAATCGACAGTTTTTCTCCCGCCAGAATCTGATACAGATGTTCGGTTTCGCGTCCGGGCTCGACGTGGAGGTTGGTGTCATTGCGGGTGACGCCGGTGGCCTGCACGGGAGCGTTCGCGCTGTCGGTGGTCAGCTTTTGCAGACGATCGTAGACCTGCTGGCTGACGAGGTATCGCTGTTCAATCCATCCCATCTGGCCGGTGGCAGTACGCACCCTGACGAAGTGGCGGTCATGGTCGAGTACCTCGACGCGATCGCCGTTTTTTACGATACCGACTTTGTCGTAGGCGACGGCGACGCGGTCGCGCAGGTTCACCTGGACGCCGGACACGTAGGCGATTTCGAGCACTCGTCCGCCGGAGTGCTTGCAGGAGGGGAGGAGAGCGAGCGATAGAAGGAGTGCGAGGAGTGCGAGGCGGGGATTCACGGCTGATCTTTCAATATAGCGCGATCGGAGAGTCACTCCGTTAACGTCGAAGGGACCGAGCCATTGCGTAATTGGAAAATTTCGTAATTGAGAAATTGAAAAGCCCAGCTCGCGGGCGTCCCTCTCGATTTTCAAACTACACAATTACCCGATTACCCGATTACTCAATTACTCAATCTCCCTCAGTCTCCAAATGCGATTCCGATGGCTCTTGCGGCGCGGACGATCTCTCCGTTCGGGTCAACCGTCTTCATTTTGCCGGCGGCATCGATAATGCTTACCGCTTTGATCGACTCCTGCTGAAGGCAGACCATTTTGCCGAATTGCCCGGTGGCGATCAGGTCGACGGCCGCGACGCCGAAGCGGGTCGCTAGCACCCGGTCGTACGGCGAGGGCGATCCTCCGCGCTGAATATGGCCGAGGATGCTGACGCGCACATCTTTTTTCGCCATCAGCGCGATCGCATCTCCGACCATGTTGCCGACAGCCATGCTGCGCGCCATGTGGCGCATTTCGGGCGGGAGCTTTACTCCTTCGGCGACTACGACGATGGTGAAGCGTTTGCCGTAGCGCTCGCGCATTTCGAGATGCTCGCAGAGCTTTTGAATGGAGAACTGAATTTCGGGAATGAGGATGATGTGCGCGCCGCCGGCGATGCCTGCTTCGATGGCAATCCATCCGGCGTCGCGGCCCATGACCTCAATGACCATGACGCGGTGATGGGCCTCGGCGGTGGTGTGAATCTTGTCGACCGCGTCGGTGGCGGTATGGAGAGCGGTATCGAAACCGAAGGTGACTTCGGTGGCGGAGAGATCGTTGTCGATGGTCTTGGGGACGCCGACAACCTTCACTCCCTTGAGAAACAGTTCGTGGGCGATTTTCATCGAGCCGTCGCCACCAATGGAGATGATGGCGTCAAGGCCGAGCTTGGCGGCATTGGCGATGACCTCGTCGGAGATGTCGCGCGTGATCTCCTGGCCGTTCTCGACGATTTTGTATTGGAAAGGATTGCCGCGATTGGTGGTGCCGAGGATGGTGCCGCCACGGGGCAGAATTCCGCTGACGTCTTTGAGCGTGAGTTCGCGGGAACGCTCGGGCCAGATGAGGCCGTCAAAACCATCGGTGATGCCGATGACTCTCCATTTGTATTTGAGGATGGCGGCTTTTACGGCGGCGCGAATGACGGCGTTGAGTCCGGGGGCGTCACCGCCGCCGGTGCAGATCCCTATGCAGTTTATGTTGGACATGGCAACCGAACATCATAGCGCCATAGTCGACGATTCGGTTATCTGAAGGACGTCGCGAGGTGACTTTCGGGTGGATTTCTTTCTAAACTTCTCCTCCACGGATCCCGCGAATTTTAACGGATTTCTTTCTTCTTAAATCGTTCGCGCTCTGCGTTAATCCGTGCATAATCGCATCGGAGGAGGAAGAACCGCATGAAGCCGCTAGGTCAAACTCCCAGGTTAGTTCACGTTTATGTTCGCCGTTTGCGTCAAGGTCGTCCCCGGATACGTCACGGTAATTACGTAAGTTTGGGTCGGTGTTGTCTGGGCGTGCACAGTGCAAATCGCCGGAGTGGAGGTGTTATACGCATGTAACGCCACCCGTCGTCGCAGTTGGCGATAACATTCCACGTTGCGACTGTCGTAACGTCGACCGTCGTACTGTTTGAGGTGACGGTAGCGTAGTAATCCTGAGTCCCTTGAGCCGACTCTGGTCCCTTAACGCTCCAGGTGGCAGCTGGAGGTTCCGGTATTGACACACTCCGCTCATCGCTCGCGCCGATTGTGACCTGTCCGGCAGCGACCCCCTGTATCGTAACGCCGCCGCATGTCTGACTGGCGCAGGACCCGGTGATCGCAGCTATGGTCGAGTATCGCTGGTCGACCATGACACGCCGCTCTGCAAGGTGCTGCCCTGGTTATCACTATTTACGCCATAGGCGCTCATCGTAATGGTCGAGCCAACCTGAACGGATGTCGGACCATTGATAGTGATTGAGGTAAGCGTTGGAGGCTGGAAGAAACCTTTGCAGCCAGCACCAAAAGCCGCGATGAGCAGCACGGTGAAAGCAAGAGTCAGCGGCAGTTTCTTCCCAGCTAGCATGCGCTCAGTCGCCATAATTATCGCCTCGGAGTAACGGTAATTTTAGCAGAACGCCCGGCCTTGGCCCTCTCTCCGGTAGTGCATGGTTGGAGTCGTCGGGGCGCGAATCGACGTGGACCTGGCGCGCTAAGTGTAGGAACGCCGCGGGACGCGGAACTTGCGGGGGCAAATTCCGGTAAAATGTAAAGAATGGCTGAGCGGACGTTTACTCTCGAAGAAGCCCAGAATCTGCTGCCGATTCTGGAATCGCTGCTGAAACAGTCGATCAACGGGAAAAAGCTGATTGAAGAAGTTGACGCGGAGTTGCAGGAGACGGCGCATCGCGTGTTTTTGAATGGCGGCACGCGGCTGGATGTCGTGTACCTGGCGGGGCGCAAGGCGGAACGAGAGAAGACGATTCGGAAGGTGAAGGATGCACTGGCCGAAATCGACGCGATCGGCGTGCAGGTAAAAGACCTGGACATCGGGCTGCTCGACTTTCCGTGCAAGGTCGAGGGCGAGATCGTGCTGCTGTGCTGGAAACTGGGGGAAGACGGGATTACCCACTGGCACGGAACGAGCGAGGGCTTCGCCGGACGAAAGCCGATCGATGATCGCATCGCGCGGGCCGGGAAGAAACGGGCGCAGTAGGGGCTTTGCCCGGGGGCGGGAGTTCAAAATCTTGAACCGCAGAGAGCGCTGAGTACGCGGAGTTTTCGGGGCTTCACCGTTTAGCTGAAACTGCGATCCTAACGCACCACCCTTTAAACACGAACCCTCCCGAAATCGATTTCCGCCTCGTGCTAATTTCAATCCTGAATCATGGCTGCCGAAAAGACTGACCGATCCACTCCACGAAATGTCTACGTCTTCGGGCTGACGTCGTTTTTGAACGACACAGCTACTGAGATGGCGTATTGGATTTTGCCGGCGTTTATCGCCTCGATCGGCGCGGGGCCGGCGAAGCTAGGAATCATTGAGGGCGTCGCCGAGAGCGTGGCTTCGTTTGCCAAGCTTTTTTCAGGATACGTGACGGACCGGGTGGCGCGGCGGAAGCCAATTGTGGTCGGCGGATACTTCGTAGCGAACGCCGTCAAGCCGCTGCTGGCGCTGGTTTCGTCGTGGTCGCAGATTCTGGGGATTCGCTTTGCGGACCGCTTTGCCAAGGGCGTGCGCGGAACTGCGCGCGACGTCATGGTGGCGGACTCGGTCGATAAGGTGCGGCTCGGGTCGGCGTATGGGCTGATTCAGGCGATGGATTCGGCCGGGGCGATTGCCGGCCCGCTGCTGGCACTGGGACTGATTGGGCATTTTGGCATGCGCGGAGTTTTTGCCTGGGCCGCAGTGCCTGGGGCACTGTGCGTGGTGGTGGCGTGGGCGGGGATTCGCGAGATTAAGAGAGGCAGTTCTCAGTTGCCGGTTGTCAGTTCCCAGTTGCCGGTCACCGCTGACCGGTCACCCGTCTTGGGGCAGCGATCATCCGTCGCCGGTTTGCGACTGCCGTTTGATTTTTATTATGTGCTGGCGGTGGTCGCGCTTTTTTCTTTGGGGAATTCCAGCGATATGTTTCTGGTTTTGCGGGCTGGGAATGTTGGGATTCCGGCATCGCACGCGCCTTTGCTCGGACTGGTTTTCAATGTGACGTTTACCTTAGCTTCGTGGCCGGCGGGAAAATTCAGCGACCGGTTTTCGCGCTCGACGATCGCGGCGGCAGGATACGGCGTGTTTGCGGTCGTCTATTTTGTGTTCGCAATGGCGCCTTCGCGGCAGGCGATCTGGCTTGTCGATGGCGTTTTATGGATTGTTCTATGCGCTGACGAATCCTGTGCTTAAGGCGCTGGTAGTGGAGAGCGTGGGCAGCGACGTGCGCGGGCGGGCGCTGGGAATTTATTTTTTTGTAAGCAGCATTACGACCTTGCTGGCCAGTGTAATTACCGGAGCGCTCTGGAAAATGTATGGCGCGGCAATGCCATTTTACTTGTCGGCAGGAATTGCGGCGGTTTCGGCGTTGGGTTTATTGGCACATCGGCAGCGGCCATCGGCACGCATCACGGCTTGATCTCGATTGCAGTACCGACGCGAACCAGTTTCCAGATTTCATCCATCTCTTCATCGGAAACCGCGATGCATCCGTCCGTCCAATCATGCAGAGACTGCGACTTTCCTACCCACGCATATTGCTTGGGAAGGCCGTGGAGCATGATGTCGCCACCGGGAGAAACACCGAGCTTCCTTGCCGCCGCTCTGTCGTTTGCATTGGGATATGAGATGTGAAAGGCCTTGTAATACTGGCTGTTTGGATTACGAGCGTCGAGCACATACGAGCCTTCGGGAGTGCGGTGATCTCCCTGGCGCGTCTTGGGACCGACGGGCTCGCCGCCGAGAGCAATGCGATAGGATTTGACCTCTTTCCCTTGCGCGAGCAACACGAGTTTTCTCTGGCTCTTGTAGACGGCGACGCGATCCACGCTCGTAGAGGAGTTTTGCGCGGAAGCGAAGGCGGCTGCGAGCACCAAGAGTTCCACAATGAAGGGGCGCATGTGCAGAGATTTTAGATCCAAGAACACATGATGCGTGCGGTAAATTCCCGCGAAACAGCTTGAGGGAAGAGAGTAGGGGTCCTTCGACTCGTTCGGCTCGCTTCGCTCACCTTACTTCGCTCAGGATGACACTCCGGGCTAGAACCTTAGTCCGCTTCGCGCGGGCGGCGGATCCATGCATAGGCAACCAGCAGGAACACCAACCCCGCGGCGCTGTCGAGCACTACGTCGTGCCAGGTTCCGGTGCGCGAGGGGATGAAGCTCTGGTGCCACTCGTCCATGGAGGCGACGAAGACTGTGCCCAGCCATGCCAGGATTGCGGTACGACCGTAGGTGACGAGGCCCACTGTGGCGCGCCCCAAAGTTGCGCGGGCCTGCGCTAACGTGCGGCGCCATCCGCGCAGGAGCAGCAGGCTGAGGATTCCGTAGCCCATCACGTGACCAGTTTTGCGCAGGCGAAAATTCCAGACGAGGATGTCATAGAGGTTGACGTCGCCGAAGAGGCGATGGATCACCTTGTAGAGCAGATCCCCGGTGTGCTCGGAGGAAAGTTTGTCGGTGGACTCGCAGGCGATAAGGCCGATCCAGACGAGAGCCGGCCACCAGGCGCGGAGAAAACTCTTGCGATTTGGAGCCGGCCGAATTGAAGGCTGCGCGGGCGTCCCCATTATTCGACCGCGTAGTTAGGCGCTTCACGCGTGATCATGACGTCATGCACGTGGCTCTCGCGCAGTCCGGCGGAGCTGATGCGGACAAAGCGGGCCTTCTGCTGTAGTTCGGCGACGGTCTGGCATCCGCAGTAGCCCATACCGGATTTGAGGCCGCCAACCATCTGATAGACGATGAGCGAGACCGAACCCCGATATGGAACGCGGCCTTCAATGCCTTCGGGCACGAGCTTGCCGAGGCGGTTCGATTCTTCTCCCATGACCGGGGCGGCCGCAGAAGAGTCGCCATCGGAATTCTGGAAGTAGCGCTCGCTCGATCCCTGCGCCATTGCGCCGAGCGATCCCATGCCGCGATAGGACTTGAAGGTGCGGCCTTGATAGAGGATGAGCTCGCCTGGGCTCTCGTCCGTGCCCGCAAACATGGACCCGATCATCACCGCGGATGCACCAGCGGCGATGGCTTTTACGATGTCGCCGGAATACTTGATGCCGCCGTCGGCGATGATGGGTACGCCCGCTTCACGCGCGGCACGCGAGGACTCGGCAATGGCGGTAATCTGCGGAACTCCCACGCCGGTGACGATGCGCGTGGTGCAGATGGAACCGGGACCGATGCCGACTTTAATGCCGTCGACTCCGGCCTTGATCAGGTCGCATGCGCCGTCGAAGGTGGCTACGTTGCCGGCGATGAGATCGACTTCGGGGAGCTTGGCTTTCACTTTGCTGACGGCTTCGAGGACCAGCGATGAGTGGCCGTGCGCGCTGTCGATGGCCAGGACGTCGACTTTATTTTTCGCCATTTCCTGCGCCCGCTCGAGGAAGTCGCCGGTCGCGCCAATGGCTGCGCCTACGCGGAGGCGGCCTTTATCGTCTTTCGCGGCGCCGGGATACTTCAGTTTTTTCTGGATGTCTTTAACGGTGATCAGTCCCTTGAGGTTGTACTTGTCGTCGACGACGAGGAGCTTCTCCACGCGATGTTCGTGCAGGATTTCTTCAGCCTGCTCGAGCGTGGTGCCGACCGGGACGGTGATGAGATGTTCCTTTGTCATCACCTTGCTGATGGGGACATCGAAGCGCGTTTCGAAACGCAGGTCGCGGTTGGTGAGGATGCCGACCAGTTTGCCGTCTTTTTGCGTGATGGGGACGCCGGAAATTTTGTACTTCTTCATCACATCGAGCGCGTCGGAAACTTTGGCGTCCGGCGACATGGTGACCGGGTCGACGATCATGCCGCTCTCGGAACGCTTTACCTTGTCGACCTCATTGGCCTGCTGGTCGATGGTGAGATTGCGATGGATGATGCCGAGTCCGCCCTGCTGGGCGAGCGCGATGGCCATGTGGGATTCGGTAACCGTATCCATGGCGGCGCTGATGATGGGAATGTTCAGATGAATATTGCGGGATATCTGCGTCTGAGTTTGGGCGCCGGCGGGCACGACCTCAGAGCGCGCGGGAACGAGGAGAACGTCGTCGAAAGTAAGGGCTTCGGGAACCGGGAAATGAATCATGGCTTTGGGATGAAACTTCTATTGTAGGGAGGGCGGGGGAGCGACGCAACATGCGGGGCGGAGGGTAGTTTGAGGTTGCCGAGCATCTAGGATTCTACGCTACACTCCTTCCGTGCATAACGAGCAAGCACTTATCGCGGCGTTCGTGAAGCGGAGCAAACGCGACCGGTACCGGGAGATCCTCTCCAACCCACGCCTGCGTCATAAGTTCATCAGCCAGCTCGCCCACATTAAAGACTTCGATCCCAAATACCGCCTGCCATTTCCGAGTGACAAACTTTTCGTCGAGAACACCGCAGTCGAGTTGCAAAAACGACATTCTCCCAACATCATATTTGCTATCTCAGAAGATCCCACCCTCGATCAGAAAGAATTCCCACTCGTCGAAGCCCTTAAACAGATCGTCGGACGCGGCATGTGTACAGTCCTCTCCTGCATTCCCGGACGACTCGCCTTCGTCGAGACAGAAGACGAGAGATTCATCCTCGAGCGTCACGATCCCCTAGAGCGGCGCGAATACATTCGCTTTGTGATCGGCCGCAAAGACGAGGATAGCCAGTTGAGCAGGGTATCTTTCGGGCAGCTGCGCAAGCGCTGGAGTGGCGAACCATCACGGGCTCCGACGCCGACGAACTAGATGAATTGCGGATGTGGTTCAACAAGAATTTGGAAAAGCCAACTTCCTTCGGACGTGACAAACTTCGCCTCGGCATCTGTTGGTTCAAGGCCGGATCAACCGAGCACATCGCCCGCATATGGGGGATGGTTCGTATCCTCGAACGGAATGGCATCTATGTGAAGAAAATCAGAACAGACAGGCCCGGCTACATGATCTATGAAGACGAGTGGCAGCTAGTGGCTGAGCCCTTCCGGAAAGGCAGAATACCGCGAAGTTAGCGTTCCTTCCCCCAAAAAAAGGCGTCCGTTTGTGGACGCCTTGATGTCTTTGAAGGGCTTATTTGCGAAACGTGGGCCGCAGCGATTACTCTTTCTTGTCGCCGCCCTCGCCAGCCGGCGGCGCTGACTCGGCTTCTGCTTGCGCCTGCTGGTCGGCTTGCTCCATCGCCTTGCGCGTTTCTTCGGCGCGCTTGGCGCGGATTTCGGCTCGCTTCTGGCGCTTCTCGTCGAGCACCTGCTCGCTGCCGAGGAGTTCGATGAAGGCCTTTTCGGCGCCATCGCCCTTGCGCCACGCGGTACGTACGATGCGCAGGTAGCCGCCGTTGCGGTCGCCAAAACGCGGAGCCACCGTGTCAAAAAGCTTGTGGACGGCTTCGTCGGTCATCAGGTAGGAAGCGGCCTGACGGCGCGCGGCGAGGTCGCCTTTTTTGCCGAGCGTGATCATCTTTTCGACGAGCGGGCGCACGGCCTTCGCTTTGATGGCGGTGGTTTCGATGCGCTCTTCCATGATGATGGAGGTCACCATGTTGCGGAAGAGCGAGCGGCGATGGCTGGTGGTGCGGCCTAGTTTGTATCCTGCGACTTTGTGACGCATTGTCTACCCCATTTAGTCATTTGATCATTGAGTCATTGAGTCATTTCCGAGCCATACACGCAATGACTCAATGCCTCAAT
>CAWEAB010000024.1:0-109789 GCA_963806745.1 uncultured Acidobacteriaceae bacterium
GTGGTCGTCAGTTTCACGCGCCCGGCGCACAAAATGTAGATCCCGCGCGGCGCCTGCCCTTCCAGAAACAAAACTGCTCCCTGTGGATATGCGCTGGCATATTTGATCTTCTCCAGCGATTCGAGCGAGCCCTTGGGGAGATTGCAGAAAAAGCCGGAATTCCGCAGCTTGCAGAAAAGGCAGTTCTCGGTGATCTGAAGCCCGTAGGGCGAAACTTGATGCAAACCCTCGCAATTGCAGCGGATGGTAGCATTCTAGCCTACGTGCGTAAAGCGGAAACGCCAAAGCCCTGCTACTTGAACCATCCGCCCGAACCGGAGAGAATAAGCGTTCGCCAAACCAGCTCGTCACTGACAAAAGCTGCCCGCCCGTGGATAAACACTCGGTGAAACCCCGTTCGGACAAGTGCGCAGCAGTCGATCAGTACGTTTAGGAGTGAGCTCTCATGAAACGCATTAATAAAGTTGCGGTCCTAGGCGCGGGCACCATGGGCGCTCGCATTGCGGCGCATTTCGCCAACGCCGGTGTGCCCTCCCTGCTGCTTGATTCGTTCCCCCTGGGCGCTGACGGCCCCGCTCGTAACAAGATTGCTGCCGCCGGGCTCGACGCCACCAGGAAGTCCAAGCCCGCAGCCTTTTCGAGCCATCCCTCGCCCGTATCGTCACCATCGGCAACTTTGACGATGACCTCAAGCGCCTCGCCGATGTCGACTGGATCATCGAGGCGGTCGTCGAAAATCTTGACATCAAACGGAGCCTGCTCAAGAAGGTTGAGGCCATCCGCAAGCCCGGCACCATCATCACTACCAACACCAGCGGCCTTCCTGTCGGAAGAAGATCGCCAGGGCTTCTCGGAGGATTTCCGCCGCTCCTGGTTCGGCACCCACTTCTTCAATCCGCCGCGCTACATGCGCCTGCTCGAGTTGATTCCCACTCCGGACGCCGATCCCGCGCTGATCGACGCGGTCGCACACTTTTGTGATGTGCAACTCGGCAAGGGTGTCGTTTTCGCGAAGGACACACCGAACTTTATTGGCAATCGCATTGGGACTTTTTCCGTCCTCAACGTCATACGCCTGATGCAGGAGATGGACCTGACAATTGAGGAAATCGACGCGCTCACCGGACAAGCCGTCGGCTGGCCCCGCTCAGCGACTTTCCGCACCATCGACCTCGTCGGCCTCGACATCCTCGGGCACGTCGTTTCAAACATGACCCAAAATGTCCACGACGAACGCAGCGAATTGCAGATTCCCCAGTTCTATCGCCAGATGCTGGAACGCAAATGGCTCGGCGACAAGACCAAGGGCGGCTTCTATAAGAAGGTGAAATCGACAGACGGAAAAGAGGACGAGCGACTGGCTCTCGACTGGAAGACGCTGGAGTACCATCCCCGGCAAAAGCCAAAATTCGCCGCGCTCGACATGGCGAAAAACATCGAGGAAACCGGCGCGCGCATTCGCATGCTGCTCGGGCTCGATGGCGGATCGCAAAAGCCCGACAAGGCCACGACATTCCTGTGGTCGGCGCTCGCCGATCTGTGGACGTACTCGGCGAATCGCGTTCCCGAAATCTCCGACTCCATCGTCGAAATCGATCGCGCCATGAAGATGGGGTTCAACTGGGAACTCGGCCCCTTTGAACTATGGGATGCAGCCGGCGTGGAAGCGACGGTCGCGCGCATGAAGAAAGAGGGGCATCCAGTCGCAGCGAATGTTGAAAAGCTGCTCGCCTCCGGAAAGAAGAGCTGGTACGAAGACGATCCGAAAGCGCAGTCAGGACGCAAATACTTTGATCTGGCAACCGGCAACTGGCAACCGGTAACTGTTCCTGAGGGTGTTTGGTCGGTCGAAGTAGCCAAGAAATCCAACGGCGTGGTTAAGAAAAATTCCGGCGCCTCCCTCATCGACATCGGCGACGGCGTGGGCTGCATTCAATTCCATTCCAAGATGAACGCGCTCGGCGCGGATATTATCTCGCTGATTCTGCAAACGCTAAAACCGGGCGGCGCGGGCGATGCCTTCGACGCCTTCGTCATCACCAACGACGCGCAGAATTTCTCGGTCGGCGCAAACCTGATGCTCCTTCTCATGTCCGTCCAGGAAGAAGAATGGGATGAAGTCGACCTGGCAATCCGTCAGTTCCAGGGCATGACCCAGGCAGTCAAGTTCTCGCCAAAACCAGTCGTGCTCGCGCCATTCGGACTGGCGCTGGGCGGTGGTTGCGAAATCTCTCTTCACGGCGCCGCTCGTCAACCGCATGCTGAACTTTACATGGGTCTCGTCGAAGTGGGGGTCGGCCTGCTGCCCGGTGGTGGCGGCTGCAAGGAAATGTTGTTGCGCGCTGTCGATAGCGCAACCTCGATTCGTCCCGACGGCCGCGGCGAATCCGTCGAACTAATGGAAGCGATGAAGAAGGCGTTCGAAACCATCGCCACCGCGAAGGTCGCGACCTCCGCCCAAGAGGCCCGCGGCTTCGGATTTCTGTCCAACTCCGATCGCATCACCATGAATCGCGAGCGCGTCCTCTCCGACGCCAAGGCTCGCGCCCTGGAGCTTTTCAGTGCCGGCTACGAGCCGCCGATCATGCGCACCGACATTCCGGCGCCCGGCGAAAACATCCTCGCCGCGCTCAAAATGGGCGCCTACATGATGCGCCAGGGCGGCTTCATCAGCGATCACGAACAGAGGCTGGCAACAAAAATTGCAGAGGTCCTCTGTGGCGGAAACGTCACCCCGGGCACACCGATCAGCGAACAGTATGTCCTCGACCTCGAACGCGAGGCTTTCAAATCGCTGTGCGGAGAGAAAAAGACGCAAGAGCGAATTCAGTACACGCTCAAGACCGGTAAGACACTGAGGAATTAGGATTTAACTACATAGGATCTATGCGGGATTGCGCATTGACATAACATACAATCATATGTAAGCATCTATGTAATAGGCTACATCATGGCTTACATAGAACCTGCTACCGTGTGGGCTCCGAGGGCATCGATCCGCTCGGTCGATATTCTTTACAATTCAGGATCGGGAGGCTGGTCGATCGCCAAGATTGACTGGGAAAGCAAAGAGACGCTCGGCATTCGATGGAATGGTGGGGACGGCCCCGGGTTGGGAAATCCGCAATCGCGAGGCAACGCGACCTGGTTCATCCTTCCTGAACAGCTCCATGATGCGATCTTGAGCCGGATAGACGAACTCGCAATGAGTGGGCCTGGCGGCTTGCTGGAGGGATATTCGGCAATGGCCAGTGATACGGCTCGCGAGCGCGAGGCGGAAGAGTGGAGCGAAGGACTGATAGGCGATGGATCCGCGCCGCGGTGAAGTCTGGTGGGTCTCTTTCGACCCCTCCGTTGGAGGGGAGATTCAGAAGACGCGCCCTGCCCTCGTCATTAGCAACGACGCCGCCAACGCTGCTCTCAACCGCGTAATTGTCATTCCTATTACAAGCCAGATCGCCAGAGTTTATCCAGGAGAAGCTCTGGTGACGCTGAATGGCGACCAACGAAAAGCAATGACCGACCAAATTACGACCGCCTCGAAGCTTAGGCTGAAGAACAGGCTGGGTCTTCTGTCGCGCTCGGACATCACCACAGTTGAAAACGCCGCGCTGCTGCAACTTGGTATCCGCAGGTGAGTCGCGGCGCAAGGGGCGCTCGTTACACGCTCAGCGCGCGATCTGCGGAAAACTTGCCCGCGCCACGCAGCAGTAGTGCAGCTGCAATGGCGATCGCGAGCAGATGATATTCGTACCCTTCGCCTTTCTGGTTCCCGTACCAGTTCATAAAGAACCCGTTCGTCAGATGAACCATGAAAATCGCTCCGATCATCTCGACGCCGATCCCGAGCGCCGCGATCCGGGTCAGCAATCCTACGATCAACCCAAGGCCACCGAAGAATTCGGTGCAAATCACCAGAAACGCCACCGGAGCCGGCATCCCCACATGGCCGAAGAAGCCAATCGTGCCGTGAAATCCATATCCGCCAAACCAGCCCAGCATTTTCTGTGCGCCGTGCGCGAAGAACACCACTCCCAGAACAAGCCGCAAGAACGTGAGAGCCACGTCGTTGCTCGTACTCAGCAGTCGTTTCATATCCGTTTTTCTCCTGGCGGAGCCCATGGCTCCAACTTGTCGTTATAACAACTATTACCCTTGGACTCCCTTCCCTGCGAACCGGATTCACTTTTTCTGATGGGGATTTTACTATCCACTGCGCCAGACAGGAGTGCAATTTTGTGAATGCGACAGTCCCGCCAGAATCGGCCGGGCCGGCTCACCTCTAAAACCAGGCCCCGCAGCGCGCGGCGTATAATCTGACTCTAGATTCCGCAAAGGATGGTGTACGCAAACATGTCCGCGACGAACGGCAATTCGGCCAACGGTAATAACGGCAACGCTTCCGACATCCTCAAGCCCCGGGCGGAGTGGCTCGCCAAGCGCAAAGCCGAAAACAAAGACGGCAACTTTTCTCAGATGCACTATGCCCGCCAGGGCGTGGTCACCGAAGAAATGCTGTACGTAGCGCAGCGCGAAAAAATTACGCCCGAACTCGTCCGCGACGAAGTCGGGCGCGGACGCATGATTATCCCCGCCAACATCAACCATCCTGAACTCGAGCCGATGGCCATCGGCGTGGCTTCGATGTGCAAGATCAACTCCAACATCGGCAACTCGGCCGTCACCTCCAATGTCGATGAGGAACTCAAGAAGCTGCATACTTCTGTCCATTACGGCGCGGACACCGTGATGGATCTCTCGACTGGCGGCGGCATTCACGAGATTCGCGAGGCTATTCTTCGCCATTCGCCTGTGCCGATCGGAACGGTACCGATCTATGAGGCCATCTCGCGGGTCAAGCGCGTCGAGGACCTTACTGCCAGCGTGATGCTTGAAGTCATCGAAGAGCAGGCACAGCAAGGCGTGGATTACATGACCATTCACGCGGGCGTGCTGATTCAGTATCTGCCGATGGTGTCCAAGCGCATCACCGGCATCGTCAGCCGCGGCGGCGCGATTCTGGCGCAATGGATGGCTTATCACCACAAGCAGAACTTCCTTTACGAGGCCTTCGACGACATCTGCAAGATCATGAAGAAGTATGACGTCAGCTACTCGCTGGGCGACGGTTTGCGTCCGGGTTGCCTGGCCGACGCCAGCGACGAAGCGCAGTTCGCCGAACTCAAGACGCTGGGCGAGCTGACCAAGATCGCCTGGCAACACGATGTACAAACGATGATCGAAGGCCCAGGTCACATCCCGCTCGACAAGATCAAGGAGCAGGTCGAGAAGGAGAACGAACTCTGCTATGAAGCTCCGTTCTATACGCTGGGGCCGCTCGTTACAGACATCGCTCCTGGTTACGATCACATCACGTCCGCGATTGGAGCGGCGATGATCGGCTGGTACGGCGCATCGATGCTCTGCTACGTCACGCCGAAAGAGCACCTCGGGCTGCCCAACGATGAAGACGTGAAGGACGGAATCATCGCCTACAAGATCGCGGCGCATGCGGCTGACGTGGCGCGGCATCGTCCGGGAGCGCGCGACCGCGACGATGCGCTCAGCTATGCGCGCTACAAGTTCGACTGGGAAAAGCAGTTCGAACTCTCGCTCGATCCCGAAACCGCGCGCGCGATGCACGACGAAACGCTTCCCGAAGAAGGCTACAAAGACCGCGGCTTTCTGCTCGATGTGCGGGCCGAAATTCTGCTCCATGAACTACTCGGCGAAAGTGGACGAGTACAACAAGGAAGTTCACGGGCTGGACAAGAAAGATTATTCGGAGCTGATCGAGAAATTAGTCACGATCAAATAGAGCAGCGCACAGTGCGCTCTGACCCCCGCATCCAGTGCGCCAATCGGCGACGGCGGCAATCCGTCATAGAATGATGAGTAGTCTGGCCACTCGCCCGAGGGGGATCCAGCCAGCATGCCTCACGAAGAACTTCTTAAGGAATTTGAAATTCTCGCCGCCTCCGCCGGAGCTCTAAATCCTCTCCTGCAGCGCATCTCACAGCGGATCCATGAAAAGTTGACGCGCTATAACTGGGTCGGCTTCTACTTCATGGAGGCGCCCGCCTTCGACGCCCTCGTGCTCGGCCCCTACGTCGGGAGCTTCATGCCCACGCTTCGCATTACACTCGACCAGGGATTGTGCGGCGCGGCCGCCTCTACCCGGCAAACAGTCTGCGTCAACAACGTGCCGACTGACCCTCGCTATCTCGGCTCCGATATGGTCAAGTCCAATATCGTCGTGCCTATCTTCGTAAAGAAAAATGTCGTTGCCGAAATCTGCATCGAAAGTTACTTCGCCAACACCTTCGATCCCGACGAGCGGAAGTTTATTGAGTCCTGCGCGGCCCTGGTTGGCCGCTACATGGAAAAAGAAGCGGCCTCCATCAACGCAGCTGCCTCCATCTAATTCCCACTACTTAAAATCGGCGACGCCGTCCCACACAAGTTGAACGGCGATGGCAAGGATCAGGAATCCGAAAATGCGGCTGATGGCGCCGATCGCTCCCGGGCCAAGTTGTTTGACGAGCGGTCCGCCGAGGCGCAGGAAGAGATAGACGGTTAGTCCGATGGCGAGGATGCCAAGAATCATGCCCCCATAGGCAAAAAAATTATCCGCGTGCGCGGCGAGGCCCATGACAACTCCAATAGAGCCGGGGCCGGAGAGCATGGGCATCGCCATGGGAGTGAGAGAGATGTCTTCTTTGGTCAGGGCTTCCTTATCCTCTTCGTGGGTGGTGCGACTCGATCCCGTAACCATGCCCCAGGCGGTGTTGGCGACGATCAGGCCGCCGGCGATTTTGAGGACCGGAAGCGAGATTCCGAAGAAATTCAGAACGAAGCGCCCGAAAAGCATAAAGACGACCAGAATCGCGATGACATAAAGAGCAGTTTTGCGGGCCGTATGGCAGCGCTCTCCGTAGGAGAAGTCGGCGGTGAGGCTGTAGAAAAGCGGGATCCCCCCGAAGGGATTGACGATCGGAAAGAGAGCGAGGAAGGTGGCGAGGCTGGCCGTCGGCAGGTCATGGAGGACATGCTTGAGGGCGACTTCTGCGTTCAACGAGACTAGGGCCAGAACGGACACAGATGAATGTAGATTACATGGAAGGGCCTTTGGATTCGCCCCAACTATTTCCACCCAGACACAGGGAGCGCCAGGAGAAATAAGAGCAGTCTATTTCTAAGCCTGCTCGCCTCTGATTCGTCAAGAGCTAGTGGTATTGCTGGAGCACCTGCACGCAGCGATTCAGGGCCGCGACTAGTGCGGCTATTTGTTGCTGCGTCCGTTGCAGATCGCCGCGATCGATGGCTTCGTTAACTCCCGGAATTACAACCGCCGCGTAGCCGGTGTATTGGCCGGGGGCGTAGATTGCGTGGTGGAACCAGGGTCGATCCGGCAGGCCTTCGGGAATCAGAAGAGCGCGTTCGGCCTGCCGCAGGGTTGCGTTGATGCGCGTGGGATCGGTCGGTAGCTTGCGCTGCTTTTGCAGCATCTTTGCTCCGGCATCTTCCAGATGAGCGCGCGGCATTGACCGGTGAGGCGAAGTCAGGGCATCTTGTTCCCCAAACTTGTCGTGAGCTTTGGTTTTGGCCGCGTCGAGATAGGCGAGAATTTCTTTGCCATAGTCTTCATAGTCGTAGGGAAGAACGTCAGCATCGGCCATGCGCAGGGCTTCGAGGCCGTAAACTCTGGCCATCTGCTGCTCGTACACGAAGTCGGGATCGCCGAATTTTTTGAACCAGGCAAAGTTGTCGAAGGCGGAGTGATAGACACCATAAGCACCGTTCGACCCGATGTCGGTTGATGGCACTCCGAGATGTTCGATGAAGACGGAATAGTCGGAGCCGCTGCCGAGGTCGCCTACAGGAACGTCGCCTGTTTCGACTGCGGGGGTACGGCGATCTTCCTGAGAATGATTCTCGGCGTTAGTTCGAGTCGATTTTTTCCACTCATCGTATACCGTACTGCCGACCGTGCCGCCTTGCGCCGACGGAACCGCTTTGGTGATGTCGCGTATGAATTCCTTGAGCGGCGGCTCGGCTGATGCGCCAAACTTTTTGCCGGAGACGGCCACGTCCATATTGAAGTAGGCGGCTGCGTTCGCGAGATCCTGCGCGTGATCTTCTCCCCATTCCGTCGAGCCCATCAGACCTTCTTCTTCGGCGTCCCAACTTGCAAAGATGATGGTGCGTTTCGGCTTCCATCCGGACTTAAGCAGTTCGCCGAGTCCATGAACGGCTTCCAGCATGGCGGCGGTTCCGCTATTGGGATCGACTGCGCCATAGACCCACGCATCGCGATGATTGCCGGCTACGACCCACTCGTCGGGAGCCGATGTGCCGGGGATTTTGCCGATCACATCCCAGATCGTGCGGTATTGATAATCCTGCTTGAGGTGCAGCTTGACCTTGGCCGGACCGGCGCCGACGTGATAGGTGAATGGAAGCGCGCCCTGCCATTCACGCGGAGATGCGGGACCGCCTAGATTTTCTAATATGGGCTCGGCGTCGGCGTAGGAGAGCGGCGTGACGGGAATCTTCGGCATCTGTGCCGAATCGGCGGGCAGGATGCGCTTCGAGTCGGGCAGATTCGGCGTCGCGGCAACTCCGGGCGTTGTCGGATCGCCGGGAAACTGGAACATATACCCGATCGATCCGCGCTGCACGCCGCTAGCGGGACGCCACGGACCCTTCGGATAGGCGTCGCCGCGATAGAAGCCGTCATCTTTCGGATCGGAATAAATGATCACGCCGGCGGCACCGCGCTCTTGCGCAACGAAGGCTTTAACGCCGCGGAACTTCTGTCCGTAGCGAACGATGACGATCTTGCCGCGCACGTCAACGTTCATCTGCTTGAGCTTGTCGAAGTCGTCGGGCGTGCCGTAGTTGGCATAGACAACATCGGCTTCGGCGTCGCCGGAGGCGGACATGGCGTTGTAGGGCGTGATCACACGCGGGTCGTCACAAAAGGGATCGCCATCGACGTGCTCGCGGCGCGGGCCGTGCATTTCTACGCCGGCGGGAGCGGTCATGTCGACGTGGATCTCGGACGGGATAGTTGAACCAGACTTTGTATTGGACGATAGAGGTTTCGAGGCCGGCGGCGCGGAATTTTTCGGCGACGTAGTCGGCGGTGGCTTTGTCTTCGGGAGAGCCCGCGACGTGCGGCGCCTGGGTGAGGATGCGGAGATGCTCTTCGGCTAGTTTCGGATCGGGGACGGCGAGAAATTTTTCTTCGAGGTCTTGCTCGTGCGCTGCGTCGCGGAAGCCGGTGATGACCCAGTTTTCAGGCCTCGGCGACGGCGAGCCTGCGGCAGCATCGGAAGATTTATCGAAGGCCCCGAGACTGACGCAGATCAGGAAGAAAAAAAGAATGGCGGCGGTGAGAACTCTCATGGCGCTCCTTCGGGAGACTGTGATGCAAAACTTGCGCGGATGGAAGGCCGGCCTGGCACGAAGGTAAAGATTGTAACGCGCCGGCGGGGAGTGCTGGGGAGCGGGTTACACTTGAAAGCATGAGTAAGGCTTCAACGGCACGTTTTTCGGATCGGGTGGAAAATTATGTGAGGTACCGGCCCGGATATCCGGTTGAGGTAATCGACTTGTTGCGCAAAGAGTGCGGGCTACGGTCTGAGCATGTGGTGGCGGACGTGGCCTCGGGGACGGGAATTTTTACGCGGCTGCTGCTGGAGAATGGGAACCGTGTGTTTGCCGTGGAGCCGAATGCGGAGATGCGCGCGATGGGTGCGCAGGTGCTGGCGGGGTACGAGAAGTGCATGATGGTGGCGGGGACGGCGGAAGAAACTACGCTGGGCACGGCCTCGGTTGATTTCGTGACCGCTGCGCAGGCGGCGCACTGGTTTGATTTGAAGCGGACGCGAGCGGAATTTGAACGGATCTTGCGGCCGGGCGGGTGGTGCGTCCTGATCTGGAATGAACGGTTGACGGAGAGTACCGCTTTCTTGCGAGAGTATGAGCAACTGCTGCTGGCTTACGGCACCGACTATAAAGAGGTGCGCCATGAGCGGACTACAGCGGTGATTCACGAATTCTTTGCGCCGGCGGGTTGCGCGGAGCGGACCTTTGGATTGGTGCAGCGGTTTGATTTTGAGGGGACGGCCGGACGGCTGCTGTCCTCTTCTTATGCGCCGCTGGAGGGGCATCCGAATTACGCGCCAATGATGCGGGAACTGGAAAGGATTTTTCAGGCGCATGCGGCTGTGGCGTGGTGGAGTTTGAGTACAAGACCCGGGTTTATTTTGGAAGCTGAGCTAGCAGATTGTAATTGCGAATTTAGTAATTAGTAATTTGAAAATTCCCAAGTGGCATGACGGTTCCAAATTTCTCAATTACAAATTAGATTTCTCAATCGAAGATTTCTTATGTCTGATACCAAATCGTTTCACATGTCTCCTGAGGAGTTTCGGCGGCAGGGTCACGCTCTGATTGATTGGATTGCCGACTATCGGGCGCGGATTGAGAGCTTTCCGGTTTTGTCGCGCGTGAAACCGGGGGAGGTCCGGGCGCAGTTACCGGCTAGCACCACCAACCCATGGCGAGAATTTCGACGACATTTTCGGTGATATTGAGCGCATCATCTTGCCGGGCATTACGCACTGGCAGTCGCCTAATTTCTACGCCTACTTTCCATCGAATTCTTCGGGGCCCGGGATTCTGGGCGATCTACTTTCTTCAGGCCTGGGCGTTCAAGGCATGCTTTGGTCGACCAGTCCGGCTTGCACGGAACTGGAGACGCACGTTCTAGACTGGCTGGTCGCGATGCTCGGCTTGCCTTCGAAATTTCTTTCTTCGGGTTCGGGCGGCGGCGTGATTCAGGATACGGCTTCGAGCGCTTCGCTCTGCGCGCTGCTGGCGGCTCGCGAACGGGCTACCGGATTTGCCAGCAACAGCAAAGGCTGCGACGGGAGGCTAGTCGCGTATTGCTCGACACAGACGCATTCGTCGGTAGAGAAGGCGATGAAGATTGCCGGGATGGGCTCAAATAATTTGCGGCATATTCCGGTGGATCAGAATTTTGCCATGCGGGCGGACGCGCTGGCCGAGCAGATTGACACCGACATCAAGGCCGGACTCGTTCCCTGCTTTGTCTGCGCTACCGTTGGCACGACTTCTTCGTGCGCCGTCGACCCGGTGCGCGAGATTGCACGGGTCTGTGACCAGCATAAAGTTTGGCTGCACATGGACGCGGCGATGAGCGGGACGGCGGCCCTGTGCCCAGAATTTCGATTTATTCACGACGGCGTGGAGTTAGCGGACAGTTACACGTTCAATCCGCATAAATGGATGTTCACCACTTTTGACTGCAATTGTTTTTGGGTGGCAGACCGGCGGCATCTGATTCAGACGCTCTCGATTTTGCCCGAGTATTTGCGGAACCAGGCTACGGAGTCGGGGGCGGTGATCGATTATCGCGACTGGCATATTCAGCTTGGGCGGCGGTTCCGGTCACTGAAGCTGTGGTTTGTGATCCGGCATTATGGCGTCGACGGATTGCAGCATCATGTGCGCGAGCATGTGCGGCTGGCGCAGGAATTTGTTTCGTGGATGCGCGACGATGCGAGGTTCGAGCTGGCTGCGCCGGCTACGCTGAATCTGGTTTGCTTCCGGTTGCGATCAGGCGATACAGATAATCAGTTACTGATGGACCGGCTGAATTCGAGCGGCGATCTATTCCTTACGCATACGAAGCTGGATGGCAAGTTCACTTTGCGATTGTGCGTCGGTTCGACGAATACCGAGTCGCGACACGTAGCGCGGGCATGGGAACGGATTCAAGAAGAAACCTCTAGGCTCGGAGCGTGACGCGGTGGGTGCTGGCAAGATGATACGGGAGATCTCGGCGGGTGGAGTGGTGGTGCGGGAGATTGATGGTGCGTTACACATCGCGCTGATCGAGCCACAGAAGGACGACTCGCGAGAGGCTGCGGCCGCGGCAAAGCCATCGCGCAAACGCAGCCGCGCGGTGCTCTGCTTGCCGAAGGGATTGGTGGATGCGGGCGAGAAGGCTGAGGCCGCGGCAATTCGCGAGGTGTTCGAGGAAACTGGAATTGTTGCCGTAGCGGTGACGAAGCTGGTTGATATCAAGTATACGTACGTGCGTTCGTGGGGAGATGGCGAGCGCGTTTTTAAGATTGTCAGTTTTTATCTTATGCGGTATTTGTCGGGCGAAATTGGGGAAATTGCTCCCGAGATGCGCATCGAGGTGAAGCGCGCGGTATGGGTTCCGCTGGCGGACGCTACGAAGCAGATGGCGTATAGCGGAGAGCGGAAGGTCGTGACGCAGGCTCGGGAGTACGTGGAGAAGTATGGGCTCCCCGCACACACGCTCTTGGCCGGGCGCCAAAGTTCAGGGACCTGAAGAGATCACAGCGATATGTGACGGATGCACTTGCGCGAAATTCAGAATAGTGATTGATAAATACCTGCTAAGTTGTTGCAGACAAAAGATTTATCTTGACATCTAAACCCAGCAGGCCTAGTCTGAGTTCAACTTAATAGGGCGCGTGCCGTTGCCATCCTCACCCCACATCTATCGGCACGCGCCCGTTGTCTTTTTGGGCTCTTCTTAGCCTTCCTCCTGATACGCGTGCCGGCTTCCCTTCCCCACCACTTGATCGACAGCGCCTTTCTCCGCTTGCGTTAACTGGCGCACTGCGCCTTTCTTGAGGTCGCCAAGCTTTAGCGGGCCGATCGAAACCCTTATCAGGCGCAACACTTTCACCCCCAATGCTTCGAGCAGGCGGCGGATCTGGCGATTCTTGCCTTCGTCCAGCGTAATTTCGAGCCAGCTGTTTTTCTCTCCCAGGCGTACGACGCTTGCCTCTTTCGCGCGCAAGTGATCGCCACCGATATACACTCCGGTTTTGAGTTTCGCGAGCAGATCATCGGCGGCTACCTGATCGATCTGGACGTGATAAACCTTGTCCAAATGGCTGGCAGGATCCGTGATTCGCGCAGCCCAACCGGAATCGTTAGTCAACAGCAGCAGACCCTCGCTGGCCTTGTCGAGGCGGCCTACCGGACCTACCCAGGGCGTACCGGGTTCGAGCAAGTCGTAGACCGTCTTCCGGCCTTTTTCATCGGAGGCGGTGGTTACTATGCCGCGCGGTTTATTCATCGCCAGATAGACGCGCGGAGTATTCTGAATCGGCGAGCCATCGACTTCAATCGAATCACGAGACAAGCGCACTGGAAACTCGGGATCGGCGGTAATTCGCCGGTTGACGGTTATTTTCTTGTCTCGGATCAGGGCGGCGGCATGGGAGCGCGAGCAGTATCCAAGCTTGGAGAGCGCGCGGGCCAGTCCACAAACCTTCTCTTTGGTCACACGTCTATGCTAAATGGGGTTCGCGGGTTTCTTTGCGCCATTGCATCCACGAGCGGCGAGGCGCCATGTTAGGCTGCTCGGGGGAGCCATTTGGGACGTACCATTGATCGCCCGCGTCTTCAAAGCATTTCAATATAGAGATTTCCGGCTGATGTGGATCGGCGCGTGCACGTCGAGCATCGGCACGTGGATGCAGATCGTCGCGCAGGGGTGGCTGATCTACCGGCTGAGCCACTCGGCATTTCTGCTGGCGCTCGATCAATTTCTAGGCGGCATTCCAATATTTCTTTTTTCGCTGATCGGCGGCGTGGTGGCGGACCGCGTGGAACGGCGGCGGATCCTGCTGGGCTCGCAATGGGTGCAGATGGCAAGCGCGGGCCTGCTCACCATTCTGGTGATCACAGGGCCGGGTGCATGTCTGGCACATCTTATGCCTCTCCTTCGTTTCAGGATTCGCGCAAGCGTTCGGCGGGCCGGCTTACCAGGCGCTGATTCCGACGCTGGTTGAAAAAGAGGATATGCCGAACGCGATCGCGCTGAACTCGATCCAGTTCAATGTGGCCGTGATGGTGGGACCGGCTCTCGCGGGACAGGCGCTGGCAAAGCTGGGTGAGAGTTGGTGCTTCGGGCTGAATGCCATTTCGTTCCTTGCGCCGATCATTTCACTGTCGCTCATCACGGCACGTTTCCTGCCGCAGAAAACAAAAGAGTCCGTTTTCACCAGTTTGAAAGAAGGCATCAAGTTCGTGCGCAACCAGGCCTCCATGGAAGCGCTGATCATTCTGGCCTTCTGCATGACGTTCCTCAGCATGCCGGCGCGAACCTACTTCCCAGTGTTCGTGAAAGACATTTTTCATCGCGGACCTGAGACTTACGGAAATCTGCTGGCGCTAATGGGGTTGGGATCGATCTGTGGGTCGCTGGGCGTGGCCGGGCTGGGCAATATCAAGAGCAAGGGCAGGTTCGCACTGGGCGCGCTGATGACCTTGGGGGTTGGGATTTCTGGTTTCGCTCTTTCGAAGTGGCTGCCTTTGAGCGGCGTGATGTTAGTACTCACAGGCGCGTCCATGATGGCGGTCTTTGCCAACGTGAATTCGCTGGTGCAGTTGATTACAACGAACGAGATGCGCGGGCGTGTGATGAGCGTCTACAACTTCGCCTTCCGCGGAGGCATGCCGATGGGCAATCTCCTCTCGGGATGGCTGGTGCCGATCTTCACTGCGCCAGTTGTGCTGGGCGTGAACGGCGTACTGCTGGTATTGCTGGGACTCTATTTCTTCGTAGTGCAGCGGCGCGTGGCGGCATTGTAATGGCGGACACGCGGGGACTCGTCTTCAGCGTTTGATCAAGTCGTACATGGTCAGGTAGAGCACCGCACTCATCAGGACCACGGTCACGCAAATCGTTAAAATCACCATAAATTCCTCCTTGTCGCTTAGTGGGCGCTACCTTTCGCCGAGCAGAAGACCCGCAATTGCCATACTCATCGTAATCAGCAGAAGCCAGACGATGATCGGAGCCAACCAATCACCGAGACGGGGCGCGCGGTTTTTCGTCGGAGGTAGCCCGCGGTCCGACGATCCGGACATGGACGGCGCCCCGGGCACGGCGCCCGGTTGACGGTCGTGGAAGGCAAAGAGGAAGAGGTTTGTCCAACGGCAAGGATCAATGCCATAGGAAGAGACTGCCGATCCGGCGGACGGCTGGACAGGTTTTCATCGCCGCAAGAAACCAGGTGAACAGTCCAACGAGAAACGCGAGATGCGAGAGAGTAGGGACCGGGGGGCTCGTCATTACAACCTCCGGCGCTTCGCGTCGTAAGCCGACAGGAAGCGAACAGATCACCGGCGGCAGGAGCGGTCCGAAAAAACGCCACCGGCAGCAACTAGCCGAGAGTTATCGCACGGAGATCACAAGGGTGCAGTGATGAGCATCACCTATCCTTGTGAGGTGTTTTGCGCGTCGCGGCGTGCAGTCCGGCTATGCCCAGCGACGGAAAAACAGCGCCTGGCGCGCGACGGGCTGCGCCTTCTCGCTCAATGCGGCAAGCTGGCGTTCGCTCAGAGGAGTGAAATCGCGCGCCAATTGCACGTTCTCTTCGAGTTGGGCAATGGTGTCGCATCCGATAATGACCGTGCTTACGGGATGCGAGAGAACATAGTACATCGCCTCTTTCATTGCGAGAGTTCCCGGGCCCGGAGCGCTGCCCTCGAATCCGCTGGCGTGGTTCGCATCCGGCTTCCAACTGGAGAGGATGCGACCGCGGGCGGGAATCTTCATGCCAATAATGCCGATCTGTTTCTCGACCGCAAGGGGTAGAAGTTTTTCTTCGAAGCTGAGGTGATGTTTGTCGGCAGCATTAAAGGCCATCAGAATCTGATCAAAGGGAAAGCGCTCGAGACACTGGATTAGCAGGTCAGGATCGCGGTGGCCGGTGACCCCCAGGAAGCGAACCATCTTCTGCTCTTTGGCCTGCTGGAACGCCTCAATGGCGCCGCCTTTGCCGAAGATGCGGTCGACGTCGTCCTGGCTGTCGATGTGGTGCAGTTGCCAGGCATCGAGGTGATCGGTGTTGAGCAGCTTGAGTGATTGCTCGAGCAGTTTGAAAGAACCGTCGCGCGTGCGGTCGTGCGTTTTGGATGCGAGATAGGCCTGATTGCGACGCCGCTTCATGACCTGTCCGATGTAGCGCTGGCTCCATCGCTCCTCGCCTCCGTACATGGCGGCGGTGTCGATGTAGTTGACGCCGAGATCGAGAGCGCGTTCGACAATGGGAACGGCGACAGCCTCATTGTTTGGCTGCTCGATGGAGGCTTGTCCGCCGAGGCTGAAGATGCCGACACGATAGCCGGTGCGTCCAAGGTTGCGCGTGGGCATGGCTTTTTCAGTGAGGGGATTATTCGGTAACGGCGGCAGGATCGTGGCACTAGATTCAGCTACTTTGCCCGCGACCACGGCCACGCCGAGTACGCTTGATTTTTTCAGGAAGTTGCGGCGGGAAGAATCAGGAACGTCGGACATGGAACCTCCGAAAGACAATGCTATGCCCCTGAATAGACACGCGCAACTTCCGCGCGCCTGTCTTCGTGACGCCGATCTTTCGGCTGAAGATGCGACAACAAGGTATACTGAGATTACTTAACCTCGAAGACACTTCACTCAAGCAACAGCGCCTTCGCGATTGAGAGATCGAGAGCGTTTTTGCACCACCGGTTTTCCCCGGCAACTTGCCTGTTGTCCCGCGAGTAGTTCGTATTCTCACGTTTCATTTCCGCAATCGGCGCGGGGAAGGTTGTGATTCGCCCGGCTCTGTAATCAGTTCAAACAGGAGAAATTGAGTATGTCTTCAAAGAATGGCGACAGGTCGAGGTTTAATCGGGAGCGCAAGCAGAAGATTGCGCGTCGGAAGCGTAATCGTGAATTGCTAGAGCGCGCGACGACGCCGGGCAAGGCGGTGAACCACCCCGCTGAAGGCGCGCCCAGGGCGGTGACGCCATGACGACACCGGCCCTGACATCAACTTTTTCTGCGCCGATTCCGAGTTTGGACAAAAAGAGGCGCGTGCTGCTGATCGACGCTCACTCGCAGAAGCGTGACCTGCGCGCCGAGACCATGCGAAAACTCGGGATTGAAGTGGATTCCGCCGCCGACATTGGCGAGGCGCGTTGCTGGTGGAAAGCCGCTCTGTATGACCTGGTTCTAATTAACGTGGAAAACAAACGAGGGAGTCGCGACCAGTTTTGCGAGGACATTCGCGGCGCCAAACCCAGTCAGCGATTCGCTTTTTTGGTCGGGAAACCGGAATATCTTTCCGATTCGCCGAGTCTCGATCTGGTTCCCCACGACGAAGAATACGTTCCGGCTCCAGACGTGAAAGCCGCGCTCGCTATCCATATCGGCAATATGCCCCAGCGCTGGGGAATCCTGGAGGCATCGCGAAGAATTTCCGCGGTGCGCTCGGCAACGGTCGCGCGCACGCAAGCCATGCGCAACAGGCCGGCGCCTCCACGCGATCTAGAGACCCGGTACGCCGATTATGCCGCGACCGAAACGCGCACCCTCGACGATCTCCTTAGAAAGGAAGTGCAATGAAAAACCTTTATGTCGGCAATTTGCCCCACAGCACAACCGAAGCTGAGTTGCGAGGCCTCTTCGAGGCGCATGGTGCGGTGGATAAAGTCAGCCTGGTAACGGACCGGGATACGGGACGCTCGCGAGGCTTCGCCTTTGTGGAGATGACCAACGCCGCAGAGGCCGACAAGGCGATCGCGGCGCTGAACGGAACAGAACTGGGCGGACGCGCCTTGACGATCAACGAGGCCAAGCCAAAGACCGAACGTCCGCGAGGCGGCGGTGGTGGACAACGCAGCTTTGGCGGAGGCGGCGGTGGCGGGGGACGCGGGCGCGACGATTATCGCGGCCATCCTCGGCAACCGCGCGAACCGCGCTGGTAATTTCTCCAGGCGCGACCATCGCATCCTGCTGACCATGGAAAACCATGGGGCGGCAATGAATATCTAACTTATTGGGAGAAGGACATGCCAAGAGGCCGATCCACATTTACAAAGCGGCAGAAGGAACAGACTCGCCAACAGAAACAACGCGATAAGTTAGAACGCCGGAACCAGCGAAAACAGGAAAAACCCAACGAAGGGGGCATCGACGACATGGCTGAGTTGCGCGAACACGCTGCGGCTCAAGCTGCCCTGTTCAATGTGGGAGTCGAAGAATCGGATGGCGCTGACGAGTCCTCCAGCGGCAGCGATCGCGCTGATTAAGTGTGACCGGCGTCTGCATGCCGGACTACCCGAAGTGGGCGCCACCTCGAATCACGTAAGATAGCCTGATGTTACCCAACATCAGTGACACGCCGGAATGCTGGCCTGCGCTGCCTCTGGAGTCATGGAAGGACACTTATGCCACCCTGCATATGTGGACCCAGATCGTCGGTAAAGTTCGATTGAAACTGACGCCGCTCGTGAACCATTGGTGGAACGTTCCGCTATACGTTTCGGCTCGCGGCTTAACCACCTCGCGTATTCCATATGGTGACCGGTCGTTCGAGCTATGGTTCGACTTTATCGGGCATCAGCTTTGTCTCGAGACAAGTGATGGACTTCTGAAAAAGCTGCCGCTTGCTCCCCGCTCAGTGGCGGATTTCTACGAGAGCTTCATGAGCATGCTGCGGTCGGCGGGTATCGATGTCAAAATCTGGCATATGCCAGTCGAAATTCCCGATCCAATTCCCTTCGACCAGGACCGGGTACATGCAGCGTACGATCCAAGATCTGTGGAGACCTTCTGGCGGATTCTGTTGTCGGTCGATTCGGTGTTCCAGCAATTCAGGTCGGAATTCATTGGCAAATGCAGTCCAGTGCATTTCTTTTGGGGGAGCTTCGATCTGGCAGTGACACGATTTTCCGGCCGGCGCGCGCCGAACGCCCGGGTGCCGACACCATAACCCGCGAGGCCTATTCTCACGAAGTAAGCAGCGTTGGCTTCTGGCCCGGCAGCGGCGAAATTAAGGATGCCGCTTTTTACTCCTATACCGTGCCGGAACCGGAGCGATTAAAGGACGCACAAGTTCGACCCACCGGCGCGTTCTACCATAAGCAGCTTAACGAATTCCTCCTGATGTACGAGGACGTCCGAAAAAGTCAGTCTCCTGGCAGATCGCTTCTGGATTTTTGCCACAGTACTTACGAGGCAGGAGCCACACTTGGCGGCTGGAACCGCCAGGAACTCGAACGATCGCCGGACTCCTCAACCTGAGGACAGTTTCCCTTACGCTGGGTGATTCGCCTTCGGATTCAATATGCCTATCTGCGGATCAACCGAGTCCAGATAAGCCTGCATGCGATTCTTCGCCGCGGTGGGCATGCCCGTGAATTCAATTCCATTGCCAACGCCTGGGTCCGAGGTCCGCACCTCTGCCGTGATATTCAGATGCTCCGCGTCTATCCAGAAATCGATCCGCAGCACAGTTCCGAGCGGAAAAGGCAGCATGTTTTCGACGTAGCATCCATTGCCACTTATGTCCGTAGCATTCACGCGAATCGGCGCGTTAGCTTGTGCCGCGCGAATTTCCAGCGGGATCATTATTTTCTTGTGTCGGCGCCAACGCCGGGTGTGGGAAGGCGCGATCGTCATGGTCGCGTTGTCCAATGGCAGGTAGCTTTTCCACGGACACTCCTGATCAGTGAGTAGCTTCACTTCCACCTGATATTTCTCAAGGGCGTTGGTAGTCATCGAAATTACGGTGGCGCGCGTTTTCTTATCTTCGCATTGCAGTCCGACCACGTCTCCCACCTTAAGTTCGGTTTCGACTCCCGGTGATTAGGGCACCATCGGAACTGATGTTCTGAGCGCGAGCATGCTGGGAGAAGGGGCGTCCCGCCGCATTCATCCCCCAAATCCGAACCGGTAGGTCGATGGTAAGGCGAGGTTCGGTCTGACGATCAGACATGGCAAGCTCCTGAGAAGCATTTTAGGGGGAGCCAGCTTTTTTGGTTCTAAATATGTAAACACGCACTCTCGCAAAATGTCGCGCAATCTTAGGTGGCATTACTCCTGGGGATTCGGCGTCCTCGCATCCCTCTTCAGTGATCACATGCCCTAATGATCCAGATCACAGACCCGTGGGTCATTCCGAAGGCAGTATCGAAGCGAGTTTCGCAGAGGAAAAAGGCCATGGCCTCTCTTGCTACCCCCGTCAAACCAGAATTATTGCGGACACTTCCTTCCGACGGCGTGCGTCAGATTCAGTGGCGATTCGCCGACCGTTACGACCTCCAGATGCTGGTGCAATCGGCGCGAGCCGTGGCTCGTGGCCCGGTGGCTCGACTGGTCGCGAGTGGCGGGCGCAATTCGCATGATTGGACTCCGGCCAAGGCCGAACTGCTGGACGCGTTTGATAAATCCGGCATCACCGCCGTCTTCATGGAGCCCGAGCAGGGCGGATTCATTGCCGGTCCGAAGAATCTCGCTTTAGCTCTCGTAGCGTTTGAACTGGCATGGGTGGATGGCGGAGCCGCAACTGGGAGTCTGGCAGGTTGTCTGGCGCTAGCGCCGATTCACGAGCGGGGCACGGCCGAGCAGCAAATGAAATATATGCAACTCGCCGCTCCACCGCAGCCTGGAGAAGATCGCAAACCATGGCGCGGCGCATTCTGTCTGACCGAACCCATCCCCTACGTTGGCGTCGATACCGGCATGCTGAATGGGAAACTTCGCATCGCTGAATGGAAAGAGGGCGAAGAGCCCGTCCTTCAGGTTGAGAAGCGCGGCCGCTTCATTACCAACATAGGCTTTGCCAATTTCGTGACCGCCGCGGTCGACTCCGGCGATGAACGGATCAAGGGAAGCTGCATGGTCATCCTCGAAGAAGGAGACCCCGGGACATTCGATCGTGGCACACCCACGCGCAAGCTGGTACATCAGCTCTCCTCCACCGGCGATCCGATTTTCAACCTGCGCATTCCGGCCAGCCGCATCGTTGGCGGCTACGACGTAAAAGACGGCGTCATCGTGCCGCGCTACAACCACAGCGAGGTGATTGAAGCCGTGTTCCGCCGGACGCGCGTGACGGTCGGGGTCATGACCGCGGCCAAGCTGCTCTCGGCGGTCGAGCCGGTGATCCGCTACCAGCGCGGGCGGTTTCGCGGCGCGGAGACGGCAACTCCCGGATCGGTGCGCTACGAACTCGGTCTCCAGGCTCGTGAAGACACGCTTCATCGCCTAGTTGACGTATGGGCAACTGGCGAGGCCGGCGCGGCGCTCGGATTTACAGCGGCACGAGTTTTTGACGAACTCGATCCGCTGGAGCGCGAAGCCGACAAAGTTCTGGGAGCGCGAGGAGTCACGAGCGCCAAGGCGCGTGCGAAGCTCCAGCGCGAAGCCGCGGAGCGGGCCGCAGATTTGCTTCGCTTGCCGGCGAACGATCCCAATAGAGCGCAACTGGAATCCGATCCGCTCCTGCGTTTCGTTCTTCTGGATTCGCTGGCTGACGTTCTCTGTCCTGCCACCAAGTTGTGGAACACCGGTTGGGGCGCGCAGATGATGCGCGAGGCGGTCAGTCTGATGGGAGGGTACGGCATCACCGAAGATTGTCCCGGCTTCCTTGCCAACAAGTGGATGGATGCGCAACTCGAAGCAACCTACGAGGGACCCGAAGCCGTCCAGCGGCGACAACTCTCCATCACTATGACCAACCCGCTTTTCCGCGCGCAATTCCAGTCGTGGATCAGGGAGATGCGTGCCATTGCTTCCGAGCGTCCTGGCACCGGTGCATGTGCGCTGGCAACCGCCATGGGCATGTGGCTGTGGACACTCGAGCGCTTGCAGAGCAGCACCGACGCTGACGGCGGGCGCTTATACCAGAGCGCACGTCAGGGTGTAACGTTCCCACTCGCCGACGCGCTCTGCTGGCTGCTCGCCGCGCGCTGCCAGATCCTCGATACCATCGAACTCGAAAAGCGCGGAGCCGGCGATCCCGGTGTTGCGGAAGGATTGCCGGGCCTGGTGAATTTTATGAGCGACCTGTGCCATGTGCAGTCGGCCCGGGCCAGCGGCGAAGTATCCCGCATCTGCGCCGAGTTGGTATTCGGACACAACCGTCATCCCGCATGGGACGAGTCCGGATATCGCGGCTGTTACCAGCAAGACGAGTTGGATTCTCTCGAAGGCATCATTCCTGGAATCGGCTCCTACGGCCTCGACGTTATCGGAAATGATGGCTCGCATCCCAGAAAAGCTGGTCCCTGCGCCAAGTGCAATGGGGCAGAACAATTTCTCTCGCTGCAAACAAAGCTCAGCACGTGCCTCACCGGTTGCCGTCTCTCGAAGGATCGCGCCGCCGAGGCGATTTCAAAGCTCATGATTCCGGAGGCGCTGGACTATCCCGCATGAGCGCCACTCCCCCAGATTCGGCCGCGGAGGAACAAACGATCGAGCGACAAGAGATGGCGGTCGACATCGCTTGTGTTGGCTTCGGTCCCGCCATGGGCGGCTTTCTCACTACACTCAGCCGCAGCCTGCTGAACCCCGACGGATCGGTGCGACTGGAAAGCGCGACGACTCCCGGCCTACCGTTGCAGGTCATCTGTTACGAACGCGCCGACGGACTGGGCTTTGGCGTCTCAGGAGCGGTCACCCGAGCGCGCGGCATACGCAGCAGTTTTCCCGACGCAGATCTCACGCAGATTCCCATGGCAGCCCCGGTAAAGAAGGAGAAGCTTGTCTATCTTCTTGACCCGCTGCGCGCCAGTCGGCGTTCCTTCGCGTTCAAAGCTGCCGACCGCGTGCTTCGTTCAGTTGCCTTCCTATTCGGTGTGAAGCATGAAGCTTTCGAGCTGCCGTACACTCCGCCGTTCATGCGGAAACACGACGGCCTCGTGTTGTCGCTCGGCCAATTCAACCAGTGGGTCAGCGATCAAGTTGCGGCTTCCGGCCTGGTACAAATCTGGCCCGGTATGCCTGTTGCTGAACCCCTAATCGACGGAGATACCGTTACAGGAGTGCGTCTCGCCGATCAGGGAACAGATCTGCAAGGACTCCCCGAAGCCGGATTCACTCCCGGCATGGACCTGCGTGCAGCTCTCACCGTCATTGGGGATGGCCCTGTGGGCGCCGTCGGCCGAAAACTCGACGCGCACGCGAACATTGGAATGCCGCCAGGCCATGAGTCGCGCGAGTGGGCTCTCGGCATGAAGATGGTCGTTGAACTCCGCGAAGATAGTGGGCTTGAAGCAGGCACGGTGCTTCACACCATTGGGTTTCCGGAGCCGGAAATCTTCGGCTTCCTCTACGTTCATCCGGATCGCCTCGCCTCCGTCGGAATTTTCGTGCCCTCATGGTTCGGCAGCCCGGTTCGCACAGCCTATCGCTACCTCCAGCACTTCATGCTTCATCCTTACTTATGGCGTTATCTTCAGGGCGGAACGCTCAAGTCCTGGGGAGCGAAGTCCCTTCAGGAATCGGGCCGTCACGGCGAACCATTTCTCGCCGGCAATGGTTATGCCCGCATCGGCGAAGGCTCGGGAAGCACGAACGTGCTCGCGGGTTCAGGAGTCGATGAAGCCTGGACCACGGGCGTGCAACTCGCAGAAGCAGTCATCGAACTCGCCGAACAGAAGCGTGCGTTCACCCGTGAAGAACTCGATGCAACCTACGTCCGCCGCCGCCGCGAAAGCTGGGTCGATGCCGAATCGAAGACTGCTGCGAACGCTCGCAATGGGTTTCAGCAGGGCGTTATCAGGGGAATGATCGGTATGTCCCTCGCGGGCCTGACCGGCGGGCGTTTCGCGCCCGCATTGCGTCCCGCTCCACGCTTGCGTACCTTCACTCGAAGAAGCTTACGGCTCACGAATTTCTGCGTCCGAGTTGAAGCAGATGAAAGAAGAATGTGCGGCCAAGGGAACTTCGCTCCATGATCGCATCATGGACCGTTGTGGCTGGCCGCAGATTCCGCTCGACGGCAAGCTGCTGATCTCACATCAGGACGCGCTGCTAATGGGCGGGGGCGTACAGGCGCCTCCCGGCTATGCGAACCACGTGATCTTTCGCCGCCCTGAGCTTTGTCGCGAGTGCGCCACCAAACTCTGTGTCGAAATGTGCTCGGGCCAAGCCATTACCCACGGCGAAGGGGGAGTGCCCGCCTTCGATCGCGAGAAATGTGTCTACTGCGGTGCGTGCCTCTGGAATTGCCGCGCCGAAGCTGATGGAGCATGCGGCAACGTTGAATTCAACGCGGGTGCGGGAGGGCTACATTCCGCTCTGAATTGATGACTAATCGTTAGTCACTGATCGTTAGTTGTTCGCGAGCTGGCTAACGACCAACGACCATTACTAACTGACAGGACCCAAATGAAAAACGGATATCACATCGTAGTTTGCGGGAGCGTCGTGCCCGACCCGCTGCAAACCCTGGAACCGGTCTCAACACCGACCGGTCCCGCGCTCAAGAACGAGATGATGCTGCCGGCTGTGCTGGATCCCTGGGCGGCTCATGCCCTTTATGAAGCTGCCAACCTGGCGTCAAGAGTCGCGGGCAGCAAAGTCTGGCTGGTAAGTGTTGGACCAAAAGCAAAGCTCCAGCAGGTCATGATGACAATCGCGCAGCGCGTGAGCTTCGAACTCGTCCCAGTGGACGCGAGCGCCAGTGGCTTCGCCGATGCCCACTCGACGGCAGCGTTGTTGGCGGACGCGATCCAGAATATCCCCGGCCTTGATCGCGAGCGCCTGCTCGTATTTGGTGGCTGGGAGTCCGCCTCGCGGGGCGCGGGCGCAACCATGCAGTTGGTCGGAGAGCGCCTTGAGATCCTCGACCAATTCCAGGGAGTCGATCAGCTCAGAGTTATCGATGACGCCCAGCCCGATGGCTCCTTCGAAGTTCTGGAGCGCATCGAAGGTGGACGTCACCAGGTTTCGGTTTGCCAGGGTCCGCCAGCTTTATTAGGCTGGGCAACCGGAAATCTCCCTGAGCCACGCAACAATCCCCAGGTAGGAATGGCCAACATGCGCACGGTGATGCCCGCGTTGCAGCGGGCCAAATCGGTGCCGCTGCCGGTCAGCGGGTTGCATTTCTTGAGTGCTAGTCCGCCGAAACAGCAGCGTCAGACGCGCGTGGTAAAGGATTTGTCAGCGGAGCAAGTTGCCCAAGAGATTGCAGAATGGATCGGCAAATGACCAATAAATTGCCCGCGCGATCTGTCACCTCAAGCGACCGGTCCCCCCATCGTGGCCGCTTTTTTCCGATGGGATCGAGGAGCAACGGATCTGCAGTTTGTGAGTAAGCAAAAGAAAAACGGAGAGTAAGACTCTGATGTCACAAAACATTTTGTTCTTGGCACACGTTTCGGAAGCTGGCAACACGCTTCCCAAGGCATCGTTTGAGGTTCTCGGCGCGGCACTGAAATTGGCCGGTCAACTTGGCGCCCATTTGACGATCGGTCTAATCGGCGAGGACGTGGCCGCTGCCGCGGAAACGATTGCCGCCGCCGGAGCCGAAAGAGTCTTCGCTGTGTCCGGCCCAGACGTCGCGACCCCACGTTATGCCAGCGACGTTGCCGCAGCCGAGGCCATCTGCCGGTCAGCACAGGCCGATCTGATTCTTGCGCCCGCTTCCTCGCGCTTCATGCGCGTCTTGCCGGGAGTGGCCCATCGTCTCCACGGATGCGCTGACACTCATGTCGCTTCACTCGAAGTAGTCAACGGCGAATTACGCGCTACCCGCTGGTATTATCGCCAGCGCATCGAAGCCGTCATCCGCCGCGAGGCGCGCCCGTGGATTGTATTGCTGGAGCCCGGCTGCGAAGGGGCATGGACTGGAACTCCCGGCCCAGTCAAGATCGAAGGAATCGCCTTACCAAAGTTAGCCGCAAGAACAGTCGTTACTGGCATCCGTGCTCCGAAAAGTGACGCACAAACGATCCGGCCCGATGCCGAATTGTTATTTGTCGCGGGTGCTGGCTGGACCAAGAAGCAGTCAGACGGTAAGACCCATGTCGAGGAAGCTGAAAAACTGATTCTCGATTTTCTGCGCGCTTCCGGTTCATCACTCGGCGGCAGCAAATCGCTGGTGGATCAAACGGGCGAGAGTCAGGCAGTGTTGCGTTTCATGACTCACCTGAATCAGGTCGGTCAGACCGGATCCACCCCGCGCCACCCGAAAGGGCTCTCAATGTGCTGCCATGGTGAGGAGCCACATGCGGTAGGCTGGCGATTCATCAATGAGCGCCGGGCCGTCAATCTCGACCCGAACTGTGGCTGGGCACGAGGAAAAGCCGACGTCCTCTATGTGGCCGATGCATTTGAAGTGCTGGCGAGATTGAATGCTCTTCTTATCCAAGTCCAAGTGACCGCTCAGGTCGGCTGAACCCGCGGAACCGCTTCCGCGCGAGAAAACTGAAGTTCGCTCTCCGCTTACCGCTACGCAATCATCACGCGATCCACCGTGATTGCGAACTCAGGGGAGATGACTACGCACAGCGTGTCAATGAATCTGTCAGTCGGTATCTTTATCTGTTCTCCTGGCACGGCCTGTCTTCTGGGAGCAATGAGGCTGGTTAAGTCTCGTGGCTGCAATAAAAGATGGTGAGCGCGGAAGGAATCGAACCTTCAACCTACTGATTAAGAGTCAGTTGCTCTGCCAATTGAGCTACGCGCCCTCTGCGGGGAACTTCGTTAAAGAAGAATTTTGATTATATCATCGCCGATGGATTGACTTGGGCCGGCGTGGCTCGAGAGTAGCTTCCTTGTCGCGCCTTCAAATCTACCGCGCTTGGAATCTTGCCTCTTCTTCGGTTGTGATCCGTCGGTGCCACTTGCTCGCACCGTGGCAAGAATTATGCCGAGATTGCTTCCCTGCCTTCGTCCGCGAGGGCTGGCTTGGAAGACGCGACTGGCTTGCGTTTTGGCGTTGTTTCGACCACGGCTAACTCCCGGCGTTCGACTCGGCCGATGATGGGCATGTCATTCGAGTCAATGACCAAGCGCGAGACAAACCGATTTTCGTTCCACAGACGGTCGATCAAACGGCGCTCACTGTCGCGCAGCACTGCTTCTGGAAGGGACGTAAAATTCCGGAACGTCCACACCAGCAGCGCGCGCTCGAGAAAATTCGGTTGCAAGTATCGAGGCCCAATCGGCGTATCCAACTCCAGAATGCCGTGAGCGAGTTTTTCAATCCACATGCAGCTTCCTGCCCGGGGAGGTTGATCAACAACATACCTAGAATTAGAGCGGGCCATTATTGCACCGACGTTGGGGCAATGGGAAGCATTTTCGCGAAAATAGGCAACTTATTTTCGCGGCCGCGTCAATTTGAGAAAAACAGCAGTTCGTGCTCGCGATTACGCCATTCGGAAAAACTGTCCGAGTCCAAGATTATCGCCCTCCGCGCTAACTCGAAGGCTCGATATTCTGGACCTCAAATCAGTTCGGGGAGGCGCTCAACTTTGTCCAGCGTGGCGGCGACGCCGATTCCCTTCCCCGTGGAAGGCTCGACGCGGACCACCGAAGCCTGGCAGAGGGTCCAGCCGCCTGCTCCCAAGCCTAATTCGGGTGGAAGCATCAGGACCAGTTCAAGCTTGGCACCAGGTTCGAGCGCCGAATTGGTGTAAAGGAAGATGCCGGAATTGGTGAGGTCTCGGGTGAGGCCAGAGTGTTCGGGTTGAGAACTGCCATGCGGACGAATCTTGACCGGGAGCTCGGCTGGCGTTCGAGTTTGGCGGCGACGTTCCATGGGGGTTCCGGTTTTCGGCTCTCGATTCATATTAATAACCCAAGTCGGTATTGGGACCCCGCCAGATCGTTTGAAATCAGTATAGAGTTACCGTCTACATTCAATGAAAATAAGGAGTTCTACAAAGTGTTTATAGAACAATGTTACGGGACTCTTTTCTGCACCCTCGCTCTCAGCCACTCCTTAGTTCCCGAGTTCCAAAAAATGATTGACCGGGCCTGCCCTTAACTCAATAGCCGTCAGAAACTAAACTTCACAGCGAACTGGATTCCGCGCGGACCCCCGCCTCCTAAGAACGGGTTGCCGATGCCCACGTCGCCGGTTGCGGTAATGCCATAGCCGCCGTTGCCGACCTCCCTGGTATTCGAGCCGTTCAAACCAAACCCGCAACCGCAACTGGACGACAGGTTCGTTGCCGGGTCTGCGATAAAGCTAGGCAGGACCGGATTCGAGAAATTGGGGTGGTTGAGAATATTGAAAAAATCGGCGCGGAACTGCATCTTGATGCGCTCGCTGATGCCGGTGTCCTTGGAAATAGCCAGATCCCACTGCTTGAAGGTGGGTCCGACCAGAGAGTTGCGACCGAGATTGCCATAATGTCGTGTTCCGGGAACGCAATCGCTGGCAAATCCAGTCGGGCCTGTGTAATCGGGATTCGAGGGGTCAGTCACAGCATCGGTCAGCGAACAGGGCATCGCGAACGAGGTCAGATCGATATAGTTGGACGGCGTGCCTTTGTGATACGTGATCGGTCCAACCACGTCGGGCCGGTCAAAACATTCGGCGCCACCGCTGTAATCATCCTCGCAGTTGTAGTTGAATTGGAACGGCTGGCCGCTCTGGAGTGTCACCGTGCTCTCCACGCCCCATCCGTTCTTTAAGCGCTGCATGCTCCCACCCTGCTTCGGAAATTCATACTCAAAAACCCATGTGAAGCGATTCGGAACATTGAAGTTTGAGGGCCCATACTCCAGTTGAGGGCTACTGCTGTCCTGCGGCTGGCCGGCATTGGGGACAAAGTCCTCCAGGTCGCTGGAGTTATCAAGCGACTTGGAATAGACGTAATTGACCATCGAGGTAATTCCGCGCCAGCCGTTGATCTTGTAACTCAGTTGGAGAGAGTTGTAGTTGGACTTACCCGTCGACTTCTCCTGATAGATGTAATATGCGCCTACTCCGGCGTCCCCAAAGACGCGGGGAACGCCGAAATCATTGATGCAGTTGCAGCCAAGATCGGCTGCCGTAACCGCGGCGTTCGACGGCTGGTTAATGTCGTAAAAGCGAAACAGGCGGTGGCCTTGCGATCCGACATAGCCCACCTGGAGCACAGTCTTGCTCCCGATCTGCTGCTGGATGTTGATGTTGTAATTCTCCATATAGGGCGTTTTGATGTTCGGATCGACGCCGAAAATGTCGCACTCCTGGCTGGAGCAATCGGACGGTCCGTAAACGGGACTGTTCGCAGTGATGGTGGAAACATTGAGCGAAGCGCCTGTAATTGCATTGGCGCCGCCAAAGTTTCCATAAGCCGGGCCCGGAGCGTAGTAGGCCGAGAAGGGCAGGTGGCCAAGGAACAGATCCTGCGAGAAGGCGTCATAAAAGAGGCCGGCTCCCACTCGAACGACGGTTTTGCTCTTGCCGGTCACATCCCATGCAACACTGGCGCGCGGCGAAAAGTTTCGATAATCAGGATTGTACAAACGGCTCAGGCCGTTGGTACCGACCTGCTCATATGTACCCGTTCCACTATCGGAGACGGGATCGAAGCTGGAGACGAGGAAATTAGCAAACAGGTTGTTTTTTTCTTTCACGAGTCCGTAGTAGTCCCAGCGCAGACCATAGTTCACGGTCAGGCGCGGGCTTACCCGGAAGCTGTCCTGGAGGTAGAGCCCGAAGCTGTTTTCGGAGGTGTGACGGAGAGAATTACCCGAGTACTGGAGACCCGACGAGGGATTGCCTGCGAGAAAATCACTCAAGTCGGGGAACTTGAGACGGCCGCGGAAGTATTTGTCGAAATACTGCTGAATGGACGTGCGACGGTATTCGAAGCCCGCCTTCAAGTCGTGCTTGCCCAGCTTCCATCCCACATCTTCGACAAAGTGAGTGTTGGTGTCGTGGCGAGCGCGCGGGTCCCCAGAGGTCGTTCCAAGCTGGGAGAAGAAACTGGTCGCTCCCGAGGGCGTGACCGACACGAGAATAATGGGCAGACCTGAATCGTGCAGTCCAGAGCCCTGGCAGTCGGCGCTGTCGCTGGCGGCGCAGAGGCCGATGGAACTGGGGTGGAACGACTGGTCCTGCGCAAAGAAGCCCTCGGAGAATCGGTTCCAGCCGTAGCGCATCTCGTTCACGACCGACCCGAAGGTGTGGACGTACGAGATCGAGGTTAGCTGCACACGCGTCGGGGTCACTGTGTTAAAGCCGGGCAACTGGCCGCCGCTGCCAGTCAAGGCCAGCGGGAACGCCTGGGTGCTATCGCCGAAGAAATAGCGCCCCGTCAGAATGTTATTGGCGTTGAAGTTGTGATCGATCTTGGCAATCAGACTGGAGAGACCGTTCGACGAAGGAGTGATCAAGGAAGCGTTGGGGCCGCTCGGACAACCTACATCTTCTCCTGAGCCCGGAGGGCTGGCGATTCCGAAAGTTCCGGGAATGTTAGGCGCGGGCCAGAATCCGAGCATGGCTTGGGTCACCGAGTTCGGCGTCCCGTTAGCCTCGATGTCAGCTGCAATCTGGGCGGGATCGGGCACGCACGCCAGGGTTACCGTACCGACCTTTTCGCGCTGGGCTTCGTAGTCAAAAAAGAAGAACGTCCGGTCCTTGATGATCGGACCGCCGACCGAACCGCCAAACTGATTGTTATGGAAAGGTGCTCGCTGGTCGGTATTGTTAAAGAAGTTGCGCGCATCCAGGGCGTCATTCCGGAAATACTCGAAGAGTTCGCCATGCAGGCCATTGGTGCCGCTCTTGGTCACGATGTTGACGACTGCACCGGCATTGCGACCATATTCCGGCTCGAAATTGGAGATCACTCTCATTTCGGCGATCGCGCCAATGGGGAGGATGGCGGACGGCACGGCAAAGACGCCGCCTTCATTAATGGCAGGGTCATTGCGATAACCGTCATTCATGTCGGTGCCGTCGAGCATGTAGTTATTCGAACGGCCACGTGCCCCGTTCATGGAGAACTCTCCGTAGGAGCCGGGAGAGTCGGTGATCTGGTCAGGAGAACCAGCGACGCCGGCGTTGAGAAAAATGAGCTTGGTGTAATCGCGGCCGTTGATGGGAAGGTCCTGAACGGTCTGGCTGGTGAGAACGCCTCCTAGTTCGTTGGACGTAGTTTCGATCTGGGGCAACTCGTCGCCGGCAACTTCGATGGTCTCGCTGACCTTGCCCACCTGGAGCTGAACATCGACGCGGCGTTCGGTGGCGACATTGACTTCGACGGCGCTGGTGACGGAGGTCTGAAACCCGCTTTGCGACACAGTCACCGTATACATGCCGATGGGAAGTTCAGAAAGGGCGTAGCTGCCATCAGGCGTGGTGGTCGCGGTGCGTTCGAGACCAGTGCCGGTGTTATGGACTTTTACCGTAGCTCCTGCGATGCGGTTCCCGGAGGGGTCCGTCACCGTGCCGAGAATCGTTCCGCGAAAAGTTTGTGCGAGCGCAACCGTCGAAAGCAGGAAAATGCAGACCGCCACAAAGCGCATCTTCATTGACAATTCTCCTTGGCCGCGGCGGGATAAAGATCGGGCTCCACTCGCGGTAAGTTCGAAGTGCATTTTTGAGTTGGGGAATTATAGACGAGTGCGCGGGAAAGGAAAGTGATTTTTGGTGCGGCTGATTCGCGCATTCCGGCGGACGGCACAGGCTCGCTCTTGCGATCGGTCCGTGCACGCAGGGCGGGGGGTACCTCGGGAAATGTTAGAAGTTGAAGGCCAGGCCGCCGCGTACGGAACGGGCTGACTGCACCAGGTAGACTGTCTGGCCGTCACTGCCGATCACGGGAACGTAGCCTTGCGCCAGCAGATTGCGGATGTCAACGAGAAGTTCCATGTGCCCGGCGATGAACTTCGATGGAATTGGCTGGCGGACGAATAGGTTGAGATAAGGATCAGCCGCACCCGGCGAGGTATTGAACAGGTCGACTGGCGTGAGCGCCTCGGCCACCGGTGTAACGATATGACGCGACCCAATGCGTCTTCGACTTAGGGATATTTCCGCTGAGCTTGGCGGCTACCGCCTGGCGGCGCGCGGCTGTGGATGTTATCGCGGACGTCCTGAAGTTGGATGCCAGGGCGCGAGAGATCGAGTGCACCGCCATAGGCATAGTCGAGAGTCGCGGTCAGGTCATTCAGAAGCTTGCGCTGGAGAACGGCGCGGGCTCCGGCAGTCGAGAAATTATTGCCCTGATAGCTGAAGGTCCCCGAGTAGAGGTCGGGAAGAACGTCGCCTGTCTCGGCGGTAAGATCGCCGACGCCCGTCAGGACCGGGTTGATGATGCGATCGTCATAGAACGCGACCTGCATGTTCGTCTTGCCGACGCGCCGGGAAACGGATATCTCCTGATGTTGCGCATTTTCAACGGCGGGAGTAAAGCCGACGATACTCATGCGCGGGCCGGCGGCGCCGGGATCGGAAGAAGTGGCGTCGAAGCGATCGCCGGACATCCGGGGAACGATCTTCCAGACGCGAGTCGGGAACGGAACTGGCGTATTGATATTCCAGGACGGTGTTGGGTGAAACGTGCAGATCGGCCACACCAAAGGGCTTGAAAGCGTGAACCCGGCCCATGAACTGGATGGTCTGAAGCTCACTGCCGAGCTGCACTTCGAGCATATCGCCGAAGACGACGCGGTCGGAACTCGTGACCGAAAGAGCCTGCAAAGAGGCGCCGGGCATCGTGCTGATGTCGGGCGAATTCAGACGCAGGGCGGTGATGGAGAGCGAGGGCTCGAAGACGTCGTTATAGTGGCTCGTATAGGTGGTGCGGAGGACAGCGGCGGGATTGGTGCTTCCTCCGGAGTCGAACCCGACGTCGCCATTGAAGCGCACTGTACCGGTAGAAAGCAGCGAACGCTCCAGCGAGAAGGCGGCGGACATGTCGGAGGAGCCGCCGAAACCATCACCCGGCGCGCCCGCGATCAGTTTGACGTTGCCCTTCACCTCGTGGCCATTTTCGACGATGGCGGTTGAGCCATCGGGAAGCACGCGCAGAATGGGCCGATTCGAAATCGACCGAAGCGTCCACTTCCAGTCATCCTGATCGACCTGCTGAGGCACGGTGACGAGTTGGATAGCCTCGAAGAGATTGGTCAGTGTGACGTTGACCAGGAGCTTCGCACCGGACCGCACGTTAACTCTTTCGCGCAGCGTTGGAAGAAACGACGGAGCACTGACTTTAATGTTGTAGCTCCCCGGTATGAGGGCGGAGATGGAGTAGAAGCCGTGGTCGTTAGTGAAGACCTTGCGGGCGGCTAAGCCAAGAATTTCCACGGCGGCTCCCATCTGCGGAGCGCCACTACGATCGCGGACGTATCCGGAGATGGTACCAGCCGAGATTTTTGCGGACTCGGACCAGGCGGGCAGGGCGAAGGCGACGAGGATCGCCAGGAACCCGAGCCTTCGGAACGTCTCCCGAAATGTTACGGCCTGGAACATCACGCCTGCCTTTAACGGGTTTAGCCCGTCACTTGCGAAACAGCTTACGCTAAATCTGGCTCGAACTACAGTTCGTTGCCCGAACGGGCAAGGCGCCCGTTCCGTCACTCATCCTGCTTATTCGACGGCAAATGTTGCGCTTGGATCGACTGTCTGCTTCGACAGCTTATCGTTCACCTTGATCTCAATCTTGTAGAGGCCGGGCTGCAGGTTCGCGGCAGAGAGCGTCTTTTGCAGCGTGACCTGATCGCCTACATTGCCCATGGTGTCGGTCGACTCGACGGTATGAATGACCGCCTTGTTATTGGCGTCGGTCACATTGTACTCAACCGTCGCGGACGGCTTATGGGTCTTCTCGTCGACGGTAAGGTTGTAGACCTGCATCCAGAAATTGACCTTCTGACCGCGCTTGAAGATGACCGGCTTCCCATCCGAAGACTGCACCCGTGGGCGCACTTTCATGGCTCCGATCACGAAGTTCCCAGTGCCCACGTTCTTGGCGGCAACCGGTTCCATCTGGTCGGCCACGATCAACGATGAATTGCTGAGATGATCTTCGCTGAAGTCGGGAATGATGATGGCATGATTCCAGGTGCCGGTACGGTCGCCATTGACGTCCTTCACCACGATATCAAGGCGATAGCGATTCTGGCTGATCTTCAGAGGCAGAGCCTTCCAGTACACCGAGGAGTTTTCAGCCGTCTTAGGCAGAAGTTCGATCGGCACGTCGACCTGCACAGGTTCTTCGAAGGTCTGGACAATCTTGCCGGTCAGCGTGGTGACGCGGCCAAAGATGTTGACAGTGCCGCGCATGACTCCATCTTTATTCTGGAACGTAATGTCACGATTCTTGATCTGGATGGTGATCGGAACCAGGACAGTGTCACTGGTGACACGAACGAAGTCAGCGCGAACGTCGAAGGGCATCAGATTAATGCTGATCTTGTGGCTGACAATTTCTTCGAGGTCTTTGAACTTGACCGCCGGAGCGGCTTGCAGCTTGGCGAACTGCTCGAGCCGATCGAATTGCTTGGTCTGCAAATCCTGGTTGAACGGGCCTTGCCCGAGCTGTTCGATACCGCCGTTGGTAAAGCGGTTCGTCTTGCTCGACATCCCCATCTGCTCGTACAGCGTGAGGCCGGCGTTGGGCGTGTGTTTCAGAGCATCCTTTTCCGATCGGTCGATCGTCATGTGGTAGTCGTTACACATGCAGGTATCGACGAACTCGATCATGACTTCCTGCCCGATGCCCTCGATGTAGCGGTATCGCCAGGTTTCAAACGGGAAAGTCGAGGTCTCGCCCCCACCCTCTTCCATGGGACGCTCATAGCTTCCGCCCGAGGGGTGAGAGTCGATCTCGTCAGGCGGACCGAACACGATGTACATGTGACCGCGGTCAGTCTTCCAGCCGGGGATACCAGCCGCATAGTGTTCATTGGCATAGGCGATGCGGCGGTAATGCTCTTCTTTGAACTCGTTTTCTTCCGTGTCAGGCGTCGGATCGCGGCGCTGCCAGAAAGCCTCGATGAAGGAGTCGCGTTCCTCGTCGTTGGACAGCTGCATGAAGGCCTTGCGCTCTTCGTCGGTGATGATCCAAGCAACATCCTCGGACAGCCAGCGCTTGTAGGTCTTGCCCAATTCTTGCTTCAGGGCCTTTGCATTGGCCTTCTTCTGGGCTTCCGGAATGGACCTCTTGAGCGGGTCGGTTTGAGCTTTATCGTCTTTAGTCTGCGGCGTTTTATCGTCGGCTCGAACGCTGGCAAGGGGGCTCAGACTCAGGAGGAGTGCACCCGCAATCATGCCAGGAAAAAGGCGGGTTCTAAAACTGAAAGCGAACATAGAAGGGCCTACCTCGAGAGACAGCAATAACCTGATTCTATGTCGTTTGGATACAACAAGGCAAGAAAAAGAGGCCTGCGGTCAGAAAGATTTTCCACCGAAATCACCGGCAATAAGTCCTTTAATAATCCGAAGGATGCGATAAAAAGCCGAGCAGAGCATGACAGCCCGGAGTCTGCCGTTTACCTTGCCCGTTCCTGATACGCGAGCAGGCTATAATGTCGTGGGCGGTTGGATCCTCGAGTCCCCGATGATCGGCCGCACAAAATTCTGGTGATCGCGCATACCATCGGACCTGCGGCCAAGCACTGGCCCCGGAGCCGGGGAACTTTGTCTACCGTCGAAACGTAAACAGATACAGGGAGAGCTGCATCGATCAGGGATGAAGGGCCTTCGCTTTGACACGGATCTGAACTGGCAGGCAAGAAGGGGCAAGAAAAGTCCGATAGCGTGCGCTGAAAAAGAAACTGACCGCATGAAAACCTGGAAAAAAGTACTGATCGGGGTAGGGGCGGTGCTGGTCCTTGGCATCCTCGTAGGCGTCACCGTCTACCAGAGCCATAAGAACCTGGTCACGGTTCAGACTGGCAAAGCGCAGAAGCAGAACTTGAGTTCGGTCGTCAGCGCGTCCGGTGAAATCAAGCCGAAGACCTACGTGAATATTGGCGCGAACGCCTTTGGCAAGATCGTCAAGCTGCACGTTAAAGAGGGCGACCGGGTCAAGAAGGGTGACGTGCTCGCTCAGCTCGAAAACGTTCAGTCGACGGCGGACGTCAACGCCAACAAGGCTTCCTTGCAGGCAGCGGAGACCGATTATGTGGCGGCCGAGGCCGGACTGCAGACCTCTCGCGCGGACCTCAACCGGGCTCAATCGGACGCCGACCATGCCCGCTTGGATTGGGAGCGCGCTCAGGGGCTCTATAAGAGTGCGCTCATCGCCAAGCAGGACTACGACACGAAAAAAGCGGCATGGGAGTCGGCGGAGGCTGGACTCGCTCAGGCTCAGGCTCGGGTCGAGCAGGCCAAAGCGCAGAAGGATTCCGCGCAAAGACATATTTCTCAAAATCAGGCGAACTTGACGCGCGTTTCCGACGTATTACAGAAAACGGTCTACGTGGCGCCCTATGACGGGGTAATTACCAATCTGCCTGTCCGCGAAGGCGAGACCGTCGTGATGGGCATTCAGAACGCTCCAGGCAGCACGTTGATGACGCTCGCGGACATGTCGGTGATTACGGCGGAAGTAAAGGTTGATGAGACGGACATCGTCAACGTAAGGATGGGACAACCGGCGGAAGTGACCATCGACGCGATTCCGCGCAAGATTTTTCACGGCACGGTGACTGAGATTGGCGATAACGCGATCGTGCGCTCCACCGGAGTTTCGACTTCGCAGGCAACCTCGACCAGCGAGGAAGCAAAGGACTTTAAGGTGGTGGTGACCCTGACCGATGCACCTGATGATTTGCGGCCGGGGCTTTCAACAACCGCGAAGATCACGACTGCCACGCGGAACGATGTGGTCAGCATTCCCATCCAGGCGCTGACCGTGCGCAATCAGGCCGATCTCGTGCCGAAGGATAGCAAGGGAGCAGTCCATGCGGCTCCCGCAGCCCCGCTGGATGCGGCCAAGGCAAAGCAAGAGATTCAGGGCGTCTTCGTGATTCGTAACAAGAAAGCCGAATTCATGCCGGTGGAGACGGGTATCAGTGGGACGACGGACATCGAAGTTACTAAAGGACTAAAAGAGGGTGACGAAGTAATAACCGGAAGTTACAAGGTTTTGCGTACGTTGAAGCCGGGAACAAGTGTCAAAATAGACAATTCGACGCCTTCGAAGGAAGAAGAGAGCAGCTAGGCTTAACCGGTGGCCGGTCACCGGTGACCGGTTTTCGAGCGGAGACGACCGGCAACAAAATGAGCGTCTAACCGACGCAGTCTTGGAACGTCAAAGAAAGAGCGGCCAGAGGAGCGTGCGTGCCCGAGCCGAATAAGGAGAAAGACATGGCGACTGCGGAGATCCTCTCCATGAACGGGACGGCGGCGATCGGTGCCCCGGATTCGTGCATGATTGCGACCGAGGACCTGTGGAAGACCTACGACATGGGCTCGGAGCAGCAGGTGCACGCTCTGCGCGGCATCAATCTGCGCATTCAGCGCAACGAGTATGTCGCCATCATGGGACCATCGGGATCGGGGAAATCCACCCTGATGAATCTGATCGGCTGCCTCGACTCACCGTCGAAGGGACAATACTGGCTCAACCAGCAACTCGTCAGCGAACTGGACGACGACGAACTGGCGCGCATTCGAAATAAAGAAATCGGGTTCGTGTTTCAGACTTTCAACCTGCTGGCACGCGCCACCTCGCTCCACAATGTGGAGCTGCCGCTGATTTATGCGGGCATGCCATCGGCCGAGCGACTGGAGCGTGCAAAGGCTGCACTGGCTGCGGTGGGCATGGAACCTCGCATGAACCACAAACCGAATGAACTATCCGGTGGACAGCGCCAGCGCGTGGCGATTGCGCGAGCCCTGGTCAATAATCCCGCCATCATCCTGGCCGACGAGCCCACCGGAAACCTCGACTCGCAGACCGGAAACGAAATCATGGCGCTCTTCGACCGCTTGCATGCCGAAGGCAACACGATTGTCCTGGTGACGCACGAGCACGATATCGCCGAGTACGCGCACCGCATCATCTACATCAAGGACGGCGTGGTAGAGCGCGATGAGGTGAAGGCGAGGTAGTTCTCAGCTTTCAACCTGATCATTTCTCCTGCAGCGAGGCCGCTTCCCTCTTGGCAGCTTTTACGTCGGGTGAAAACTTATCTACCTTCGCCCGAATTGCCTGAGCTTCCGCTTTGCTCCCCTCATCTTCCAGGGCTTGCGCCAGCAGCAGATATCCCACATCGGTCGGTTCTATCGCCATTGCCTGCGAAAACCTGCGGATGGCCTCGGTGTAGTCCCGGTTTTGTTCCGCGATGAGGCCGAGGCCGATCAACGACATCGGCATCGGGCGATTCGGTTGAAGTGCCAGCGACTTCTCGAAACACTCTTTTGCTCTCTCCAAATCGCCAAGACTTCGATACGCGGAGCCGAGATTTCCAAATGCTTTGGCGCGCAGTCCTACGTCACCCGCGTAAGCGGCGACCACCCGATACCGCTCGATCGCGGCGCGAAGATTTCCCCTGCTGTGTTCGTAGGCACCGAGATCGAGATTGGCGGGCAGATCGTCGGGCCGGATGGCAAGCGCAGCGCGGAAGTGCGCGGCCGCTTCATCGGTGCCTCCCTGGTCGAGAAGGTATTCGGCCAGCGAATCATGCGCGATGTAGTTGTTCTCGGTAAGCGCGAGTGTGCGGCGCCAGAACGATTCCGTGTCATGCCAATAGCCGACCTGGCGGTACGTGAGGCTTGCAAGAATCGCCACGCTCGCGATGCCCGCAGCCGCGAGTAGAGCAATTGACCGGCGGCTTGTGCCTGCGAGGTCTGCCGCCAGCCACGTCACCATCACGAATAATCCGATGAACGGGATGTAGGCATAGCGGTCGGCCATCGCCTGCGCTCCAACCTGAATCAGTCCCAACATGGGGACGAGTGCGCCCAGAAACCAGAACCAACCGAACGCAAGATATCGCTGCTCGCGGGCGCCAAGAACGGCGATGGTGACAATGATTAACAATAAAAGTGCCGCGGCAACTTGCCACGCCGGATAGAGACTCGTCGGATGCGGATAGAGCGCAACCAGCTTCGCAGGCCAGAATGCGTTGCCAAGATAGCGCACGTACGCGATAACCGCGGTCTCGAAGCGCAGAAGCGGACTGTATTGCGTGAGCGTTTGTACCGCGCCACCAGCCCCCTGAGCTTTCATCGTGATGAGGGCGCTCGCGGCAGAGAGCAGAACAAACGGAATTTTTTCGAGGAGCAACCAGCTTACAGATTTCTTTTGGGCCAGCCGAGCCGATTCAAGTTGATTGTCACACGCAGAGCCGTCCCCGTGCGCTGCACCGATTCGTCCGAGCGGCCAGTAATCCAGAAGCAAGAGCAGAAACGGAAACGTGATCACTTGCGGCTTGCTGAGAAGCGCAAGGACGAACAAGAAGGCGATCAGAACGTATCGGCCGACTCCGGACCGGCGTGTATACCAGGCGTAGGCATGCAGCGCGAGCAGAAAGAACAACATGCTCAGCACATTCTTGCGCTCCGCCGCCCACGCTACCGATTCGACGTTCACGGGATGAAGCGCAAAGAAAGCCGCCACGAACAGGCTGCGCCAGGCGAATCCCGTGACATTCACAAGGAAGAGAAAGAGGAGTACCGCACTTGCGGCGTGGAGCAGGATGCTGCTTTCGTGATGCCCAGCCGGGTTCAATCCGAAGAACTGGCAGTCGAGCGCGTGCGAGAGCCAGGTAAGCGGATGGTAGTTCGCGGCATCAAAAGTCGTGAACGCCCACTTCACGGTTCCCCACGTCAGGCCTGCTTTCACATGAGAATTGGCTGTGATGTAAGCGTCGTCGTCGTAATTGAGAAATCCGTTATGAATGACAGGGCGATAACAGATGAGAACAGCAGCGACGAGCAGCAAACAGAGGGTCAGCTTCCGTTCCCACGGCGTATGCGACATCTCGCAAATACGTTGCAACTCGCGAGGGCGCGGCAAGTGCGGAGGGGTTCCAGAGTCCGGCGCGTCCATCTGATTTGACACCGTGGTTGGTGAAGCCATGACCTAGTTCCCCGCCAGCAGCAGCGCCGCGATCTTTTGCGCTTCGGCGAAGTTTGCCGAAGATCGCATTTGCTCCCGAATATCGTTTGCTTCCTGCTCGCGGCCAGCCTGTTCCAAAGCATGGGCAAGCAAAAGCGCAGTCACATCATCGGGCTTGGCGGCCTGCGCCTTCGAAAATTGCCGAACCGCTTCCGCCGCATCGCCGTTGGCGTCGGCAATCAGGCCCAACCCGACCATCGCCATCGCTTCATTGGGCGACATTTCAAGGGTCATCTCAAAATATTGTTTCGCCCGCGGCAGGTCGCCCATCTTGCGATAAGCGTGTCCGAGATTAAATAGCGCGGTAGCCCGCATCGCAGGCCGTGCCGAATACTGCGCGACGTTCTGGTAGTGCTCGATCGCCGCAGCCAGATGTCCGTGCGCCTCTTCGTAGGGGCCAAGGCTCAGGTTCGCTTCAGGGTCCTCAGGACGAATGGCGAGCGCATCGCGGAATTGTGCGGCGCCCTCTTCGGCGCGGCCTTGCGTGGTGAGGTAGTAACCGAGAATGTCGTGCGCGACGTAATTATCGTCTGTCAGGTCAATGGTGCGGCGCCAAAATGATTCGGTGTCATGCCAGTATGAGACCTGGTGATAGGTCAGCGCGCCAAGCACCAGCAGGCACGCTCCGGACGAAACAACGAGCCAGCGCCGGGAGATTGTGTGTGCTTCACCCCAATCAGCGATGAGCCAGACGAGCATCACAAAGAGGCCGATGAACGGAATGTAGGCATAGCGATCGGCCATTGCTTGCGCGCCCACCTGGATGATCCCGATCATCGGCACGAGACTACCGAGAAACCAGAGCCATCCAACGGCCAGATAGCGACGCCTGCGTGCCGCAACAGCGAGTACCGTCACCAGCGCCAGAAGTAGGACGCTGGCCGCGAATTGCCAATTTGGATATAGCCTCGTCGGATGCGGGTAAAGCGCAACCAGATTCGTCGGCCAGAAAGCTTTGCCCAGATAAAGCACGTATGCGATGAGTGACGTCTCAATGCGCAGCGGCAGGCTGTAAAGCGAAAGCCCCTTGACTGAGCCGGCGGCTCGCTGCGCTTGCATGGTCAGGAATGAACTGGCGGCAGCGAGCCCGAGCCATGGAAGTTTTTCCATGAGCAGCCGGCTGAGCGAAGCTTTGGGCACAATCTCGCGTTCCGCGCTTTCTACCTCGACGGCGCGAGATCCCATCCGTTGTAGCGGCCAGTAATCCCAGAGCAGAAGGAGAAACGGAAAAGTCACCACCTGCGGTTTGGCCATCAGCGCCAAGGCAAAAGCGACAGTAACGACGCCATATCGCCCGACCGCGGGGCGCCGCGCGTACCACGTATAGGCATAGAGCGCGGCCAGGAAAAACAGCATGCTCAAAACATTCTTGCGCTCCGCCGCCCAGGCCACCGATTCAACGTTGATGGGGTGGAGCGCGAAAAGCGCGGCAACCATCAGGCTCCTCCAGCGAAATCCCGTGGCGCTTTGCAGGAGCAGAAAAAGAAGAACCGCGCTCCCGGCGTGCAGCAACACGCTCATGTAATGATGTCCGGCCGCGTTCAGGCCAAACAGTTGTATGTCGAACGCGTGCGAGAGCCACGTCAGTGGATGCCAGTTCGATTGATCGTATGTGGTAAACGACCATTTCACCGTCTCCCAAGTCAGGCCGGCGCGCACGTGAGAGTTCTGGAGTATGTAGCCTTCGTCGTCGTAATTCACAAACGAGTTGCGCGTGACTGGGTTGTAGGCGACAAGGACGGCGGCGGCCAGCAAGAGACAACAAATAAGAGTGTGGCGCCCAGCGGAAATTAATTGTTCCGGTGGTGCGGCGTCTGCGAAGCCCGCGGACACCCCTTGCGTGGACACGGTCTGCGCGCTCTCCGCTCGCACTTTCTTTGTGCCCGTAGCTGAAGAAGACAGACTCATCCCACTGATTATTTTGAGGCACGGCGGCCCGATCGGCGAGCGGAAGTTCGCGGTGCGTGTTCCGTTGGTCATGAGCCGGCGAAGATAGTGACACGCAGTCCAGCAGACTGTCTGGGCAGACCAGGCGCACCCGTCCCTGCGAGGTGCCCCACGTACTTTTAATTAACTTAATTTATTGCGGCGGCGCGTTGAGAATCCGCTCCAGGCTGGGCGCTGGAGTCGTCCCGTTCGAGCGAGCCACGAAGAAATTGTGGTCGTAGAGATTGCGATACATGCGTCCCGCGATTTCCGCCGCCTTTGGACCGAAGGTCGCATGGCCTCCTTGCAGGAAAACGACTGTCACAATGCGGCCGATGTCGGTGTTGGCGTAAGACGCGAACCATCCAAACCGCGTGCCGGCATGCGAGCAGGTCCCGGTCTTGCCGAGGATCGATTCCTCGTTGAAGTTGAGCCGCAGGCTGCGCGCCGTTCCATACGCGACCGCTCCCGCCATGCCATCGGAAAGTTCAGGAATCGCATTCGCGATGTCGAGATGCCGTTTGATCACCGGCTGGAAACCGGCGACCTGTTCGGGCGACGTTGGGTGCTGGAGATAGTAGAGCGTGCCGCCATTCGAGATCGCGGCGACCAGCGCGCCCAGTTGCAGCGGCGTCATCGAAATGCCTTCGCCAAACGAGCACATCTTGCCGACTCCGCCGAGCTTCGCCGAAATTTCTTCCTGCGGATACGTGCCGAGCTGTTCGCCGCGCACGTGATACCCGGCGTATTCGCCGAGCCCGAACTGATGCGCGTAGTAGCTGACTTTTTCAAATCCGAGCCGTCGCCCTAGTGCTTCAAAGTAAGCGTTGTTCGAGTGCGAAAGCGCCTCGGTCAAATTCATGCGCGTGCGCCGAGCAATCGTCACTTCCGTCTCGCGATCAATCAGCCCCTCGCTCACCGCCGCCAGCGCGACCGATAACTTAATGGTCGAGCAAGGCTGAGCGCCGCTGGAGAGCGCGAGCCTTTGATTCACCATGGCGAGAATTCTGCCGCTCGTCGGCTCGATGGCGACCACAGTGCCGTTCATATTGCCGAGCGCGTCAATCGCCGCCGCGCGAACGATTGGGTCTTCTCCGGCAGTGACGTCGCCTTCGGTGACGTCGGAGGTCACAAACGAGCTGGTATAGAAACGTTCGTAGTAATGATGACGCCGGTAGGCAGCCGACCTCGAAAGTGGGGTCCGGCTGTGCGCCAGCGCGTGCATGTGACGCCGCGCACGAGCGCTTTCGGCCACTTTCCGCGACTTGGAATGCGATGTCGTAGAGTGCGAAGACAGAGAATTGGGATTCACGCTCGCGGCAAACACACCGGCGCGGATTGCGATGACCAGAGCGATTAAGAGTGAGAGACGAACGAGCGCGGTACAGAACTTCACTTTCACGGAATCCCCATCCCCGGCGGTTGCGGCAGTCAAAATCGTCCCCAACCTACTAAATATGATGCAAGGAATTCGCCAAACTCTGGAACGGAAGGCGCAAACCGGTGCAACTATCCGAATAGTAAGGGATTAGGCGATGAGAGGCAACGGGAAAGACGAAACTGGGTGATTTCAGTCGGGTATTCCTAAGCTCATGAATATATGGATTTTAACGCGATCTTTCCGCGGGTCACCCACCTTCGTTACCGGCGCGGATTGTTACCTGAATTGGTTCTGGGAGTGCAATTGTTTGCGCCTTCCAATCATCCCCAAATCTCCCCATGGCGGTAGCGGCCCAAATTTGATCGATAACCGTGCTCTTGGGTCGCGCCCTTGCTTTGGGTGGCGCCCGAGCTTTGCGTGACGCCTGAGCTCTTGGGTGGCGCAGCGCTTCAGCGCTGCGATAGCTTCCTTCTTCTTCACGACTGCGGCTTCAGCCGCTGAGGTCTCAATCTCTCGAGTTCAGTCACTGCGCCCGAACACCCTCCATCTCGGGCCAATCGCTCAAATCATACTCAACGGTTTTTCTGTGTTATTTTCTGACGACACACCCGATCCTTATCCCCGTGGGAGGTTCTTACTTTGCGCATCTCCTTTTCTCTTGCCGCCCCCGCTTGTCTTTTTCTTATGGCCTTTCTCGCGCATGCCGCTAACACGGATTCCAGCCTCGACGCGCGCCGCGCCGAGCTCACTCGCCTCCTTAACGACGAGTGGGAATACACGCTTCAACACGCGCCCGAACTCGCTACCCAGGTCGGCGACAATCGCTACAATGACCGCCTCAGCGATTTTTCCGACCAGGCAATCGCCGAAGGTCTCGAGCACACACGCCAGGCGCTGGCAAAATTCGAGGCTATCGATACGTCCGGCTTCCCCGAACAGGAAAAATTGAATCAGGTCCTGATGGTGCGCAGTCTGCGCGACGGCCTCGAGAGCGCCCGTTTCAAAGATTGGGAGATGCCGGTCACCCAATTCGGCGGCGTCCATCTCTGGTATCCCTCGCTCCCCTACGACTCGCCCTTTCGCAACGCGAAGGATTACGAAGATTACATCGCGCGCCTCCATCAGGTGTCGCGCGCGCTCGATCAGGCAGTGGGCCACATGCGCGACGGCCTCCGCGATCACCTCATGCCGCCCAAGATTTCTCCTCGAGAAAGTCGCTGACCAGGCCCAGTCCATCGCCGATGACTCTCTCGACAAAAGTCCTTTTTGCCAGCCGCTGAAAAAATTCCCCGACTCAATTGGCGAGGCCGACCGCAAGCGTCTCCGCGCGCTGATGGAAGAAGCGGTCTCAAACGAAGTGGCGCCGGCCTATGCCAAGTTTGCGAAGTTCGTCCGCGAGGACTACGCTCCGCACGGCCGCCTCGATCCCGGCGAGTGGGCTCTCCCCGACGGCGACGCCCGCTATCGCCTGGCGGTAAAGCAGCAGACGACGACCGACATCTCGCCCGCCGAGATTCATGAGCGAGGCGTGAAGAGCGTCGCCGAAATCGAAACCGAGATGCTGGTCATCGCGAAAACACAGGGCTTCACCAACCTGAAATCCTTTAATGACCACATCCGCCACGATCCCGCCCACTACGCCAAATCCGGCCAGCAGATCTTCGATCTCTACTCCCACTACCGCGACCAGATGTATACGAAACTGCCGCAACTTTTTGGCCGGCTTACCCAAAAATAAGCTCGACGTCGTCGAGATGGAATCGTACCGTGCTGCCTCATCTCCGCCCGCCGATTATTCCATCGGCGCCGGCGACGGCTCCCGCCCCGGCCGCATCAACGTCAACGAATACGCGCCCGAGAAACGTCTTCTCCTCAACGTGGAAGCCATCGCCTATCACGAGGGCGTCCCCGGTCATCACCTGCAATTCTCCGTCGCGCAGGAACTCACCGACTTGCCGCCCTTCCGCAAGTTCACCCTCGACCTGAACGCCTACACCGAAGGCTGGGCCTTCTATTCCGAACGCCTCGGCAAAGAAGTCGGCTTCTATCAGGATCCCTACAGCGAATACGGACGACTGCAAAATGAAATCTGGCGCGCCGTCCGCTGGGTCGTCGATACCGGAGTTCATTCCCAGCACTGGACTCGCCAGCAGATGCTCGACTACTTCCACGCCCACACCGCCATGGACGACGAAAACATCAACACCGAAGTCGACCGCTACATCGCCTGGCCCGGCCAGGCTCTCTCTTACAAAATGGGCCAGATGAAAATCCTGGAGTTACGAGCCCGAGCCCAAAAAGAGTTAGGCCCCAAGTTCGACTTACGCGCCTTCCACGATGCAGTGCTGGATTCGGGGCCGCTGCCGCTGGATGTGCTGGAACAAAAGATAGACGAATGGATTCGCGCGAGTAAATAGAGAGCGCGATTCGGTTTTTGTGTGGCGCAGCGGTTCACCGCTGCGATCTCTTGGTTGTTTTGATTTGGGCTTAAGCCCCGAGGTGCGCGGCTGTATCCGACGGATTAGATTTGCGACCTATTCGATCCCTTGAAAAATGTTCGAGGCCAAAAGACTCTAAGTAAAAGACTCTACTCAATCACCACTTCGGCCTCGCGCTCAGTCGAATTCTGCGCCGATCCTTGCGCCGTGCCCGTAGCACTTTTCACCGCCGCTTTCGCTTCAGCCGCGCTCTGCGCTGTCTTCCCATCTATCTTCTCTGCCTCTGCGCGTCGAGCCTCATCCGCAAAGTCTGCCAGACAGAGCCGCAAATTCCCCGGATTCGTGGCGAACGCTAATCCCGTCTCAAAATCCACCACGCCCGAGCGAATTAGCTTCTCAATGTTGCCGTCGAAATCCTGCATGCCTTCCTGATCACCGTCTTTCATCGCATCGAGCAGCGTCTTTCCTTCGTTCTCGCCCTTCTCAACATACTCGCGCGTGCGCAGCGTCGAAGTCAGAATCTCGATGATCGCAACCCGTCCTCCCGCCTTTTGCGGCACCAGTCGTTGCGACACGATGTAGCGGAAACTCTTCGCCAGCCGCGCCCGAATCACCTGCTGGTCGCCCAGCGGAAACGCGCCAACAACGCGCTCCACCGTCTTCGACGCATCGATCGTGTGCAGCGTCGAGAGCACCAGGTGTCCAGTCTCAGCCGCTTCCAGCGCAATCTCGATCGTCTCCTTGTCGCGCATCTCGCCCACCAGAATCACCTTTGGCGCCTGTCGCAGCGCGGCCCGCAGAGCCAGCGCAAACGTCGGTGTGTCGCTGTGCAACTCGCGCTGGTGCACGATCGACTTCTTGTGCCGGTGTACAAACTCCACCGGGTCTTCAATCGTCAAAATGTGATACGACTTCGTCTCGTTGATCTGATCGAGAATGGCCGCCATCGTCGAAGACTTCCCCGAGCCGGTCGGCCCCGTAACCAGCACAATCCCGTTCTTCAGGTTCGCAATCTCGCGCAACTGCGGCGGCAGGTTCAGATCGGCGAACGTCGGAGCGTTTTTCGGAATCACGCGCATCACAATCGCGTGACTCCCGCGCTGCATGAAGATGTTCACGCGAAACCGGCAATGTCCCGGCAAGCTGTAGGAAATGTCGCACGACCCCTGCTGTTGTAGCGCAGCCATTGCCTGCTGGTTCGCGCCGATCAACTCGCGCGCAATGCGGTGAGTATCCTCTGCGCTTAAGAGCCTGCATCCCGGAAACCTTCACCGGCACCAACTTCCCGCTTACCTCGACATGCGGAAACGTCCCCGGAGAAAAGATCAGGTCGCTGATGCGCGCTCCGGCACTGAGCATGGCCAGCAACAAGGCAGGCGTGGGAACAGTTTGCTTTGGCGGCACAGGTGCGGCCGCCGCGGCTGTGGCAGCACCGGAATTAGCGGTAGAAAATGCAGGTGGATTCGACAAGACGTGCTCCGTTCACGATGCAGCTTATCGGTGCTGCTCGATTGCTCTCAAGTAACCAAAGATCGGCAACGGAGTAGGTCGGTTCTTGCGGCAATAACGCGGATGTTCTCTTGATTTACCCATGCGAGCATTAGCGAATGATTAGAAGGCGAATGCGCCTGCGTCAACAACTCGGCATGAATCTCGATGCATCGTAGACTAACAACGTAGGCTGACGACGTGACCGTTCTCGCACAAAATCCCGCAGCAGTATCGCGCGTACTTTGCGTGGTTCGAGCTGATCGTCGTCTACGCACTGATCGAGTGCGCACTGTGGTCGCGCCACGGATTAGTCCGGAACCGGTGGGCCCTGGCCGCCGCCATTGCGATTGCCATATTCGTGGCCATGGACGTGACCATGACGGACCAGCCGCTCGCTCGGCGGCTCGGGCTCGCCCTTCCGACAACCCTGGGGGCCGGACTGGTCCTGGCGGCCAGCATGGGCGCGGCACTCTTCCTCGTCTTCGCGGTGCGCTGGGCGGGAGGCGATGTTCCAGCCAATGGAATCTGGCCGAGCTTCGGGCAATCGTGGGCCTACGTGGTCTGGGCGCTGCTACAGGAATTCATCCTGCAATCGTTTTTCTTCACGCGCTGCGAAGACCTGTTTGGCGGTTCAGCCGCGGTTTGGGTAGCGGCAACGCTGTTTGCGGTGGCACATTTGCCGAGCCCGCTGCTGACTACCTTTACTTTTGTCGCCGCGTTATTTTTTTGTTCCGTGTTTCGCCGGTATCGAAGCATCTATCCAATTGCCGTGATGCACGCGATTTTGGGACTGCACCGTTGCCATGACTATGCCCGATAGCCTGCTGCATCATATGCGGGTGGGAATTGGCTATTTGCGCTATTAGTTGGATCGTTCGAATCTTTTCTTCATGCAGAATTTCACTTCAGCCGATGTCGCCGTTCTCGTGCTGGAACTGATTCCCGCGGCGGCGTTTGGTTTCGCCGGCGAGCGCATCGCGCGGGCGGCCGAGCGTTGGCCGCGCCCGCTCCGCATCATCTTGCCCGTTCTTTGCGCGCTGCCTTATGTGTGGATCTCCTGGGCGCATCGGATGTTCATGTGGAGATGGCTGGCGCTCTATGCCGCGATCCCCGTCGCGGTCGCATGGTTGCTCGGTAACGCTGCGGCCGCCGACCCCGAACAACGGGGCAACTGGCGCGATGCATTGGTGTTGCTGGCGCTTGGACTGGCGGTCGATTTGCGGTGGCTCGAAGGCTTGTGGCCACGTGGACTGGCGGGCCTCGGCAAACTCCTGTTAGTCGACGCGGGACTCTACGGATTTTTCGTAATGCGCCAACTTCGCGGGATGGGTTTCGACTTTCATTTTCGCTGGAGCGATTGGAAAACCGGATTGCGCGAGCTCTCATTTTTTGCGCCGGTCGTAATCGCGCTCGGCCTCGCGCTCGGATTTCTGCATCCGCACACCAATGCCCCTAGGGCGTCGATGCTCCTGACCTGGGCTTACATCTTCATTTTCATCGCGGTGCCGGAGGAACTATTCTTTCGCGCCTGGACCCAGAATCTGCTGGAAAATCGCCTGCGGCCCTGTTTCGCCTCTCGCATGGGCGAGCGGGCGGAGCGATTTGCGCGAATAGCCGCGCTCCTTATTACTAGCGCCTTGTTTGGACTCTCCCACTTCAATAAGCGTTCCGCCCAATTCAACTGGCGCTATGTGATTCTCGCGGCGATTGCCGGAATTTTCTATGGGCGTGCCTGGCGACAGGATCGCCGTCTGCCCGCCTCGGCGATTACCCATGCCAGCGTTGACGCCATCTGGTCGCTGTGGTTCTAGCATTTACTAAACTTCAGGTTCTTGGCTTGGGTGGGCTTGGTTGCTGCTCGTCGGCCAACTCCAGCATCTTTGCCATGAAATGAACCAGGCGGAAATTGTCGCCTAGCGTTGGTTTGCCTTCCATCGAAACGTGACTCAACACCGGACTCGTCAGCGCTTCCTTCAAGTCGGCGGGCGGCACGTCGTGCTCCAGCCACAACAGCTCCGTCGGAGGAATTACGTTGTCGGCCGAGCCATGCAGGATCAGCACGGGAACTTCCAATGACTGCAAATGGTCGTGCGGAGACACCGCGGCCATGTCGGCATGGTGCTGGATTAAGACCCGCTGTATGTCGTCGGAGATCGACTCCACGTGGTGGTTGTAGAGCAATTCCATTCTTGCGCGCGATGCCGGGCTAAGTTTTTCCGCTGCTTTTCGTGACTCGTCGACTTTCTCCCAGAGCAACAGCCGTAAAGCTTCGCGCGCAGCGTCAACATCCGTTGCCGGGAAAAAATCTTCCACGTGAGAATAAATAAGTACGAGCGGCCCATATTCATGCGCAGCCATGTGCAGAGTGCTGCCATCGGGGCGGAGGATCTGGTTGGCAACGAAAAATTGCGACACGCGTTCAAGATCGTCGTGGGCTCCGACTGACACCACGAAGCGAATGTAGCACTCGTAGTGCGGGTTCGCGGCCGCCATCAGGGAAAGCCCTCCTCCGAAGCTGATGCCGAGTATGCCGACTTTGTGGCCGAGCGTTTGCGCGAAATCGCGCGCTGAGGCTCCGATCAGGTCGATGGAATGCGGGTCGACGTGATAATCGGCGAGAGCGGGAAGTTCCGGAGTAAGCACCTGAATGCCACTCGAAGCAAGAGCGCGCGCAAACGCGACGAGGCGCGGCTCGTCGATGCCGAGATGATGCACTCCGTGCACGACGAGCATTCCCGGCGCATTCGCAATCCCTTGGGGCGTGTAGAGGCGCGCGCGAATCGGGCCGCCCGACGTGCGAATTTCCATCGACGATTCGACGATCGGATAGGTGTGAATACTACCCAGGCGGCCCGGATGCTGCGGATTCTCGATGCGCAGCAGGAGCCCGGCTGCTCGCACGTAGGTGTAACCGAGTCGGCCGAAAAGTAAAAGAACTAGCGCGAGCGCGACGAATAAAGACGATGCCGATGGCGCGAAGCTTGCGCCACGCGGCGGAGCTATGTTGCAGATTGCTATCCGGCACGATCACGCGATGAACACGTTCAAGATTCAAACTCAGTATGCAGGTTCCGCGCGGATTGGGCTAGAAACAATCTTGGCGACCGCCGGCTTTCTTGAATCGCCGGCAGCCGCCAGAGGTAAGCCGCCTACGGCCGAGCTTCGTAGACGATGTTGAACGGTGTTTCAGTGGCGCGGCGAAAACGGCCGAAGCCTGCCTTCGTAACCACCTCGCGAATGCGTGACTCGCCCGCCTGCGCCCCCAGGCACAGTCCCACTTCCTGCGAGCGCGAGCACGGAGTACAGAGCAGCGTGGAGAACGAATAGTACACGCGGCCCACAGGATTGAGATTGTCCTTCAACTGGTCGTTCGCGAACGGCTCCACGATCATCCACGTACCGTCTTTGGCCAGAGATTGGCGGACGTGCGTGGCCGCGCCGACCGGGTCTCCCATGTCGTGCAGGCAATCGAAGACAGCGACAAAGTCATAGTCCTTGCCGGGGAAATCCTTTGCCTTCGAAACTTCAAACGTAACGCGGTCGGCGACGCCATCGCGCTTGGCCTGCTCGCGAGCTGCTTCGATCGACTTATCGTGATAGTCGAAACCAAAGAAACGCGATTTCGGAAACGCCTTCGCCATCAGCAGCGTGGATGCGCCCTTTCCGCAACCCACATCCGCGACCCGCGCGCCCGCTTCGAGTTTCTTCTGCACGTCGTTCAGCGACGGAATCCACGCGCTCACCAGATTGGCGGCGTAGCCGGGACGAAAGAACTTCTCGCAGCCATGAAAGACACCGTCGACATGCTCGTGCCAGCCCATGCCGGCTCCGGTGCGAAATGACTCCGCGATGCGCGGAACCGCGGCGAGCGATCCCAACGCGAGTTCGAACGCGCCCGGCAAATAAGCCGGACTGTCCTCGCGGGCGAGCGTGAACGCCTGCTCTTCCGTAAGGCCGAACTTGTGCGTCTTTTCGTCGTAGGCGATGTACCCTCCTGCCGCCTGCGACGACAGCCATTCACGTAAGTAGCGCTCGTCGGTCTGCGTTTTCGCGGCAAGTTCCGCCGAGCTCATCGGACCATCAGCAAGCGCCTTGTACAGCCCGAGCTTCTCACCGATGACAACCATCCCCGTGTGAACCGCTGCGCCCAGATCGGTGACGAACTGTCCGATAAAGGCGTTGAGTTTATCCATGTCAAGCTGTGGAACTTGCGTTGTGCTCATAGAGATTTCCCCCTTCGATTGAATTCGACGCAGCTGACGAGAGGAAGGCCCGAACCTGCTCGGGAATCAGCCGCCCCACTATTGAGATCGATATTGCGATGGAAAAGACGACATAGTCAAGCGCCCGGCAGGTGCGCAAGGGCTTTTCGGGAGGAAACGGGAACGGATGACCTTTATTGCAGCTTCGCGTACTCCGCTTGCGCTTCCTTGAGAATAGGGACGTCCGGATCGGCGTCTTTCCACAGCGCGAAGAAGTCCTGGTAGCCGGCTTTCGCTTTAGCTGTGTCTCCGCTGAGTGCATACGCGCGGCCGAGCCCTAGTTTGGCCAGCGAATGCTCGGGGACGAGTTGGATCGACGCCGCGATGATCGACGATCTTCTGAAATTCCGCGGCCGCTTCCGGCCCACGCTTCGCCTGTAAATAGGCCTGGCCACGAATGTAAATCGGCAGAAGCCCCTGGCCCGACGCCTAATTCGTAAGGCCGCCGAGCCTGCAGCGCTTCAATCGCCCTGCTCCGGAGCTCTTGCGATCATGGCCGTCAACGCAGCAACCAGGGACATGGTCACGTTATGCAGAAGCGTATCGTCCGGGAAGCGATGGCCTAGATCCGCCACAATGGATCTGAGCACTGGCTCGTATCGCCTGTCATGGCCAACGCCGTTGCCACCGGCCCCATGTTGCTTCGGCCATGCGCCAAAGTGGAACTTGCGGCTGCCGCTTCGCGCGCCTTGGAAATATTTCCCACTTCGGCCTGCGTCACCGCCCACCCCGCCTTGGCATCCGCCGTCGTTTCCTTGAAGCCCAGGCGGTCGGTCACCGCTTCGGAGCGCTGTATCAATTCCTCAGCCTTATGCATTTGCCCATGCGCCGCCGCTACATTCGCGGCGTCGAGCGAGCAGCAGGTATTCGCTGGGTTTCCCCTCCGCCCATTTCATCTGCTGCTGCATACCGTCCGCATCGCCGCTCAAAAGAGCCAGGGTGTAGAGCTCCTCGTGGACAAACAGGTTATCCGCCTTGGCGTCCAGCGCCCGTTGCAGGACGGAGCGCGCTTCCTCCAGGCGATTCAGAGCCATGTATGGCCCGGCCGCGTGCACATAGCCAAACGGAGCCGCCGGTTCAATCTGGGTAAACTGGCTGGCCAGCTGGATGGCTTTTTCAAATTGTCCGTAATAAACGTTGTACGTCCAGGGCCAGGTTGGCATAGGCGCTGGAATCGTTCGGATAGGTGCGAATCGCCAACTCCAGGGTTGCCTTGTTCTTTTCGATGTCGCCGGTCGACGTATAAAAGTGATCGTCAATGTAGAAACGCTCGCGTTCGCTGACGCGATCCCGCAGGTCAAAAGCCTTGCGGGCAGCCTCCACAGATCGGTCTTCTTCCCCAAGGTTGAAGTAAACGGCCGAGAGCCGCGCATAGGCCATCGCAAAATTCGGGTCGAGTTCAAGCGCGTGCTGGAACAATGGAATCGACTCGGCCTCGCCGCCGCCGTTGCGCATCTCGTCGGCCGCCGCATAGGCTTTAAGCGCTTCCAGTGACGACGTGGTTGCCTCGGTCACCGGTGTGTCGTACTTTTGCATCGACGCCAGCGACTCGCCCAGCTTTCCACGCAGGCTGGACGCGGCTTTTCCCACCGCGGAGAGCACGCCTTCTTTACTTGTCGCCGTCACTTGCTCGCGCGCCAGCGAGTCTCCAGTCGCGCAGTTGGTTGCGTCAAGCGCAATCACATATTCGCTTCCCAGACTCGCAATCGAACCGCTCATCATCGCTTTAATGTGCTCGCGCTCGCAGATTTCCCGTGCCACGCTGCCGGTCACGCGTTCGTCCGCGGGACGGCCCATGAACTGGAGGGCTTTACGCACAGTCTGATCGGGCGCGATATTCAGGTAGGGCGACTGCTCAAGTTGCACCGCCAGAGCCTGCTTCAGCGTCCCGTCGAAGACCGGGTCGCCGGTAGTGTTCACAAAATCTGCCAGCAGGATGGAATCTTTTTCGGTGAGCTTCTGCCCCGACCGGAACCAAGCGAACCCGTACTGTGCCCGCCAGTACACCCCGGCCGCAATCGCAGCCGCAAGCAGAAATCCGGCCACGACCCAAGCCCACGTGGGGACAGCCGCCCCCGGCTGTCCAGCTGAGCGCAGCTCAGCAGCCTCGTACGCCGAGGCGTGGGTGGCGCGGACACTCCCGTCCGCGCTGTCGACACCGGCACAGACACAGCGCGAGACGAACCACTGGCACGCTGAACCGCACGGCTGCGAAGCGGAAGGCGCCACTTTCCGCCAACGGCTCTTCCGCCGCGATTCTCTTCCCCGATCCCGAGTCGCGCTTCAGACGCTGCAACTCGGCCCGCATCTCCGACGCATGCTGGTAGCGCAGCTCGCGATCCTTCTCGAGCGCGCGATTGATGATGCGTTCAAGCTCCGGCGCGACTTCGGGATTCAGCCGAACGGGCGAGGTCGGAGCGCGCTCCAGAATGGAATTAAAAATGACCGCCGACGTGTCTCCGCGAAACGGCATCGTGCCGGTCGCCATCTCATACAGCACCGTGCCAAATGAAAACAAGATCGCTGCGCGCGTCGAGTTCCTTGCCCTTGCGCCTGCTCCGGCGACATGTAGGCGACCGTGCCGAGCGCCGTGCCCGGACTGGTAAGGTGCTGCTCGTCACGCGTCCCGTCCAATGTCCGATCCAATCCGCCGTCGACCGTCGGCGCATCTTTGTTGCTCTTAGCCGGCTCCGGAAACTTTCGCCAGGCCGAAGTCGAGAATCTTGGCGTGTCCGCGCTTGGTGACAAAAATATTTGCCGGCTTGATGTCGCGATGCACGATGCCTTCCGCGTGCGCCGCGTCGAGCGCGTCGGCGATCTCGATGCCGAGCGACAAGAGTTGGTCGGACTCGATCGGGCGACCGGCGATCAGGTGCTTCAGCGTCACGCCGTCGAGAAATTCCATGGCGATGAAAGCCCGGCCCTCGTGCTCGCCAATGTCGTGAATGGTGCAGATGTTCGGATGATTCAGCGCCGACGCCGCCTGCGCCTCGCGCTCAAAGCGCGCCAGCGACTGCGGATCGCGCGAAACGTCCTCGGGCAAAAATTTCAGCGCCACAAAGCGGCGAAGCCGCGTGTCCTCAGCCTTGTAGACCACGCCCATGCCGCCGCCACCAAGCTTTTCAACGATCCGGTAATGGGAAACGGTTTGGCCGATCATGGTGTCGGCACATCTTAGAGGGGATGCCAGTTCTAGTCAATGAAACCGCGTACCTAGGGTCCAAACGCCCTCGCCGAGTTTTGCAACAGCGTGGCATCCATGAGCCCTCAGCGACCACTCCTACGGCAAGCCGCGGAAGAACACGTCGCTTGCGCCTATTCGTTGTCTTGCTGCTAGGGTGCGCCTCTGCATTCGAAGCATGCCGATTTTTGGGTTTCTTCGAGCGCGACCGAAAGTCGGGCAGGAATGAGTAGGCGAGCTGGCACTGCTGGCCTGTCAATGAGTGAAATCGCCTGATTCTCGACACCTAACTAATTCCCTTGAGACAAACTTTCGCTCGAAGGGCTACCATGAGCCGTATCAAAACGGAGGTGCGAGATGGAACCAACTAGTACTCTCATAGGCGTCCCCAAATCTGTTACCCTCTGGCCGATCATCGTGCAGGCGCTTGCGGCAATACTATTGGTGGGCATGAAGATTCAAGAGGGATGGGGAACTTGGGACGTGATGGGCAAGGCAATAGCCATCTTTCTTCTGCTCGCCATTGTCGGTCTTCCGGCTGTGGTAATGCGAGGGAGGCGCTCCGGGAAGGGTGTGAGGCTCAGCGACCTCACTGCGTTCGCTTATATTGCTATATGGGCCACTGCTGTCCTTTTCACTCACCATTCCCGCTGACGAACGCCATGCGCGTGATTCAGTTGCGGCGGGGTCATTGTTGAAATATCGCGATTACACTCATTGACCTGAACTGACGGCGTTCTGAGTGTAATCGCCTGATGACAGCAGCTATCAGCAAATACTAGGCGTCGAGTGAAGGCCCTTCCCAGTTATTGCAGCTTCGCGTACTCGGTTTTGGCTTCCTTCAGAATGTCGGGGGGCGTCTGCGCAAGGACGACTAAGAAAAGCCCCGCATCTCTGCGGGGCTGATGGAAAGCAGTCAATCGATTTTACTTTACTTGCCGGTGCCGGTCAGACTCGACGTCTGCGGACTGTTGCTCGCATTGTTGCTCACGCTCAATTGCCCCGTCCTAGTCCCGGTTGCCGTCGGCGTGAACGTCACACTGATCTTGCACTTCCCCTTGGCCGGCAAACTCGTCGTGCAGGTCGTCGCCGACACCGCGAAGTCCCCGGTCGTCCCGATCGCGATGCTGTTCAGGCTTATGTTCTGAGAGTTGGTCAAGGTAAACGTCTTTGCCGGACTGGTCGTGCCCACCGTCCGCTTCGGGTACGTTGCGCTCTCCGGAGTCAGCGTAACCGGAACGACGCCAGTGCCCGACAGCGCCACTGTCTGCGGACTATTCGCCGCGTCGTCGCTGATCGTCAGCGTTCCCGTCAACGGGCCCAGTTGCGTGGGCGTGAAGACCACTCCGATCTTGCACTTTTTGCCCACCGCCAACGAGCCCGCGCAGGTATTCGCCGAAACCGCGAAGTCCCCGCTGGTCGTGACACCGCTGAACATCACCGGCGCGTTGCCGGAGTTTGTTACCGTAATGTTCTTCGCGGCGCTGGTCGTGTTGATGACCTGCTTGGCAAACGGCAGCGAAGTGCGCGAGAGTTTGACTGTGCTCCCGCTGCCCAGCCCCACGTCAATGCTGAAGATCGTCCCACACCCGGAGCCGCCGCAGTTGCTGCTAGTGCCTCCGAAGGTCGTGGTCCCGTAGAGTTTCCCGTCCGTACCTTGCACCAATCCGGCTTCACTCCCGAAGCCGTCAGTCCCATCGAAGCTGTGTAGCGTGGTCAGGGTACCCGCCGGAGTAATCTTGAAAATCGTGCCTGCGTTGTTGTCCCCGCCCTCGTATGTTGTCCCGTAAAAGTTTCCGTCGCTGCCTTGTGCGAGCGCCCCTTCAGGACTGCGGCCGTCAAAGCCGCTGAAACTGTACAGCGTGGTCAGGGTGCCCGCCGGGGTGATTTTGAAAACCGTGCCGCAGGTATCCTCCCCGCATCCGGCCCCGCCGGCGGCGGTTGTTCCGTAGAAGTTCCCATCGGTGCCTTGCACCAGTGGGCCGAGGTTGCTCGAGCCATCCGTGCATCCGCCTTGGGAGCAGAAGCTGTACAGCGTCGTCAGCGTTCCGTCCGCCGTCATTTCGAAAACCGTGCCTTGGCCGTTGGCCCCGCCGAAGAGGGTTGTCCCGTAGAAGTTTCCATCATCACCTTGCATGAGCGCGACGGGCTCCCCGCCGTCACTGCCGCTGAAGCTGTGCAGCGTCGTCAGAGTACCGGCAGGAGTTATCTTAAAAATGGTGCCATCGCTGCTGGTCCCGCCGCTGCCGGTTGTTCCGTAGAAGTTCCCGTCGTCGCCTTGCACCAGCGTGCTGTCAGGTGACGAGCCGTCAGTGCCGCTGAAGGTGTACAGCGTGGTCAGGGTACCGTCAGGAGTAATCTTAAAAATGGTGCCATCGCCGTTGACATCGCCGCCAGCCGCGGTTATTCCGTAGAAGTTTCCATCCCCGCCTTGCACCAGTCCGGCGTAATACGGGTACCGGCCGTCCGTGCAGAGGCTCTGAGAACAAAAGGTATAAAGCGTAGTCAGAGTTCCCGTCGGGGTCATTTTAAAGACCGTGCCCGTGCCGGCAGGACCCTCTATGCCGGTTGTTGTCCCGTAGAAATTCCCGTCGGTGCCCTGGATGAGAGGTGCCGTTGGATTAGAGACGTTGTTTGCGTCGAAATCTACCAGCGTGGTAAAGATTTGCGCAGGCGATACCATCGCCGTCGCGGCAAAGAACACAAAAACAACGGAGGCCATTCTCGTTAAGCAGGAAATTGTGATGAACGCCTTTTTCATAATTTCTCCTCCTCTAGGTTTCCAGACTGAGACTGGAAGATTCACGAGTTGACACAGCAACAGACGACCGGCGGATGACCCCTCCCCGGAACCACCCATATCCAGGTCGGTTGCTGAAATGCAAAGCCCAAGAAACGCGAGCTTTCTGTTTTCCCTCGTGCCGAATCACCCTGGAAGGGCGGGCTTTCAAGCTTGCTCCCCTACTTGCACATGCGAGAAACGGGGAAAATTGGCTCAAAGACGCGAAAAACTTAAAGAAATTCTTATCGTTCTTTAAGACCGCTGCTATTGGCGAGGTGTTGAAAAGCACGGTTTCAACGTTCCCAATCCCTCAGAAACGAGGTAGTTAAGGAGAGGTTGGATTCAGCTCACCGTAACTCGGAAACTGGAGCCTGTTCGTTATTGGCGTAACGCCGCAATTTCACTCATTGACCCGACTGTTGAGCGCGCCTCCCACCTTCATCAGGGTGGACGAGCCTCAGATGCTCATCGAATTGACGCCTTAAAGTGTTGTTGAGGTAGTAGTCCGAATCGGGTTCGTGGAACCGGCCTTCGCTGCGTTTGTCGTGCGGAATTTCAAACTGCATTCGAACAGGCGCTCCATTTTGCCTCTAACAGTATTGGTCGTCTCCTATTGGGCAGCCATCGGGTGACTCGCAGCGTTGGCTTCTTCGTGCGCATCCCTTGATTCCACTGTTGTGGTCAATTGGCTAAGAATCCCACATGACTCTTTGACCTCGAGAATCCCCTCTGTGTTTAAATGTATATAATCTCTATTATATAACTTGACATATGCCCGTCCGACTTGCTTTAATTTCCAAACGCGCGGCGTGGCGATTCTCTCCCCTGCATCTCGCGCCCGCGCTCGGAACCGCCGGAGCGAGACCGCACACTAGCGGCCAGACTCATCCCTAGCGCCGGCTGGGTCGATGCTCGCAGTAAGACAAGTATTTACGAGCTCAATCACGATTTCAGGAGACGCCAATGTCGACAGATCCATCTACCAAGTCACCGAAAAACTCTTTACTTTCGATCGATGAATGGGCGGTCATCGTCGCGCTGGTGGTCGCACTGGCTGTGAAGTTCGACCTTCTTAGGAACGTGCCCTGGTAACAGAAAAGATCTGACGCATTGCGCCGCCGAAACGCCATCGTGCACGCCGCGTCAAAGAGCAGTGCAACCGGATTTCCCACGGAGAAAAGTCATGGCTTCCTCAACCTCGTTGTCCCGCGCAGAGACCGACAATCGTGCGCTGAATGCGCTGAACATCGTGCCCGGCGTGCTTTTGCTCGCCGGCATTGGCTATGCTGCGAAAGTGCTCGAGCGCACAGTGAACACCTATGCCAAGGTGCATCACTGGACCTTTCCCAACATTGAATATGTTCTCTGGGCGATTCTCATCGGCCTCGTCATCTCCAATACGCTCGCGATTCCAAAAATCTTTCAGTCGGGCATTGCGACCTACGAATTCTGGCTGAAGCTCGGCATCGTGCTGCTGGGCGCCCGTTTCGTACTCGCCGACGTTCTGAAACTCGGCGGCATCAGCCTGGCGCTGGTCGTCGTTGAGATCACCCTGTCGCTCGCGTTGATGACGTTTCTCGGAAAACTGTTCGGGCTGAAGCCAAAGCTCATTTCCCTGCTGGCGATCGGATCGTCGATCTGCGGCGTCTCCGCCATCATCGCCGCCAAGGGCGCGATCGACGCGGATGATGAAGATTCGTCCTTTGCCATTGCCGCGATTCTGGCCCTCGGCGCGCTCGCTCTCTTCACCTTTCCCGCCATCGCGCACGGCCTGCACATGAACGACACGTCGTATGGCTTGTGGGCTGGCCTCGGGGTCGACAACACCGCCGAGGCAACCGCCGCCGGAGCCTTGTATTCCGACGCCGCCGGCAAAGTTGCGGTACTGGCAAAAACCGCGCGCAACGCCATGATCGGCTTCGTGGTGCTCGCCTATGCCATCTATTGGGCCGGGAAAGGTCAGGCGGAAACGGTTACGAATAAAGCCGCATTCCTCTGGAAGAAATTTCCTAAGTTTATTCTGGGATTTCTTTTCATCTCCCTGCTCGTCGGCTTTCACACCTTCAGCAAGGCGCAAGTCGGTTCGCTGGGAAATCTATCGAAGTGGGCATTCTTACTGACCTTTGCCGGCGTCGGACTGCGCACAAATTTCCGCGAAATGTCCAAGCAGGGATTGCGCCCATTCATGGTCGGCGCGCTGGGCGAAATTCTCATCGCTTGCCTCACGCTGGGTCTCGTGATCGGCGCGAATCGGATTTGGGGGCTGTGAGAGCCAGGCAGAAGCTTTTTGAGGCCGCAAACGTAAAAAGCCCTCTCCCCGCTGATCAGGGAGAGGGCGGTTCTAATCAAAACGTCCCTTAGTCGTCGTCCTCGTCGCCGGCCGGTGCCGGGTTATTGAACTCGCTCGGTGGACGAACCGTTTTCTCGCCAGGATAAGGCTTCACAAACCCAGTCGACATGTACCAGTTGAAATGGTTCACGGCTGTCCGGGTCCTCGGAGTCGGGCTTGGTCAGTTTTGCCGGCGAAAATTTCCGCCTTCTTCTTCATCCAAGCCGCTCTCAGTTCCTGAACCTTACGGCTCTCCTTCGAGTGGTCTTCCCTGTTCTGATCAACGCCCTGATCCAGCGGGACCTGGTTCGGTACGTGCGTCCACGGCTGGAAGTTCTGCTGGGGCGGCGTGCCTTTGACGAAATCCGTCCTCATCGGCGACGCCACCAGGTCGAACTGGTTCATCGGCGTCAGACCGAGGATTTGCTCGATCGTCCGCGTCATGTTGACCTGCGTGTAGTAGGTGTGGTCGGTGGGTCCGCCCTGCACCGCGTACGGACTGACGATATAGCCCGGGCTGCGATGACCGTCAACGTGGTCGACGCCGTTCTGCGCGTCGTCCTCCTCGAGGAAGATCGCCGACGTGGACCATACGTTGCTGTGGCTGATGTAGTCGATGATTCGCCCGATGGCTAGGTCGTTATCCGCCTGTTCGGCGTCCGGGGTTGGCGGGCCGCCGGTGTGGTCGTCCATGATCCACAGGACGCTCAACGCGGGCACCTTACCGGCCGCCACGTCTTTGTTGAAGTCCTGAACCCACAGATCGACGCGGAACTGGTCGGGAATGCTCAGATCGAAGATCGGGAAGTTCGGGATGAGGTGGCTAGACACGGCCGGCACAGATGAGTGTGCCGTGATCGTGTTTTGATAATACAGCGTCGGTTCGCTCCCAGCCTCGAAGGCCTGCGAGTCGGCGTAAAACTGGCTCCAGCTCGGCTCTTGAGTCGACCCGTTCGGCTGCAGGAACGTATCGTACTCGACGTATTCGCCGTAGATCTTCACCGGCAGACCGGCGGCCGCCGCTTCCGAGAACAGGAAGCCCTTGTTCTGATAGGCCAGCGCATCGCCGGCGTTCCCGCCCGGATAGCTGCGGACCCAGTCCGGCGACTGGATGTCGTCGGCATAAGGCGCCATGCCCTCGGTGATCCACTGGTGACCGTCGGCCGACTGGCGGCTCGGGTTGTAGAAGTTGTCGAGCAGCGGGAAGCGCTGTCACCAGCGCGTGCAGTTCGTTGTGACGGCGTGCTCCGCTGCGAGCGTCGCCGAACACTGCCAACGAGGCGTCGCCATTGCCGGCGGCCACGTCGCCCAGGATCTGATCATAGGTGCGGTTTTCACGAATGATCATGAACACATGCTTGATCAGCGACGGATCGCCGATCTTCTTCGGGATAGCGACCGGCTTGGTCTTGCGGGTTGCCACCGGAGGCAGACAGGATATTCTCCGTCAGATCCCAGTGGTTGTTCACGAAAACCTGCTTCGTCATCCGCCGCCAAGGTCGCGCTGTCCGGCACGCGCGACGATGCTGACCGTGCCATTGTCCTGGTGGGTGTTGTAGTCGCAGACGCCGTAGTCGCACTCGAACGAATTACGCGTGCCAATGCCCTTGTCGTTGGCAACGATGAGCGTGTTGGTGGCCGCGTCCAGCACGACCGAACTCGGCGCATACGCTACCGGGATCATGCCCATGACCGGATTCGGTCGCAGCCCTTGGCGAGGTTGACCACCGCCAATCGCGTTGGCATTGTAAAGTGCGACGTACGCGATGTTGTTCTTGGCATCGACCGCGATCGAGTTCGGCGCCGCGCCATAGGCCGCTTGCGCCTTGCCCCGGCACCGAGATCGGCAGCCCAAGGTTGATCGTCCACGCCACCGTGTTCGTGCGCCGTGTCGATCACCGAGATGCTGTCGCTATAAGTATTGGCGACCAACAGGTACTTTCCGTAGAACGCCAGCCCGGTCGGATGCAGACCGGTCGAGATGGTAGAGGTGACCGTCATCGACGGCAGATCGACCACCGAAACGGTTCCGGTGATCGCCGCGCCCACCACTGGGTCGGCGACGATTTCCGTGCCAGCCGAGAAGATCTGGAAGTCCGACTGCGTAGCCGCCCGGCCACCTTCGTTGCTGACATAGGCGGTCGTGCCCGCGCTGTTGATCACGATGCTGTGCGGCGCGTTGCCGACCCGGATCTGCGTCCCCTGCGCCTTCCCGACCAGGTCGATCTGGGTAAGCGTATCGTTCTGGTTCAGCAGGGCATACGCGCTCGTTGCCATCCTTTGAGATGCGCTACGCCGCCGGGATAAGAAGTGCTCGGACGTGTAGAACGTGCCGCAGGGTACGGCATAAGACGCCCGGAGGGCTGTTCGGAAAGCAGCTGATGAAGGAATTGTTCGGCGGCACGCTGATCTGCGCGTCGTCTTGCAGCAAGCCATTGCGCATCGACCTTGGCGATGGTGACATTGCTGCTGTCCTGGCTGAACACCAGGTACTGGCCATCCGCCGAATAAGCGATGCCGTTATAGCTGCCGCTCGGATCCTGCTCCAAGCGTGACGTAGTCCTGGAGCACATCGCCAGTGTAAGTGTCGAACACCTCGACCGCCTCCGACGCGCCCAAGGTGAGCACTGCTGCGGTATGAGTCTTGATATTGGGGTTGATCGCAACCGCCTTCGCGCGCACCCGGATGCCGAGGTTGACTTGGGTGCCGGCCGGGTTGATGACCTGGCCATCGCTGACCACCCACGAGCCGTTCTTCTGCGGCCCGGTAACATATTTTGGATACTCCTTGGACTGAGCTGCGGCGAGCCCCGGAAGGCACATCCCCGCCGCCAGCACGCCCGGCCAGCGGACGCAGACGATTGATCCGAGACTTATTTCGAGACTTCTTTTGAGGCTTATTTCGAGACGCTTTTCCGGCCATGTACCGTATCTCCTTCTGGGATTTCTTTCGCGCAATCAGCTGTCGGCCGTGCGACATCAGAGGACAAGACCTCTGATCGGCGATCATAGGTCCGAACCTTAACCACCCAATGTGAACCCTCCATGAACATCAAGTGAAAGTTCCGTCAAGACGACTGACGTCCCTCGCAGATCGTCGCGTGCGCGACACACGTCCTTCTTCTCATGAGCGATGACTTCAGGCTCAGTGATACAAGACAAAGACAATTCCGCGTGTTGTCTAAGCCTTCTTGAAAGGGCTCGCGTCAAAGAAGAGCTCGTTGCGTACGATCAGGCCATCCTGGAACGTCATCAAGGCGGCCGCTCGGCAAACGCCGGCAGGTGCGGCGAAGTGCATGTCGTAAGCGAGCATCGCTTGCGTCTCGGACTCGAACTTCGCCTGCACCCCAATGCTCTGTATGAAATTCAGCAGTTTCTTTGCCGCTTCCAGAACTACCTCCTTTCCGCGCAGGTCTTCCATCGGCGTAATGAGTCGGACGTCGGGGTGCAAATACCGCGCCATTTCTGGCAGGTCTTTCTCGCTCATTGCCTTGTAATAGGCTTCCGCGCAGGCTGCGTTACTCGGCGTCATCTTCATCTCTCCTTTTCCAGGATTCCCAGATATTCGGTTCTCATTTTGTCGAACTCGTGTGCCAGCCCGGGTTGGTCCAATGGCTGTGTTTCCGGACAAAGATCTCCGTTGCGCGGCCGGAACTCGACTCGCGTTTGCCGTTTTCTTCCGTTTCCACAATAAAGGTGCTCCAAACGATCGCGACATTGCCAAAGTGCTGAACTTCAGTGTGGGGAAATTCGAGCCGAACGAGTTTTGCACCGCTGGCATGGAATTCGCTGGCACTTCGCATTACGGCGGCTTGGTCTTTCCATTCTTTCTCCCTGCCACTGATCACAATGGTCTCCGGTGGCACCATTTTCTCGAGCGCTTTCGTGTCGCCTGCGAACCATGCCCGCCATACGGCTTCGCGCGTGCTCAGCAACTCTTCGTCCCTTTGTCTCTGCGCGGCAAAACTCATAGAGCTCAGGGTTGTCACCACCAGTATCGCGATGACGATCACGGTGTTGCACTTTCGTTGTTTCATGTTTGATCTCCATTTCAGTGATTGAAAGATGGCTTGCCCTCTTTTGTGAAGCCGTACACCGCCAGCAAGACAGCAGCTGACGAGGCCGAGAAAACCGAATAATCCATGGGCGATTTGATTCCGAAGGAAATCGCCATTGCCGTCCCAAACATCGCCAGCAGAACCGCGCTGGCGAGCGCCACCCATCGTGGCCATATCCCTGATATCAGCAGGATTCCGCATGATGTTTCGGCAAAGGTAGCCGCCCACGCGACCAGGGGAATCCAAGCCCTGGGCAGAAAGGAATTCACCTCTGCCGCATATTGCATGAAATTCGCAAAGTGTTTCAGGTCGAGGGTTCCATCCCATAGTCCGAAGCGCGAGGCTACCGCGGAGAGAAATGCGGCTCCAAGCGCAAGGCGGGCGTAGAGAATCGCTACCCGCGCCCAGTTCATCGCACGCTGTCCCTCCTTCACGCCTCCCATTGCGTTGTCCGCGATAGCATCCATGCGCCGGTTCATCTGGATGTCTCCTTCGCCTGATTGTTTTCGGGGATGTTCAGGCTCAGTGGCGCATCGTGATCGCAAACAAAGTAGGCAATGAACGTCGCCGGCTCCGTCCCGCTCGCGTTAGCAGATACTTCATGAATCCCGTTTGGCGCCTCATAAAAAGCCTCGCCGGCTTTGTAGGTCGCCTCCAGTTCTCCCTTAACCTGCGTACGAATCGCTCCTTCCACTACGTAGCCGATGACGGCGCAAGGATGACTATGTGGCGGTGACGATTCGCCGGGTCCGTAGTGCACTTCAACCACACTTGCTTGCAGGTGGGCTCCATCCAATTTCGGCAAAGTATGCGCAAGGGCGATGCGAGCGCGATTGTGGGCTTTAGGATGAGTCGTACCAATGTACAACTGGCTCCACGCTACTGGACCTCCCAAAACCGCCATCAACACACTCACCGCGACTACTCGTGCTCCGAAAACATTCATCATTGACTCCTTTCGCTCCAACCTTAAGCACGAAGTGGACTACTAACAAGATCCATTTATCTAATTTATGATGTACCATTATTGCCATGAAGCGAGCGGCTCTCTTGGAGTTGGCACTTCCGTTGCGCGGTTCGGAAAAGTCTGCCACCCGTTGGTTGTACAAGTCTTTGCGCAACGAGATTCTGGAAGGCCGCCTGCGTCCCGGAACCAGGCTCCCCGCTACGCGTGATCTGGCCCGGCAATATCGCCTGGCCCGCGGAACCGTCGTCAACGCTTTCGATCAGCTGAAGTCTGAGGGCTACGTGCAGGGCAGCGTCGGATCCGGCACTTATGTGAATAAGATCCTGCCCGAGGAATTGCTCCACGTCGCACCGAGCGAAGGCCCAACGCTGCCCGTCCAACGCAGACAGCGTCGAAGGCTCTCTGACTATGCGCGGCGAGTGAAGCTGTTTCCGAATTTTGAAATCCGCCCCAGTCGCGCTTTCCGGACCAACATGCCGGCCCTGGATTTGTTTCCAACGACGTTATGGGCGCAAGTGGCGGCGAGGCGATTACGGCGCGCCTCAGCCAGTCTCCTGCTCGGCTGCGGCCCGATGGGATACCCTCCGCTCCGCCAGGCCGTGGCCGGCTATCTGAGCACTTCTCGCGGCGTGAAGTGCGTTGCCGATCAGGTAGTAATCGTTTCCGGCGTCCAGGAAGCGATCGACATCGCGGCGCGACTCTTCGTGAATCCCGGGGATCGGGTGTGCATGGAGAATCCGGGATATCCCGGCGCGGCGATCGCCTTTAAAGCCGCGGGCGCCAGGATCTCTGCCATTTCCGTGGACGACGAAGGGATGCGGATGCCCGGCGCGAACATGCATGGTTCCCGCCTGATTTATGTCACACCGGGACACCAGTTTCCGCTGGGAGTTACGATGAGTGTCGCCCGGCGCTTGCAGTTGCTCGATTGGTCCGCCAAGTCTGGCGCGCTCGTCCTCGAAGACGATTACGACAGCGAATATCGTTATGCCGGCCGGCCGGTGCCCGCACTGCAAGGACTCGACCGCCGCGGACTGGTACTCTTCACCGGAAGTTTCAGCAAGGTCCTCTTCCCGTCGCTGCGGGTTGGGTATCTGGTTGTTCCACCCGACTTGATTGACTACGTTGCCGCTACTCTCTCGGTCACGAATCGCCACGCTCCACTGCTTGAGCAGGCAGTTCTTTGCGATTTCATTACCGAGGGACATTTTGGGCGACACCTGCGGCGCATGCGCGAAATGTACGCGCAGCGATTGTCGCTCTTGTTGGAATCCGCAAAGCACAGCCTCGGCGGACTGCTGGAGATCTCGGGAGTCGAAGCTGGACTACAAACAGCCGGCTGGTTGCGCCGAGGCCTGAATGCGGAGCAGGTCGCGGCCGCCGCAGCGACACGTGGAGTAGAGGTGACGCCCCTGAGCCGCTACCACCAAGGGGCGGCGCCGCGCGAGGGATTGCAGTTGGGCTTCGCCGCCGTAGACTCCAAAGAAATTCGCCGCGGAGTGCGGGAGCTCACGATCACGTTGGAAAATGAATGGAAGCGGCTGGCTGGAAACACCGCAAATCCCGCCGCAATTTGGCGGCTGATGCACGCCGTATCAACCGGCAGCGAACCCGAAAGTAAACACCCTCGCCCCCCTATTCGCCACCTTCACGCGGCCGAAAAATCAACTTTGTTCGCAGTTTCTTCGCCGATGTAAGCACAGGAGTGTACGTACAATATTATTAATCATTGCTCCACGTGGAGCATTCGAATAGAATGCTCACGAGGAGCATCACTCCTACCCTTCCTCGACCAGCGCCCGCAAGGGCCCAAGCCAGGGTTCATAGCGTCGCCAGCGAGCTACCGACGAGCGGTATATCTTCTGCCGTGTCTGCCACTTACTGGGAGTTCGCACCGCCCGCGGATTAGATTCCGGCCGCAAGCAAGCGTCATCCCACGCCAGCCCGCACGCCGCGATCATCCGCCGGATGACCGGTTCCGGCTCTCGTGTCAGCTCCTCATACTCGACTTCGATGAAGCGATCCGCCGGCAGCACTTTCCGCCAGTGGTCGGTCAGCCGCTGATAGTTGTGGAAATACGAAACCAGTTCCGCGCCTCCAGTCGGAAACGCCAGGCTCGGATGGAAGTGAGTCTGATGGATCGACAGCGCCGTGTCGACCGCCGCCCGCCGGCAATGAATGATGGTCGCCTTCGGGAACGCCAGGTGAATCAGCCCGGCCCACAAAAAATTAAACGGCATCTTGTCCGTCACCCGCCCCGCCGTCGGCGAGATCTGGCGCAGCACGCCAAGATAATCCTCCGCCGCTTTGGCCAGAAATTCCTTGTCGATCGAAGCTTCAGCGCCTGCCGACGCCTTCTTCCCGGCCGTGCCTGAGCTGTGCCACGTTGCCCCGCGCTCGTTCCAGAAAGTCAACTCGTCGCCCGCACCCACCTCGGGATGCATGGAGATAATCTGCTCCACCAGCGTCGTGCCCGACCGCGGCATGCCGAGAATCAGTATCGGCGTTTCATCCGAGCTGCCGACTTCCGACGCCAGCGTCATCAATTCCGGCGTGCAGCGCGCAATCATGCGGTCGATCTCGATGGAGAACGCGTCCGAATCGAAAGGTGCAAAGCCCCGCCGCACCGCGTCGGCGGCATCGAAATGCTTCATGGCTAAGGCGTAGTCGCCAAGATCGTCCGCCGCCTTGCCGATCGCGAGGTGAACCCGCAGGCTTTGCGCCGCGTCCAGCCCCGGCGTGGCCAGGGCGGCTTCCATCCGTTGCAGCAGACCGTCATCACTGCTCGTAACCGGGCGGCACCGGACCAGATCGTAGTAGCATCCCGCCAGCAGCGGCGCGATCGCAATCGCGCGTTCGAAGCACGCACGGGCCTCGTCAAAACGGCCGAACTCGGAGAGCAGATTGCCCCGCAGATCGTACGCCATGGCGTTCTTCGGATCGGCCACCAGCGCCTCGCGCAATACCTCCTCGGCTTCCTGATTCCGGTTTTCGGTCAGCAGCGCCCGCGCTTTGCCCAGGCGGCCGTAGCTGCTCTTGCCTCCGGTTGCCGCGGCACGGCGAAAACATCCGATCGCCTCGTCGCGATAGCCAAGTTCATAGACCAGCGCGCCGGCGCGGAACCATGCCTCGGTCAGGGATGGGAGCAGCTTAGTGGCGCGGTCGTACGCAACAATTGCCCCGCGGGTATCGCCCCGCTTCTCCAGCGCGATTCCCAGGCGGAAATACGCATCGGCGTAGCGCGGGTCGCTGGCGACCGCTCCCTGCAATGCCGCGATCGCTTCCGGTATGCGGCCGACTTCAAGACAGGCGAGACCAAGATCGTGCAGGATGGTGGCGTTGGAGGGCTGCAGCCGCGCTGCATCGCGCAGAGGCGCGATTGCGTCGGCTGGCCGCCCCGCTCTGAGGAACTGGGTGGCTAGCGCAAGCAAAGGTGCGACCTGCTGCGGCGCGACTGGGTTTGGAGACTGGGACATGGCGCGAATCGACCGTGGAAACTATGGCGTGGCCATCGCAAGCGCCAGCGCAAACCCACCCGACCATGATCCGCTAACCAGCAGAATTTTGCCAGAGCCCATCCTGTTCGCAAGCGAACGGGCGGCAGGCAAGTCGTGCACCATCACAAAACATACACAGCGTGTCCGCTGACGACACGCTACATCACGTCATTCCGCTTACGCAGAAAGGCCGGAACGTCGAGATCCTCGGCGACATAGTTGGGCGTCGACATGCGCATACCGTCCAGCGAAACAACTTCCGCTTGAGGTGATGCGAAGGCTGCGGGTGGCGGGGCCTGCTCGAATGCTGCCGGAATCGGATCGGGCTGGAACGATGGCTCCCGCTCAAAGTCCGGCTCACGATCTTCGGTTCGCGCCGCAACCGGCTCGTCAGCAAAATCGTCGGCGTGATCGGTCACGTGAAAGTGATCCCGGTGCCGCGGCACGATGATGGGATCGAAGCTCTCGTTATGGCGCGGCCGGCGCATCTCGGACTCTTTGAAGCCGGTCGCAATCACCGTGATCTTCACCGAATCTTTCATTTTCTCGTCGAGCACCGCGCCAAAAATAATGTTGGCATCTTCGTGCGCGGCCCCTTGAATGATCGTGCAGGCCTGCTGCACTTCGGCAAGCTTCAGCGAACTCGATCCGGTAATGTTGATGAGAATGCCGCGCGCGCCATCGATGGCTCCCGCTTCGAGCAGCGGCGACGCAATCGAGCGTTGCGCGGCCTCGACCGTGCGATGTTCTCCGGCCGCAGTCGCCGTGCCCATCACCGCGTAGCCCATGCCGGCCATAATGGCCTTCACGTCGGCGAAGTCGCGATTGATGATGCCGGGAATCGTGATGATGTCGGAGATGCCCTGCACGCCCTGGCGCAGAATGTCGTCGGCGATGCGGAACGACTCGAAGAAGCCGGCGTTCTCGGCAACCGCCAGCAGCTTTTCGTTCGGAATGACAATGGTCGTGTCGACCGACTCCATCAATTCGGAGATGCCGCGCTCGGCCTGCTGCATGCGGCGTTTGCCCTCGAAAGCGAACGGCTTGGTGACGACCGCGACCGTGAGCGCGCCCATTTCGCTCGCCAGCGATGCGATGATCGGCGCGGCGCCCGTGCCCGTGCCTCCGCCGAGACCGGCAGTGACGAAGATCATGTCCGCGCCTTCGAGCGCTTCGATGATCTTGTCGGAATCTTCGAGTGCGGCTTTGCGGCCGATTTCGGGATTCGCGCCCGCGCCGAGCCCGTTCGTCAGCTTCACGCCCAGCTGAATCTTCGTCGCGGCGCGCGACATGCGCAGCGCCTGCAAGTCAGTGTTGGCAACGATGAACTCGATGTGCTCCATGCCGGAGTCAATCATGCGGTTGACGGCGTTGTTGCCGCCGCCGCCGACACCGATGACTTTGATGCGGGCGTCGTTCTTGAATTCTTCGTTGAAGCTGATGCGGAGTCCGTTGTCTTCGATCATTTCTACACCTCGTTGTTCGTCGTTGGTCTTTGGTCGTTCGCTGTTCTCAGTCGTCAGTTATCAGTCGTCAGTAAAAGCATTACGCACCCTTCTTCGCGAAGAGCGCCTTCATTCTTGAGCCGAAGCCCGGCTCCTGCATGCCTCGGGCTAATCGTGCACGATGTCCGTAATAAACCATGCCCAGCACGGTGGAAAATTCGGGCTCGGCCAGGAACGATGGCATCTTTGCCATCGGGGTCGGCCATGCCAGACGCGCCGCTTTCCGCAGAATCGATTCCGCCACGTCGAGCAGTCCCGGCAGTCGCGAAGCTCCGCCGCTCAGTACGAATCCAGCGATGCAGTGATTGAGAACGCCTGCCTGGCGCAGATTGTCACGCATGAGTTCGAAAAGCTCTCGCGCACGCGGACCCAGAATTTCTCCAATCATGCGCTGCGACAGCATGCGCGATGGACGGTCTCCAACTGACGGCACTTCAACTTCGTTGCCCTCGGGAATCAGCGTGGGCACCGCGTTGCCGAAAGTCTTCTTCAGCATCTCCGCGTCGGCCAGGCCGGTAGTCATGCCCACTGAAAGATCACTGGTGAAATGATCGCCGCCGATGGGGATGACCGCAGTATGGGCGATCGCTCCCTGTTGGAACACGATCAGGTCGCAACTCCCCGCACCGAGATCGGCGAGACACACGCCTAATTCACGCTCGTCGGAGCGGAGCACGGAATCAGCGCAAGCCAGCGGCTCAAAGATGGTGTCGTCGACATGCACGCCGGCCTTATTGACGGCGGTCACGAGATTTTGTGTTGCGCCGGAGAGTGCGGTTACGATGTGCACGCGCACCTCAAGCCGCGTCGCCATCATTCCGGTCGGATCCTGCACGCCCGGCTGATCGTCGAGAATGAATTCCTGCGGCAGCAGATGCAGAATCTCGCGATCGGCGGGAAGCGGCATGGAACGAGCCTTGTCGACCGCCGCGCGAATCTCTTCGCGGCCAATTTCGCGCGCTCGGGTACCGAAGCTGATCCCGCCATGACTGTTCATACCGCGAATGTGCGCGCCGGCGATGCCGATCACCGCGCGCTCGATGGGAATGCCGGCCACGTCTTCGGCGGCTTCGACAGCTTTTTGAATGCTGCCAACCGCCTTGTCGAGTTCGGTGATCACGCCTTTGCGCAGTCCTCGCGACTCGGTCACGCCGTGCCCGCGATAACGCAAGCCGTTGTCGCTGAGTTCGGCGACGAGCACGCTGGTCTTGGCGCTGCCTACGTCGATGGCGGTTATGAAATTGGGCGTGTGGCTGGGCATGGCTAATTCTGCGGTGGCTCCTTGGCGATGACCGGGCTGGGCTTCTTATTGCTTCCGGCTGTGACTGCCGTAGATGGCGCGGCAGGCGTGGCTTTCGGAATTGACGTCTGAGTCGCGATGGCAACCGGCGGCTTGGAAGCAGCGGGCTTCTGAGTAGCCGGAGGCGTGGTGGCTCGGCTCGGTTTCACAGTCGATGCCACCGGCTTCACGGCGGTGTGACCCGCACTCGATGCCGCTGGTTTAACCTTGCTTAGCTTTCACTGGCACGCGATGACGTCGCGTGCGTGGCCGTGGCTTTTTGCGTAGTCTTCGGCGCAGGCTTGCTTGCCCCGGCAGTTTTTGTTCCGGGCTTTAATTTTGCGCCCGCCGTCTTCGCTCCCGCAGGCGGCGCGGGACGATTCACGTACTTCTCATAGTTAACGATGGCAGCATTCTTGACGCCCGCAGCCAGCGCGGCCTTGGCGGCCGTCTGCGTCAAGGCCGGTTGGCGCGTGATGCCCTGAAGATCGGGATTCACGATGATCTGCCCGTCAAAGCGTAAATCCACCGATTCCAGGGTGTTGAATTGCTGGCGCCACGCCTCGACGTGGGTCACATAGACCCGGTATCGCTGAAGAAAATTCGCCGTGCCGAGGTGTACCAGCACCTCACCATTCGGGTCAGCGGTTACGACCTTCACGTCTTCGGGATCGGCGAGATCGACTTCGCTGAGGTCTTGCGAGTAGTGCGCCCCGCTGTAATCGAGCTGCTGGATAAGTTCGTTGTAACTCTTCATCCGCGCGGCGCGCATGGAGAGTGGCTCGCCGGCATTCATACCCGTGATGACGGGGAAAGAATACTTGTGCTTGGGCCCAGGCTCGAGGTCCATGAGATTGCCACCCGCGTCAATCAGCGAAATGTGGGAGCCGATACGGGCAAACGCTACGGGCGTGCGCTCGTGGATTTCGATGCGCAGGCGGTTCGGCACAAAACGCATCACGCTGGCCGACTCGACCCATGGAATCTGTTCGAGTTGCTGTTTGCGCCGGTCGAGGGGAATGAAGAAAATGTTGCGGCCGATATCGCCGCCCATCACTTCCATGATCTGGGCGTGCGGCACGTGCTGCGCGCCAGTGACCTCCATCTGGTCGCTCGAATCGATGCGGAAGCGCCAGTTGTGCTTTCCGTAGCTGTAGAGTTCCGCGCCTGCGGCGCCGAGGATTGCCAGGATGACGAGCGCGAGCGCGCCCCACTTCAGGTAATTGGCGGTTTTCTTCGGGTAGCGATCCGCGGCGGGCCGGGACTCGCTTTTGTCCGCGCAGGAAAGGCGATTCCTGCTCTTCTTCAAGATCGATTACGCGTGCGTCGTCGAAGGGCTCGCGGCGGGAGCTGCGGCCGGAAGAATCTTGATCGCGAGAGTCGTACTCGCGCGCCCCGGGCAGAGGATACAACTCTTCCTGAACGGCGGTGGAACTGGATTTCCGCGCCAAGTGTTCGGGTCAGTTGTCGACAGAAAACCGCTGAGCAGATTTACTATAACCCGATTTCGAAGAACGAGACAGTGGAAAGTTGAGTGCGCCGCGAGAACCCGCGATCAAAACGTATCGTCATCGTCAACGGGCGCAGCCAGATCCGGCAGTTCGGGAAGTTCGGGAGCTTGCACCCTGATCTTGCACTTTCCCGGACCGATCACGACCAGGCGCCGATTCAGAGAGTCGGCAAGGCGAACCTGCTGGCGCGCCAGGTCGCGAATCTCAACAAACTGGCCACGATGCTGACGCACCTGCGCCTCAATTATTTCCGCCTGAGCGCGCACCTGATCACGGATCATCTCTTTCTGGTCTTCCGTGAGCCGCCGCGCATCGGCAAGTTGCCGAATTTCCAGGCTGGCCGGCAGTTCGTCATCGGACATAGTCGGCCGAGGGGCAATCAAACGCGCCATAGCGACGGTGCGCTCCGCGTTGGCAGCCATAAGGAAAAACGTCGCGCTCGCGCAACTGACAGCGCGGTGGAGAGTGGGAAATGCTCCGCGTTGATATCCGCTGTTTAATGCGAACGCCGCGAGCGCGAGGGCAAACCAGTATGGTGGCTTTTTGCGAGTTCATGGAATCTTCACCGTTCAGGGAATTGGACGGACGGGCCGAAAAAAGGTCAACAGAACAGCTTTTTCGTCATGCCCGCTTCTATTGCGAACCCGCGGGCATCAATCCCAACTGCTTCATCAGCGACAGCCGGTCATATTCCGTCCACTCCTCGGCGATTTTGCCGCGGACAAAGCGAAAGATCGTGGTGCCGGTCAGCTCGATCGGTTTGCCGGTGGCGGGCAGGCCGTTTCCGGCGCCGGTGTTGGTTCCGCGGCCGGTGAAATACACCACCACATAATCGCCCTCCGCGATGACCTGATTCACCGTGTACCTCCCATCCGGAAATGCCTGCCGCCATCCCTTGGCATCATTCAGGTCGCCGGCTAAACCCTCCGACTTTTTCCCGGCGTGCGCAATGAAATCCTCGGTATGAATTTCGTTATAGAGATTCCAGTTGTCCTGGTTCAATGCCCCTTCAAAGAGCTGACGCGCCACCGCCTTGTTCTTTTCGGTCCCGCCTGACCGGGCTAAAGAGTCGACCGGCGCGAGCAATAACAATCCGAACAAGAGAGCGCACATGTAAGTCTTCCGCATATTTCCTCCTGTGCCTTGCTTCCTTCTGCAAGGTTCAACCCCAGTGTCAGGCCTATAGCTTGGTATAGGGTCAAGGAAAAACTTGAAGGATATTTAACCGCGCCGGCGGGTCCTGGAACTTGCGGAAAGGCCGTTCGAAATGGCCTTCTTCTTGGGTGGAGACAATTTCCCGCGGATTTGCCGCAATACGTCTTGAAGTTCATCGCGGATTTCGACCAACTTGCTCGATCTGCTCGTTCATGGCGCTCAACTTTTGTTCGCCGATCGCGGCCGCTTCGCGCAGACATTCGTGAGAGCCGTGTGCATAAGGAGCAGCTTCCCCCGCGTCGCCGGGGAGCGCAAATAGCCGCAAAATCCGCCGCGCTTCCGTCAAGGTGAAGCCGAAGCGCTGCATGCGCTTGATGGCGAGCAGGATCTCCAGATCGGCCTCGCCGTACATGCGGTAACCGGCAGAGGTGCGCCGGGGAGCGCGCATCAGCCGGCGGCGTTCGTAGAAGCGAACCGTCTGCACGCTCACACCAGCTTGTTTGGCCAGTTCACCGATCTTCATGGCGAAATCATACGCCGCGACGAATGACGCGCGTCGTGAAGTTGTTTTTCAACGGGAGAAGGATGTGGAGTTAGCCGGCGACGGCTGTTCGAGTTTTTCAAGGATGATGGGTCCCAGTTGAGAGACGCTGCCCGCGCCCAGCGTCAGGATCAGGTCTCCCGGCTGCGCGGTAGTGGAGATTGTTACCGCGGCGTCGGCGAAAGATGGAGAGCAACGCACATCGCGCTTCCCTGCCCTAATGATCCGCTCGGCGAGGGCTTCCGTGGTGATACCCTCGATCGGCTTTTCGCTGGCCGGATAAATATCGAGCAGCAGAAGCGTGTCGGCATCGGTGAAGGCGGTCGCGAACTCGTTCATCAGGTCGCGCGTGCGGGTGTAACGATGCGGCTGAAAGATAACGTGAATGCGGCGGAATCCGCACTGGCGCGCGGCAGCGAGCGTGGCTCGAATTTCGGTGGGATGGTGGCCGTAGTCGTCGACCACGCTCACGCCCGCGGCTTTGCCTTTGAGCTGAAAGCGGCGATCGACGCCGCGGAAGCCATCGAGCCCCGAGCGAATCTGGTCAGCGGGAATGTCGAGTGCCGTGCCCACCGCAATAGCGGCGGTCGCGTTCAACACATTGTGCGTCCCCGGAACGCGCAGCGTGAAGTCGCCAAGATCCCTTTCGCCGCCGGACTTCTCCTTATATATGACGCGAAAGCGGTTGAGTGGCGCATGCCCGGCGGGAGACTCCGAGGACAGCGAAGTGATCCGGAAGTCGCTGCCCGGGCTGGTTCCATAAGTCGTGACGCGGCGATGAACGTGCGGCAGCAGCCGCTGGAGAATCGGGTCATCGAGGCATCCGACCACGAGGCCATAAAAGGGCACGCGCTCCATGAATTCCAGAAAGGTGCGGCGAACGTCGCGCATGTCGCGATAGCAATCCATGTGCTCGCGATCAATGTTGGTGACGACGGAGAGGATCGGCGACAGCTTGAGGAACGAACGATCGCTCTCGTCGGCCTCGGCGACCAGGTATTGCGATTTGCCTAGGCGCGCGTTCGAGCCCATGGCATCGACACGACCGCCGACCACCACGGTTGGATCGAGACCGCCCGCAGCCAGTACGGCGGCGACCATCGAAGTTGTTGTCGTTTTGCCGTGCATGCCGGCGATGGCGATTCCATATTTCAGCCGCATCAACTCGGCGAGCATTTCGGCGCGCTGAATGACTGGAATGTGCAGGCGTCGCGCTTCGGCAACTTCGGGATTGTCGATCGAGATCGCCGAACTCGTCACCACCACGTCAGCGCCCGTGATATTCGCCGCCTGATGCCCTTCGAAAGTCTGCGCGCCCAGACTCGCCAGTCGATGCGTGACCGCGGAACTCTTCAGATCCGAACCGGAGATCTTGTAGCCGAGATTCAGCAACACCTCGGCAATGCCGCTCATGCCGATGCCACCGATGCCTACGAAATGAATACGCTGAATCTTGGCAAACATACTCTATAAAACGCCGACTTCATGCCCCGCCGTTCCCGCGGACGCACGCTGATCATAAAGCATTTCATCGCTTGGCCGCCGTTAGCTGGGCTCCGCAAGGCGCTTAACCATCTCCGCAATCTCCTGAACCGCCCTGGGATGAGCCAGTGATCTCGCCGCTTCCGACATGCTCCGCAAACGCGCGGGGTAGCTGAGCAGGGCCACGATGGTCTCGACCAGATACGCGGCTTCCAGTTTGGATTCTTCGACTACCACCGCAGCTCCTGCGTTTTCGAGGGCGCGTGCATTCTTGTTCTGGTGATCGTCGGCAGCGCGCGGAAATGGTACAAAGATCGCGGGCTTGCCAGCGGCGGTAATTTCGCCGACCGTGCTGGCGCCGGACCGGCAAACCAGCAAATCCGCGCGCGCGAAGGTTGCAGGCATGTCATCAATAAATTTGTGCACTTCGCTGGAGATCCCCGCGCTCTGATAGGCTGCCTGGACACTTTCGAAGTCGCGCTCGCCCGTCTGGTGGATGACGTGGATCGCGGGAATTTTTGCGCGCAGTCCGGCCAGCGATTCCATCATGGCCTGGTTGATGGCGTGCGCGCCTTGACTGCCCCCAAAGACCAGAAGCGTCGGAATTCCGTCAGGGGCCTTGGGACCAATCTGAAAAAACGCTTCACGCACCGGAACGCCGGTGATCTTCGCATTGCGGAAGTACTGGCGGGTTTCTTCAAAGTGAACGGCGGCGGCCGAGACAAAGCGGGCGACCACGCGATTGGCAAATCCCGGAACCGCGTTGGGCTCGAAGGCCAGCGTCGGAATACGCCTGCGAATGGCTGCGATCATAGCGGGTCCGGAGGCATAGCCGCCGACTCCGATCACCACGTCGGGCCTGAAGTCGGAGACGATTCGCCCTGAAGTCCACAGCGCGCGCGGCAGATCGAACATGGTCTTGGCGCGCGTCATAAGGCTGACGTTTTTCAGCGCCCCGACACGGATGAGTTCAAGCGGAAATCCAGCCCGCGGAACAAGCCGCGTTTCAATGCCGCGAGCGGTGCCGATGAAAAGAACTTCGGCGGCAAATTGCTTTTTCAGTTGCTGGGCGATCGCGAGGGCGGGAATAACATGTCCGCCGGTGCCTCCGCCCGCGATGATGACGCGCATGGAATCGGTCATTGAATCAATGGACTATTTAATCATTGAATCACTAAATCATTCCGTCATCGAGTGACGGGCGGCACGCTCGGCGGGAGATCGTACTGCGCGGGAGATCGCATTACATGGGCAGCCGCAAAATCACGGTCGGGCGCGCCTGCTCTTCCGCGAACGCGCCCGTCTCGCCATTTCCGAGCCGCAACTGGCTATTCGCGACATAGTAAAAAGACCGCCCGTCAATCACGCCTTGAATCGGGCCGTCGTATTCGGGATGGCTCATTTCGAGAACATCGACCGAAGCGATCCTCTGAGCTTTCGCATCGAGATTAAGACGAAGCACCCGCTCGCGGACGCACGCCGATTTGCACCGTAATAAAACTGTTGCCGTCGCGGGATATGCCGTCGAGTCCGGCGAGCCACACGTCGGGAGGCCCGTCGATGTGGCGCCGCTCCTTCGACGTCATGTCGAGCGCCCAGAGGCCATCGGAATAGTCGACGACAAACATCGTCTTCTCGTCCTCGGAAAACGCCAGCCCCTGGCTGGCCCGGAAAACATCCTTCGGCACAAAAACCTCAAGCTCCTCCGCTCCTTTTGCGCAGACGATAAATTCCGGAAGCGAGCGAGTCGGAGACATAGACGTTTCCCGTCGCGATCGAGAAGCAGAGCATTCAGGAAGTGCGGCTTTCCATCAGACCGGAGAAAGACTTTCCGCAAAAGCTTGCCGGATTTGAGGTCGAACGCAAACACTCCCGACTTATCCGCGTCCTCTTTTCGGTAACCGCGCATAAAAGGAACCGCGGAACTGCTGGCGTAGATGATTTGGCGCGGACGAGTCGATGGCCAGTGAACCAGCCGCGAGAAAGCCATCCTGACCTTCGCGAACGAAGTCGGAAACTTTTCCATTCTTAGTGCGCCGCACGATCTTCCGCGCGCGCACGCTGCCCACATAGGTATCTCCGGTGCGGGAATCAATGGCGATTCCAGTAGCCAAGAGCCCCGGCTCGGGTAGCTTGAACGCCGCTTCGCTGTGAACCACCGGCTTGCGAAGCTCTGCCAGTTTTGCCTGAAAGTCGGTCCACCCCGGAGATTTGCGTATCGGGGCAAAATCGTCGTCGGTCTCGGCGCCCAAATCGAGTTTGCGATCCCCCAACTGGTTGAGCAATCGAATGGCTTCGGCAGTATTGCCGGTCAGGCTCTCGCCGCAAGCGACGTTGTAAATAAACCGGGGATTTTCCGGCTCCAGCGCCGAAGCACGCTTTTCATAGCCGAGGAACGCGGCATAGTCCTTTTGCTGGTAGGCCTTGATGGCGGCGGCATTCAGGCTAGCCGCTGTTTCGGGAACGCTCTCCGAAAGCAAATTGGCCGGAACGAGCAGTAGAAACAAAAGGAGACATGAAACTCGTATCTTCAATCAGCGTGTTCCTCCGCAGAGTGGTTGGGGGCTGCAATCCCAGGGTGTTTCCCGATTGATTCTAGCCTCTGGCATAAATTTCTGGCCTCGGAAATCCGAAAAAATGGGACTTGGAAGGTAAATTGCCTACGATTGGCAGCCGTACCACAGCCATGATTTTTGCTGTCTTTTCGGCCGTCGCCAGTGCATACTATTGGACGAGAAGCCGCGTCCCCCCTGCCATCTGCCCTCCCAGGAGATTCGTAATGATGAAGGCCGTTCAACTACTTAAGAGTGGTGCTATCGGTGGAATTCTGGCAATTCTAATTTCGACTGGCTCGCTGAGCGGCCAGGTAATCGCGCCTCGTTTGGCCGACGGTCTCGCCGTGGCCGGGGCCGATCGTCCGGCCGGGGTGCCAGCCGGTTACGTGATCACTCCGTTCGGCTACTTCCATCCATCCTGCGCATTGCGAACCGAAGAAGGACAGACGTTGCGAAGCGATGGACGCATCACAAATGCGAACGGCACAGTCGCCGCGAAGGCCCAGGCTTGCGGTTACGCGCACTACACCCGCACCGGGTTGCCGGTCGCTCCCAATACCAGGACCTCGCGCCAAACACGCGAACCGGTCATCAATGGCTGGCTTGAATCAGTACAGACCATCTCCGATACCTGGTATGACGGTATTACGGCCACCTGGACCGTGCCTCCGCAGCCACCGGTCGACGACTATCAGACCATATTTTTCTTCCCCGGTTTCGAGGACACCATCAATAACCTCAGCATCGTTCAGCCTGTCCTGCAATGGTACTATCCGGGGCCGTGGACTCTGGCGAGTTGGAATTGCTGCCTCGCGGGCAACGTCTATGAGAGCCGTCCGGTGAAGGCGAGCCCGGGCGATTCCATCTATGGGGCGGTCGTCCCCATGTGCAAAAAGGGATCGGGCTACTGTCCTAACTGGAAGATTGAAAGCGAGAACCAGAGCACGGGCAAGAAAACTTCGATCCGCAACGCGGGAATTGAAGGGCAGGTCTGGAACTGGGCTTTCGGAGCTGTACTCGAGGTTTACGGAGTCAAGCAGTGCAACGATTTTCCAGCAAACAACAGCTTGTCGATGAGCGTCCAGCTTTACGACCAGAACGGTCAACTGATCGCCGATCCGGGTTGGACGGCAGTACCGGCGGACCCGGGCACCGACCCAAGCTGCCCGTATGGGCTGGTTGTGACGCCGAATGAGGAGACGCTGGAGTACTAGGACGCGGGTAGCCCGATCAAACTGTCTTTTCGCCTGAAGGGGTCGTCATTACCAACTGATAAACTCCGGCCTCACTCCGCCTGCTTGGTGATGTTGAGCAAAACGCCAACACAAGCCAAGGTGACAAACAGCGACGAACCTCCATACGAGACGAATGGTAGCGGAATGCCTTTAGTGGGCATCAGTCCGAGGACCACGCTGATGTTGATGAAGGCCTGAAGCACGATCATGCTGGTAATGCCGACCGCAAGGAAGCGGCCGAAGTTGTCCTGCGTGCGCAGCGCCGCACGCGTGCCTCTCCACAGGAAGATGGCGAACAGGATGATCACCGCGAGCGCTCCGACCAGTCCTAGCTCCTCCGCGGTCACCGCGAAGATGAAGTCGGTGTGCGGCTCGGGCAGATAGAAGAGTTTTTGCTTGCCCTCCATCAATCCTTGACCAGTGATGCCTCCGGTAGAAACCGCAATCAGAGATTGAATGATGTGGAAGCCGAAGCCTTTCGGGTCAGCGTAGGGATTGAGGAAGGCGAGAATACGGCCGCGGCGGTAAGAAACGCGGGAGACCAGAAGATAGAGTGCGGGGAGCGAGGCGGCGAAGGCGTATCCGAAGTAGCGCAGGCGAATTCCGGCGACGAAAAGGACGCAGGCGGTGATTCCGGCGCAGGCGATCGCGGTGCCGAGATCCGGCTGGAAGACGATCAGTCCGAGAAAAACGCATGTTGGGACAATGGCGGGCACAAGCGTATTGCGCAGGTCATTGATGGTCTGCGTCTTGTTTTCCAGAAACCACGCCAGGAAAAGAATGAGCGCGGGCTTGGCTAGTTCGGAGGGTTGGAACGAGACCGGGCCAAGGTGAAACCAGCGATGCGTCCCATGGGCGCGATCCAGGAAGAAGACCGAGATCAGAAAGAGCGTGGTGAAGCCGAGCAGCGTGAAGACCGGCGCGGGGTGCTGGAGGCGTTTGTAGTCAACCTTCATGGCGATGACCATGACGGCCAGTCCGGCGACCGCCCAGACCAACTGCTTCAGCAGGAATTCATAGGCCGACCCGAAGCGCTCCTTCGCCATGACCGCCGAGGCGGAGAAGATCATCACCAGGCCGATGAAGACGAGCAGGGTCGTTACCGTGAACATCCAGCGATCGACACTGACGCGCTTGGCCATGGATTTATTTCAACACGGAGGGAGGCAGGGCGAGAGTAGTTTAGGTCTCGGATCTGCTGCTGGGGATAACTTTGTTGGTACGGTGAAGACCTCTAATCGAGTTCTAATTTCATACGACGGCAAGAATGCTCTCGGAAAATGCACACGAGTTGAGGACGCCGCGGCCTTGGCTCAAATGCGCACGTTGTGTCTGGTACCTCAGTCACTTTCGTACCCATGCGCTGGGGGCTAACATCGACTGCAATGAACCTGGAATCCCTCCTTATCAGCCGGGATGCCGCGCTTCTCGGAGTGTTGCAGCCGACACTCGAGAAGATCTCGGTAACGGTGGAGGTGTGTCCGGAATGCCGGGCGGGCTTTACGTTGCTCGGCAAGCGGAAGTTTGATGCGGTCATCATCGATTGCGATGACATGGCGGGCGGAATCGACCTGCTGAGTAATATGCGTTCGGCGTCGAGCAATTCGAAGTCGGTCGCCTTTGCCGTGCTGAACGGCAAGACCACGACGCAGGAGGCGTTTCAGCGCGGAGCGAATTTTGTTCTGCAAAAGCCACTGACGCCCTTACATGCCTCGCGCTGCTTCAATGCGGCGCTCAATTTCATGGTGCGAGAACGGCGCCGTTATTTCCGCTTTCCGGTGGAAATTCCGGTACACCTCAAGATTCCGCAGAGCCAGGAAATTGCCGCGACCACTACCAACCTGAGCGAAGGTGGCATGGCGATTCGCATGCCCGGGAAATTGCCCAAGGACACGCCGGTGGCGCTGCGCTTCAAACTTCCAGTCAGCAACATTACGCTCGAACTCAAGGGCCAGGTGGCGTGGATCGACGCAACACGGCAGGCAGGGATTCGTTTTATTGAGGTGCCGCAGAGTTCGCAGTATCAGCTCGACAAGTGGCTCACGGACCGGCTCCGCGACGAAATGCCGCAAAATCTTGCGGCGCACACGACGTAGTCAGCCACGAGCTATAAGCTTCGACCCTCTAGGTTTACACATCCAAACCTGAATCAATCGGCGGGCTGAGGGGCGCTCCACTCCAGCACCGGAGTGCGCTCGGCCAGCAGACGCCCTAGTTCGGCTTCCGCCTCGGCACGAACGCGGTCATGAAACGCGTGGGCGCTTTGGCGATACTCGGCGCCGAGCGCGGACAGACGGTGGCGTAAGTAGGGCTGATCTTCTTCCAGGCGGCGCAGCATGCGCTCCATCCGGGCAATTTTCTCGTCGAGGGTGATCATGGGTTCGTTCAAGGATGACAGATCGGAGCACGGGAACAAGTTGCTAATTAGCTTCCTGCGCTTTGAGCCAGGAGCTACGTGCGGCGCGGATCGATGAGGTTAGACGGAGCAAGCCAAGGGTTTACTAAAACTGTTGGGCTTCGAGGAGATTGACTAGACGCTTACGCGGGCTGCCGACGCAAAAACCGGCGGTGCGCTTGGCTCTTCTTCGAGCGTGGTTTCTTCCCAGTAGGACCGGTCGCGCAGAATACGTGACACCAGCGCGGTATGCATGGCGTGGCCGGCACGGTCGGCGACGACCGCGCCTAGAATCCGCTTGCCGATGAGGGCCAGATCTCCGATGAGGTCGAGAACTTTGTGGCGCACGAATTCGTCGGCGAAACGCAGCGGAGGGTTCAACACCTCTTTGCGGTCCATCACGATGGCATTTTCCGTGGAAGCTCCTCGGATCAAGCCCTGCTGGCGCATGGCCTCGGCCTCGTGAATAAAACCAAAGGTGCGAGCGGGCGCGATCTCATGCAGGTAGCTGCCGTTGGTCAGACGCACGCAGTAGCTCTGCTTGCCAATAAGGGGATGCGGAAAATTGATGGAGTAGGAGACGGAGTAGATTTCGTCGGGATAAACGGCGATGAATTTGTCACCTTCGCGCAGTTCGATTTCCCGGACGATGCGCAGGTAGGTGCGGGCCTTGCGCTGTTGGCGGATCCCGGCTTTCTGGATCATCTCGACAAACGGGCGCGCGCTACCGTCGAGAATGGGGAGTTCAAGGTTGTCGAGTTCGACGATGGCGTTGTCGATGCCTGCGCCGATGAAGGCGGAGAGCAGGTGCTCGGTCGTCGAGATCAGCACGCCCTTTTTCATCAGGCTGGTGGCGTAGCTGACACGCGCGACGTTGCGGCCGCTGGCCTCAATCGCGAAAGCATCGAGATCGGTACGATGGAAAACAATTCCAGTGCCAGCGGGTGCGGGCAGGATACGCAGGTTGACGGGGGCGCCGCTGTGCAGACCGACACCGGTGCAGCCGACGGCGGAACGAATTGTTTGTTCGCGAGTCAAATCGTGCGAAACGACTCCGTGCATCGAATCACTTGTAAGTCTTTGGCTGTGCAGTAGATTACAGGGAGTGCCAAGTTGTTGTATGTGGCAGATTTGCCACAGTTCGTGGCTGGAATTGGCCGAATGGTAGCTAAATTGTTCTGTCTGTTGCAGATGTTTGCAGGTTACGGAAGGTGAACCTAGGCGTTTTAGGGGCTTCTTACAGGCATTTCTCGGAGTGCGTAGGGTTAACTTCTTTCCCGCGGATTCGCCCGGAACTACACGGATTTACCCAAACGGAAAAGCAAAGCCAGGACTGCCACGCGATTCGAAATGCTCAGTGTTTCTTCATCGGCGTCAGCGGATCGTAAGTCACGCTGGCATCGAAGAGGGAATCGGGCAGGTTCAGGTTGTATTTCGCCGTGGTGATGAAGCGCTGCTGCGACATCTCTCCGTTGAAGTAGCGTGTGAATGAATGGGCGGTCATGATGCCGTCTTCGGGCTTGTAGTGGTCGAAGACCTCGTCTTCCGTGTTCATCTGCTTGTCTTTCGGGTCGCGCCAGGAATAGCTGATTTTGACTGGATAATGCGTGGCCTGATCGATCCAGATTTTGACCGAGTCGTTACGACTGTTCAGCATGGTGACGCCCTCGGTCGGCTTGCTGTCGACGACGTCGAGGCCATCATAGAAGAGGGCGACCGTCGGGTCGTTGAGCCACTTGCGGAATACCCATTCGGGGGAGTGGTCGCGGCGGCGCAGGTAATTCTGGAGATCGATCTTGTCTTGCGCGGCCGTGCCTTTGTAGCTGATCTCGTAGCCCTTGTCGCCGTTGTGGACGAGGGCAAGATCGACCTTCTTGCTCTTTACTCCGCCAATGTCGATCGAGCCCGGGATCACGTGGATATCTTTCGCCTTGAGTACCTCAAAGCGGTCTTTGTCGGGATATTTGAAGAAGTAGTTGTACTCCAGGCCGGTGCTGTTGGTGCGTCCATGATAAAGCGGGTAGTATCGGCCGGATTCGCTGCGGCTCTCATAGGTCAGATAAGCCTGCCCGCCAAGGGTTTCGATGGTCTGATCGAGCAGGGCGCGGGCCTTGTGGGCGCTCTCGGAGTCGTTGAGGTTGATGGCAGCCTTGGGCTCGGCAGGCAGCGGGGCGCGGGGAGGCGGCTCGGTGCCGGACTGGGCGAAACCGAGGCTGGCAAGGAGCAGAGAGGAAAAAATCGACGCGGAACGATTCATGGGCTACCTATGTTAGAAGCACGCAAGGGTATTTTAGCTGTCTCTGGGCGGAAGGGTCGTTTCCGGCTAAAATACCGGCTCTTGGAGGCGCAAGATGAAAACACTTCTCGAGCACGAAGGCATGCAAGACATCCTATCGAGGCTCGACAACTTACATCCGTCCGCTACCAGGCAATGGGGCAAGATGGAAGTGGCGCAGATGATGGCGCATTGCTCGGCGACGATGGACATGGCGTCGGGACGGCTGAATCCGCCGCGGGTTCTGATTGGGAGATTGATTGGCTGGATGTTCAAGCCGGTTTTCACAAATGAAAAGCCATTTTCCAGAAACAGTCCGACCCACGACCTGGTGAGAGTCGTGGATGCACGGGATTTTTCGCGCGAGCGGGAAAATCTCAAAGCTAACATCCGGCAATTCCATGAGGCCGGAGAAGCGGGGTGCACACGGCATCCGCATCCATTTTTTGGGGCGCTCACGCCGCAAGAGTGGGGCCGCGGGTCGTACAAGCATCTGGACCATCATCTTCGGCAGTTTGGGGCGTGAGGGCGCAGCCCACCGGACGATCATTCCTATATCCGGAACTCTCGCCAGAATCCCGGTTTCATTTCGCGTCTAACCCACCAGCACAGCTCCACCGTTCACATTGAAGATCTCGCCGGTGATGAATCCAGCGTACGGCGTGCATAGAAACAGAATCGGACCGGCAATCTCCTCCGTCGTGCCCACGCGGCCGAGCGGAATGGTAGCAAACACTTTAGCTCGCGTCGGCGGATCGTTCAGGGAATCGGCTGACATGTCCGTCGCAACCCATCCGGGCGCGACGCAGTTTACGCGGATGTGGTCGCGGGCGAGTTCGGTGGAGAGGCCTTTGACCATGCTGATCAGCGCGCCTTTGCTGGCGGCGTAGTCGCAATGGAAAGCTTCTCCGCGCTGGCCCGCCGTGGAGCTGACGAGGACGATATGACCGCTTGGAACCGGCGGCTTGTCGCCTTTTGCGCTCTCGATCTGCCTCTCCTGCTTCTTCATCTGCGCCACTGAATGCTTGATGAGACCAAAAACGCTGTTAAGGTTCACATTCATCGTGCGCAGCCAGTGCTCGTCGGTCATCTTGTCGATGGGCGTGTCTTCGGGAGGCCAGATGCCATGATTGGCGACGAGAATATCGAGGCGTCCAAAGGCTTCGACCGCCGAGGAAACAAGATGCGCCGCCGCAATCGGACTCGAGAGATCGCACTGCACGGCCCGGCAATTCGCGGCTCCGCATTCGCGCACGAGCTCGTCGGCCTTGGCCTTCGCCGACTGGTAGTTGAAGAGGACCTTCGCTCCGGCTTCGACAAACAGCCGGACCGCGGCCGCGCCAATTCCGCGCGAACCGCCAGTGATGAGAGCAACTTTGGAATCGAGAGAGAGTTTCATGGCGGATATGGAAAGAGTCATCTTAACGAGTCGCGATCAGGGATGGAAGTCGCGAATGAGTGTAATTGCGATGTTGCGCCAACTGTCGTCGCTATAATCCCGATCTAGTCAGGCACACCAACGATAAAGGCGTACACCCTGACATTTCCCCAAAACTCGATCCGATAGAACACAACTAAGGGATCGTCATGCTCTACCGCACGCTGGACCCGGAAGTAAGAGCCAATGCTGTATGTTTTAGCGGACTTCTCCACAATCTGCCAGATGCTTTCCGGTACGTCTTCTTCGTGAACGAAATGCACCTGAACCGAGTATGGAGGCGCAACCAGTCGCTTAGCGATCTTCCACTCACATCCTCGTACCATCTTCTCGGCTTCCCGAACAATGTTTTCTTGCTTGATCGGCAATGAAAGCTGTGGCGCAGAGGTTTGCCAAGGGCCGAGTCCAGGGAACAGCGATTTCTTTTCCTCTGGGCTAAGTTCATCCCAAGGCTTAACGTCGCCAAATACTTTCTTTTTGTCGGCTTCTCGCACCCTTAACTCTTCCGGGTCAATCTGCTTGCGTTCTTCCTCACTCAGATTAAGAGCCAGTCCCTTTCGCACTTTTTGATACAACGCCTTCAATTCCGGTTTGGTTAGGTCGAGGCATAGGGCCATTCTATTGAGCAGCACTTTCTCAATACCGCTCAGTTCACCATTGCATTTGTGGCACGCTGGTACAGTCCAGCGATTTAGGTTCTGTGGCGTGCTCTCGGGGAACCAATGCTTCGGAAACACGTGGTCTAAGGTTGCCGATGTATCCGTTAGCATTCCCGACTTCGGCGGTTTCGACAATTTCACCAGACAATGCACGCAGCGTTTGATGTTTTTCATAGCCGCCAGATGGTAGACCCTTCATTCAAGGCGTTATTGATGATGCCGAGTTCATCTTTTGTGAGTTCCACGAGCATGTCAATCCATTCTCTATCACTCGTCAACTGTCGCTAACAGGCATTATCGCAAGCGTGCGCTTTCCATTCGCCTTTTTTCAGGTCGGTAAGCGAAATCGGGATGTTTCGCCAATCGACCAGCGGATCCCGAAGGTAGAAATCTCGCCGATCTTCGCTCCTACGCGTACACGTTAATGAGCTGGCCTCTCCAGCTGGCGGGAGCGGCCGAATAGAAAAGGTAATGGGCGATGGCCGTGCTTGCAACAGAACGGCTCCCGGCCAATCCAGAGACATACTCGCCGGCCGAGGCCGTCGCATTGCTCTGGGAATCCTCCACAAATGTTCCGTCGATCCAATTCGCTTCGCCATGGCTGGTTGAAGACGACCAGGAGAAAGTGTCGCCGGAGGGAACGAGACTACTCTGGCCAGCCTGGGTGGTGACGACTCTCGGAGGCAGCGGCACGATGGTGGCCGACACATCGGACACCTGGGACGGGTCGACCGGATGCACCAACGCCGGGAGCAATTTGATAGACATCGAAATCAGCCGCCAACTCTCAATCTATCGGCAGTTCCGGCTGATCTCCGAAGAACACGGCGGTACATTAGCCTGCGGTGAGGACTCATCCCGACCTGGTTTCGGGCCTATGGCCAATCGAAACTTGCAAGAGCGTTTGAAACGCAGAGCGCGCTGGGGCTCCGCTGAGAGCGCGCAGAGAATGCGCAGCAAAAAGGGGGCGACCGGAAGGCCGCCCCACTGAGATACTAAGAAACGAGAATTAAGAAACGAGAACGCGCTACGCTGTTGCCGGACGCTCGCCCGCCTTTAGCCGGCGTGCGTTCTGGCTTCAGCACCTGCTGTACGTCTTCGGTGGTCTTGGGCGGCAGTGGCTTGAGCGGCGGCAGGTCCTGGCCGTCGACCAGCAGCTTGATTTCAACTGCGTCGAGCACTTCGCGCTCGATCAGGCCTTTGGCGATTTTCTCCAGCGTGTCGCGGTTGTCCGTGAGGATCGCCTTGGCCGTCGCGTAACCCGTGCTCACCATCTTCTTTACTTCTTCGTCGATCTGGATGGCGGTCGCTTCCGAGTAGTCGCGGTGCTGGGCAATCTCGCGGCCGAGGAAGATCTGCTCTTCTTTCTTGCCGAAGGTCAGCGGGCCGAGATCGCTCATGCCCCACTCGCAAACCATCTTGCGCGCGAGTTCGGTGGCACGTTCGATATCGTTGCCGGCGCCGGTCGACATCTGATTCAGGAAAATCTCTTCCGCAATGCGCCCGCCCATCAGGATGGCGATCTGCGTGTCGAGATAATTCTTGTAGTAGTTGTGGCGGTCATCGACCGGCAACTGCATGGTGAGGCCGAGCGCCATGCCACGCGGAATGATCGTGACTTTGTGGACCGGGTCGGCGTAAGGCAGCTTGGCCGCGACCAGCGCGTGTCCCGCTTCGTGATAGGCCGTGTTGCGCTTTTCTTCGTCGGTGAGCAGGAGCGACTTGCGCTCGACGCCCATCAGGACTTTGTCTTTGGCGACCTCGAAGTCGTATTGCAGAACGGCCTTGCGATTCTGGCGAGCGGCCGCGAGGGCCGCTTCATTCACCATATTCGGCAAGGTCAGCGCCGGAGAAACCCGGTGTGCCGCGCGCGAGAACAGAGAGATCGACATCATCGGCGAGAGGAATCTTGCGGGTGTGAACGCGCAGGATCTCTTCGCGGCCGCGAACGTCAGGACGATTGACTACCACGCGGCGATCAAAACGACCCGGGACGCAGCAGCGCGGGATCGAGCACGTCGGGACGGTTGGTGGCGGCCATCAGGATGACGCCATCGTTCGATTCAAAACCATCCATTTCGACGAGCAACTGGTTGAGGGTCTGCTCGCGTTCGTCGTGTCCACCACCGAGACCGGCGCCGCGATGGCGTCCAACCGCGTCGATTTCGTCAATGAAGATGATGCAGGGGGCGTTCTTCTTGCCCTGCTCGAAGAGGTCGCGCACGCGGCTGGCGCCGACGCCGACAAACATTTCGACGAAGTCGGAGCCGGAGATGGAAAAGAACGGAACATTCGCTTCGCCGGCGACTGCGCGGGCCAGCAGCGTTTTGCCGGTGCCGGGAGGTCCGACGAGCAGCACGCCCTTCGGAATGCGTCCGCCGAGCTTTTGGAATTTTTGCGCCTCGCGCAGGAATTCGATGATCTCGCGCAGCTCTTCTTTGGCTTCGTCGACGCCCGCGACATCCTTAAAAGTGATCTTCTTCTGCTGCATGGAGAGCAGGCGGGCGCGGCTCTTGCCGAAGGATAGTGCTTTATTGCCGCCGGTCTGCATCTGGCGAATCATGAAGAACCAGAGCGCTCCAAGCAGTACGAGCGGAGCAAGATTGAGGAGCCAGCTTGGCCACGAACCGCTGCTTATGTCCTTGAAGCTGTAGGGCACACCCTTCTCGGTCAGCTTCTTGTACATGTCGGGATAGTTGGCCGGAACGATAGTGTGAAAGGCGGTATCGTTCTTGAACTTGCCTCGTACTTCCTGGCCGATAAACATCGCGTCGTGGACGTTGCCGGAATCCACTTCCGACAGGAACTCGGAGAAACCAATCTCCTTATCCTTTTGGCCAGTCGTACCGGTGCGCACCACCTGCCACAGTAGGACCGCCGACACGACAATGACCGCCCAGAAAAGTACCGTTTTGATCGTCGAATTCACCTGGAGCTCCTCAAAGATGCAGCCCTTCCCATCGAGGAAGAAGAATGGCCGCAGGACAACAGGTATTGGATGCCTGCGGCGGAAATTCGACTTAGAAAAGCCGCTGACTCATTCTAGACCTTTTCGGGAAAAACGGGAAAACCGGCGGGGGTGACAGAAGTCATGGTGCGGCGAGCTACGAGCCAAATCGGAGCCTAGATTCTGCTCGTGTGAGCCATGTCAGCCAATTCCCGTTCGGCGGATAGTGCGTTCCTATCTCCACCCCACGGCGTTCCAGATTGGCGACTAGTGACGAGACGTCATCGGGCACCACGAATCGTGAAGATTCGCCCCGGGATCCGTGCACATAAACCACGCCTTTGACGATCGCGACGCTCTTGACACTTCCTGCCTCGAGTTGGGAGGCGAACTGAGCGCGGCTAATCAACGGTGCGCGCTGATCCGCTTGCCAGAGCGAAACCAAAGAAGAGCCGACGAACGCAGCTAAGGCAACCAGACAGACTCGAATCGCACGATTCATAAGAACTTGGCCCTACGCCGCGGCGAGGTGCGGCAGGTTGCGCGACGTCTGCTCGGGGCTGCCGAGGCCGTAGCCACACAAGAAGGCGTCGTCAACGAGGAATCCGAAGTAGTCGGGTTGCAGCGGGACGCGGCGCGATGACTGGCGGTCGAGGAGCGTAGCGAGCTTGACGGAGGCAGCACCGCGGGCGCGGAGATCGCTCATCAGAAAGTCCGTGGTGACGCCGGAGTGGACGAGGCCTTCGACCAGCAGCACGTTTTTGCCGGCGATGGCCAGTTCGTGGCTGAAGAAAATCTCGAGCATGGGGGCCTGCGACTCGTTGAACTGCTTATAGCGTGGCTTGATGAAGGAGCAAACCATGGGGACGTCGACGGCGCGGACCAAGTCGGCCATGAACATGAAACTGTTTTCGAGGATCCCGAGAGCAACGAGGGATTGGCCGCGATAGTCGTCGGAAATCTGACGTCCCAGTTCACGGACTCGTTTTTGAATCTGGTCGGCCGAAATGACCTGGCGCAAGGCATTACTCGGCGAAGTTGGCATGGCGGATCAAGGATAGCACTTAGGGCGAGCGAAAGCGGTGGTTAGCGACTACCTTGCCAGCGGGATTTCGGAGATCCAAATTGCCGTGGCGCTTCGTGGTCGAACAACCTCCGGCGCGGCGAATCCGCGCATCCAGACGATGCGCCCCTGGGCGTCGACCGCTACCGGCCATAGCTTTTTCTTCGCGCCCGTGGCATGCAGATCGGCGAGCAGCTCTTTCACTTTTTTCTCGCGCGAGGTGTGCGCAGGCCAGTAGCGGTCGCCCGGCCTCCAGTTGCGGATCGTGAGCCTTTCGCCAACCTTGGCCGGATCGAGCAGCACGAGAAGCATGGCTTTCGACCAGGGAGGCGGTTTCGACGATGCGCGTCACAACCCGCGCTCCGATCTCGGGCACATCTACCGCGCCAGGCACCGGGAGCGCGTATTCGTATTGCCCGGCGCTGGAGGGTGCAGCGGCTTCGATCACAATTTCGTCGCGGCCGCGGCGAACACTGCGCGAGTTGGATGACACGTTGCGCGACACGTCTCGACAAATGGCCCGGCAACTCCAGCTTCTGTCCCGGCTCGCCATGCGCGAGCTGTCGAATTTCTTCGACCAACGCAAATGAAATCGAGGCCTCGGGAGCGTTCCTCTCGATCCACGCCCGGACCAGGCGGCGCTGGATCGCGAGCGGTAGTGCAAGCAACTTTTTCGCATCGAGCGAAGAGTGGACGGACTCCGCCGGGTTAAGCTCTTCGACGCCCGCGCAATACTCTTCTTCGGCGCGGGCAATCTCGGCGAGTTCGGCCATGTGGGCAATAGCGGAATCGCCAAACTCTTCAGCCAGCAGCGGGAGCAACCGGTGGCGGATTCGATTGCGCGTAAAGCTCGGATCGCTGTTTGACGAGTCTTCGCGCCAGGCTTCTCCGCGGGCGCGCAGGTAGTTGCGCAGCTCGGCGCGGCGGAAGCCAAGCAGCGGGCGGATGATCTCGGCGCCGGGGTTCCTGTCCCTAACGTTCTTGCCCGCACGGGCAAGGTTGCCCGTGCCTCCATTTGCGGCGCGCCAATGCTCCAGCGACATACGCGGATGGATTCCCGACAGGCCTCGAATTCCGGTGCCCCGAAAGATGCGCAGCAAGACGGTTTCCGCCTGATCGTCAAGCGTGTGCGCCGTGACAATCTTGTTGGCTTGACCGCGCTCGCCCAGTTCGCAAAAAAAGTTGTGGCGAAGCTCGCGCGCGGCTGCTTCGATGTTCGGCTTCGCGCGTTGATCGGCGGTCTTTTCCGGCGACGAATCGGCTGGGGCAATCGCGACCTCGCATTCCACCGCGAGGCGCGCCGCCAGTTCGCGCACAAAACGTTCGTCCCCATCCGACTCGGCGCCGCGCAGTTTGTGATTCACGTGCGCCACCGAGAGGACGATACCCAATTCGGTGCGCAACTCTTCGAGCAGGAACAGCAGCGCCACCGAGTCGGCTCCGCCGGAAACGGCCGCGGCCACACGGTCTCCCGGGGACAGCCATCTCTCTTTTCGGATGGTTTTAAGCAGCCGCTCGGCAAGTTCGTGCATCGAGAGAATGGTACAGGAACTCAGTTCTCAGTTCTCAGTTCTCAGTTCTCAGTTGTCAGTGAGAGACGACCGCATCGGATTGGAACGCTACTGCTGACGCTGCTATGCTTTTTTATAGTGTGAGGATGTTCATTTCGTTTAGGAATCTCGGGCCGTTGTTTTCGGCTCGCCGTTTCCGATGACGTTCAGTGGGGGATATCGTGGAAGAACGCATTCACTACGCAAAAGTCGCTCCGCTCGCTTATCACGCCATGCTGGGGCTGGAAAAATATCTGCACGATTGCGGACTGGAACAGCCGTTGCTCCATCTGCTGAAGCTGCGCGCGTCGCAAATCAATGGCTGCGCCTACTGCCTCGACATGCACTGGAAGGATTTGAAGGCGATTGGAGAAACCGACCAGCGGATGTATTCGCTGGATGCGTGGCGCGAGTGTCCTTATTACAGCGATCGCGAGCGGGCGGCGCTGGCCTGGACTGAGGCCGTCACGCGTGTCGCCGATACGCATGTGCCCGATGAGGTTTACGAAGAGGCGAAGCGGCAGTTCAGCGAAAAGGAACTGGCCGACTTGACCGTGGCCGTCGCGACCATTAACGCGTGGAACCGGCTCGCCATTGCCGGGCGCACGACTCCGGGAACTTATCAGCCGCAGGGAGAAATCAAGAAGAGCGCCTGAAGCCAGCCGGTCCCCGGTTTCAGATGTCCACGTTGCGTCGGCATTCGACTTTGGCCGTTTGGCAATGCTATGATTCGCGCAATCCGCAGTGGGGATTGACCCGTACTTGATGTGAGCGGGAAGTAACGTAATACGTATGCATCGCTGGACAGCCAGATTCGTGCTGCTCGCCATGCTGGCTCCGATCACGGGGCCGTTGGCGCTCGCGAGCGTCGCTCCGCCGCCCATGCAGTGTTGCGTGCGGCGTCCGATGACGGGTGTACGCGCTGCGGCGGCCGAGCCCGCGATGCCCTGTCATCACGGTGCTTCGCAGGCTGCTGGTTCGCAAAACGCGGCATCTCAGGAAGCTGCTTTCCGATCGTCGGACTGCTGCGGCCAGCATTGTTGCTGCCAGAATTCGCAGACTTCGGAATGGGCCCGTCCCGCTTCGAACCATCTTGCTTTTGTTAACCTCCCCGCCGAGCCCGCGCTCGGCGCATCCGTTGACGCTCGCGCTTCCTCTCCGCTGATCGGCGCGGATTCCGCGCGCGCTCCTCCTCGCAGCTAGTCCCCCAACTGTTCATCTACATCGCAACCCTGCGGACAAGCTCTGGCCTCAGGGGCTAATGCCAGCGTTGACTGCGGTTCCTGGCGGCACGGCTGAAGCCGTGCCCTACCCAAACCAGCTAAGCCCTATGGGGCAGGCCAGTAACTCGCGGTGACTACTAACTCATGTCGCAGTTAGCGCAGTTAGACGGTGCTGACGTAGTAGCTGCTCAGCCGAAAAAGAGGAAAAAATGACGCGCTTTCGAATCATCCTGATCTCTGCCATCCTGCTCGTTCCCGCCGCCGCATTCGCCAACGAATACGGGGCCGTCCGCGGGGTCATCCACGATCCCCAGCATCGTCCGATTCAGAACGCCATGGTCATGCTCAAATCGAAATCCTCCGAGTGGTCCAAGAGCGTCACGACGAGCGACACTGGAGAATTCCAGATCAACGCCGTTCCTCTCGGCGATTACACCGTCAGCGTTGCCAGCAAGGGCTTCGCGCAAACCAGCCAGGATGTGACCGTGATCTCCGGAACGGTGCCGGTTGTTCATTTTCAGTTGAAGGTTGGCACGGCCAGCGAGAATTTGACAGTCTCGGCCACTGGTGCGGTTGCGCCGACCGACACCGCCACGCCTACGACTCTGATCAGCCGCCTCGACATCGATCGCACACCCGGCGCCGATCGCACGAACAGCCTATCGATGATTACGGACTATGTGCCCGGAGCGTATGTCACGCACGACATGCTGCACATGCGCGGCGGCCACCAGACAACATGGCTGCTCGATGGCATTCCGGTCATCAATACTGCGATCGCGCAGAACCTGGGCGCGCAGTTTGATCCGAAGGATATGGATTACGTCGAGGTGGATCGCGGCAGTTATGGGGCGGAGTTCGGCGACCGGACGTATGGCGTCTTTAACGTCGTGCCGCGCACCGGCTTCGAGCGCAACAACCAGGGTGAGTTGGTGCTGAGCGCGGGCAATTTCTACCAGACTGACAATGCGCTCAGCTTTGGCAGTCACACCGAGCGCTTCGCTTATTACGCGAGCGTCAACGGCAACCGCAGCAATCTTGGGCTTCAGCCTCCCGTCCCCCAAGTTGTGCATGATGCCGTGAATGGCTACGGCGGCTTCGGGTCGTTCATTTACAACGTCGATCCCTCCAACCAGCTTCGCCTGATCACCTCCGCACGCCACGACTACTTTCAGATTCCTTACGATCCGTTTCCGGACGACTTCGAAAACACCCAGGGCTATGCCAGCGTCGGACTCCGAGACGCCCAGCGCGAGACCGATACCGGCGTGCTGTTCTCATGGGTGCACACTTTCAACTCCCACCTTCTAACGACCGTCTCCCCCTTCTACCACTACAACAGCGGAGACTACTCGTCGAATCCCAACGACATCCCCGTCGCCACCACAGAGAACCGAAGCTCCACGTATGCGGGAGGCCAGGCCAACTTATCCGCTAATTACAAGCGCAACGATCTTCAAGCCGGATTCGTGAGCTTCTACCAGAGCGACCATCAGGTCTTCGGCGCCATCTTCAACGACGGCAGCGGCAATCCGCCCTTCACCGATTCGGAGAGCCCACCGCCAATCTTGAAACCTTCTACATCGACGACAAGTTCAAGCCATTCCCGTGGCTGACGCTCTCTGCTGGAATGCGTCCCACGCGCTTCGCCGAGGGAAATTTCGCTTCCTCCGCTACGACAGCTCCGGTGGACGAAACCACCATCAGTCCGCGCTTCGGCGCGACTTTGACCGTCCCGCGCCTCAACTGGACGTTCCGGGCCTTTTACGGTCACTACTACCAGGCGCCGCCGATCTGAATCGGTATCCGGCCCGCTCATCAACCTTTGCACGGAGAACAGCTGCACCTTTGTCTCTCTGCCCGGCGAGCGCGACGAAGAACACCAGTTCGGCGTAACCATGCCCTATCGCGGCTGGGTGCTCGACGCGGACACGTTCAAGACGAACGTGGGGAATTTTCTCGATCACAATAACATCGGAGCCTCCAACATCTTCTTCCCGATCACCGTGCAGCACGCCGTCATCCGCGCATGGGAACTCACGCTGCGATCGCCGCGCATTCGCCCACCGCGGCGCAGATTCACCTCGCTTACTCCAACCAGATCGCCGAAGGCAACGGCATCATCACCGGAGGCCTCATCAGCGGTGAACCATCGCCGGCACTCGGCCCACTTGACCACGACCAGCGAAATACGCTGAACGTTGGCGGTGACGTGACTCTGCCATGGCGCTCCTATGCCTCCACCAACGTCTATTACGGCTCAGGATTTACGAATGGCGAAGCAGGAACACCCGGATGGCCTTACCAGGGCGACTATCTCCCAGGCCACACGACCTTCGATCTTTCGCTCGGCAAGGATTTCGGTGAGCGCTTCAGCGCTTCGGTCAACGGGATCAACGTCACCAATCATCGCGTAATCTACGATGACAGCCTGACCTTCGGCGGCTACCACTGGAATTTGCCCAGGGAGATTTATGTGCAGGTGCGATTTCGGTTTCATTACTGAGGAATATGCCGGAGAGTGGATCCGTCCGGCATGAGGACGGCAGAATATGATGAGTGACCGACCGAGAAATGAGGAGAGCACCGTGAAGTCCCGATCCGTTCTACCGCTTGTCCTGCTGTTGCTGGCGGTTTTTGCCGGTTGCAACCGAACAAAGAGATACGCGATGCAGGGCGAGGTGGTGGCCAAGGACCCGACGACGAATGAGATCACGGTGAGCGCCGGAGACATTCCCGGGATTCATGGAGGCGATGGCGATGCCGTATCGCGTGAAAGATCCGGCGGTGATGCAGAATGTCGAGCCGGGCGACAAGATTTCCGCTGAACTGGTGGTCGGCAGTGATCGCAGCGACTATTGGCTGGAAAATGTGCGCATCACCGATCAATCGGGGCGCGGCAAGATCAGGCTGGCTCCGGGATCGAAGATGCTTGCGCCCGGAACGCCCGCGCCCAAGGTGACTCTCGTCAACCAGGACGGGCGAAAGATCCATCTTTCGGATTTCACGGGAAAGGCGCTGCTCGTCACCTTTATCTATACGCGCTGTCCCATGCCTGACTTTTGCCCCCGCCTGAGCAGCGAATTTGCGCGTATTCAGAATGAACTCAAGAAAACTCCTGACGACTATAACAAGACACACCTGCTGACCATCAGCTTCGACCCGAAATACGACACGCCGGCCGTGCTGCGCAAATACGGCCTCAACTATCTTGACGGGGATGAGAACGGATTCGCGCACTGGGACTTTGCCTCCACGAATCCCGACGAGATGCACCGACTGGCGGAGGCGTTCGGCCTGGAATATGGCGGCGACGAGAATCAAATCACGCACTCCATGGTGATCGTACTGATAGCGCCTGACGGCACGGTGTCGAACTACTGGTCGACGAATTGGACTTGGACCGAGTTAATGGCGAGTCTCCAGCACGCGGCGCACGGCCGGGCGAACGTAGAGTGAGGCCTTCCCGGAAGCCGACTGGAGAACGATCTCCGGCTTGCTATCGTCGGAGGTTGTAGGGATGGCAAAAGGTCGTTTGACGCTATTCCCCTGCCCTCCGTATAATCTCAGCGTTCCCACCCAATCAAGGAAATCTGGGTGACACCACGCTTGCGTTGAAGCGTGAAGAGCCGGGCAGGATGTACAACCGCGCCTGCGTGCTTCGTGTGCTGCTCTGATTGCTGGTCGCGATCAGTTCTTAGAGCCTGGCAAGTTGGAAGCATTCATGTTCCAAAAACAGTTCCCGAAAAAATCCGAAGGAGTCCAAAGCATCCAATGATCAGCAAGTTTGCGCGCTTCGCGGCCGTCGTGCTCGGCCTCTCCCTACTCTCCCTGGCCCAAACAGACCCTGCGGCCGGGCAAGCTGCCCCACCCCCGAACGCTCCTTCTGCCGCCGCTGCTACGGCGAACAAGCCGATGGGCACGAAAGTCGGCTCCATCAACATTGAACAGGCAATCTTCACCTCGAATGAAGGTCAGCGCGACTTTCAGGAACTGAGCAAGAAGTTCGAGCCGAAGCAGAACGAGTTGAAGGGCAAGGCCGATGAGATTGATAGCCTGAAGAAACAGCTCAACGCGCAACAGGACAAATTGAACGACGAAGCGAAGGACAAGCTGGTTAAGCAGATCGAGACCAAGCAGAAGAGTCTGGAGCGCGCCTCGCAGGATGCCCAGGAAGATTTTCAGAACCAGCAGGGCGAGATCGGAAACAAGATCCTGACCAAGATGGCGCCGATCATCGTGAAGTACGCCGGCGACAACGGATACGGAATGATTCTCGACACCTCGCAGCAGTGGCCGCGCGGCCCGGTGATCTGGTATGGACCGGCGGTCGATATCACGCAGCCCGTGGTCGAGGCTTATAACACCCAGTCGGGAGTGGCGGCGCCGCCAGCCGGCAGCACCCCGGCGAAACCGGCTCCGAAGCCCACCGGAACCAAGCCGGCTTCCAAGCCCGCGACAACGACTCCGCCGAACAAGTAACGACACCGCGGAAGTACAACTAGTTCCCGATTGCTGGTGATGAATCGGTGATCGAGGAAGAGTATGAACTCGAGAGAGGACCGCGCTTTGCGCGGTCCTTTTTTGCTGGCTGCGATCTCGTGTTACTCAAGTCTTCTCCGGACTCGAGCCCCTCCATCTGATCGGGAGCAATTTCCTCAATCGAGGTGTCTGTACTGGCAACGGGCCCGTTCTCGTAGCAGGACGATCAGGAGGACAACATGTTTCAGACACTGGAAACTACGTGGGACAGGTCTGCCCGCCGCCGCTGGAGCACGCTCGTATCGTTCACGATGCAGGCTCTGGCATTGAGCTTGTTGCTGGCGATTCCGCTGGTGTGGGTGCAGGGGCCACCGCGATTGCAGTGGCTGGATTCGAGCATTTTTTCGCCGCCGCCGGCGCCTGCGCCACCGGCTCCGGAAGGACCGCGCAGGGCTATTCGCGGCTCGGAGGTCAGTGGCGTACACATCGTGCAACCGCCATCGATTCCAATTCGCATCGCGAACGTGAATGACGTGGATGTGGCCCCGGCTCCATCGATGTCCGAGATTTACGGTGCCCGGGGGAACTGGCCCGGGCACCCGCGGAGTGCTGGGGAGTCTCGGCACGCCCACAGCCGCCATTCCGCCTCCTCCGACTCCTGCGCCAACCCGGCCGCTGCGTGTCTCGCAGATTGCCGAGGCCAACATCGTCCAGCGCGTGCAGCCGCAATATCCTCAGATTGCGCGCATGGCCGGATTGCAAGGAGCGGTCCGACTGCGCGCCATCATCAGCAAAACGGGGACGATCGAAAACCTCACCGTCATGGGTGGACCTCCCATGCTGATCGCGGCTGCGGTTGACGCCGTCAAGCAATGGCGCTATCGACCTTACCTGCTGAATGGCGAACCGATCGAGGTGGAAACCGAGATCACGGTGAACTTCACCCTGGCGGGCCATTGAAGTTGCTGGCACATTACTGAAGTCTCAGGCGAAACTGGCTGGTCAAGCGTTGGACAGGGGTGTGCTCGCTATAATCGCGTAAGTGAATGCTCCTCGACTTGAACGCGTAGTTTTGCCGGATCAACGCTCGCTTGCCCTGGACGGGCGCACCTGGGCGGAGGTTTCGCTCGCCACCTTGCGCGAAAATTTCCGTGTAGTGCAAGCGCATGTGGGAACGAACGTCGCCATCTGCGCGGTCGTGAAAGCCGATGGCTACGGCCACGGCGCCACCGAATGCGCACTCGCTCTTGAAGCGGAAGGCGCGCCCTGGCTCGGTGTAACCGACGCCGCGGAAGGACGAGCGCTTCGCAGCGCCGGCATCTGGACGCGCATTCTCCTCATGACCGGAATCTGGAAGGGAGAAGAAGATAGCATCGTCGCGCACAACCTGACGCCGACCGTGTGGGAGAGTTGGCACATCGAGCGACTGGAAAAAGCGGCGCGGAAACAGCAGATCGTTCTTCCGGTGCATTTGAAAGTCGATACCGGGATGAACCGGCTGGGAGCGGCACTGGCGGCCCTGCCCGAATTGTGCGACAAACTCGCCGCGTGCGAGCACCTGCGCCTGGAGGGCGCGAGCACACACTTTGCCTCGGCCGAGGTTTTGGATGCAGAAGACGTACCGCGGCAGATGAAACGCTTCGAAGAAGCGCTGGCGATTCTCGCAGAAAAAGGATTGCATCCACCGCTCGTTCACATGGGAAATTCGGCGGCGGTGAGCGCGCGGCCGGAGACCTGGAAGACGATGGTGCGGCCCGGAATTCTGCTCTATGGATATTCGCTTCCGACGGAGCGTGGCGGACATACGACGAACGAATCCACCTTGCCGCTCCGCCCGGTGCTCACCTGGAAGACACGCATCCTTACCGTGAAAGACGTAGCCGCTGGAGAAGCAGTGGGCTACATGGGAACCTACGTGACGAAGCAGCGCAGCCGGATCGCGGTGCTGCCGGTCGGTTACGCGGATGGCTATCCACGCCTGCTTTCGAATCGCGCGCGCGTGATCGTGCGTGGAGAATATGCGCCCGTCGTCGGACGTGTCTCAATGGATTTGACCATGGTTGATGTCGGACACATTCCCGGCGTTGCGGTCGGCGACGAAGTCGTGCTGATCGGATCCAGCGGCGAGAAGTGCGTGGACGCAGTCGAACTCGCGCGCCTTTGTGAAACCGTCCCCTATGAGATCCTGTGCGGCATCTCGCAACGGGTGCCGCGAGTGTATAGCTAGTCAGCTCTCAGCTCTCAGAAAAATTGCAAGCAGGCATCCGTTCGATGCAATCTTTCTCCACTCGCTGTCACCATCGCTCTTCTTGCATAGGCCTTTGTTATAGTCGAAGCCAGCATGCGCTCACGCTACGGACAATGGATGCACGACTGGGAAACCCGGCTCACGTCGGTCGATAACAACCGCGTCGTGCGCCCGCTGGAGTGGGGCGTGGAGTGGACATCCAACTGGCCGGGACGGAACGGCGCTCCCCGCAGTGAAACTCCAGGCGATCTGACCGAGTACTTTTCCCGCTTCAACGATCGCATCATCCAGAATAGCGACGAATTTTATTCCTACAAGACTCCCACCGATTTCCGGTTGGAGCGGCGTGAGGTACAGGTTTTCAGCACGCGCGAAGTTCCCGATCCGAAGCTGGAAGAGAAAGTTCGCGGCACGCACGCCGAGTTTCTCCGCTTCACATCGCCGGTCGCGACTCCGTTTCCGGAAAATAATCTGGTCAACGCGCGCTGGTTTCCGGCCCGCGGACGCCGCGCCGTCGTGGTCCTCCCGCACTGGAACGCCGACGCGCTCGCCTACAACAGTCTGTGCCGGGTCTTGAACTGGCTGGGAATCGCGGTGCTTCGGCTGAGCATGCCCTATCACGACATTCGGCGACCGGCGGGAGTTCATCGCGCGGACTACGCCGTCTCGGCGAACGTAGGTCGCACCATCGATGCGGTGCGCCAGGGCGTGATTGACACTCGCTCCTGCCTCGACTGGCTGGAGATGCAAGGATACAGCCGGCTCGGAATTGTCGGCACCAGCCTCGGCTCCTGCTATGCGTTTATCGCGACTGCCCACGATCCGCGCATTCGCATCGCCGCCTTCAATCACGCGTCTACTTATTTTGCCGACGTGGTGTGGCATGGACAATCGACGCGCCACATTCGCGAGGCGCTGGAAGTGGCTCTGGATGTCGAAAGCCTGCGGCAGGTATTTCGGGCGGTCAGCCCCATGGTCTACTTCGACAAGTTCTCACGCTGGCCGAGGAAGTCACTGATCATCTATGCGAAGTACGATCTGACGTTTCTACCGGAGTTTTCGCGGCGAGTGGTCGCCGAGTTTGCCAACCACCACTTGGATCACAAAGTCGTCGCGCTGCCCTGCGGCCACTATTCTCTCGGCGAATTCCCCTACAACTACCTGGATGGTTGGAATCTGGCGAGTTTTCTGCGCAACGCGTTTGAAACTGCTCCGGCGTAGCGAGCTTGGCAACCGAACAACTCTTGGGGAGGGCTCTACTTTGGCAAATGCAGTTTAGACTAGGCAGAGTGCATAAACGCCCGATCGACGCTCGTCCGCTGCATATCGGATTCATACAGCCCGCCTATCGTATTCAGCGCAGCCAGCAGCAACCGCCGGTCGGTGGAAGACGCGCTATCGAAGGAGCCTTCCATTTCGTCAACAATGGCATCGCGCGCCATTTCCAGGCGCAACGCGAACAAGTCAGGATTTTGTTCTAACAGCGCAGCTTCAAAAAGCGATTTCCAATCCCGACTCACCGTGGGTTGTGTTTCCATGATTGCAACCTTCCTCAAATTCCCCGAAGTATGAGGCCGAGCCACTCCCCGTCACGATCTCGTTCAAATGCTCCGAGAGTTTTGCTCATTTCTCTCGTACAGGCGGATTTGAAGCCAGGAGGGGCTGGGTTTGTACCTTATACCTTACTTGGGTATTGGTAGATCAATCGGGTTTTCTCTGTATTGCCCTTCTGGTAAACGTGGCGCCGAGCCCCAGAGAAATCTGGCCATTCGTAGCATCAACGCGAGACCGGAACCGAAACCCGATGAAAGAAATTTTTGTCCGGGTTTGCTGCTTGCGGCTCAAGGGCGTGCGTTTCCGCCCTGGCGTGGCGGATTCGAAAGCGGGTCGAGCAACTGAGCCTGTTGCGTGCGTGATGAGCTATGCGGCCGCGCGGGAACCCTCAACCGTAGGCCGCGGACACTGATAGGTGCTCCGTAAGGCTTGCAGCGCGTACATGGCATCATCGAGCGCCTGCTCTTCTTCGATGTTGTCGCCCGGAGCGTGAAACAACTCCCGAGCCCTGAGGACTAAAGCAGCCTCAGCCTCCGCAATGCGCTCGGGCAGTTTCGCGCTGTCAACTTCAAACAAGGCGGCGGTATACAGACGTTTCCAAGAGCGCAGTTCAAACTCCTGAGAGACTTGCATGGAATTTTCTCCGGAGGGATTTCCCCAAGTACTCAGGTTTATAACCGATCTGGATACGGTGCCGTCAATCGGGTCTTTCGTGTATGGTGTTGAGCGTTTCGCGCGAGTTTGGGGCCGGGACATCACAGCTAAACTCCGCAAGACAATGGGATTTGCTGGCGCATACCTCATTGCGCCCACATCGCACAGCATTTACAATCGTCGAGGTGCCACCATCCTCGCGCGTTGCAGCAACTGCAATAGAAGTCCAGGTATTGTCGTATCCAAATTTTGGCGGTGTAGCTCAGGTGGTTAGAGCGACGGTCTCATAATCCGTAGGTCGTAGGTTCGAGTCCTACCGCCGCCACCAAACGTCTGAAAAACGAGATTTTCGCTGCTTTTCAGCACTGTTCCTTTCACCCAGACGGCACTAGCACTTGGCTCGAAATCTGCATCGGAAATCCCGGCTCGTGATGCCGTCACTGCTCGTATCCTTGCTATTTGCCTGGAGCGCTATTTCTGACTCGTCGCTGAAACGTTACTCGCAGAATCACTGCCACCAGGATGACAGCGACAGCGCTCCACAGCACTAAAGCGATTGTCGTGCCAATAACGATCGCCGCGATCAACGTGCCCCCGATAAACGCGGCGGCAATAATTCCTTCGATGAACACCCTAAGCCGTCGCAAGAACCCTGGATGCTCGGTCGAATCCGCAGGCTGTCCGGCCAGTACGATCTGAAAAGTTTTTTTCACGCCGTCTGCTCGGCCACCGTCGTAGACATCGGATTACTCATTCCCCTTCAGGAAGCTTTCGGCTGCTTCATATCTTCAACCACGTCGAATCGCAGTCCGGACCATCCTAATCCGCGTCCCGCACCCGACCTGCGCGCCATCCACAAATAAGTAGTTCCATCGGCTGAGCGCGTTCTTCGGAAATACCGGTCGGTCTGTACTCCGGCCTGCGGTATAACGCGGTCGGCCACAAAAAACGGCTTGCCCGGGTCCAGGATTAGAGCGCGCGCGGTTATCTGGATAGGCCCGCTCGAGGTCGGAATCTGCATCGTACCCCTCCGCAGGTAGAGAGTCCCTTGCGCGGTCTGCACCGGAACCATGGGGATCCAGTATTCGGGAACAGGATCTTCCAGCGTGTAGTAAATCTTGGGCCCGTTGGCCGTCTGGGTTGGAGGTGGAGGCGGGGGATTCGACGCTACCCGCTCCAGGTAAGCTTCATGCGCGTCGATCGGCGCGTCAAGATCGCCTTGCAACTGATGCTCTACCGCCCATGCCATCGCTGCCATATCGTCCCGGAGGAACAAAACTTCCTCGAGAGGATCGCCGTCATCGACGACTCCAAGGGTGGGCGCCATGAGAAGAAAGTCGGAGCGCACCCCCTCGCCGGAGAGCTTGAACATCGACCAGGGCGATTCGCCCGCATTGACGGTGGTTTGTTCAGACGGACGAATCAGCGTCCGGATTCCGAATGTGTCGGTCACCACCAGCGTTGTGATACGGCTAAGATTCCATGCGGGCGGCCCGGCCGGGGATGAGACTGGGATAGGAATCGGCACGGAAAACCAGTCTCCTCCATAGACCAGCGCAAACTCCATCACCAGAAGTTTTGCTAGGTCCACGTGCTCGGCGTCCAGTTGCCCGAAATCCGTGACGCTGTCTTCGAAGACCCACCAGCGCGGATCATGCACGCCGCGAAACGTCACGTGATTGGGGAAGAAATTGAAATCGATGGGAGTTATTTGCGCAGGGTTGGCGGTAAAGACCGGATTCGGAGTGTCATTCAGCAGCGAGAAAGAATACCAGTCCAGGTGGCCACCGCGAAAATCTGGCGCATTCAATAACAGATTATTGTTCGGAGTCGGCGAAGCAAGCGCAAATTCGTACTGCAACTCATCGTCGATCCAGGCGGCGTCGTGTTGCGGTTCGCTGAAAAGGCTGGCCCGATAGGCAACGAACGCCGCGAGCAGCGTGGACATACCTGCGTTCCCAGCCTCGGGAGGCAGCGGCACGGGAGGCGTTTGTCCGGCCTGTACCGCCGCTGCGGACAGGTAAAGCGCCTCGCCATCCGTGGTACGACCCGCCATCAGCGAACGGAACCGCACTGCTCCCACCGGAGCGTAAGTTGGATCCGGCACGGCGGCAGCGATGGGAAACGACCGTCGAAAAGCCGTTATTACGGTCTGGGGGCTGGCAATCGTTTGCCGCACCAGCGACTCGAAGTACATGCCGAGTTGAACCGATCCGCGCAGCTTCAGCGCTGGAGTCTCGCGCTCAACGTGGACCTCGACCGGCAAAGTTGGGTCGAGAGCAACCGTCGAGTTGTCGTCGGTGCCGGGACGATATGTTGTGACGGACTGGGTTTCGGCGCCGAGAGTTGCCTGCACCGGCGAACCTGCATCGGCTCCCAGAAATTCCCCACCTGCCATTGCCGCGCCAGCATCCAGAGCGGATCGCGCACCTGAGCCTGAAGGCTTCGTTCGAGAGAAGCGTCGCGCGGCTGCGGCTCCAGTCGCGTCCAGGTCGTAATCGAAGGCACCGCCAGGGTCGCTTTAACCAGCGATTCGAGTTGCACTGATCCCCTCCTCTACCATCCTGAAGCGAGTTGAAACGGTGGCGTTCACCAGGTTCATGGCAAAGTACAAAGCCGGCAGAATCTGTCCGGTACTTTGCATGGTATTGAGATCCACAGTGCGAATCTTCGCCAGTTCGAGTGTTTCCGACAGTACCGCCTGCAGCAAGCCATCGTCCCAGGTCTCGCGATCGTCCGGACAAACCGCCAGCAATAGCGCCTGCGGCGCCCTAGCAGCGGGCTCCTCGAAGTGAAATGCAACAGCCGTTTGAGCTTGCGCGTTTGGAATTCTTTCTGGCCACTCATCCACCATCAAGCCGGCATAGGTGGATTGGGTCGTCGCATTGCCGGAGGCGATGCAGGCCAGTGCGAGCCGTCCTTTTTGTGGTGGATTTGACGGGTCAAGCGGCAACCCTACCCAGCGATCGGGAGCCGCCACGGGCGGCAATTGGGCCAATGTCAACGCCGGCGGATAAATTGAATCAGCGCTGAAAGCCTGCGCTGCACTGAGTGCCAAGTCCATGCGCGAAATCCCCGGGCGAACGTGGGCCAACTGTCGCAGCCAGCGCGTAGGCGCCTGAGCATCACCGGCGGTAAGCGTAGTGGAGTGACTGAACGCCGTTTGGAGAGGCGCCAAATCGGGCGGAGTCACTCGGGGCAGTATTGCAAAATCGTCGGTGAAAACGGTCTTGAAGATCTGTTCATAGTCCGAAAGCTCGGCCGTGCTGAGATCCGCCGCCGTCCCTTTTTTCCACCGCGTCTGCAATATGGCAATCACTGACGAAGCCTGATCTGCCAAAGCCGGATCCGGCCCGCTGGTGGTATTCGGTATCGACCCTGTCACACCATAGAGACTGCATTGCAAGAGCGCGGCGCGGACGGGATCGGTAGCCCCGGGAAGCCCCAGGACCGCGGTTTGTAGAGTGGATATGTCGGACGCCAGATTAGCCAGCATCGCCGTGGTGCGCGATTTCAGCTCCGCGAAATCGATCGCGCCCCCCGCCTTCGCGGCATTGTTCTCCGGCATCGTCAGGTCTTGTGGTTCAATCGGACGGCACGCGCCCAGAAATCTGCGCAGCGTCTGCGCAAGATACAGCACGTCAGGGAACAGAATGGAGCCGGACGGAAGCGCGCTCGACTGGAAAACGATCTGAATATTTGTCGACGTCGGCGGCAGAGCGGCCGCATTCACAATTCGATTTTCGAGTTCCGAGCGTTGCGGCACTTCCGCTGCATCGGACAGCGCCAGCACATCGAGGGGACCGACCATCAAGTCACTAAGCGCAACAATCTTGCTTTGGGCAGTTCCGCCGGCGTCCTTGTATTGCACCTCGCAGCGCACCGTTTTCGGGTCGGGCAACAACTGACTGACCCACGCATCCAGCCAGGGCTCTGAGGTGGCGCGCGGATGCTGCGGAATTCCGCTCCATGAGGGATTCGCGGACGGAGCGCCGGCGAGCAGGATCGCGACACGGTGCGTCAAATCGATTCCGCCGCTTGGAGTATCGACCACATCGGGAGTAGCGGGCCGCGATCCCCGAGAAATCGCATCCATCAGTCCGCCGCTGCGTCCGAAGTTTCCACGAATGATTTGAAACACCGCTTCCGTAATCGAGAGATCGCCAAGAGCGTCCGCATAATCGTCCAGAACTTTCAAGATCGCGATGACCGAGTTTTGATCGCCCACAGAAGTGGGCAAGCCCGTGCCCCAGACCTGACCTGCTACCAGCTTTCCGTTGTCCCATGCTGAGCGCAAAGCCAGGCCATCGACCACGTTCGGCGCGGCGACGGATTCGCTGGGAGCGTCCGACGGCGTCAGCTTGTTGCCAACGATCGGGTATGCGTCGCGGAAGGGCTGAACATAGATGTCAAGGCCCTGGTCATGCAGCGCATCTTCAAACAAGAAGCCCAGCAAGGCATTCAGGCTCTGGCCCTGCTGAACCCCGCTGATCAGCGAGAGAGCTTTGCGAACCCGGTCGGACGAAAGATCGATCGAGAGCAACCCCTCCTCGGCGGTTCCCTGGTGCGTCATATATCCGTTGCGCAGCACGGCGGCGGTCGCGGCCTGGGCCTGTGAGGGCGCATAGATATAGCCCCCGCTGTCCGTGACCGGCTGCAACGGGACGCGCAGATTCGTGGAAGGAACTCCTTTCTGCTGCCGCTGCCGATCGAGTTGCTGCACCATCTGGAGTTCCGAACCCTGCACCGCAATACGTCCGGCTTCGGCCTGCACATCCTCCACCCATCCATAGCAGCCGAGCGCAATCGGATTCGTTTGATTGCCTTGACCATTGCCCGGGCTGCTGCGCGCCCGTTTGAGCATCGCATTCGCAACGGCCGTCGCCCACACGTCCAAACGATGACTACAGGAATCCAGGGTTTCAGTAAGCAGCCGATCCAACTCGGCCGTCGACAAGCGCGGCGAGACGCGTCATACTCCCGCGAATATCGTTCAACTGCTCGAACGAGGAGCCTGCCGGAAAATTTTTGGTCAATAAGTAATCGGCCCACGTGATCGCGGGGTTAGGTCCCGACGGCCTCGCCAGCACCTGCCAGGGCGTAAGCGTTGTGACATGCTGCTGAATTCCGACGAACTCGGCTTCCTGAATTTGAGCTATCGCCAACTTCCCCGTGCGTACGTCGTCCGTTCCCGCCACGTTCGAATACGCCAGCAGAATCGACTGCCGCAAGATCTTGTAGAGAAGAGAAGTGGGTTTCGGTCCGGGATAGTTTTCCGCCTGAATGTCAGCGATGGCCGCCGTGGCCAGCCAGTTAATGTAATTTCCCTTTACTCCGCCGCCCAGATCCGCATCTGAGTTCAGCGGCTCGGTCTCTGAGAGCGCGCCATCCTGCACGGTGGAGAGTTCGACTGGAAAACTCTTCCCGTCGAATGCCAAACTGATCACCCGTGGATTCCAGTTGTATCCGAAGTCCTGTAGCAGTTGCTTGCCGGGCTGTTGATAACTCTGGTAAAGCTGGCCCTGAAACTGCTGAGTCGTGCCGACCAGGTTCATGTAATTCCAGAGGAACGAATTGCCCAGCACGGGCCGGCCCTGGAAGTTCATCGAACTGGCATCCATCCCAAGAAGCGACATCAGACCTTGATCCGGATCTCCACCGCGTTGCATCCGCGGCGCATTCATCGAACTGTTCAGCCACGTCTGCCAGAGCTTCCGCACAAAGCTGACAACATTGGACTCGGTCTGATTCTGAGCCAGTTGCCGACCGACTACGTTGGCCGGAGGAGGATAGTTCGCGAGTGAAGTAACAGGCAGCACGCCGTACGGAGTGCGTCCAACGCGAAATGCCGGAACCGGTCCACGCGGAACCGCATTCGCCAGAACGTATTGCCGCGCTTCTTCGATCACTTCGGCGCTGAAGACGCTCGCCATCATCTGACTGAGGAAATAGCCCAGCGTGGCAGGCCAGAGCGCCTGCAACATGTCAGTCCCGTTAAGTGAGCCAGTGTTATCGGCAGCACTGACGTGATCGAGATAAGTCGATGAAATTCCAACCGCCGCGCTGAATGTGAGCCCGTCGCAGTTTGGATCGTCCGTCAAAGCCTTGGAGCGTTCAACGGCAAAGCTCAACTCAAAATTAGGGTCTTTGCGGCTGTAGGCTGAGGGCGCATCGGGCGTGTTATTCGTGGCCGAACCCTGGGGCACCAGCGCAAATCCGTCGGTGTAATGATGAGCATCGAGAAGGCTCGCGAATGTCTGGTTCGGATTAGCGTCGCCCGCTCGCAGGCCATAGACGAATATCTGACTGAACCCTGCCGAGCGCTGTGCCGGCGTGAGCGGAATCTTGATCCCCATTCCTGCCGCCACGGCCGCGTCGAAGTCCACCATCCATTGCAGGCCGGCATCCACAGTTGAACCGGCCGGGAATGCGCCGGAGTTCGGCGTCAGGTTCACCGCGAGTGAAGGAGTGATCGGGCTGCCGCGATAGAGACTCGTCTGTCCGTTCGAGATGAGCACAATCGTCCAGGCATCGGGCAAGGCGTCCGCAGTCGCAGCCTTTTCCCACGAACTGTCCCGCAGCGCCACCGATGGAAATACCGGCGCGGGGGTGGGCGCAGTTCCTGCCGGTGTCGCGGCCACCGGTTGCGCCGGGAGATTCGTCGGTGTCAGCGCGCGGGCGATCCATGCCGCCCGCGGCGATCCGTAGAGCGAGGCCAATACACGCCATGGTGCCTTCAAGTCGTCCGTGTTGGCAGGTGCCGTTCCCACCTGCCAGAGCGCGTTCCAATAAGCTTCCCCGTCGGCAACCTCCTGACTGGTGAGCTCAGGCTCGTGAGAATTGACGGCGATTTGATCGGGATAAATTCGCACCCACAGCTCGGAGGCAGCTTGGCGGGCGACGGCAAGATTTACAGCGGAAGAATCGACAAAGCGCGTCTGAATATGAACAGGCAGCAACAGCAGAGGCGTCTGCGCGCTGATGCCGGCGTTTCCGCGACTCGGAACGACTGGAGGTTGCTGCGGCGCATTGGGTCGAGTGCTCATTTTTTTCTTAACATCATGATTTTGGCAACATCAGGTCCGCATGAATCAAAACGCGATACGGTAAGCGAAACAGTATGTACGCAGTTTGTGCGCTGTTCACGCCCCACTGATTATTCGGATCGGTGGGCGTGTAATCGGAATCACCGGGATTTCCTCCACCAGGCGCAATGGAAACCTGGAAAGGATGCAGACTTGGGCTCAGAAAATCAGGAATGGTCGCGCTCTGCTGCACCAGGCCAAACACGCGGGACGCCATGCGCCACGGGCTGCTCGCGATCAGCGCGCCCTGAGAAATATTCTTCGTTGGCACTGGGACGACCGGAGAATTCGTAAAGTTCGTCCACGCCATTTCAGCCCAATGCGGCACCGGCGTGGCATCCGCGGTCGGTTCGAGCCCGAATCGCGGTTCCGATGGTTGCTCCTGAAAAACAAAGAAAAATCCATACTTAGAAGCAGCGGTCCCGCCGCGGGCGTCGTCCGCATCGAGGTTAAATCCGAAGAAGGTCATGTCGGGAGAAAGTGTTCCGCGGAAGATGGGATAGCGTTCGTCGGTCTCGTCGATCAAGGGATTTCCAGCAGAATCGCGCGTGGCCTTTGCCGCATACACAATGGCATTGGGATAGCGCTTGAACAACTCGCCCCGCACCAGCAGAACGAGATTATTGGGCACGATATCGGTACGGTTGGGATGATCTCCCAATGCCGTCGGTAGCGGCCACGTGTGAATTGGCGGAATATCCTTCAATAATTCGTGGAGCTGCGCGGGGTCGGCAGGATCAGTCTTCTGCGGCACGTAGGCACTGACATCCCAGAACT
>CAWEAB010000025.1:0-72154 GCA_963806745.1 uncultured Acidobacteriaceae bacterium
CACCGTCGTCGCCCGCGGCAAGCTCACGGCAAACTCGATCTCGACCGGTGCCCAGCGCATCCTCGCCCACCCGCGCCAGTTGCTGCAAAATCGGCGCCAGCGGAAACACTTCATGCTTCAGCACGGGCGCAAAACTCACGATGCGCGTCCCCGGCCGGCTCAATCCGTCATACACCGCGTCATTGTCGCGGCTGTACGTCGAAGCCACCGCCTGGAGCGTGCCATCGGCCTCCGCATCCTTCAAGCCCAAACCGCGCCTCCCGCAACGCGCTCAACCCATCGCGCTCGATTTGTGAATCTGGCTTCTTTTCGCCATTCATTTCCAGCGCCCAGAACTCCGACTGCGAGTTCGACAGAATGTCCTTTACCGTCGAAAACTGCACAAGATTCGGCGGATACCGCGGGCAAAACGACAGGCACTTTCCGCCTTCCACCACCGCCCGGCCCATGCCCAGCGCCACCGCGGCAATTCCATCCTCAGAATGCATCGGCGGAACCGGATAAAAATTCCGCGAACGCACCACGCCGGAAAAGTCCGGATAAAACCGCGGCCCATGAACGCCCCCACCACTTGCTGCAGGATCACCGCCATTTTCTCTTCTTCCATGCGGTACGGCGTCGCCCGCACATATGACTTCGCATGCTGGCTGAAGGTCGACGCATAAGCCAGCTTGATCGCCTCCGTCAGATGCTCCAGCCGCAAATCAGTCCGGCTGCTGATTGCCCAGCATGAACGTCTCGTACACGCCCGTGAACGGCTGGTATTGCGAATCCTCCAGCAAACTCGACGACCGCACCGCCAGCGGCCAGGTCACCTCGCTCAAAAATGCGGTCAGGTCATGCTGCAAGAAACGCGGGCAGCGGCGCCGCCAAAAATCGCCGCGTGATCTCCTCATCGTCATTGCAGTGAATGGCAAATCCAGCAGGTTGTTCTCCACCAGAAACCGGTCAAACACATCCGTGCTCAAAACCAGCGCCGGAGGCACGCCGATCTTCACTCCCGGAAAGCGCCGCGAGAATCGCCGCTTGTAAAGCAGGTGCCGCACAAACGCCAGCCCGCGCGCCTTTCCGCCCAGCGACCCGGCCCCGATCCGAAGAAAGAAATTGCCCTCGGCCTTGAAAGTCGCCGCATTGAAGTCCCCGATCAGAAACTCGCTCTGCTCCCGCCGGTATTCATTGATCGACGAAATCAGGTCCTGCCGCAGCGCCTCAAGGTCCGGAAAATCCGAAACTTTCCGCGGCCGTAATTTTTGGGCCACCGCAAATTCCGTCCGCGCCGTCAGCCAGCGCGAAAAATGATTTCTCTGGCTGTGGTAACTCAGGCTCTCCACCGGAACCGTATGCAGCAAGGCCTCCAGCGAATTCATGTCGCTCGCGCGCGCCACTTCCGCCCCATCCGGCATGCGAAAAATGAAATCTCCAAATGCGCACTGCTGCGTCAACAGCCGGCGGAAGTCGCGCAAAAACGTCGGCGAGCGCTTCTGCAAAAACGCAAACCCTTCCGTACGCCCGCGCTTTATATTCGGTATGGCTCGAGTGCAGCACGATCGGCAACATCCGGCACGAGCTTCCGGATCACGTGCGCCAGCTCGAACCCCGCATTTTCATCCGCTGCGCCGCCCCGCGGAAACTGCACGTCCGACACCACCGCCAGCAGGTTCTCCCGATACTCCATCGCCTGCCGCGCCGCATCTTCATAGTCCGAGCACAACAGAATCTTCGGCCGCGCCCGCTGCCGCACCAGTTTGTGCGCCACGTTGATGCCTTCGCGAATCACCCGCCCCGACTGGCTGATCAGCTCGGTATAAATCACCGGCAAAATCGACGAGTAATACCGGATGTTGTCTTCCACCACCAGCAACACCGGCACGCCCAGCGCTTTCGCGTCATTACTTACATTGCGCTTGTCCTCGACGTACTTCACAATCGCAATCAGAATGCGCGCGTTTCCCTGCCACAAGAAAATCCGATCAATGTCCGTCACCGGATTCCGCGCCACAAAACTCTTCACCTCGCGATAGTCATAAGCCAGCACGACCACCGGAATATCGCGCCCCAGCTTTTTCACCTCGCGCGCCAGTTGCGCGGCATTCATCTCGCCCACGGCCAGGTTGGTAACAATGAGATTGAATCGTTCCTGCGAGCGCGCCAGCTCCAGCGCCTGCGAGCAGCTCGAAACGTGCGTGATTCCGGGAATTTGTTGCAGGTTGAGTTCGCGCGATTCGCCGATCAGCAACTCATTCAGCCGCCCGTCCTCGCGCAAAATAAAAGAGTCGTACAGATTGGAGACCAGCAGGATATCCTGCACGCGGAACGGCATCAGCCGTTCAAAGCCCTCAAACGCGTCTTCGGCATCGAAGGTCAGCTCGTACTCATCAACCGCGCCCATAGATGAGCCAGATTGTAGCAAGCAAAACTACGATGAGCTGTGACCATGAACGGTCGACGACCGTAGCGCAGGGATCCAAATCGCGTTTAATGGGGGCGGTTCGCTCGCAAAGCAATGGTTTCCCCCGTGAACCTCTGTGCCCCCGTGGTTATGCCTTTTGCCAGCAGTTCAACAAAGCTCACCCAACCGCCGCCATCACCGCGTCCCGAACGCGCGCAAATGCCTCGGCCCCAGGATCGATCAACTCAAAATGTCCCGCCTGGGCAATCTCCACCAACTCCACATTCTCTTTCCGGCCACCCGAACGTCTTGAACCGCACATACTCCCGCGAAAACTCCGGCGGCACCACATCGTCATCCTTCCCGAACAGAATCCACTGCCGCGCCTGCGGAATCTCCGATTCCATCGGATCCGCCTCACGATAATGCTCCGGCACCGCCTCCGGCTTCCCGCCCAAAAACTTCGCCACAGCGTCATTGCTCAAATGCAATGCAAATGCCTTCTTCAAATCCAAAACGCCCGCCAGCGAAATCACCCGCCGCACCCGCTCTTCGTGCGCCGCCAGACACAGCGCCAGTTGCCCGCCCGCCGAATGCCCCATCACTGCGATCCGCGCAACATCTACGCGAAATCGCGCCGCCTGCTGCACACAAACCGGTACGCCGCTCGGATATCCTCAAACGTTCCCGGCCATCCTCCGCCGGCATTCCCGACGCGCCGGTATTCGACATGAAAGTAGCCACGCCCGCCGCTCGCAGCGCCTCGCACAAATGTCCCGCGTGGGCCAGGTCATACTTGGCCCGCCAATATCCGCCATGAATATTGATTACCGCAGGATGGACCAATGAAGGATCAACCGGCCCGGCATGAAGGCCCGCCGCCCGCGGCACGCGCACCTCGATGAACTGGTTGGCGTCCGCGCCATAAGCAACGCGCTCATCGAAAGGCGGCTGCGGTTTGGAAAGAATGTCTTCGGAAGACACGAATCACCGGACTGGACAAATGCCACTGGACAAGAAAAATAAACTGGAAGGCACGACGTTCAGTCGTGCCGATATGCGCCATCAATCGATACTCAGCCGGTGAGGATCACAGATACGAGCGATGAACGACGCGTGTGCCGAAAACTGGAGGCTCGCAGGCTCAACTCTATTCCTTCAATTTCAGCTTGCTCTTGTTCTCTTCCAGAAAAGCCTTCAAGTCTTCCGCCGCTCCCAGGAGCCGCGTCCACTGCTCGTAATAGAGCGTGACCGGAAACCGGCCCAATCCATACACGCTGACGCCGCCCTTTTCGCTCACCCGAAACTCCATGGCGCCGCTGCGCTTCTTGGTATCGACCTGCTTTTCCAATTCCTGGAGCTTCGCCTTCAGCTCCGTCATACGTTGGTTCTGCCATGAATGCACCTCAATTATGAATTTTCTCCATCATAGGGTGCAGCAAGCAGATTCGTCGAGGCGGACGCGCTATTACCCGGAGGTACCAGAGGGCATAGCACGAAAGAGGTTCTGCGGTTGTTCTCCGGTGCCCTGTGGAGCCGTTTCTCATCTCCACATCGCCCAATCGCCGAAGATCCCGAGTCCCATCAGTAACTTGCAGCCATTTTTCCGGTCTTGTAAGTGGAACCCGAATGCTATGATAAGTACCAGCGAAGCGCTGACCTCAGCGTCCAACAAGGGGAAATCATGGCAAGGAACAAGTCAATTCTGGAAAATGTGGTCGTTCTGATCGTGCTCGGAGTGCTGGCCGGGGCCATCGGCGGCCTGGGAATCGGCGCCCTTCAACTCCGCTCCATGCAGTCGCGGCGTCATCCGCCAACCCCGGCAAATAAAGACGCGAGTCTCAGTTGGACCGCCGCCATCGCTGCCGCAGCTTGTGAAGAATTGTAGTGGATCTGGCTCAGGCGGAAGGGATCGCTGCGGTCAATTGGAGCGGGAGACGGGGATCGAACCCGTGACATCCAGCTTGGGAAGCTGGCGTTCTACCACTGAACTACTCCCGCTCAACTTCGCTAGACTATCACCGCGTCCCATTCAAAAACAATCTTCACAACCGCTTCGCTGAGTCTGGCCCGCCCTCAGTGTGCTTCCGTCTTATCCACCGGCGGATTCGCATTCGGCGCTTTCGCACCTGGTGCCGCGGACAAATTCGTCACTGGCACCGCCAGCGTCTTCCCGCCAAACAGCGGTTCCGTCAATGACTCCGGCGCCCGCGATGCTCCTGGACGAATCCCCTTCGCCTCCACGATCGACCAACGCCAATCCTCGTCCGGACCCGGCGTCACACCCACATACTCGCGCAGCATCGCCTCGCTGAAAGGCTTCGTCTCCGTCTTCAAATGAAACAGCAGCGTCACATCCGAATGCCGTTCCACCGCCGGCGCTTGGCTCCCATCGGCCGCCGGCACAACCCGTGCCCGCGCCGCCAGTTCCGCATCTTCTCCCGGACGCCGCTCCAGCGTCAGCGCCACCGTGATCTCCCGCAGAGACCAATCCGTCCCGTTGAAAACATCCACCTGCAAATTATCGTCATGGATCGACCCAGGCCCATCCAGCTTCACCAGTTCTTCGAGCGGCAGGTTCTCCACCAGCACCGGTTTGACGATCAGCGAACTCCCCCTCGAATTGAATGACATGCTGCACGTCACGTCGGGCGACGAAACTGTCATCATGTTCCCCGACGAACTCAGTGAGATTACCGTCTTATCCGGCGCGGGAGGTTTGAGCTTGCTCTTATCCTCCATGACCTGCGACAGATTCTCGTTGTCGATCACGGGCGGCTCAACCGGAGCCACCGGTGCGGATGCCTTTTCCTGGGCCTTCTCTCGCCGCAAAGTCCGCGCGACGTCGCCCAACGACTGGTCTTCCTCTTGAGCGCACGCGGCGCCCGAAAGAAGGGCAAGGAGCGCAGCCAAAGCAATCAATCCGAAATATGGCGTTCTGCGAGTCATCGTCTACCGAGCCGGCGCAACGCGGTGGCGCGGACGTTTTGGCCGGCGGTGAGGCGGCGTCCCGGCCCCGCAGCCATCGCCACGGAAGCCAGCCACACCGCTCCCTACAAGGATTTTCAATCGGAACGTAACAGGAAGAAAGTTACCGAAGGCACCACGTCGAAGGCCGTCCTGCAAATGAAAAAGGGCAGGATGCGCTCAACAAAGCGACGCGCAACGGGGCGCGATCCTGCCCTTCATCTCACTGCACTGTAAAAGCTACAGCAGGCCAGAACTGCGTAGACGGTTCACCGGGTCCATCGGCACGGCTTGACGTTTAAAAACCCAGCGTGCCACCGCGACACCTAATACCGCATAGCACAAATGCCAGATCTTCATAGTTTGCCCCCCACGCCGGAACTGACATCGGGGAGCAACTAAGCCCGTTCCGTCGTATGCGCTCAAGTTACCGTGCTCCTGTCCCAAGGTCCAGTCCACGAAGGTGCCATGGCACTGCCCGAAAGGTCATCTCGCGGGTAATGCTTGTCTAATAACCAAAGAAACCACCTCCACGCGGGCCAATTGCAGAGGAGGCCTGTGTGCCGATTCAAGCCGCCGGCCACGGACCCTGGCTCGAGCAAAAGTCGATCCTCTTCTGGCCACCGGCAAACGGCGCAACGCCGCATTCCCGGAGCCGAAGGCCTTCGCCACCAAGACTGCTAGCCCGTGACCCGCGACTGCTCACTCACCTAAAAATCGCCACGATTCCGCATAGTAATCGCAAACCGTGTGCGCGAATGTAGGATGCAAGACGGATCAGAAAGGCTGCTGTAGAACCCAAGCGATTGAAGGAACGTCGCCCCGCTTGTTCGAGGCTCGAAGATAGAACTAAGAAATCCAGCCCCCGCCGACCACGATATCTCCATCGTAAAAAACCGCGGCCTGCCCAGGAGTGACGGCCCGCTGCGCCTCGTCGAACGTGACCAGAACCTCGTCCGGCCCCGCGCTCTCCAGCACGGCCGGAGCCGGCGCATGCTTGTGCCGGATCTTCACCGCTACTCGCATTGGCTCCTTGATCTCGGAGGTCGAAATCAAATTCACCCGCCGGGCCCGCAATGTCCGCGTATAAAGCTCCTCATCCGGCCCCACCACCACCTGCCGCGTGTCATTGTTGATCTGGATCACATACAGCGGAGACCCGGTAGCCACGCCCAACCCCTTGCGCTGCCCGACGGTGAAGTTGTGGACGCCCGCATGCTCGCCGATCACCGAGCCGTCGGTAGTCACCATCTCGCCGCCCACATCCAGCCGCGCCTCCGACCCCTGCTCCGCCAGGTAAGCATCCAGAAACTTCTTATAATCCCCGCCCGGAACAAAACAAATCTCCTGCGAGTCCGGCTTCTCCGCGATCACAAGATTGTACGTACGAGCCAGCTCCCGCACCTCCGGCTTGGTCATTCCGCCCAGCGGAAACATAGTCCGCGAAAGCTGCTCCTGCGTCAGCCCAAACAAAAAGTAAGTCTGATCCTTGGATCGATCGACGGGTCTCTTCAGTAGCCACCGCTCGCCAGCGTCATCAAATGCCACCTGCGCATAGTGTCCGGTAGCAATCCGCTCCGCCCCAATCTGCCGCGCCACAATGAGTAGCTGGTCAAACTTCAAGTGATTGTTGCAAAGGCTGCAAGGAATCGGCGTGCGCCCAGCCAGATATTCCTCGACAAACGGACGCACCACCTCGCGCTCAAACCGCTCCTCATGATTCACCACGTAATAAGGAATCCCAATCGTCTCCGCCACCCGCCGCGCGTCATAAACATCGTCCAGCGAGCAGCACCGCCCGGTAACCGACTCCGGCATCCCCTCATGCCCAGCCAGCCGCCGCTGATTCCAGAGCTGCATCGTGAGGCCGATGACGGTGTGCCCCTCCGCGCGCAGCATGGCCGCTACGGTAGAAGAGTCAACTCCTCCCGACATCGCGACGGCAATAGTTTCTGAAATCAAGCTCCTAGCTCCTGGCTGCTAGCTTCTAGCGAACCCACACCTACAAGTGAACTTCGTCCCAATCTCAACCTTAGATGAGTATGTCATCCTGAGCGAAGCGAAGGATCTATGCACTTTGCCGGCAGCGCTCTGACCGCAGACTCCAGCAAGGCGCACACACTCAGACAAGCCTAGCAGCTAGTGGCTGCCCCCCACACCGGCGACAACTCGCGCAACCGCCCCACCGTCTCCGGCACCAGCGCCAAGGCAAACTCCACATCCTCCGCCGAATTCATCTTCCCCAAACTAAACCGAATACTCCCGCGAGCCCGTTCCGCGCCCATCCCCATCGCCATCAAAACATGCGAAGGCTCAATCGCCCCCGAAGAGCAAGCCGCCCCGGTAGAAACCGCCAGCCCCTTCAAATCCAGAGCAATCACCAGAGCCTCGCCATCAATCCCATCAAAATAAATATTCGTAGTGTTAGGAACTCGAGGGTGCCCCATACAACGCGTCGTTTGCGTTGTGTGGGGATTTTCGCCGGCGCCATTCACCCCGCAAGCCTCAATCCCAAGCAACTCCCGCTCCAGCCGATCCCGCAACTCCGCCATCTTCAAATCATCCCCGCGCGACAACCCAGCCAGAGCCACATCAGCCGCCGCTCCCAGCCCCACAATCCCCGGAACATTCTCCGTCCCCGCCCGTCGCGACCGCTCATGCCGGCCGCCATACATCTGCGCCGAAAGCGCAGTTCCCTTCCGCACATAAAGCGCACCCACGCCCTGCGGCCCATGCAGCTTGTGCGCGGAAAGCGTCAGCAGATCGCACCCAATCTCATCCACCCGCACCGGAATCTTCCCTGCCGCCTGCACCGCGTCGGTATGAAAATAAACATCGGCCTCGCGAGCAATCGCGCCAATCTCCGCGACCGGCTGCACCATCCCGGTCTCATTATTCGCCATCATGATCGAAATCAACTTGGTAGAAGGCCGCAAAGCCCGCCGCACATCCCCAGGATCGACCACTCCGCGCCCGTCCACCGGCACGTAAGTGACCTCGCATCCATGCGACTCCAGATGCCGGCAAGCATTCAGAACCGCATGATGCTCAATGGTCGAAGTAATAACGTGATCGGCGCCGACAGAATCGCGGTGACCGGTAAGCGGTGACCGGCCACCCTTCGGCCCACGATCCCAAAGACGCCAAGTTATCCGCCTCAGTCCCGCCCGAAGTAAAAACAATCTCCGAAGCCCGGCACCCAATCAGCGCCGCCACAGACTCGCGCGCCCGTTCCACCGCCGCCCGAGTCTGCTGCCCATGCGAATGAATCGACGAGGCATTCCCAAAGCGCTCCCCAAAGTAAGGCTTCATCGCCTCCAGAACCTCAGGCAGCACGGGCGTAGTAGCGTTATTGTCGAGATAGACCCGCCGCATCATCCAACTTCCATTGTACCGATGCGAGGTTTCCCCTGTGGTCCCTGATGGGTAGAAGGTTTTTGCTACCAGACACCCCACTCTCCATCACTGAGAAGATCAAGAAGCTGGCATGCACCCTGAATGGTTTGATCAAGCGAGTTCAAGAAGCCATCGATAAAGGGTAAGCATAAGCAAGAAAGCGGTGAGCGGTGAGCGGTGAGCTGTGAGCTGTAAGCAGTCAGCCGTAGTACTGAAAATCTCTCCAGAACTCCGGCCAGCTCTGCTTCATTCCGCGGCAAACAAAAATATCCGGATGCTCGCTCGTCTCTTCGTTCGATGATCCCATAAGGATTCGGCGTGTGCCCCGCCAGCACGCACGAAGCGAAATTCGCGTTCCGAAAGCGCTGCGAGAATCCCAGCACAATCAAAATATCCGGCGGATGCTCCCCATACCCCTTCGCCCACCACGAATTCACGCCGCTAAGCGAGCGCGGCAGACCGAGCGCCGGCCCATATAAGTTGATCGCTCCCAGCCTCGCCATAATTCGCCGCCAGAATCCCCGAACGCTCCCGCTCCGCCGCCGGCAGCGACTCCCGAATCCGCGCCACCTCCGCCGTCAACTCCGGCCAGCCCAGTTCCTCGACCAGATCGCCATTATTCTTGGCCGCAAACTTCCAACGCGCCGAATTCACCGGCGCGGACGGCATGGCAATGCACAAAAATCAAAATCGCATCGCACAGCGAGCAGCGAGCCAAGCCAAGCCGCGCACGCTCCAGCGCAATGCGCGCGCCCCGCGCCGCCAGCCACTGCTCGCCCCAAACCGCGCCCCCGGCATACAGCATCGGATACGCGCCCGCCAGGTAATACCATCGTCCCTTCGCCACCACAAACAGAACCAGCGTCACCACATACATCCAGCCGAGCATGCGATAACGCCTTCCCGTGGCAGCGGCCAGATAAAACCAAAGCCCGGCCAGCGCCAGCGGCGTGGCCAGCAAAGTCAGCCGAAGCTGCGCCGGTAGAAAACCGTCCGCCCGCCCCTCGCCGACATCCCGCGTGTGAATATGCTTCAGAAAATCCAGCGAAATAAAATGATGCTGCGCTTGCCAGACCAAATTCGGCAGAAACACCAGAATCGAAATGCCCCACGCCCGCCCAAAGCCACTTGCTTGCCAGATATTTTCGCTCCGGAGTCAGCACGACGCCCGCCACGATGGCCAGCACGAAAAATCCCATCGTGTACTTCGATTCCATCCCCAATCCAATGGCCGTCCCGATCGCCATCCACCACCGCGGATCGTCGCTCCTGAGCAACCGAATGACGAAATACGAGACCAGCACCCAGCACAAATAATCGAACGAAACATACTGCATGAGCGCCCCGCCGCCCAAAGCAAACGCCACGCCCGCACCCGCCGCCACCAACTGCGCCCCGCGCCGTCCGCCCAGTTCGCGCGCCATCAATCCGACAAACACCAGCGCGACGCCCTGGGCCACCGCCGCAAAAAATCGAAATCCGGCCAGCGAAGTTCCAAACAAGATTAGCGATAAGCGGCCGAACAGGGGAGTAATCGGAGGGTAGGCCACAAATCCAAAAGCCAGATGTCGCGCATCTTCCAACGTGGCAAGCTCATCCCGCTGAAATCCATACTGGTGCCCAGTCAGAACATGCACCAGCACAGTAGCCGCTGCCAAGCCGATCAGAATCGCGAGATCGCCCGGGCGGCGCGGCGCGGCCAGGTCAGTTTTTTGTGGGATTGTCATGCAGCGACGTCCAGAAAACCCGGGGACCGGTCACCGGTGACCGGCGGTCCGTGAACCGCCCCCCAGGGCCTTCAGCGCCCTTCCACCCCAACATACTTCTGCGGATACACCGGCCCTATATACTCCGCCCGGGGACGAATCAGGCGGTTGTCATCCAGTTGCTCGATCACGTGCGCCGTCCACCCGCTCACGCGCGACATGGCAAAAATCGGCGTGAACAAATCGACCGCGATTCCCAGCGTGTGATACGTCGAAGCCGAATAAAAATCCACGTTCGCATTCAGCTTCTTCTCGGCCTTGATGTACTGCTCGATCTTGTTGGAATACTCGTACCACTTCCCGTCCCCGCTCGACTTCCCCAGATCGTGCGACATCGTCCGCAAATGCGTGGCCCGCGGATCCTCCGTGTGATACACGCGATGCCCGAATCCCGGAACTTTCTTTTTCTGCCCCAGCATCCCCTTTACATACTCAACCGGGTCCGCGCCCGCCGCATCGATCTCCATCAATATCTTGAACACCGCCTCATTCGCGCCCCCATGCAACGGCCCCTTCAGCGCGCCAATCGCCGCCGTAATCGCCGAATGCATATCCGACAAAGTAGCCGCCACCACCCGCGCGGCAAACGTAGAAGCGTTCAACTCATGATCCGCGTGCAAAATCAGCGCAATGTCCAGAGCCCGCTCCGCCGTCGCCGAAGGTGCTTCGCCATTCAGCATGAGCAGGAAATTCGCCGCATGCGACAGCGACCGGTCCGGCTCCACCAGCGGCTTCCCGTTCCGAATGCGATCGTAATTCGCCACCAGCATCGAAATCTGCGAAGTCAGCCGGATCGCCTTGTTCACATTCGCGTCATGATCGTTTTTCGTGTTTTCCGGATCGTAATAGGACAGCGTCGACACCAGCGTTCGCAGCACATCCATCGCCGGCACATGCTTCGGCGCCAGTTGCAACCTGTACACGATCGAAGCGTCCAGTTTGCGCTCCTCCGCCATGCGCCACTTCAACTGCCGCAGTTCATCTGCGTTCGGCAGTCGCCCAAACCACAGCAGGAAGCAAACTTCCTCAAACGTCGAATGGTCCGCCAGTTCATGAATGTCATACCCGCGATAGGCGAGCACCCCGGCGTCGCCATCGATGTAGCAAATCCCCGAGGTCGTCGCGACGACCCCCTCTAGCCCCTTCGGCGCGTGCGCTCCCGTTACCGTTGACATGATCCCCCACCCATCAATTTGTCATTCCCGGCCGTTCGAAGCCGCGCCCAGCGCGGCGAGGCAAGCAGGGAATCATGATTTGTTCGACTTACCCAACCCTCTTTTATACCGCAACCAAGCCGCCCATGCCACGCACCCCCTCGTCCCAGACTTCATTTTTGTGTAGGATTCTGCTCATGTACAGGCAATGCTGGATAAAAATTCTGGTGGCGATCATGGTCTCGCCCGTCTTTAGCCATGCCGAGAACTTGGAAAAGGAAATCAAGAAGGCCGTGGAACGCAGCACCCTCGATCAGACCGGCACAAGGCCCTTCCACCTGAAAGCCACGCTCGCGCCCAGCTTTGAGCGCGACAAGGATTCTGGCCAAACCGGCGAAATCGAAATCTGGTGGGCCTCTCCTACTCAATGGAAACGAGAATTGCAATCGCCCGGATTCCACCGAATAGAGATCATCGACGGCGGACACAATTGGCAAAAGAACGAGGGTGATTATTTCCCTGAGTGGCTCCAGGAAATTGCCCTCGAACTTATTAAACCTATACCCCCATTGGACGATGTACTCACACATGTGAAAGATGCTGAAGTCAGGCGTATCGGCCCAATGACCAATGTCAATTGGATCACCAATACCGGAACGGCCGAAGTCCATAACATTCAGCGGTCATGGGTGGCGCTTCGAAACAGTACCGGGTTGTTGCTTTATGCCGGCGGCTTAGGTTGGGGCGGAGAATTCAAAGACTACTCCGATTTTCACGGCCGCAAAGTCCCGCGCAAGGTGAGTGAAGGAAGTCCCGAGGTCACCGCCCGAGTCGTAACCCTCGAAGACCTCGGCTCCACGCCACCCAACTTCTTCGACGCAAAAGGACCCGGCGGAGACGCGCTGCCACTGCAAACCACGCCCATTGACGAAACCACGTTGCGAACCAATTTACTCAGCATGGACCCTCCAACCTGGCCTGCTCTTCGCGAGGGGCCGCTCCGGGGTAATTTCACAACGTGGATCGTTGTCGACCGAAATGGCAAAGTACGCGACATAGGCGTGACGGTTGCCGAGAATCAGGGGGTATACGAGGCCGGCAAACGTGCCGTCCAGTCAATGCGGTTCAAGCCGTTCGTGATCGACGGTGTGCCTGTCCAGGTCTTGTCGCAAGTGACGGTACCCTTCAAAATCGTTCCGCCCGCCCCAACACATTGATACCCCGCAAACTGAACCCCCCACCAGATTCGGTGGAGGGTTTTCACCGCTGACCTCTAATTCTGAGGTCCTCGATTCCGCCGTCACACCGGCCAGATCTCCGCCGCCGTCCCCCAAAATATCCTCTCCCGCATCGCCTCCGAAATCGGCAGCGTCTTGAACTCCGCCACATTCGCCGCAATATCCGGCACCCCCGGCCCCGGCCAATCCGTCCCAAACAAAGTCTTATGCGCGATCTCCGCCAGCCGGGGAAACCACTCCAGCAGCCTCTTCGGAGGAATCCCGCTCACATCCAGATAAACATTCTTATGCCGCCGGATCAGAAAGAACGCCGTCTCCATCCACAAAGGACGCCCGCCATGCGCCAGCAAAATCCTCAGCTTCGGAAAATCCACCGCCACATCGTCCACATAAATCGGATCGCCATATTTATTCCGCGCCCCGGGAAACACCGACGTCCCGGTATGAATCATCACCGGAATCCCATTCGCCTCCGCCGCCCGGTAAATAATCTCCAGCTCCTTCACCCCGCGCACATAATCGTTCGGATAAAGCAACTGATGCGGCGGATGAATCTTGATCATCCGAATCCCCAGCGCAAAATATGCTCCACATCCGCCAGAATATTTTTCGTATGCCGCGGATGCACCGACCCGCAAGCAATCAACCGCCGCGGATCGGCCTTCACATAATCCGCCACAAACTGATTCACCTCCGGCCCAAACCCGATCACCTCAGGCGCAACATAATTAATGAGCGCCGCCCGCTCCACTCCGCACCTGTCCAGATACTCCAAAAACTTCCGCGGCGACCGCGAGTACGATTCAATCTCCTCAAAATTAGCCCGCTTGGCCTTCATCAAAGCCAAAGCCGAAGGCGTAAACATCTCGTAAGGCTCAATATGAACGTGGCAATCAGTGATCAAGGGCAGCCCTCAACGTCAGCCGTCAGCCGTCAGCCATCAGCCATCAGCGGTCAGTTCCAGAACACAATCTATCAGAATGTTTTGAAAACCAGGGGCGAAGGAACTCCGCAAGGATAGCGATGCGCTCAACCTGATGGCTGATCGGCTGACAGCTGACAGCTGACAGCTAATACAACGGCACCTTCGGATCCACCGTCCGCGCCCACCCATCCACCCCGCCGCGCATCGACTGCGCTTTCTCAAATCCCTGCTGCCGCAGCCAGTTCGTCACCGTGAGCGACCGCACTCCATGATGGCAAACCACCACAATATGCGCCTCCGGATCGAGTTCCTGATGCGCCCGCGCCGGCACATCGCCCATCGGAATATTCTTCGCGCCCTCGATCCGCGCCGTCTCAAACTCCCAGGGCTCGCGCACATCCAGCAAAAAGAACTCCGTCCCCGCCTTCTGCAACGACTTGACCTGTCCCGCCGAAATCTCAAAGTCCATAAGTCAATCTCCAATCCGCGCCCATACCACGGAAGTCATCCTGAGCGAAGTCGACCTAAGCGAAGCGAGCCGCGCGCAGTCGAAGAGCCTGTGCCCGAGCGAAGTCGAGGGACTGAAGTGCGCTTTAGGTAGGGACTTTGATTCGCCGACCAGCCCGCAGTTGCAAAAGACCCGACATTATACTGAAACATTGGCCTGCTCTCCGGTGTCAAAATCAGTTGTGTTGAAATCACGTGTGTTGAAATCGGGTGTGTTAAAATCAGGCGCATCAGAATGAGAGCGTGCCCGCATCCAACCAAGCAGATTCATACTATGCGTCACATACTTGTGAGCCCCACATGCGATTATGGCTTCGTCCCGCGATCAGTTTTCATCAGACTGCTTTTGTCCCTGCTAAGTCTGTTTCTGCTAAGCGCAGCCATCTTCGCACAGACGTCCCCGGCCGCTGCGCCTGTTCCGCCGCCCGACCTGCGCGTTGAACTTCGCTCCGCCACCGCTCCCAACCGCTTCCGCCTGGGAGAAGAAATTCCCCTTGAGGTAGTGATCTCAACCACAACTCCCAATCGCTACCTCGAGCCCTGCGCGCTCTTTCGTGAGGCCAATTTCGGATCTCTTCAGTGTCCCTTCTTCACCCGCTGGACATTTTCCCTCGCTCCCGCGGACGGCTGGGCCGACTACACCAAAATCTTTCCCGGACCCATGACGTTCAGCGGACCCTCCTTCGCCGTGCCTCGCCGCGACCTCACCGCCGAGCCGGAAACATTCCCCTATCGCCTCACCGATCGGTTCCGCTTCGACAGGCCCGGCCACTATCGCCTGAGCCTCGAACTCACACTCGGCCTCGACGACGAGACCACACAGCCTGGCGCGGTGGAGCACGTCGCCCCGCACTCCGTCACGGTGACGCGCGAACTCGACCTCGAAATCGTCCCTGCCGATCCGTCGTGGCAAAAGCAGATCGTCCGCGACGGCGAACAAGCCTATTCCAAGCCGCAGCCGCCTGTAGCAAATTCGGCCGATTTCGAGCGCTACAACCAGGCGACCCGAGCCCTTTGCATCCTCGGTACGCCGGAAGCCGCCGCCGTCCTCGTCGAAGCCCTCGCCCAGAATCGTCAGGAAGCTCGCACCTGCCTCGAACGCACCCGCGACATTCCCGCCGCCATCGCCGAGCTCCAGCGCCGTCTCGTCGATCCCACCGTCGCCGTCAACACCACTTTCTTTCAAACGCTGGTGCTCTTGCAGAACTTCGTAGCCTCCCAGAAAGCTCAACTTCCCCTGCTCTCGCAGGCATTTATGGACGCCGATCGCGACACCCTTTTTGCCAGCTTGCCTAAAAAGCAGCCCGACGCGCAGATCGTTTCTCTCGCCACCGTCCTCGGTACTCCTGTCCGCGCCAATTCCGGCAAGTCCAATGGCATGGACCTCGCCTACGATCTTCCCTTCACCGATTCCGTCATCGCCGCTGCCGCCGCCAGCTTCGAGCGGCTCCCGGTCGACCTCCAGCGGCAACTCTTGCAGGAAGCCTGGCCTCGCATTCAATCTCCGCTCATGCTTCCCGTCGTGCGCCACCTCGCCGAAGCCGGCAGCGGTCCCGCTCTGCTGCGCTGGCAGGAACTCGATCCGAACGAAGCCAACAATTTCATTCGCGTCGAAATCGCCCGCCCCCAGCCGCGTTTCTCCTCTTACTACCTCCGCCTTCCCGATCGCTCGCTTCCTGCCCAGGAGCAGCAACTCGCCGCCAACTTCATCAACGCTTCCGCGCAGAGCAACGATCAACTCGTGCACGCTGCCACGTTGCTTCATCGCTACGCCACGCGAAATGTCCTGCCCACTGTTCTTCCCGTGATCGACGACAAGTTTCTCGGATGGTCTTGCTCCATCCAGTTGCCGCTCCTCGCCTACATTATTAAGGTAGCGCCCGACGAGGCCGCGCCGCGCATAGAAAAACTCCTCGCTAGCTCCAACCGAAATCAGCAATGCACCAGCCGCACACTCACCACTCTCGGCGCCATCGCGTCCGGCCCAACCCTCGACAAGATCGCTCTCGCGGAAATCGACGCCGCCACTCCCAACGCGCCCGACGCCGCCCACTATCTGGAGCAATACGGCGGATCGGATTCCAACTACGTTTCCATGGATCGCACTCCACCGCTCAAGCAGAAGATTTGGGAGCAACTGAAGCTTGCGCACGAGCGCTGGGTCTCGACCGGCGGCGAAAAGCGCATGCAGGCGAATGCAGGCACACCCCAAGACGGCGAGCTGCGCGAACTCGTCGGCGCACTCACCGACGCTTACGAAAAAGCGCAGGCCTGGGTCCTCACCCCCGAAGACGAGGCTCGCCTCACCGCCCTTCTCGGCAATGAAACCATCGCCGGCCTGAAATGTGTCTTTCACTGCGGTGGCGCGCTCGGGATCGGCCCGGGGGTCGGGGAATTTTCCATCTACAGCAATGCCAACGCAGACTGGCGCGAAGTGCAGGATGCCCGTGAAGCGATGGAATACCTCCATTCTCCCGAGCGTCTCCAGTACTTCATCAACCAGTATCAATGTCCGGGCATGAACTCGCTCAAGCAGAAGATGGCGCAGTTTCCGCCGGGCTCGACATTTGTCTTTGCCTATAACTTCAGCCGCGAGGATCGCGCCGAGATCGTGGAGATTGCAAATTTTCTATGGGAGCATGGGTACAAGACAAAGAACATCGCAAACTGGCCATTCCTGCCCCACGATCCCCAAAATTGAGCCGGAAGGAAATTGGGATAAACCGACGTGCCCAGCGACCGCAGACCGGTCACGGTGACCTCTGTTTAACTTTTGACGTCTACCTTCTTTTCTCGCCCCACCGTCGTCAAACTCAAAACCCCAGCCAGCGCCCAAAGCGCCCCGGTCCAGATCCGCGCCGTCCGCACATGCCTGTGCCGGAGCCGTCTTCCAAACCGTCAAGCCCAAAACCCACCAGAAAATTGGCACCAGCACGCCAAAGAACAGCCGTTCCCGCCAGCAATGCGTATCGAAGGTCAATGCGGTCAGCAGAACGATCCACACCACATAGGTCGCCGCGGTCCAGGCGTCATGCGGCCACGAATAAGAGTTGCGGATGACATGGCCGAAAGCGCTCCACGCAAAGTAAGCGCAGGCCAAGAACCCCAATGCTCCCCAGAGCGAGGTGCGGCACATCAGATGGCCCGAACTATAAGGCCCTTCCATCCGCGGATTGGGAGCGCGCGTTCCTACAGCCCACCTCTCAAAGAAGACTTGAATTTTTTATCTTAAAATTGCAGTCTTTAAACTTCAAATCTTAAACTTAAGTTTTCACTCGAATTCAAATTTCAATAGTACCTTCAAACCTCAAACATAAAAATGCGTTGTCATTCCGAGCGACCAACCGAAAAGCATATACCGGCAATGCTCGCAAGGGAGCGAGGAACCTCGTGTTCCAAAGCTGCCGCGCGCTAAGTTTGCAGACCGCACGCGCCGGTCTTGTTCGCTCGCAGCTCGAAGCTCATGGCTCGAAGCTATTGCTGCCACCTCGCCGGCCGCTTCTCAAGGAAAGCCATAATACCCTCCCGCGCATCCGCCGTCGAGACAAGTTCCTCCAGATAAATCTTCTCTGCCCGCGCCAGGCCCTTGTCGAAGTGAATCGCATCCCACCCGTACAAAGCCTTCTTGGCATGAGCCAGGCCCGCGGGACTCAACTCGCGCAATTCATCGAGAGTCCGTTGCACGACCCCATCCAGTTCCTCCGCAAGTGCTGACCGGTTCGCCAGTCCAATCGCCACCGCCTCATCTCCGCTGACCTGCCGACCCGTAAGAATCAACTCGGCGGCCCGCTTCTGCCCCACCAGAGCGGGCAATGCCACCGCCGCCACCGGCGGGAAGCAAGCCAGCTTGATCTCCGGAAATCCCCACGACGCGTCCCGGGCCGTGAAAACCATGTCGCACACCAGCGCCAGTTCCGCGCCCCCGCCGAGACAAGCCCCTCGAACACATGCCACCGTAACTTTTCGGGAACCGACAATCGCCCGAATCACCGCATGAAAGGACTCGAGCATCTCCCGCACAAGTTCGGGAACGTGCGCCTCAATATCCACTCCTGCCGAAAACGTCCGCGCATCACCTTCAAAAACAATTACGGAAACCTCCGCCCGCGTCTCGATCTTCTGGAGGGCAAGGCCTATCTCCCGCATCATCGGGATCGTGAGCACATTCAAAGGAGGATTCATGAGCCGAACCCGAGCCACACCTCCTCGAACCTCAACCTCAATGTGATGAAATCCCGTAATGGTATCCTCCCGTATCCCGCCGACAGCTAACAGCGAACGGCTTCCCTGCAATGCGACAACGATGCACGACGGATTCTGCTCCCGCGGTAGGCCGTAAGCAGTCAGCCGTGCGCTGTGAGCGGCCGGTTCCTTGGAATAGAAATGCCGCCGCCCATCGCCGTGACCGTGACCAGTAACAGGACAACTGATGACCAGCCTCTACAGGTTGATGGCCGACCGCCGCGGCTCGCCGATGGTCAGGAACGGATCCCGTGCCCCCTCTTTCTCCAGGATCCACCTCTTCTCATTGCGGATGATGTCGAGGAGTGTGGCCTTGTCCTCCGCGCTCGGCAGGCATTCGGCCGTGTGCTCCTGATAGGCGCGGTCGTCGAGCGCCTCGCCCGTCTCGGAGTGGAAGTGCTTCCCTGCCCATCGCCCGATGTTGCGATTGAATTTTATGTCGGGCGTATAAAACCTTTTTTCTCCGGGCTTGAGGAAAGAGTTCAAGCGCTCGACCAGGCCACTGACCTCTTGTCGGTAGAGATGGCGGTTGTAGTCGTTGAGGTCGTCGAGGTCCGCGGCCTTGTCGTTCTGCGGCTCATCGTAGCGTCCCTTGATTCCCCAGACGTAGGCCCAGTGCGCCGACGAGGAGTGGTCGGTACCAAAGAGATCGTAGGAGCTGGAGATCCACTTGTTCAAATATTTCTGCATGAGCCACTGCGGGATCACTCCTGCTTCAACAACTCTGCGCAGGCCGTCGTTGCCGGTTCCCATGTGGAAGGCTTCTTCGCGCAGCATGTACGAGGTCGAGCGGCCGAGCGGCGCGAAGGACGAGTACTTCAGCATCTGGAGTTGAAATTTTCCGTCGCGGTCGACGAAGTCGGTGTAGGTGAAGAAGTCGAGCCAGTTGTCGACGTCAACGTTGAAAGTGCCCAGCAGACGCTTGTTTTCGAAGGCGCGGCGCTCCAGCATTTTCTGCGCTTCAACTTTTCCCGAGTAGCCGAAGAAGTCGATGAGCAATGCGCACATCTGCCAGCCGTGGCGCATCTCTTCGATCATGACGCGGGTGAGCGCGCGGCGATCCCAGTCGGTGGGCGCGGTCTCGAAAAGATTGCGCTGCTGCTCGACGCTGGCGAACTCGGTGTCGCCCTGGTAGACGATCATGTTCATGAGCGCGTCGCGCATCTGCTGGGTGGGAATCTGGCGCAGGTTCTCCCACTTGCGGCGTCCCTTGTAGGAGCCAAACTGGATGTCTTCGGTTTCGATGGCGCCGTAGAGCGTGTCGAAGTGGAAGGCTTCGACGTCATCTTTGTTGACGCCGACTTCCTTGCGCCACTCGTTGAAGAGTCCTTCCCATTCGCTGAAGGTTCCGATTTTTGGTACTTTGCCTGGCATAGAGTCAAAATCCTTTCACCGCCGAGACGCGAGAGCGCCGAGAAAGACCTTTTATTCTCGGACTCAGTTCGTCTTGCTTCAATAGCCGAGCTTCGCTCGGCTGGACAGCCGAGGGCGGCTGTCCCCACGTGTCTTTCTACTTCGCTTTGAATTCGGCTGGACGCTTTTCTACATAAGCGGCCAGGCCTTCTTTGGCGTCTTCGCTCTGGAAGAGGATCTGCTGGTTCTCGCGCTCGACGGCCAACGCTGATTCCATCGGAATCTCCCAGCCCGTCTGAACGGCGCGCTTGATGCGGCCTACGGCCTTGGCGGCTTTGTTGGGCGGCGTGAACTGGCGCGCGTACTCCATGATGTTTTCCATGAAGCCTTCGCGCTCGAAGATGTCGTTGACGATGCCGAAGTCTTTCGCTTCTTCGAAGGAGAAGGTGTTGCCGGTAACCATGAGCTCAATGGCCTTGCTTTTCCCAACCATGCGCGAGAGGCGCTGCGTGCCGCCCGTGCCAGGGAGAACGCCTAGATTTACTTCGGGCAGGCCGATCTTGCCCGCGTCTTTTCTGGCGATGCGAATGTCGGCGGCCATGGCGATCTCGAGGCCTCCGCCTACGCAGTGGCCATTGATGGCGGCGATTACTAGCTTTGGCGTGTGCTCTAAACGCAGCAGCATTTCATTGGCGTGCAGGCAGAAGTAATACTTGAAGGTTGGGTCGACGCTGGCGAGCATCTTGATGTTGGCGCCGGCGGAGAAAAATTTGTCGCCCGCGCCGGTAAGCACGATCACGTAAACGTCATTGGCCATGCGCGCTTTGAGGATGGCGTCGTCGAGCTGACGGTTCATCTCGTAGGTGTAGGTGTTGGCGGGAGGATCGTTCATCTCGATCACGGCGACGCCCTGATCGACACGGTAGTTGACGAGTTGCTTGGTAGCTTCGGCAGTGACGGGCTGCATGGTGGTTGCCATAGTTGCTCCTCTTTACTTTTTTATCCCTCGACGGCTTGGGCCGGCTTGAAATCAAATCCGTTCGTTTACTGCGCTCCTGAAGGCACGCCCCTTCAAAGCTTCTTTTGCCCCGCGTGCGGTGGCGCCACCAGCGGACTGCTGACCCCGCCGCACTCGGGAAGGCACGAGATTGAGAGATCGCGCTTCCTCTACGGGCGACTGGGGTTGAGCTACGTTTGTACTGACATCCCACGCCGGACAAGATTATCTCGCTCATCTGTTGCGCAAGATCCTGCGCGGTGCCGTCCTGGCGCGGTTTGTACCAGGTGTAGATCCAGTTGATCATGCCGAACAGGCTCATCACGGCTGTGCGGGAATTAAAATCCAGATTGCGCTGGCGCTTCAGGTCGTCCATCAGGCCGAGGCAGATGCGGTAGTACTCGCGCTTGATGGAAGCGACTTCGGAGTTGAAGCCATTCTTCAGGGCTTCATCTTCATGGGCCAGAACTTTGAGGCCGCTTTGATTGGTTACGAAATATTCGAGATGGTTCTGAATAAAGACGCGGATGCGCTCTTCGGGATTGGTGACTCCCTGGAGTCGAGATTTGAGTTCGGCGACAATGGTGGAGAAAGTGTGTTTCTGGATCAGGTACAGCAGGCGCTCTTTGGAACCGAAGTAGTGATAAAGTCCTGCGAGCGACATGCCGCTGGCGCGGGAGAGGTCGCGCATGGATGCCCCTTCGTAGCCTTTCTCGCAAAAAACATCGGTGGCATGAGCGAGAATTTCGCTTAAACGGCGATCGAAGCGGGAGTCGGAAGCGGGATGGCTAGAGCGGGGCGCCATGGTTCGAACGTTCGTTCTAATCATAGCGCAAGGTGATGCATGTCACAAGGCAGTGTGATGCCCTAGAAATAAACAGCACCACGGCGTACACAGGGCTGTGCGGACACGGGGATTAGCCTTTCATTCTTATTCAGACAGGAGGTCACGATGGCAAGGCAGGATAAAGGCGGGCGCAGCATGACTCGAACGGTCAAGCGCCTGCGCGATTACGCACCCCGGCCCGCACACCTTCGATGGCTCCTCGATTCCGACCCCGCCATTCGCTGGCAGGTCATGAGGGACCTCACCGGTGAGGCTTCCAACGCGATTGCTGCCGAGCGATCTCGGGTAGCGACCGAAGGCTGGGGAGCACGACTTCTGGCCCGGCAATCTCCTGGCGGCCACTGGGGCGGTGGTCCGCGCGGGTGGCGTGACGATCTGCCGAAAGAGCACCGAGACTTGCTGATTACGCTCTACAGTCTCTCCGTCTTGATGGAACTCGGTCTCGATCCCGCCAGCAAGCAGGCCCGCAAGATGATAGAACGCGTCGACAAGCGGCTCGTGTTTCAAGTGGCTCGACAACCGGCCTTATCCTTCACGGGGAAACCGAGCCCTGCATCAACGGCAGAATCCTCGGCATCGGCGCGTATTTCAAGAAACCGAACGACGCGCTGGCCAAGCGACTGCTGGGCGAGCAACTCGAAGATGGCGGCTGGAACTGCGAAGCGCCCAAGAGCCGGCGTTCTTCGTTCCACACCACCATTTGCGTGCTCGAAGGACTGCTCGAATACGAACGGGCAACGGCGCAAATCGGCGCGCCAAGTCGTCTGAGGGCCCGCAAGCGGGCCGAAAACTATCTGCTCGAGCGCGGCATGTTCCGCTCACTTCGAACTGGCGAAGTTATCGACAAGCGCTGGTGCCGTTTCTCGTTCCCGACGTTTTGGCACTACGACGTATTGCGCGGACTCGACTATCTGCGGAATGCAGGGATCAAACCCGACAGCCGCGCTCGTGGAGGCGGTCGAAATCGTGATGGAGCGCCGCCACCAGAACGGGCGCTGGCCGCTCAACCTCCTTCATCCCGAATACATTCCGTTAAAGATGGAAACCGAGGTCGGCAGAGCAAGCCGCTGGAACACACTGCGCGCGCTGCGAGTTCTGCGTTGGTATGGAAATGCCGCGTGGTAGTTGTGCCCTGGGCGCGGCATCGTGACCGCATTTCCGCACCGGACTGGGAATTCGCCTCAGGATTGCGAGCGACCACTGCCTCGCTTCCGGAATAGAGATGCGATCACCAACACGGCGAACAATAGGATATTGAGCCAGGCAAACCAATCGCCGAAGCGAGCATAGATGGTCGAGAGGTGGCGCACGGGTACGTTCGCTACCAGCGTGGCGAAAGGTGCTGAGTCGGACTGGCGTTCGGCCAGGACGCGCCCGGTTGCATCGGTTAGGGTCAGGATGCCTTCCTTGGGTGAGCGCGCTATGCTGAAGCCGCTTTCCACTCCGCGGAGGATTCCCATACGTCCGTGCAGCCAGCCGTCAACCTTGAAGTCCCATGCCGGAACCAACATGAGGCCAACGGCCTCCTCGCCGTACTGGCGGCTGAGATCGGGGAAATCCATGTCTTTGCAGATAGCCGTTCCCCATGTGCCGGAAGATTCTTGCCAGTGGTGCGGGTGGTGCCGGCGTGAGTCTTCGATTCGAAGATGGGGACCATGTGATGTTTCTCGTAGGTGCGCACGATGCCGTCGGGGGAATAGACGCGGGCTTCATTCCAGCGGTTGGGAGCGGAGGGATGGACGATGCCAACGACGATGGTGGCTGCGGATTTAGCGGCGGCTGACTTGAATAGCGCATCGACTTCGGGCATCTCGGAGTCGCCCACAACGGCGACTTTCTCCGGGATGACAACGACTTTGGCGCCCTTGGCGGCGAGATTTTCCGCTTGGGCGGCGTATTCGTGCATGAGCCGGAGCATGTCAGCGGGTTGCTCGGCGAGTATGTTTTGCGGAAGGTCGGAGGCTACGAGGCCGACAGCTGATTGTGTTTTGCGTGGGCGGAATGGCGTGCAGCCTCCAGAGGCCGAAACCGAGTATGGACGCTAATACAATCGCGACGACGGCGCCGAGATTGCGCCTCTGGGACGCAGTTCCGTAGCCGCTGAGCAAAGCGCCGACGGTGGAGGCGAACAGAAACAGGCAGAAGCTGATTCCCAAGATGCCGGTGACCGAGGCGATCTGGAGGATGGGAGGGAAATTCATCTGGCTGTAGGCAATGCTGCCGGCTGTGCTGTGAGGCGAGGTGCGGGTATTGATGAACTCGCAGAGGACCCAGAAGCTGGGAAAGATCAACGCGGCACACCAGAGTGAGGTTGGCAGGAATGCGCGATAGAGGATGACATCGATGGCGAAAAGCAGAGCGGGTCCGAGGATGATGAGCACCGCGACGGCGAGCGGTATGTGCAGCACGGTGTGATAGTAGTTCCACAGGTTCAGGCCGCCGATGGTCCAGGCAAGAAAGGCAATGATGAAGCCTGAACCGCGCGAAAGACGGGACGCAGCCGCAAGGACGGGGATGGGGGCAAGCCACATCAGCCACCAGAAGGGATGAAGGCCGGTTCCGAAGTAAAGCGCGATGGAGGAGGCGGCGAGGGCGACTAGCGCGAGGAGGCGATGGTTCGAAGGCACGGGAGGCTCCTTCGGAATTTTATCCGACGTCGGATTCGCGCGGAGATTGCCGTGCAAAGCGATTCTGTGAGGTGGTCCTATAGTGCTGACTGGTTTCGGGGGCTGGACGGGGGCGTGGGCGACCGCGCGTGTCCCGCTCCCGTCTTCAGTTGGCCGGATCGCGCTCGGTCAGCAGGATACGCTTGACCTGATTGCGGTCGAAGGTCTGGGTGTTGCCGCCAATGCGTACCTGAATTTGCATTCCGCTGACGGAGACCAGGTCTCCGGAGAGAACGGAGCCGTCGCGCAGTTCGATTGTGTCATGGACGGCGGTGCCGAGTTCATAGCTGACGCTGCCGCCAGAGGCATCGTCGGGACCGATCTCGACGGGAAATTTGCCGGGATTGAATCCTTCTTTTGCGAATTCCAGACTGTGCTTTCCGACGCCGAGTTTCACCAGCTTGGGCGTGGTTCCGGCGGGCGTGCCGTCGACAGAGAGGGTTGCGCCTTGCGGAACGGAATTGACGGTGATCGTAACTTGTCTGGGCGGAGCGAGCGGTTGAAGTTCTGCGGGAAGCGAGTTGGGAGTGAGTTCGAACGACGCCGGAACTCCCACGCAGTGGACCGTGGTCTCGAACTTGACTGTTTGTCCGGGCGCGATGTTGTCGAGCGCAATCCAGCCGTCGCCGATGCGAACTTTATTTTTGTCGTAGATGTAAAGGTTGAAACCGAGATGCGAGATCTTCTTGTTCCACAGATTCTCCGCGGTGGTCTCGATGACGTAGTTTCGCTGCGACGAAATCGAGCTGATTTCCTTGGATTTTCCAAGGCTGATGCGAACGATGGTCGAGCCGGTCAGGTGGCCAGTTAATGACCTGCTGCGGGACATCCTTTGCCACCACGGGTGCAGCTGCAACGAGCGCGAGCATCGAGCACTGAAGCATGCGTTTTGACATTGCTCTCGATCTCCAGGCACGTCAGTTGCTTCGGCAGCGGTTGCTACACGGAGCTTGAATCACCACAGCTCAGGAGGCAGTTAAAAAACAGAAACTCGGCGCTTCATACTGGGAAAACTTGTAGACCACACGGCAATGGCTGAGGACAATGAAAAGACGAAGAGGTCGAAGGCACGGACAGCGGCCCGTTCTTCCTTCGTTAGTTAGTTGCGAAGTTCAACATTGCTTCTTCCACCGTCTTTTTCTGATCGCCGGTTAGCGGGAGGAAGGGCAAACGGGCTGGGCCTCCGTAGTAGCCGTTGAGATCCATGGCGTACTTGATGCCGGGGACGCCGAACTCGCCTAGCACGCGCTGGACAGCGGGTTTGAGGCGCTCCTGTTTTTCGCGGGCTAACGGGAGGTCGTCTTCTTTGATGGCGGCGTAGATCTCGTAGCAGGCGGTAGGGGCGGGACAGGCAAAGGCGAGGATAGCGCCGACCGCTCCGAGGGCGAGTGAGGGCTCGAGTTGGTGGGCGGCCCCTACCATGACCTGGAAGCCTACTTCTTTCTGGCGGGTCTTGAGATTGGCGATCGTGCTAATCGCCGCCGAGCTTGGTTTGCCAGCGCCGCCTGCGCGGACCGAAGTGTCCCCACCACGCGATCCGGTCAGGGCTTCCACGGTAACTAGTTCCCTGCTCTCTTTTTCCTGCTTTTCTTTGGCGTCGGCTTCCGCGGCTTTGATCATGCGGGGAGTTACGGCCGCGAAGGTTTCGGTTACCGTCGCGGTGCGCTTGATGTGGCACGTGCCTTCCACCATCTTTTAACTTTGTCGAGGTTGCCGCTGGATTCCTTGATGGCCGCGATGTTTGGGTGATTGGCTAACTCGATGACGACCTCGGCGGGGATGTCATAGCCCGTGGCTTGCGGAAAATTGTAGATAACGATGGGGAGCGCGGACTGGTCGGCGACCGTGCGATAGAAGGCGAGCAGGTTCGCGGGATGCATTTGATTTTTGTAGTAGTGCGGGGTGCGGACCATGGCGGCGTCATAGCCGAGAGTGGCGGCGTATTCGGTGAGGCGGAGGGTTTCGATGGCGGACTCGATGCCGGTGCCGGCAATCATCACTTTGTGGGGCGCGGCAGCGGCGATGGCGCTTTGAGGACGTCACGTCGCTCCTGGTCGGAGAGCAGAATCGCTTCGCCGGTCGAACCTTGCACAACGATTCCAGCTACGGGCGTGCGCGAATAGCGCTCGACATTGGACTCAAGCTTTTTGTAGTAGACGGCGCCGTCAGGGTAAAAGGGCGTGGTGATGGGCGGGAAGATTCCGGAGAAAAGCATGCAAACAGCTCCTGGCCACTAGCTTCTAGCTCTTAGCTTACCTCCCAAGATTAACAGTTTCTTCGGCTAGAGCTGGAGCGTGGATTTCGATGGCGATCTTCGGCGGATTGAGCAGCGTGTTGTGGATGAGGCATTGATGGACGGCGTGCTCCACGCCTTCAAGGTGCTTCGGATCGAGGCCGGTGGGAAGGTCGATGGTGATGCGGAAGTCGTCGATGCGCGCGGGATCTTTCTTCTTGTCGGCGGTGACGCGGACTTTGGTGCCTTCGACGGCTAGCTTGTATTTGCGCAAATAGGCGGCGGCGTAGAATGCCGCGCAGGAACCGAGCGAGGCCAGCAGGAGTTCGGGCGGGGTCATGCCTTCATCGAAGCCTCCGTTCTCGGCGGGCTGGTCGCAGGGGATGGTGTGCTGGCGGGCTTTGATTTCAAATTGAACGGCGCCGAGATGCTCGACCTGGACTTCTATCATGGTTGCTCCTGTTTCTTGACCTTATTATTTGCTGGAGACGCGGTGGAAGGCGGTGATTGCGGTCACAGGGGGAGGCTATAGAGGGCCGAATTGGTCTTGTCTGTTACTTGTGGGGCGGGCAGATTATGGGAATGACATCGCGCTTGTTGCGACGGTAGACCCGGAAATCGGCTTCGTCGGTGGTAAGGATTGCGCGGCGAGGATAGAGTTCGCTCATACGGATGAGGCAGAGATCGGCCAAGTCTGGATGGCGGTCGGCGTAGCGGAGGGAGAGGTCGCGCAGTTGATCAACGTTCTGGGCGAAATCGAAAGAGACTTCCAGCATTCCAACTGCAACAAGCGCCAGGACGGCCTCGCAGGATCCCAAGTGGAACGCAGCTTCTGAAAGGACTGATTCGCAGGTTTGCAAGGGCTCATTCAGATCGCGGGCCAGATCGACGGCCCATTCGTGGTGCTGATCGGCTCTGTTCTTGAACGCGACAATAAACCCCGTATCGGCGATGCCCGTCATGAACGGGAATAGCCTTTTCGGGAAGACAAATCCTTGGGACCACTAACGGTGCCCGCATATTTCATCCAGGGCGGTTCATCATGACGGAGATCATTCTCGACGGCTAGTCGCACAACGCGGTTTACCGGCAGGCCTGTGCGACGCGCCTTCTTTCGAAGCTGTTCGATCAGCTCTTCGGGAAGGCGGATAGTCAGCGTGCTACTCATATGGCAAATTGTAACACACACCTAATGGCGCATGCCGATTCTTTCCGCGTGGAGGGTCTGGAGGGCTTGAACTCTTACTTCTCCGCGCTGCAAAGCGGCAATGCCTTCAGCGGCGGCTCGGGCGGCGCTTAGCGTGGTAATCGTCGGAATACGAGCGGTTACTGCGGCCCGGCGGATGGCTTTCTCGTCGAAGTAGGGATCGGGGCCGTGGGGTGTATTGACAATTAAGTGAATACGCTCGGCCTTGATGAGGTCGACGGCATTGGGGCGTCCTTCCTTTACTTTGTAGACACGATCGACGGCGAGACCGGCTTCTTCAAGCTTGTCGGCAGTGCCGTGCGTGGCGACCAGTTTGAAACCCATGTCGACGAAGCGGCGGGCGACTTCGACCACGCCGGGCTTGTCGTGGTCGGTGACGCTGACGAAGACTGTGCCTTGCGTAGGAAGCTTTTGTCCGGCAGCGATTTGGGCTTTGGCGAAAGCTTCGCCGAAGTTGTCGGCCACGCCCATGACTTCGCCCGTGGAACGCATTTCAGGACCTAAGACGGTGTCTACGCCGGGGAATTTCTGCCACGGAAAGACGGGCGATTTTACGAAGTAGTTGCGGCCGGTGTCGAGGTCTTTGGCTTGCTCGATGTACTCGGGGAGGAATTCGCGGAGTTTGCGACCGGTCATCAGGCGGGCTGCGATTTTTGCCATAGGGACGCCGGTGGCTTTGCTGACATACGGAACAGTGCGCGAGGCGCGGGGGTTAACTTCGAGCACGTAGACCGTCGGCTCGTGATGCCCATTGCCGCTTTTGCCGTTCCCGCGCGGAATCGCGAACTGCACGTTCATCAGACCAATTACTTTCAGCGCTCGCGCCAATTTGAATGTGTACTCGCGCATGCGATTCAGGAGCGGCTCGGGAATATCAACCGCGGGCAGCACGCAGGACGAGTCGCCGCTGTGGATGCCGGCTTCTTCGATGTGCTGCATGATGCCGCCGATGACTACGTCTTCCCCGTCGGAGAGCGCGTCTACGTCGACCTCGATTGCATCTTCCAGAAATTTGTCGATGAGGACGGGCCGGTCCTGCGAGTACTCGACCGCCTGCTTCATGTATTGCATGATGGTGTCTTCGTCGTAGGCAATCACCATGGCGCGGCCGCCGAGGACGTAGCTCGGACGGACCAGGACCGGGAAGCCGATTTGCTTCGCCGCTTCTACCGCGGCTTCTGGGGAAGTGACCATGGCGCCGGGGGCTTGCGGGATTTCGAGTTCTTCGAGCAGCGCGCCGAAACGCTTGCGGTCTTCGGCGAGGTCGATCGATTCGGGCGTGGTGCCGATGATGTTGATGCCTGCGGCTTTTAGCGGGAGAGAGAGATTGAGCGGAGTCTGGCCTCCGAACTGGACGATTACTCCGACGGGCGCGCCCGCGCTGGCTTCGTGCTCGCAGATGGCGAAGACGTCTTCGAGCGTGAGCGGCTCGAAGTAGAGGCGGTCGCTGGTGTCGTAGTCGGTGGAGACCGTCTCAGGATTGCAGTTGATCATGATGGTCTCGTAGCCATCTTCGCGCAGGGCATAGCTGGCGTGGCAGCAGCAGTAATCGAACTCGATTCCCTGCCCGATGCGATTGGGGCCGGAGCCGAGAATCACTACTTTCTTTTTTGCTGTCGGCGCGGCTTCGTCTTCTTCTTCGTAGGTGGAATAGAGATAGGGCGTGTAGCTTTCGAATTCGGCGGCGCAGGTATCGACGCGCTTATACACGGGTTGCAGACTGATGCTTTTTGCGGAAGTGGCGAACCTTTTCCTGTCCGCCTTTGCCGTCTAAGCGCCAGGTCAGCGCGAGGCGACCATCGGAGAAACCCATGCGCTTGGCTTCGTGCACGATCTCCGGCGGGACACTTTCCATCGGGTGCTTTTCCAGCTCCAGCTGCATGTCGTTAATTTCTTTGAGCTGGTAGAGGAACCAGGGGTCGATGGAGGTCATCTTCGCGATCTGCTTGATGGTGTGGCCCTGGCGGAGCGCGTAACGAACGTAGCTGAGGCGCTCGGGATGCGGCGTGACGAAGCGCTGCGTGAGGATTTTCGGCTCGATTTTTTCGGAGCCTACTTTCTTGCCGGTGTCGAGCGCGCGAATTCCCTTTTGCAGCGCTTCTTTGAAGGTGCGGCCGATGGCCATGACCTCGCCGACCGACTTCATCTGCGGGCCGAGGCTTTCGTCGGCGCCGGGGAATTTTTCGAACTGCCACTTCGGAATTTTTACGACTACGTAGTCGAGCGTGGGCTCGAAGCAGGCGGGCGTTTTGCGCGTGATGTCGTTGGGGATTTCGTCGAGCGTGTAACCGACGGCTAGCTTGGCGGCGATTTTTGCGATTGGGAAGCCGGTGGCTTTCGAGGCCAGCGCGGACGACCGCGAGACGCGCGGGTTCATTTCGATTACGACCATGCGGCCGGTATTGGGATTCACGCCGAACTGAATGTTCGATCCGCCGGTTTCTACGCCGATCTCGCGGATGACGGCGATGGAGGCGTCACGCATCATCTGATATTCGCGGTCGGTGAGGGTTTGCGCGGGGGCGACGGTGATGGAGTCGCCGGTGTGCACGCCCATGGGGTCGAAGTTTTCGATGGAGCAGATGATGATGACGTTGTCCTTGGTGTCGCGCATCACCTCGAGCTCGTATTCTTTCCAGCCGAGGACGGACTCTTCGATCAGGCACTCGTGGACGGGCGAGAGGTCGAGGCCGCGGGCGAGGATTTCCATCAGCTCTTCGCGGTTGTAGGCGATGCCGCCGCCGGTGCCTCCGAGGGTGAAGCTGGGACGGCTGATGACCGGGAAGCCGATTTTGCCGGCGAATTCGATGCCGTCTTTGAGATTGCTGACCAGCGCGGATTTCGGCACGTCAAGGCCGATGCGCTGCATGGCATCTTTGAAGAAGAGACGGTCTTCGGCTTTTTTGATGGCGCTGATTTGCGCGCCGATGAGATGGACGTTGTATTTTTCGAGCACGCCGGTGTCGGCGAGTTCGATGGCGAGGTTGAGCGCGGTTTGTCCGCCGACGGTTGGGAGCACGGCGAAACCGGCGCTGGGCGCCATTTCGCGCTCGATGCGAATGATCTCTTCGAGATATTCGCGGGTGAGCGGCTCGATGTAAGTGCGGTCGGCGGACTCGGGATCGGTCATGATGGTGGCCGGGTTCGAGTTGGCGAGCACGACTTCAAAGCCCTCAGACTTGAGCGCCTTGCAGGCCTGCGTGCCGGAGTAGTCGAACTCGGCGGATTGGCCGATGACGATCGGGCCGGAGCCGAGGATGAGGATTTTCGAGATGTCGGTTCGTTTGGGCATTAGGCAGTTTTGACTCTTTATTTGAAGGCGGCGCGGCAAGACTTTTTTAGGCCGCGCCAGGTGCCGAGTCCAAGCATAGATTGGGGCTTTAGCCCCTGCGGGACGTGCGTCAAATTCGAATCCAGGGTAGGCAGAAGAATACGGATATTGATCCGGGCTCTCGCAAAATCTCTCTTTGACAGGATTGTTATGAATATATGAGACATGACATCGCATAATCGTTCGCGTCTGCGAATGCGATGATCCTGAAATCCCTTTTGCCAAACTTCCATGTTGGAGCCGAGTTCTTTCTTTGCGCGAAAGGAGAAGCCGCCTTTGATGCATTGCACTGCCTTCTCGAGGCTCGTCTGCGGCATTAGCAAAGCATCAATGTGGTCGGGCATAACGACAAATTCATAAAGCAGATAGGCTTGGCCGCGATAGTGATAAAGAGTGTCAATCAAGAGTTTTGCCCAGCGCTCATTTTTGAAGAGATCCCGGCGGCTCCAAGTCTCGGTTGTGACCATGTAGGTCTGACCAGTGTTGGTTGCGTGTTCTCTCTTCGCTCTCACTTCATACCCCAGGGGCTAAAGCCCCGTCTAAAGTTTGGCGCGGTACGGCGCGCCTAAAGGCGCGCCCCTTCAAATCCCCTATCGCTTGAACTCCTCCATCATCTTCACAAAGTCCTTAAACAAGTAGTGCGAATCGTGCGGCCCCGGCGCAGCTTCCGGGTGATATTGCACGGTGAAGAGCGGTAGGTTTCTGTGCCGCATGCCTTCCAGCGTCTGGTCATTCAGATCCATGTGCGTGAGTTCTACTTCGCTTTGCGGGAGCGAGTCGGGATCAACCGCGAAGTTGTGGTTGTGGGCGGTGATTTCTACTTTGCCGCTTTGCAACTGCTTTACCGGATGGTTGCCGCCGTGGTGCCCGAATTTTAGTTTGAAGGTTTTGCCGCCTAACGCTATTCCGGTTAGCTGATGGCCCAGGCAGATCCCAAAGATGGGTTGGCGGCCCATGAGGCGACGGATGTTATCGACTGCGTAGGTGCAGGGCTCGGGATCGCCGGGGCCGTTGGAGAGGAAGACTCCGTCGGGCTTAAGGGCGAGCACGTCTTCGGCGGTGGTCTGCGCGGGGACTACGGTTACTTTGCAGCCCTCCGCCGCGCAGCTTGCGCAGGATGTTCTGCTTGATGCCGTAGTCGTAGGCGACTACATGGAAGCGCGGCGGCTCGTCTTTTACTCCTACGATTTCGTCGGGGAGGTGCGAGCGCTCGCCCATCTCCCAGACGTAGGTGTGATTGGTGCTGACTACTTTGGCGAGGTCCTGGCCGTCCATTTTTGGGATGGCTCTCGCCTTGGTGACCAATTTTTCGGCGTCGGTTTCCAGCGTCGAGATCACGCCTCGCATTACACCGTTGGTGCGGAGATGGCGGACCAAGCGCGCGCGTGTCGATGTCGGCGAGGACGGGAATTTTGAACTGCTCCATGAACTCGTCGGTGACCTGCTGCGAGCGCCAGTTGGAGCTGACTTTCGAGAACTCGCGGACGATGAGGCCCTCAATGTAGGGGCGCGTGGCTTCGTTGTCTTCGGGATTGGTGCCGTAGTTGCCGATTTCAGGATTGGTTAAAACGACGATCTGGCCGGCATAGGAAGGGTCGGTGAAAATTTCCTGGTAGCCGGTAATGGAAGTATTGAAAACGACTTCGCCGGAGCACTCGCCTTTGGCGCCGTAGCCTTTGCCTCGGAAGACGCGACCGTCTTCGAGGGCAAGCGTAGCTTGCATTGTCACTCCTGAGAGTGGATTTTAGGGATTTTAGCAGAGGGGCGGCTGTGGATTACTGGGAAAGTGCTTAGTCCTCACCAAAGCGAAAAGAGCACCAACGGCGGATGCCTTACTGATAACTGACGAAAAACTGCGATTCCTACCGCAGCCTTCCCAACTTCTCCATCGGCCAATATCCAAACACGGCTTTGCCGAAGATCAGGCGCTCGTCGACTGGACCGAAGTCGCGGCTGTCCTGCGACATGGTGCGGTGGTCGCCGAGAACGAAATAGGTTCCGGCCGGGACGGTGATCTCGGGATAGGAGCGCGCGTCGGCGTATTCGTTGGGAACGTAATCTTCGTCGAGGGCTTCGTTGTTGACGAAGACCTGGCCGCTTTCAATGCGGATGCGGTCGCCGGCAACTCCGATGACGCGCTTGATGTAGCTCTTCGAGGTGTCGCGCGGGTAGCGGAAAACTACGATGTCGCCGCGCTGGATAGGCTCCCAGCGATAAACGAACTTGTTGACGAAGATGCGCTCCTGGTCCTCGAGGCCCGGCATCATGCTGGTGCCTTCGACTTTCACCGGCTGATACAGAAAGATGATGATGAAGGCGGAAATGGCGAGTGAAACCAGGAGATCCCGCGCCCAGACGGCAACTACCGGCATGGGGCGCGACACGTTTTGGGGCGCAGACGCGGGAGGTTGCGGCTGCGGAGTGCCCACATCGGACATTTGAATACAGTTTATATGGAAGCGGAGGCTGATGCCTAAGTCAAAAATCAGAAGGCAAATTACAAGAAGTAGCGCCCCCGTCAATGTGCGCCGGCGCGAGGCTGGGCGGTTTCACTCCTCAATTTAGCCTTTACTCTTGACCTGGCACCAGACGCCTCTTGCCAAATGCGCTCGGTTGCCCGTACAACTGAACCTTCATGACTGACTATTCCATCTTCCCGAAGATCAATGCGACTTTGAACGGATGCAGCGCGGTGCTGCTGGTGACCGGGCGAGCGCTGATTGCGCGACGCAGAATGGCGGCGCACCGCGCGGTGATGATTGCCGCGTTTGCTACTTCGTGCCTCTTCCTGATTTCTTATCTTTATTACCACTGGCCGGGGCATGGGGGTGTGATCTATTTCCACGGGACGGGGTGGGTGCGGCCGGTTTACTTCGCGATTCTGATTTCACACACGGTGCTGGCGGTGGTGATTGTGCCGCTCGTCCTGATTACGTTGTCTCGCGGGCTGCGCGGGCGCTATGACCGGCATCGGGCGGTTGCGCGCTGGACGTATCCGCTTTGGCTTTATGTGTCGGTGACCGGGCGTGGTTGTTTACTTTATGCTGTTCCGGATTTTTGTCTAGCTGCCGACTTCTCGGCTTCGGTCGTCAAAAACCTTCAACCGCAGCGGGCCATCGGAACACCGGGGAAACCGGCAGGATTCATCACAATTTCGTTGTGTGCTGGGCACAAGATTCCCTGCCCGCGATTCTGTTATAGTTGGCCTCTTGTACGACAGTCTTCTTCGAAGGAGTGCGCAATCATGGCGGGCAAAAGCGTAAATAAAGTCATCCTTATTGGGAATCTTGGCAAGGATCCGGAAGTAAAGTACACGCCGCAGGGAACGCCTGTCGCAAAGATCACTTTGGCCACCAACGAGCGCTTCAAGGGCAAGGACGGCAACTGGCAGGACCGCACCGAATGGCACAACGTCGTGCTGTGGCAGCGCCTGGCCGAGATTGCCGGTGAATATTTGAAGAAGGGCGGCAAGGTCTATATCGAGGGCCGCTTGCAGACGCGCTCATGGGACGACAAGACCTCAGGGCAGAAGAAGTATATGACCGAGGTTGTGGCGAGCGATCTGGTGCTGCTCGGCGGACGCGGCGAGGGCGGCGAACATTCGGGTGGATCGCGCGGGGCCGCGGCTTCGGGAGGAAATAATTTTGACCAGAGCGTGCCGGAGGCGGAACACGCTCCTGCGGGCGGGTCGCCCATCACGGACGAGGATATTCCGTTCTAGCCTTTGCGACGCTTGCTCGATACAGCTTTCATGACCTCACTCGCCGATAAGACCTGTGTTCCCTGCCGCGGCGGAGTCCCTCCGCTGAAGGGCGTGGAACTCGCCGCAATGCACCGCCAGCTGCCTGAGTTTGCGCACTGGAATGTGGTCGACGAACATCACCTGGTACGCAGCTACAAGTTCCCCGACTTCAAGTCGGCACTGGATTTCGTCAACCGCGTAGGCGCACTTGCTGAAGAGCAGGGACATCATCCCGACATCATGCTGCGCTGGGGTAAGGTTGACATCACGATCTGGACACATAAAGTCGACGGTCTGACGGAATCCGACTTCATACTGGCGGCGAAGATTGATCGATTGCTTTAGATCGGATTATCGTGTGATCGAGGCATCGGGGCACCCAGAAGCCTTCCCCATCTAGATGCGCAACAATTCATCAGCCTGTTTGTCTGTCGCGCGAGTTATTTTTCCTCGCCAGTAAACCCCACAAGGTCGCCGGAATCAGCGTCAACGCTCCGGCTGCTCCCGCCACGTGCCGAGCCGCAAAGCCCCAATCTACGAAGCGGCCGGCGATAAAGGCGCCGGCGGCAATCGTGAACATGCAGAGGCCCAGGTCGGCGGCAAAAACGCGGCCGCGAAACTTGTCGTCGGTCTGGAGCTGTAGCAGCGTCGTCGAGAAGACCCAGACGATCGATCCGCCGAAGTGCGCCAGCATCACGCACAGGCAGGCGAGCCAAAGATGTCCGGCAATGCTAAGAAGCACATAGCCGGCGGCGGTGCACAGGTAGCCGAAGAAGATTGCGCGTTCGAGGCGGCGAATGTACTGTCCCGCCCATGGGGCGGTGATGAGGGGCCCCAGCAGCGCGCCCATACCCCGAGCGCCCAGCAGGAGGCTCATGCCGAGAAATGCGCCACGGGCGGGATCGAGTCCGTGCCAGTGCACCGGAAATTCCCGCTGCCCCATCACCGTGAAGAGGACCCAACTGGGGCCGATCACCAGGTTACCGGCTTTCACGAGGATGGTTGCGCGCAGGCGTACTTGCGAGCGCACGTAGCGAATGCCCGCGAGCATGGGAGAGAAGTCGACGAGTTCGCGCAGGCGAAAGGGATGCGTGCCTTCGGCATGCGGCTCGGCAAAATGCATTCGCAGGATGAGCGCGGCGGAAATCAGGAACGAGAGCGCATTGAAGATGAACACAGCGTCGCGGCCCCACAGTGCCGCGACCACGCCTCCGGCGGTCGAGCCCAGCATGAGATTGACCGACCATGTGGCCGAGGAGAGCGTGTTGGCGATGACAACGTCTTCCCGCGCGACGATGTTCGGGATCACGGAATTGCGTGCCGGCTCGAAGAAGGCCGCCAGAACCGTTTCCGCCACCAACAGCGGATAGACGAGCCAGACCATCTCCCGCGAACGCACGAAGAGCATGCAGAAGACAATCGCCATGCGTCCCAGATCGGCTGCGATCATGACGTGCTTGCGGCGAAGACGATCGTTGACGACGCCCGCGGTGGGTCCAATGAAAGTTTGCGGCAGAACTTGCAGCACCAGCGCGAGCGCAACCGAACTCGCCCGTCCGGTAAGGTTGAGCAGCAGATTGTAGATAGCCAGCGTGTAAAACCAGTCGCCGATTTCGCTGACCACCTGCGCGCCCCAAAGGCAGCGGAAATTGCTGTTGCCCCCTAGCAGTCGCAGATACGAACGGACGCCAACCGGATTGATTTCGAGCTCGGGCGCTTCCATGGCGTATGAATCGGAGGTGACAGAATACCGGATCAGGCACTACAGGATATCCAGTAGGGTTTACGAAAAATGGCAAAACTGTGCAAAGGCCTGCGCAGTAGGCGGATTGAGGGGATATGACTGGCGGATGACGAGCACGGAAATGTCAATAAATTCGCTAGACAAAGAGGGATTGTAAACAGTTTGGAAATCCTCAGAGATTGGAATGATTCTTGCGAATAGTCACGGCGGGGGTTCTCGTGCGCAATCTGGGCTTCGCAGTTCTGACCTTAATTCTCGTTTTCTCGACCCTATCTTCCAATTCCTTCGCTGCAACGCATGTCATGCGGGCCGCGGCCGCCCCTGAACCGGGCGTTCTAGCCGCGCTTGGGGGCGGGCTTGTAGGACTGGCTACGCTGATCCGGCGCAGGTTTGGCCGGTAGTTTCAGCCACCCGCAACGATTTCCTGGCGCAGCAGTTTTCCTATTCTTCTCAAGCATAGCTTGGGAGACCAGTTTACCCGTCTGTATTGCCCGAAATTAAATCTAAAAAATATTGATGGACGCTCGGATCCACGCTGAGCTCCGGATGAAATGTTGCAGCCAGCGTCTTCCCGTGGCGCACGAGCACGGGATCGTCCCCTTCCGTGGCGATGACCTCTACGTCTTTGCCAACGCGCTCAATCTTAGGGGCGCGGATGAAAACCATTTCGGTGGGCTGATTTTCGAATTGGCCTTCGCGAATCGAGCTGTCGATCTGCCGTCCGTAGGCGTTGCGGCGGACGGTGATGTCGAGCGCGCCAAGACTGGCTTGCGGCGGATTTTCGACTTGCGTCGCGAGCAGGATCGCGCCGGCGCAGGTTCCGAATGACGGCTTGGCCTGTACGAATTGCCTGAGCTTTTCGAAACCCGCTTCGCCAAGAAGTTTTAAGAGCGTGCTGGATTCGCCGCCGGGGATGATGAGGCCATCGATGTGGTCGAACTGCTCGGGCTTTTTTACGAGCACAACCTTCGCGCCCAGTTCTTCCAGACGTCGTCGGTGCGCGTCAAAGTCGCCTTGCAGCGCCAGGACGCCGATGGTCAGTTGTTTTTCTTTTGTCGTCGTCAAACCCTCTCGCGCTTCGATTCTATTCGATGTTCGCCGAACGCGAAGGTCGCGTATGCCTGGCCATTCCGCGACGCAACCTGGCCAAGTCTTGGCCACGACCGGCCCCGGCTACGGCCAAGCTGCTAGAATGGCGGCTATATTTTGCAGGGCCAAGGCCCGAAAGAGGCAATCATGAGCGTACTGCGTCTGGTAGACCGCGAATCCATCACCGTTCCTCCACAAACCACAGCCAAAGCCACGATCCAGTTGATGCTGGATCGCCGTGTGGGCTCAGTGGTAGTGGTGGAAGAGAGAAAAGTTCTGGGCATTTTCACCGAGCGCGACGTGCTGCGAAAGCTGGCGCTGAGCGGGCGCGATCCGGAGCAGATTCCGGTTTCGGAGCTGATGACCGCTCCGGTCAAAACCGTAGACCCGAAAGCCAATCCCACCGATGCGCTGGCGACCATGCTGGAACATCACTTTCGTCATTTGCCGGTGGTGGATGACCGTGGAAGATTGCGCGGCGTCCTATCCATCCGCAACCTGCTCCAGGAAATGATGGAGAAGTACCGTCATCAACTGCACACGCTCGAGCAACACGTGATCAGCGAAGAACCCGGCGCGACCAAGGCCAGAGGGTGAGCGGTTACTGTAAATAGCTTCGTTGAAAGATAACTACCGACTGGCAACATTAAGCCCTGCCTGACTGGCGGGGCTTTTGGTTTTCTGGTGAGAGTGGCTGGAGACTCCGCAGACGGAGTCCGGGCGGGCATTCGTGAGAGGATGGGAGCCTAAATCTAGAGGTGCCCTGTTCTTCGCTGGTTGCGTGATCCACCGCCATTAGGTCTTACCTGTGATACTATGTAAGCATGGTGCGACAGATAACTTCAGTAAGCACAAAAGGGCAGTTCGTCATTCCTGCGGAGATGAGAACATCGCTGGGGATCAAACCCGGTACCCGCATCGCCGTCACGCAGGATGGATCAAGGATCGTCCTGGAACCGGTGTCGGAAGAGTTGGTAGATAAGACGCGCGGGATGTTCCGGGGCAAGCCTTCCCTCTCCGCGGAACTTAAGCGGCAGCGACAGAAGAAAGACAAATGGTAAGGTACGTCCTCGATTCGAGCGCGATTCTGCGCTACCTGGACGATGAAGTGGGTGCGGCGCGCGTGGCGGAGATCATCAAGTCCCATTTGGCGGGACGGTGCGAGGCAGTCGTTTCAGCCCTGCATTGGGGCGAGGTGGCCGGCATCACCTGCAAGTTGCACGGAAGGGCGGCGATGGATCTGGTGCTCTCGCGCTTGAGCGCGTTTGGGCTTCCGATCATTGCCGCCGATGCGAGATCGCGCGGTTCGGGCGTCCTTAATTAAGCTCAAAAGGAAAATACCATACGTGGACGCCTTCGGAATCGAACTGGCGTCCGGCTCGCGAGATCACGTTTTTGTGACGGCGGATTTTGATTTCAAACCTGCCAGCCGCGACGTGACGATTGAGTTCTTGCCGGCAAAGTAGAGCAGTTGGGCATCGTCGAGAGCCGTGGCCCCGAGCCGGGTCCCACCCTTCGAAAAGCAAGCGCGGAGGATGGGTACCATGCCGGCAGACTCAGGCTGCGCTGCTCCGTCTCGGTTTGGGGCTAGATATCGGCGGCGGTTCCTGGGGCAGTGGGCTACCCACGTTTACCAGTTCAGCTTCTACGACGCGGGCATCGTTTGCTACACGCCGAAGGGCAGCTGTGGCTGGCGTGATCGCATATTCCGCAACTTCAGCGAGGCGGCCTGCGTGCGACCCCCTTTCGCCCTCCGGGAGTTGGCGCAGAACCTCGAGCGCAAATCCTCTCAGCATGCGCTCGCGCTCCTGCGCACTCTCCGTCCGGAATCGCTCGCGCTCCGTGTCAGCTGTCGTCTTTATTTGCAATCGCTTTGTGTTCTCTGCCCTCCACTTTGATATGAAGTCGGCAATTACCTTTAATGGGTTCAAATTGCCGACTATCTGGAGCCAGCCTGGAGACTCCAGTCTTATAGCGTCTACACCAAGTGGAGGCACAAAGGGCTGAACTCCGGCAATCACCCTTGGAAAGGGCTCCCGCTGGAGCTGAATACCCTCATTGCTGTACCGGTACATGCTTCCGTGGTAAAGCTCCGTCCAAGACCAATTCATCTGGTCGTGACGCTCCATCTTCTGCAGTTCGTCGTTGTGCCGCCGTTCTCGCCGGAGTAGCTCGCCCAGGGTCATCACCGTGGCAACGCGCTTATGCACGTCGTCAAGCGTTTGCAACAGCGATTGAAAGTCCTCGACTGACCACGAACCTTCAATCTGAAGTCTCAAGGACGCTAATTCGATTTCGTCCGAATGCTCTATGGGAGGCCTGGGACTGGCTGCCATGCTAATTCTCCACGCGAGACACGACCCTGGAATGCAAAAGCTACGCTCTTGACGCAATAACGTGGCCTAGGGGAAGAAATCGCAGGTTACCACGGCGCAGAGCCACGGACAAGATTGAAAACGCTGCCTTCAAGTTAAAGCGCTTCACCAGCCTCTTGTTTGCAGCATGTGGGCTTCGTCTAATCCTGCGACTGCCAGGCCCTTCATTGCTCCAACTAAGTCCTCGCTAACTTCGAGTAACACCTTCGGGTCCTGATAGTGCGTCGCCGCCTTCACAATCGCCCGCGCGCGCTTCTCAGCTTCTTGCGGGTCGGCGAATTCTGTGGAGTTTTTCATGAAGATGCCGCTGCCTACGAAGACGGCTTCAGCTCCAAGCTGCATCACCAGCGAAGCATCAGCCGGCGTGGCAATGCCTCCGGCGCTGAAGTTTGGCACCGGCAGCTTCCCTTCCTTCGCGACCATCTTGATCAACTCATACGGCGCGCCGTGCTCTTTGGCTTTGGCGTAGAGTTCCTGATCGCTTAGGACGGTCAGGATTTTCATCTCCTGCACGATCTGGCGAATGTGTTTTACGGCGTGGACTACGTCTCCGGTGCCGGCTTCGCCTTTGGTGCGGATCATGGCGGCGCCTTCGGCGATGCGGCGGAGGGCTTCGCCGAGGTTGCGGGCTCCGCAGACGAAGGGGACTTTGAAGGCGTGCTTGTCGACGTGGTGGGCTTCGTCGGCGGGGGTGAGGACTTCGGATTCGTCGATGTAGTCGACGCCTAGCTCTTCGAGAATTTGGGCTTCGGCGAAGTGGCCGATGCGGCACTTGGCCATGACAGGAATGTTCACGGTCGCCATGATCTCGCGAATTTTTTTCGGGCGACGCCATGCGGGCGACTCCGCCTTCGGCGCGGATCTGCGCGGGCACGCGCTCTAACGCCATGACGGCTACGGCGCCGGCTCTTTCGGCGATGGCGGCTTGCTCGGCGTTGGTAACGTCCATGATGACGCCGCCCTTTAGCATTTCGGCGAGGCCGGTTTTGAGGCGAAGGCTGGTGGGATGACCGTTGTTTTGCGACATAGTGGGCTCTTTTCTGTTGCTCGTCGTTGGCTCGGATCGAGTGCGGCTACGTTGACGCGCTTCTCTTATTTCGATTTTACAACGTGCCGGGGGAAGGTGGTTGACAGGTTTGAGTGCGTCAATGCGGGCGGAGGTCTTTAGAGCACGGCTTCGGGCCAGTACCGCTTCGAGCCCCCGTGGCTTCAGCCCATTGATGTTTGCTTCCGTCATTTTCACGGTCTCGCCCTTGTTTTCTTTGGTCGGCTCGGCTTGCGCAAGAGCTCGCTGGGGGAAGGTCGCCGTTTGCGCCGGCAGTGCGGAGGCGGCTCCTGAATTTCGCGCGTACCCTCGTTTCTTTTGCCCGTATTGTCCCGGCGTCCTTCGCCTATTTTGCGTGGCTCCCGTGCAAAAGCCGGGTGAGAATGTACCACCGATTAAATTACGACCGCGCCTAGTAAATACGCGGGGATTCCTATAATGTGCAAGTTCTTTCAGTCTGTTGCATTCGAGCGAATCGGTGTAGACTTTGCGGCATAGATTCCAGCCTGTGGGCTGGCCCGTCAGCCAGAAGGAATCTTCCACGAAGTACTTATCCAGAAAAGGAGAGCTTCATGATTCGAAGATCAGGAGTGTATTGTCTCGCGCTCGTTGCCGTGCTGGCGATCGCGAGTGTGGTTTCTTTCGCGGCGCCACAGCCGCTAATGACGCGGCATACGCGCGACGCAGTGGTCGGCGGCGAGGCGCAAATCGTCAACCGGATGCCCGCGACGCAGACCATACGTTTCGACATGGTTCTGGCTCTGCGCCATCAGCCCGAACTCGAGAACTTCCTCAAGGACCTTCACGATCCTTCCAGTTCCTCCTATAAGCAGTACCTCACGCCGGAAGAGTTCACCGCGCGTTTTGGTCCGAGCCAGGAGGATTATGATGCGTTGATTCAGTTCGTGAAAGCGAACGGCTTCACCATCATTAGCGCCTCGCGCGATTCCCGCGACGTGCAGCTCAAGGGCACCGTGGCGCAAGTCGAGAAAGCTCTCCACGTGACCATGAACGTCTATCAGCACCCAACCGAAAATCGCCAGTTCTTCGCTCCCGATCGCGAACCTTCCGTCGACCTGCCCTTCGCGTTATGGCACATTTCCGGCCTCGACAACTATGAACTCCCGCGCCGGAACCTGCTCCACAAGAACGTCAAAGAGAGTCCACAGATCTCGGGCTCGTGCCCGGGCAATTCTTATTGCGCCAGCGACATGCGGGCAGCCTACTACGGCACAGGCCCCCTCACCGGCACCGGCCAGAACATGGCCCTGCTCGAGTTGGCAGGCACCACCTTGTCTGACTTGGCTAACTACTACAAGAACGCGAAGCAGACTGAACCTTACGTTCCCACTTTAGTCTCCACCGGCGGCTATGCTACGACCTGTACGGGCAGCTGCGACGATACCGAGCAGAGCATCGACATGCAGCAGGAGATGGGCATGGCGCCTGGCTCAACCATGCTTTACAACTATGTATGCGGTGACGCTTACAATTCTGGAACCTTCAGCGACACGGCCTGCCTCAGCGCGATGGTCACCACTGCGGCTGCTCCTTTGAGCTTGCAAATCAGCAGTTCGTGGTCGTGGAAGCCGGCGGATCCCTCCACCGACGACCCCTACTTCCAGCAGATGCAGACCCAGGGCCAGAGCTTCTTTGATGCTGCTGGCGACAGCGGCGCGTGGGCGAGCGGTGGGTTTGATTACCCCTGTGACGACGTCTACGTGATCTGCGTCGGCGGCACGGAGTTGACGACCCAAGGGGCGGGTGGTCCTTGGTCATCAGAAGTCGCCTGGCCGGATAGCGGCGGTGGCATTAACCTCGACAGCATTCCAATACCTTCCTGGCAGCAACTGGCCGGTGTCATCAACTCCTCGAACAAGGGTTCCAAGACCTTGCGCAATGGCCCAGACGTAGCGGCAGAAGCCAACACTAACTTCTACTGGTGCGCCGATGGCAGATGCGGTACAGGAGAGGGTGGAACCAGTTTTGCCGCGCCCATGTGGGCTGGCTATATGGCTCTGGTCAACCAACAGGCGGCTACCAACGGTGTTCCGGCTCCCGGCTTCATCAATCCAGCCATCTATAACATTGGTATCGGCGGAAGCTACACCACCGATTTCCACGACATCACCAGCGGCAATAACGGCTTCCCGGCCGTGGCTGGCTATGATCTGGTCACCGGTTGGGGCAGCCCGAACGGCGCCAATCTGATCAACGCTCTAACCGGACCGGCAGGGCCGTCCTTTACTCTGACCGCCAACCCGAACTCGCTCACGATCGCTGCCGGTTCCCAAGGCACCAGCACGATCACGGTCGTTCCGGCAGGCGGCTTCACCGGTAGCGTCACACTCAACGCCACGGGTCTGCCCAGCGGCGTAACCGCCGGCTTCAGTCCGAATCCGACGACCACCACCAGCACGCTGACGCTGACGGTAGCGTCCGGCACAGCTCCGGGAACCTCGACCATCACCGTCGGCGGCACCTCGGGCTCTCTGACGGCATCAACCACCATTCAACTCACGATCACAGCAAGCGGGCCGGTTGTGAGTCTGAATCCAACCTCGCTTACATGGGGTAAGGTCCTCGTCGGTGTGACCGGCGCGGCGAAGAAGGTTACGGTCAGCAACACCGGCGCCTCCACGCTGAACATCTCGAATATCGCCACGACGGGCGATTTCGCGTTGGCTTCCTTCACCTCGAAGAGCAAATGCGGAAGCACGCTGGCCGCAGGCAAGAGCTGCATCGTCAAGGTGACTTTCACTCCGACACAGAAGGGCACCCGCACGGGCAGCCTGAACTTCACCGACAACGCACCGGGCAGTCCGCAGAGCGTGGCTCTGTCCGGAACTGGCAAGTAAGCTGAAGTAATAGGGTAAGTTGGGCGGGACTTCGGTCCCGCCCTTTTTATTGGGATGAAAAGAAAAGCGCTCCGCGGCCGGAGCGCCTACAGCTGTGCCTTTGCTTAGACGAATACTTCGCCGGGCATCCGTGTTAAAGTCCGCATGGCGAGCGTATTTTGCACGACGCGCGCCGGCAGCGAAGACAGACTGTCAGTCTGCATGCGCTCGATCCGCAGTTTAAGAGTGCGCTCGATCTGTCGCAGCTCGAGAACCTCGGCCCCGGCGACCAGCGTGGAAGCGCACCCTTCAGATCCGGCTCGCCCGGTGCGGCCCACGCGATGGATGAAGTCCTCCGCCATCTTTGGGACGTCGTAGTTGATGACGTGGGCGACGTCGTCGATATGTAAGCCGCGCGAGGCGATGTCAGTCGCGACCAGAACCTGGTAGCGGCCTTCCTGAAATCCGCCCAACGCTCCGTTACGCTGCGACTGCGAGCGGTCGCCGTGAATCATCGCAGCGGTAAAGCCGTCGCGCACAAGCTGCTTGGCCAGCCGTTCCGCGCCTCGCTTGGTGCGCGTGAAAATCAGCGTCTGCCCTTTCTCGGAGTAGAGCAATTGCCGGACGACATCGAGTTTCTCTCCCGGCCTGACTTCGTAGGCCTTGAGTTGAACGCTCTCGGCGGGTTTGAGCACGGAGCCCAGTGCGACCCGGACAGGGTTACGCATGTAGTCGTTGACGAGGCCAGCCACAGACTGCTCGAGCGTAGCCGAGAAGCACAAGGTCTGGCGATTCTCTGGCAGCGCGGAGATGATGCGCCGGATGGCGGGAAGAAATCCCATGTCAAGCATGCGATCCGCCTCGTCAAGCACCAGTATTTCGATATGGCGGAGATCGGCGAAGCGGCGAGACATCAGATCCTGCAACCGGCCGGGCGTCGCGATGACCAGAGGCGAGCCAGCGCGAAGACTCTGGATCTGCGCTTTTTCGGAGACGCCACCGATCACGAGCGCGGCCTTGGGCAGATTTTTCGTGCGCAGTTGCTCGTATTGCTCATGAACCTGCATGGCAAGTTCGCGCGTTGGGAGCAACACCAGCGCAGTCGTACTGCGCGAAGGCTTGGCGTAGAGCGTTTCAATAATCGGAATAAGAAACGCCAGGGTCTTGCCGGTGCCCGTCTGGGCGGTGCCGATAACATCCCGGCCTTCGAGGGCGGGAGAGATTGCGCGTTGCTGAATGGGGGTGAGGGTGAGGAACTCGGCTGCCGCGAGCTTCTGTTGCAAAGCGGAAGACAGGGGCAGTTCGGAAAATGTGGTCATTCTAAGTTTGTTTCTTTCTGGAGGGGCCATTGGTTGCGCTCGACCCGACGCCTTCACCGGTGACACATGTCACCGGATACACGTCATCTTGCTGAAGATCGAGAGGCGCAACGCCGCTCACATTTCTTTTAGATTGGCGCTAACAAAAAACGGCGGGCAGGAAAGGCGGAGATGAATCTGGTCAGAAGAACAACCACCGCGTGGCAAGCAAACCGTACAAAGCGTCAAAGTGATTATAGCAGACAGCGGAATGGTCACAGGCACGGTTGGCCACCCGATAGTAACCAGCTATGGGCGCGGCCGTTCGGTCGAGCAAATTGAGGCTTTAGACATGAGACAGCTCTTTCCGCGTTCTCGTCCACCCTAAACTCAAGGGTACGCACGTTGATATAAGTAAACACTTCCGGACGTAAGAGATATCGGAGGAAAGATGCGGAGCTCTTTTAAGCGTAAACTCTGCAGCGTTTCAGCGGTCAACTCTTGTTTGGTGACAACGACAACCGGGAAATGGGCTGAACCGGACAGATTCTCAAGTTCGTCTTCGGTTACCATTCGATCCGAATCTTCGCCCTCCCATTGCATCAAGAACGAAGCTGCACATCTGCAAGCTGGGTAATAGGCCGAACGCCGCTGCATATAGCCCAGAAATGCAGGGGCATCGGGCATCAAAACCAGCGGGGTTTGCTCAAGTCCCGCCTTCTTAAACCAGGCGCTAACGGATTTCGCGTCCGAGTAAGGAAACCTCCATTCATAGACGGATGCTCCCATGGCATTTAGGGACCCGAAAGCTAGAATCGCCGACAAGCCCACGACAGCGGCGCGCTGCGAGAGCCATTGACGGCCGTTGCCTTGCGCTGTGTAGGCATCGACCAACAATGCAAGGATGAAAACTGAAAAGATCAGTCCGAGGTGTTGTTCATGTGGCCGATGAACCGTCGCGCCCATTGCGACGACCACCAGCGCTGAAGCCACGAGAAACACGGATCGTGCTCGCATGGTGCGGAGCGCAGCAGCCACGAAAAGAAAAAGGATGTTTTCGTGCCTCTGATTCGGAGATTACAAAAGCATCGGCGCGAGAATGAATCGGCGACATCCTGTAGTCTTCAGGCTGCATTAACGTAGATTCGACCGCGCTAGTGGCAGGACAGATAGGTCGATGGAGGGCCAGGCTGAGGCTTGGAAGTATCCGCCTTCGCCATATTCGAGGGCGGGCCGAGCATGGCTTTGCCGGTGGCCGACAGAGGCTTCACGTAGTACGCAACAACGTAATAGTAAATAGTGTTGTCTTTGACCCGGTCATCGATGCACCCAGTCCCGGAGACAGCGTTCTCGCTAACGACCTGGCAGTCGTGGCAGGCAGAGATCGGATTGGGAATGTTGGATGTCTCGCTTCGGAACACACAATACCCAACAGCGTTCTTTGCCGGATCAACCGTCGTCTTGCTGGCCTTCCAGCTAAGACTGACCGAGTGTTGCCCCTTTGAAGTCTGGGGAACTGCGGGAGCGTTGAGCCCGTCGGTCGGGCATGGCAAGGGTTGAAACGGCGTCGAAGACTGGGTCTTTGTGGAGGATTGATTTGCGATCGGAGCCTTGACGTTTGTCGGGGCGCCTTCGAGCTGAAGGTTCGCTTCTAAATTGAGAATGGTCTGCGCATCAGAGAACTTCTCTTGAGAGAAGGTAAACGCCGCCACCACGATGACGGCAAAGTGCAATCTGAATCTGAGTGCGGAAGCGTCAATCATCGTCTCTATTGTTCCACCCTGAAGTGTAATCTGGCACCCAAAAATATTAAAGCCGGCATGATGGAGTTGCATAGGCAAGGTCACACTCCCGGTACCCTAACCGTCGGTGAGACACGGCGGAAGTACAGCTCAGCTCGACATTGCGTGCTTCTCGCCGCGCTTGAGAAACCAGATCAAGGCAAACACGATCACGAGAGCGGCCGCGAAAAATATAATTCCACCCTGATGGTGCAGTCTGCCGTGGAGGTATCCGGGATCCACGCGGGTGCCGAGCATCGCAATTGTAAAGATTCGCAGGCCGTTCTTGGCAACTGACAGCGGGACAGCCAAGGCAATAACGATAGCCTTCCGCCAAGGCGAGCGGAGGAGGACCTGCGACAGGAGCATGGTGGTCACGAGCAGCATTGAACTCGAGCGGATACTGCTGCATTCCTCGGCGACCTCAACCGACAGACCGGGAATCGTTAAAACGACGCCATCTTGCGAGACCGGCACACCCGCAACCGCGAACAACCAATGCGCGGAAAGCGCCGACCCTTGCTGCAGTAGATTGATGATGGCGGTCAGTAAGACTTGCGGAATAGGCACAAGCCAGAACAGGAAGCAAAGTGGAAATATCAGGGCTCTGCCCACACGCGCTCCGAGGCAAAGGACGCATGCGCCGATCCAGAACAGGACGAGGGACAACATGTACAACGAAAGCCGAACATCGTCAGGCAGAGACCGCTTGAATACCATGCTCGCGATCACGGCTAGACCCGCGAGTCCCAAAATTGCCGAGCCAGGCGCAATTCCTGGAGCCACAAAATCGCGGACATTCGACCAGTCAATAACAATCAGGGCAATACTGAGAGGCAGTATCAGCAGGATATGAGTGTATTGATCATTCCGGAGGGCAAGGGAAAAGGTGGTCCATAAAGGGCGCCAGCCAATGATCACGGAAACAGCCAGCAGCAAAGCGAGCGTCAATCCGCGCCGCGGCGATTTGGTCATAGGCATTGATCGTTGCTCGGAATAGATCGTCCTATCGTGCCACAATATCGGCGATGCGCTCGCCGGCTTTGCCATCCCAAAGGGGAGGGATCGTCCCTTTCTTTGCATTCCCGTCTAAGACTTTCGACAATTCCGATCGGAGCTTATTACGGTCGCGACCCACCAGCACGTTCGTACCCATGGAAACCGTGATGGGTCTTTCGGTGTTTTCGCGAACGGTCAAACAGGGGACGCCGAGAAAGGTCGTCTCCTCCTGGATACCGCCAGAGTCGGTGATTACGACCGTAGCGCGAGTTTGCATCGCCAGAAAATCGATGTAGGAGAGCGGATCGAGCAGCAGGAGTTGACCCGGGTTCAGCCCGAACTCGCCGATGCGCTGCCGCGTGCGAGGATGAGCGGGGAAGATCACCGGAAGATCGCGGTTCACTTCCAGCAACGATTCGAGAACACCTTTCAGCGTAGCGCTGTCGTCGACATTCGCTGGCCGGTGCAGCGTTACCAACGCATATCGGTCCGGCAGACTGTCATGCTTGATGCTTCTTGCGGCTGGCAGCAGACGCACCAGCGAATCAATCATCACATTACCAACCCGAAAAACCTTGTCGGACGCAATTCCCTCTTTGCGAAGGTTCCCGTCACCGTCTTCGGAGGGCGTAAAGAGCAGATCGGCAAGCTGGTCGGTGACCAACCGGTTGATCTCCTCGGGCATAGTGCGATCGAATGATCGAAGGCCGGCCTCGACATGGCCAACGGGAACGCCAAGTTTGGCGCACAGCAGCGCTGCCGCGACGGTGGAATTAACGTCACCGTAGACGAGAACGAAGTCCGGCTTGCGCTCAAGAACGACCGGCTCAAAGCGAACCATGATTTCGGCGGTCTGCTTGGCATGACTGCCCGACCCGACCGCAAGGTTGATGTCCGGAGCGGGGATGCCGAGTTGCTCGAAGAAGACGTCAGACATTTGGGCGTCATAGTGCTGCCCGGTGTGGATCAGGGTCTGGACAACATTCTTGTGTCCCTTGAGAGCACTCAGGACGGGCGCGACCTTCATGAAATTGGGTCGGGCGCCGACCACATGAAAAACCTTCATCGCATCTTCGATTGTCCATAATTTCGAATTGTGGGCAACAACAAATTCGGCAAGAGCCGGTCGCTCACGCTACTACCCGGTACAAATCTGGTGAAAACCTTCTGCGAGCCCAGTCCGAGTACCCAATTTGCGCTCGACGAACGCATCGGCGATCATGATTTAAGTGGGGCGAGCATCTTTTGCAGAGTGCTTTCACCTTGCATCGTGGGGAAAGCGATTCGCGACTGGAAGGCGTCCAAACTTCCGAGCTTCGGAATAATCGTGAATCCTATCGATCGGGCGTCGCGCGTATCCGTTTCAAGTGGGCGTTCGCGGGAGACGCATTGATACCTCGAATGTTTGGAGTTCTCATGGATCAGATGTTGCGGGAAGTACGTCACGCGCTGCGACAGTTGCGCAAGTCGCCCGGATTCACTTTGACAGCGGTACTTACGCTCGCTTTCGGCATTGGCGCCACTACCAGCATCTTCTCGATTGTCGAAGGCGTGTTGTTACGTCCCCTGCCCTTTCCCAATCCCTCAAGGCTAGTCGTTCTCGCCGATATCGTTGAGGGGGTCGACTATGGCGGCGATACGCCGGGTGTCACGGCGCCTGGGGTCCGCACCTACATGCGCGACACGAACGCTTTTTCCACTCTGGGCAGCTACCAGCCATCCACTTATGAGTACTCTGGCGGAGGAGATCCCGCGCAAATCAACGGGGCGCGGCTCACCGCCAGTATATTTCCCGTGCTCGGCGTTTCTCCGTTACTGGGACGGACGTTCACGCCGCAGGAGGACGAGTCGAGGGAGGCAGTCACTGTTATCAGTTACCAGATGTGGCGCGGCCGTTTTCATAGTGATGCCAATATTTTGGGCCAGAAGGTTCTGCTCGATCGCAGGCCCTACGAGATCATCGGCGTGATGCCGCGTGAATTTGAATTTCCGCTGGTTCCCGGCCAACTCAACCGCAGTGAACTTTGGGTCCCAATGAGCTTGACCCCCGACGAAATCACGCAGGGTGCGGGAGGATGGGCTTTCTACATGGTGGGACGGTTGAAACCTGGCGTGACCCCGGCGCAGGCGCAGCAAGATGCAGGCGCCGCGGCGCAGGAGATCATGCGCAATTTTCCTCCATCCCTCGCCAAGCGTCGCATCCATCCGTCCGTCGAACAGCTCGACAAAGCCACAGTGGCGCAGGCTCGACCGCTGGTTCGCACACTGTTTTTTGCGGTCGACGGTTGTGCTGTTTGTCGCCTGCGCGAATCTAGCGGGATTGTTGCTACTGCGCGTGATTCGTCGCCGTCGCGAGACAGCGGTACGCCTGGCGCTAGGCGCGAGCAATGCAACAGTCGTTCGCCAGTCGCTCGTTGAAGCCGTGTTGCTGGCCATGGGCGGCGGGATCATTGGCCTCGCCTTGTCCTGGGTTGTGCTTCGCGTAGGCGTCAGCCTTCTCCCTGAGACGCTGCCACGGATTAGCTCCATCGGTCTTGACTGGCAGGTGGCAGCCTTCGCACTCGCGTTAGCGCTATTGACCGGATTTCTTTGCGGGCTGATCCCCGGCTTCGCCGCCAGCCGCACCGGAGTCAATGAAACTCTAAAGGAGGGCGGTCGAACCGCATCCATCGGCGGCGGACATGCGCGACTGCGCTCGGCCCTGGTGATCGCAGAACTCGCCATCGCCTTGGTGCTGCTGACCGCCGCAGGCCTATTACTGCGGAGCTTTCAAGAGATGCGCTCCGTGGACCTGGGCTTTCGCGTCGATCACATGCTGACCGCGAGCTACAACTTGCCCCGGCAACAATATTCCACGCAATCGGCTATCGACGCGTTCAACTCAATGCTGCAAACCAGGCTGGAGCAGTTGCCAGGCGTGGACGCAATGGGAGTTACCACGCTACTACCGGCAGCCGACCAGGACGTCCGCACCACCTTCACTCCGGAGGGTTATGTTCCTCAACCAGGCGCCGGATTGAACCTCGCATGGCCGCCCCAGGTGATGGGTAACTACTTCCGTGCCGCAGGCATTCGACTCATTCGCGGTCGAGCCTTTACTCCGGCCGACGACGCGACGGCGCCACTGGTCGTCATTGTCAATCGGACCCTGGCCGAGCGTTACTGGCCCGGACAAGACCCTATCGGAAAGCATCTTCACCGCGGCTCGTCTGAAGCGACGACGCTGCCGTGGTTAACCGTGGTCGGCGAGATCGGCGACGTCAAGCAGCTTGCCGCCGACGTGCCTACAACGAACCAAATCTATCTGCCGACGAGCCAGGTCAAAGCTAGCGCAGGCCCCTTTGGCTCCAGCGACATGCGCGTTGGCACCGGCGGCTCAATCGTGTTGCGCGGTCAGTTGCCACCAGAGGTGATGGCTGACGCTCTTCGCTCGGTGGTTCGGTCCATCGATCCGCAACTACCGCTGACTCATATTGAGCCCATGGACGACGTCGTGGCGGAAGGTCAAGCACCGCGCCGCTTCAACACCGCGCTCATCTCCGGCTTTGCCGCGGCGGCTGTCATGCTGGCATTACTGGGAATTTACAGCGTCATCGCCTTTTCCACTGCGCTGCGCACGCAGGAAATGGCCATCCGCCTCGCGCTGGGCTCGCAGCGCACAACCGTCATGCGGTTGGTTCTCATTTCGGGTGCCAAGCTGGGATTGGTCGGTAGCGCCATGGGCGCTGTGCGCTGCTGTTTTCACGACCCGCTTGATGCGTTCGTTTCTCTTTCAGGTTAACCCTTGGGATCCGGCAGTTATTCTGTTAGGTGCAATCTTGATTTTCGGTCTTGCGCTGGCAGTTTCGTTTGTCCCCGCATACCGCGCTGCCGCCACCGATCCCATGCAGGCACTGCGCGCAGAGTAGTGATCTGACGTAGACCCCTCGCGCGCGCGGCCTAGACTCCCTGGACGACAATTCCTTGTTGGTGTTTCTCCAGGTCAGCGAGTGGGCGCCACATCAGCATTCTCAATCGCTCATACAAGGCCTCCAATTCGAGGTGCACGGCATCTCTACCATTACAGCCGAAGCTCAATATCCTGTGCTAAATATGCGCTGCGATCGCATAATAGGTAATTAGGCACGCTGCTGATTTTTTGCTCGATTCGATGCGAAATCCTTCACTACCTACACCTCCTGCACAACTTCTTCTGCTTGTAATTGTTGGAGTGCGTGACAGTGTGTGCAAGACGACTCAGAGGTTAAGACATCATAGGCTTGGCTCAACCTATGTGCCTGAGCCTGAGTGGCTCTGTCAAACATAAGTCCGCGGCCGGCATTGCCGAGCCGACGGCTATAGAGACCCAGGCGCTTTAGGACGTGCCCAACTGTTTCGCTGCTGACCCTTAGCGACTCCCCGTCTTCAGCGTAAAACCGGTTTGCCGTAGCCGCAATTTCCCGAACAAATTTTCTCTGATCATTTTGATGGCAGTGAAAGAGAACCGCCCGCAAAACCAGGCCCTCCACCCCAGTTGCATGATCCACTCGCGACTGCTCATTGCGGCCTTCCAACAAGTTAATGATTTCACGCTGCAGATCCGTGTCGTCAACGATGGCGGCGGCCAGCGCCTCTGCCAGAAGGCTGATCTCCGGTCGGAATCCAGAAACCCGAAACTTCGCAGCTGCCACTTTGTTGTAATTCAATAGGCGATACGTAAAAAGTCGATTTTGAAAGGAAGTTGTCTCGCCCTTTGCCGGCCAGGCATGACGAGGTGTTAGTTCGCTCCCACTAAGATTTATGTGTACAACATTGTTCATGGCGGGAGAATCTTTGAAGCGCTCGCCCACATAGATGCATTTGGGGCAGTAAAGCTCCTGTAACGTATCGCCGCTAAGAAACAAATAGCCTGGCTGGTTCGACGCGCTGAGCCACGATGACGTGTACCGACTCAATTGTGGTTCCCGAATCAAGAGCGTAGGCGTCACCTCATTGATAGGAAGCCTACGCAGAACTGCAAGGCTTAGTTCCCCGAGGAGAATGGGCCTACGGCAAACACCGGACAGCGTGCGGAGCAACAAATCGGCTATCGATGACGGCCCGCTGATAACCATGCTAGGAAGAAAGGAAAGATAGTCCGTGAACCATGTAGCGATCGCCCAGTACGCTAATAGCGAGCACTCCTTGCTGGGAAGCATGACGTGTTTGTTCAAAAGCGCCGATATGTCGTTGAAGAGGTCTCGGGTTGTTCGATAGCCTTCGACACCGTCGGGTAGAATCAGTGGTTCGTACAGAGAATGGAAGGGCCATCGCCCGTCGAGATGATTAGAGAATTGATTGATCACCCCGTCTTCGGCGCCAACATAGCGAACCGCTTTGATTCCGTGGGCGTCCCGAATTATTTCAATTGCCCTAACGCCCGCCGTCTTGGCGGGGCGTCCGCCTATGTTTACACCGATTTGATCTGAAACAGTAATTGGATCTGGTTGGATCTCGGTTGGTTCATCTCCCGCGAATGGCCCGTCATCTTGCGGATCAGTCGAATCTTCAGATACAGACTCCTGAGCCTGTGTCGCAGCTTTCTGTTCCGCGGCACATTGTTCCGAGTATTTAAACGCTAAGACGCTCACCTCTTCCATATCGTCACGGGCACCAGCTTTCCTAAGTGCCTCGTAAATCTCTTTACTAGCTAAGGGCCTCTTGTCCGTGGGTTCCCGCTCCTGCTCATGAGGCTTAACCTCGGCCGTTGGCTGTACTTCAGCGGGTGCGCTCTTTTCGTCGACGGGTTCGTCTGCCTCTTCCTCTGGGCCAGGTGAAACAACAGGCTTCGGTATCAGATAGATCTCGACAAAGTCGGCCGGAACGAGCTTTTGCGCCGCAGGGTTTTCGTTTTCGGAATGAACTGCAGGAACGCTCTCACGCCGCGCTTCGCCAACCACAAGTTGTGTTAAGGAAGGCTCGTTCGACTTGTTCGACTCTGGCATATACGACCTGGCTGTTTGGAGATTTCTAGTTATTAGAAAACAGGGACCACCAGGGCGATCAAGAGCACTACAAGGAATTCGGGTTACCACAGTAATATAGCTCGCAGATCACATCATATTGCAAAGTCTTTAGGTGGACTTAATTAGACCATTACATGTGCAGTCGCAGTTGGTTTGCTGCGCATCTTCGCGGAGAGCAAGGAGTGTGTGGCGTGCTATTAGTAGTTACTCCCTGTCAATGCCTGTGTCTGCGGAGGAACTCGACGGAGAACGGGTATCCACGTTACAGGTGTTCACGTTAGGGCGCGGCACAAAGAACGAAGCCCCTCCCCCTATCTCGGCGGCGCTTCTGCTCTGTCAATGAAATCAGGAGCGCCGGCTGTTCTAACAGTGACTGCCCTGCGAGTTGCGATCTCCTTCAAAAGCGCCTTTTACTGGACTGATCCCGAGGAGGTGCACTTGCGCTCCTGCGGATCAGCCCATAACAGATCATCGCCTACCGTGGCACGAAGAGCTCGTTGCGTCGTGACATAGTCGCCGATCGAGCCCCAGTCGCCGCGCACGAGAAAAAGAAGACAGAGCAATGCGGCAAGCGACAGATGCGCGAAGACACCCTCCGAGGAACCGGGGATCGCTTGCTCCAGTCGTCCGTTGGCTGCCTTGAGAATAGACCGGTACACGTGCTGCCTCAGGCCGTCGTCCGTGATCATTTCTCCCTCCAGAAAACTCTCATCCGGAAGCAGGAAGCAGAGGTAGTTGTCTTCGTGTCAGATATACGAAGCGTGCACCCATATGAGTCAGGTTTCATGGTTTGCAGACCTCCTAGTCTGCCGCATCCAGCCTGCGTAGGCTGCCGCCACCGTTGGCTCTCTTTTTCTAGCCTCGGTTGGTAGAGCCAGAGCATGTCTGGCTCGTTCTTGATGCATTCTTAAGATACTGCGAAGGATCAACTCCGTCTATATGAAATTTTTATTCGACCGCGTTCCTTTGGATAGTTCTGAAAAATAGTGCATAAGCGGGCGCCCGATGGTAACGATCAGTTGGCCTTATGAGAGGCATTTTCTTGAGTCGATTTCGGTCGATTCTGCGAGGATCTCAGCAGATGCCTTTGGAGCCGGTCTCCGGGCCTTCCTAGACAGTGCCTATTGTCAGGGTTGGGAATGCTGCCTTGTACAAGCGTTCATCCAGAGTCAACAACCGATAGCCCCGAGTTTGGGCGTGCGCCCCGATCAGAAAATCAGCAAGAATTCGTCGACTGCCTCGATCACGATGCTTACGCCGACGTTCCGCGTACTCCTGGAATGCGCGCCCCGCAGCACGCCATACTCCTTCCCCTAAATCCCAGTCAACGGCAATTCCCGTCTCTTCAAGAAATGAACTCACGAAGCTCTCGGTCCGGCTCGGGGCAGCCATCAACTCCGCAAAAACCGGCGCCGACACCACCAAGCTTCCACGATTGAATGCCGCCTCCAAAGCGGTTTGTGCGGCCAGGCTGAGGGTGGGATCTTTGTCCCACAGTGCGACCACAACATTGGTATCAATGGCCGTTGTCATTGTCCGCGGAGCTCTCGGAGCCATCGACCAATGCTTTTTCTGCCAGACGCGATCCCCGGATTGCCAATCCCGCGGTACTTAGCGAATGTGCCTTGATTGCGCACTGGCCGGACATGGATACCTTTTGCATCGCTTTCAAACACCAGCCGGTCCCCCGCCCGCACGCCCAGAATGCGCCGCACCTCACGGGGAACTGTGATCTGCCCTTTGCTTGTGATCTTCGCCTGCTTCTGCATTGCGATCTCCAGTTCCTTACGTTAGCACATATTTCCTTACTTTTCGCGGGTTGAGCAACGCATACCATCGGGTCTTCGTCAGTCGCGAGCCGTCCTGAGTCTGCTAGGCATCTAGGAGCGCGCGGAATCGAATCTCGAATTCAAGCGATGCCCCAGCTCAAAGTAAGGCTGTGGATTCGGCTCACATAGCCGTACGCTCGGGGGGTGCAAACTGGCCCGTGCAACCGGGTTGCACAAACTTAGGCCTCAGTATTCCGCTCCGCCAAAGAACCAGTGTCGACCGCGGCGTCCGCGATGGTTGCACCTGCATCGCACGTGGACCGAAGACCAAAGGAGCATGGAAACGATTGCCGTATACCGCCCAGTTATAGGAGAATAAAACACGAAAGTAAAGAACTTATCGCATCCAGCCAGCGGAATCAACTATAGGCATGGAAGTACCAGGGCCCGCACAGGGCCGTCTCAAGTCATCAAGCACGTTTGCGATCTGTTTCAAGCCACCCACTAGCTGCCATCCCCTCTGACAATCCAATCGAGACTCTTGCCGAATTTTGTCCCTATGCCCAGAAGAATCTCAAGGGTCGGAGCAACTTGCCCCCTCTCGATTTTTGAGAGCTGCCCCTGACTGACACCAAGTTGCGACGCGAACTCCTCCTGTCGCATGCGTCCTCGTAATTCTCGAATTCTCAAGCCAATTCCCCTTAGATCGGGCTTCGGCTTATTTCGGTGAGACATTTCTCTTGAGTTCCAGATATATTCCTATTAGAATATTCCTTATAAAATATTGGGGAGACGCCAAGACATAGACTTCTACCTTTTCTTTCTAGCTTGGCGGCCGACGGTTGGCAATTGATGACTTGGGTCCCAGATGCAGCTGCGTTCCTGGAGGAAATGAAAATGACGAAAAGTTTGGCCACGTTTCAGAGCAACAAGAGGATTGCCAAGCAGTTGTGGGGAACAATCTCACCGACCGCGTTGCGCAGCCTAAAGGGTCTCACCAGTGAATATCTACTGTCAGTCGCTTCCGGGGACCTTCTACTTCTCGGCGGACGATGGTACGTAACGCACAATGGATTATTGGGCCTGGCCAACCGAAATCGGTGCGCGGGAATCAACGTGCGGCCGGTACCCTCTTTCTCCGATCCTTCCGTGCAGCGCTGGGCCTTCAAGGCTACCGTCTACAAGACGAGAACTTGTCGAGGTTTTGTCGGCTACGGTGACGCCGATCCATCGAACGTCTCCTCCCTCGTACGTGGCGCCGAGATGCGCGTTGCCGAAACTCGCGCTGTCAATCGCGCCCTTCGGAAGGCATACGGAATCGGCATCTGCTCGGTCGAGGAGATGGGTTCAAGTCCCTTCTCTTCCGAAAAACTCCCTCCGCAAAACGCAAATGGAAACGGGCACAGCAATGGAAATGGAACCGGCCCGAAGGTGCGCGACCGCCTTTGCCAGCTGATCCGCCAACACAAACTCGATCCAGAACTTGTGAAAGCCTATGCCGTCGACTACTGCGGCACGAAGACGCTTCGTGATGCCACCCGCGAACAGGTTGAGAACTTCGTCCGCGAACTCGCCGACTGGGCCGAGAAGGACCGCAATGCCCTGCTCTGCCAACTCAACAGCTATGCAGCTTCCACGCCGGAGGTGGTCGCATGAAACGCCAGGTTCCTGGTCTTGCCGAGACAATCCGCGATTCGCGACAGGAGGTTCCAGATGGGATTTTCCTTGTCCGTGTCGATGGCGCCCAATTCCGTTGGCACGCGCAGAAGCCCTTTTATATTCTCCGCCTCTCTATTCTCGAACCCACAGTTCTCGCCCATCGGTCGATCGCTGGCCGCCTCTACTGCACACAGAAGGCAATGTGGAAGCTGGGCTGGTTTCTTCGCGACTTTCTCTACGATCCGGAATTGCTGGCTCATGAGCAGGTCGACGAAAAGGCTCTCCCGGGTCTCCGCGGTGTGGTCAAGATCAGCCATACCATGGTCAACGGAGTTTCACTTGTCAACCTCGATGGCTTCGCACCCGCGAGTCAGTGGGAGGAACTCTCCGTGAGTCCCGATCTCGCCCGCTTCGCGATCCCAGGGGCGGGAGGCGAGGCGATGACCTATTCCTATACCCAGATCAGCCAGTACTTGACCTGCCCGCGCAAGTATCGTCACCGCTATCTCGACGGCTGGCGAGAAAAAGACACGCGCGCTGCGATGCTCTTTGGGCGCGCGTTCGAACAGGCTGTTGCTGCGCTGTTCCGCCGTGAGGACCCGTCCGTGGTCCTGTTCGAGCAGTGGGGCGCGTGCAAGGACATGGACCTTACCTTCTCCGGGAATGACACCTGGGACCGCATGCTGCAGCAAGGCATTCAACTGCTCGAGCGCTTCGTCCAGGATGGCCGCGTTCGCGTTCCTCGTCCCAATTCAGCCCAACAGGTTCAGTTCAATCGGAGCTCTCGCGTTCTGGCAGCAATTTTGTAGCTTATGTCGACGCCATTGGAGAACTTGACGGCACACCGTGCGTCCTGGAGTGGAAGACGACTTCGGCCCGATATCCGGAAGAGCCAGCCGGCATTTCTGCGCTGGATCCGCAGCTTGTCTGCTATTCGTGGATGACCGGAATTGACGAGGTCGCCCAGGTAGTTTTCGTCCGCAAAGCGACTCGTTGAAGTGCAGTACTTGCGGGCCACGATCACCGAGGAACAGCGCCAAGAGTTCGCGACTCTGGTTGACGATACGGTCCGACGGATCGAGTCCGGACTGTTCCTGCCGCATAGCGGTATCCGCTTTCCGCAGAATCCGTGTACAACCTGCTCCTTCATTGGTCTCTGTCTTGACAAGCCTGAACTCGTCGAGGCCGGCCTTGTGCGCAAGCCAGGAGTCGATTTTGGTCTGTTTGACGAACTTGTTTACTGAATATCCGCCCATGCCGCCCAAGCTCAATCGTAAACGAGCGATGTTTGTCCTCACCAAGATCGACGAGATTCTGGCGTGGGAGAAACAGAAGGAGATGGAGCGGGAAACACGATTCGTAGAGCTCGGGCGGTATCTGTGCGAGGTGCGGGCGGGACAGTACTGGCGGATGGAAAACTTGAAGTCGTTTGATGAATTTCTGGAAAGGCGTTTTCCCGATTCGCGCCGGACGGCCTACTACCTGATGTCCATTCACGAGCACCTGCCCCCACAGATCCGGCGGGATTTGAAACAGGTGGGCTGGACGAAGGCGGCGGAGTTGACCAAGGTCGCGCGTTCGGACGGGAAGGATTTTGATTGTGCAGCATGGATGCACAAAGCTCGTTCCTTACCCCGGGATCAGTTCAAGCGCGAGGTGGACCAGTACCTCACCGGCAAGGACACCGAACCGACCGAGATCATCTACTTCAAGTTCTATCAGAGCCAGATTCCGGTGATCGAGCAGGCGATCGAGACCGCAGCCCTGATGCTGGGATCGGACAAATCGCGCGGTTACCGTCTCGAGATGATTTGCGCTGACTTTCTGGCGGGAGCCCACTTGGACAACGGCAACCCGGAGATCCTGCTCAACTCGATCTCGCGCTACTACAAGTTCTTGACTAGCGGGCAGCAGCAGGCTTTCCTCGAAAACCTGCACAAGCACGCCTCCTGAGAATGATTCGCCCCAAAGCCACTCCCGTGAGACTGGATCCTTTATCGTATGAGCGGCTGCGCCTGCGAATCTTGCGTCGCGACGCCTGGAGGTGTCAATCGTGCGGCACGATGACTAACCTCGAGGTGCACCACAGAGAGTTCCGCAGCCACTCGGGCGACGATTCGGAAGATAACTTGATCACGATTTGCACAGCGTGCCACGCCAGAGTGCATCGCCACTAGGGCGACAAAAGAGGTCGCATGATCAAGTTATCACCAGCAGGCATGGGCCGGCGCACCAGTGTCGGATGCAATTCGTCGGATTAGAAGAGCTCGATGGCTGCGGCATGGCCCGAAGCAGTAGCAAGTCGACCATCCCGTGTAACCAATGCAGCGCCGAGTTTTTCGGCAAGCACAATGTAGGCAGCGTCGTAGGCAGACAAGTTGTGACGCAACTGCCAAATTCGCGGCAAGAGCACGAGATGAGGATACCGAGTAATACGCAGATCCAGCAGATCGTGAACTGCTTCGTCAGCACGAACTACCGAGATCACCCTTTGCAATGCGAGACGCCTGAGTACCTGCGTGACCTCGAGGTCTAGGAGGTGGGGTGCATGTAATGTTTCTTTGCGCGAATAAATTCGCTTCTCGATGCTCTGCCCTGCAGCTGTCTGAAGAAGCCAGTCAACTGCCGCAGACGCATCCAGGACAATCATCGCGCCTCGCGCTCTTCTCGTACCAGGCGAGCGGTATCGATCTGAATGGAAACCGGCTTTCGTTTGTGCAGCCGCTCGCGCAATTCCGCGAGCGTTGGCCTCTCCGCGATTTCCTTGATCTCCGCTAACAGATAGTCTGAAAGCGACATACCTGCCATGGCAGCACGAGCTTTCAGTCCGCGATGTAGGGCATCCGGTACATTACGAAGCTGAATCATTTTGGACATGTTTAAAGCATACTTTCATGTTATTCACATGTCAATGAATCACCCCAAAACTGTACGACTGGCTCCCTCTATCGTATGAGAGGCTGCGCCCGCGAATCTTGCGTCGCGACGTCTGGAGGTGTCAATCGTGCGGCACGATGTCGAATCTGGAAGTTCATTACAAACAGTTCCACAACCACTCTGGCGACGCTCCTTTCTATATCTGTTTGGCGTCAAAACCAGTCAGCAAGGCTGCTTCTTGCAACCTCTGATCCGCTGTTAGAAATACTCGACCTTGCGGGATGTCTTCACACCACGCTAGCGCCGCTGCCAGTTGCAGCGCGTCTGCTGCCCGCAAATCATAACGATCCACAAGTTCCGTTGCCTTTGTGCGCACCGCTTCCGACGGCTGAATGACAGACCATCCGCTCGCAAGGGTTGTCGCGATCTTACCGGCCTTGGCCCAGTCGCCCGAGTTGAGCCGTTTCATCCTAACTAGGCGCGCCAAGGCGCTCGCAATCTCAACAGAAGTTGCCCACCAGACAACCGCTTCGAAGTTCTCGTAGAGAGCAATCGCCCTCGCCGTGGCTCCCTGACGAACACACAGAGGAACCAATGCGCTGGTGTCCCAAAAAGCTGATGGGCGCTTTACCGGCCTTGCCTTTCTTCTCGCCATAATTGCTCCATGACGTCATCAGAAATGTCTCCCGGTGGTTCCGGCAATGAAACTGTCGAGAGCCGTCTGTTCAGCGACGGCGCGAGAACACCACGGGCAATCAGGCGCTGCTCTTGTTTGGACCGGTCGTTTGTACGGCAGGGAATGATTCGTGCCACAGGCTTGTTGCGGTCGCAAATCAGCACTTCTTCGCCGTCCTTAACGAGTTGGATGTGAGCGCTGAGTTGCGCTTTCAAGTCGCTGATGTTTACGGTACGCATAGACAAATTATAACGAATCTGACCATGTTAGTCATGTTTGTTCTGGTATCGGTTCACGCAAACGCAGAATCGAGAATGAAGGGATACTACCTAGTGTCGATCCAAGAGCACCGCTGCCACTGGCCGGACATGAACCCGAAAGAGGTGGGATCGAGGAAGCGGCTGGAGTCACTTGTTGCCTTAGTTTCGCAAAACGGTCGGCAAATATCGATGAGAATTGGGGAATCTCGCGACGCGCGTGAGCACTCGTCTCTATACGGTCTTTATAGGGCCCGGGTACTGTGATATCAGCGAATCGGTGGTCAACAACGTGATACCTTCCACCGTCGCCTGCGCTACTAGGATTCTGTCAAAAGGGTCTTTATGTATCGGCGGCAAGCTGTCGATGGCAACCACATGATCGCTGACAATTGGCAATTCGCCATAGCCGTTGTCCAGAAGACCGCGACGCAGGAGTCTCGGGTCTACCTTGAAATCTGCGCGCTGCAGGCCATGCTTGATCTCTACTTCCCACAAGCTGGCCGGGCTGAAGAATAGCTCATTGCCTAGGTTGTCGATCAAGCCTCTAGCTTGTCTTGAGAGTCGTCGGGGCTCCCCGGCCGCCCAAAGCAGAAGATGAGTGTCTAGCAATAATTTCATACGTTACCGCCGAACAACCCCTCGATTTCATCCTTGCCCATTCGGTCGAAGTCGTCCGGAACAGAGATCTGCCCTGCCATGAAACCAAGCCGTCGTACTTGCCTGCCCGTAGGGGCGCTAAGCGCAATAACTTTAACCACTGGTTTGCCGGCTTTGGCAATGACAAACCCTTCGCCCTTGGACGCCTCTTCAACCAGTTTTGAGAGGTGAGTTTTCGCTTCGTGAATATTTACAGTCTTCATCTTCACGTCAATAAACTTAGTCCACTTGACCTAGTTTATCAAATCTTGTTTTTTCCCGCCAAAATTCTCTGCGCCCCGCGATGCTCCTGGGCGGAGCCCGACACCTCACGGCCGTGGTCTCGAACTGTACTTCCTGATGCCGAGCCCGCAGGGGGATAGTTGATCAGCCGGACCAGCAGATGGTGGCCCTGAAACCTTGAACAAGCCGAGATCGGCACTCCTTTTGAAGGCTGAATTGGACGGCACCAGCCAAGAGATTACCGGAAGGCAAGCCCCACAGGATATCGCTTCAGAATTCAGCCAATCGTATATACTTTCTCCACTATCTGTGCCCGCAGGCGCCCTCGGGTATATACCGATGGGTGCGTTTCATCGGTATTCGGGCCACTGCTGAATCGGAACAATGGATGATTCCAAATCAGGGCCGGAACAAAAGCCTCTTACCAAAAAGCCGATAGGAACGGGCGTCGGAACTCGTTTTCCCGGTGAAAGTTCAACCAGCGGCGTCCCCGGGCAAGCCCCGACTAGTGATTCTCCCGGGAAGACCAGCGACCCTGCCATGACAATCGCGGATATCGGGTCGCCATCCGACCCTGAGGCTACATTGGTTGATGGCGTGGCGCCCAGCAACTCCGACGTCACTGTAGTCGACGCCCGCAGCCCCTTCCCAGCAGGATCTTCTCCACGTCGCACTCCGCCTCCCCCGGCCAGCCGGATTTCGGGAACATCCGCGAGCCCCGCAGTGCTTCAAGTGGGCGAGGTGCTGAATGGGAGATACGAAATTCTGCAACTGCTGGGCGAAGGCGGGATGGGCGCGGTCTACAAGGCCTCTGACCGAGAGCTTGACCGTTTCGTCGCCTTGAAGGTTATACGCCCTGAACTGGCGTCGAATCCATCAATCCTGGCCCGCTTCAAACAGGAGCTGCTGCTCGCTCATCAGGTGACGCATCGCAACGTCATTCGCATTTACGACCTTGCTGAAGCGGACGGCGTGAAGTACATCACGATGGAGTTCGTCGAAGGCAAGGATCTGCGAACCCTGATTCGTGAGAAGAATAAATTTGCTCCTGAAGAAGCGGTGGAAATCATCCAGCAGGTGTGTCTCGCCCTTGAAGCAGCGCACAACGTGGGCGTGATTCACCGCGACCTGAAGCCACAAAACATCATGCTCGACAGCTCGGGCCGAGTCCTTGTGATGGACTTCGGGTTGGCTCGCACCCTTGAAGGTGATGGCATGACCCAGACCGGTGCGATTGTCGGCACCATGGAATACATGTCGCCAGAGCAGGCCCTGGCCAAGGACCTTGATCAACGCTCCGATCTCTTCGCGCTCGGTTTGATCCTGTACGAAATGCTCACCGGTAAAGCGCCCTTTAAAGCTGAAAGCGCCCTGGCGAGCCTCATCAAGCGGACGCAGGAGCGGGCGGTTCCCGTGTCGGATGTGGACAATCAGATTCCCGGCACATTAAGCGGTATCGTCAGCAAGTGCCTGGAGCGCGACCTGGAGCTGAGATACCAGAGCGCTGCGGCCATTCTTGCGGATCTGAACACTTGGAAGGACAAGAGAGCTGCGGGCACAATCAATTTTGACGCCAGCGTCAAACCCTGGGGGCAGACTGTTCCGTGGCCCCTAATTACCGGAATATTGACCGCGCTGATTCTAGCCATCAGTGCGTACATGTTGCGCGATCGACTTTTTAGACCAGCGCCCGGGCCGGGATCTGCCGTGGTTGTGCATCCCGTGTCGCTGGCGATATTGCCTTTCCAGAATGCCTCTGGTGACCAGAAGTTGGATTGGCTGGGTTCGAGCCTGGCAGACATGCTCAGCACGGACGTTGGCCAGTCGGCACATTTGCGTACGGTCAGTTCAGCCAACTTGCACCAGATATTCACCGACCTGCGAATTTCTTCGGGAACGGCACTCGATCCGGCCACGATCCGCCGCGTGGCGGATTTCAGCAACGCGGACAGGGTGGTTTGGGGACAGTACGCGAGATTTGGCGATCAGATCCGGATTGACGCGACGCTGCTCGACATCAAGAGCGGCGGCACTGTGCCATTGAAGATCGATGTGCCCAGTGAGAAAGAGATTCCCGGTGCCATCGACCGCCTGGCGGAATCTATCCGGCAAAAACTTGCACTTCCGGAAAACGTGCTAAAGGAATTGAAGGCGAGTTCCTTCCAGCCAAGTTCGAAGTCAATCGAAGCATTGCGCGAGTACAACCAAGGGATCGACTCACAGCGCGACGGCCGAAACCTGGAAGCTCAAAAATATTTTGAAGGCGCTACCAAAGAAGATCCCGCGTTTGCACTGGCATTTTCGAAGTTGGCACAGGCCTACGGCAGCCTGGGCTATGACAGTGAAGCAGAGCAGTCTGCCAAGAAGGCGGTGGCGCTGAGTCAGGATCTCCCGGCTGCAGAAAAGTACTTGATTTCAGCCATCGAGTTACAAGTGGTCAAGAACTATCCTGAAGCCATCAAGGCCTATGAGAATCTTGCGACGGTGATGCCGGGTAGCTCAGACGTCCAGTCAGCTCTCGCGAGCCTGTATCAGGATTCTGGTGACCTTGTGAAGGCCCGAGACTATTACCAGAAGCTCTTATCTTCAAACCCAAAGGATGTCGCCGCGACTCTTAATCTTGGACGCATCGAGATCAAGAGTGGTAATCCACAGGGCAGTTTTGATCCGCTGAATCGGGCCTACAGCCTCGCTGCGCAAGTAGACAATCAGGAACAAAAAGCCACTAGTCTTCACCTGATGGCGGTGGCGTACCGGATGTTAAACAAGCCTCAGGAGGTCTTGCATAACGAAGAGCAGGCCCTCAAGATCTGGCGTGACATCGGGCAAAAACGCGGCTTGGCCTTCAGCCTCAACGAAATGGCCAAAGCTCAGGCTTCCCTCGGCAACAACAAGGAGGCTTTGCCCAACTTTGAAGAGGCCCTGCAGATCAGGCGTGAGATTGGTGATAAGAGGGGCCTTGGTGACACGCTGATTGATATGGGGAATTTCTCCGATGATCGCGGTGACCACGATCTGGCGCTCAAGACCTTCAAGGAAGCTCTGGACCTCGAGCGCGATCTCTCCAATGAAGGCATGCAAGCAATCTGCCTGAACAACATAGGAACAGTGTATTCGGAGAAGGGTCAGTTCGAGGATTCGTTGACCTATTATCAGCAGGCGCTTCAACTCCGAGAAAAAGCGAAAGTGCCGCAGGACATTGTGGAGGCTGTCCACAATCTGGGTGAGACCTATGCCGACATGGGCCAATACGATAAGGCGATCGCTTATTATCTGCGAGCACTCGATTTGCGGCGCGGCATGAACGACCAGCGCGGAGCGGCCATCGAGTCCTACGGGCTAGGCATGCTATTTGCCTACCAAGGGCGGTTCGGGGCAGCCATCAACTCCGAACAGGAAGCCCTCAAGACTTTCCGCAATATCCAGGATAAAACGGAATGGATGGCCCAGGTGCTGGGTGGAACGGGAGAAACACTGATCCTCGCTGGACGCGGAGACGAAGCCATGACTTACCTTGATGAGGCGCTCAAGGTCGCGCGTGAACTGAAGAGTGACTCAAAAGAAGCCCCGACCTTAGGATTTCAGGGCGACGCACATTTTTACGGCGGAGATCTCAAGTCGGCGCACGCTTCTTACGCAGACGCACTCCGGGTCGCCGTACGAAGCAAAGAACCGATTAACATTCTGATCGCGAAAGCTGACCTGGCGAAGGTCCAAGTGGGGGAGAAACGTGTCCAGGGAGTTGTTTTGAGTCTTCGTCAACTGGTCCCCCAATCCGACGAACTCGGCCTTAAATATACGTCCGTGGAGTGCTCGATCGTCATAGCCGAGGCCATGATGCTGAGCCGCGACCGCTCCCCTGCCCGGCAGGAACTTGAGCGCGCCTTGTTGCTTTCGGACAAGCTTGGAATGCAGCCCCTGAGCGCCCGGGCGCATTATCTTTTGGCAGTAATTGCGCGAGACTCCAACGACAATAGCGGCGCTCGGGATCACTATCGCGAAGCTCTCCGGCTCCTGGATGCAATGAAGAAAGATCCCGGCGCAGAAAAGCTGCTACAGCGGTCCGATTTCAAGGCCATCTACGACGAGTCGACCCGCGAGACACAACAATCCGCAAAAAACTAGAACCATTGGCGCTTCGGCCGGTCGTTTAGTGCGATGGGTTTCCCGAGTTACCGGTGCTCAGCACGTTGCCACCTTCTCACTTGATAGGTTTGTTTCGCTTCTCTCGTTGCCCCTGCGAAAGATAACAATTGTGGCGTGGATCTATAAGCAGATATCTATCTCGCTCAGTCGAACCCTTCGAGAAGTTTGCGAGTCCTGCTGGGATGGGTGGTCCTGTCCGGCAAGAGTTTGAGCCCTTCCCGGGCGGTGGCGCGCGCGCGTTCCAACTCTCCGGCTTCGCGGTAGGCTGTAGCTAGATCAAGAAGATAGTCTGGGTTCTGGCGCCGGCTCATCTCGACCATGCGCTCTCCGTATTTCACCGCTAACTGAGGATCACGCAAGCTCTCCGGTTCCGCTATCGTAAGTCCCGCGACTGCCTCGTCCAAGTCCGACGCCTTCGCGTCGTCTCGCTGTGCGATTTCCTTGAGAATCATGGTCCCCTGCTGGGCGGACGCCAGACTTTCCTGCATATGACCGAGAGCACGTTGCTGGAGACTCACGCGCACGAGTTCGTCTCCAAGGAGGGCTCGCAACCCTGTACTAGCTGGCTCGCGCTCCAGCAAGCGATCGAGGATGAGTCGCCATTGCTGAAGCATTCGGAGTGCGTTGGCGGCATCGCTTTTGGGGTCTTTCGCCGGAGCGAAGATTCCCTGCTCCTGCTCTTCATAACACTCGGCTTCTTTCTCCAGAGTGGCGTCCAAATCGTTTAAGGCTCGCGCATCGTTGGGATCTTTGTCGGCGAGTGTCTGATTCGTCTTTCGGGCCGGCTCAAAGTAGATCAGCGCCTTATCGTATTGCCCCACCTCTTTTAGAGCATAACCATACTTGATGTAGATCTGGACCAGAACGCGCTGCATCGGTAGGGCATCGCGGACCGACGCCGACAAAGAATTGAAAGCATCGAGTGCCGCGGCGTAGTCGGCTAATGCCGATGCCGGGTCGGTCGCCATCCTTAGACTTCCGATCTTCATATGTGCGACGGCTACTCCCCGCCGCGCGCGAACGTGAGACGGATCGATTTCGAGAACGCGCTCATCAAGATTCAAGCTCTTTTCCTGCGCCGCTAAAGCTCCGTGCAGATCACTCAAGCTGGCTGCTCCCGTTTGACCAAGCAGGTCCCCGAGTCCCCCGTAAACGCTGGCCGCCTCGGCCATGCCATCGGCGTTGGGGCCGGGACGCGACGCCAGACTCTCGTAGAGCGCTGCGGCTGAACGCATGTCGGCAACGGCTTCCTCCGTCCTGCCGATTCCATAAAGGACTTCCGCTCGAGAACGCTCTGCGAAAGCCAGAGCGCGCATCCTGGCGGTATCTTCCGGTTGTCTTGCCATTAGCGAATGCCCGACTAACAAAGCCTTGTCTAGTGTGGCTAGCGCTCCTTGCGTGTCACCAACATTCTGGTCGTAAGGATTCCCCTGCACGTTGGCCAGCTTCGTGTATGCGTTGACCATGTCAATCTGAAGCTGCGGATCATCCGAAGCGTCTTTTGCCGTGCGGTCTAGGTGCTGCATGACAGTAGTCACAAGAAGCTTCTGCGCTTCCGTCGAGCCAGGAATGCGCTGAATCGCTTCGTCGAGTTCGGAGAGCAGACTATTGCTGAGCTGGCGCAGATCTTGAGAGCGTGCTTCGGCACGTAGACGCTCAAGGTTGGCGCGTCGGGCCTGCCACACGATACCAGCGATTCCGCCGATGACGCTGAGCACCAGCAAGGCAGCCCCTGCCAAGGCCAGCCGGTGGCGTCGAATAAACTTGCCGGCGCGATAGCGAAACGTCCCCTGCTTGGCCTTGACCGGTTGGTGGTCGAGATAGGCTTGCACGTCGAATGCAAGCTGCTCGGCGGTTAGATAGCGCTCTGGCGACTCCTTGCGCAGCGCCTTCAGTAAGATTGCTACTAGATCGCCGTCCAGTGGCTGATTGCTATCGACAAGCGTATTCGGCACGCGCGGCGCGGTTTCGCAGATCACCCGAACCATCTCATCGGTCGTGAAGTCGGTCAGCTCGTACGGGAACGTTCCCGTCAGCAGCAGGTAGAGCAGCACGCCAAGCGAGTAGGTGTCAGATGCCGTCGTAATCGACTTGCCCAACACTTGCTCGGGGCTGGCATATTGCGGTGTGAACGAATGGAACCCCTGGCGGGTAAGGTGGGCGGCACTTCGTTCTGTGGAAGCCGACAGAAGTTTCGCTGTGCCGAAGTCGAGCAGCCGAGGCGTGCCATCTTTCGCAATCAGAATGTTATCGGGCTTAAGGTCGCGATGAACAACCAGGTTCTGGTGGGCAAACTGCACTGCCTCGCAAACCTTGAGGAACAAGGCAAGCCGCTCTTGCACGCCGAGTCCCTGTTCCTTGCAGAAGGTGTGAATGCCCACGCCATCCACATACTCCATCGCTATGTACAGATCGCCTTCCGGGGTGACGCCGCCATCGAAAAGGCGCGCAATATAAGGATGCTGAAGGCCGGCGAGAATCTGGCGCTCCTGACGAAAGCGTTCGCGGAAGAAATCGGCGGCGAGCGGCAGGTCTATAAGCTTAATGGCGACCTGCTGTTCGAACTGGCCGTCGGCACGGTGCGCCAGATAAACCGCCCCCATGCCGCCGCGCCCCACCAGCCGATCAATCTGGTAAGGGCCGGTCCTTTTCTTTTCCAGTGGCGCATGCCGGGTTCCCTCTTTTGGAGAGCCCGTAGCCATTGCATTCTCTTCCGCCGCGAACGCACTCACCAGAGAGTTCACTTCTTCGATCAGAGCCGGGTCATTGTCACAGCGGGCGGCGACGAGGAAGGGCCGCTGGCTGGATTCGGCAGCCAGCACCTCATGGAAAATCGCTTCGACTCGGGCCAGTGTCTGTTTCGAATGCTTCATGAAAACACGCCGGGCAATCTACATCCCTGCTTACAGACTGCGGGAAATCTCGAAAAAGTGAATCAGGCTGGGTTGGGCTCGACACCGTCGGGGAAAACCCGGCGATAGAGCCATGTCTTAATGAATTTCAAATCTCGGTCTACTGTGGCCTTCGATACGCCGGCAAGTTCGGCCGTCTCTTCGGCCGTGCAACCCAGAAAATAACGTAACTCGACGAGTTTCACTTTATATGTGTCGAGTTCGCCGAGTTCGTCCAAGGCCCGATTCAAATCCAGAAGCTCCGCGCTGCCCAACTCGACCCAAGTCAGGTCGTCGCTCAAGGGAATCCGCTCCCTGCCGCCGCCGTGGATCTGCGCCAGACTCTCCCGCGCATGGTCAATCAGGATCATGCGCATCACCTTGGCGGCGAAGGCATAGAAGTGCGCCCGGTCCTGCCAGTCTGCCTTTTTCTGATTGAGCAGCCGCAGGTAAAGTTCGTGGACCAGGACGGTCCCCTGAAGAAGATCGGGGTTGCGCTCGCGACGAATGTAAGCGGAGGCAACTTTCCGCAGCTGGGGATAGACCAGCGGCATCAATTTCTCAAAAGCCGAGGGGTCGCCGTCCCGCCACTCACCCAGCAGCAGTGTGATATCGCCCTTGACGGCCTCCAAGTTATCCCCTTAGAAATGAGAGACTTCGTCTATCTCGCCGCTATTAGCGTACCATCCGTTCCCCTCTCCTCGGGATAGCCCAAACGTGCCTATTTTTCGCGGGCAGCCATGTCCGTGGAACAAGTATTTGCCAAATTTGAGTCAGTTTTCTTGGGTTTTCCGCTATTCGAGTGATGTCTGAAACGTCTGCCTGGCAAACGGGAGCAAATTCACCGCAAGCAGCCTTCTGTTTGCAATGCCGGAGCGCAGCGGGGAGGTTGCGCTCCGGGGTTTTCCGGTAACTCGGCAATTCGATGTTGCGAGGCAGAAATTGCAGAACGAAAGTGGACGCGAATTTCAAGGAGAGACAAAATGAAAACTAGCAACTGGAAATTTACCCAACCGGGCCTGGCCGCATTCGCGCTCATCATGCTCGCCGCCATTGTCACGCTGGCAGGATCAGCCAGTCCGGCGCAGGCGCAAGGCTTCTCACACATCTACGAGTTCACGAATCTCCAGGTTCAAGGCATGAACCAACAGAATGCCCTGGGCCAGCCCACCCAGGCTCGCGACGGAATGATGTACGGCTACTTCGGCTGCTGCTCCATCCAGGCCATTTACCTGATGCCGGTCAACGACAAGGCAACCGTCCTCGGCTACCTGCCTAGTTCCGCTTGTTCCGGAAACCTGACGCTCGGCAATGACGGCTTGTTGTATGGTGTCTGTCAGAATTGGAACATCTCCTACAATGCCGCCATTTTCCAGATCGATCCCAACTCACCCAATCCGGTGCCGAACGTGATTTATACCTTTTCCAAAGTGTTAGGGTTAGGCATCCCCGATCTCACCGTCGGGCCAGACGGGAACTTCTACGGCATCTCGCCCAATGATGGCTCTGCTGCCTGCGGCACCGTCTACCGCGTGAGTCCGTCGGGATCGTTCCAGGTCCTGCACACCTTTATGGGTGGCCGGAATGATGGGTGTTGGCCGACGGGTCCGCTTTTCCTGGGCAAGGATGGCAACTTCTACGGCGTTGCGCAGGGAGGATTCAGCACCGGAACCACGAACGGTGCGATCTTCAAGATTTCGCCCACCGGCAAATTCAAATTGACGGTTGTCGGCCTTGCGCCCACCAGCAGTACCGTCTTTAGCGGCGGGGTGATTCAGGCCAGCGACGGCTACTTCTACGGCACTAGCTCTTATGGTGGCGCCTCCAACGATGGATATGTCTGGAAGATGAGCACGAAGGGCGTCTTCACCGACCTGCATGACTTCTCCACCAGCGCGCCTGGCGGTTTTCCTGCCTACGCGCTGATTCAAGCGAGCGATGGCAACATCTACGGCACTGCGAGCTTCTGCAATTCCGCGGGCTGCAATGCCGCCGGCTCTGCGATCTTCGAAATCAACCTCAAAAAGAAGACCTACGTGGATGTGTTCTCCGGCTTCGACAGTGATCCCAATGGCTATTGCGTCGCGGTCCAAGGTGGCAATGGTTGCGTTCCCAGCGGATCGCTGCTGCAACACACCAACGGCACCCTTTACGGCGTGACGGCGCAAGGCAGCACCAACGACTTCGGCACCTTCTACCAGGTCGGTATTGGTCAGGGCGGATTCATTCAGCCCATGACAATCGTCGGCAAGATCGGCACGAAAGTCGGAATCCTCGGGCAGGGCTTTACAGCCGCAACCGACGTTAAATTCAACGGAGTTTCCACAAGCTTCAGCGTTTTGTCCGACGGCTATATGGAAGCGGTGATTCCCACCGCAACGGCGGGATACATCCGGGTGACCGAGGGCGGCGGCACGCTGAGTTCGGTTCAGAAATTCACTCCCAAACACTAATACCAGGGTGATCTCGTCCAGCAAGATGGATGAGATCACCTCGACTGTGGTGCCCCGCCTTTGCGAAAAGCGCAAGGAACGGGGCACCTCATTTTTTGTGGAAGCGGAAGGAGAATCCTTCGCCCTTGGGAGCCAAGCCCATTGCTGTTTTGCGTACAGGACAGCCACACTGACCAGACAGAATGGTGTCTCTTTCTCCCTTTCAAACATGCGCGGCAATAAAAAAGGGGTGCCGCGTCGCGGCACCCCACTTCTCTTGCCTGAGAAGCTGGCCCTTACGGACCTCGAGTTTGTTACCTGACGTTATAGATCACAATGTTCGCGTTCTGGTTGCCACCCGAGTCGTCTCCGACGACGGTGAACACGTGCAATCCCTTGCTTCCTGTATCGACCGTGCCGGTACACGAGAGTCCATTGCTGTTTTGCGTGCAG
>CAWEAB010000026.1:0-19590 GCA_963806745.1 uncultured Acidobacteriaceae bacterium
GTATGGTTCGCCTGGTCGCACTGGCAGAACCGGTTGCGCGTCACCGAATAAGTTTTTACCGTTACGTCAGAGTAGATTCGAAGACGATTTATCCGAAGAAAGTTCAATCGAAGAACCTTCAATCGAACACCCGGTCCTTTCCCGCAAAAAGCCCAGCGTGTAATCTCTCGATAGGCAAATCCAATGGGATTTCTAGGCTATCTGGCATCGCCGTTTAGTTTTCTCCTGATCGCGCTGGCGATCATCCATTTCATACGGCGGCGTCCCGACACTTACTGGCTCTTTATTATTTTATTTCTCGGGCCGCTCGGGGCTATCATTTATCTGGCGGTTGAAGCCCTCCCCGACATTGGCCTGCTCGGACAATCATTCAAAGTCTTTCCGCGGCGCAAGCGCATTGCGGAACTGGAGGCGGCCATCCACGACAATCCGTCGGCTGGAAATTACGAAGAGCTGGGCGATCTCTACATGGACGACGGCAAGTTCGCGCCCGCGCGAGCTGCGTTCGACCGCGCCATCGCCGCGCGCGCGGATACGCTCGACCCGTTCTACCGCCGCGGAGTGTGCGCGCTTCATTTGGGAGATGCGGCCGCCGCCCTGCCCGACCTCGAGCGCGTGGTCGACAAGGAATCTGACTACGATTTCCAGCGCGCGGCCGGGTTGCTGGCCCACGCTTACGCGCAGACCGGGCAGCGGGAAAAAGCGGAAGCATTATTTCGACAGGTGACAGTGACGTCGACGTTGTCGGAGACGTATCTGAATTTTGCGGAACTGCTGGCTGCGGAGGGGCAGAACGCCGAGGCACGCACGTGGGCGCAGAAGGTGCTCGATAAGAAACCTTCGATGCCGGGCTATTTGCGGCGGAGAGAGCGGCCATGGTTCCGGCGGGCCAGCGAGTTTTTGAAGAGGGTGCCGGGGTAGGAGTTGAAGTAGGGAACTGGAAAGGTACGTTAGAACGATGCAGCCGCTTAGTCCCCATGAGATTCACCACTTTAGCCCCGAAGAGCGCCTGGCTCAGATTGGACAGCTATGGGACAGCCTTCATGACGGCGAGGTTTCCATATCAGCGGCACAACGCGCAGAGTTGGGGAATCGGCTCTCCACATTCGATAGGGATCGGGCTGAGGCTGTCACTTGGGAACAGTTGCGAGCTGAGTTGGAGCGGCGCTGTCCGCAATGAAGCAATATTAGGGCTCAATTTTCATGTCCCGCTTTGTCCGTAAAGCCGCCGTTTATACCTGGCACACGGGTGTCGTTTTGTCGCTGCTTGCTGTTTTTCTGGGCTTGTACTGGACCGTTGCATACTCCATAAGCGTCAACCGTCGCCATCATGCTGAGCAATTGTTGCAAAAGTTGGCCGCAGAGGAACTCGGAGGCAAGGATGCTGGTTCAATCCAGAAGATTGCCAGGGATTTCGGCGCTAGAGAATCGTGCTTCCCTGAAATCTGTACATACGAATTGAGCAACTCGTTTGCTTTTTCTGGAGTCTGGCCGATGCGAATCCTGGGGGGAACTGCATGGGATTACTTCGGCCTGCGCCCTTGGGAGGTGACTATTAGTGTAGGGAGATCGGGGGCGAAGCCATCGCTCCTTCAGGTGGTCGTTGCTGTGGGATGGAACCGCGGTTGGGGCATGTGGTCTTGGAGAGTTGTTGGCATGGACGTGATGACTCGGGCAGCATTCGATCATCTTGTCCTCGATGAAGAGCGATACCCAATGAGCGAAGCAGAACGACAGACCCGTTTAGCTCAGGACCGGGACTATGGCATGATCATCGTCCGCCCCAGCTTGGATACACCCGGTGGTGGTGAAGCCCTCACCGTCTACTTCTCATCGGATGCGTCGGCCACGAGCAAGAGAGCAGCATTTGATCGTGATTTGGATTGCGCGACCTCGATCAAGCCTTGTTCCGAAATATTTCAACTCGCCCCCTCTTTGCGGCAGTTCTACGCCCGCACCTTTAAGAACCAATAAGCCAAAGTGCTATCCTTCCCTCAATGCGAATTTCCTACCTAGAATGCACTCGTTGCGGCGTGCAGCTTTCCGCCGATCATCCGCAAAATGTCTGTCCGAAAGATGGCGGCGTGCTCTATGTCCGCTACGATCTCGCCAGTTTGAAAGGGAAGTTGCGGCCCGAAGATCTGCGCGGCCGCGTCGCCTCGATGTGGCGTTATGCCGAGGTTTTACCAGATGCCGCGCCGGTAACTTTGGGCGAAGGCTTCACGCCCATGCTGCCCAGCCGCGAGTTTCCGAATGTCTACATTAAAGATGAGGGATTGAATCCGACGGGATCGTTCAAGGCGCGCGGCATGTCGGCCGCCGTGACGATGGCTCGCCACTATGGGCTGAAGAAGCTGGCAGCACCTTCCGCCGGAAATGCCGGGGGCGCGCTGGCAGCCTACGCGGCGGCGGGGGGACTTGAGGCGCACATCTTTATGCCGAAGAGATGTGCCCATCGCGAACCGCATGGAGTGCGATTATTTCGGCGCGCACGTCACGCTGGTCGATGGCCTGATCAGCGACTGCGGCCGCATGGTTGCCGAGAGAAAAGACAAGGAAGGATGGTTCGACGTTTCCACGCTGAAAGAGCCATTTCGCGTCGAAGGCAAAAAGACGATGGGCTACGAAGTTGCCGAGCAACTTGAATGGAAACTGCCCGACGCGATTATCTATCCCACAGGCGGCGGCGTGGGCATGATCGGAATGTGGAAGGCGTTCGAGGAGATGGAGGAGTTGGGGTGGCTCGGCATCGAACGGCAGAATTTTCGTCCGAAGATGATTACCGTGCAGGCCGCCGGCTGCGCGCCCATCGTGAAGGCGTGGGAGGCAGGGAAGAGCGCCAGCGAGATGTGGCCCGACGCTTCGACTTTTGCCGCGGGCCTGCGCGTGCCGAAGGCGTACGGCGATTACTTAATTCTCGACATCATCAAGAAGAGCGGCGGTACAGCGGTAGCCGCCACCGACGATGAGATTTTAGCGGCCACGCGGCATTGGGCAAGCGTCGAAGGTGTGTTTGCGGCGCCTGAAGGTGCGGCTTCGCTGGTGGCCTATCAAAAACTGCGGGCTAGCGGATTCCTTCGGCCTGAAGACAAAGTTGTGCTCTTCAATACCGGCTCGGCTTATAAGTATCTCGACATGATGGAGCAGCAGGAGAGAAAAGCGAGGAAGGCTCCGGCCGCTCGTCAGATCGGTGGCATCATCGGTCCTTACTGAGCTGCCGCTTCGATTCGACCAGATCACTGGACGCTAGCCGCATGATTTTTTCGCAGAATGTTTTTCAACGTCAGCGTGAGCAGATGGTGCGCGAGCAACTTGCCGGGCGCGGCATCCGTGATGCACGCGTGCTGGCCGCGATGAGCACGGTGCCGCGCCACGAGTTCGTGCCGGAGTCGCTCCAGCAGGATGCGTACGAAGATCATCCGCTGCCCATCGGCGAAGGGCAGACGATTTCGCAGCCTTATATTGTGGCCGCGATGCTGGAGCATCTCTTGCTTCGTCCGCCGGATCGCGTGCTCGAAGTAGGCACCGGCTCCGGCTATGTAACAGCTTTATTGTCGGAGCTTTGTTCGGAAGTGTTTTCAGTCGAGCGCCATGCCTCGCTGGCCGCATCGGCGGAAGCCACCCTGGCGCGACTCGGATTTCGGAATGTCACGATCAAGGTCGGCGACGGTAGTATGGGATCGGGCGAGCACGCTCCGTTCGACGCGATTCTTGTTTCGGCCGCGACGGCTGAAGTTCCGCCCGCGCTCTTCGCGCAGCTCAAAGAAGGCGGCCGCCTCATCATTCCGGTGGGTTCGCCCACGAGTCAGGAACTACAACTGATTCGCAAGATCAGCGGCAAGCCGGAGGTGCGCTTGTTGGAAGGCTGCCGCTTTGTGCCGCTGGTGGGAGGAAACCCGCCGCGGTAGTATATCCGCGTTACGAGGAGCAGTGTCGATGTCTATAGATTTAAGCGCCGTTGAGAGGCATTCCCCAGGCAGGTTGTTATTTAGTGCTGTTTTCTTTGCGTGCATGGGCGGTATCGAGCTGGGCAAAGGAATTCAGCAGCTCCTAAGGGAAAGAGTCGTCCAGAACTGGATCGTGTCTTTCATCTTTGGATTTGCATTTCTTGCCTTCGGACTCTTCTGGGCAGTGATGCTGATGCGGCGCATTGACGCTTTACAGAAAGAGAAGGCGATTGCTGGTAGCCGGTAGTCTGGGGCTTTACAATAATTCTCGTGGGCATCCTCCAAAATCTGAAAGTCACGCTGGAGATGATCAAGTGGGAGCACTCGATTTTTGCCCTTCCGTTTGCTCTCTGCGGAGCCATGCTGGCGGCGGGCGGCCTGCCGGCCTGGAGTCAACTTGGCTGGATCGTAGTGGCCATGGTTTCGGCACGCTCGGCTGCAATGGCCTTCAACCGGCTGGCCGACGCTTCGATTGACGCGGCCAATCCTCGGACAGCCACTCGCGCGTTGCCGGCGGGAGTGCTGACGCCGGGATTTGTCACCACTTTCGTTTTAATAGCCTGCGCACTGTTTGTGCTGGCCGCCTCGCAGTTGAACCGCCTCACCCTGTGGCTTTCGCCCGTCGCATTGGCGATCGTCCTTTTCTATTCCTACGCCAAGCGCTTCACACGCTGGTCGCATTTGTTGCTGGGATTCGCTCTCGGCATTGCGCCGGCGGCCGCGTGGATTGCGGTCCGAGGATCGCTCGACCCGCGAATCTTGTTGCTGACTGCCGCCGTGACATTCTGGGTCGGTGGCTTTGATGTGATCTATGCCTGCCAGGATCACGAGTTCGATTCCAACTACGGCCTGCATTCGATCCCGCGGCATCTTGGCATCCACAGCGCGCTTTGGGTGGCGCGCATTTTTCATCTCGTAATGCTGGGTTTGCTGGTTGCGCTCGTGCTCGCCTTCGGTCTGGGAAAGCTAGCCATGTTCGGCGTAGCCGCAGTTGCAGCGCTCCTGGCCTATGAGCACTCACTCGTGCGCCATGACGATTTAAGCAAGCTGAATGCAGCGTTCTTCACCATGAACGGCGTGATCTCGGTAGTCTTCTTCATGTTCGTGGCGGGAGACCTGCTGATTCGAAGATAGGTCTCCCCCGTTTTTCGACTTTCTGCTAGTGCACTCGTAACAGCATGAAGGTTCCCCCTTCAAGCTTTACATTGTTCTTATCGGAAGTGACCACCGAACCTTGCTGAGCGTTCGAACTCGCTGCCAGTGTCAGATTTGAAATTCCAATTACTCCTTGAGTATTCCCGTTGATCTGCGGCCTGGGGTTGGGCGCAGGGCTGCTTTCCGCGGGCCCAGGCGCGGACGGCATTGGCGCATCTGCTCCCATGGAACCGTTGGACGCCCCGGGAGAGCCGGCTCCCGATTGACCCGGCGATCCGGCCGGCATCGACCCTCCGGGATTGCCGGAGTCCGACGGTGAGCTTTGCGTGTTTTGATTTGAGTTCTGATTGGGTGGAGCGATGATTGCCTGGATCGACATCGGCATCTGCATGGTTTCGCCTTTGTTTATGACCGCCCTGTCGAACGCGATTGCGAGTTCCGATTCCTTCTGCTGCTTGTCCCGCCGTTGCGCCTCGGTTACATGCCCGATCACCTCGGTGTCTTTGGGCACGATCACCATTCCCGAGTTATTCTTCAGGTCTTGCGTGACCTTGGCTACGACTTCATCTCCAGTTTTCGCCTTCTTGGCATCGACCGTCTTTGTCAGTTGCACGGGAATCACGCTCCCCGGCGCGATTCGGGATGGAGCGCTGGGCTGAGCTGCCTCGCTTGAGGGGTTGGGAGTCGGGGAAGTCTGGGCTGGGGTTGGAGCCTGTGTCTCGGGTGGGGTGGTCTCGCCGGACTGCGGTGGTTGAGCGTAACAAAGCGTTGCGCATAGGAATACAGCGCCAAAAAGTGCCGCCTGAATTCTGTTCATAAGCTATCTCCTGCGAAATGGCGCGATTTCGGCCGTGCCCGGCACGTGCGCTGCCGGTTAGCACATCTACGATGCCGAATTGATCCGAAAGGTAGATCGGGAAGTTACGGTATGTCGACGCTATTGCTGATCGCCCTGGCGGCCGTCATTTGCCTTTCATGCCGCACGTTATATCGATCGTCTGATTCACCAAAGTACTCTGTGTCCGCGTCTTTTCTGGTGCTATCGTTCGGCGGGGGAGAGTACTCATGAATCGCACGCGGGCGGTCGTCGTCGGCTCCGTTCTGCTGTTGCTCTTGGTCGCGGTCGCGCTCTTTAAGTTTTGGCCGAAGAAGCAGGAGGTCGGCCAAACCATGCCGCAGGCGCTGGTCTTCTGGAATGATCAGGATGCTTTTGTATTCTTGAACCTCAGCACCACGGGCCGTGCGCAGAACATCTTCCAGGAGAAGGTGGCGGGAACACGGTACGGGTATCTCTCTGTCTTTGCCGGCGGCTTCATGGATTTCGTCAAGCAGGATGTAGTTGCCTTTCATCTCAATTCTGCGGGCGAACTGACCAGATTTGCTCTGCCGGAAGGCACGACGACCACCGGCTCCTGGAGCCTGGCATCGGGCCAGTTGCAGTTGACGGCGACCGACTACGGCACTCGCGTGGTAAAAGGGTTCCGCTGGGATGGGTCGCAATTCGAATCTCTGCCCGCGGAGCCTAAGCCACAGACCTCGCCAGCGGCGGGTGGTTCGCAGCTCAGCGCAGATGACGAAGATGAGGATGCCGACGACGCCTATGCGCTCATGAGCAAGTCTTCGCGGCAGCAGTTCAAGTCAGCCAGTTGGCACTACAAGTTTCTCAATGGCTACGGCGGAGGCGGTAGCAACCAGGCAACTCTGCCGATTACGGTCGCGGGCAGCTCATATGACCTCACCACAGAGAGCACTCCATTTGGCCGGAACGGGTCGGGAAGCTTTGACCTGCTCTCCGTTGGGATCAAAGTCCTTCGGATCTCGGGCGGCAAACTTCCGGCAAGCGGGCAAGTTCTTTTTGATCGTGCTGGGTGGCGCGAGATTTCCAAGGAAGAGTATGGCCAACTCAAGCAGCGCTTCGGCCGGCAGGGAATCTATCAGTCCCCAATGCAATGGACCTGGCTTATCGTGCTGGCTATCTTTCTTGTTTGGAGGTTCGGCGGCTGGCTGCACGTCCTCTTGACGCTGTTTACGGTAAAAGGCCGGGTGTTGAAGAATATGGCAACGTCGTTTTCGTTTCCACCCGCAACGACTTCCCAATTTCCCTTGCTTGACCTCGCAGCCCTCGACCGGTACACGCGCGAATTTGAAGCCCTGGGCTTCACGCGGCTGCTGGACTTTTCTCTGGTGTCCAACTCTTCCCAGTCAGCGCCTAATTTCTGCCGGCTCTTTGCGCATACGCGGCACCATTGCTTTGGGACGGTGCGGCAGTTCTTTCCAAAAGGTAAACCTCCGATGACATTGAGCTTCGGGTTCGAGTCTTGTTTGCAGAACGGCTGGACGCTGGGATTTGCCAACAACAAGCCGCAGGCCACCAGTTCTCTGATACGGCGCCCAAAGGCGCTGGGAGTTTGCATGCCGGACGCGACATCTTCAGACGTGTTGCAGGCATTCCTCAAGATGCGCGACCAGGTGTGCCTCGACCTTGGGATATCGCCCGTGAACGACGACACGGTGGAGGCATTCTTCGCAAAAACACAGCGGACGGCCACGGAAGCGCGCGAAGCCGTCAAGCAAAAAAGCTTCGCTACCGGCCTTCCGGAAGTGTATGCTCGCAAAGCTCTCGTTGATGAAAACCAAGCCGGAATATGTCTGGCTCGGTGACTATCCCAGGGAGGCAGAGCAGCGTAAACAGGGTGTCAGCAGTTTTGCCGCCGGGGCGCAGTGAATGGTGGCCTCCTCGAGGCTGGCTGCGCTATCATCAGATCAATGTCTTGGACGCATCCCTTTCAAACTGACGACGGCCGCCTTGTTCCTATAAAGGATAAGGTGTTGGCCGGAGAGCGGTTGGGCGAAGGCGATGCCATGGCCCTCTATGGCACCGGCGACATCCTCGCCGTCGGCTGGCTGGCGAACTGGGTGCGCGAGCGCATGCATGGCGACACCGCCTACTTCAACGTCAATCGCCATATCAATCCGACCAATGTCTGCGTGGCCGCGTGCCGCTTGTGCGCCTTTGGACGCAAGAAAGACGCGCCCGGCGCTTACACCATGGCGCTCGAAGAGGCCTTTCAGATCGCGTCCTCGGGATATACCGAGGCGATCACCGAATTTCACATCGTCGGCGGCCTGCATCCCGATCTGCCCTTTCAGTATTTCCTCGACCTCGTCTCCGGCCTAAAAGAACGCTTTCCTCGAGTCCACATGAAGGCCTTCACCATGGTCGAGGTCGCCTACCTGGCCAAGCGCTCGAAGCTGACGATTCGCGAAACACTCGAAAAGATGAAAGAAGCGGGTGTGGATTCGCTGCCCGGCGGCGGCGCGGAGATATTTTCCGACCGCGTGCGCCACATTATTTGCGATCACAAGATCGATGGCGACGACTGGCTGAACACCGCGCGCATGGCGCATGAAATCGGGCTTAAGTCGAATGCGACCATGCTCTATGGCCACATCGAGAACGACGAAGACCGCGTCGATCATCTGATGAAGTTGCGCGCGCTCCAGGACGAGACGCACGGCTTTCAGACGTTCATTCCGCTGGCATTTCATCCCGCGAACACGCCGCTCGAACATCTGCCAACCACCACCGGCATGCTCGACATCAAGCAGATCGCGGTAAGCCGTCTCGTGCTCGACAACTTCCCGCACATCAAATCCTACTGGCAGATGATGACGCCGAAGATCGCCCAGATTTCGTTGCGTTTCGGCGCCGATGATATCGACGGGACGGTGGTCGAAGAGAAGATCTATCACGATGCCGGCGCCACTACTCCGCAGGGACTGCGGCGGCAGGATCTCATTCGCCTGATTAAGGAAGCCGGGCGTGAACCGGTCGAGCGCGACACGCTGTACCGGCCAGTGACGCGGACCGAGACTTCGTTCACGGTGTCGGTGTAAGCCACCTACGGGTATCTGAGAGCCAGACTGCTGCGCTGTATGTGTTACTAAGTCGGATGGATCAAAAAATCTAGGCATTCGCTGGAAACAGTAGTAACATCCCCCTTGTTTCGGGGGCCACTCGTGCGATTCCAAAGAATCTGCCTCGCATTTGTTTATCTCGTCGTCGTGTCCACTCTCACTCTTCTTCCAGACAAAGCCGTTGCTGGCGACGCACTGTGGGTAGAAGTGCGCTCGCCCAACTTTTCAGTCATTACTGACGCGGGAGAGAAACGGGGCCGTGACGTTGCGCTGCACTTCGAGCAGATGCGCTCCGTTTTTGGCTCGCTGATGACTAAGGCGAATGTGAACCTGTCCGTTCCTCTCCAGATCGTGGCGTTTCGCAATGGAAAGGAGATGCGTCAGGTGGCACCGCTTTTCAACGGCAAGCCAACTGAGGTAGCGGGCCTGTTTCAGGGAGGCCAGGATCGCAGCTTCATCATGCTCGATATGTCCGTAGAAGATCCATGGTCCGTTGTCTTCCATGAATATGGACACCAGCTGATGAACGGAAACATTCCTATCGAGTTAGATCCGTGGTTTGAAGAAGGGTTCGCCGAATACTTTTCTACGATTGAAGTCGATAGCAAGCAGGCGCGGGTAGGCAAGATTCCGAAGGAAACATACGAAATACTGAGGCAGATGGGGTGGATGAAAGTGTCCGACCTCTTGCGGGTGCAGGTCAACTCGAAGACTTATAACGAATCAGGCGACCACAGAACGACCTTCTATGCCGAGTCGAGCCTTGTCGTTCACTATCTTTACGATAACCATCTCATTCCGAGGCTGTCGATCTATTTCGACTCATTGCAGGTGCAGAAGAAGAGCGTCGACCAATCGCTGCAAGCGGCTCTGGGCATGACTACAGACAAGTTCGACAAGGCGCTCCGGGATTATCTGATGTCGGGACGTTCTTGGTATTACGCCGTGCCCACTCCCCCAGCATCGTTCCGGCCCAGTTTGCGGTGACTCCCGTGAGTGCACCAGATGCACGTGCGCTCATGGCAGATATCCACGCGCACAGCCTCGACTACCGCGGCCGCGCACTCGCCGAATTTCAGGATGTTCTGAAGACCGATCCCAACAATACTGCGGCTTTGCGGGGAGCAGGATTTGTCTGCCTGCAGTCCAATGACTTCAAGCCAGCCACAGACTACCTTCGTCGTGCGACCGAACTCGATAGTAAAGATGCGCGCGTCCATCTTTACTACGCCATGCTCATCGAACGGGAAGGAGTGCGTGACTCCCAAACCTCTTCGACTATAAAGAAAGAACTGGAGACGGCAATCGCGCTTGATCCGAAGCTCGCCGATGCCTACTCGCTGCTTGGTTTCACCCAAGCTGTTTCGGGGGAACCGGAGAAGGGAATCGCCACCCTAAAGAAGGCACTGGAACTGTCTCCCCGAAACCAACACTACTTATTCAATCTTGCTAATGCCTTTATGGCGGACAGAAAGCCCGACGAGGCGATCCTGATCTTCCGCAACTTGTCCCAGAATGGAGACGCTCAGGTGGCGGCCCAATCTAGCCAAGCGCTAACCCAAGCTGTGAATATGAAAGAGCAGATGCAGACATTTCACGGCCAGATCGTCAGCGCGGACCGCATGCAGGGAATTAGCACGAATACCACGGGCACCGGCAGGGAAGGCGATGAGGTCATCGTTTTGCCTTCCCAAGGGCCTTTGCAGTTCTTGAAGGGGCAACTCGTCTCGGTTGACTGCTCGGGCGCTCCCAATGCGGTTATCATCATCAGTTCAGGATCAAGGTCCCTAAGGATACACATTTCGGACAGCCACCAACTGGTGTTGATTGGCGCCGATAAATTCTCCTGTGACTGGAAGGACAAGAAAGTCGCGGTCAATTATCGCGATCGCGATGATGGAGATGGCGACGCGGTTTCGCTCGAAATGCAGTAGACGGAACTTCTGGAGCCTCTTCGCATCCAATCATCATGGCAAAAGAGCAAACAGCAACCTTTGGCGGCGGATGTTTCTGGTGCATTGAGGCTGTCTTTCAACGGCTGAATGGCGTCAGCCACGTCGAGTCCGGCTACATGGGCGGCCATGTCGATAATCCGACCTACCGCCAGGTGTGCGATGGCGACACCGGTCACGTCGAAGTCGTTCGTATCACCTTTGATCCCGACCAGATTAATTATCGTGAACTACTTGACGTGTTCTTCGCCGTGCACGATCCGACCACGCTCAACCGCCAGGGAAACGACGCCGGCGAGCAGTATCGCTCGGTAATTTTTTACGAGGATGAAGAGCAGCAGCGTATTGCCGAGGACGTAATCGCCGAGATGACGGCAGCGAAGGAATTCCCCGAGCCCATTGTGACCGCCGTCGAACCGTCGTCGAAGTTCTATGTCGCCGAAGGCTATCACCAGAACTACTACAACGAAAACTCGCGGCAGCCTTACTGCATGTTTGTGATTTCCCCGAAGCTGGCCAAGCTCGAGAAGAAGTTTGCGGAAAAGTTGCGCGCGTAGTTGATCTACGAGGCGATTCGATCGGTCAGTTGTCTTTGTCGGTCTAGCTGCGGAGGCCCGCGACCATCCAGGGGGCGAACGTCCTGTGTCAGCCTTCGGTACCGGTTCGCTTGACTACCGGGACGGCTCGTTCTTCAAACAGCAGGCGTCGAAGGGTTCGCAGATCGTTCAAGAGGCGTCGGCTCGCTTGTAGATGAACGTCCAGCTTCTCCAGTTTGTACTGGACCAGCCTTAGCGCTTCCAGACGGCGCTCCGGTTGCGGAGTCTTCTCGCTCAGGTCGACGGCCAACTCGGCCTTCGCGTCGCGAATCGTTTCCAGGAGAAGAGCCACGTATTCGTGCGTGCTCTCGAGGCTGTCAAAAGGGGTTTCGGGTTGATAGCTCAAAAGCACCTTCCATCACAGAACGTCCGGGGCGCGGTCGAACCGCGGTACACCGGGTAAATCTCTGTCTACTACTATATCCCGCCGTCACAGAATTCGGCCCAATTGCAACCTCGCCAGCTCTACCGCGGGGAGTCGAGAACCACCGGGTCCTCACAGAACGCGCAAACTCGCTGCACACTGGTAAATCCCAAAACCTTAACCCCGGGCGCAAGGTAACGGTCGCGGACCGGTTCTTCGTGGGTAAGATCGGTGCTCAAGTACTTCTTGTTGTCATCGGGAAAGACCGTGACAACGATCGCGTCAGGCCCCAGTTCCTGCTGCACGGTCAGTGCAGCCAGAAAATTACATCCGGACGAAATACCGACCGCCAGCCCGAGCGATGCCAGTTTCTGGGCCATCAGGATCGAGTCCCCATCGGAAATCGGTATGACCGGGTCCAGCGCGGAAAGGTCAAGCAGCGCGGGGATGAACTCGTCAGAGATGCCCTGGATGCGGTGCTTGCCAACTTTGTGGCCGGTGGTAATGGTCGGCGATTCCGCCGGTTCGACGGGATGAGTTTTGATTTTGGGATGGTGCGCACGCAACGAGCGGCCCACGCCCATCACCGTTCCGCCAGTCCCGACGCCAGCGACAAATGCATCGGGTCGCAGGTGGGCGCTTTCCAGTTGCGCCCAGATCTCCGGGCCGGTCGTAGTTTCGTGCGCTTCGCTGTTTGCCTCATTCGAAAACTGTCGCGGCAGGAAGGTGCCCGGGTGGCAGGCGGCAAATTCCTCCGCCATTCGAATGCTCGCGAGGAAGCCGCCTTGCTCCTTGCTGACCTCGGCAATCTCCGCGCCGTAGCATCGAATCAGGTCCTTGCGTTCCTGGCTCATCCAGTCGGGCATGAAGATTGTGACCGGGTGCCCGAGCGCCCGTCCGAGGGCGGCGAAGGCGATGCCGGTATTGCCGCTGGTGGCTTCGACAATCCTGTCCCCGGGATGCAGCACGCCCTCGGCGTAGGCCTTCTTCAGGATGTGCAGCGCCATGCGGTCCTTGATGCTGCCAGTCATATTGAACTGTTCGCACTTGGCGAAAATGACCCCATCGCGCCCCCCGCATTCGAACTGAATGCCAAGTAGAGGCGTGTTCCCGACGAGATGGCGCAGGGCGCAGATTCTATCTTCTAGACTGCGGGAGAGGGAGGGGCGTTGCTGAGAGAGGGTCGTGGTGAGCATCAATGCCCTTCGAATCTGGCCTGGTCGGGAGCCTCAGTTCTGAAACTCGTGCAAAAGCGGCCCAAAAAATATGGCGGAGAGGGTGGGATTCAATATGACCCTTTTCCGCTAAGTCATGGTAATGATTGCTGTTGGTGATTTTAGCTAGTGTTTATGCGGGTTGCAAGCACATTCGTGGACGAGATTCATTCGTTTCGTCGCGTTCCTGGTCAAGATTGGCCATACAGCGCTTGCCCGCGGCTCATTGATTTGTATACTAACGGCCACTGAGTTCTGAATGAATCCAGGCCTGAGAGGAATCATGTCTCACGACGCAGCACCGCACGGGGCATCGCAAAACAAGCTGGTAGTTCGAAATGTGGGCCTTCTGTTGAGCGGAGATCTCGCGCAACCGATCCTTGAGGCCGATACCGTCGTTGCGGTGGGAGACCGCATTATTGCGGTGGGCAAGGAGAAGGACGTCGATACTAGCGGTGCGGCGGTTACGGTCGACGCCAAGGGAACGGCTCTGGCACCGGGGCTTATCGACAGTCATGTGCATCCGGTTTGCGGCGACTGGACGCCACGACAGAATCAGTTGGGATGGATTGACAGCTATCTTCACGGTGGTGTGACGACCATGATCTCTGCGGGAGAGGTCCACACACCCGGGCGCCCAAGAGACATCGTCGGGCTCAAGGCAATGGCGATTTTTGCGCAGCGTGCATTCCAGGCATTTCGGCCGGGAGGAGTGAAGATTCATGCGGGGGCTCCGGTGCTGGAACAGGGGATGGTCGAACGCGACTTTGAGGAACTCGCCGCGACTGGCGTAAAGATACTGGGCGAGGTTGGACTCGGCAGCGTGAAGGATGGAAAGACCGCGCGTCAGATGGTGGGATGGGCCCGGAAATATGGCATTCAGAGCACAATCCACACGGGCGGCCCGTCAATTCCAGGGTCGAGCTTGATTGACAAGGACATGGTTCTCGAAACCGATGCGGATGTGATTGGCCACATCAATGGAGGCCACACTGCGCTGCCCGACGATCAGATCACCGCGCTATGCGAGAAGTCGACGCGGGCGTTGGAGATTGTGCACAACGGCAATGAGCGGGCGGCGCTGCTCACGCTACGCACTGCTGCGCAACTGAAACAACTGGACCGCGTCATTCTGGGCACGGATTCTCCGGCCGGGTCGGGTGCTCAGCCGCTGGGCATTGTTCGGATGATCGCTTTGCTGGCGTCGCTGGGCGGAATTCCGGCGGAGTTGGCAATCTGCATGGCGACTGGCAATACGGCAAAGATACGAAGCCTCGCGGGAGGATTGATCGCAGTTGGCCGGGAAGCTTCGTTTGTCTTCCTGGACAAAGCGCAACACTCGGCAGGGAAGGATCTGCTCGACAGCATTCAGAAAGGTGACTTGCCGGGCATCGGGATGGTGATTACCGATGGCGCGGTTAGCATTCAGCGCAGCCGCAACACGCCGCCCGCCACTCGTGTGCCGGAGTTGGTGAAGAGCTTATAGGCTTTGATCTCGGCCTTTGGCAACGCCGCTGCGCTAACGGAGTCCGTCTTCTCCTTTAATTTGATCTTTGGTCAGGCCTCCTACGCGAGGTAATGGACGTCCACTGTCGGTTACGGCGATCGCAACCATGATCTCGTTGGCGCGCGGAGCGTCACTGATGCGGACTTCCATGCCGTCGAAGTGGCTGCGTACAAAAGCAGCATCTTTGTGGCCGAGTGGGATATCCAGAACCACACCCAGGCCGCCTCGCTTTTTCGACGATGGGATCAGCGCCGCGCCCTTGCCGAGCACTCGCCGGACTGGAGTTCCGAGCTTTGGATGAAGAATCGCTGCCGCGTGTTCCAGTTCCCCGTTTTCTCCGACGGCGGCGGCCTTGCCGTAGCTCTCTGCGGAAGGGCCCGGAATTCCCAGCGCCGCCACAGCACGCTGCGTGAGAAGTTCGCCGAGTTCCTCTCCAATCGACATCAACTCGGAGAGGTCTTCCACATATTGCCCGGAATAAGGATTTTCGATTACGGCAACCGCTGCGGCGCGGCGTGCCGGAGGAGTTACCGTGCGCCCCATCTCCGTGCTGATCTCTTCGACGAACGTTGCGATCTTTCGGATTTTGGCTTTCATCGCAGGCCGTCCTCTCCCTTAATCTCGGAGGCTTTGAGTCCGCCGACGCGCGCATGTACGCGAGGTCCGGTTGTCATGACCAGCGCCAGCAGAATCTCGTCGGCGCGCGGAGCGTCGCTGATGCCAAGCTCCATCGCGTCAAAATGGCTGCGAACGTAGGATGCGTTGACATGGGTGATGGGAACATCGAGACGCGTGCCCGGGCCGCCGACTTTTTTCGTGGACGCCACGATGGCCTTCGCATTTCCGAGAACTTCGCGCATCGCGTAGCCGCCCGGGACATGCCAGAGCGCGCCATGCTCGAGTTCGCCAGCCGAGCCCACGATGGCGCCTTTGCCGTAGCCTTCGATGACTTTGGGATCGCCGCCCAGCGCTGCGACGAGCGAGCGCGCCATTTCCATGCCCAGGGGCTTCAAGTCATCCATGAAGGGCTCGATCTGCTCGACATATCTGCCGGCGTAGGGATTGTGAATCACTGAGAGAGCGGCGGCGCGGCGTTGCGGCACCGATGCTTGAGGGCCGCCCTCGTGGAAAATCTCTTCCACAACCATGACTTTCTTTCTGACCTGAACCTCAGGCATGAACGGATCTCCTATCAAGAACTGAACTCTCGGCGACCGGCAGCCGCGGGGCTGGTTCCATGGTTCGCACTATTCCCTGCAAAGTGAGGGCCGCGGAATGAATCAGTCCCTTACGTTGAAAGGAGTCGGCGGCAGCGACCCCGGAATCGAGCGCTTCCTTAACTTCATTCCGTGTCAGGCGCTCGACACGCCGCGTCACGAGACGAGTGCCCAGATCCGAGTCGGGGGCGAGATCGCTGGCCCGAACCCGATGTACTGCCGGATGTCCGGGCAGGTCGACTGCGTTGGCGATCAGGGTCGCAGCGGCATCGGCCAGCGCAGCGTGGCTCGCCAGAACTGTAACAGAGTCGGCAATTCCGAGAGAGAAGCTCCGGCCGCGCCATCCGCTGGTCGCGATTCCGCGAATTGGGTCTCCGGCCTGAATGGTTGTTGCTCCGAACAGCGATGGCTTCTCTGGAATTTCGACCAGTCCGATTGCAAATCGTTCGCCGGGGGCGAGGTGGAGAGCGATATCGCCTCCGTCATTTACATAGGCCTTTCGCAAGGTGGCTGCGGATGTCATTTCCTGTAGTAATTCCTCTGCTACCGCGCCCGCAACGGCAGCCATTGGCGTGATGAACGTTCCGCGGCAAAAAGGACGAACGGCATTCAGCATTCTTTGGGCAACGGAACCCTGCGGCAATTTGCTGTTAACGTGCGCGGGCTCGCGAAGAAACTTGAGTTCGGAGCAGAGTTCGTCCAGGATGGTTGCAAATCGCGCTCCCGCCGCGCTGTAGGCTCGTTCGACTTCGCACGGTTCACCGAAAGCCTCAAGGATCACGTCGATCGGGCCATCGTGAAGATGTAGACGCCGACCATCGGGGAGCATGCGGATTTGGGCTCGTGAATTCATTTATCGTCGCGCTCCGGAGCGAGCGGCCAGGGATTTTTTGCGTGGGCGGAAAGATGGCGGCGGGCTTCGTCGTCTTGCTTGATGGAATGCAGAGGCTTCACCGAATCCATGTAGCCACCGAGCGCGGAGTAGTCGGACAATTTCAAGGAAAATTCGATCGGTGCTACCAGAGCCGGGGTTGGCACATACCCGAACGCATTCGCCGGCACGCGACTGACGTCCACCATAAATGTGATGCCTCCGCCAGGCCATACATAGACGGGGGCACCGCCGCAGGTCACGCGGGTGAGCGCTTTGCCGCACCGAGTGCGTCAGCTTTACGGGATTCTCCGTCACGCCGGCGCGAAGTGATCCGCCCGCGCCGCCCATGAACAGCACCGTGCACAAAGCCGGTTCGCAATTCTCGCGAATGCGCTGGACGGATTGTGCAACTGCGTCGGGCAGATTTCTTTCCACCGGCCTCAGATCCTCGTCGAGCTCGAAATACGCGTGGTGTTCACCGGTGGTGCTGACCATAAGAAGGCGAAGTCCTGGGCGAGCGATCTTCGGGATCAAACGGAGCGAGGATGGACAGCGGGTCGTCGATGTTCGTTCCACCCCAGGAGGTTCCTGGCTCGGCGACACGAAAATAGCGGCCAGGCGTAGAGCGGCGCCCCTTCATCTTAATGCCCGTCTCAGGAACTCCAAGCAGCTTGCCGGCCTGGTGCTCGGATAAGACCCCGGTGATGTGATCATCCACGACGACCACTTCATCGACCTTGCCGAACCACTGCTTGGCAAACATGCCGATGGTGGCCGATCCGCAACCGACTCGCATGCGCTCTTCCTGCACGCCGTCGATAATAGGAGCCTGGTTGGCCTGCACGACGATCGTTGCGCCCTCATCAACCTTTACTTCGACCGCATTTCCATTGCAGAGACTTAGAAGGGCGTCACACGTCGCGGTGCCTTCCTGACGTGTGCCACCGGTCAGATGGCGCACACCGCCGAGCGACATCATCTGCGAGCCGTATTCGCTGGTGGTGACGTGGCCGATGGCCTCTCCCTGCGATCGGACGGTGCTGCATTCCGCGCCGAGATGCCGATCGGTATCGATCTTTAGCTTGACACCGCAGTAGCTGAAAATTCCTTCGGTCACGACCGTGACCATATCGACTCCGGACACCTCCGACGAAATGATGAATGGAGCCGGCTTGTAGTCGGGATAGGTCGTGCCGGCACCAATGGCGGTGACAAATGTCTGCTCCCCATTCAGCGGATTGCCATCCCACTCGCGTGCTCTCTCGAGGAATGGAACCAGCGTTTCGCCGCGTTCGACAGCGCGTTCGAGGAGGATATGGGGATCGATGCGGATCAGCTTGCCGTCGGCGTTGGCGTAGCGGTCGCAGGAGCCGGTTCTGCCGGGCTTGATGTAGCACAGCACTGGGCAGGCATCGCATCGGATGGCGTCGTCAGCCACGCGTGCCTCCGTCCTGGCCTTGCTTCTCAAGAATAGCGGCGCGAACCCTGTCGGGAGTGGCCGGAACTTTTTTCAGCCGAATACCTGCGGCATCGTGCAACGCATTCAGAATTGCGGGCGCCGTCGGAATTACAGCCTGTTCGCCAATGCCCTTTGCGCCGAAAGGACCTATGGGAGACGGGTCTTCGATCAGAATCGACTCTATCGGAGGAATGTCGCCTGCGGAAGGAATCAGATAGTCGTGCAGATTCTCGCCTTTGCCGGGGAAGAATTCTTCCATCAAAGCCATTCCCAGTCCTTGCGCCACGCCTCCTTCGATCTGGCCTTCAATCAATGTGGGATTGATCGCGCGGCCGACATCGTGCACCGCAGTGACTTTCAGGACGCGAATCGTACCCATTTCCGTGTCGACTTCAATTTCCGCCATGTGCGCGCCAAAACCATAAACAGCGTAGGGATTCCCCTGACCGTTCTCGTCGAGCGGGCTGGTGGGCGGGTCAAAGGTCGCCTCGCTGGTGATGACGTAACCAAACTGATCGACAGGCATGTCTTTAAGCGCGAGCAGTTTTGTTTCGTGCGCGTTGCATACTGTAACACCGGCATCGTCAAACTGAATGCTCGCGGATTCGGTGGCACTGGCGAGCTTCAGAATCGCGCGGCGGAGTTGTATCTCCCGCCATCTGTGCGGCCTTGCCCGTGACAAATGTCTGCCGTGAAGCCGAAGTCTTGCCGCAGTCTGGCGTGATCGCCGTGTCTCCCGAGAGTAAGTCAAAGTGCTCGATCGGAGCACCCAAAGCGTCGGCGCAGATTTGCGTCACGATGGTGTTCGATCCCTGCCCAATGTCGACGGCGCCCTGATGCAAAGCGATGCGGCCGTCTCGCTTCAGGCCAATGCGGACTGTCGAGGGATTGGGCAGCGAAGTGTTCCCGCAGCCGTACCACATTCCGGCAACACCGACACCGCGGCGCAGCGTCCCGATGAATGGTGGTTAAAGTCGGCGGCCGCTTCTCTCGCGTTCTTCCACCGTGGACGCAACGCTTCAAGACAGGCGCGAATGCCGACACCCGCGCCGAGAATTTGCCCGGTCACGGTCGGGGTACCGCCGTCCAGGGCATTTAAGATCCTGAACTCAAGGCGATCGATACCGGCGCGGTCAGCGAGTTCGTCGTAGAGCTGCTCCTGAGCGACCGCAGTCTGCGGAACGCCGAAGCCACGGAATGCGCCTGCCGGCACAAGGTTTGTGTGTACAGCGCGGGTCAGGGCACGATAGTGCGGCACAAAATACGGACCGAGGCATGCACCGGGACGCGCGCCGCCACCGTCGGCCCCCAGGAAGAATATGCGCCGGTGTTGAAATCCGCTTTCACGTCAAGAGCAACGAGTTTGCCCTCTTTCGTGCAGCCGGCT